>NZ_LT629775.1:7244984-8572468 GCF_900105395.1 Streptomyces sp. TLI_053
GGCTCGAACTGCGCAAGCAGGTGGTGGACCTGGCCGCGGCCGTCCGCCGGCACGTCGAGCGCAAGGTCGCCACCGGCATTCCCGAGGACCGCTTCGACATCCGGATCGGCGAGCCGCTGACGGTGCTGTGGGCCGACCCGGACAAGGTCGACCAGGTGCTCGCCAACCTGCTGGAAAATGCGGTGCGCCATGGCGAGGGGACTGTCACCATCGAGGTGGCACCGGCCAAGGAGGTCGTCGAGGCCCCCGTCTGGGAGCGCCCCGGCACCCCGCCCCGCATCGTGGAAGGCACAGCGGTCACCGTGAGCGACGAAGGAAGCGGGATCCCCGAAGAGGCGGTCCCACGCGTCTTCACCCGCTTCTGGCGCGGCTCCAGGCGCGGCGGAACCGGTCTCGGCCTCTACATCGTCAAGGGCATCGTCGAGGCCCACGGCGGCTCGATCCGGGTGGACCGCGCGCCCGGTGGCGGCGCCCGGTTCCGATTCGTCCTGCCCGCCGGGATCCCCGACTTCATGCTCTGAACGAGCAGCGGCGCCCTGCCCAGCGGGGCGCGGTCGGTCCACGGGCGGGCTTGACGGCGGTCGCGCTACGCGCTGCGACTACACTCGACCTTTGGCGTTGTGGAACGCCCTGCGCGGCTGTGCCGCGGACAACCCACCTCCCCCGTTCGGAGACCGGCTGCCCGTGCCCCGGCCACGCCGGGCGTGACGCGGTGGCCCCCTCCTGCCCGTCGGCGGGCCCGGAGGGCGCACGAGCCCCCTTACCTGAGCACGGACGAGCAGGAGCACGGGAAGATAGAGATGTCGGCACCCAACAAGTCGTACGACCCGGTAGAGGTCGAGGCCCTCAAGCCCGAGGTGGTGGAGGCGGCCCGGGACGAGGCGCTCGCCGCGTTCGCCGCCGCCACCAGCCTCGACGAGCTGAAGCAGGCCAAGGTCGCCCACACCGGCGACCGTTCCGCGCTCTCCCTCGCCAACCGCGAGATCGGCGCCCTGCCCCCGCACGCCAAGGCCGCCGCCGGCAAGCTGATCGGCCAGGCGCGGGGCGCCGTCAACCAGGCCCTCGCCAAGCGGCAGGGCGAACTGGAGGCCGAGCGCGACGCGCGGGTGCTGGTCGAGGAGGCGGTGGACGTCACCCTGCCCTACGACCGCACCCCGCGCGGCGCCCGCCACCCGCTGACCACGCTGGCCGAGCGCATCGAGGACACCTTCGTCGCGATGGGCTACCAGGTCGCCGAGGGCCCCGAGGTCGAGGCCGAGTGGCTGAACTTCGACGCCCTCAACCTGGGCCCGGACCACCCGGCCCGCTCCATGCAGGACACCTTCTTCGTGCAGGCGCCGGACGGCTCCGCCGACTCCGGCGTGGTGCTGCGCACCCAGACCTCCCCGGTCCAGGCCCGCACCCTGCTCGACCGCGAGCCCCCCGTCTACGTGGTCTGCCCCGGCCGGGTCTACCGCACCGACGAGCTGGACGCCACCCACACCCCGGTGTTCCGGCAGGTCGAGGGCCTTGCCGTGGACGAGGGCATCACCTTCGCCGACCTCAAGGGCACCATCGAGCAGCTGGTCTCGACCCTGATCGGCGACGGCCTGGAACTGCGCTGGCGTCCCTCGTACTTCCCGTTCACCGAGCCGAGCGCCGAGATCGACCTGCAGTGCTTCGTGTGCCGCGGCGAGTCGGTCGGCAACCCGGACCGGCCCTGCCGCACCTGCGGCTCCGAGGGCTGGATCGAGCTCGGCGGCTGCGGCGTCGTCAACCCGCGGGTGCTGGTCGCCTGCGGTGTCGACCCCGACCGCTACAGCGGGTTCGCGTTCGGCCTGGGCCTGGAGCGGATCCTGATGAACCGTCACAACGTCGCCGACATGCGCGACATGGTCGAGGGTGACGTGCGCTTCACCCTCCCGTTCGGGATGGAGATCTGATGCGCGTCCCGCTTTCCTGGCTGCGCGAGTACGTCGACCTGCCGGCCGGCGAGACCGGCCGCGACGTGGCCGAGCGCCTGGTCCGGGCCGGCCTGGAGGTCGAGACCGTCGAGCAGCTCGGCGGCGACCTCAAGGGCCCGCTGGTGGTCGGCGAGGTGCTCTCCATCGAGGAGCTGACCGGCTTCAAGAAGCCGATCCGGCACTGCTGGGTCAACGTCGGCGAGGCCAACGGCACCGGCGACCCGCAGGAGATCGTCTGCGGCGCGACCAACTTCGCCGTCGGCGACAAGGTCGTGGTCGTCCTCCCGGGCGCCGTGCTGCCCGGCCCGTTCCCGATCGCCGCCCGCCAGACCTACGGCCACACCTCGGCCGGCATGATCTGCTCCGCCCGCGAGCTGGGCATGGGCGACGACCACGACGGCATCATCGTGCTGCCGCCCGAGTACGAGCCCGGCACCGACGCGATCGAGCTGCTCCAGCTGGTCGACGAGGTGCTCGACATCGCCGTCACCCCGGACCGCGGCTACTGCCTGTCCGTGCGCGGCGTGGCCCGCGAGGCCGCCGCCGCCTACGGGCTGCCGCTGGCCGACCCGGCGCTGCTCGACGTGCCGCCGGCCAACTCCTTCGGCTACCTGGTGAAGGTCAACGACCCGGCCGGCTGCGACCGCTTCGTGGCCCGCACCGTGGTCGGCATCGACCCGGCCGCCAAGTCCCCGATCTGGCTCCAGCGCCGGCTGCAGAAGGCGGGCATCCGCCCGATCTCGCTCGCCGTCGACATCACCAACTACGTGATGCTCGAGGTCGGCCAGCCGCTGCACGCCTACGACAAGCAGCGGGTGGACGGCCCGATCACGGTCCGCCGGGCCGAGCCGGGCGAGAGTCTGACCACGCTGGACGGCGTCAAGCGCACGCTGTCCGCCGAGGACCTGCTGATCTGCGACAACAGCGGCCCGATCGGCCTGGCCGGCGTCATGGGCGGCGCCTCCACCGAGATCCTCGACCCGGCCGCCGGCCCGGGCACCACCGAGGTGATCATCGAGGCGGCGCACTTCGACCCGGTCGCCATCGCCCGCGGCGCCAAGCGGCACAAGCTGCCCTCCGAGGCGTCCAAGCGCTTCGAGCGCGGCGTCGACCCGGAGGCCGCCCGCGCCGCCGCGCAGCGCGCCGTCGACCTGCTGGTGCTGATCGCCGGCGGCACCGCCGAGGCCGGTGTCACCGACATCGCCGCCCCGCACCCGGTGCGCACCATCACCATCGCCGCCGACCTGCCCGACCGGGTCGCCGGCACCGGGTACGGCCGCGAGACCGTCACCCGGCGGCTGCAGGAGATCGGCTGCTCGGTCTCCGGCGCCGACGTCCTGGAGGTCACCCCGCCGACCTGGCGCCCCGACCTCACCGACCCGTACGACCTCGCGGAGGAGGTCATCCGGCTGGAGGGGTACGACAACGTCCCCGCCCGGATGCCCACCGTGCCGCCGGGCAAGGGCCTGACCGAGGCGCAGCGCACGCACCGCCGCGTGGGCGTGGCCCTGGCCGGCGCCGGCTACGTCGAGGTCAACAACTACCCGTTCGTCGGCGAGGCGTCCTTCGACGCGCTCGGCCTCGAGCCGGACGACCGCCGCCGCCGGACGGTGACGCTGGTCAACCCGCTCAACGACGAGGAGCCGGGGCTGCGCACCACGCTGCTGCCGGGCCTGCTCGGGGCGCTGCGCCGCAACATCGGCCGCGGCAACACCGATCTGGCGATCTTCGAGACGGGGACGGTGTTCCTGCCGAAGGACGAACTGTCGGTCGCCCCGCGCCCGGCCGTCGACCGCCGTCCCAGCGCCGAGGAGCTGGCCGCGCTGGACGCCGCGCTGCCGCACCAGCCGCGCCGGGTCGCGGTGGCGCTGGCCGGTGAGCGGCTGCCGTCCGGCTGGTGGGGCAAGGGCTCCGCGGCCGGCTGGGCCGACGCGATCGAGGCCGCCCGCGCGGTGGCCCGGGCCGCCGGCGTCGAGCTGGAGGTGCGCCGCGGGCAGCTGCTGCCCTGGCACCCGGGCCGCTGCGCCGAGCTGGTCGTGGCGGGCACCGACCGGGTGGTCGGCCACGCCGGCGAGCTGCACCCGCGCGCCGTCAAGGCGCTGGGTCTGCCGGAGCGCACCGCCGCGATGGAGCTCGACCTGGACCTGCTGTCCGCCGACGGCGCCGTGCGGGTCGACGGCCCGCCGGTCTCCGGCTTCCCGGTGGCCACCCAGGACGTCGCGCTGATCGTCGACGCGGCCGTGCCGGCCGCCGAGGTCGAGGCCGCGCTGCGGTCCGGGGCCGGCGAGCTGCTGGAGGCGATCCGGCTGTTCGACGTCTTCACCGGCGAGCAGGTCGGCGAGGGCCGCAAGTCGCTGGCGTACGCGCTGCGGTTCCGCGCCGCGGACCGGACGCTGACCGCCGACGAGGCGAGCGCCGCCCGCGAGGCGGCCGTCGCCGAGGCCGTCGCCCGCACCGGCGCGGTGCTGCGCGGGGCCTGACGGCCCGTCCACCCAGCGGTACGAGGGCCCCGACCGGACCACCGGTCGGGGCCTTTCGCATGACCGGGCCCGCAAAGATGGCGCCAGGCCCTTGCGCGGTGGCGGGCGTGAACGCTTCAATCTAGTTAGGAAACTTTCCTAACTCTCCTCGTGCGTCCGGAGACCCCCATGCCCCGGACCGGGAAAACGGAGCCCCCCTCATGCGACTGAAGCACCCCACCGCCAGGCTCGCTCTCGCCGCCCTGCTGGTCGCCGTCCCGGCCAGTGTCGCCGCCGCCGGCACCGTCCACGCCGCCCCGGCCCCCGCCGCCGCCACCCGGCTCGCGGCCGTCGGCCTGGACGACCCGCACAAGAAGGACATCGCGATGCAGCTGGTGTCCAGCGCCGAGAACTCCTCCCTCGACTGGAAGTCCCAGTACAAGTACATCGAGGACATCAAGGACGGCCGCGGCTACACCGCCGGCATCATCGGCTTCTGTTCGGGCACCGGTGACATGCTCGACCTGGTCGAGCACTACACCGACCTCAAGCCGGGCAACATCCTCGCCAAGTACCTGCCGGCGCTGCGCAAGGTCAACGGCACCGAGTCGCACTCCGGCCTCGGCTCCGCCTTCGAGAAGGACTGGGCCACGGCCGCCAAGGACAGCGTCTTCCAGCAGGCCCAGAACGACGAGCGCGACCGCGTCTACTTCAACCCCGCGGTCAACCAGGCCAAGGCCGACGGCCTGCGCGCGCTCGGCCAGTTCGCCTACTACGACGCGATCGTCATGCACGGCCCCGGCGACAGCACGGACAGCTTCGGCGGCATCCGCAAGGCCGCCATGAAGAAGGCGAAGACCCCCGCCCAGGGCGGCGACGAGGCCACCTACCTGAAGGCCTTCCTGGCGGCCCGCAAGACCGTGATGCTGAAGGAGGAGGCCCACTCGGACACCAGCCGGGTGGACACCGAGCAGACGGTCTTCCTCAACGCCAAGAACTTCGACCTCAACCCCCCGCTGAAGTGGAAGGTCTACGGCGACAGCTACACCATCAACAGCTGACGGGCCGCCGGGGGGTGGTGGCGGGAGGTGCGGCGGCGGCCGGGCCTCCCGCCACCGGTGTGCCGGTGGGGCCGAACGGGTCGGCGGGGGCGAACGTCCCGGCGGGGTCGAACGGGTCGGCGGGGAGCGGTAATTCGGATGACGCCCGAACACGTGCGCTGGTAGCGTCCCCGACGTGGCAAAGCTGAACCAGATCATCGCCGTCGAAAAGGGCGTCAAGTCGAAGTCCTTCCAGGAGCTGACGCAGTCCCACCAGGACCTGCAGAAGGCGCCGTTGCTGGCCGGCATCTCCCGGACGTACCAGCCCAAGGACGAGGAGGGCGAGCAGCTCCCCCCGGAGTCCACCCGGGTCCAGGTCAAGGCCGAGGACGTCCTGCGGGCCACGGCCACCACCCTGACCAGGCTGTTCGACGTCGTCGCGACCAAGGACTGGGCCAACACCACCGCCCGCGCGGACGTGGTGGTGGACGGCCGCACGCTGGTCGCCGACGCGCCGGTCACCTACCTGCTCTTCCTCGAGAAGCAGCTCACCGACCTGCGGACCTTCGTCCGCAAGCTGCCCGTGCTGGACGCCGCCGAGGCCTGGAGCCACGACCCGTCCACGGACTCCTGGAAGACCGAGGCGGTGCGCACCAACCGGACCAGGAAGGTGCCGCGCAACCACGTCAAGGCCGAGGCGACCGACAAGCACCCGGCCCAGGTCGAGGTGTACTACGAGGACATCGCGATCGGCTACTGGACGACCGTGAAGTTCTCCGGGGCGCTCCCGGCCCGGCGGGTCAACGAACTCGTCGAGCGGGTCGAGAAGCTCCAGCAGGCCGTGCAGTTCGCCCGCGAGGAGGCCAACGGGGCCGAGGTCGACGACCGCAGGGTGGGCGACGCGGTGTTCGGCTACCTGTTCGGGTAGCCCCATGATCGCCCCCGGGTGAGACCGGGGGTGGCGCGAAGAGCGCAAGCTGATACTGACGTTGAAGCTGATACCGGGGAAATGGTGGGGGTTCGATTCCCTCCTCCGGCACCACCTGCCGGAGTGGCCCAAATGGCAGAGGCGCCCCGTAAGACTCAGACTCTCGCTCAAGAATCAGCATTCGCCGCCGAGCGCCGGATCGACCGGGTGTGTGCTACAGCGTGGGTTGCGGGTTCGACTCCCGTCTGCGCCTCTCCGTGGCGCGGTAGCTTCAATGGCAGAGCAACGTTGTAAAACTGACCCACACCCTTAAACGTGCCGGTGCAGAGCAACTGGGTGGCACACCAGGGGCCCGGGAGCTGGATACCGCTCCCGGGCCCCGTCACGTCCGCGGCCGGTCGGTCGTCGGACCGGCTGTCGGACCGGCTGTCGGGAAGGGGCAGGCCGTCAGGCGTACCCGCTCCCGGGCGGACCGGCCGTCAGGCGGTCGCGGTGTAGTCGTAGAAGCCCCGGCCCGACTTGCGGCCCAGCAGGCCCGCGTCGACCATCCGGGACAGCAGCGGCGGAGCGGCGTACAGCGGCTCCTTGTACTCGTCGTACATCGACTCGGCGATGGAGACGATGGTGTCCAGGCCGATCAGGTCGCACAGCCGCAGCGGGCCCATCGGGTGGGCGCAGCCGGCCTCCATGCCCTTGTCGATGTCGGAGGCGGTGGCCACACCGGTCTCGAACATCCGCACCGCCGACAGCAGGTACGGCACCAGCAGCGCGTTGACCACGAAGCCGGCCCGGTCCCGGGCGCGGATCGGGGCCTTGTGCAGCACCTCGACGGCGAAGGTCTCGGCCCGGTCGGTGGTCGCCGACGAGGTGGTCAGGGTCGGGATCACCTCGACCAGCTTCTGCACCGGCGCCGGGTTGAAGAAGTGCAGGCCGATCACCTGCTCCGGACGGGAGGTGGCGGCGGCCAGCTTCACGATCGGGATCGAGGAGGTGTTGGAGGCGAGGATCGCGTCCCGGCGCTCGACGACGCGGTCCAGCGTCTCGAAGATCTTCACCTTGATGTCCTCGCGCTCGGCGACCGCCTCGACCACCAGGTCGCGGTCCGCGAAGTCCGCCAGGTCGACGGTGAAGGACAGCCGGCCCAGCGCCTCGTCCTTCTGCTCCTCCGTCAGCTTGCCGCGCTTGACCGCGGTCTCCAGTGAGTTGGTCAGCCGGGTGCGCCCGAACTCCAGCGCCTCCCCGCTGGCCTCGGCGACCAGGACGTCCAGCCCCGCCCGGGCGAACACCTCCGCGATGCCCGACCCCATCAGGCCGCAGCCGATCACTCCGACGCGCGCGATGTCACTCACTCAGTTGCCCTTCGGTGGTGCTGGGGGTCGCCCAGCGACAGTGGCCCAGCAGCTGCTGTTCGGCGGTTCGGGGGCACCGGTATGTGCGGACCGGTGCACCGTCCCGACGACGTTACTACTCCCTACCGGCGAGTAGGTCATCCCCTCCCCGGGCGGAACGGCCGGTCCCCGCCCCCAGGTCGTCCCGACCGCGTCCCCGGCGTCCCTTCCCGTCCGGTGCCCGCTCCCGTCCCCGTCCGCTGCCCGTCCCGCCCACTTCCGCCGCCCGTCCCGTCCCGTTCCGCTCCCGGTGGCGCTCCCGGTGCCGCGCCTGCGCCGAACGGGTGGGCCCGCCCGCGTCGCGCGCCCGCCCGGGTACCGCCCCCGCGCGCCGGGGGACAGAATGCGGGCCGGACAGCGGGTGGCCGGGGACACGCGAAGGAGCAGGGGCATGCCGACGGGATCGCTCACGGGACAGGTCGCCCTGGTCACCGGTGCCGGCCGCGGCATCGGCCGGGAGATCGCGGTCGGCCTCGCCGCCGAGGGCATGGCCGTCGGCCTGGTCGGCCGCACCCACGGGACCCTCACCGACACCCTCAAGGAATGCGTCCGGCACGGCTCGCGCGGCGTCGCCGTCACCGCCGACGTCACCCGCCCGGGCTCGGTCCGCGAGGCCGTCCGCGTCGTCGAACGCGACCTCGGCCCGATCGACCTGCTGGTCAACAACGCCGGCCGGACCGACCCGGTCGAGGTCCCGCTCTGGGAGAGCGACGTCAACCAGTGGTGGCAGGTCGTCGAGGTCAACCTGCGTGGCCCCTACAACCTGCTGCGCTGCGTCCTGCCCGGCATGGTCGACCGCCGTCGCGGCCGCGTCGTCAACCTCAACTCCGGTTTCGCGCTGCGCCCCGAGGGCCGGTACACCGCGTACGCCACCTCCAAGGCCGCGCTGCTCCGGCTCTCCGACAACCTGGCCGACTCGCTCGCCGAGCACGAGGTCGTCGTCCTGGACATCAGCCCCGGCGCCGTCGCCACCGACATGACCGCCGGGATGCCGATGTTCCGGGACATGAAGGCCTGGGGCTCCGTCCCGTACGTGGTCGCCGTCGTCGTGGACGCCGCGCGGGGGCGCTTCGACGCGCTGCACGGACGGTTCATCCACGCCGGGCGGGACAACCTGGAGGAGTTGGTCCGCCGCGCGGAGGAGATCCGCGCGGCGGACGCCCGGACGCTGCGGCTGCGTGCCTACGGGCCGGACGACCCGATGGGCTGACCGGGTGCCCGGGCGGGCGCGACGGGGTGCGGGCGCGACGGGGTGCGGGTGCGACGGGGCACAGGCGTACGGGTGTCACTGCGCGCGGGCGGGACGGAGTACGCGAGGGGCGCTCAGAGGCCGGCGAGCGCCGCCAGCTCGTCCAGTTCCCCCGGCGTGAGCGAACCCGGCGCCCGCCCGGTCCGGGCGAACTCCCCGGCCAGCCGCTGGAGCCCCTCGTTCAGCGGCGCCGCCGCCCCGTGCAGCCGCGCCAGCAGGACGATCTCGCCGTTCAGGTGGTCCGCCTCGATCGACCCCGTCCCGCGCGCCAGGCTCTGCCAGGACGAGGACCCGGTCCGCTCCTCGCCCTCCACCGGCTCCAGCCGCAGCTCCTTCCCGCAGATGCGCGCCAGCTCGTCCGGATCGCCGTGGGGGATGCCGGCGGCGGCCAGCACGGCCGCGCCCTCGGCGGTCACCCGCCGGTAGAGCGCCTCCAGCCGGCCGTCCGCCGACCCCCCGCCGTACGGACCCCGCCCGGCCACCGCGTCCAGCGCGTTGCCGAGGTTGCCGAGCAGCTTGGTGTACTTCCAGCGCGCCACGTCCGCGTCCACCGGCGCGCTGAACCCCGACCCGCCGAGGTCGGCGGCGATCGCGGCGGTCCGCCCGCCCCCGCTGCCGGACGGGTACCCGCCGAGCCGCAGGATCCCGCTCACCGGGGTGCCGTTGGCGCTCACCCGGCCCGGCGCCACATGGGTCGAGGGCATCCACACGAACACCGCCAGCACCTCGCGGAACAGCCGCAGCGCGACCCGCTCGTTCTCCACGCCGTTCTGCGCGCACACCAGCGGAAGCCGCTCGGCGGCCGTCCCGCCGCCCGCCACCGGGCGCGGCGCCCACTCGGCCAGCACGGCGGCGGTGTCCTGCGACTTCACGGCGAGCACCAGCACGTCCTCCGGCCGCAGCTTCAGCTCCGTCGGCCCGCCGACCGCCGGGATCCGCAGCGTCCGGGTGCCCCGCGGCGTCCCGAACCGCAGTCCGTCCGCGCGCAGCGCCTCCAGGTGCGCGCCGCGCGCCACCAGGACCACCTCGTGTCCACCCTCGTGCAGCCGGGCACCGATCGTGCCGCCCACCGCACCCGCCCCGATGATGATGTACCGCATGCCGGAAGCATCCCACGCGCCCGCAAGCCCTCGCGGGGCCGGACGGGCCGCCCGGACGCCCCGCCCGGGCGGGGCCCGCCGGGAGGGATCAGGCGCAGAGGCGGCTGGCGGTCACGGGGGTCAGACCGGCCTTCGTGAGGCCGTCGAGGATGCCGGGCAGGGCGTCCACCGTGCAGCGGTGCCCCAGGTGCAGGGCCACCACCGAGCCGCCGCGCACCGAGCCGAGCACCCGCCGCTGGAGTTCGGCGGCGGTCGGGTCGGCGTAGTCGCGCGGGTCCACGTCGAAGGCGAGCACGTGCTCGTAGCCGACCGCCCGGGCCTGCTCCCGCACCATCGGCGTCGCGTACTGGGCGGCGGACGGGCGGAACCAGCGGCCGATCGAGCCGGTCAGCCGCTGCAGCCGCTCCGCGCACTGGGCGATCTCCTCGCGCGCCCGGTCCGGCGGCAGCGCCGAGATGTTCTGGTGGTTCTGGGTGTGGTTGCCCAGCTCGTGGCCGCCGTCCAGGATCCGCCGGGCCATCTGCGGCTGCTGGTCCAGCCAGCTGCCGACCACCATCACGGTGAGGCCGACGCCGCGCTTCTCGGCGGTCTCCAGCAGCGCCGTGGCCAGCGCCGGATCGCCGCTGCCGTGGAAGGTCAGCGCGACGTTGCGGCCGCCGCGGGGCCCGTACGCCACCTCGACCGGTGTACCGGGCGCCAGTGGCGGCAGCACCGGCGGGACGGGCGGCGCGGTGGCGGCCGCCGCCCGGGCGGCGGCCGGAGCGGGCCCGTCGGCCGGCGGGGCGGACGCGGCGGGCGTGGGCGAGGCGGGACCCTCGCCGGCCGGCCAGGCCGGGTCCACGGTGCCGGAGGGGTCCACCTGGCCCGGGCGCACGGCGAACGACCCCGGATCGGCCCGGCGGCGGCCGGTGTCGCCGCAGGCGGTGAGCAGCCCGCCGGCCGAGGCGAGAGCGGCCAGCTTGACGGTGGTGCGCAGAACGGTGCGCCGGTCGACAGTCATCGGCAGCCAGCATAGAGACGCTGCCCCCCGGCGGCGAACGCCCGGCGCGCCCGGCGCGGACCGGCGCCCACCGCCCCGCGCGGCATCGTTCGGATGCTGCGGAAACCTGAACTACCGCTGTATCGGCGGCATGTCGTCGGTTACGATCACGGCGCACCGTGCGGTGGGGGCCGCTCGGCGGCCGCCGCCCGCCGCACGGAGCGACGGGGGCCCGGGACGTCCGGCAGCGGACGCTCCGGCGCACAGCACGCGGCGGACACGCGGCGGACACCAGGGGGCGGAAGATGACCGAGGACACGAGCACGGCGGCCGACGTCGTGGACGCATGGGAATGGGCGCGCGCCGAGGACTGGCGGCCGCCGACGGAACTCGACACCGGAGTCCCGCACACCGCCCGGATGTACGACTACTACCTGGGCGGCAAGGACAACTTCGAGGCCGACCGCAAGGCCGCCGAGGCCGCCATCGCGGCCTACCCGGCGCTGCCGCTGCTGGCCCGCACCAACCGCGAGTTCCTCGGCCGGGCCGTGGAGTTCGCGGCCGGCCGGGGCATCCGGCAGTTCGTCGACATCGGCACCGGCATCCCGGCCGTCGGTTCCACCAGCGAGGTCGCGCAGCGGGTCGCGCCCGACGCCCGGGTCGTCTACATCGACAACGACCCGATCGTGGCCACCCACGCCCGCGCCCTGCTCGCCGGTCACCCGGCCGGCCACACCTCCGTCATCGAGGCGGACCTGCGCGAGCCCGGGGCGATCCTCGACCACCCCGCCCTGCGCGGCGCCGTCGACCTCGGCGAGCCGGTCGCCCTGATGCTGGTCGCCGTCCTGCACTTCGTCCGCGACGAGGACGGCGCCGAGCGGATCGTCCGTACCCTGCGCGACGCGCTCGCCCCCGGCAGCGTGCTGATCCTCTCCCACGGCAGCCCCGACTTCGCCTCCCGCGAGAGCGCCGCCGAGGGCACCCGGATCTACCGCAGCGCCAGCGCCCCGCTGGTGCTGCGCCCCCGCGCGGCCGTCGAACCCTTCTTCGGCGACTTCGAGTTCGTCGGCCCCGGTCTGGTCCAGCTCCCGCTCTGGCGCCCCGTCGCCGGCCACGTGCCCACCGCCGACCTCCCGGCCGGCTGGCAGGACGTCTCCGCCTACGCGGGTGTCGCGGTCAAGAACTGAGCGGCGGTCAGGCGGCGGAAGCGCGCGGACCCGTGCACGTCGACACCCCGCCGGTCCCGCCGGCCGTCGCCGGACTGCTCGCGGCGGTCGCGGCCCCGCCCCGGCTGGTCGCCCACCTCGGACTGGTCCACGAGGTCGCCGGGACGCTCCTCGACGGCTGCGCCGCCCTGGGCCTGCGGGTGGACCGGGAAGCGGTGCTGTTCGGCGCCGCCACCCACGACATCGGCAAGGCCGTCCACCGCGAGGAGCTCTCGGTACCCGGCTCGCTGCACGAGCGGGCCGGGTACGAGCTGCTGCGCGCCCGCGGGGCGCCGGAGCGGCCGGCCCGCTTCGCCCGCACCCACGGCAGCTGGGGCGAGCCCGGCACCACCGTCGAGGACCTGTTGGTGAGCCTCGCCGACAAGGTGTGGAAGGACAGCCGGGTCCGCGACCTGGAGGACCGGGTGACCGACCTGCTGGCGGTCGCGAGCGGCCGTGCGCCGTGGGAGGTCTTCCTGGTGCTCGACGACCTGCTCACCGGGATCGGCGCCGACGCCCCGCGCCGCCTCGCCGTCCAGGCCGCCCACCCGGTGCAGGACAACCGCTAGCGGCCGCGCAGGCCGTCCATCTCGCGGCGGTCGCGCTTGGTGGGGCGGCCGGCGCCGCGGTCGCGCAGGCCGGGGGCGGCGACGAACTCCCGGGCCGGGCGCGGCGGGCTGTTGTCCACCAGGCAGTCGGCCGCGACCTCGGCGCCGACCCGTTTGCGGACGAGCTTGCGCACCACGACGACCCGCTCCCACCCCTCCTGGCGCACCCGGACCTCGTCGCCCGGCTTCACCGCCTGCGCCGGCTTGGCCCGTTCGCCGTTCACCCGCACGTGCCCGGCCTTGCAGGCCGCCGCGGCGGCCGACCGGGTCTTCGCCAGCCGCACCGACCAGATCCAGCTGTCCACCCGGACGTTTCCCTCGTTCTCGACCATCCGTCGAGCTTAGGCCCCGGCGTGCGGGGGCCGGTGCGGGGAAAGGCGCTCAGCGGGGACGGGTGCTCGGCGGGGGCCGGCGCTCAGCGGCGGCCGGGGGCCTCCTGGACGGCCCAGCCGTTGCCGTCCGGGTCGTTGAAGAAGACGAAGGAGTTCCACACCCCGCCGCGGCCGTCCACCCGGTTCCCGGCCTCGAAGTGCTGCACCGGGCTCACCTCGACACCGCGGGCCAGCAGCTCCTGGTAGGCGCGCTCGATGTCCGGCACCGCGAGCTGGAGCCCCTTCACCGAGCCCGCCGGTGCGTCGGTCAGGCCGGTGCCCAGCACGATCGAGCAACTGGAGCCGGGCGGCGTCAGCTGCACCACCCGCAGGCCGTCCCGGATCCGGGTGTCGTGGTCGACGGTGAAACCGGCCTGCTCCTCGTAGAAGGTCTTGGCCCGGTCGACGTCCGCGACCGGGACCACCACCACTTCCAGCTTCCAGTCCATGGCCTCGTGCCTTCCCTCGGGATCCCTCGGGCCCTTCCAGTATCGGCCGCGGCCCCGGCCCGCGCCCGGCACGGGCGGTCGGGCGGTCGGCTAGCCTGGGCCACGATGAACCGCCTCGCCGAACCGGCCGCCCCGACCCCTTTCCCGACTCCCTGGGGCGAGCTCGTCCTCACCCGCTTCCCGGAGGATCCGCGCGAGCGGCTGCGCGCCTGGGACGCCGCCGACGAGTACCTGCTGCGGCACCTGGCCGGCGAGGCCGACTCGGCCGACGGCCGGGCCACCGCACTGGCCGGCCGCGCCGTCACCGTGCTCGGCGACCGCTGGGGGGCGCTCACCACCGCCCTCACCACCGCGCTCGCCACGGTGCCGGCCGCCGAGGTTGCCGCCGACGGCCCGCCCGCCGCCGTCACCCAGGTCAGCGACTCGCACCTCGCCCAGCGCGCCACCCTCGCCAACCTCGCCCGGGCCGGCGCCGACCCCGCCGCGACCCGGCTGCTGACCACGCGCGACACCCCGCCGGAGCGGATCGACGTCCTGCTGGTGCGGGTCCCCAAGAGCCTCGCCCTGCTCGAGGACCAGCTGCACCGGCTCGCCCCGGCGCTCCACCCGGACACGGTCGTGCTCGGCACCGGCATGGTCACCGAGATCCACACCTCCACCCTGCGGCTCTTCGAACGGATCGTCGGCCCGACCCGCACCTCGCTCGCGGTCCGCAAGGCCCGGCTGATCCTCTGCACCCCGGACCGGGCGCTCGACCCCGGCCCCAACCCCTGGCCGCACCGCTACGCCCTGCCCGGCGACATCGGGGCCGTCTCGGGCCGCACCGTCACCAACCACGCCGGCACCTTCTGCGCCGACCGCCTGGACATCGGCACCCGCTTCCTGCTCGCCCACCTGCCGACCGCCGCCCCGGGCGCCCGGGTGGTCGACCTCGGCTGCGGCAACGGCGTGGTGGGCACCGCCGCCGCGCTGGCCGCCCCCGGGGCCGAACTGCTCTTCGTCGACGAGTCGCACCAGGCGGTGGCCTCCGCCGAGGAGACCTTCCGCGCCAACCTCGGCCCGGACGCCCGGGCGGAGTTCCGCACCGCCGACGCGCTCGCCGACGCGGACGTGCCGGCCGGCTCGGTGGACCTCGTCCTCAACAACCCGCCGTTCCACTCCCACCAGGCCACCACCGACGCCACCGCCTGGCGGATGTTCACCGGCGCCAAGCGGGCGCTGCGCCCCGGCGGCGAGCTCTGGGTGGTCGGCAACCGCCACCTCGACTACCACGTCAAGCTCCGCCGGCTGTTCGGCAACTGCCGGACGGTCGCGGGCAATCCGAAGTTCGTGGTGCTGAAGGCCGTCAAGCGCTGACGGCCGCCGCCGTCAGCGGGGCCCAGGCCACCGGCACGTCCCGCATGACCAGCGCGCAGTCCAGCTCGGCGCTCCCCGGTGGGAAGCGCTCCGGGTCGTCGAAGAAGGACGAGACGGCGGACTCCACCCGGCAGGCCTCCAGCCGCCAGGCGTCGGTGTGCAGTTCCATGCCGTCCAGCCGCACGCCGCCGTCCCGGGTCGGGGAGAAACCCCGGGAGCCGCACCGGAAGAAGGCGGAGGCCTCGGCCAGACCGTCGAACAGCCGGCTCGCGGGCAGTTCCGCGGCGAGCTCGACGGCGACCTCGGCCCGGAGGCCGCCGTCCCGGGTCGCGAAGGCGACCCGCAGCCGGTCGGCGCTCTCGTCCACCGTGAAGTCGGCGCGGCCGTGCTCGCCGGGGAAGATCCGGCCGCCGGCCCAGGCGTTGAGCCGGGAGCCGGTGTCGCGGCGCGGGATGTAGACGCCGTTCTCGACGCCGTCCGGCCCGTCCCACTCGACGGCGATCCGGTGGGCGGCGTTCTCGCTGCGCAGCCCGAACGGCGCGGGAGCCCAGGCCGGGCGGACCCGGCCGAGCCGCAGCGGGCAGAGGCCGGCGACGGCGTGGCCGCGCACCAGCTGCGGACGCAGCGGGGCGGGGAGCAGCCGGGCGGCCGCCTCGGGGGACCAGGCCGGGCCGGGTCGGACCGGGCCTGTTCCCGGGTCCTGTTCCGGCCCCCGGTGCTCCTTGCATGAATGTTCGGTACTGCGTATATTCATGCCTCGACGAAGGAGGAACGCCATGGCATTGCGAGTCGCCGTCGCCGGCGCGAGCGGGTACGCGGGCGGTGAGGTGCTGCGCCTGCTGCTCGGCCACCCGGAGGTCGAGATCGGGGCGCTGACCGGCGGCTCCAACGCGGGCACCGCGCTGGGACTGCTCCAGCCGCACCTGCCGGCCCTGGCCGGCCGGATCCTCGAGCCCACCACCCCCGAGGTGCTGGCCGACCACGACGTGGTCTTCCTGGCCCTGCCGCACGGGCAGTCCGCCGCCGTGGCCGAGTCGCTCGGCGAGAACGTCCTGGTCGTCGACTGCGGCGCCGACTTCCGGCTCCGGGCCGCCTCCGACTGGGAGCAGTTCTACGGCTCCGTGCACGCCGGCACCTGGCCCTACGGCCTGCCCGAGCTGCCCGGTCACCGCGACGCGCTCAAGGGCAGCAACCGGATCGCCGTCCCCGGCTGCTACCCGACGGCAGTCTCGCTGGCGCTCTTCCCCGCCTACGCGGCCGGCCTCGCCGAGCCCGAGGCGGTGGTGGTCGCCGCCTCCGGCACCTCCGGCGCCGGCAAGGCCGCCAAGACCCACTTGCTCGGCAGCGAGGTGATGGGCAGCGTCAGCGCCTACGGCGTCGGCGGCGTCCACCGGCACACCCCGGAGATGGCCCAGAACCTCACCCCGCTCGCGGGCGAGCCGGTCAGCGTCTCCTTCACCCCCACCCTGGTCCCGATGCCGCGCGGCATCCTCGCCACCTGCTCCGCGAAGGCCCGGCCGGGGGTGGGCGCCGAGGAACTGCGCGCCGCCTACGCCGAGGCGTACGCGGACGAGCCGTTCGTCCACCTGCTCCCCGCCGGGCAGTGGCCGCAGACCAGCAGCGTCTACGGCGCCAACACCGCGCTGGTGCAGGTCGCCCTGGACGCGGCGGCCGGGCGGATCGTGGCGATCAGCGCGATCGACAACCTGGTCAAGGGCACCGCCGGCGGCGCGGTGCAGAGCATGAACATCGCCCTCGGTCTGCCCGAGGAGCTCGGCCTTCCCGTGAACGGAGTCGCACCGTGACCGACCACCAGAACATCGGCGTGACCGCCGCCCGGGGCTTCCGGGCCGCCGGTGTCACCGCCGGGATCAAGGCCTCCGGCACCCCGGACCTCGCCCTGGTCGTCAACGACGGCCCCTCGCTCGCCGCGGCCGGCGTCTTCACCTCCAACCGGGTCAAGGCCGCCCCCGTGCTCTGGTCCGAGCAGGTCCTCAAGGGCGGCACCGTCTCCGCCGTCGTCCTCAACTCCGGCGGCGCCAACGCCTGCACCGGTCCGCTGGGCTTCCAGGACACCCACGCCACCGCCGAGAAGGTCGCCGAGGAGCTGGGGCTGAGCGCCGGCGAGGTCGCCGTCGCCTCCACCGGCCTGATCGGCGTCCGGCTGCCGATGGACATCCTGCTGCCCGGTGTCGCCACCGCCGCCGCGGCGCTCGACACGGCCGGCGGCGAGGCCGCCGCGATCGCCATCAAGACCACCGACACCGTCCACAAGACCGCGCAGGTCACCAGCCCGGCGGGCTGGACGGTCGGCGGCATGGCCAAGGGCGCCGGCATGCTCGCCCCGGGCCTCGCCACCATGCTGGTCGTGCTCACCACCGACGCCGACGCCGACGCGGGCACCCTGGACACCGCGCTGCGCGCCGCCACCCGCACCACCTTCGACCGGATCGACTCCGACGGCTGCATGTCGACCAACGACACCGTGCTGCTGCTCGCCTCCGGCGCCAGCGGCACCGCCCCGGAGCCGGCCGAGTTCGACGAGGCGGTGCGCGCGGTCTGCGCCGACCTCGCCCGGCAGCTGATCGGCGACGCCGAGGGCGCGAGCAAGGACATCCGGATCGACGTCACCGGCGCCGCCACCGAGGACGAGGCCGTCGGCGTCGCCCGGGTGATCGGCCGCAACAACCTGCTCAAGTGCGCCATCCACGGTGAGGACCCCAACTGGGGCCGGGTGCTGGCCGCGATCGGCACCACCGACGCCGCCTTCGACCCGGACCGGCTGGACGTCGCGATCAACGGCGTCTGGGTGTGCCGCGACGGCAGCGTGGGGGAGGACCGGGACCTGGTCGACATGACCGGGCGCGAGGTCGTGATCACCGCGAACCTCAACGCCGGCGGGGCCGCCGCCACCCTGTGGACCAACGACCTCACCGCCGACTACGTGCACGAGAACAGCGCCTACTCCACCTGACGGCGGGCCGGCCCGCCGGCCGACCGTCCGACCGCCGCCACCCGAGCCGGGGGACCAGAACCGTGAAGATCGCACCCAAGGGCGAACAGGCCCGGAACAACACCGCGTTGCCCAAGGCCATGACGCTCGTCGAGGCGCTGCCGTGGCTGGAGCGCTTCCACGGCAAGACCGTCGTGATCAAGTTCGGCGGCAACGCCATGGTCGACGACGAGCTCAAGGCCGCCTTCGCCGCGGACGTCGTCTTCCTGCGCTTCGCCGGGCTCCACCCCGTCGTGGTGCACGGCGGCGGTCCGCAGATCAGCGCCCAGCTCGACCGGCTCGGCCTGGAGTCCTCGTTCACCAACGGCCTGCGGGTCACCACCCCGGAGACCATGGACGTGGTCCGGATGGTGCTCTCCGGCCAGGTGCAGCGCGAGCTGGTCGGCCTGCTCAACGAGCACGGCCCGTTCGCGGTCGGCATGACCGGCGAGGACGCCCACACCATGACCGCGGTCAAGCGCTACGCGGTCGTCGACGGCGAGCCGGTCGACATCGGCCTGGTCGGCGACATCGTCAACGTCGAGGCGGGCGCGGTGAAGGCGCTGATCGCCGACGGCCGGATCCCGGTGGTGTCCTCGATCGCCCGCGGCACCGACGGGCACGTCTACAACATCAACGCCGACACCGCCGCGGCCGCGCTCGCGGTCGCCCTGGGCGCCGAGATGCTCGTCGTGCTCACCGACGTCGAGGGCCTCTACAAGGACTGGCCGAACTCGGACGACGTGATCAGCCAGCTGGACGCCGGCGAGCTCGAGGAGCTGCTGCCGGGCCTCGCCTCCGGCATGGTGCCCAAGATGGAGGGCTGCCTGAACGCCGTCCGCTCGGGCGTCGGCACCGCCCGCGTGCTGGACGGCCGGGTGCCGCACAGCCTGCTGCTGGAGATCTTCACCGACGAGGGCATCGGCACCATGGTCGTGCCCGACGACGAACCGACCGTGACCGGGGGACTCGCATGACTTCCAACGCCCAGCTGACCGAGCGGTGGCAGCACGCCCTCACCGACAACTACGGCACCCCGCGGATCCCGCTGGTCCGCGGCGAGGGCAGCACCCTCTGGGACGCCGACGGCAAGGCCTACACCGACCTGCTCGGCGGCATCGCGGTCAACGCCCTCGGCACCGCCCACCCGGCCGTGGTCGAGGCCGTGAGCCGGCAGATCGCCACCCTCGGCCACATCTCCAACCTGTTCCTGGCCGAGCCCACCGTCGCCCTCGCCGAACGGCTGCTGGAGCTCGACGGGCGCCCCGGGCGGGTGTTCTTCTGCAACTCCGGCGCCGAGGCCAACGAGGCCGCCTTCAAGATCTCCCGCCGGACCGGCCGCACCCACCTGGTCGCCCTGGAGGGCGCCTTCCACGGCCGCACCATGGGCGCCCTCGCGCTCACCGGCCAGCCCGCCAAGCAGGAGCCGTTCCGCCCGCTGCCCGGTGACGTCACCCACGTCCCGTTCGGCGACGTGGAGGCGCTGCGCGCCGCCGTCACCACCGACACCGCCGCCGTCTTCCTGGAGCCGGTCCAGGGCGAGAACGGCGCCGTCCCGCTGCCCGACGGCTATCTGCGGGCCGCCCGCGAGATCACCCGTGCCACCGGCACCCTGCTCGTCCTCGACGAGATCCAGACCGGCGTCGGCCGCACCGGCCACTGGTTCGCCCACCAGGCCTTCGACGGGGTCGAGCCGGACGTCGTCACGCTCGCCAAGGCGCTCGGCGGCGGACTGCCGATCGGGGCCGTGCTCGCCTTCGGCGAGGCCGCCGACCTGCTCACCCCGGGCCAGCACGGCACCACCTTCGGCGGCAACCCGGTGGTCGCGGCGGCCGCGCTCGCGGTGCTGGACACCATCGAGGCCGACGGACTGCTGGAGCACGCCCGCAAGATCGGCGAGCGGCTGCGGCACGGCGTGGAGGCGATCGACGACCCGCTGGTCTCGCACGTGCGCGGCGCCGGACTGCTGCTCGGCATCGTGCTCACCGCCCCCGTCTCCGCGAAGGTGCAGGCGGGGCTCCAGGAGGCCGGCTTCCTGGTGAACGCCGCGGTGCCGGACGCGGTGCGGCTGGCTCCGCCGCTGGTGCTCACCGAGCAGGAGGCGGACGCCTTCCTCGCCGCGCTGCCGGACGTCCTGCGGGCGGCGCGGGCGGACGCCCCGGACAGTGCGGACCGAGCGTAGTCCGGGAGAATCATCACATGACCGTTCCCCACTCCGGCCAGCCCGCCGCCGGCCCGACGCCGCAGGTCCCGCAGACCCGCACCGCGCGCCACCGGCGGATCGTGGACCTGCTCACCCGCCAGCCCGTGCGCTCCCAGAGCCAGCTCGCCAAGCTGCTCGCCGACGACGGACTGGTGGTCACCCAGGCCACCCTCTCCCGGGACCTGGACGAGCTGGGCGCGGTGAAGATCCGCAACCGGGACGGCGCGCTCATCTACGCCGTCCCGGCCGAGGGCGGCGACCGCACCCCGCGCGCGCCGATGGGGGAGTCCGCCACCGAGGGCCGGATGGCCCGGCTGGCCGGCGAGCTGATGGTCTCCGCGACCGCCTCCGGCAACCTGGTGGTGCTGCGCACCCCGCCCGGCGCGGCGCAGTTCCTGGCCTCGGCGATCGACCAGGCCGAGGTGTTCGAGATCATCGGCACCATCGCCGGCGACGACACGGTGCTGCTGATCAGCCGCGACCCGGCCGGCGGCCAGGCCCTCGCCGACCACCTCATGCAGCTCGCCCAGGCCAAGGTGCAGTAGCCCCGCCGCGCAGTCACCGCACCACCCGCGGGCCCGGTTTCGACCGGGCCCGCAGGCGTATCCGGAACCGGCCCCGCCCCGGGTTTTGAGTTTCATACGGAGTAGTGCATACTTATGCCTATCGCCGTAAGCCTGTTCGCACAGTTGTGAAGGAGAAAGCCGTGACCGAGCGCGTCGTACTCGCCTACTCGGGCGGTCTGGACACGTCCGTCTGCATCGGCTGGATCGCCGAGGAGACCGGCGCCGAGGTCATCGCCGTCGCCGTCGACGTCGGCCAGGGCGGCGAGGACCTGGACGTCATCCGCCAGCGGGCCCTGGACTGCGGCGCCGTCGAGGCCGAGGTCGCCGACGCCCGCGACGAGTTCGCCGACGAGTACTGCCTCCCGGCCGTCAAGGCCAACGCCCTCTACCAGGGCCAGTACCCGCTGGTGTCCGCCCTCTCCCGGCCGGTCATCGTCAAGCACCTGGTGGCCGCCGCCCAGAAGCACGGCGCCACCACCGTCGCCCACGGCTGCACCGGCAAGGGCAACGACCAGGTCCGCTTCGAGGTCGGCATCAACTCGCTGGCCCCGGGCCTCAAGTGCATCGCCCCGGTCCGCGACTACGCGATGACCCGGGACAAGGCGATCGCCTTCGCCGAGGCCAAGGGCCTGCCGATCGCCACCACCAAGAAGTCCCCGTACTCGATCGACCAGAACGTCTTCGGCCGGGCCGTCGAGACCGGCTTCCTCGAGGACATCTGGAACGCCCCGATCGAGGACGTCTACGAGTACACCCAGAACCCCGCCACCGCCCGCGAGGCCGACGAGGTGGTCATCACCTTCGACGCCGGCGTCCCGGTCGCGATCGACGGCCGCAAGGTCACCGTCCTCCAGGCGATCGAGGAGCTCAACAAGCGCGCCGGCGCCCAGGGCGTCGGCCGGCTCGACATGGTCGAGGACCGCCTCGTCGGCATCAAGTCCCGGGAGATCTACGAGGCCCCCGGCGCGATCGCCCTGATCACCGCCCACCAGGCGCTGGAGAACGTCACCGTCGAGCGCGAACTCGCCCGCTACAAGCGGCAGGTCGAGCAGCGCTGGGCCGAACTGGTCTACGACGGCCTGTGGTTCTCCCCGCTCAAGCGCGCCCTCGACGGGTTCGTGAACGAGGCCAACCAGCACGTCTCCGGCGACATCCGGATCGTCCTGCACGGCGGCCGGGCCGTCGTCAACGGCCGCAAGTCCGACCAGTCGCTGTACGACTTCAACCTCGCCACCTACGACACCGGCGACACCTTCGACCAGTCGATGTCCAAGGGCTTCATCGAGATCTTCGGCCTCTCCTCGAAGATCGCCGCCCGGCGCGACCTGGGCTGAGCCGCCCCGGACCCGGCCGCGCCCCGCTCCCGCGGGGCCGGCCGGGACCACCCCCGACCCCCCCTTCCCGCACGTTCGCAAGGAGCCAGTGATGTCCGCCGACCAGACCGCCACCGGTGGCGACGTCCGCCTCTGGGGCGCCCGCTTCGCCGACGGCCCCTCCGAGGCCCTGGCCCGGCTCTCCGCCTCGGTGCACTTCGACTGGCGCCTCGCCCCCTACGACATCGCCGGCTCCAAGGCCCACGCGCGCGTCCTGCACAAGGCCGGCCTGCTCACCGCCGACGAACTCGCCGCCATGCACGACGGACTCGACCGGCTGCTCGCCGACGTCGAGGCCGGCACCTTCACCGGCACCGTCGCCGACGAGGACGTCCACACCGCCCTGGAACGCGGCCTGCTGGAGCGCCTCGGCCCCGACCTCGGCGGCAAGCTGCGGGCCGGACGCTCCCGCAACGACCAGATCGCCACCCTCTTCCGGATGTACCTGCGGGACCACGCGAAGACCATCGGCGGACTGCTGCTCGACCTCCAGCACGCCCTGGTCGGCCTTGCCGAGGCCCACCCGGACACCGCGATGCCGGGCCGCACCCACCTCCAGCACGCCCAGCCCGTGCTCTTCGCCCACCACGTCCTCGCGCACGTGCAGGCCCTCGGCCGGGACGCCGAGCGGCTGCGCCAGTGGGACGCCCGCACCGCCGTCTCCCCGTACGGCTCCGGGGCGCTGGCCGGCTCCTCGCTCGGCCTCGACCCGGAGGCCGTCGCCGCCGACCTCGGCTTCGAGGGCGGCTCGGTCGGCAACTCCGTCGACGGCACCGCCTCGCGCGACTTCGTCGCCGAATTCGCCTTCGTCACCGCGATGATCGGGATCAACCTGTCCCGGATCGCGGAGGAGGTGATCATCTGGAACACCAAGGAGTTCGGCTTCATCACGCTGCACGACGCCTTCTCCACCGGCTCGTCGATCATGCCGCAGAAGAAGAACCCCGACATCGCCGAACTCGCCCGCGGCAAGTCCGGCCGGCTCATCGGCAACCTCACCGGTCTGCTCGCCACCCTCAAGGCCCTCCCGCTCGCCTACAACCGCGACCTCCAGGAGGACAAGGAGCCGGTCTTCGACTCCTGCGACACCCTCGAGGTCCTGCTGCCCGCCTTCACCGGCATGATGGCCACCCTCACCGTCCACCGCGAGCGGCTCGAGGAACTCGCCCCGGCCGGCTTCTCCCTCGCCACCGACATCGCCGAATGGCTGGTCAAGCAGGGCGTGCCGTTCCGGGTCGCGCACGAGGTCGCCGGAGCCTGCGTCAAGGAGTGCGAGGCGCACGGCATCGAACTAGCCGACCTCACCGACGAGCAGTTCGCCGCCATCTCCGGGCACCTCACCCCCGAGGTGCGGTCGGTCCTCAACGTCCACGGCGCCATCGCCTCCCGCAACGGCCGCGGCGGCACCGCGCCCAGCGCCGTCGCCGTCCAGCTCGGCGAGATCAAGGCCGACCTCGCCGCCCAGCAGGAGTGGGTGACGGGCTGACGGCCCCACCGGCCACCACCGGGAGGGGCGCGACGGGCCACCCGCCGCGCCCCTCCCGTCCGTATGCGACCGGTCACCCGTAACCGGGACGGCCCCCGTCCGGTCAAGAACGGTATGTGCACCGCCCTCCCCTCCGTCCCCTCCGCCGAGGACGAGGTCCTCGCCGAGCTGCGCCGCCGCCGCGTCCGGGAGGCCGTCGCCGCCCTGCCCGGCCGCTGCCCGCAACTGGTCGCCGCCCTCGCCGAGGACCCGCCGCCGACCTACCGCGAGCTCTCCCACCGCCTCGGCATGCCGCGCGGCTCCATCGGACCGACCCGCGCCCGCTGCCTGGCCTGCCTGCGCGTGCTGCTGCACGCCGAGCGCTACGCCTGAGCGCCACGCCCGAGCGCTACGCCTGGACACCACGCCCGAACGCCATGCCCGAGCGGCCGCGGCGGTGCGCCCCGGCCCCGTCCCGCCGGGCGTGACCCTCGCCACGTCCGGCGGCCACGAGGTTGAGATCAGCTGACACCCGGGTAAGGCGCTGGCGAACGCGGCTCTTGACGGTGGCGCGCCCGCTCGGATACTGACCGTGAGCGCGCCGCCGCCGACGCGGCCCCACCAGGGCCGTGCGGGCCGGTGCGTTCGTGCGCCACCCCCGGTCTGGGCGGATCCCCGGCCGGGACACCCTCCGGCAGCCAACCGGTGCGACACCCTCACCTCTCGCGCGCCGGGCACAACGATGGGGAGGCCCCCGCACATGGGCATGAGCGTGATCATTTCGACCGCCGGGACGGACGACGCGGAGCAGATCCTCAAGCTCCAGTACCTCGGCTACCAGAGCGAGGCCGAGCTCTACGGGGACTGGGCCCTCGAGCCGCTGACCCAGACCCTGGAGAGCCTGCGCGAAGAGCTGACCGAACAGCACGTGCTCGTCGCCCGCCTCGGCGACGAGATCGTCGGCACCGTCCGCGGCCACCTCGGCCCCGACGGTGTCGGCCGGATAGGGCGTCTGGTCGTCCACCCCCGGATGCAGCGCCACGGCCTGGGCGGCCGGCTGCTGGAGGCCCTGGAGCGCCGCCTGGCCGCGGACGGCGCGGTGAGCTCCTACCGCCTCTTCACCGGCCACCGCAGCCTCGGCAACCTGCGCCTCTACGCCCGTCAGGGCTACCGCCAGACCACCGTCGAGCAGATCGACGGCCGGATCACTTTGGTGCACCTGGAGAAGTCCGCCGCGGCCCCGCTCGCCGCCACCGCCTGAAGCCCCCGGCCCGCCCCGCGCGGGCCCCGTCGAACCGGCGCCGCCGTCATTCGGACTCCCGACGGCGGCGCCGGCCGGCGTTTGCGCAGCTCACCGCCGTGAATGTCCGCATTGCGGACGCCGCTGCGAAATAATTGGGACCTCCTCGAACCATCTGATTTACTGGCTCACATGACTGCGACGACGAAATGGACCCCCACCGGCACCCCGCCGGCAGGTGAGAGCGCCATGTGCCGTCGAATGTGTCACCGCTGAGGGCCACCGCCCCCGGCACCCGCTGAGAGTGCCTCCCCTCGCGCCCCGAAGCGAGAACCCCGGCGTCGTTCCCGTCCGTGCGGACGCGCCCTTCCTGCCGCATCCCCCTTCTTCGGCCTGCCCGCACACCCGCCGGCGGCCCGCTGACTCGTAAGGGCCACGCCGTCGCGCGGCCCGGCCGCCCAGCGGCGACGATCAAGGGGTGGCAGGTCCGGATCCCCCCGGCGCGACGCCGTTCCCGTCGCCGACCGCACGGCGGTGCGACCTCCGCACGCCCGCCCCCGACCCACGGAAGCAGCTGTGATCACCACCACGGACCTCACCAAGGTCTACCGATCCCGCGGCCGCGAGGTGACCGCCCTCGCCGGCGTCGACCTCCACGTCCGCCCCGGCGAGGTCTACGGAGTCGTCGGCACCAGCGGCGCCGGCAAGTCCACCCTCATCCGCTGCGTCAACATGCTGGAGCGCCCCAGCTCCGGCACCGTCACCGTGGACGGCGTCGAACTCACCGCCCTCGCCGGTGGCGAGAACCGCGCCGGCAAGGACCTCCGCGAAGCCCGCCGTCGCATCGGCATGGTCTTCCAGCACTTCAACCTGCTGTCCTCCCGCACCGTCCAGCAGAACGTCGAACTCCCGCTGGAGATCATCGGGCTGGACCGCGCCCAGCGCCGCCGCAAGGCCGCCGAACTGCTCGACCTCGTCGGCCTCACCGACAAGGCCCGCAGCTACCCCGGCCAGCTCTCCGGCGGCCAGAAGCAGCGCGTCGGCATCGCCCGCGCCCTCGCCGGCGACCCCAAGGTACTGCTCTCCGACGAGGCCACCTCCGCGCTCGACCCCGAGACCACGCGCTCCATCCTGAAGCTGCTGCGCGACCTCAACGAACAGCTCGGCCTCACCGTCCTGCTCATCACCCACGAGATGGACGTCATCAAGTCCGTCTGCGACTCCGCCGCCCTGATGCGCGGCGGCCGGGTGGTCGAGTCCGGCGCGCTCACCGACCTGCTCGCCCGGCCCGGCTCCGAACTCGCCCGCGAACTCTTCCCGCTCAGCGAGTTCGGTACCGGACACCCCGGCGCCACCGTGCTGGAGATCACCTTCCAGGGCGACGCCCCGGCCCAGCCCTTCGTCTCCCAGCTCGCCCGCACCTACCAGATCGACATCAACATCCTCGGTGCCGCCGTCGAGACCATCGCCGGTCGCATGGTCGGCCGGATGCGCGTCGAACTGCCCGGCTCCCGGCACGACAACGTCGTGCCCATCGGCTTCCTGCGCGAACAGGGCCTCCAGGTGGACGTGATCGAAACGGTGAACGGAGCGGCGGCATGACCTGGGACCAGATGCAGGAACTGATGTGGCCCGCCACCTGGGAGACCCTCCAGATGGTCGGAGTGTCGACCGTCTGCACCGTCGTCCTCGGACTCCCGCTCGGCGTGCTGCTCGTCCTCACCGCCAAGGGCGGCGCCCTCCAGAACCAGCCCGTGAACAAGGTGCTCGGCGCGGTCGTGAACCTCGCCCGCTCACTGCCGTTCATCATCCTGATGATCGCGCTGTTCTCGTTCACCCGCTGGCTCGTCGGCAACTCCCTCGGCTGGCAGGCCGCCACCGTCCCGCTGACCGTCGGCGCCATCCCCTTCTTCGCCCGGCTCGTGGAGACCAACGTCCGCGAGGTCGACCGCGGCCTCGTCGAAGCCGTCCAGGCGATGGGCGGCAGCACCTGGACCCTGGTCCGCAAGACGCTCGTCCCCGAAGCCCTCCCCGGCATCGTCGCCTCCGTCACCACCACCGTCATCGCCCTCATCGGCTACTCCGCGATGGCCGGCACCGTCGGCGGCGGCGGCCTCGGCGACCTCGCCTACCGCTACGGCTACCTCCGCTTCGAGACCGCCTTCATGTGGGTCATCGTCGCCGAGATCGCGATCATCGTCACCGTGATCCAGCTGGCCGGCGACTACGCCGTGCGACGGCTCGCCAACCGCGGCCGCGGCGGCGGCCGGACCAGGCTGCTGCGCCCCCGCGCCGACACCGACTTCGTCGCCTCCTAGACCCCGGCGCCCCGGCGCCTCCTCCCGCAGGCCCCGCAGGCGGTCACGCCTCCCCGACTTCCTCGTCCGATCCTCGGACGCGGCTCCCCGCAATACGCAGAAAGGCACTTTTCGTGCGCAACTCCCTGAAGTTCACCAGCGTCCTCGCCACCGCCGGCATCGCCCTCTCCCTGGCCGCCTGCGGCAGCAACGGCGACTCGGCCTCCTCGGACCCGAACGCGCCGCTCACCGTCGTCGCCAGCCCGACCCCGCACGGCCAGATCCTCAAGTACGTCAAGGACAACCTCGCGGACAAGGCCGGCCTCAAGCTCAACGTCAAGGAGGTCACCGACTACGTGACCCCCAACACGGCGGTGCAGGACGGCTCGGCCGACGCCAACTACTTCCAGCACGTGCCGTACCTGGAGGACTTCAACAAGAAGCGCGGCACCGACATCGTCTCCGTCGAGGCCGTGCACCTGGAGCCGCTGGGCGTCTACTCCAAGAAGGTCAAGGCGATCGCCGACCTGCCGGACGGCGCCACCATCGGCCTGCCCAACGACGCCACCAACGAGGGCCGCGCGCTCAAGCTGCTCGCCGACAACAAGCTCATCACCCTCAAGGACGGGGCCGGCACCGCCGCCACCCCCGCCGACGTCACCGGCAACCCGAAGAACTTCAAGTGGAAGGAGCTGGAGGCCGCCCAGCTGCCCCGCTCCATCGCCGACGTCGACGCCGCCGTCATCAACGGCAACTACGCGCTCGACTCCGGCCTCAAGCCCGCCACCGACGCGATCGTGCTGGAGAAGGCCGAGGGCAACCCCTACGCCAACATCCTCGCCGTCAAGAAGGGCAAGGAGAACGACCCGCGGGTGAAGAAGCTCGCCGAGCTGCTGCACTCCGCCGAGGTCAAGAAGTTCATCGACGACACCTTCCAGGGCTCCGTCGTCCCGGCGTTCTGATCCCCGGCGTTCCGGTCCCCGGAGCCGACCCGCCCGACCCGCCCCTCCTGACCCGTCCCGCCGGACCACCGACCGGGCCCCCGCCGCAACCGCGCGGGGGCCCGGTCGGGCAGTATGCACCAGTGACGGTCCGACAGGCCCATTTCTGACGTACCGTCGTCCGGTCCCCGCACCGCGTGACCACCCGGCAGCGGCGAGGCGTACGGTGTGTCCACGACCCGGCGAGGAGAGACGGCATGGCAGCGAGCTTCCCCGAGACCGCCATCAGCACCGAACGGCTGCTGCTGCGCCCGCTTGCGGAGGACGACGCCCCCGGCCTGGCCGCCATGATGGCCGACGAACTCGTCCTGGCCTGGACCGACCACCCGCACCCCTTCACCGAGGCCCACGCCCTCGACCTGGCCCGCACCCTCGCGCCCGCCCACCGCGCCACCGGCCGGGGCATCGTGCTCGCCGTCACCGAACACCTCACCCAGCGCCTGGTCGGCCTGGTCGAGCTCCGGCACACCGACTGGCGGCTGCGCTCCACCGAGATCTCCTTCGTCACCGCCGCCTGGGCCCGCGGCGAGGGCTACGCCCCCGAGGCCGTCCTCGGCGTCGCCCAGTGGCTGTTCGAGGACCGGGGCTTCCTCCGCCTCGAACTGCGCACCGCCGCCGGGAACACCGCAGCCCAGCAGGTCGCCCAGAAGATCGGCGGCATCAGCGAGGGTGTTCTGCGCAGCGCCTGGATAGTGCGCGGCGAGTCGGGAGAGTCCGCCGCGTTCGGCGGGTCCGCCGCGCCCGGCGCGTCCGGTGACCGCGCCCCCGGCGGGGCGGGGGACCGCCGGGCCCACGGCCGCCCGGACCGCGACCCCTCGGGCTACGACCCCTCGGAGCGCGACCCCTCGGGCCACGACCCTGCCGGGTACGACCGCCGGGACCCGGACCGTCCGGCCGTCGGTGAGAGCCGCAGCGACCTCATCCTGTGGAGCCTGCTCCCCGAGGACATGGAGACCCCCGAGACCGCCGCCCCCGCCTGGGCCGGCGGCGACCGCTACGTGCTGCGCGACTGACCCGCGCCACCGGCCCCGCGCCACCGGCCCGCGCGACTGACGCGCGACCGGCCCGCGCGACCGAGGGGCTGCCCTTCCGGGCCGCTCGGCACGGACATGTGTACGAGATGTCCGCGCCGAGGGGATCACACCCGGTAACCTCTCCACCGGCGCCGCACACCGGCGCCGCCTGTCGGCGCACGGACGGCGAGGAGAACAGCCACAGATGGCTGACCGGATCACGGTCATCGGGTGGGACGGCACACCGCTCACCGAGGCCGCCGCCGCGGCCCTCGCCGCAGCCACCCTGGTGGCCGGCGCCCCCTACCAGCTCAAGGCCCTCCCGGTGCCGCCCGCCGCCGAACGCATCGCCCTCGGCAGCATCCAGCTCGCCGCCCGCCGGATCGCCGAACACCGCGGCGCCGCCGTCGTCATCGCCGAGGGCGACCCCGGCTTCTTCGGCGTCGTCCGCACCCTGCGCCGCCCCGAGTACGGCCTCGAACTCGAAGTCCTCCCCGCCGTCTCCTCCGTCGCCGCCGCCTTCGCCCGCGCCGGCATGCCCTGGGAGGACGCCCAGGTCGCGAGCGCGCACGGCGGCCGCCTGCGCCGCGCCGCCAACCTCTGCCGCGCCCACCCCAAGGTCGCCGTCCTCACCGCACCCGGCGCCGGCCCCGCCGAACTCGCCCTCATGCTCCGCGGCGTCCACCGCACCTTCGTCGTCTGCGAAGCCCTCGGCACCCCCGACGAGGACGTCACCGTCCTCACCTCCGACCGCGTCGCCGACCACATCTGGCGCGACCCCAGCGTCGTCCTCGTCATCGGCGGCAGCAGCGCCGGCGGCCCCGGCGGCGGACCCGCGAACGGCGCCGCCGGCGAGGCCGCGGGCTGGCTCGCCGGACGCCCCGTCGGTTACCCCGGACCGGACCGCGGCTGGGCCCTGCCCACCGACACCTACACCGGCACCGGCCGCACCCCCACCCCGCCCGGCGCCCCCGCGGACCCCGGCGCACCCGGCGCGACCGACACGCTCCCGGCGCACGTCCGCGCGCTCGTGCTCGCCCGCCTGGGTGCCCGCCCCGGCGACCTCGTCTGGACCGTCGGCGCCGGGAGCGGCGCGCTCGCCGTCGACGCCGCCCGCTTCGGAGCGGCCGTCGTCGCCGTCGAGGCCGACCGCTCCGCCTGCGCCCGGCTCGCCGTCAACGCCCGCCGCTACGGCGTCGAGGTCGAGATCGTCCACGGCCGGGGCCCCGACGTCCTCGGCGAACTCCCCGAACCCGACGCCGCCGTCGTCGAGACCGGCGGCCCGGAAGCCGTGCGCGCCGTGCTCTCCCGCCGCCCCGAACGGATCGTCGCCGTCGCCCGCACCCTCGCCGAGGCCGAGGAGGTCCGCCGCGTCATCGCCGCCGCGGGCTACCGCGCCGACGGCGCACTGCTCCAGTCCGCGCCGCTGCTCCCGCCGACCGGGGCCGCCGCCGACGGACCCGGTCTGCGCCTCGGCATGGGCGACCCGGGCACCTTCCTGCTCTGGGGTGCGCAGAAACCGTGAAGGCCCCGGTGGCGCCGGGTGGTGGTCCCGGTGGGAGCCGGTGCCGATCCGCGCCCCCGGACCGCTCGCCGCGTCCCGGCCGCGTCCCCGCCGCGTCCCCGCCGCGTCCCCGCCGCGTCCGCCCGCCGCATCCTCCCCGCACGGTCCCCGGCCACGCCCTCCCGGCCCGCCCCCGGGCCCGCCCGCTCCGCCCGGACCCGGTGCGCGGCCCGGCCGGACGGTGATCCAGGTCGCATCCGGACACCGATTCGGGAGGCGGCGTCCCCGGGCCGGTAGTGTGGCGTCCGGGACGGCTGCGGTGTCCGACAGCCCGCCCGATCCGGTCGGGTCCGATGCCTTCTGACATGGCGCAGACCGACGGGGTTCGGAGTGTGGGCAATTCGACGGGCCGCCCGCCGGACCTGGAGAATGCCGTAGGGTCCGGTGCGGTCGTGCCGGTTGCCCCGGCTTGTCGTTGTCTCAGATGACGCGCCGCCCCACCCGGGTGGCGCGCGGGCCGGGGTGCCGCAGCGCGCCGGAAGGATTTCGGCCGCAGCGCCTCGGCGCGGCGGCCGTGTGTGATTGAGGGGCGGGCCGGTGCAGGCCCGGCCCGTGCGGATGGGCGCTGCGGTCGGTGATCGTGTCGCCGAGGGCGCGGCAGCGGCCTGGAAGGAGCTTTGACATGACCGATGGCGGCCACGTCCCGAACGAGGGACTGCCGGAGCACCTGCTCGCCGGGCCCGACCGGTTCGGCGGCCCGGAGGGCGTCGCGGCTGTCGCACCCGCGCACGGCGTCGCGCTGGACGGCACCCTCCCCGGGGTGCCCGGGGCCGGCGTTCCCGGTGCGGTCCCGCCCGGCGCCGCCGTCCTCCCGCCGCAGGGCGTACCCGCGCACGGCGTGCCGGCCCACGGTGTGCCGGCGCAGGCCGTGCCCGTGCAGCCCGTGCCCGCGCAGGGCGTCCCGGCTCCGGGTACTCCCGGTGCCCCGCTCGGCGCGCCCGGATTCGCCGTGCCCGCAGCCGGCGCGCCCGGCGCCGCGGGTGACGCCTGGGCCGCCGCCCCGCGACCCACCTTCCACTTCGTCGACCAGCCGGACGGCCTCGACGACGAGGACGACGTCCTGCTGATGCCCGGTCCGCAGGGCTCCTGGGGCGAGCCGACGGCGCCCGTCGCCGACCCGGCCGCCGACCAGCAGACCCCGCCCGGCACCCCCGTCGAGCCGTCCTGGCCGCCGCTGGAGCCGCCCGTGCTCGCCGCCGACCCGGCCGGCGCCCCCCACGGCTTCGCGCCGCAGGCCGCCCCCGGCGTCCAGACCGTGCCCGGTGCCCAGTCCGTGCCGGCCCAGCAGCAGGGACCCGAGCCGGTGACGGCCGTTCAGTCGCCGCGCCGGCCGCTGCACGCCGGGCCGCCGATCCCGGACCCGTCCCTGATGACCGGCCAGGTCCCGGTCCGCTCGCTGGCCGACCGGGGCCCGTCGACCGGCAGCACGCCCGCGCACGGCATCCCGGTGGTGCCGGCCGCGGTCCAGCCCGAGCCGGCGGCCGTGCCCGTCGCCGTCCAGCCCGAGCCCGTGCCGCAGCCGGTCGAGGCCGCCGTCCCGCAGCCTTCCGTCGTGCCGCCCGCCGTCGTTCCCGTCGAGGCGCCGGTCGTGGCCGAGGCGGTCGTCGAGGCGCCCGTCGAGGCCGCCGCCGACATCGCCGAGGCACCCGGGAACGCCGAGCCGGCCACCGTCGAACCGGCCGTCGAACCGGTCGCCGTCGCTGCCGGGGCCCCGGTCGAGGGTCCCGCCGCCGAGGTTCCCGTGGCGGAGGTTCCCGCCGCCGAGGCCGAGGCCGCCGCCGATGCGCAGACCGGAGGCGGTCAGCCGCGCCGCATCTCCGCCTTCCTCGCCGCGCCGACCCCGCACGGCCTCCCGCAGGTCGAGCCGGTCGCCGAGCCCGTCGCCGAACCGCTGGTGGAGCACTCCGCCCCGGCCGCCGTCGGGACGGAGGCTCAGCAGTCCGCCCCCATAGCGCCCGTCGCCGACCCGGCCGAGTCGGCCGAGCCCACCGCGCAGACCGGGCCCGAGGCCGTAGAGCCTGCCGCGCCCGTCGCCGTCGAGCCGGCCCCGGCCGAGCAGCCCGAGCCTGCGGCGGAGGCCGCCGGGCCCGAGGGCGGGGCGCCCGTCGAGCCGGTGGCCGCGCCCGACCCGACCGCCGCCGAGGCCGCCGCCGACGCCGGGGTCCAGGCCCCGGAGGTGTCCGCCGAGACCGCCGCGGGTACCGGTGAGATGCCCTCCGGCCAGCCCGTCGCCGCCCCGGCGGAGGTTCCGGCCGAGCCGGTGTCCGCCGCCTCCGCCGCCTCCGCCGAGTCGGCCGAGGCCCCCGCCGGGGAGCAGCCCGAGGTCGAGCAGCACGTCGTTCCGACGGACGCCGTGACCGCCGAACTGCCCGCCACCGACGCAGCCGAGGCAGCCGGGGCCGCCCCGGCCCCGCACGCCGAGGACGGCACCCCGGCCGGGCCGACCGCCGTCGCCGAGCCCGCCACTCCGGCCGAGGGCACCGGGCCCGCCGACACGGCCGAGGCCGCCGAGGCCCCGGCCGACCCCGCCGAGGCCCCGGCCGACCCCGCCGAAGCGGTCGAGGTCCCCACCGCCGGCGCACCCGTCGCCGAGGCACCCGTCGACGCCGAGCCGACCGCCGCGGCCACGCAGCCCGCCGGCACCGAGGAGTCCACCGGCACCGGGGAGCCCGCGGAGCCCGAGGAGCCCGCCGAGCCCGAGGAGCCGCGCGGCCCCGCCGCGCCCGGCTACGACGAGGTCGGCCGCGAGGCCGTCCACCAGGTCATCCGCGAGCGCCGCGACATCCGCAACGGCTTCCGCCCCGACCCGATCCCGCACGAGGTGCTGATCCGCGTCCTGGAGGCCGCCCACACCGCCCCCAGCGTCGGTTACTCGCAGCCCTGGGACTTCGTGGTCATCCGGTCCGCCAAGACCCGCCGCAGGATGCACGAACTGGCCGAGCGCCAGCGCGAGACCTTCGCCGACACGCTCCCCAAGGGCCGCGCGAAGCAGTTCAAGGAAATCAAGATCGAGGCGATCCTCGAGACGCCCGTCAACATCGTCGTCACCGCCGACCGCACCCGTGGCGGCCGGCACACCCTGGGCCGGCACACCCAGCCGCAGATGGCCCCCTACTCGGCCGCCCTCGCGGTCGAGAACCTCTGGCTGGCCGCCCGCGCCGAGGGCCTCGGCGTCGGCTGGGTGAGCTTCTTCGACGAGGAGGAGCTGGTCCGCGAACTCGGCCTGCCCGAGCACCTGGAGGTCGTCGCCTACTTGTGCGTCGGCTTCGTCGACGCCTTCCCGGACGAGCCCGAACTCCAGCAGCAGGGCTGGGCCAAGAAGCGCCCGCTGTCCTGGGTCGTCCACGAGGAGCAGTACGGCAACCGCGCCCTGCCCGGCGAGGAGCCGCACAGCGTGCTCTCCGAGACCCTGCGCGGCATCCGCCCGCTGGACGCCAAGGCGCTCGGCGAGGCCTGGGACCGGCAGAAGCGGATGACCAAGCCGGCCGGCTCGCTCGGCATGCTGGAGATCATCTCCGCCCAGCTCAGCGGCCTGTCCCGGAAGTGCCCGCCGCCGATCCCGGAGCCCGCCTGCGTCGCGGTCTTCGCCGCCGACCACGGCGTGCACGCCCAGGGCGTCACCCCCTGGCCGCAGGAGGTCACCGCCCAGATGGTGGGCAACTTCCTGGCCGGGGGAGCGGTGGTCAACGCCTTCGCCAAGCAGATCGGCACCGAGGTCTGCGTCGTCGACGTCGGCGTGGCCGCCGAGCTGCCGGACGCGATCCAGCAGGGCCGCACCACCGGCCTGCTGCCGCGCAAGGTCAAGCCCGGCACCGACGACATGACCCAGGGCCCGGCGATGACCCGCGAGGAGGCCCTCAAGGCCCTCGAGGTCGGCATCGAGACCGCCCGCGACCTCGTCGCGGCCGGCAACAAGGCCCTGATCACCGGCGACATGGGCATCGCCAACACCACCGCCTCGGCCGCCCTGATCTCGGTCTTCACCGGGATCGACCCGGCCGAGGTCACCGGCCGCGGCACCGGCATCGACGACGCGACCCACGCCCGCAAGATCGAGGTCGTCCGCGCCGCGCTGGCCCTGCACCAGCCCGACCCGGCCGACCCGATCGGCGTACTCGCCGCGGTCGGCGGCCTGGAGCACGCCGCCCTCGCCGGCTTCCTGCTCGGCGCGGCCAGCCTGCGCACCCCGGTGATCCTGGACGGCGTGATCGCCGGTTCGGCCGCGCTCGTCGCCAAGGCGATCGCGCCCGAGGTGCTCGCCGCCTGCATCGCCGGCCACCGCTCGGCCGAGCCCGGCCACCAGGCCGCCCTGGCCAAGCTGGGACTGCGTCCGCTGATCGACCTCGATCTGCGGCTCGGCGAGGGCACCGGCGCCCTGCTGGCCCTGCCGCTGGTGCAGAGTGCGGCCCGCGCGATGCACGATGTAGCCACCTTCGACTCCGCCGGGGTCACCGAGAAGGCCTGACGTCCGTCCGAACCGCTCCGTGCACCGGCCCGAGGGCGCGCCGGTGTGCGGAGCGGCGCCGTGTCCCAGCACACCCTCACCCGATCCAGGAGCACCGCCGATGACCGCGCCCACCCCGCACCCCAGCACCGAGGGCCGTACCCCCTACCCGGTCGGCCTGCTGCTGGCCGGCCGCCGTGTCGTGGTGGTCGGCGGCGGCCACGTCGCCCAGCGGCGGCTGCCCGCGCTGCTCGCGACCGGCGCCGACGTGCACCTCATATCGCCGGTCACCACCCCGGCCGTGCAGGCGATGGCCGACGCCGGTGAGCTGACCTGGCACGAGCGCCGCTACCAGGAGGGCGATCTCGCCGACACCTGGTACGCGCTGGTCGCCACCGACGACCCCGCGGTGAACGTCGCCGTCAGCGCCGAGGCGGAGCGCGAGCGGGTGTTCTGCGCCCGCAGCGACGACGCCTCCGCCGCCACCGCGTGGACGCCGGCCAGCGGTCGCGACGCCGGGGCCACCGTGGCCGTCCTCACCGGGGACCCGCGCCACTCGGCCGCGTTGCGCGACTCGATCGTCCAGGGGCTGCGGGACGGTTCGCTCGCCGCCCGCCAGTACCGGGCCCGGGGGGCGGGGGTGGCACTGGTCGGCGGCGGCCCGGGCGACCCGGACCTCATCACGGTGCGCGGCCGCCGGCTGCTCGCCGACGCGGACGTGGTGGTGGCCGACCGGCTGGCGCCGCGCGAGCTGCTCGCCGAGCTGCCGGAGCACGTCGAGGTCATCGACGCGTCGAAGATCCCGTACGGGCGCTTCATGGCGCAGGAGGCGATCAACCGGACGCTGGTGGAGCACGCCAGGGCCGGCAAGTTCGTGGTGCGGCTCAAGGGCGGCGACCCGTACGTGTTCGGCCGCGGCGGCGAGGAGCTGCTGGCGTGCGTGGAGGCCGGGCTGCCGGTCACGGTGGTGCCGGGCATCTCCAGCTCCATCAGTGTGCCGGCGGCCGTCGGGGTGCCGGTCACCCATCGGGGGATGACCCACGAGTTCACCGTGGTCTCGGGCCACGTGGGGCCGGACGACGAGCGTTCGCTGACCAACTGGGAGGCGCTCGCCGGGATGACCGGCACCCTGGTGCTGCTGATGGCCGTCGACAAGATCGGCGCCATCGCGGCCCGGCTGATCCGGGACGGGCGGGCGGCGGACACCCCGGTCGCCGTCGTCCAGGAGGGCACCACCGCCGCCCAGCGCCGGGTCGACGCCACCCTGGCGACGGTCGCCGCCACCGTCGAGGCCGAGCGGATCAAGCCCCCGGCCGTCATCGTCGTCGGCGACGTCGTCAACGTCCTCGCCACCCCGGAGGCCTGAGGGCCGGGGCCGGCACCTGGCCCCGGCTCGGCCCCCGTGCCGAGGGCCCCGGTCCGGCCCGGCCCCCGTGCCGAGGGCCCCGGTCCGGCCCGGCCCCCGTGCCGGCACTCCGGCGGCCCCGGCCGGCCCTGGCGCCCCGTCCTCTTCCCCTCCGCACTTTGCAAACAGGAGCTGTTTGCAAAGTGCGGAGGACATAACAGCAGGTCAGCGCCGTAGTGGTGGCCGTTTCCCGCACTTTGCAAAGTCACACTTTGCAAAGTGCGGGGCCACAGACTGCCACAGGCCGCCCCACCCCGCCCCGCGCCACCCCTCCCCACCTCACTCCAACGGCTGCTCCGTCCAGATCACCTTCCCGGTTGCGGTGTACCGCGTCCCCCACCGGTCGGCGAACTGCGCGACCAGGAAGAGCCCGCGCCCGCCCTCGTCGGTGGTGGCCGCGTACCGCAGGTGCGGCGACGTACTGCTCCCGTCCGACACCTCGCAGATCAGCGACCGGTCGAGGAGCAGCCGTACCCGGATCGGCCCGGTGCCGTACCGGATCGCATTGGTCACCAGCTCGCTCAGGATCAGCTCGGTGACGAACGCCGCCTCGTCCAGCCCCCACTGCTCCAGCCGCTCCGCCACCGCCGCCCGCACCCCGGACACCGCCGCCGGGTCCGCCGGCACCTCCCACTGCGCCACCCGGTCCGCCGGCAGCACCCTGGTCCGCGCCACCAGCAGCGCGATGTCGTCCTGCGGATGCGCCGGCAGCAGCGCCCCCAGCACGTCCGCACAGGTCTGCTCCGGGGTGCGCGCCGGCCTGCTCAGCGCCGTCCGCAGCAGTTCGAGCCCCTCGTCGATGTCCCGCTGACGGTCCTCGACCAGCCCGTCCGTGTACAGCACCAGCCGGCTGCCCTCCTCGACCTCCAGCTCCACCGTCTCGAACGGCAGCACCGCGAGCCCCAGCGGCGGCCCGGTCGGCAGCTCCGGGTACACCACCGTCCCGTCCGGCCGCACCAGCGCCGGCGGCGGATGCCCGGCACTGGCCAGCGTGCAGCGCCGCGACACCGGGTCGTAGATCAGATACAGACAGGTCGCGCCCGTGACGGCCGCCGACGCCCCGCCGGTCGCCGACTCCTCCTGGTCGATCCGGTTCACCAGCTCGTCCAGGTGCCCCAGCAGTTCGTCCGGCGGCAGGTCCAGCGTCGAGAAGTTGTGGATCGCCGTCCGCAGCCGCCCCATCGTCGCGGCAGCGTGCAGCCCGTGCCCGACCACGTCCCCGACCACCATCGCCACCCGCGCGCCCGGCAGCGGGATCACGTCGAACCAGTCGCCGCCCACCCCCGCCTGCGCCGGCAGGTACCGGTGCGCCACCTCCAGCGCGTTCTGCGCGGGCAGGCTGCGCGGCAGCAGACTGTGCTGCAGGGTGACCGCCATCGCGTGCTCCCGGGTGTACCGGCGCGCGTTGTCGATGCAGACGGCGGCGTGCGAGACCAGCTCCTCCGCCAGTGCGAGGTCCTCCTCCTCGAACGGCTCCTCCCGTTCCGACCGCCAGAACCGTGCCACCCCGAGCAGCACACCGCGCGCCCGCAACGGCACCCGCAGCAGCGAGTGCACGCCGTGGGCGAGCACCCGTTCCGCGCCCTCGGGGTCCTGCTCCCGCCACGCCCGCGCCTCCGCCAGCCGCGGCTCCACGGCGGGCACTCCACTGCTCAGCGCGCCCGCGAGCGGCGTCGACGGCACGACCTCCACCACCGTGCCCACCGGGTAGAACGGCGGGTCGTCCCGCGCGGCCGACAGCGCCGCCCGCCGCATCCGCAGCGGCGCCGGACCCGTCGGCGGCTCGTCGCCCTCCAGCACCTGCTCGGCGAGGTCGACGGTGACGATGTCCGCGAACCGGCCCACCGTCACCTGGGCCAGCTCCTCCGCCGTCCGGGTCACGTCCAGGGTGCTGCCCACCGTGACCCCGGCGTCGTACAGCAGCCGCAGCCGCCGCTGCGCCACCTCGGCCCGCCCGGTCAGCGCCTGCAGCTCGGTGGAGTCCCGCAGCGTGGCCACCGAACCGGGCGGCCCGCCGTCCCGGTCCGTGGGCCGCACGTTCACTGCGAGCAGCCGCTCGCCGGCCATCACCACCTCGTCGGTGACCGCCCGCCCGGCCGCCAGCAGCTCCAGCGGCGCCGGCTCCAGGCCCAGCTCGGCGAGCGGACGCCCCTCGGCGTCGGGCGGCAGGTCGAGCAGCCGCCGGGCCTCGTCGTTGCAGAGCAGCAGCCGCCCGTCTCCGCCGAGGATCAGCACGCCCTCGCGCACCGCGTGCAGCACCGCCGCGTGGTGCTCGTACATGCGGGTCATCTCGGTCGGCCCGAGCCCGTGGGTCTGCCGCTTCAGCCGCCGGCTGATCAGCGCCGTCCCGCCGGTCGCCAGTCCGAGCGCGGCCGCCGCCGCACCCAGCACCACCGGCAGCTGCCGCTCGCTGGCGCTGCTCACATTGGCGATCGTGATGCCCGCCGACACCATCCCGACGATCTGCCCGTCCGGCGCCCGCACCGGCACGATCGCCTGCACCAGGGGTCCGATCGTGCCGGTGACCTCCTCGGTCACGACCTGCCCGGACAGCGCGGGCCGGTAGTCGCCGACGAACTTGTGGCCGATCCGGTCCGGGTTCGGGTGGGTGTAGCGGATGCCCTCGTTGTTGAGCACGACGATGAAGTCCACGCCCGCGTTGATGCGCGCGGCCTGGGCCGAGGGCTGGAGGATCGCGCTCGGGTCGGGGGAGCGCAGCGCCTCGACGATGCCCGGCGAGTTGGCGTAGGTCTGGGCGACCGCGACGGACCGGGTGGTGGCCTCCTGCTTGGCGTCGTTGCGGGACTGCACCACCAGGGCGACCACGGCGGCCACCACGAGCAACAGCACCACCACGACCTGCAACGCGAAGACCTGCCCGGCCACCGAGCGCACCCGGACCGGCTTGGGCCGGGCCGTGCGAGCGTGCTGGTGCCGACCGTGTGGGCGCCCACCGGGGGAGCCGGCGGCGGTGCCGGTGGATCGGGAGCCGGAAGCGGAACCGGTCGCACCGGGGTCCGACGGAGCCCAGGATCGGCCCGAAAAACGGGCCATACGTCATATTTGCACTCCGCGAGCCGACGGGCCAAGGGCACCCGCGACGAGCGTTGGGCCGGTTGGCCTTCCCCGGCCCGACTTGGCAGGATCACAGGGTGTCCGAACCCAGCGCCATCACCGACCCCGCCGACCCCCGTCTCGCCGACTACACCGGCCTGACCGACGTCGAACTCCGCCGCCGCCGCGAACCCGCCGAGGGCCTGTTCATCGCGGAGGGCGAGAAGGTCGTCCGCCGCGCCCTCGCGGCCGGCTACCGGATGCGGTCGATGCTGCTGACCCCCAAGTGGCTGGAGGTGATGGCGGACGTCATCGCCGAGGCCGACGCCCCGGTGCACGTCGTCGAACCCGATCTGGCCGAGGCGGTCACCGGTTACCACGTCCACCGCGGCGCGCTCGCCTCGATGGAACGGCGGCCGCTGCCGGACGCCGCGGACCTGCTGGCGGGCGCCCGCCGGGTGGCGGTGCTGGAGGGTCTGGTCGACCACACCAATCTCGGCGCGATCTTCCGCAGTGCGGCGGCCCTCGGCATGGACGCGGTGCTGCTGTCGCCGGACTGCGCCGACCCGCTGTACCGCCGCGCGGTCAAGGTGTCGATGGGTGGGGTCTTCGCCGTCCCGTACGCGCGGCTGGAGCCCTGGCCGGCCGCCCTGGAGACGGTGCGCGCCGCCGGCTTCGAGCTGCTCGCGCTGACGCCGGCCGAGACGGCCGTGGACCTGGCCTCGCTGGTCCACGAGGGCCGGGCGAGGACGGCCCTGATGCTCGGGGCCGAGGGTGACGGCCTCACCCGCCAGGCCCTGTCCGCAGCCGACCACGCGGTCCGCATCCCGATGGCCCACGGCATCGACTCCCTGAACGTCGGCGCCGCCGCGGCCGTGGCCTTCTACGCCGTCACCGCCGCCCGCTGACCACGCCCGCTGACCACGCCCTCGACCGGCGGAAGGTCGGCCGGTCCGGCCGCGCGGGAAGTCGGCCGCTCCGACTTCCCGCGCCGGTCGCTGCCGCTGCGCCGCCCACCGGGGCCGGACGCCGAGGGCGCGTGCGTCAGCCCGTCGGGGCCGTGGGCGGTGCCGGGGCGGCGGCCGGGGGCGGGGTGACCGCCGGGGTGGTGGTGGCCGAGCCGGGCCAGGACTCGTCCAGGGTGCCGTCCGCCCGCAGCGTGTACCGCGTGGAGGTGACGGCGCCCGTCCGGGCGACCCGCTCCTCGCGGACCAGCGCGCCGTTGTCCAGCCGCCAGGTCGCGGCGGCCTGCGGATCCGCCGCCGAGGAGCGCGAGGTCAGGGCCACCGGGGTGTCGCCGCTGAACGAGAAGAGCTGCACCAGGTCGACCGGCACCGACCCCTCCGAGCGCCGCAGGACGACCAGCGCGGCCGGCCCGCCCTTGTAGCGCGCCGGGAGTACGGCGCTGAGCACGACCTGTGGTCCCGGGCCCGCCGAGCGGCCGTCCCGCAGGGCGATCGCGGGTCCGCCCGCCGGGTCGGTGTAGGAGCGGTTCGGCCAGTCGACCGTCGGTCCGGCGCCCTGGGCGGGTGCCAGCGCGGCGTCCCCGGCCGCCGGGGCGCCGTGGGCCGCGGCCGCCAGCGGGCCGGTCGACGGCGCGATGCCGTCCGCCGAGAGTCCCGCTGCGGCCGGGGGCGTCGCGCCGTTCGCCTGTTCCCCCGCGCCGGCCGCCCCCGCCGCCCCGGCAGCGGGCCCGGGGGCACCCGTCGTGTCCTGCGTGACGGACGAGCTCACGGACGGCCGCAGCCCCTGGTTGTCGCGGTTCTCGCACCCCTGGGCGGCCGCGATGGCCAGCGCCACTCCGACGGTCACCGTCACGAACACCACCAGCCGCTGCCGCAGCAGTCGCCGCCGGGCCGTGCCCGGCCGCCCGCCCGGCACCGGGGTGTGCTGCCGGTCGCGGGGCCGGCCGGGCCCCTGGACCCGTGCGCGTCCGGGCGGCGGCGTGGCCTGCCGTTCGCGCATCGGCCGGGTCGCCTGGACCGACTCGGGCCGGGGGAGCGGGGCCGTGACGGCCTGGCTGCTGTCCTGTCCGGGGCCGGGGGCCCGCCGCACCGCACCGCCGGGCGCCCCACCGGTCCGGCCGATGCCACCGGCCCGGGCCCGGGCCGCCGCCGGGTCGGGTGCCCGACCGGGGGCCGGGACGCCGCGCGGTGCGCCGGCCGGTGGTCCCGCCGGGGCTGCCTGGGCCTGGCGTGCTGCGGCGGGCCGGTCCGCGGCGCCCGGCCCGTGCCGTCCCTCGGCGGGCGCGGCCGCCGCTCCGGACGCGGCCCCGGCCCGCCCGTCCGGGTCGTCCCGGACGGGCGCGTCGCCCCGCGCCCCGGCCGCGCGGCCCCGGCCGAACGGTCCGCCCGACCCGGCCGCCCCCGCACCCCGTACGGCGAGTTCGCTCAGCCGTTCGTGCAGTGCGGCCGCGCCGGGCCGTTCGGCGGGTTCCTTGGCCAGGCAGGCCCGGATCAGCGGCGCCAGCTGCGGCGGCACCGCCGTGAGGTCCGGCTCCTCGTGCACGACGCGGTAGAGCATGACCTCGGAGGAGGCCCCGGACCCGAACGGGGTGTCGCCGGTGAGCGCGTAGGCGAGTGTCGCGCCGAAGGCGAAGACGTCGGTCGCGGGCGTGACGGCGACCCCCCGGACCTGCTCGGGGGCGAGGAAGCCGGGGGAGCCGACGGCGGTGCCGACGTGGGTGAGCGTGCTGGCCCCGCGCGACCAGGCGATGCCGAAGTCGATGATCCGCGGCCCGCGCGGCGACAGCAGGATGTTGGAGGGCTTGAGGTCCCGGTGGACGACGCCCGCCTCGTGCACCTTGACCAGCCCGTCGGCCAGCGCCGCCCCGATCCGGGCGACCTCGGGCCAGCCCAGCGGACCTTCGTCGCCGACCCGCTTGTACAGCGAGGGCCCGGGGACGTACGCGGTGGCCAGCCAGGGCCGGTCGGCCTCGATGTCGGAGCCCATGACGCGGGCGGTGCAGCCGCCCCTGATCCTGGACGCGGCGGCGATCTCGCGGGCGAAGCGGGTGCGGAACTCGACGTCCTCGGCGAGTTCCGCCCGGATCAGTTTGAGTGCGACCCGCTGCCCCCGGCGGTCGGAGCCGAGGTAGACCACGCCCATGCCGCCGGCCCCGAGCCGCCGGTGCAGCCGGTACGGCCCGACGATGCGGGGGTCCTCACGCCTCAGCCGCATCATCGTCATTCCCGTTTCCCCGTCAGACTGTCGGTGAGGCCCCGTCGAGTGGGGCGTCGTCAGTTGCTGTCCGGCACAGCTTACGGACTGCCCGCTGCGGTGTGCTGATACGCAACACCTGAAGCCACCGTCCGATTGTCGGATCTTGGACTGACAGTCGGCGGGGCGGTGCCGAATCGTTTCTCGGGGTCCCCTCTCAGGGTTCCCCCGGGGGAGCCGCGGCGGACGTCTCCGCCTGCGGTAGTAGGCCTCAGGTCCGGTCGTCATCCTCCGGGAGGCCCGGAGAACAGTACGACGGCATGACGTCCGCCAACCCCTCCGCGCCATACCGTTGTTCTCAGCGGTGGACGGGGAGCTCGTCCCCCGAGGTAAGCCGTCCACCGCGTCCTCGTGCACCACCGTTCCGCCGTCCACCACCGGCCGAGCTCACGAATCAGGAGTCAGGGCATGGCAGCGCAGCACACGGGATCCACCTCCCGCCGCCGTCGGCCGGCCTTCACTCAGCCGCAGGCCGCGGAGCCCACCAGGCACCCGGCGGTGGCGGTGGCCATGGCACTGCCCTGTGCGGTGCTGCTGGCCGTCCTGTTCGGAGGCTGGGAGCAGATGGCGAACCAGGCGCAGGCGGTGGCCGAGTTGATCGGCCACTGACGCGCACCACAAGCTGGCACTGATCCCCTGGGGACGGGGAGCCGGTGCCGCCGGGGAGGCCGCCGCCGCGACAACTCGCGGACGGGCGAGTGCGGCGCGCAGAGCGCCCCGGCAGGCGGAGATGCCGCGTACGGACGTCGGTGAGGGCGACCGTACGCGGCTCTTCCCGTCGCGCAGACCGCAAGGCCTTCCGGCGCCGAACGCCGAAAACGGCCGGGGCCGCGACTCGTTCGAGTCGCGGCCCCGGCCGTCACTGTGCGCGATACTGGGATTGAACCAGTGACCCCTACCGTGTCAAGGTAGTGCTCTCCCGCTGAGCTAATCGCGCCTGGTAAGGCGTTTGTGCAGCAGGCCCCGAAGGGCCCGACGTGCGCGATACTGGGATTGAACCAGTGACCCCTACCGTGTCAAGGTAGTGCTCTCCCGCTGAGCTAATCGCGCTGGTGCGGTGCTTCCGCAGCAGATCCCGGAGGATCCGACGTGCGCGATACTGGGATTGAACCAGTGACCCCCACCGTGTCAAGGTGGTGCTCTCCCGCTGAGCTAATCGCGCGGGGCTGATGCCTCGGTGGAACCGGGCGTGGTGCGCGATACTGGGATTGAACCAGTGACCCCTACCGTGTCAAGGTAGTGCTCTCCCGCTGAGCTAATCGCGCGGGGAGGACACCCGGCAAGCCGGGCGTTCCTCTTGGAGGTGGAGACGGGATTTGAACCCGTGTACACGGCTTTGCAGGCCGTTGCCTCGCCTCTCGGCCACTCCACCAGGCAACACTCGAAAGACGATCTTACACTGTCCTTCGTCGAGCGGACGACGAGATTCGAACTCGCGACCCTCACCTTGGCAAGGTGATGCTCTACCAACTGAGCCACGTCCGCCTGTCTCCCGGGGATCTTCACCGGTTTTCCCGGCTGCGCTCCCTGGCGACGTGTTGAACTCTAGCGGATTCCCGGGCCAGCTAAAAATCCGTTCCCGCAGCGTGCCCCCGGGGTCCCCGCCCGGCGCCCCCGGGCCGCCCCGGGGCCGACCGCCCCGGACGGACCCACCGCGGGCGACGGAACACCCTGAGTGACACCCGCAGGTCACCCGGCGTACGCCCGCGCGACGCCCGACTCTGCTCACGCCCCTCGACCTACACTTCAGGCACCGCAAGCTCGCAAAGCCCTGTGCAGGAGAACCGTGTCCGGCCACCCCGCCCCCCAGCAGCCCCTCGCCCGCTTCGGCGGCCGCGTCGCCACCGGACTGCGCGACCTCACCTCGGACCCGGCCGCGCTGGACTCCACCGGCTGGTGGGCCGTGGCCCACGACTTCGAGGGCCGGCTCACCTGCGCCCGCTTCGACGACGTCCGCCCGGCCCCGGCCGTGCCCTCCGGCACCGGCTGGCTCGGCCCGGCCGCCGGCAGCTGGCGCAGCTCGCTCGACCGCGCCGCCTACACCGAGGGCGTCCGCCGGATCCGCGAGCACATCGCCGCCGGCGAGGTCTACCAGGCCAACCTCTGCCGGGTGCTCTCCGCTCCGCTGCCCGACCCGGACCGCTCCGACATCGACGCCCTCACCGGCCTGCTCGCCCACGGCAACCCGGCCCCCTACGCCGGAACGATCCGTCTGCCCGCTCACGGCGTGGAGATCGCCACCGCCTCGCCCGAGCTCTATCTGCGCCGCACCGGCCGCACCGTCGCCTCCGGCCCGATCAAGGGCACCGGCCGCACCGAGCACGACCTGCTCGACAAGGACCACGCCGAGAACGTGATGATCGTCGACCTGGTCCGCAACGACCTCGGCCGGGTCTGCGCCACCGGCAGCGTCACCGTGCCCGACCTGTGCGCGGTCGAGAAGCATCCAGGCCTGGTCCACCTGGTCTCCACCGTCGAGGGCACCCTGCGCGAGGACGCCGGCTGGCCCGCGCTGTTCTCCGCCACCTTCCCGCCCGGATCCGTCACCGGTGCCCCCAAGTCCAGCGCCCTGCGGATCATCGAGGCCCTGGAGACCGCGCCGCGCGGCCCCTACTGCGGCGCCGTCGGCTGGGTCGACGCCGACCGCGGCGAGGCCGAACTCGCCGTCGGCATCCGTACGTTCTGGATCGACCGGACCGATCCGGCGGCACCCGAACTGCGCTTCGGCACCGGCGCCGGCATCACCTGGGACTCCGACCCCGAACGGGAATGGGCGGAAACCGAACTCAAGGCGGCCCGCCTGGTCGCGATAGCGTCGGGTGCCGAGACGTACTCCGACACCGACTGAACCCGACACGGGCACGGACCGGCCGCCACCCGGACCCGGCCGGCCCGTGCCCGTCCCGCGAGGAGCCCCCCGCGATGCAGCACCCGACCACCAGCTGGGTCAACGGCACCCTCGTCGACTCCGCGGACCCGGCCCTGTCCGTCCTCGACCACGGACTCACCACCGGTGACGGCGTGTTCGAGACCATGAAGGCCGTCGACGGCCGGCCGTTCGCGATCACCCGCCACCTCGACCGGCTCACCCGCTCCGCCCGCGGCCTCGGACTGCCCGACCCCGACCACGACCTGGTCCGCAAGGCCTGCGCCGCCGTCCTCGCCGCCAACCCGATGCCCCTCGGCCGGCTCCGCCTCACCTACACCGGAGGCAGGGCGCCGCTCGGCTCCGAACGCGGCGACGGCGCCCCCACCCTGGTGGTCTCCCTCGGCACCGCCGCCCGCCGCCCCGACACCACCGCCGTCGCGGTCGTCCCCTGGCGCCGCAACGAGCACAGCGCCGTCGCCGGGCTCAAGACCACCTCCTACGCCGAGAACGTCGTCGCCCTCGCCGCCGCCCACCGCGTCGGCGCCTCCGAGGCGCTGCTCGCCAACACCGCCGGCCGGCTCTGCGAAGGCACCGGCTCCAACGTCTTCGTCGTCCTCGACGGCCGGCTGCTCACCCCGCCGCTCGCCTCCGGCTGCCTGGCCGGCATCACCCGGCAGCTCGTCGTCGACTGGTGCGGCGCCGAGGAGGCGGACCTGCCGCTGGACGCCCTCCAGGAGGCCGAGGAGGTCTTCCTCACCTCCTCCCTGCGTGACGTCCAGGCCGTCACCCGGGTCGACGACCGGGAGCTCCCCGGCCCCGGCCCGGTCACCCTCGGGGCCATGGCGGCCTTCGCTCGGCACAGCGGCGACGACCTCGACCCCTGACGGCCCGGACCGCCGGGATCCGTGCACGGAGGTACGGGCGCGCCCGGAACCGGCCGGGCACGCCCGAGCGGCCCCGCCCGGTAGAACAGCCGGACGGCGGGGAAGGGAGCGGGACATGACCATCACGCTGCGCCCCGAGAGCCAGGAGACCCCCACCGCCGCGGGCGGCCGGACCAGACGCTGGCAGATCTGCGTCAACGGCCGCCCGGTCGGCGGGCTGCGCACCACGGCCGTCCCCCGGGGCGGCCGACTCTGGGGCGAGATAGCCGAGTTGGAGGTGCGCAGCGGCCGGGGCCGGGGCCGGGGGACGATCGCCGCGCTGGCCGCCGAGGAGGTGCTGCGGGGCTGGGGCTGCGTCCGGGTGGACGCGGACATCCCGGAGACCGCGCGGATCGCCCGCTCGCTCGCGGTGACGCTCGGTTACACCGAGCGGATGCGCAACATGATCAAGCGGCTGGACGGGCCGCCCGCGCTGCCGGCGGGTGTCGCCGCCCGCCCGATCGACGACGCCGCGTTCCCGGCCTGGCTGGCCGGGGCGAAGGCGGGCTACGTGCGTGATCTGCTGGCCTCCGGGCTGGGCGAGGAGCAGGCCCGCGCCAAGGCCGAGGCCGACCATCTGAAGCTGCTGCCGCAGGGGGCCGGCACGCCGGGGGTGGCGCTGCGCCGGCTGCACGGGGCGGGGGATGAGCCGCTGGGTTCGCTCTGGCTGGCGCTGCGGGTCCGTGAGCTGCCGGACGGCGCGCCGCTCGGCTGGGTGATGGTGGTGGAGGTGGCGGACGCCCACCGGGGGTACGGGCACGGGCGGACGCTGATGCGGCTCGCGGAGCGGGAGTGCCTGGCGGCCGGGGTCCGCGACCTCGGGCTGAACGTCTTCAGCGGCAACGAGGTCGCGGTCCGGCTGTACGACTCGCTCGGCTACCGGGTCACCAACCGGGTCTACGGCAAGCAGCTGCTGTGAGCCGCCGGGCCGTCGGCGCGGGTCGGCCGCCCCGAAGCGGGCGGTGCGCGGGTCAGGAGGTGCGGGTCAGGCCTTGCGGGGGGCCGCGGCGGCGTCGACGGCGGCGACGAGGCGCTCCAGCAGGCCGTCCTGGCTCTGGCCGCCGTCGAACCGCTGCCCGGCGATCACATAGGTCGGCGTGCCCTTCACACCGATCGCCCGGCCCTCGGCCTGGTCGGCGTCGACGGTGAGCATGTGGCGGCCGTCCACCAGCGCGGTGTCCACCTCCTCGGGGTCGACCCCGACCTCGCGGGCGACCTCGAGCAGCACCTCGGTGCCGCGCGCGGAGAGGTCCTCGACCCGGGCGAGCAGGGCCTCGACGAAGGGCCAGCCCAGGCCCTGGGCGAACGCCTCCTCGGCGGCCTCGGCGGCGGCGTAGGCGTGCTTGTGCTTCTCCAGCGGGAAGTGCCGCAGCTCGATCGGCAGCGCGTCGCCGTAGCGGGCGCGCAGCTCGCGGACGTCGTCCAGGGCGGTGCGGCAGTCCGTGCACTGGAGTTCGCACCAGAACTCGAGACGGGGGAGGGAACCTTCGATCATGCCTCCAGTGTTCCACCTGTGGGGCCCGCGCCAGGACAGCCGGCGGCCGGGCCCGGCCAGACCGGGAGCGACGGGAGGTCCGACGGGATGACGACTCCGACCGACGGGGCGGCGGCGACGGCCGCGAAGGCCCCGACCAGCAGGACGGCCCCCGGCGCCGCGGGCCGGACCGGGCCCCGCGGCGCGGCGGCGGCGGGCGAGCGGCGGCGGCCGTGCTGACGGCGGCGGTCAGTGTCGCGCTCACCGCGGCCGGGGTGGCCGTGGCGGGCCTGCGGGCCTACCGTCGGCGCTTCCTGTCCGCGACCCGCTGGTTCGCCGTCGCGCTGCTGCCGCTGGGCCTCTATCTGACCGGTCTGTTCCCGGTGGCGCGGACGATCGGCGACGAACTGGCCGACTGGGCGACCAAGCTCGTGTTCGATCCCCGGGTGTGGACCGGCATCGTGCTGCTGGGCGTCTCGGCCGGTCTGCTGGCCGCCACCCGCTGGGCGGGCCGTCGCGGGGCCGTGGCCGGGGGGAGCGAGTCGCGTCCGGCGGCCGCCGGACCCGCACCGGCCAGGCCTGCCGTGGCCCCCGCCGCCGGCACCCCGGCCGCCGGGCCGGCCCCGAAGCGTGCCGAGGAGGCCGCCCGGGCCGAGCAGGGCAGGGCCGGGAAGCCGGGCAAGCCCGCCAAGGGCGACAGCGGACTGGACGAGTTCGCCGACATCGAGGAGATCCTGCGCCGGCGCGGCCTCTGAGCGCCCCGTGCCGCGCTGCCGCCGCCCGGGCCCCGGGCCCGCGGCCGCTCAGGCCGAGGGCACCGCTTCCGCCGAGCGCTGGCGGGCCCGGTAGGCGGCGACGTGCAGCCGGTTCCCGCAGGTCCGGCTGTCGCAGTAGCGGCGCGAGCGGTTGCGCGAGAGGTCCACGAAGACCCGCGCGCAGTCCGGCGCCTCGCAGCGGCGCAGCCGCTCGCGCTCGCCCGCGGTGAGGATGAAGGCCAGCGCCATGCCCAGCTCGGCGGCCAGGTGGTCACCGAGGGCGGCGTGCGGCGCGAAGTAGTGGATGTGCCACCCGTGGTGGTCGTGGTTGGTCAGCCGGGGTGTCGTCCCGGCGGCCGCGACCAGGGCGTTCACCTGCTCGGCGGCCTCTTCGGTGGACTCGGTGCCGAAGACCTCGCGCAGCCGGGAGCGCAGCTCGTGCACCTGGCGCAGGTCGTCCTCGGTGAGGGAGTCGATCTCGCTGATCTCCTGCCGGACCACGAAGGCGTCGAGCGCCGCGGTGTCGGGCAGCAGCTCGGTGCCGCACACCTCGGGTGCGGTGTTGAGCAGCTCGACGAGGATGCTCAGGGCGCACTCGGTGTCATGGGTGATCAGCACGTGGAGGCTCCTCGTGCGGAGGGGGCCGTGGGCACCCCGCGACTACGGGTCATTCCCAGACCTTACCGGGGCGGCGAGGGGTCCGGCGGTGGCTTGCTTCGAAGACGCGTACGGATTCCGTAGGTCTGTACGGAGTTTTCTCCGGTGGCCGGGGCGGGCGGTGCCCGCCGGGGCGGACTCCCGGGCAATCGGGTCCGCGTCCCGGGGCCCGGCTGTGGCTGCGGGCGCCGGCGCGGGCGGCGGATGCGGCACGGGACGACCGGCGGCGGCACCGGCGGCCGCAGCGGTGGGGGAGCGGCCGGGGAGCGGCCGGGGAGCGCCGGGACCGGCCCGGGAGCGCCGGGCAAACGGTCGCGCCCGACAGCGAGGCCGGCCACCCGTGGGATGGCCGGCTCCGGTGCCGGGCGCGTGCGGTGCTGCGGGCCCACCCCGGTCGGGGTGAACCGTTTCGTCACCGGCCCCGAGACCGCGACGTGCGCGGCTGAGTCTGCTGCCGTGCCCCCGAGTAGGACGGCTGCGGTGACGGCAGGGGTGACGACCCCGCCGACAGCGGGGCGTGACCGCCTCCGGTCGGTCAGCTTTCGGCGAGGATGTGGGACAGCTCCCGGTCGAGGTCGAAGTGACGGTGTTCGGTGCCGGGTGGCACGGCGGCGTCCGTCCGCTTGAGGAAAGACTCAAGCGCCCGGGCCGGGGCTTCCAGCAGGGCTTCTCCTTCCGGAGAGCTCAGGGCGATGCAGACCACCCCTTGCCCGTGACTGCGCGACGGCCAGACCCTGACGTCGCCGGTACCGGTGGGTCGGTGCAGCCCCTCCGCAAGGAGATCTCGGGCGAACACCCACTCGACGGTCTCGTCGGCGCCGGTGTGGAACGTGGCGTGCACGGCATAGGGGTCGGCGGTGTCGTAGCGCAGGCCCGCGGGGACGGGCAGTGAGGACTCGCTGGACACGATGAGGCGCAGGTGCAGCTCGCAGCTGACCGTGGTGTTCATAAGCGCCATGGCCTTTCGCTCAGTGTGCGCTCGGGGAATCGCACGTCGGCGAACGGACCATCCCACCTCCAAGACCGATGTAAACCCCTCTGTCCCGATTCGGGCGCGAGTCGTACCCCTTACGGCGCATTGCGGAATCGCCACAGACCGGCCTCCACGCGATTACCGGAGCCCTTCTCGGTTAGTTTCCTGGCATGACTGTGCGAAGCGACAAGGCACGCGGTGACGCGGGCGGGAACACCGGAACGGGGGATGTGATCGTGCCGGACGACACGGGGGCGCCGACGGGGGCGGACGACAGGGGCGGGGGCTCCGGCGCCGAGGGGCCGGCGGAGGCGGCCGCGGACGGGGGCAGGCCGCTCGGCTCGCGAGCCCCGCACTTCATCCGCCGCTCCCGCCCGCTGCACCTGAGCTGGCAGGTCGCGGTCTTCCTGGTCGGCCTGGCGGTCGTGGTGCTGGGCGTGATCATGCTGCCGCTGCCCGGCCCGGGCTGGGTGGTGATCTTCCTGGGCATGGGCATCTGGGCGACCGAGTTCGTCTGGGCCCAGCTGGCCCTGCGCTGGACCCGCCGCAAGGTGGCCGAGGCGGCCCAGAAGGCCCTGGACCCGAAGGTCCGGCGGCGCAATCTGACGCTCACCGCGATCGGCGTGGCGGTGATCGCCGCGCTCGGCGGCTGGTACCTGTGGAAGTACGGGTTGGTCATGCCCTGGAAGATCCACGAGGACTGAGCCGTCCGCCCGCCCGCCGGGCGGGGCCGTCCGGGTGAGGGTGTCGCCGGGGGCGGTGGCCGGGCCGCCGGGGAGCGCGTTCGGACCACCCTCCGGGATGCGGTAATGTTTTCCCTGCACCCGGGCGATTAGCTCAGCGGGAGAGCACTTCGTTCACACCGAAGGGGTCACTGGTTCGATCCCAGTATCGCCCACCGGAATGCATTGTGATATGTGAGGCCCAGCCGATTATCGGTTGGGCCTCACATGTATTTCCCGCAATCCGGTGAACGGTGTCGGGGAATGTCCTGAGGCGCAGTCATCTTCCGCACCGCGCGGGAGTTCTGGGGGAGCGTCGGGCCGCACTCCCCGAACGAGTTGTACGGCACCCCCCGAATGGTGCTACAGTTCTTCTCGTTGCCCGGGCGATTAGCTCAGCGGGAGAGCACTTCGTTCACACCGAAGGGGTCACTGGTTCGATCCCAGTATCGCCCACCGGACAGCACGCAGGCCCCGACCGGATTCCGGTCGGGGCCTGCGGCGTTCGTGCGCGTCGGGTCGGGCCGTGCCGGGCGGCCACCGGCACCGGGCACCGGGCGGACCCGCCGGACGCGCCCTACGCGGCCACCTCGCACTCGTGCTCCGGCGACAGCCGCCGCCCGCAACCGCACCGGGCCGGGCGCATCGGCCAGGACAGGTCCACCCGCTCGTCCGCCCCCGACCGGTCGAACCAGGCCTGCAGTCCCCGGGCCTGCGCGGCGTGCCAGACCGCCTGCCGCAGGTGCAGCTCGCCCACCGTCAGCCCGCCCAGCGCCCCCGGGTACCGGGCGCCGACCGCCCGCACCAGCTCCAGCGCCGCCGTCGCGTCCGCGGCCGCCTCGTGCGCCCCGGTCAGCTCGACCCCGTAGTGCGCGCAGAGGTCCGTCAGCGTCCGCCGGCCCCGGCGGTAGCGGTCCACGTGCTTGTCCAGCACCCGCGGGTCCAGCACCAGCAGCGCCGCCGGACCGGTCGCCTCGGCCAGCGACGTCCCCCGGTGCCGGCGCAGCTCGCGGTCCAGCAGCGTCAGGTCGTACGGCGCGTTCATCACCACCACCGGCCGCCCGGCGCGGGCCTGTTCGGCCAGCGCGGCGGCCACCTCGGCCACCACCACCCCGGCCGGGCGCCCGAACGCCCGCACCCTGGCGTCGTCTATCCCGTGCACCGCGCGGGCCCCGTCGGGTATCGGCACGCCGGGATCGGCGAGCCAGGTGGTCGCCACCGGGGCCGCGCCCGGGGCGGGTTGGACGACCAGGGCGGCCGAGACGATGCGATCGGACTCGACGTCCACGCCGGTGGTCTCGGTGTCGAAGGAGGCGAGCGGGCCGGTGAACCAGTGCTGCTGCATGACTGCCCCTCGAAAACAGCGTGTTCCCGCCCCGTTGATACCCGCCCCTGACGCCTGCTCAACCGTTTGGCGGGACACCGGCCGGGCACCCTGCCCACGGGTGCCGCGTTCGAATCCGGACCGGCCCGGGGGGACGGGGGAGGGACGGACGGTCATGGCGCTGACGCAGCCGCAGCCCGAGGAGGCGGCGGCCGTCCTGCGGGGCGATCTGGCGGTGACGGCCTGCATGGAGACCCTGCAGGTCGGCTATCTGCACGCGGTCGTCGCCGCGGCCGGCTGCTCGCTCTCGCAGCCGTTCCCGGACAACGGCATCGACTGGCAGGTCAGCCACGGCTCGCGCAGCCACGAGGTCGACGACGAGGTCACCGTCAAGATCCAGCTGAAGGCCACCCAGCAGATCGCGCCCGATCCGCGCGGCGCCTTCTTCTCCTTCACCCTGGACAACGACCACCTGCGCAAGCTCGCCCGGCCCCGGGTCGCGGTGCCCCGGATCCTCGTCGTCATGCTGCTGCCCCGCCGGGTGGACCGCTGGCTCGCCGCCCGGCCCGACGCGCTGGAGCTGCGGCACTGCTGCTACTGGGTCAACCTGGCCGGCCACCCCGTCACCGGGCAGCGCCGCACCAACGTCCGCGTCCCCACCGCGAAGGTCTTCGACGACCGCGCCCTGTGCGACATCATGGCCAGGGTCGGAGCGGGCGGCAGCCCGTGACGGCCCGGCCCCCGGCCGGGAGGAGCCGCTCCATGACACTGCCCCACGGGCCGTTGCGCCCCGCGCCCGGCGGACCGCCGCAGACCGGGCCGCTGCCCGATCCGGCCGCCGTCGACCCCGCGGTGCTCGCCGTCCTGCTCGCCCAGCACGGCTGGGTCCGCCGCGGCGGACCCTCCGCCCGCTACGGGCGCTGGACACCCCCCGAGGGCACCGACCCCGGCGTCAGCCTGATCGTCCCGGCCGGCGACGGCTTCGACGACGCGGTCGAGCTGCTCACCGACGCCGTCACCGCGCTGTCCCGCTCCGCCAGTCCCTCCGCCCGGGCCATCCTGCTCGCCCTCGCCGTCCCCGGCGACGAACTGCACTGGCAGCGCGACCCGGCCGGCCCGCCCGGCGCCGCCGCCCCCGGCACCGCGCCCTGGGAGGAGACCGAACGGCTCCGGCGGGCCGCCCGCGCCATGCTCGCCGCCGGAGCCAAGGCGGGGCGCACCCGCGCCGCCTACTTCGGCGCCCGACTGGACAGCTGGGCCGGCGACTTCCTGGACCGGGTCCTGGTCGTCGCCGACGGCCCGGGGCTCACCGCCCACAGCCCGGCCCCCGAGGGCCGGGCGGCGATCACCACCCTGGTCCGCGCCCTGGAGGCGCTGCGCGACGCCGTCGACTACCGCCGGGTCAGCGGCGGCGCCGAGGCCTTCGAGAACGCCGTCCAGTCCGGGGTCAGCCGCGAGCTGGTCGACGCGGTCCAGGACCTCGTGCGCGGCGCGACCGCGAGCCGGTTCACCGTCGCCTGGTCGGCCGCCGCCGGCGCCCCGGGCGGGTTCGGCGACCGCCGGACGGTCGTCGAGTTCTCGCCCGGCGACCTGCCCGCCCTGGCCGAGGCCGCCGACCTGCTCGAACGCCTCGAACCCGCCGTCGCCGTCACCCTGGTCGGCCTCGTGGTCCGGCTCAAGCGGGCCGACCCGGCCGGGGCCGGCAGCGTCCGGCTGCGGGTGCTCGGCGGCGCCGAGGTCGACGAGGTCAAGGTCCGGCTGCCCGCCGCCGCCTACCGGCTCGCCGCCGAGGCCCATCTGGCCGGCACCCCGGTGCGGATCAGCGGCCGCCTGGAACGCCGCGGCGGCTTCCGCCGCCTCACCCGGCCCTCCGGCCCGGAGCCCTGCGGACTGGAGGACGCCGAACGCGACCGGCTGCTCAAGACCCTGGGGGAGGGGCGGGAGGCATAGGAGGGGTACGGAGGTGACGGTGGGGTCACCGCTCTCGGTACCATCGTGAGGCGCAGCGTTGTGCTGCGTCCTCTGAATCCAGCACGTCAGGAGAGACCGGTGACGGACGTCCGGGTAATCATCAACCGCGAACCCGATCGGGAAGAGCGCGTGGTGACCACGGGCACGACGGCCGCCGAGCTCTTCGCGGACGATCGCTCGATCATCGCCGCCAAGGTCGCCGGCCAGCTCAAGGACCTCGCCTACGCGGTCCAGGACGGCGACGAGGTCGAGCCGGTCGTGATCGGCAGCCCCGACGGCCTCGACATCCTGCGCCACTCCACCGCGCACGTGATGGCCCAGGCCGTGCAGCAGCTCTTCCCGGAGGCCAAGCTCGGCATCGGCCCGCCGGTCAAGGACGGCTTCTACTACGACTTCGACGTCGAGAAGCCGTTCCACCCCGATGACCTCAAGGCCATCGAGAAGCGGATGCAGGAGATCATCAAGCGCGGGCAGAAGTTCTCGCGCCGCGTCGTCACCGACGAGGCGGCCCGCGAGGAGCTGGCCGGCGAGCCGTACAAGCTGGAGCTGATCGGCCTCAAGGGCTCCGCCGCGACCGCCGGCGAGGGCGCCGACGTCGAGGTCGGCGCCGGCGAGCTCACCATCTACGACAACCTGGACGCCAAGAGCGGCGAGCTGTGCTGGGGCGACCTCTGCCGCGGCCCGCACCTGCCCAGCACCCGGATGATCCCGGCGTTCAAGATCATGCGCTCGGCCGCCGCCTACTGGCGCGGCAGCGAGAAGAACCCGATGCTGCAGAGGCTCTACGGGACCGCCTGGCCGAGCAAGGACGAGCTCAAGGCGCACCTGGAGTTCCTGGAGGAGGCCGCCAAGCGCGACCACCGCAAGCTCGGCAACGAGCTCGACCTCTTCTCCATCCCCGAGGAGATCGGCTCCGGCCTCGCCGTCTTCCACCCCAAGGGCGGCATCATCCGCCGCGCCATGGAGGACTACTCGCGCCGCCGGCACGAGGAGGAGGGCTACGAGTTCGTCTACACCCCGCACGCCACCAAGGGGAAGCTGTTCGAGAAGAGCGGCCACCTGGACTGGTACGCGGACGGTATGTACCCGCCCATGCAGCTCGACGAGGGCGTGGACTACTACCTCAAGCCGATGAACTGCCCGATGCACAACCTGATCTTCGACGCGCGCGGCCGTTCGTACCGTGAACTGCCGCTGCGCCTGTTCGAGTTCGGCACCGTGTACCGGTACGAGAAGTCCGGTGTGGTGCACGGCCTGACCCGCGCCCGCGGTTTCACCCAGGACGACGCGCACATCTACTGCACCCGCGAGCAGATGGCGGACGAGCTCGACTCGACCCTCACCTTCGTGCTCAACCTGCTGCGCGACTACGGTCTGACCGACTTCTACCTGGAGCTGTCCACCAAGGACCCGGAGAAGTTCGTCGGCAGCGACGACGCGTGGGAGGAGGCCACCGCCGTCCTGGCCGCGGTGGCCGAGAAGCAGGGTCTGCCGCTGGTGCCGGACCCGGGCGGCGCGGCCTTCTACGGTCCGAAGATCTCGGTGCAGGCGCGGGACGCCATCGGCCGGACCTGGCAGATGAGTACGATCCAGCTCGACTTCAACTTGCCGGTCCGTTTCGATCTCGAGTACACGGCGGCGGACGGCTCGCGTCAGCGGCCCGTCATGATCCACCGGGCGCTGTTCGGCTCGATCGAGCGCTTCTTCGCGGTGCTGCTGGAGCACTACGCCGGTGCCATGCCGCCGTGGCTGGCCCCGGTCACCGTGACCGGCATCCCGATCACCGACGAGCACGTGCCGTACCTGCTGGAGGTCGCGGCCGAGCTGAAGAAGCGCGGGATCCGGGTCGAGGTGGACACCTCGGACGACCGGATGCAGAAGAAGATCCGCAACGCCCAGCGCAGCAAGGTGCCGTTCATGCTGATCGCCGGCAACGACGACGTCGAGGCGGGCGCGGTCTCCTTCCGCTACCGCAACGGCGAGCAGAAGAACGGCGTCCCGCTGGCCGACGCGGTCGCCGAGATCGTGGACGCGGTGGAGCGCCGGATCCAGGTCTGACCCGTTCGTGTGCGCGGGGCGGGCTCCTTCGGGAGTCCGCCCCGCGCGCTTCGCGAGCGGGGGTGGGCGAATATGCTGATCAGCATGACGACTGAGCCGGAACTGCAGCGGGGCGTCGGGGAGCCGGACGGCTTCCGCCGCCTGTGGACCCCCCATCGGATGGCCTACATCCAGGGCGAGAACAAGCCCACCGGCCCGGCTCCGGACGACGGCTGTCCGTTCTGCTCGATCCCGGCGCTCAGCGACGAGGACGGGCTGGTCGTCGCGCGCGGGAACGCGGTGTACGCGGTGCTCAACCTGTACCCGTACAACGGCGGGCACCTGATGGTGGTCCCGTACCGGCACGCGGCGGACTACACCGAGCTGGACGAGGCGGAGACGGCCGAGCTGGCGGTGTTCACCAAGAAGGCGATGACGGCGCTGCGCGCGGCCTCGGGCGCGCACGGCTTCAACATCGGGATGAACCAGGGTGCGGCGGCGGGGGCCGGTATCGCCGCGCACCTGCACCAGCACGTGGTGCCGCGCTGGGGCGGGGACACCAACTTCATGCCGGTGGTCGGTCACACCAAGGTGCTGCCGCAACTGCTGGCGGACACCCGGAAGATGCTGGCCGAGGCCTGGCCCCAGGACTGACGCGCACAGCGAGGAGGGCCCCCGTCGACCGTTCCGGGTCGGCGGGGGCCCTCCTCGTGCGGCGGGGCGGCGGCCCGGTCAGGCGTCGTAGCGGTCGACCTTGAACGGCCGGCTGCCCTGGGCCTCGGCCTTGAGACCGGCCGCGCGGCCCTTGAAGGCGCGTTCGGTGTCGAGGTCGTGCTCGGCGAGGAACTCCATCGTCGCGGTGTGGACGGCGCCGATCACCGGGTGCGAGACGTTGAGCGCGTTGTCGGCCATGGTGCGGGTGTCCCAGGGCTGGCCGGCCCAGATGTGCCGCAGGCCGAAGGGTTCGGGCAGGCCGAGGCCGCCGCCGAGCCAGGACAGCAGGCTCGGCATCCGGTAGAAGGGGGCGCGGACGGCCTGCCGGACGACCTCGTCGTTGTCGATCAGCGGGAGCTTGACCGTGCGCTCCTCCCAGAACCGCACGGTCTTGGCGACCGACTTCTCCTTGTCCTTGGGCTTGTCGAAGAAGTAGCCGTTGATCGGGCCGAGCGCGAAGGCCGCGACGGTGACGTTGAGGGTGTTGGCGAGCAGGGCGACGGTGACGGTGAAGGTCAGCACGAGCTTGCCGTCGTGGGTGATGAACTGGGTGGCGAGGTAGTGCCGGGGGCCGCCGCCGAACGTCTGCTTGTCGGCGATGGCCTGGACGGCGAAGTCGCGCATGTGGTCGCCGTCCATGTCGGCGCTGCCGGGGCGGCTGATCTCGTCGGCGTTCTCGCCGACCTCGAAGACCACCCACTGCTTGATCCGGACGTCGGGGATGCCGCTGTTGGCGACCTCGCTGATGCCGAGGGCCTTGAGGTGGCCGGAGATCTTGCGGACGAGGTCCCAGGGGTGGAACTGGCGGAAGTCGATCTGGCCCTCGGCGGGGCGCAGGGTGTCGATGAGCTTCCACTCGCCCCAGCGGCGGCCGGCGCCGAGGATGCCCTTGGGCCCGGCGTAGTGATGGACGTTGGTCTCCTGCTCGGACTCCAGCCGGCCGAGCTTGGCGCGCAGGTCGGCGGCCTTCTTGTCGAGGTCGTCGCGGGGGACGGCCATCGGGACGGTCGCGGCGACGGCGTTGCCCTCGACGAGTTGCAGCCAGCGCGCGCGCAGGTCGAGGGCGGTGCGCACGACGATGCGCTTGGCGAGGTACCAGCCGACGACCGGGGCCAGCATGACGATGCGCAGGTAGAGGCCGAGGATGCCGCCGGCCGGGGGCCTGATCGCGAGCAGGACGGCGACGGCGGCGGCGAGGAAGAGGACGACGCCCCCGTACACGCCGGCGTTCTTGGGGTTGTCGCGCTTGAGCCAGGCGCGGAGCTGGAAGGCGCCGAGCCAGATCAGGGTGCCGGGCAGGAAGAGCAGGCCGGTGACGACGGAGACGGTGGACAGCTGCCGGTCGCGGCCGCGGCGGATCTCCTCGGCGGCGAGGCAGTGCTCGACGACCTGGCGGGTGTCGACGCCGAAGGCGGGCACCAGGGGCTTGCGGTCGCCGCCGAGGGCACGGGAGATGAGCGCCTTGCTGAAGGCCTCGCCGAAGTTGGGCCTGAAGAGGGCGAAACGGCCCTTCTTGGCATTGGCCCCGTCGAGTTTCCCGGCGTCGCCGGTGAGTTCGGCGTCGCGGTACGCGGCCGAGGAGAGCGCCTGGGTGCCGGCGGTCTGCGGGCCGGCGTCGGTCCGGGGTATCTGCGCACCCGGGGTCATGTCGAGTGTGGTCACGGTGGCGTCCCCTCCTCCCCTTGTCCTGCGGCAGGGTACCGCGCCGGGGTACCGGCGCGCGGATGATCGTCTGAACTGGCGTCACGAACGGGCCACGCCGGGCCCGTGGGGCATGATGCCCACGTTTCGGCTGTTCGACGCGCCCCGGGACCCTCCGGCCGGGAGGGATGGGGCACGATGGGCGGCATGGAGAGCGATGCGCTGACGGATCCGGTTCTGGTCTTCGACGGGGACTGCGCGTTCTGCACGACGTGTGCGACCTGGGCGGAGCGTTTCCTCCGGCAGACCCTGGCGTCGGGCGGCTGGGAGGCGGTGCCGTTCCAGTTCGCGGACCTGGCGGGGCTGGACGCGTCGGCCGGGGGGCGCGGCGAGGTGTCGTGGGAGCGCGCGGAGCGCGAGGTGCTCTGGGTGACGCCGGCCGGACGGGTGTACGGCGGGGCGCAGGCGGTGGCGCGGCTGCTGATGCGTTCGGGCGGGGTGTGGGCGTACCTGGGCGGGGTGCTGGCGCTGGCGCCGGTGCGGCCGGTGGCGGGCCTGGTGTACCGCTGGGTGGCGCGTCACCGGCACCGGATGCCGGGCGGGACGGCGGCCTGCGCGCTGCCGCGGCGCTGACGGCCCGGCGCCTGAGGGGACCCGGCGGCAGGGGCCGCCGGGGGTTCAGTCGTCCTGGTCGGTGAAGCGGGCGGCGAGGGCGGCGGGCATGGGTTCGTGGCGCAGGTGGGAGCGGCTGAACTCGGCGGTGCCGTGGGTGAGCGAGCGCAGGTCGACGGGGTAGCGGGCGAGTTCGAGTTCGGGGACCTCGGCGCGCAGCAGGGTGAGGCCGGGGCCGGCGGTCTCGGTGCCGAGGACGCGGCCGCGGCGGGCGGAGAGGTCGCCGAGGACGGCGCCGAGGTAGTCGTCGGGCAGCAGGACGCGGACGGCGGCGACGGGTTCGAGGAGCCGGATGACGGCGTGTTCGGCGGCGTCGCGCAGGGCGAGGGCGGCGGCGTTCTGGAAGGCGGAGTCGGAGGAGTCGACGGAGTGCGCCTTGCCGTCGGTGAGGGTGACCCGGACGTCGACGAGCGGGTGGCCGGTGGCGACGCCCTTGGCGAGCTGGGCGCGGACGCCCTTCTCGACGGAGGGGATGAAGTGCTTGGGGACGGCGCCGCCGACGACGTGTTCCTGGAACTCGAAGCCGGCGCCGGCGGGGAGGGGTTCGACCTCCAGCTCGCAGATGGCGTACTGGCCGTGGCCGCCGGACTGTTTGACGAGGCGTCCGTGGCCGGCCGCGGCGGTGCCGAAGGTCTCCCGCAGGGCGACCTTGTGGGCGACGGTGTCGACGTGCACGCCGTGGCGGTTGCGGAGGCGGTCGAGGAGGGTCTCGGCGTGGGCCTCGCCGGTGCACCAGAGGACGAGCTGGTGGGTGTCGGGGTTCTGTTCGAGGCGCAGGGCCGGGTCCTCGGCGGCGAGCCGGGCGAGGGCCTGGGAGAGCTTGTCGTCGTCGGCCTTGCTGTGGGCCTCGACGGCGATCGGCAGCAGCGGGTCGGGGAGCGGCCAGGTGTCGAGTTCGACCGGGTGGCCGGGTTCCTGGACGGTGTCGCCGGAGCGGGCGGTGCCGAGTTTGGCGACGCAGACGAGGTCGCCGGCGACGGCGTGCGGGACGGCCCGCTGGAGTTTGCCGAAGGGGCTGGTGAGGGCGGTGACGCGTTCCTCGCCGTCCTGGTCGGCGGGGTGGTGGGGGCCGGTGAGGCGGATGCGGGTGTCCGGGCGCAGGGTTCCGGCCCAGACGCGCAGCAGGCTGACGCGGCCGACGTAGGCGTCCCCGGTGACGCGGACGACCTGGGCGGCGAGGGGGGCGTCGGGGTCGCAGGCGGGGCCGGGGCGGGTGCGTTCGGTGGGGTCGGGGAAGGCGCTGGTGATGAGGTCGAGGAGTTCGGTGGCGCCGAGGCCGTGCTCGCTGGTGGGGACGGCGGGGTGGAGGGCGCAGCCGAGGACCTCGCGGCGCAGGCCCGCTTCGAGGGCGTCGGTGTCGAGGGGGTCGCCGGCCAGGTACTGCTCCATGAGGGTGTCGTCCTGGCCGGAGATGGCTTCGACGAGGCTCTCGCGGGCGGGCCCGGTGTCGGGGAGGGGGTCGGCGCTGCCGTAGGTGTGGCCGGTGAGGAGGTCGACGCTGCCGTCGGGGCGGCCGTCGTGGTGGACCGGGAGGAAGAGCGGCCGGAGGGTGTCGGGGCCCAGGCCGAAGGCGTCGTGGCAGGCGGTGAGGATCTCGTCGAGGCTGCCGCGGGCGATGTCGAGTTTGGCGACGGCGATCGCGCGGGGGATGTTCTCGGCGGCGCACCGGCGCCACAGGGCGCGGGTGGGCGCGGTCACCGGGTCGGTGGCGGAGACCACGAAGACGGCGGCGTCGGCGGTGTGCAGGGCGGCGCTCAGGTCGGCGGCGAAGTCGGGGTGGCCGGGCGGGTCGATCAGGTTGATCTTGACGCCGCGCCATTCGAGCGGGAGCACGGAGAGCTGGACGGAGCGCTGCTGCTGGTGCTCGACGGGTTCGTGGTCGGAGACGGTGGTGCCGTCGGCGACCTTGCCGGCCCGGCCGAGGGCGCCGGCGGCGAGGGCCAGTGATTCGGCGAGGGTGGTCTTGCCGACGCCGGCGCAGCCGACGAGGGCGACGTTGCGCAGGTCGCGCGGTCCGGTGACGGCGGGGGCCTGGCCGGCCCGGGCGGTGCTGCGGTCGGGCATCGGGGTCTCCTCCCGTCGCGCCGGGGGCTGTCGGTGAAAGTCTAGGGTCGAAGGCGTCGGCGGGCGCGGTACGAAGGCGTCGGCGGGCGCGCGAGCGGTCGGTGGGCGGGGAGTGTCGGCGGGCGTGGCTACGATGGGTGCGCCGGGCGGGCTGATCCGTCGGGTCGTCTGCCGCATTCTCCGCCGCAGGCGGGTACCAGGCAGATCGGAGCGGTCGGGAAGGCCATGCTCAACAAATACGCGCGTGCCTTCTTCACACGTGTCCTGACCCCGTTCGCCGCGTTCCTGATCCGGTTGGGTGTGAGCCCGGACACCGTGACGCTGGTCGGTACGGCCGGTTCGGTGGCGGGCGCGCTGGTGTTCTTCCCGCGCGGGGAGTTCTTCTGGGGCACCATCACGATCACGCTGTTCATCTTCTCGGACCTGGTGGACGGGAACATGGCGCGGCAGCTGGGGCGGACGAGCAAGTGGGGGGCGTTCCTCGACTCGACGCTGGACCGGGTCGCGGACGCCGCGATCTTCGGCGGCCTGGCCATGTGGTACGCGGGCAAGGGCGACAACGACCTGCTGTGCGCGGTGGCGGTGTTCTGTCTGGCGAGCGGGCTGGTGGTGTCGTACACCAAGGCCCGGGCCGAGAGCCAGGGGCTGCCGTGCGACGTGTCGGGGCTGGTGGAGCGGGCCGAGCGGCTGGTGATCAGCCTGGTGGCGGCCGGTGTGGCGGGTCTGGCGACGTTCGGTGTGCCGTACGTCGAGTGGCTGCTGCCGGTGGCGCTGTGGCTGGTGGCGGCCGGCAGCCTGGTGACGGTGGTCCAGCGGATGGTGACGGTGCGCCGCGAGGCGTTCGAGGCGGACCGGGCGTCGGCCGGGAGCTGAAGGGGGCGGTGCCGCGATGAAGGAACGAGTGGTGGACCGGCTGGTGTACTCGGCGTACGCGGCGGGCTGGGCGGTGCTGAGGCATCTGCCCGAGCCGGCGGCGCGGGCGCTGTTCGACCGGCTGGCGGACTCGGCGTGGCGGCGGCGCGGCAAGCGGGTGCTGCAGCTGGAGGCGAACCTGCTGCGGGTGTGCCCGGACGCGGACGAGGCCCGGCTGCGGGAGCTGTCGCGGGCCGGGATGCGTTCGTACATGCGGTACTGGCAGGAGTCGTTCCGGCTGCCGGTCTGGGGTCGCGCGCGGGTGCTGCGGGACGTCCGGGTGGACGGTTTCGAGCAGCTGCGGGAGGCGCTGGAGTCGGGGCGGGGCGCGGTGATAGCGCTGCCGCACATGGGCAACTGGGACCTCGCGGGTGCCTGGGTGGCCTCGCTGGGGTATCCGTTCACGACGGTGGCGGAGCGGTTGAAGCCGGAGCGGCTGTTCGACCGGTTCGTGGCGTTCCGGGAGAGCCTGGGCATGGAGGTGCTCCCGCTGACCGGCGGCTCGGTGAACGTGGTGGGCACGCTGGCGCGCCGGCTGCGGGCGGGGAAGCTGGTCTGCCTGGTGGGGGACCGCGACCTCTCGGAGGCGGGTATCGGGGTGTCGTTCTTCGGTGAGGCGACGCGGATGCCGGCCGGTCCGGCGGCGCTGGCCCAGCGCACCGGGGCGGCGCTGATGCCGGTCTCGCTCTGGTACGAGGGCCGGATCCTGCGGGGCCGGATCCATCCGGAGGTGCCGGTGCCGGCGGAGGGCGACCGGGCGGAGAAGACCCGGGTGATGACGCAGGCGATGGCGGACGTCTGGGAGGACGCGATCCGGGAGCACCCGGAGGACTGGCACATGCTGCAGCGCTTCTGGCTGGCCGACCTCCCGGTCCGTGAGACGGTGGAGTCGGGGCCGGCCCGCCCGGCGGGCCCGGTGGCCGCCGACCCGGTGGCCGCGCGTCCGGTCGTCGCGAACCCGGCGGCCGAGGCGGCCGAGGCACCGGGGGCGTCGGGGGCCTGAGGCCGGACCCGCCGTCCGCTCCGTACCCGCCGCCCGGACCGGCGGTGCCGCCCGTACCGCCCGTACCGGACCGGCGGTGCCGCCCGCGCCGCACGTACCGCCCGCACCGCCCGTACCGTCCGCAGGACTTTCGAGGAGACCCGTGAAGATCGGCATCGTCTGCCCGTACGACTGGGACGTCCCCGGTGGCGTGCAGTTCCACATCCGGGACCTCGCCGAGCACCTGATCGGCCTGGGCCACGCGGTGTCGGTGCTGGCGCCGGCCGAGGACGACGAGGCGCTGCCGCCGTACGTGGTCTCGGCGGGGCGGGCGGTGGCGGTGCCGTACAACGGCTCGGTGGCGCGGCTGAGCTTCGGGATCCTGTCGGCGGCGAGGGTGCGGCGGTGGCTGCACGACGGCCGGTTCGACATCCTGCACGTGCACGAGCCGGCCTCGCCGAGCCTGTCGATGCTGGCGGCCTGGTCGGCCTCGGGGCCGATGGTGGGCACCTTCCACACCTCGAACCCGCGCTCGCGGGCGATGATCGCGGCCTCGCCGATCCTCCAGCCGGGCCTGGAGAAGATGCGGGCCCGGATCGCGGTGAGCGAGTACGCGCGGCGCACCCTGGTGGAGCACCTGGGCGGGGACGCGGTGGTGATCCCGAACGGCGTGGACGTGGGCTTCTTCGCGGAGGCCGAGCCGGACGCCCGCTGGACCGGCGGGGCGGCGGCCGGCGGCCCGGGGACGATCGGCTTCATCGGGCGGATCAACGAGCCGCGCAAGGGGCTGCCGACGCTGCTGGCGGCGCTGCCGCGGATCCTGGCGGAGCGCCCCGGGGTGCGGCTGCTGGTCGCGGGCAAGGGCGACGAGGAGGAGGCGGTCGCCGGGCTGGCGCCGGAGGTCCGCGCCCAGGTGGAGTTCCTCGGCATGGTGAGCGACCGGGACAAGGCCCGGCTGCTGCGCAGCGTGGACCTGTACGTGGCGCCGAACACCGGCGGCGAGAGCTTCGGGATCATCCTGGTCGAGGCGATGTCGGCGGGAGCGCCGGTGCTGGCGAGCGATCTGGACGCGTTCAAGCAGGTGCTGGACGGCGGGGACGCGGGCGAGCTGTTCCCGGTGGAGGACGCGGACGCGCTGGCGCGGACGGCGCTGCGGCTGCTGGGGGACCCGGGGCGGCTGGAGGAACTGCGGAAGGCGGCGTCGCGGCACGTGCGGCGGTTCGACTGGTCGACCGTGGGCGCGGACATCCTGGCCGTCTACGAGACGGTGACGGCGGGTGCGGCGGCGGTGGTCGAGGAGGACGAGCGCAGCGGCCGGCGTGGCCGGTTCGGGCTGGCCCGGGACTGAGCCGGCGGCGGGGCGCGGATAGGGTCGGACGGTCGTCCCGCCGGACGTGCGGTGCGACGTCGGCGGTCCCGGCGCCCGTCCCGACCCGCTGTCCCCTCCCGCTGTTCCGTCCGCTGTTCCGACCCCGTGCTTCCGGAGGCCCCGATGCCGCAGATCTCCGTCGACTACTCGCCGAGCCTGGCCGACTCCTTCGACCGCCGTGAGCTGGGGCTGGCGATCAACCGGCTCGCGGTGGACACCATCGGTGCCAAGCCCGAGGGCTGCAAGACGGTCTTCCGGCAGACCGACCCGGAGGTCGTGGTGGGCTTCGGCGAGCGGGCCGAGGCGCAGGTGTTCGTGCAGTTCCAGATCTTCCCGGGGCGGACCCCGGAGGCGAAGGCGGCGCTCACCGACGCGGTGCTGGCGCTGCTGGCCGAGCGGGTGGAGCCGGTGCCGGGGGAGCGGCTGCAGCTCGCGGTGGACGTGCGCGACATCGACCGCGAGGCGTACCGGAACACGGTGGTCGAGGGGTGAACCGGAAGCACCCGGTAGCGTAGCGCCCCGTGACTACGTGGATCTGGGCCGGCGTGGCCGTGGTGCTGTTCGGGATGTACCTGAGTTGGACGGCCGGGAGGCTGGACCGGCTGCACGCCCGGATCGACGCCGCCCGGGCGGCGCTGGACGCGCAGTTGGTCCGCCGGGCGTCGGTGGCGATGGAGCTGGCGACGTCCTCGCTGCTGGACCCGGCGGCGTCGCTGCTGCTGCTGGACGCGGCGCACGCGGCCCGGCAGGCGGAGGACGAGCAGCGCGAGGTGGCCGAGAGCCAGCTGAGCCTGGCGCTGCGGGCGGTGTTCGCGGAGCCGGAGCAGGTGGCGGTGCTGGTGGCCGAGCCGGGCGGCGAGGAGGCGGTGCGGGACCTGACGGCGGCCGTGCGTCGGGTGCCGATGGCGCGGCGGTTCCACAACGACGCGGTGCGGGCGGCGCGGGCGGTGCGGGAGCACCGGCTGGTGCGGTACTTCCGGCTGGCGGGCCGGGCGCCGTTCCCGATGGCGTTCGAGATGGACGACGCGCCGCCGTCGGCGCTCACTCCGGAGGGTGCGCCGGCGTAGGGCGCGCCGGCGCGGGGCGCGCGGCGGGGACCGGGTGACGAGTGCGGCGGGACCGGTCGGGACAAGTCCGGCACGGCCGGGCGGAACGCGTCCCACCCGCTGCGGCGGGTGGGTCCGGATCCGGCCTGTTTGTCGTATCCCGTCACGCACGCTGGACTTGGTGGCGCATGGAGGGGCCGTTTCTTCCGCCTACCATAGGGCGATAGCACTGGTTCATCTTCGAGTGAGGTCTCACGTGTCCACCACCCCCACCACCGCAGACCAGCCGCAGATCGGTACCGCCCGGGTCAAGCGCGGCATGGCCGAGCAGCTCAAGGGCGGTGTGATCATGGACGTGGTCAACGCCGAGCAGGCGAAGATCGCCGAGGACGCCGGCGCTGTGGCCGTCATGGCCCTGGAGCGCGTGCCGGCCGACATCCGCAAGGACGGCGGCGTGGCCCGCATGTCGGACCCGAACATGATCGAGGAGATCATCGCCGCGGTCTCGATCCCGGTCATGGCGAAGTCCCGGATCGGCCACTTCGTCGAGGCCCAGGTCCTCCAGTCGCTGGGTGTCGACTACATCGACGAGTCCGAGGTGCTGACCCCGGCCGACGAGGTCAACCACTCCGACAAGTTCGCGTTCACCACGCCCTTCGTCTGCGGTGCCACCAACCTGGGCGAGGCGCTGCGCCGCATCGCCGAGGGTGCGGCCATGATCCGCTCGAAGGGCGAGGCCGGCACCGGCAACGTCGTCGAGGCGGTCCGCCACCTGCGCCAGATCAAGAACGAGATCGCCAAGCTGCGCGGCTTCGACAACAACGAGCTGTACGCCGCCGCCAAGGAGCTGCGCGCCCCGTACGAGCTCGTCAAGGAGGTCGCCGAGCTCGGCAAGCTGCCGGTCGTGCTGTTCTCCGCCGGTGGTGTGGCCACCCCGGCCGACGCCGCGCTGATGCGCCAGCTGGGTGCCGAGGGCGTCTTCGTCGGCTCCGGCATCTTCAAGTCGGGCGACCCCGCGAAGCGTGCCGCCGCGATCGTCAAGGCCACCACGTTCTTCGACGACCCGAAGATCATCGCCGACGCCTCCCGCAACCTGGGCGAGGCCATGGTCGGCATCAACTGCGACACCCTGCCGGAGACCGAGCGCTACGCCAACCGCGGCTGGTAATACGCCTCCCACGGCCCGCCGCACGGTGTGATCATCGGCGCGGCGGGCCGCTGCGCGTCGTCCGTTCGAGAGTCAAGAGGTACGAGAAGTGTCCACTCCAGTCATCGGCGTCCTCGCCCTGCAGGGCGACGTCCGTGAGCACCTGATCGCGCTGGCCGAGGCCGACGCGCTGGCCCGTCCGGTGCGCCGGGTGGAGGAGCTGGCCGAGGTCGACGCGCTGGTGATCCCCGGCGGGGAGTCCACCACGATGTCCAAGCTGGCGCTGCTGTTCGGCGTGATGGGCCCGCTGCGCGAGCGGGTGGCGGCGGGGATGCCGGTCTACGGGACCTGCGCCGGAATGATCATGCTGGCCGACAAGATCCTGGACGGGCGCGAGGACCAGGAGACGGTGGGCGGCATCGACATGACCGTGCGCCGCAACGCCTTCGGCCGCCAGAACGAGTCCTTCGAGTCGGGTGTCGCCTTCACGGGTCTGGACGAGGCGCCCGTGCACGGGGTGTTCATCCGGGCCCCGTGGGTGGAGGCGGTCGGCGCGGGCGTGCGGGTGCTGGCCGAGCTGCCGGCCGCCGACGGCCCGGAGAGCCGGATCGTCGCGGTGCGTCAGGGCAACCTGCTGGCCACCTCGTTCCACCCCGAGCTCACCGGCGACCACCGGGTGCACGCGTACTTCGTGCGGATGGTCGAGGAGCACCTCGCCGCCGCGTGACGGTGCGCGAACGACCGTGTGCGGGTGAGGACCGACCGCACCGGTAAGATCTCATCTGTTCATTTCCCATTGGCGACGTAAAGGAGCTGGCGATGTCCGGCCACTCTAAGTGGGCTACCACCAAGCACAAGAAGGCCGTGATCGACGCCAAGCGCGGCAAGCTCTTCGCCAAGATGATCAAGAACATCGAGGTGGCGGCGCGCACCGGCGGTCCGGACCTGGGCGGCAACCCGACGCTGTACGACGCCGTGCAGAAGGCGAAGAAGGCGTCGGTCCCGATCGACAACATCAACCGCGCCGTCAAGCGCGGTGGTGGCCTGGAGGCCGGCGGGGCCGACTACCAGACGATCATGTACGAGGGCTACGGCCCGAACGGTGTCGCGGTGCTCATCGAGTGCCTCACCGACAACCGCAACCGCGCCGCCTCCGACGTGCGCGTGGCGATGACCCGCAACGGCGGCTCGATGGCCGACCCGGGCTCGGTCTCGTACCTGTTCAACCGCCGCGGTGTCGTGATCGTCCCGAAGGCGGACGGCGTGGACGAGGAGAAGCTCCTCGAGATCGTCCTCGACCACGGTGCCGAGGAGGTCAACGACCTCGGCGAGGCGTTCGAGATCGTCTCCGAGCCGGGCGACATGGTCCCCGTGCGCACCGCGCTGGTGGACGCCGGCGTCGACTACGACTCGGCCGACGCCAACTTCGTCCCGAGCATGCAGGTCGAGCTGGACGTCGACGGCGCCCGCAAGATCTTCAAGCTGATCGACGCCCTGGAGGACAGCGACGACGTGCAGAACGTCTTCGCCAACTTCGACATCAGCGACGAGGTCGGCGCGCAGCTCGACTCCGAGTGATCGTGCCCCCCTTCCGGCCCGGCGGTCCCCAGGACCGCCGGGCCGGTGTCGTCGGTGGCGCTGTCGGTGGTGGACGGTAGCCTTCGCAGGTCGGAGGACGTCATGACGAAGGGGGAGCCTTGGTCCGGGTGCTGGGGGTCGATCCGGGGCTGACCAGGTGCGGGATCGGCGTGGTCGAGGGAGCGCCGGGCCGGCCGCTGCGGATGGTCGGGGTCGGGGTGGTGCGCACCCCCGCCGAGGCGGAGATCGGGCCGCGGCTGCTGCTGGTCGAGCAGGGCATCGAGGCCTGGCTGGACGAGCACCGGCCCGAGCTGGTGGCCGTCGAGCGGGTCTTCGCCCAGCACAACGTCCGCACCGTGATGGGCACCGCGCAGGCCAGCGCGGTCGCCATGCTCTGCGCCACCCGGCGCGGCATACCGGTCACCCTGCACACCCCCAGCGAGGTCAAGGCCGCTGTCACCGGCTCCGGCCGGGCCGACAAGGCCCAGGTCACGGCGATGGTGCAGCGGCTGCTGCGGCTCGACGCGCCGCCGAAGCCGGCCGACGCCGCCGACGCACTGGCGCTGGCCATCTGCCACATCTGGCGCGGCGGCGCCACCAACCGCCTGGAGGCCGCGATCAAGGCGGCCGCCCGTACCACCTCCCCGCCCGGCCCGAGAGGAACCCCCCGATGATCGCCTTCGTGCAAGGACCAGTGGCGGCGATCTCCGCCGGCCTCGCGGTGGTGGAGGTCGGCGGCGTCGGCATGGCGGTGCAGTGCACGCCCGCCACCCTGGCCGGCCTGCGGCTGGGCGAGCCGGCCCGGCTGGCCACCTCGCTGGTGGTCAGGGAGGACTCGCTGACCCTGTTCGGCTTCGCCGACGACGACGAGCGCGCCGTCTTCGAGATCCTCCAGGCCGCGCCCGGCGTCGGCCCGAAGCTGGCGCAGGCCGTGCTCGGGGTGCACAGCCCGGACGCGCTGCGGGCCGCGGTGGCGAGCGGCGACGAGAAGGCGCTGGTGGCGGTGCCCGGCATCGGCAAGGCCAAGGCGGCCAAGCTGCTGCTGGAGTACAAGGACAAGCTGGGCGCGCCGCACGGCGCGGTCCCGGCGCAGAAGCCGGTCGCGACCGGTCCGGCGCCGTGGGGCGAGCAGCTGCACTCCGCGCTGGTCGGCCTCGGGTACGCGCCCCGGGAGGCGGACGAGGCGGTCGCCGCCGTCACCCCGGAGGCGGAGGCGCAGTCGACGCCGGACGTCGGAGCGCTGCTGCGGCTCGCGCTGCGCGGCCTCAACCGTTCGCGCTGAAGCCGACTTCCGGGCTGAGGCCGACTTTCGCGCCGAGGCCGACCGACGACCCGTCACTCCGCCGACACCATGTGGGAGCCCCCTCCGATGAGCCCGTACGACTCCGAGCCCGCCGACCGGCTGGTGACCGCCGCCGCCGACGGTGAGGACCAGGCCGTCGAGGCGGCGCTGCGCCCCAAGCTGCTGGACGAGTTCATCGGTCAGGAACGGGTGCGCGAGCAGCTGTCGCTGGTGCTCCAGGCCGCCCGCCGGCGCGGCTCCGCGCCGGACCACGTGCTGCTCAGCGGGCCGCCCGGGCTCGGCAAGACCACCCTGTCGATGATCATCGCGGCCGAGCTGGGCGCCCCGATCCGGATCACCTCCGGGCCGGCCATCCAGCACGCGGGGGACCTCGCGGCGATCCTCTCCTCGCTCGCCGAGGGGGAGGTGCTCTTCCTCGACGAGATCCACCGGATGTCCCGGCCCGCCGAGGAGATGCTCTACATGGCGATGGAGGACTTCCGGGTCGACGTGATCGTCGGCAAGGGGCCGGGGGCGACCGCCATCCCGCTGGAGCTGCCGCCGTTCACCCTGGTCGGCGCCACCACCCGGGCCGGGCTGCTGCCGCCGCCGCTGCGGGACCGGTTCGGCTTCACCGGTCACATGGAGTTCTACGCCCCGGCCGAGCTGCAGCGGGTGGTGCACCGCTCGGCCGCGCTGCTGGACGTGGAGATCGACCCGGCCGGTGCGGCCGAGATCGCCGGCCGCTCCCGGGGGACGCCGCGGATCGCCAACCGGCTGCTGCGCCGGGTCCGCGACTACGCGCAGGTGCGGCACGACGGCGTGGTGACCGCCGAGATCGCCGGCCGGGCGCTGGAGGTCTACGAGGTGGACGCCCGTGGTCTGGACCGCCTGGACCGCGCGGTGCTGGGCGCGCTGCTGCGGCTCTTCGGCGGCGGACCGGTCGGGCTGTCCACGCTGGCGGTCGCGGTCGGCGAGGAGGCCGAGACGGTCGAGGAGGTCGCCGAACCGTTCCTGGTCCGCGAGGGACTGCTGGCCCGCACCCCGCGCGGGCGGATCGCCACCGCCGCGGCCTGGCAGCACCTCGGCCTGGTCCCGCCGGACCGGCCGGGCCGCGGCGCGGTGCCCGCCCAGCCCGAACTCTTCGCCCCCGACGGGCCCCGGACCCCCGAGGACTGAGCGGGAGGCCGAACGGGTGAGGGCGGAGCGTATGCGGAGCGTGTGCGCCCGCGGTCGGGGTTGCGCGGGGATCCGGGGGAGAAGTCCCGGGAAACTGTGCAGGCGGAGGCTCGCCACTTTCGGCGGCAGGATGCGATGCTTGGCGTTGTCCGATCAGTTCGGGGTCGCCTAGACTCCGCCGGACCGCCCCTCTCGCCCGAGAGGACGACCAATACCACACAGGCCGCCGGCCGGCGGCCCGTAAAGGACCCTGGCTGCAGTGAACCTCATCATCCTTCTCCTCCCGATCCTCGCGATCGTGCTCATGTTCCGGTCGCAGAAGAAGCGCCAGTCGCAGATGCAGCAGATGCAGACGGCGCTGGAGCCCGGGGCGGGGGTCCGGACCATCGGCGGTCTGTACGCGAAGGTGAAGGCGGTCAACGAGGAGACCGTCGAGCTGGAGATCGCGCCGGGCGTGGTCAGCCACTTCACCAAGAGCGCCGTCGCGGCGGTCATGGACCCCGCGGACTACGACGCGATCATCAACGGCCGCCCCGCCGAGGACGAGCCGGTCGAGGCCGTGGACGCGGTGGACGCCGAGATCGAGCCGGCCGCCGCCGAGCCGCTGTCGTTCACCAAGGACGACGCCGCCAAGGGCGACGCGAAGGCCGAGGCCGAGGGCGGCGCTCCCGCGAGCAAGTAGTACGGCCGGGCAACCCGCCCGGTCGCGCGGCGTCACGCCGCGAGCCCACAGGACTCAGGGCCGCAGTTCCGCCACACCCCGTCCAGCCACGAGCCGGGCGGGGTCCGGTGGGGGGAAGTGGCATGGACAGGGAGAAACGAGCAAGGTGGCAACACCCAAGTCGCGCCCGCGCGACGGCTACCCAGGGCGGGCGCTGGCCCTCATCCTGGTCGTCACCGTCGGACTGGTCGCCCTCATGTTCGGGACGGGCAACACCAAGCCCCGCCTCGGGATCGACCTCGCCGGCGGCACCAGCATCACGCTGAGTGCGAAGTCGAGCGACCCCAAGGCGATCAACAAGTCCAACATGGACGTCGCCACCGGGATCATCGAGCAGCGGGTCAACGGGATGGGCGTCTCCGAGGCGGAGGTGCAGACCCAGGGTGACCGCAACATCATCGTGAACATCCCCAAGGGCGGGGACAAGCAGACCGCGGCCGACCAGGTCGGCACCACCGCGAAGCTGTTCTTCCGCCCGGTCCTCGCCCTCGCCCCGAGCGGCGTCCAGGCCCCGGCCCCGACCGCGACCCCGTCGGCGGGCGCGACCGGCACCCCGGCCGCCACCCCCGCCGCGACCGGGACCGGCACCGCCGCCCCGAGCGCCGCCGCCACCGCGGCCGGTACCGGCACGCCGAGCGCGAGCGCCACCAAGCAGGGCCGTCCGGCCGGCGAGGCCCTCGCGGCCGACAACACCCCGTCGCCGGTCGCCACCACCGGTGCCGCCGCCTCCGCCACCCCGAGCGCCGCCCCGGCCGCCGCGACCGGCACGCCGTCGGCCGCCGCCACGCCCCCGGCCAACCCGGACCTCTCCGCGGCGATGACCTCGGGCACCGTGCCGCCGGAGCTGGCCGCGCAGTTCGCCGCACTGGACTGCAGCAAGCCGGACCAGCGGAACAAGAACTACCAGGGCGCCGACGGCGCGCCGGCCGTCGCCTGCACGCAGAAGGACGAGCGGGGCCTGTTCTACAAGCTCGCGCTCGGCCCCGTCGCGGTCGAGGGCAAGAACGTCTCCAAGGCCCAGGCGACCATCGACACCCAGCAGGGCGGCGGCTGGCAGGTCCAGCTGCAGTTCGACGGCAAGGGCACCGACGCCTTCACCGCCGTCACCGGCCAGCTGGCCACCCAGCCGGACCCGACCAACCAGTTCGCCATCGTGCTGGACGGCCAGGTCGTCTCCCACCCGTACGTCCGCAGCGCCATCCCCGGCGGCTCGGCCGTGATCTCCGGCAGCTTCACCCAGGACGAGGCGCAGAGCCTCGCCAACGTGCTGAGCTTCGGCGCCCTGCCGCTGGAGTTCACCACCAGCGACGTCACCACCGTCTCCCCGCAGCTCGGCGGCGACCAGCTGAAGGCCGGCCTGATCGCCGGTCTGATCGGCATGATCCTGGTGGTCCTGTACTCGCTGGTCTACTACCGCGGCCTCGGCCTGGTCTCGATCGCCGGTCTGCTCGTCTCGGCGGCCCTGACCTACTCGATCATGAGCCTGCTCGGCGGCGGGATCGGCTTCGCGCTGAACCTGCCCGCGGTCTGCGGCGCCATCGTCGCGATCGGTATCACCGCGGACTCCTTCATCGTGTACTTCGAGCGCATCCGCGACGAGGTCCGCGAGGGCGCGCTGCTGCGCCCGGCCGTCCAGCGGGCCTGGCCGCGCGCCCGGCGCACCATCCTGGTCTCGGACTTCGTCTCCTTCCTCTGTGCCGCCGTGCTCTACGTGGTCTCGGTCGGCAAGGTGCAGGGCTTCGCGTTCACGCTGGGCCTGACCACGGCGCTCGACGTCGTGGTGATCTTCCTCTTCACCAAGCCGCTGATCACGCTGCTGGCCCGCCGGAAGTTCTTCTCCGACGGCCACCCGTGGTCCGGCCTGGACCCGAAGCGGCTGGGCGCCCGTCCGCCGCTGCGCAGCACCCGTCGTCGCAACCCTTCGTCCTCCGCCGCCGTGAAGGGGGCCTGACACCGTGTCGCGCTTCTCCAATCTGGGCCACAAGCTCTACCAGGGCGAGGTCAGCTTCGACTTCGTCGGCCGCCGCAAGCTCTGGTACAGCATCTCCGGTGTGATCGTGCTGGTCGCCGCGATCGGCCTGGCGATGGGCCTGCACCTGGGCATCGAGTTCAAGGGCGGTTCGGTCTACACCGTGACCAAGCCCGGGCTCACGGTGTCGCAGGCCCAGGACGCCGTGGACAAGATCGTGTCCTCGCACCCGCTGGTGCAGTCGACCGACAACGGCAAGATCCGGATCCAGGTCTCGTCGGAGGACAAGACCACCTCCTCGGAGTTCACCGGCAAGCTCTCCAAGGCCATCGACGTACCGGTCGAGGAGATCGGCGCCCAGGTGATCGGCCCCAGCTGGGGCGAGCAGATCTCCAACAAGGCGATCACCGGCCTCGTGATCTTCATGATCCTGGTGACGATCTACCTGGCGATCGCCTTCGAGTGGCGGATGGCGGTGGCCGCCCTGGTCGCCCTCATCCACGACCTCCTGATCACCATCGGCGTCTACGCCCTGGTCGGCTTCGAGGTCACCCCGGGCACCGTGATCGGCTTCCTGACCATCCTCGGCTACTCGCTCTACGACACGGTCGTCGTCTTCGACACCGTGAAGGAGAACGCCAAGGACCTCACCAAGCAGAACAAGCTCACCTACAGCGAGGCGGCCAACGCGGGCCTCAACCAGACCCTGGTCCGCTCGCTCAACACCACGGTGGTCGCCCTGCTCCCGGTGGCGGCGCTGCTGTTCATCGGTGGCGGTCTGCTCGGGGCCGGCACCCTGAACGACATCTCGCTGGCCCTGTTCATCGGTCTCGCCGCCGGTGCCTACTCCTCCATCTGCGTCGCCACCCCGCTGCTCGCGCAGCTCAAGGAGGAGCAGCCGGAGATGAAGGCCCTCGCCAAGCGGGTCGCCCAGCGCCGGGCGGCCGAGGCCAAGGCCGCCGCGGCGGCGGAGGCCGGGGACGGCGAGGAGATCGCGGACGAGGACCTGCCGGCGGGTATGGTCGGTCAGCGCGGCCGGGCGGCCGGCACCACGCGTGCCAAGGGCCGTCCGTCCACCAAGCGCTGATCCCCGCCGACCGTAAGGACCCTTCGTGACCACCGCCGACACCGTCCCTCCTTGCCCGCCGCCGGGCAGGAGGGGCCCCCTTTCCGCGCTGCTCACCAGCCGGATCCGGGACGTCCCCGACTACCCGAAGCCGGGCGTGCTGTTCAAGGACATCGCGCCGCTGCTCGCCGACGCCGAGGCCTTCGCGGCGCTCACCCGGGCGCTGGCGGACCGGGCGCGGGAGCTCGGGGCGACCAAGGTGGTCGGCCTGGAGGCCCGTGGGTTCGTGCTGGCGGCCCCGGCGGCCTTCGCCGCCGGGCTCGGCTTCGTGCCGATCCGCAAGCAGGGCAAGCTGCCCGGCGAGGTGTTCCGGCGCTCCTACGAGCTGGAGTACGGCTCGGCGACGCTGGAGGTGCAGTGCGACGCCTTCAAGCCCGGTGAGCGGGTGCTGGTGGTGGACGACGTGCTGGCCACCGGCGGGACGATCGGTGCCTCGCTGGACCTGGTCCGGGAGGCCGGGGCCGAGCTGGCCGGCGTCGTGGTGCTGATGGAGCTGGGCTTCCTCGGCGGGCGCGAGCGGCTCGCCCCGCACCTGGGCGGCGCTCCGCTGGAGACGCTGGTCATGGTCTGACGCCGGCGACGGTCTGAGGACGCACGACCCGGACGGGCGGCGGTCGGAATCATCCGGCCGCCGCCCGTCCCCGTGTCCGGCGTGTGTCCGGTCCGTGTGCGGGGCCCGGCCGACCGAACGGCCCGGCGCCGGGCTCGGTACCATGAAGGTTCATCCCCTCCCGGTTGTGCGAGGCGCGGTCCGAGTGCCGCACGGCGCCCGCGGGGGGCCGGCCGAGCGCCCCGAGGAGTGTCCTTGCCCGACGAGGTTGTGCCCAAGGCCGCTGCGGCCGCCCCCGAGAACCGGCCCACGCCCTCGGGGGCCACCCCGGCACGCCCGGCGCCGACCCCGTCCCGCCCGCCCGCGCCGGGCGGCGGCCGGGCCTCCACCACCGGTGGCATGCGCGCCCGCCTCGCCCGCCTCGGCGGCCAGCGTTCCAGCGTCCTCAACCCGGTGCTGGAGCCGCTGTTCCGCTCCATCCGGGCCAACGACCCCAAGGCCGATCCGGCGCTGCTGCGGGACATCGAGAAGGCGTACGCGGTCGCCGAGAAGTGGCACCGCGGGCAGAAGCGCAAGAGCGGCGACCCCTACATCACCCACCCGTTGGCGGTCGCCACCATCCTGGCCGAGCTGGGCATGGACGCCCCGACCCTGATGGCCGGGCTGCTGCACGACACCGTCGAGGACACCGACTACGGCCTGGAGACCCTGCGCAAGGACTTCGGCGACTCGGTGGCCCTGCTGGTCGACGGCGTCACCAAGCTGGACCGGGTCAAGTTCGGCGAGGCCGCGCAGGCCGAGACGGTCCGCAAGATGGTCGTCGCGATGGCCAAGGACCCGCGGGTCCTGGTGATCAAGCTGGCCGACCGGCTGCACAACATGCGCACCATGCGTTACCTCAAGCGAGAGAAGCAGGAGAAGAAGGCCCGCGAGACGCTGGAGATCTACGCCCCGCTGGCGCACCGGCTGGGCATGAACACCATCAAGTGGGAGCTGGAGGACCTCGCCTTCGCGATCCTCTACCCCAAGATGTACGACGAGATCGTCCGGCTGGTCGCCGAGCGCGCGCCCAAGCGGGACGAGTACCTGGCGACCGTCATCGACCAGGTCCAGGGCGACCTGCGCGGCGCCCGGATCACCGCCTCCGTCACCGGCCGGCCGAAGCACTACTACTCGGTCTACCAGAAGATGATCGTCCGGGGCCGGGACTTCGCCGAGATCTACGACCTGGTGGGCATCCGGGTCCTGGTCGACACCGTCCGCGACTGCTACGCGGCGCTGGGCACCATCCACGCGCGGTGGAACCCGGTGCCGGGGCGGTTCAAGGACTACATCGCGATGCCCAAGTTCAACATGTACCAGTCGCTGCACACCACGGTGATCGGTCCCGGGGGCAAGCCGGTCGAGCTGCAGATCCGCACCTTCGACATGCACCGCCGGGCCGAGTACGGCATCGCCGCGCACTGGAAGTACAAGCAGCGGGCGGTGGCCGGCGCCTCCAAGGTGCGCACCGACACCCCGACCCAGACCCGCAAGGACGACAAGGCCGGCGCCGTCAACGAGATGGCCTGGCTGCGGCAGCTGCTGGACTGGCAGAAGGAGACCGCCGACCCGGGCGAGTTCCTCGAGTCGCTCCGCTTCGACCTGGCCAGCAACGAGGTCTTCGTCTTCACGCCCAAGGGCGACGTGATAGCGCTCCCGGCTGGCGCCACCCCGGTGGACTTCGCGTTCGCGGTGCACACCGAGGTGGGCTACCGCACCATAGGGGCCCGGGTGAACGGGCGGCTGGTGCCGCTGGAGTCGACCCTGGAGAACGGCGACACCGTCGAGGTGTTCACCTCCAAGGCGGAGAACGCCGGACCGTCCCGGGACTGGCTGGGCTTCGTCAAGTCGCCGCGGGCCCGCAACAAGATCCGGGCCTGGTTCTCCAAGGAGCGCCGCGAGGAGGCGATCGAGCAGGGCAAGGAGGCGATCGTCCGGGCGATGCGCAAGCAGGGCCTGCCGATCCAGCGGATCCTCACCGGGGACTCGCTGGTCACCCTGGCCCACGAGATGCGCTACCCCGACATCTCCTCGCTGTACGCGGCGATCGGCGAGGGCCATGTCGCGGCGCAGAACATCGTCCAGAAGCTGGTGCAGGCGCTGGGCGGCGAGGAGGGCGCCACCGAGGACCTCGCCGAGACGGCCACGCCGACGCACGACAACCGGCGCGCGGTGCGCCGCCGGGCCAAGGGCGACCCCGGTGTGATCGTCAAGGGCGTCGAGGACGTCTGGGTGAAGCTGTCGCGCTGCTGCACCCCGGTCCCGGGCGACGGCATCGTGGGCTTCATCACCCGCGGCAACGGCGTCTCGGTGCACCGCGCCGACTGCGTCAACGTCGAGGCGCTCAGCCAGCAGCCCGAGCGGATGATCGACGTCGAGTGGGCGGCCACCCAGTCCTCGGTGTTCCTGGTGGCGATCCAGGTCGAGGCGCTGGACCGCTCCCGGCTGCTCTCGGACGTCACCCGGGTGCTGTCGGACCAGCACGTCAACATCCTGTCGGCGGCGGTGCAGACCTCCCGCGACCGGGTGGCGATGAGCCGGTTCACCTTCGAGATGGGCGACCCCAAGCACCTCGGCCACGTCCTCAAGGCGGTCCGCGGCGTCGAGGGCGTCTACGACGTCTACCGCGTCACCTCGGCCCGCAAGTAGCAGGCGGCGCTACGGGTGGGGCCCGTCCTCCGGGGGCTGGGCCCCACCCGTTCAATGAGCAAGAACCGCTTGTGCCCGTTGGGACTGGGCTTCCCACTGGATCTGACCATCATCCAGTGCCCGCTGGTTGCTTCGTATGAGTTCGCCCTGGTAAGCCGCAGTAACGAGTGTGACTGTCTCCAGGTATTGCGTTTGTCGCTTGCACCGGATGTCGGTGACGGCCGCCGTCACCTCCTCGGGCGACGGCGGCGGCAGCGCTGCGCCTGAAGGCAGGGGAAGACCTTTGCCCAAGAGGGACTTGTCATGCGCAGGCTCAAGAGGGTTGTTGTAGGCGAGTCCCGATGCCTTCATGCAGGAGCTCCACCGAGCGGTGGCCTCCTTTACTCGTTGGTCCTGCCTGGCCTCCTCCTGGGAGCGCCCTCGGAGCCGCTGAACGAATAGATAGGCTTCTCTGGGGCGAGTCTCGTCGAGCTTTTCCCTGGCCTCACCGATGCATCCTGATTTTCCTCGTGCGCGATCCTCGAAATATTCTGCAGCGACCTCGGGGGAAATATTCGGCGAAGATCCTTGTGCTGGATTTTCCTGCTCCACGGAGTTCGGCGGTTGGCGGTACCCGTAGATTCGGGCGATATCGAAACTGATGACGCCGTAGAGGGTCGTGGCGGGTGGCGACGCGAAGTCCGTTCGATTGCGGAGGACGTCGGGGAGTTCCAGGCCCTTGGCTCGCAGGCACTGGTCGGCGAGGACGGATCGCGCGCGTGCGGTGAGCCGCTGCGCCTCCCAGGCATCGTACTGGTCCAATGGGAGTTCCACGGATCCGTCGGGTCGGATGACGGCGCCGCCGGCGTTGAAACTGAACGGCTGATCCAAGTCCCGGGCCGGCGCGGACAGGAGTGGTGGGGTGACCGGCGTCTCGGCATGCTCGGCACCAGTGCTCGCCTTCCCGCTGTCGGCCGATCCGCACCCGGCGACGAGCAAGGCACCCACTGCGGCAATGATGCCGAACCCCTGTTTGAACGAGCGCATTTGTCCCTCGATCGCGTGTGGGAAGTGCAGATGCTGGCGGGCGACTCGGCCGTTCCGAATCGCCCGCCACAGGTGCTACTCCCAGCGCTGGTTCAGATCGGAGTCCCCGAAGTCGCCGAGGGTGTACACCTGGCCGTACTCATTGGAGTCCAGGATGCGGCCGGTCATCCGGTTCTGCAGCTTCCATCCGGTCGGCGTGCTGATCTCGTACCAACGCTGGTACCAGTTCGAAGCGTTCGCGGAGGCGTCTCCGTCGCACGGCTCGGTGTAGACCAGGTCGTTGTAGTTGGTGAGGCAGGTCCGGATGGCGCCTCGCTCCACATAGCTGCCGTCGTTCGTCTGCTCGTCGTACCAGCGGGAGAGGACCCCGTTTCCGCTGTCCGTCCACACCTGCTGGGTGTTGCGGCCCCACTCGAGGTAAAGCTTGGTCCGCTTGTTCTTCCAAGTGACCGAACCGTTCTGACTTTCGCTCGCAGAGGAGACTCCACTGCTCGTTGCGAAGAGTGTTGCGGAGATTGCGGTAACTACCAGGGCTTTTGCTGTGCGATTGCGAGCCATAATTCTCCCTCTCTAGAGTTTCACTAGTGGGGCGGCCGCCGCCTGGTCCGCGGTGGCAGTTGATTTCTATCACAACAGTTCGTGCGGGCGCTACCGACTTTTGTTTTTCGAAAAATAGGCGACATTTCACCCGATGTCCGACTGGATTGATATTTTTTGGAGTTTGAATTGAACATATGCGTCGGGAGTGAAGGGAGTGAAAACTGATTGCTGCCCTTCGGCTTGAACTTGTGATCGCACGAAAAAACGGCATGGCCGAATGGCCATGCCGTTTTTCTGTGGAGCCTGGCGGATCAGCCGCTGAACTCCTCCTGGCTGCGGTGGGCCTGCTGCAGCAGCTCCTCGACGCCGGCCAGCTCGGACTCCAGCTTCGCGGTCCGAGAGGCGTTGCCGGCCGCGCGGGCCTTGTCGAGGTCGGCGCGCAGCTTGTCGGCCTTGGCCTGGAACAGGCCGACCATGCCGGCCGCGCGGGCCTTGGCCTCCGGGTTGGAGCGCTTCCACTCGCTGTCCTCGGCCTCGCGGATCGCCCGCTCGACCGTGTTCAGCCGGCCGTCCAGCTTCGGGCGGACGTCCCGCGGCACGTGGCCGATGGCCTCCCAGCGCTCGTTGATCTCGCGCAGCGCCGCCTTGGCGGCCTTGAGATCGGTGATCGGCAGGATGGTCTCGGCCTCGGCCGCCAGCGCCTCCTTGAGCTTCTGGTTGGCCACCTGCTCGGCGTCACGCTCGCTGAAGACCGCGGAACGCGCCTGGAAGAAGACGTCCTGGGCGCCGCGGAACCGCGCCCACAGCTCGTCCTCGATGTCGCGCTGGGCGCGCCCGGCGGCCTTCCAGCGCGCCATCAGGTCGCGGTAGGCGGCCGCGGTGTCGCCCCAGTCGGTGGACGAGGAGAGCGCCTCGGCCTCGCCGACCAGCTGCTCCTTGGTGAGCCGGGCCTGCTCGCGCTCGGCGTCCAGCGACGCGAAGTGCGACTTGCGGTGCTTGGAGAAGACCGAGCGGGCGTGCGAGAAGCGGTGCCACAGCTCGTCGTCGCTCTTGCGGTCCAGCCGGGGCAGGGCCTTCCAGGTGTCCACCAGGGCGCGCAGCCGGTCGCCGGCCTCCCGCCACTGGGTGGACTCGGCGAGCTGCTCGGCCTCGGCGACCAGCGCCTCCTTGGCGGTGCGGGTCTCGTCCTGGGCCTTGGCGCGGGCGGCCTTGCGCTCCTCGCGGCGGCTGTCGATCTCGCCGGTCAGCGTGTCCAGGCGCTTGGCCAGCGCGGCCAGGTCGCCCACCGCGTGCGCCTCGGTGACCTGCTCGCGCAGGTGCTCCAGCGCGGCCTGGGCGTCCTTGGCGGCCAGGTCGGTGGTGCGCACCCGCTTCTCCAGCAGGCCGATCTCCACCTCGATGCCCTGGTACTTGCGCTCGAAGTAGGCGAGCGCCTCCTCGGGCGAGCCGGCCTGCCAGGAGCCGACGACGCGTTCGCCGTCCGCGGTCCTGACGTAGACCGTGCCCTGCTCGTCGACACGGCCCCACGGGTCGCTGCTCATAGCGCGTCCTCCACATGACGTCGCGCCCACCGCCGGGGCGGCAGGCGTCCGTCGTCCACAGTTGATGTGCGGCGGACCGATGAGTCCGCCGTCCCCGTCCGCCGTGTCCTGCTTGCCGAGGGTGACGGCCGGCGGGTCTGGGCACCCTATACAACGCCAACATAGGCGACCAGGCCCGGTGCTGTCCGCATCCGGGCCGGGCGATTTCGGGGCCGGGACCGCCCGGCGGGCCGCGGGGGCGCCGCCGGGCCGGTCCCGGGGCGGATCAACCCTTGGCGGCCGTCACCGAGTTGAGGGTGACGTCGGCCATCGGGTGGCCGTCCGTGCCGCCCTCCAGGGTGCCCGCGGCGGCGATCTTCTGGAGCACGTCCAGACCGCCGGTGATCTTGCCGAAGGGGGTGTAGTTCGGCGGCAGCTGGGTGTCCTTGTAGACCAGGAAGAACTGGCTGCCGTTGGTGCCGGGGCCGGAGTTGGCCATCGCCACGGTGCCGGCCGGGTAGGTAGCGCCGGTGAGGTTCTCGTCGGCGAACTTGTAGCCCGGGCCGCCGGTGCCGCCGGGGGCGGTCGCGCTGGCGGTCGGGTCGCCGCACTGCAGCACGAAGATGCCGTCGGTGGTGAGGCGGTGGCACTTGGTGTGGTCGAAGTACTGCTCGCCGGCCAGGAAGGCGAAGGAGTTGACCGTGTGCGGGGCCTTGGCGGCGTCCAGCGCCAGCGTCACCTTGCCGCAGTTGCTGTCCAGCGTCGCGGTGTAGGTGGCCTTGGCGTCCACGGTCATGGCCGGCTCGGCCTGCCACTGCTTGCCGTTCGGGCTGCCCGGGGCGGCCTCGACGCAGCCGTCGACGGCCTTGCGGGTCGGGACCGAGGGCTCGGTCGGGGTGGGCGCGGCCTGGGCGGCGGGGTCGCTCTTCTTCTTGTCGTCCGAGTCGAAGGCGCCGGTCGCGAACAGGGTGCCGCCGCCGGCCAGCACGACCACCGCCAACGCCGCGCCGAGCACGCTGTTGCGGCGCTTGCGCGCGGCCGCCGCGGCGGCCCGGCGCTCCGCCTGGCGTTCGTACTTGTCCCGGGCGAGCTGCCGCCGCCGCTGTTCGCTGCTGACCACCGGCTCTGTCTCCTACGGATGTGCTGGTCGCTGATGTGTGGGCGTCGTGTGTGCGATGCCGATGCGGATCATCGCACCCATCGGCGGCCAAGTGTAGGGACCGCGACCGTAAGAACGGGGTGAACCTGTCAGGTCGAAGTGAACCTGTCACCCGGATCTGGTTCGCAACCGGACCCGGACCGCCGGTAGGCTGCCCCTGCAATCACAGCTTGTAGCAGCAGCCGAAGCCACCGCGGCGGCCGAAGCCCCAGAGCCCGAGACCGACACCGAAGGACGAGCGTGTTCATCGCCGGATTCCCCGCTGGAGCCTGGGGCACCAACTGCTACCTGGTCGCGCCGGGACCGGGCGAGGAGTGCGTCATCGTCGATCCCGGCCACCAGGCCGCCGCCGGTGTCGAGGAACTCGTCCGCGAGCACCGGCTGAAGCCGGTCGCGGTGCTGCTCACCCACGGCCACATCGACCACGTCGCCTCCGTGGTCCCGGTCTGCGGCGCCAAGGGCGTCCCGGCCTGGATCCATCCCGAGGACCGCTACATGATGAGCGACCCCGAGCGGGCGCTCGGCCGCTCCCTGGGCACCCAGCTGATGGGCGAGCTCACCGTCGGCGAGCCGGACGACGTCCGCGAGCTGACCGACGGCAGCGTGCTGGAGCTCGCGGGCCTCTCGCTCACCGTCGACCACGCCCCCGGCCATACCGGGGGGTCGGTGACGTTCCGGACGCCCGGCGCCGAGGACCTTCCCCCGGTGCTCTTCTCGGGCGACCTGCTCTTCGCCGGCTCCATAGGGCGGACGGACCTCCCGGGCGGGGACAGCGAGGCGATCATGCGCTCGCTGGCCCGGGTGTGCCTGCCCCTCGACGACGCCACCGTGGTCCTCTCCGGCCACGGCGGACAGACCACCATCGGCCGCGAGCGCGCCACCAACCCCTACCTCCGACAGGCAGCGGGGGCGGACGGCGCCCCGGCTTTCCCGCGACGAGGAATGTGACGGAAGAGAAGTTGAGCACCTTCACCGCCCCCAAGGGCACCTACGACCTGCTGCCGCCCAGCTCCGCGACCTTCCTGGCGATCCGCGAGGCCATCGCCGCCCCCGCCCGCCGGGCCGGCTACGGGTACATCGAGACCCCGGTCTTCGAGGACGTCAAGCTGTTCTCCCGCGGTGTCGGCGAGTCCACCGACATCGTCTCCAAGGAGATGTACACCCTCACCACCAAGGGCGGCGACGAGCTCGCGCTGCGCCCCGAGGGCACCGCCTCGGTGCTGCGCGCCGCGCTCCAGGCCAACCTGCACAAGCAGGGCAACCTGCCGGTCAAGCTCTGGTACTCCGGCTCGTACTACCGCTACGAGCGCGCCCAGAAGGGCCGCTACCGCCAGTTCTCGCAGGTCGGCGCCGAGGCGATCGGCGCGGAGGACCCGGCGCTGGACGCCGAGCTGATCGTCCTCGCCGACGACGCCTTCCGCGCGCTCGGCCTGAGCGACTACTCGCTGCTGCTCAACAGCCTCGGCGACAAGCAGTGCCGCCCGGTCTACCGCGCCGCCCTGATCGAGTTCCTGGCCGGGCTGGACCTCGACGAGGACACCCGCCGCCGCGCGGAGATCAACCCGCTGCGCGTGCTCGACGACAAGCGCGAGTCCGTGCAGGCCCAGCTCGTCGGCGCCCCGATGCTGCGCGACTACCTCTGCGAGGACTGCAAGGCCTACGACGAGAAGGTCCGCGAGCTGCTCACCGCCAACGGCGTGGCCTTCGTCGACGTCCCCAAGCTGGTCCGCGGGCTGGACTACTACACCCGCACCACCTTCGAGTTCGTGCACAACGGCCTCGGCGCCCAGTCCGCCATCGGCGGCGGCGGCCGCTACGACGGCCTGTCCGAGATGATCGGCGGCCCCGCGCTGCCCTCGGTCGGCTGGGCGCTCGGCGTGGACCGCACCTTCCTGGCCCTGGAGGCCGAGGGCGTCGCCCTCGACCTGCCGGCCGCCACCTCCGTCTACGCCGTCGCGCTCGGCGAGGAGGCCAAGAACGTCCTGTTCGCCAAGGTGGTCGAGCTGCGCCGGGCCGGCGTCGCCACCGACCTCGCCTTCGGCGTCAAGAGCATCAAGAACGCCATGAAGTCCGCCGACCGATCCGGCGCCCGCTTCGCCCTCGTCGCCGGCGACCGGGACCTCGCCGAGGGGGTCGTCCAGCTCAAGGACCTCACCACCGGCGAGCAGAACCCGGTCGCCCTCGACGCACTCGTCACCACCCTGAAGGAGAAGCAGCTGTGATCCGCACGCACGACGCGGGCACGCTCCGCCCGGAGCACGCAGGCACCACCGTCACCCTGGCCGGCTGGGTCGCCCGCCGCCGCGACCACGGCGGCGTCGCCTTCATCGACCTGCGCGACGCCTCCGGCACCGTGCAGATCGTGGTCCGCGACCTCGACTCGGTGCACGGCCTGCGCGCCGAGTACTGCGTCAAGGTGGTCGGCGACGTCCGGGTCCGCCCCGAGGGCAACGAGAACCCCGACATCCCGACCGGCGCCGTCGAGGTCGTGGTCAGCGGGATCGAGGTCCTCTCCGAGGCCGCGCCGCTGCCGTTCCCGGTCGCCGAGTACGAGCCCGGCACGGTCAACGAGGAGGTCCGCCTCCGCTACCGCTACCTCGACCTGCGCCGCGAGGGCCCGGCCAAGGGCCTGCGCCTGCGCTCCAAGGTCAACAACATCATCCGCCGGGTGATGGAGGACAACGACTACCTCGACATCGAGACGCCGTACCTCACCCGCTCCACCCCCGAGGGCGCCCGCGACTTCCTGGTCCCGGTGCGCCTCCAGCCCGGTCACTGGTACGCCCTGCCGCAGTCGCCCCAGCTGTTCAAGCAGCTGCTGATGGTGGCCGGCATGGAGCGCTACTACCAGATCGCCCGCTGCTTCCGCGACGAGGACTTCCGCGCCGACCGCCAGCCGGAGTTCACCCAGCTCGACATCGAGGCCTCCTTCGTCGACCAGGAGGACATCCTGGCCCTCGGCGAGAAGATCATCGGCTCGATCTGGCGCGAGGTCCACGGCTACGAGGTCCCGAACCCGCTGCCGCGGATGACCTACGCCGACGCCATGGGCCGCTACGGCTCGGACAAGCCGGACGTCCGCTTCGGCCAGGAACTCACCGACCTCACCGAGTACTTCCGCGGCACCGAGTTCCGGGTCTTCCAGGCCCCGTACGTCGGCGCCGTGGTCATGCCCGGCGGTGCCTCGCAGCCGCGCAAGCAGCTCGACGCCTGGCAGGACTGGGCCAAGGCGCGCGGCGCCAAGGGCCTCGCCTACGTGCTCATCGACGCCGAGACCGGCGAGCTGCGCGGCCCGGTCGCCAAGAACCTCTCCGAGGAGCACCTGGCCGGCCTCGCCGCCGCCGCCGGTGCCAAGAACGGCGACGCGGTCTTCTTCGCGGCCGGCAAGGAGCGCCCCTCGCAGGAGCTGCTCGGCGCCGCCCGACTGGAGATCGGCCGCCGCTGCGAGCTCATCGACGAGTCCCAGTGGGCCTTCCTCTGGGTCGTCGACTTCCCGATGTTCGAGCCGATCGAGGACGACAAGGGCGCCTTCCAGGGCTGGCACGCGGTGCACCACCCCTTCACCGCCCCCACCGCCGAGTCGCTGGCGACCTTCGACACCGACCCGGGCAGCGCCCTGTCCAACGCCTACGACCTCGTGCTCAACGGCTCGGAGCTGGGCGGCGGTTCGATCCGTATCCACCAGCGGGACGTGCAGAAGCGGGCGTTCGACGCGATCGGGCTCTCCGAGGAGGAGGCCGCCTCGCAGTTCGGCTTCCTGCTGGACGCCTTCAACTACGGCCCGCCGCCGCACGGTGGCGTCGCCTTCGGCCTCGACCGGATCGTCACCCTGCTCGGCGGGTACGACACCATCCGTGACGTCATCGCCTTCCCGAAGACGTCCACCGGTGGCGACCCGCTGACCGGTGCTCCCACCCCGATCACCCCGGCGCAGCGCCGCGAGGCCGGCGTGGACGCCCAGCCGAAGGTCCGCGAGGACGCCAAGTCCGAGGCGCAGCCGAAGGCCTGACAGTACGTCGGCCGGAGTCGGCTAACCTTTCACGGCCCCGGACAGCAACCGTGCTGTCCGGGGCCGGTCCACAACGGCGTGCGACAGAGAGAGGGATCCCCTGTGAAGGTCAGTACCAGAATCGAGTGTCCCGAGGACGCTCCGGCCACCAGACGAGTCCACATGGCGGCCTTCCCCGGCCCCGACGAGGCCGACCTGGTCGACGCGCTGCGCCGCGACCGGGCCTGGCTGCCGGAGCTGTCGGTGGTCGCCGTCGACGACACCGGGCTGGTCGTCGGCCACGCGCTGCTCTCCCGGCTGCGGGTCGGCGAGGGCAGCGGGCTGGCGCTCGCGCCGGTCGCCGTCGCGCCCGAGTGGCAGCGCAAGGGCGTCGGCGAGCTGGTGGTCCGGGCCGCGCTGGCGGCCGCCGAGGAGGCCGGCGAGAAGCTCGTCGTCGTGCTCGGCGACCCGGACTACTACGGCCGTTTCGGCTTCATCCCGGCCCAGCGGCACGAAGTGAGCGGCCCGTTCGAGGTGCCCGAGGGGTACTTCCAGACGCTCGCCCTGCCCGGGTACGACGGCTCCCCGAGGGGCCTGTGCCGTTACCCGGAGCCCTTCGAGGCCGTCTAGGGCGTTCCGGGGCCCTCCGGGGCGCCCCGGGGCGCGTCCCGAGCCCCTCGCTCGTCGATCCGGTTCCCGAGACCCACCGTGGCCCGGCAGCTGCGCACGAACGCGGCCATGGCAGGTGTCGGCGTCCGGTCCTTGGGCCAGTACAGCCCGACCTGGCACGGGCTCAACCCCCGCACCGGCCGGTACGCGACATCCTCGCGCGGTGCCAGCCGGCTCATGGTCTCCGGGGCGAAGCCGACGCCCTGGCCGCACACCACCGCGGCCAGCCACTCGTCGGTGTTGTGCGCCACCGCGCCGATCCGCACCGGTCGCCCGCCCCGCTCCCGGACCGCCAGCCAGTAGTCCCGCCAGTGCCCGGACTCGTGCGGGATCGCCACGAAGGGCTCGTCGAGCAGCTCCTCGAAGTCGATCACCGCACGGCCGGCCAGCCGGTGTCCGGCCGGCAGCGCCGCGCAGCGCGGCTCCTCGCCCAGCACGGCCACGCCGTAGCGCCGGGCCAGTGAGGGCGGCGCGTGCCAGAGGGTGAGGTCGATCTCGCCGGTGGCCAGCCCGGAGGTCGGGTCGAACCAGTTGTTCTGCCTCAGCTCCACCTGCCAGCCCGGCATCCGGCGGGCGAAGTCCGCGACCGTGCGCCGGGTCATCAGGTTGATGATGCCGCCCTCGAAGCCCACCCGGAGCGTCGAGCCGTGCTCGGCCGCGGCCGCCCGGGTGGCGCGAAGCGCCTCCTCCCAGCCGGCCATCAGCGCGTCGGTGTGCGCGGCCAGCGCCAGACCGGCCCGGGTCGGGGTCATACCGTGCCGCGAGCGTTCGAACAGCTCGACCCCGAGCAGGGTCTCCAGCTGCCGGATCCGCTTGGTCAGCGCCGGCTGGGAGACCAGCAGCCGGGCCGCCGCCGCGGTCAGCTGCCCCTCCTCGCAGACCGCGGCGAAGCCGCGCAGCAGACGGGTGTCGACATCCATGCCCCTAGGTTATGGAACCGGGAATTGGACCCGTTCGGCAGGTCTGGGTCATCGTGGGTCGTTCGGTCCTCGGGCCGGTCGACGGGGGAGCCCGGCAGCGACGGTTCAGGGGGCCGCCGGTGCCGGGCCGGAACACTCCCGGGGTGCCGCCGCGGCCCGGCCGGGACCTGCGGGAACCGGCCCCAGGACGTACGGTGAGGGATCATCAGCACCCCGCCGAACGGAGGCGCCCAGGTGGCAGCCAAGGCCGAGCACGAGCAGAGCGGCCCCGGGAGGGGCGGCGCCGCCCAGGACGGGCCGGCCGGTCCGGACCGGCCGGAGGGTCCGGTCGGGCGGCTGGCGAGGAAGCCGTACGAGCGCGAACTGCTCCGGCTCCAGCACGAGCTGGTGAAGCTCCAGGAATGGGTGCGTGCCGAGGGCGCCCGGCTGGTGGTGGTGTTCGAGGGGCGCGACGCGGCCGGCAAGGGCGGCGCGATCAAGCGGGTGACGGAGTATCTGAACCCGCGGATCGCCAGGGTCGCCGCACTGCCCGCGCCGACCGAGCGCCAGCGCACCCAGTGGTACTTCCAGCGCTACGTCGAGCACCTGCCGGCCGCCGGGGAGATCGTGCTGTTCGACCGCAGCTGGTACAACCGCGCCGGGGTCGAGCGGGTGATGGGCTTCTGCGGCGAGGAGGAGTACTGGCAGTTCCTGCACCAGGCCCCGATCTTCGAGCGGATGCTCGCCGAGTCCGGCCTGCTGCTGCGCAAGTACTGGTTCTCGGTCAGCGACACCGAGCAGGAGCGCCGCTTCCGGGACCGGCTGGCGGACCCGATGAAGCGCTGGAAGCTCTCGCCGATGGACGTCGAGTCGATCACCCGCTGGGAGGACTACTCGCGGGCCAAGGACGAGATGTTCCTGCACACCGACACCCCGGAGTCGCCCTGGCACGTGGTGGAGAGCGACGACAAGCGGCGGGCCCGGATCAACATGATCGCCCACCTGCTCTCCACCGTCCCGTACCGCGAGGTGGGCCCGCGGCCGATCGAGCTGCCGGAGCGCCCGGCCTCGCAGGGCTACCGGCGGCCGCCGCGGGACCTCCAGAAGTACGTGCCGGACCACGCGGCCCGGCTCGACGGGTAGCGCCCTCCGGCAGCCGTGGCCGGGGCGGGCTGTCGGAGGCCTCGCATAGGCTTCCGGTGTGGACGAACCGGACCTCTTCACCGCCGCCGCCGAGGAACGCCAGGCCAAGGAGCCCGGCCGGGCCCCGCTCGCCGTGCGGATGCGCCCGCGCACCGTCGACGAGGTGGCCGGGCAGCGGAAACTGCTCAAGGACGGCTCCCCGCTGCGCCGGCTGGTGTCGGGGTCGCGCGGCCCGGCGGCGACCAGTTCGGTGATCCTCTGGGGCCCGCCCGGCACCGGGAAGACCACGCTCGCGCACGTCATCAGCCAGGCCGTCGAGGGCCGCTTCGTCGAGCTGTCCGCGATCACCGCCGGGGTCAAGGAGGTCCGCGCGGTCATCGACGGCGCCCGGCGCGCGGTCGGCATGACCGGCCGGGAGACGGTGCTCTTCCTCGACGAGATCCACCGCTTCTCCAAGGCCCAGCAGGACTCCCTGCTCCCGGCGGTGGAGAACCGCTGGGTGACCCTGATCGCCGCGACCACGGAGAACCCGTACTTCTCGGTGATCTCCCCGCTGCTCTCCCGCTCGCTGCTGCTCACCCTGGAGTCGCTGACCGACGACGACGTCCGGGCGCTGCTGCGCCGCGCGGTCGTGGACGAGCGCGGTCTGGGCGGCGCGGTGGAGCTGGCCGCGGAGGCCGAGGACCACCTGGTCCGGCTGGCCGGCGGCGACGCCCGCAAGGCGCTCACCACGCTGGAGGCGGCGGCCGGGGCGGCGCTGGAGCAGGGGGAGGCGGAGATCACCCTCGCCAGCACCGAGACCGCCGTCAACCAGGCCGCCGTCCGCTACGACCGGGACGGCGACCAGCACTACGACGTGGCCAGCGCGCTGATCAAGTCGATCCGCGGCAGTGACGTCGACGCCACGCTGCACTACCTGGCCCGGATGATCGAGGCGGGGGAGGACCCTCGCTTCATCGCCCGCCGGCTGATGATCTCGGCGAGCGAGGACATCGGCCTGGCCGATCCCACGGCGCTGCCGACGGCGGTGGCGGCGGCCCAGGCGGTGGCGCTGATCGGCTTCCCGGAGGCGCGGATCATCCTCTCCCAGGCGGCCATCGCGCTCGCCCTGGCGCCCAAGTCCAACGCCGCCTACCTGGCGATCGACGCGGCGCTCGCGGACGTCCGGCAGGGCCTCGCCGGGCCGGTGCCGCCGCATCTGCGGGACGCGCACTACGGGGGCGCGGGCAAGCTGGGGCACGGCAAGGGCTACCAGTACCCGCACGACCTGCCGGAGGGCATCGCGAGCCAGCAGTACGCGCCGGACGCGGTGCACGGGCGGGCGTACTACCGGCCGACCCGGCGCGGCGGGGAGGCGCGGTACGCGGACGTCGTGGAGTGGACCAGGGGGCGGCTGCGGGGCGAGCCGGCCGGTCCGGCCAAGGGGGAAGCGAAGCCGGGCCCGGGGGCGGGCCCGAAGTCCGGGGCGAAGGCGGAGCCCGGGTCGGTCCCGAAGTCCGGGGCGAGGACGGACCCGAAGCCGGACCCGAAGCCGGAGCCGGGCCCGCAGTCCGGGCCGGAGCACGAGCCGGAGCACGGGCCGGAGGCGGCCGCGGAGGGGGAGCGGGAGGCCGGGTGAGGGCGCCGGTGATCTGCCGGTATACTCGGCCGGAGTGCCATGTCCCGGGACGGCGGTGGGGGAGACCCGACCGACCGGCCGCACCAGCGGGGCAGTGGCCGTAGACCCCCTCCGGGGGGTCCGCACCAGGAGCGTCGCGCACCGTCCAGGTGTCGCGGACGACCGGCTTCCGGTCCGCCCGTGTGACCAGCACACTCGTGCCCGGCTCCGGAGAGCGGCTGATCGCACCGCCCAGCGCGGTGGGGTTTTCTCCGGGCCGCGACATGCGACCTCCGTCAACACCTGGTGAAGCCGTATTCGTCAGTAAGGAAGGTTTGGTTCATGGCGAACCAGAAGCGTCCCAAGGTCAAGATCGCGCGTGCGCTCGGCGTGCCGCTGACCCCGAAGTCCGTCAAGTACTTCGAGGCCCGCCCGTACCCGCCCGGCCAGCACGGCCGTGGTCGCAAGCAGAACTCGGACTACAAGGTCCGTCTGGTCGAGAAGCAGCGTCTGCGCGCTCAGTACGACCTGAGCGAGAAGCAGATGGCCCGTGCGTTCGACCGCGCGAAGAAGGCCGAGGGCAAGACCGGTGAGGCGCTCGTCGCCGAGCTGGAGACCCGCCTCGACTCGCTGGTGCTGCGTTCGGGCATCGCCCGCACCATCTACCAGGCCCGTCAGATGGTCGTCCACGGCCACGTCGAGGTCAACGGCGGCAAGGTCAACAAGCCGTCGTTCCAGATGAAGCCGGGCTTCGTGGTGACCATCCGCGAGCGCAGCAAGGAGAAGGTCCCGTTCCAGGTCGCCCGTGAGGGTGGCAACGCGGGCGAGGGCCAGACCCCGAAGTACCTCGAGGTCAACCTGAAGGCCCTGGCCTTCCGCCTGGACCGCGCGCCGCAGCGCAAGGAGGTCCCGGTGATCTGCGACGAGCAGCTCGTCGTCGAGTACTACTCGCGCTGACCCGCGAGCGGTATCACCTGCGGTACCCAGCGAGCCCCCGTCGCCCTTGTGGCGGCGGGGGCTCGCCCCTGTGCGGGGCCTGTCCGGGGGAGGGTGTCAGACCTGCTCGCCGGTCATCGCGGCGACCAGCCGCAGGTGCGGCCGGGCCTCGTCGTGGCGGCCCTGGCGTTCCAGGGTGCGGCCCAGCATCAGCCGGGCGTAGTCCTCGGCCGGGTCGGCGTCCAGCACCAGGCGCAGCTCCGCCTCGGCCCGGCGGAGCTGGGCGGAGTGGAAGTAGCTGCGGGCCAGCAGCAGCCGGACCGACAGGTTGGCCGGCTCCTCGGCGAGCACCCCCTCCAGCATCCGGGCGGCGTCGGTGTACGCCTTGGAGTCGAAGTAGAAGTTCGCCATGCGGTAGTCGTCGGCGAGGTTGGTGGCCACGGGGGTGCTCCTTCCGTACGGGCCGGTCGGTCTGCCCCCTCCAGCAAAGGACAAGTTTCAACTATTCCCGGGCCGCCCGGGGGCTGCCGCGGCCCTCAGCGGCCCACCGGGGAAGGCAGCGGGGCCGGCGGCGGCAGCGGCCCCGGTCCCGGCCGCGCCCCCGGGTCCTCCGGGTGCTCGCCGCCGCCCAGCGCGCGGTGCACGGCGGCGTCCAGGTCGAGCCGGGTGCCGGTGGCGAAGAAGTCGGCGTACTCCTGCTCGGTCAGCCCGGCGACGGCGCGCTCCTCGCAGGCCCGGTGCGGGCCGTTGAAGGTGCGCGAGCCGAAGAACGGCTTGCCGACCGCCTGCCAGATCCGGTGCGCCGCGCCCTGCAGCACCCGGGCCTCGCGCAGGTCCCCCGGCTCGCCCGGGCCGGCCGGCTCGGTCTCCAGCAGCGCCAGCAGGTCGATCGCCAGCACGATGCCCAGCAGATCGTTGAAGAGGTGGTTCAGCCGGACGCTCTCCCGGGCCAGCGACCGGGCCGGGCGGACCTCGCCGTTCAGCCAGTGCGAGTACGCGAACGCGTACAGCCCGTACGCGTACGCCCACTGCTCGCCGTGCTCCTCGCACAGTTCGCGGACCTGGCCGAGCCACAGCTCGCCGCTGTCCTGGTCGCCCTGGAACAGGTAGGCGATGCCCAGCTCGAACATCGCCATCAGGACGTTGCTGTTGAGCTCGCCGATGGTGCGGTAGTGCCAGAGCGCCTCCTCGAACAGCTCCGCCGCCCGGGCCGGCTCGTCGCCGATCAGCGCCGCGCAGCCCTGCCGGTGCACCGCGTAGGCGAGCGCGCGGTCGTCGCCGGTGGCCAGCGCCTGGCGGCGGCACTCCTCCAGCGCGGGCCGGGCGGAGACCAGGTCGCCCTGGAGGGTGGCCATGTAGCCGGTCACCCAGAGCGCCTTGGCCCGGGCCTCGGTGGGTTCGGGCGCGAGGGCGAGCGCCCGGTCGAGCCAGTGCCGGCCCTCGCCGAGGTGGCCGCAGCCCACCCAGTAGAACCACAGCGTGCCGGCCATCAGCAGGGCGATCTGCTCCTCGCCCGGCTCGGCCAGGCAGAACTCCAGGGCGGCCCGCAGATTGGTGTGCGCCAGCTCGGTCCGCTCGGCGGTCTCCGCCTGCCGGGGACCGAACCACTCGACCTCGCCCCAGGTGGCCACGCCCAGGTACCAGTCCCGGTGCCGGCACAGCAGCCGGGGCTCCTCGCCGGCCGCGCGCAGCCAGCGCAGTCCGTACTCGCGGAGGGTGTCCAGCAGCCGGAACCGGACGCCGAACGGGCTGTCCTCGCGCAGGACCACGGACTTGGCGACCAGCTCGGTGAGCAGGTCCAGCAGCTCGTCCGGGTCGACGCCCTCGCCGGCGCACACGTACTCGGCCGCGTCCAGGTCGAAGCCGCCGGCGAAGACCGACAGGCGCGCCCAGAGTAAACGTTCCTGCTCCGTGCAGAGCTCGTGACTCCAGCCGATCGTGGTGCGCAGCGTCCGGTGGCGCGGCAGGGCGGCCGGATCACCGCCGGTCAGCAGCCGGAACCGGTCGTCCAGCCGCGCGCCGATCTGCTCCACCGACAGCGCCCGCAGCCGCCCCGCGGCCAGCTCGACCGCCAGCGGGATGCCGTCCAGCCGCCGGCACAGCTGGGCGATCGCCTCCGCGTTCTCGGCGGTGACCGCGAACGACGGCAGCACCGCCCGGGCCCGGTCCGCGAACAGCAGCGCCGCGTCCGGCAGCGCCCCCGGGGCGACCGCGCCGGCGGTGCCGACCGGCAGCGGGGCCAGGTTCAGCAGGTGCTCCCCGGCCGTCCGCAGCGCCATCCGGCTGGTCGCCAGCACCCGCAGCCCCGGCAGCGCCCGCAGCAGCGCCACGGCCAGCTCGGCGCAGGCCGGCACCAGGTGCTCGCAGCCGTCCAGCACCAGCAGCAGCCTGCGCCCGGCGAGCCGCTCGGTCAGCACCTCCATCGGGGCCCGCGCCGTTCCGTCGGTCAGCCGCAGCGCCTCCAGGACGGCGTGCCCGAGCAACTGGCCGTTCTGCACCGGTGCCGCCTCGACCAGCCAGGTGCCGTCCGGGAACGCCCCGGCCGCCCGCGCGGCGGCCCGCAGCGCCAGCCGGGTCTTGCCGACCCCGCCCGGGCCGGTGACCGTCACCAGCCGCCGTTCGGCCAGCAGCAGGGCCAGCTCGGTCAGCTCGTTCCGCCGGCCGACGAAGCTGGTGACCTCCGCCGGGAGCCGCCCCGGCACCGGCCGGTCCGGACGTGGTGTGGAATCCCGATCCAAGCCCTGCTCCCCGTTTCGAGGCCCGGGCCAGGTCGGCCCGGGCGTCCGGCTCGGCCGCGCGGGTGGCGACCTGCCTGGCAGAACGAGGTGACCGGCGGGTAGGTTACGCGCGCGGATCGCACACCCGGTCGGTTCGCCGCGCGCCCCGCGGCGGAAACCCGGTCCGGAAACCCGGTGCGGTCGCGATAGGGTTCCCCTTGGGAAACAGCGAGGCGAGGGAGCGCGCAAAGGTGTCCGTGGGAGAGCTGGCCGGTCTGCTCGTCGCCGTGTTCTGGGCTGTCCTGGTCACCCTGCTCGCCGTCGTGCTGGTCCGGCTCTCGCGGGTCCTCAAGGAGGCCACCGTCCTCGTCTCCGCCGTCACCGAGCAGGCCGTGCCGCTGCTGACCGAGGCCGGTGCCGCCGTGCGCAGCGCCAACGAGCAGCTGGAGCGGGTGGACGAGATCACCGCCAACGTGCAGGACGCGGCGGCCAACGCCAACGCGCTCTCCTCCACCGTCGCGGCGACCCTCGGCGGTCCGCTGGTCAAGGTCGCGGCGTTCAGCTACGGCGTGCGCAAGGCCGTCGCCAAGCAGCAGGGCACCGCGACGCTGCCCACCCAGCCGTCCGAGCGCGAGGAACTGGCCCGGCTGGTCCGGGCCGAGGTCCGCGCCGCGACCGCGCCGAGGACCGGACTGCTGTCCCGGGTCCGGCGCGCGGTGAGGGGCTGACGGCATGGTGCGACGCGTCTTCTGGATGGCGGTCGGCGCCGGTGCCACCGTCTGGGCCATGAACAAGGCCAACGAGGCCGTGCACCGGCTCACCCCGGACAGCCTGTCCGGCACCGCCGCGCGCGGTGCGCTGCACCTGGGCGACCTGGCCAAGCAGTTCGCCCAGGACGTCCGGACCGGCATGACCGAGCGCGAGGAGCAGTTGCGCGAGGACCTCGGCCTGGACGGCACCGCCGTCGTCGAGCCGCGCCGTCGCAGTGGGGTGCTCCGCGGTGAGCCCCAGTACCGAGCTATCTCGGCGGCGCCCGGTAGCCCGGCCGCCGCCCTGCCTCCGCCCAGCCGTGCCCGCGCCTCGTCCGACGGCGCCGGCACCACCCCCCAAGCCATCGAGAGAACGCCCCGGCGCGCGATTCCGCCGCGGGGCGGTACGAACCGGAAGGACCACTAATGGAGTCGGCAGAGATCCGCCGCCGCTGGCTGCGCTTCTTCGAGGAGCGCGGCCACACCGTCGTTCCGTCGGCGTCCCTGGTCGCCGACGACCCCACCCTGCTGCTGGTCAACGCCGGCATGGTGCCGTTCAAGCCGTACTTCCTGGGCGAGGTCAAGCCGCAGTTCTCGCGCGCCACCAGCGTCCAGAAGTGTGTGCGCACCCTGGACATCGAGGAGGTCGGGAAGACCACCCGGCACGGCTCCTTCTTCCAGATGTGCGGCAACTTCTCCTTCGGCGACTACTTCAAGGAAGGAGCCATCAAGTTCGCCTGGGAGCTGCTCACCACTCCCGTCGCGGACGGTGGCTACGGCCTGGAGAAGGAGAAGCTCTGGATCACCGTCTACAAGGACGACGACGAGGCCGAGCAGATCTGGCGTGACGTCATCGGCGTCCCGTCGGAGCGGATCCAGCGCCTGGGCATGAAGGACAACTTCTGGTCGATGGGCGTCCCCGGCCCGTGCGGCCCGTGCTCGGAGATCAACTACGACCGCGGCCCCGCCTACGGCGAGGAGGGCGGCCCGGCCGTCAACGGCGAGCGCTACCTGGAGATCTGGAACCTGGTCTTCATGCAGTACGAGCGCGGCCACGGCGACGGCAAGGACGGTTTCGAGATCCTCGGCGACCTGCCGAGCAAGAACATCGACACCGGCCTCGGCCTGGAGCGTCTGGCCGCCATCCTGCAGGGCGTCGACAACCTCTTCGAGATCGACACCAGCCGGATGATCCTGGACCGGGCCGCCGAGCTGACCGGCCACACCTACGGCGCGGACCACAGGTCGGACGTCTCGCTGCGCGTGGTCACCGACCACATCCGCACCGCGCTGATGCTGATCGGCGACGGCGTCACCCCCGGCAACGAGGGCCGCGGCTACGTGCTGCGCCGCATCCTGCGCCGCGCCATCCGCAACATGCGCCTGCTGGGCGCCACCGGCGTGGTCGCCAAGGACCTCACCGATGTCGCGATCCAGGCGATGGCCCCGCAGTACCCGGAGCTGGAGACCGACCGCAAGCGCATCGAGACGGTCGTCGTCGGCGAGGAGGCGGCCTTCCTGCAGACCCTGAAGGCCGGCACCAGCCTGCTCGACGCCGCGGTCACCGAGACCAAGCAGTCCGGCGGCGCGGTGCTCTCCGGCGACCAGGCGTTCAAGCTGCACGACACCTACGGCTTCCCGATCGACCTGACCCTGGAGATGGCCGAGGAGCAGGGCCTCCAGGTCGACGAGGCCGGCTTCCGCCGCCTCATGCAGGAGCAGCGGGACCGCGCCAAGGCGGACGCCAAGGCCAAGAAGATGGGCCACGCCGACGTCGCCGCGTACCGCGAGGTCGCCGACAAGTCCGGCGCCAGCGTCTTCACCGGCTACACCCTCACCGAGGGCGAGGCCACCGTGGTCGGCCTGCTGGTGGACGGCGTCCCGGCGCCGGCCGCCTCCGAGGGCGACGAGGTCGAGCTCATCCTCGACCGCACCCCGTTCTACGCCGAGGGCGGCGGCCAGCTCGCCGACCACGGCCGGATCCGGCTGGACTCCGGCGCGGTCGTGGAGATCCGCGACGTGCAGCAGCCGGTGCCGGGCGTGGTCGTGCACTCCGGCGGTGTGCTGTTCGGCGAGGTCGTGCTCGGCGCCTCGGCCTACGCCACCATCGACGTGGACCGCCGCCGGGCGATCGCCCGGGCCCACTCGGCCACCCACCTGACCCACCAGGCGCTGCGCGACGCGCTCGGCCCGACGGCCGCCCAGGCCGGTTCGGAGAACGCCCCGGGCCGCTTCCGCTTCGACTTCGGCTCGCCCGCCGCCGTGCCCGGCAGCGTGCTGACCGACGTCGAGCAGAAGATCAACGACGTGCTGACCCGCGAGCTGGAGGTCACCGCCGAGGTCATGACGATGGACCAGGCCCGCAAGGCCGGCGCCATCGCGATGTTCGGCGAGAAGTACGGCGACGAGGTCCGGGTCGTCACCATCGGCGACTTCTCCAAGGAGCTGTGCGGCGGCACCCACGTCGGCAACACCGCCCAGCTGGGTCTGGTGAAGCTGCTCGGCGAGTCCTCGATCGGCTCCGGGGTGCGCCGGGTGGAGGCGCTGGTCGGCGCCGACGCCTACCGCTTCCTGGCCCGTGAGCACACCGTGGTCGCCCAGCTGACCGAGCTGGTCAAGGGCCGCCCGGAGGAGCTGCCGGAGAAGATCTCCGGCATGCTCGCCAAGCTCAAGGACGCCGAGAAGGAGATCGAGCGCTTCCGCGCCGAGAAGGTGCTCGCGGCCGCCGCGGGTCTCGCCGACTCGGCCGAGGACGTGCACGGCATCGCCGTGGTGGCCGCCCGGGTCGCCGACGGCACCGGCGCGGACGAGCTGCGCAAGCTGGTCCTGGACGTGCGCGGCCGCCTCGGTTCGCGCCCGGCCGTGGTCGCCGCCTTCACCGTGGCGAACGACCGCCCGCTGACCGTGATCGCCACCAACGAGGACGCCCGCGGCCGCGGCATCAAGGCCGGCGAGCTGGTCCGCACCGCGGCCAAGACCCTCGGCGGCGGCGGTGGCGGCAAGGACGACGTCGCCCAGGGCGGCGGCACCGACGCGACCGCGATCGACAAGGCCGTCGCCGCCGTGCGCGGTCTGGTCGCGGAGCGCGCCTCCTGATGGGGTCCGCGTTCTGATGGAGACCGAGCAGATCGAGGAGAAGCCCTTCCGGCGCGGGCGGCGGATCGCCGTCGACGTCGGGGACGCCCGGATCGGGGTCGCGTCCTGCGACCCCGACGGGGTGCTCGCCACCCCCGTGGAGACCGTCCCCGCCGGAGTGAAGTCGCAGGCCAGGATCGCCGCGATCGTCGAGGAGTACGGCGCGATCGAGGTGGTCGTCGGTCTGCCGCGCTCGCTCAGCGGCAAGGAGGGCCCGGCGGCGGAGAAGGTCCGCGGCTACGCGGTCAGGCTGGCCGGCCGGCTCTGGCCGGTCCCGGTCCGGCTGGTCGACGAGCGGATGTCGACCGTGACCGCGACCCACGGGCTGCGCGCCTCGGGGGTCAAGGCCAAGAAGGGCCGCTCGGTGGTCGACCAGGCCGCCGCGGTGGTGATCCTGCAGACCGCCCTTGAGTCCGAACGGGTGAGCGGACGCCCGCCCGGTGAGAGCGTCGAGGCGGCGGGCTGACCGGCCTGCTCTAACGTCCCGGTGAGGGGTCCGTGCGGACGCGTCCGCACGGACCCCTCTGCCATTGCCGTCGTGCCGCACGCCGTGCGGACCGCCGAGGGGGCGTGCCGTGACCGATCTGGACCTCACACCCGGCCTGAGCCCCGGCCACCTCGGTGCGCCGGTGATCGAACCGGAGGGCCGTCCGCCGGGCCCGCCCGCCCCGCGCCCCGAACCGCCGGACCCGCACCGGCGGCGCAACGGGCTGGCCTGTCTGTTGACCGCGCTGTCGCTGGTGGTCGTGTTCGGCGGGATCGGGCTGGCGGGCTTCAGCTGGATCCAGGGGCAGCGCAAGCCGCCGGCCGCCGCCGACTTCGCGGGCGGCGGCTCCGGATCGGTGCAGGTCTCGGTGCCCGAAGGGGCCGGCCTCAGCCAGATCGCCTCCGCCCTGGTGCGCAACGGCGTGGTGGCCAGCTCGCTGGCCTTCACCCGGGCGGCGAAGGGCAGTGCGGCGGCGGCCGGGCGGATCCAGCCGGGCACGTACACCCTGCGGCAGCGGATGTCGGCGGCCGCGGCGCTCGCCGTCCTGGTCGACCCGGCGAACGCCAACGGTCTGACCATCCCCGAGGGCTGGCGCGGCAGCCAGATCTACGCGGCGATCGACAAGAAGCTGCGGCTGGCCGAGGGCACCACCGAGCAGACCGCCAAGGACCAGGCCGCCGAGCTGGGCCTGCCGGAGACCGCCAACGGCACCCCCGAGGGCTATCTGTTCCCCGCGACCTACAGCGTCACCGAGGACACCACCGCCGCCGAACTGCTGAAGCAGATGGTCGACCGGGCGGGGAAGGAGTTCGCCCGGGACGACGCGGAGGTCGTCGCGACCAATCTCGGGCAGAGCCTGTACGGACTGGTGACCATCGCCAGCATGGTCCAGGGCGAGGCCGACAACTCGGAGGACATGGCCAAGGTCGCGCGGGTGATCTACAACCGGCTGGCCAAGAACATGCCGCTCCAGCTGGACTCCACCATCAACTACGCGCTCGGACGCTCCACGCTGAACACCAGCGTCACGGACACCCGGCTGGACTCGCCCTACAACACCTACAAGCACGCCGGGCTGCCGCCGACCCCGATCTCCAACCCGGGGCGGCAGGCGATCATGGCGGCGGTGGACCCGGCGCCGGGGGACTGGCTCTACTTCGTGACCGTGAAGCCCGGGGACACCCGGTTCACCGACAGTTTCGAGGTGCAGCAGAAGAACGTCGCCGAGTTCAACGCGACCCGGGCCGCGAGCCCGTCCGCCACGGCCTCCGGCTCGGCCCCGGCGTCGGGGACGGGCTCCGGGTCGGCGCCCGCGTCGGCCTCCGCCGGGGCGGGGGCGTCCCCGGGGGCGGGCGGTCACTGAGCGCAGCGGCTGCGGCCCCGGCCGGACGGTCGACTGCGGTACGGTAGCGTCTCCGTCCAGGTGTTGCGCTAGCACGCCGGTTCGACAAGCAGCCGGGACGCCGTCCCGGGCGACCGGGCCGATCCTCCGGTCGTCTCCGTCGGTATAAGGGGATCAATGACCGATCTGGGTCGGGGCTACGGCCCCCAGGGCTCCGAGCCGTGGCAACCGGGAGACCCCGGGTACGGCGGTCAGCAGCCGGTCCCCGGTCAGCAGGACGGGCAGTGGCAGCAGAATCCCCAGCAGCAGCAGCAGCAGCAGTACGGCGACGGCGGCCAGGGCATGGGGCAGCAGGGCTATCCCCAGCAGCAGGGCGTTCAGGGGCAGCAGCAGTACGGCGCCGCTCAGCAGGGCTATCCGCAGCAGCAGGGTATGGGCGGTCAGCAGGGTTACCCCCAGCAGGGCATGGGCCAGCAGGGCTATCCCCAGCAGGGGATGGGCCAGCAGGGCATGGGCGGTCAGCAGGGTTACCCGCAGCAGGGGATGGGTCAGCAGGGCTATCCGCAGCAGCAGGGCGTTCAGGGGCAGCAGCAGCAGTACGGCGGCGGTCAGCAGGGCTACCCCCAGCAGGGGATGGGCCAGCAGGGGATGGGTCAGCAGGGCTATCCGCAGCAGCAGGGTGGCCAGGGGCAGCAGCAGTACGGCGGCGGTCAGCAGGGTTACCCCCAGCAGGGCACGGGCCAGCAGCAGATGCCCCAGCAGGGCGCCCCACAGCCGATGCCGCAGCAGCCCCAGCAGGGCGTGCCTCCGCAGCAGATGCCGCAGCAGGGTGCGCCGGGCGGCCCCGGCCGGGGCGCGCCGGCTGAGCAGAAGCAGCCGGCCGCGGCGCGGCCCGCGGGCCCCGGGCCGGACGGCATCGACTGGGAGGCGGAGGCCGCCGCGCTCGAGGCCGGGGCCGACCCGGTCGGCGCCGGCGAGGAGGCCGGGCACGCCGAGGACGAGTGGGACGGCCAGGAGGGCGAGTACGCCGAGGACGAGTACCGCGGCGACGGTTCCGACGAGGACGGGAGCGGCTTCCTCGGCGAGGAGGACCAGTCCCGCGAGGCCAAGAAGAAGCGCAAGGAGAACGGCAAGAAGTCGGGCCGGCGCAACGGTGGCGCCTGCCTGGTCGTCGCACTGGTCCTGCTCGGCATCATGGGCGGCGCCGGCTGGTGGGGCTACGGCTTCTACAAGGACCACTTCGGCCCGCCGCCGGACTTCCCGGGCCCGGGCACCGGCTCGGTGAAGGTCGAGATCAAGCAGGGCGCGGCGGGCAGCCAGATGGGCCTGGCGCTGAAGCAGGCCGGTGTGGTCAAGAGCGTCGACGCCTTCAGCAAGGCCTGCGAGAAGAACGTCAAGTGCTCCACCATCCAGCCCGGCACCTACAGCATGCCGACGGAGATGTCCGCCGACGGCGCGGTGCAGTTCCTGGTGGACGCCAACGGCGGTGAGAAGCTGATCGTCCAGGAGGGCCTGACCGCCGCGGCCACCTACGTCAAGATCGACGACAAGCTGAAGCTGGCCAAGGGCACCACCGCGGCCGTCGCCAAGGAGCAGGTGGCCACGCTCGGCCTCCCGCCCTACGCCAACGGCAACATCGAGGGCTTCCTCTGGCCGACGCGCTACTCGATCACCGACGGCATGAAGCCCGAGGAACTGCTCAAGCAGATGGTGAAGAACGCCGTCGACCGCTACGCGAGCCTGGACGCGGAGGCGTCCAAGATCGGGCTGAAGACCGGCTACGAGGTGGTCATCGAGGCCAGCATCCTGCAGGCCGAGGGCAACAACCCCGAGGACTTCGCCAAGATGGCCCGGACCATCCAGAACCGCCTGGCGGACAAGGGCAAGGTCAACGGCAAGCTCGGCATGGACACCACGCTGCAGTACGCGCTGGGCCGCAAGACGCTGGACAAGAAGGACATCAACGACGCGTCCAACAAGTACAACACCTACTACAACGCCGGCCTGCCGCCGACCCCGATCTCCAACCCGGGCGACGCTGCGCTGAAGGCCACGCTGAACCCGGCGGACGGCAAGTGGCTGTACTTCATCGCGATGTCGCCGACCCAGACCCTCTTCGCGGAGACGGACGCGGAGCACGCCAAGAACGTCGAGTCCTACTGCCTGGCGGCGGGGCAGAAGTTCGACGCGGCCTCGGTCCACTGCACCACCAAGTGACGACCGCCGGCAGGCGGCGGAGGAAGTGACCAGCGTGACCAGCAAGCACCGGGCGGCCGTCCTCGGCTCGCCGATCGCCCACTCGCTCTCGCCCGCCCTGCACCGGGCCGCCTTCGCGGCGCTCGGACTGGACGGCTGGCGCTACGACCGGTTCGAGGTCGACGAGGCCGGCCTGCCCGGCTTCGTCGCCGGGCTGGACGAGGCCGAGTGGACCGGCTGCTCGCTGACCATGCCGCTCAAGCGGGCGGTGATCCCGCTGCTCGACGAGGTCAGCGACACCGCCCGGACGGTCGACGCGGTGAACACCCTGGTGTTCACCGCCGACGGCCGGCGCGAGGGCCACAACACGGACGTGCCCGGCCTGGTCAACGCGCTGCGCGAACGCGGCATCACCGAGGTGCCGGCGGCGGCGGTGCTCGGCGCCGGGGCGACCGCCTCCTCGGCGCTGGCCGCGCTGGCCCGGCTCGGCGCCCGCGAGGTGACCGTCTACGTCCGCACCCCCGAGCGGGCCCGGGAGATGGCCGCGCTGGGCGAACGGCTCGGCGTGGCGGTGCGCACCGCCGACTGGGAGCGCGGTGCCGGGGCGCTGGAGCACCCGCTCACGGTGGCCACCACCCCGGCCGGGGCGACCGACGCCTTCGCCGAGGGGCTGACCGCCGGGCCGGGCGCGCTCTTCGACGTGCTGTACCACCCGTGGCCGACCGCGCTGGCGGCCGCCTGCGCGGACCGCGGGGCGACCGTGCTGGGCGGCCTCGACCTGCTGGTGCACCAGGCGGTGCTGCAGAGCGAGCTCTTCACCGGGCGCACTCCCGGTCCGCTGGCGGCGGTCCGCGCGGCCGGCGAGGCGGCGCTCGCGGCGGGCTGACCGCCGCCCGCGCCGTGGGGTGGTGCACGGACGGTGTGCTTCCGCGGTGCGCCCGCCGTGCCCGTACCGTGCGCCCTTCGTGCCCGGGGTGCGGCGGTGTCCCGCCGGCGGGCCGTCGGCCCCGCGGTGACCGGCCATTCGCGTCCGCCGGTCGGCCGAATGATGTCCGGTGATCGGACTCCAGGTCCGGTCGGTCGTCCGGCATGAAAGGATTCGGGCAGAGAAGGCACGCCCGGACGGGTGCGGCAGCCCCGCACCGGTCCGCTGATGAAGGAGCTCCGTTGGGTACGTTGCGCTGGCTGACGGCGGGGGAGTCGCACGGCCCCGCACTCGTCGCGACGCTGGAGGGCCTGCCGGCCGGTGTACCGGTCACCACCGCGGTGGTGGCCGACGCCCTGGCGCGCCGCCGGCTCGGTTACGGTCGCGGCGCACGGATGAAGTTCGAGCAGGACGAGGTGACCTTCCTCGGCGGCGTCCGGCACGGGCTCACCATGGGCAGCCCGGTGGCCGTCATGGTCGGCAACACCGAGTGGCCGAAGTGGGAGCAGGTCATGTCGGCCGACCCGGTCGACCCCGAGGTGCTGGCCGGTCTCGGCCGCAACGAGGCGCTGACCCGCCCGCGTCCCGGTCACGCGGACCTGGCCGGTATGCAGAAGTACTCGATCGACGAGGCCCGCCCGATCCTGGAGCGCGCCAGCGCCCGGGAGACCGCCGCCCGGGTCGCGCTCGGCGCCGTCGCCCGCTCCTACCTCAAGGAGACCTGCGGCATCGAGATCGTCAGCCACGTGGTCGAGCTGGCCGCCGCCAAGGCCCCGGCCGGTGTGCTGCCGCTGCCCTCCGACGAGGCGAAGCTGGACGCCGACCCGGTGCGCTGCCTGGACGCCGACGCGTCGAAGGCGATGGTCGCCGAGATCGACCAGGCCCACAAGGACGGCGACACGCTCGGCGGCGTCGTCGAGGTCCTCGCCTACGGCGTGCCGGTCGGCCTCGGCTCGCACGTGCACTGGGACCGCCGCCTGGACGCCCGGCTGGCCGCCGCGCTGATGGGCATCCAGGCGATCAAGGGCGTCGAGGTCGGCGACGGCTTCGACCTCGCCCGCGTCCCCGGCTCGCAGGCGCACGACGAGATCGTGCCGGGCCCCGACGGCGCCAAGCGCGTCTCCGGCCGCTCCGGCGGCACCGAGGGCGGTCTGTCCACCGGCGAGCTGCTGCGGGTCCGCGCCGCGATGAAGCCGATCGCGACCGTCCCGCGCGCGCTGCGCACCGTGGACGTGCGCACCGGCGAGCCCGCCAAGGCGCACCACCAGCGTTCCGACGTCTGCGCGGTGCCGGCGGCCGGCATCGTCGCCGAGGCGATGGTGGCCCTGGTGCTCGCGGACGCGGTGAACGAGAAGTTCGGTGGCGACCACGTGTCGGAGACCCGGCGCAACGTGCGGAGCTACCTCGACAACCTGATCGTCCGATGACCACTCCGGTCCTCGTGCTGGTCGGCCCGCCCGGCAGTGGCAAGTCCACCGTCGGGCGGGTCGTCGCCGAGCGCCTCGGCGTGGGCTTCCGGGACACCGACGCCGATGTCGAGGAGCGGGCCGGCAAGCCCATCCCGGACATCTTCGTGGACGAGGGCGAGCCGCACTTCCGCGAGCTGGAGCAGGCGGCCGTGCGCGCCGCGGCCGGGACCCACGCCGGGGTGCTGGCGCTCGGCGGCGGCGCGGTGATGGCCGGGCCGACCCGTGAGCTGCTGCGCGACCTGCCGGTGGTGTTCCTGGAGGTCCCGCTCGCCGACGCGGTCAAGCGGGTCGGCCTGGACGCCCCGCGCCCGCTGCTGGCCGTCAACCCGCGGGCCCGCTGGCGCGAGCTGATGGAGGCCCGCCGCCCCCTCTACCTGGAGGTGGCCACCGCCGTCGTCGACACCGCCGGCCGCACCCCCGAGCAGGTCGCGGACGCCGTACTGGAAGCACTGGAGCTGAAGACCCCCCATGACTGACACCACCGTCAGGATCCACGTCGGCGGCAGCGCCGGCCACGACCCGTACGACGTGCTGATCGGGCACCAGCTGCTCGGTGAGCTGTCCCCGCTGATCGGCGCCAGGGCCAAGCGGGTCGCGATCATCCACCCGGAGGCGCTGTCCGCCACCGCCGACGCGATCCGCGAGGACCTGGCCGGCGAGGGCTACGACGCGATCGCGCTGCAGGTGCCGAACGCCGAGGAGGCGAAGAGCGCCGAGGTGGCCGCGTACTGCTGGTCGGTGCTCGGCCAGACCGGCTTCACCCGCAGCGACGTCGTCGTCGGTCTCGGTGGCGGTGCCACCACCGACCTGGCGGGCTTCGTCGCCGCCACCTGGCTGCGCGGGGTGCGCTGGATCTCCATGCCCACCACGTTGCTCGGCATGGTCGACGCGGCGGTCGGCGGCAAGACCGGCATCAACATCGCCGAGGGCAAGAACATGGTCGGCGCCTTCCACCCGCCGGTGGGCGTGCTGGCCGACCTCGACACCCTGGAGACCGTGCCCAAGCACGACTACGTCTCCGGGCTCGCCGAGGTCGTCAAGTGCGGCTTCATCGCCGACCCGGTCATCCTCGACCTGATCGAGGCCGATCCCGAGGGAGCCAGGACCCCGGCCGGGCCGCACACCGTCGAGCTGATCCGCCGCGCGATCCAGGTCAAGGCCGACGTGGTCTCCGGGGACCTCAAGGAGTCCGGGCAGCGCGAGATCCTCAACTACGGCCACACCCTGGGCCACGCCATCGAGCGCAACGAGCGCTACAAGTGGCGGCACGGCGCGGCGATCTCGATCGGCATGGTGTACGCCGCCGAGCTGGGCCGCCTGGCGGGCCGGCTGGACGACGCCACGGCCGACCGGCACCGCTCGGTGCTGGCCTCGGTCGGTCTGCCGCTGACCTACCGGGCGGACGCCTGGCCGAAGCTGCTGGACGCGATGAAGATCGACAAGAAGTCGCGCGGCGACCTGATCCGCTTCATCGTGCTGGACGGCCTCGGCAAGACCTCCGTGCTGGAGGGCCCCGACCCGTCGCTGCTGGTCGCCGCCTACGCGGAGGTGTCCGGGTGACCAGGGTGATGGTGCTCAACGGTCCCAACCTGGGCCGGCTGGGCAGCCGCGAGCCCGACGTCTACGGTGCCACCTCGTACGCCGGGCTGGTCGAGCGCTGCACCGCGCTCGGCAAGGAGTTCGGCTTCGAGGTCGAGGTGCACGAGACCAACTCCGAGCAGCAGATGGTGGAGTGGCTGCACGAGGCCGCCGACGGCCGGGTGCCGGTGGTGATCAACCCGGGCGCGTTCACCCACTACTCGTACGCGATGCGGGACGCGGCCGCGCAGCGCACCGCGCCGCTGGTCGAGGTGCACATCTCCAACCCGTACGCCCGGGAGACCTTCCGGCACACCTCGGTGATCGCCGCGGTGGCCTCCGGCACGATCGCCGGGTTCGGGATCGGCTCGTACGAGCTGGCCCTGCGGGCGCTGGCCGAGCAGCTCGCCGCGGGCTGACGCCGGGGCGCCCGTCGGGTGACCGGCCCGGTGCGGCGGTGGTGCGGTTGGTGGTGCGGCGGTGGTGCGGCGGTGGGCTGTGTCCACCGCCGCACCGCCGTGTAGTGTCCCGCTGAAGGAAGTCGGGAGGTGCCGTGACGCAGTACGCCGGGGGTGGATCCGTCCCCCCACGTCCCGTCGCCCCGCCGGTGCCGGGGTATCCGGTGGCGGCCGGGACGGTGCCTGCTCCGATGGTCGTTCCGTTGCCGTTGCCTGTTCCGGCGGCTGTTCCGGCGCCTCTGCCGGTTCCGGTACCGGTACCGGTGCCTGTTCCGGCGCCCCTGCCGGTGGGCGCCTCGACGGACTCCTCGGGGCCGCCGACCGTTCCGCTGCCGGTGCTGCCGTCGCCTCCGCCCGGACCGGTGCCGGCCCCGGCGCCGGCGCCCGCCCCGGCTCCGGCCTCGCCGCCCGCGCCCGCCCCGGTGCCCGCCGGGTCCACCGGGCACTTCCTGCTGCCCTCCGGCGCGCCCGTCCAGCTGCCCGCCAGGCCACCGCAGCAGCACGCCCCCGCCGGCCCGATCGCGGTGCTGCTGATCGGCCCCGCCGGCGCCGGCAAGACCACCGTCGCGCGGCACTGGGCCGAGCGCCGTCCCAGCCCGACCGCGCACATCAGCCTCGACGACGTCCGGGAGTGGGTGCAGTCCGGCTTCGCCAACCCGCAGTCCGGCTGGAACAACGCCTCCGAGGCGCAGTACCGGCTGGCCCGCCGGACCTGTGGCTTCGCCTGCCGCAACTACCTCGCCAACGGTATCTCCTGCATCATCGACGACGCGGTCTTCCCCGACCGCCCGGCGATCGGCCTCGGCGGCTGGAAGCGGCACATCGGACCCGGCATGATCCCGGTGGTGCTGCTGCCGAGCCTCGACTCGGTGCTCCACCGCAACGCCCGGCGCAGCGGGAACCGACGGCTCGGCGACGAGGAGGTGGCGCGGATCCACGGCCGGATGGCCGGCTGGTACAACTCCGGGCTGCCGATCATCGACAACTCCCACCTCGACGTGGCCGCCACCGCCGCCGAGCTCGACCGGGTGATCCTGGCCCGGCTGATGGGCATCCCGGTCCGCTGAGGGGCCCGCGCACCCGGCGGGTCTGTCGGTGCCGACTGCGATGATGGACGGGTCCTGAACGTTCCACCGGGGGAGCCGCGCCCGTGCCGGAAGGCCACATCATCCACCGCCTCGCCGCCGAGAACCACCGTGCCTTCGGTGGCCGGGCGGTCCGTGCCAGCAGCCCCCAGGGGCGGTTCGCGGACGCCGCCGAGCTGATCGACGGGCGGGAGCTGGAGGCCGCCGAGGCGGTCGGCAAGCACCTGTTCCTCGGCTTCGGCGAGGACGCCTGGGTGCACATCCACCTCGGCCTGTACGGCGGCTTCACCTTCGCCGCGATCGGCGACGGACCGGTGCCGCCCCCCGTCGGCCTGGTCCGGTTGCGGCTGGAGAACGACGAGCACGTCGCCGATCTGCGCGGCCCCAACACCTGCGAGCTGATCACCGGCGCCGAGAAGGCCGCGGTGGCGGCCCGGCTCGGCCCCGACCCGCTGCGCGCCGACGCCGACCCGGACGCCGCCTGGCGGCGGATGACGAGCAGCAGGACGACGGTCGCGGCCCTGCTGCTGGACCAGAAGGTGCTGGCCGGGGTGGGGAACGTCTACCGCGCCGAGGTGCTGTTCCGGCACGGCATCGATCCGCACCGGGCGGGGCGCGAGCTGCTCCGGGCCGAGTGGGACGCGATCTGGGCCGACCTGGTCGCGCTGATGCGCGAGGGCGTCGGCGCGGGCCGCATCGACACCGTGCGCCCCGAGCACACCCCCGAGGCGATGGGCCGCCCGCCGCGGGTCGACGACCACGGCGGCGAGGTGTACGTCTACCGGCGGGCCGGGATGCCGTGCCTGGTCTGCGCCACCGAGGTCCGGGCGGAGGAGCACGCCTCCCGCAATCTGTTCTGGTGCCCCTCCTGCCAGCCGGCGGGCGTCCCGGTCCGCTGACCGGTCCGTCGACCGGTCCGTAGACCGGGCCGCCGGTCGGCCGGGGTCAGCCGGTGGCCGCGTCGTGCTCGTCGTGCTCGTGCCGGCCGTGGTGCCCGGAACGCTCGTGCTGCTCGTGCTGCTTGTGGGGCTCATGGGGCTCGTGGTGCGTGTGCCGCTCGGGAGTGTCGACGGCGCACGCGTCCAGCAGGGGGCGCAGGTCCGCGTCCACGAGCCGGTAGCGCACGACGCGTCCCTCCTTCTCGCCGATCACCGCCCCCGCCGTCCGCAGCAGCCGCAGGGCCTGGGACACGGCGGGGTCGCGCATGCCGGTGGCGACCGCCAGGTCGCTGACGGCGAGCGGCCCGGTGCGGTGCAGCGCCAGCAGCAGGGCGAGGCGGCCCGGGTCGGCGAGCAGCGAGAACCGCTCGGCCCAGGAGCGGACGTGGGCGGTGTCGCCGATCGCCGCGATGGCCTCGCAGACCCGGTGCCCGTCGATGGTGCGGTGGCCCGCGCGGTCGGCCGGAACGAGATGCATACGGGCCATTCTCGCAGGCCGGACGCTGTGATCCTGGACACCTGCGCAGGTGCGCAGCCTTGCAAGGGTCGTCGCCCGCCCCCTACGGTGTTGCCCGCCGTGGTGCTCGGGAAGACCGGTGACGGACCCTCAGGGGTTCCAGTCCGGAGCGGCCCTCGCCACTGTGATCGGGGGGAAGTGTCCGTACCCACGTCGCCACTGGGCGCCTCGCGCGTCCGGGAAGGCGGGTACGGGAGCCCCGTCAGCCAGGAGACCGGCCGCGGCATCTCACGAAGTGTTTCCACGAGGTGCTGGAGCGTGATCCCAGGATGACCCTGCCCGAAACCGTCGCCGCCCCGGCGGCGCCCACCGCCCTGCCCACCTTCCGATGGCGGCGGGAGGACACCGTGCGGACCGCCGGCCTGATGGGCGTGATCCTGGCCATGCACGTGGTGGCCTTCGGAACGCTGATCTTCCTGGTCGCGCCGGAGAAGTACGAGGTGGGCACGCAGGTCTTCGGGGTGGGCCTGGGGATCACCGCGTACACCCTCGGCATGCGGCACGCCTTCGACGCCGACCACATCGCGGTGATCGACAACACCACCCGGAAGCTGATGGCGGACGGCAAGCGGCCGGTCTCGGTCGGCTTCTGGTTCGCGCTCGGGCACTCCTCGATGGTGGTGCTGATGGCCGCCCTGGTGGCGGGCGGCGCGCAGCTGGCCAGCACCCTGATGGACGACGAGTCCAGCACCCACCAGTGGCTGGGCGTGGTCGGCACCTCGGCCTCCGGTGCCTTCCTCTACCTGATCGGCGCGCTCAACCTGGCCGCGCTGTTCGGCATCCTCAAGGTCTTCCGCTCGATGCGGGAGGGCCGGTTCGACGAGGCGGAGCTGGAGGACCACCTCAACTCGCGCGGCCTGCTGGCCCGGGTGCTGAACCGGGCGACCCGCTCGATCACCCGCCCCGGCCAGATGTTCCCGGTCGGCATGGTGCTCGGCCTGGGCTTCGACACCGCGACCGAGGTCACCCTGATGGTGATGGCGGGCTCCGGCGCGGCGTCCGGCCTGCCCTGGTACGCGATCGTCTGCCTGCCGCTGCTGTTCGCGGCCGGGATGAGCCTGTTCGACACCCTGGACGGCACCTTCATGAACTTCGCCTACCAGTGGGCGTTCTCCAACCCGGTGCGCAAGGTGTACTACAACCTGACCATCACCGGGCTGTCCATCGCGGTGGCGTTCATCATCGGGACCATCGAACTCGTCGGCGTCCTGCACGAGAAGTTCGACCTCACCGACCCGGTGACCGGCTGGATCGCGGACATCACCCTGGACAACGTCGGCTACGCCATCGTCGGCCTGTTCGTCGCCGTCTGGGCCGCCGCCATCGCCTACTGGCGCCTCGCCGGCGTCGAGCAGAAGTGGGCCACTCCCGCCACCCCCGCCCCCGCCACCGCCGACCCGGCCCCCGCCACCCCCGCCCCCACCGGCGGCGCCGAGTAGTCCGGCCCGGGCCCGGGTGGGGGCGTTCGGCGGGCGGATCGGGGGCGGGGTTCGTAGGCTCGACCCATGGCTGATGCGTACGCGGGCCGGCGGGAGCGGTTGCGGGAGCACTGCAGTGCGTCCGGGACCGACGCGGCGCTGATCACCCGGGCGGCGAACGTGCGGTACCTCACCGGGTGTCCGCCGTGCGGGGCGACCCTGTTGCTGACCCGGGACCGGGCGCTGCTGGCGCTGCCCGACGACCTGCCGCCGGACGACACCGGGGAGCACCTGATCTCGCCCGAGGTGACCAGGCTGGAGGTGGCGGCCGGGGCGGACACCGCGCTGGCCGCGGCGGGCGCCGCGGCGGGGCTGCGGCTGGCCGGGCTGGCGGTCGAGGAGCACGATCTGACGGTCACCCGGCACCGGGCCGTGGCCGGGCTGGTCGAGGGCACCCGGCTGGCGGACGTCGGACAGGCGGTCGAGCGGCTGCGGGTGGTCAAGGACGAGTACGAGATCGCCGATCTGCGGATCGCGGCGGAGATCGCCGACCAGGCGCTCGGCGAGCTGCTGGAGTCGATCCTGGTCGGCCGGACCGAGCGGCACCTGGCGATGGAGCTGGAGCGCCGGATGATCGACCACGGCGCGGACCGCGCGGCGTTCCCGGTCTCGGTGGGCACCGGCAGCCACTCCGGGCAGCAGGCGCACCAGCCCACCGACCGCCGGGTCGAGGAGGGCGATTTCCTGACCGTGGTGCTCGGCGCCCGGTACCGGGGCTACGGGGTCTCGACCGCCCGGACCTTCGTGATCGGCGCGGCCCCGGCCCCCTGGCAGGTGGAGCTGCACCGGCTGGTGTTCCGGGCCCAGCGGGCCGGCCGGGAGGCGCTCGGCCCGGGGGTCGAGCAGCACGTGCCGGACCAGGCGGCGCGGGAGATCCTGCAGTCCGCCGGGCACACGGAGACCTCTCCGCACCCGGTCGGCCACGGTATCGGGCTGGAGATCCGGGAGGCACCGCGTCTCGGTCCCGCGGACATGGGTAAACTGGACAGCCGCGTGCCGGTCACCGTCGGCCCGGGGGTCCACCTCCCGGGACGCGGCGGGGTCCGGATCGAGGACACGCTCGTCGTCCGCCCCCTTGAGGAGGGCGGTCCCGAGCTGCTCACCATCACCACCAAGGAGCTCCTCGCGCTGTGACGCTCCCGCGGCACAGGACGCGTTCCTTGGTTCCTTGACAGCTATATCCAGGAGTAAGTGCGCCCGTGGCTTCCACGAACGATCTCAAGAACGGCATGGTCCTCAAGCTGGAGGGCGGCAAGCTCTGGTCCGTCGTCGAGTTCCAGCACGTCAAGCCCGGCAAGGGTCCGGCCTTCGTGCGCACCAAGCTCAAGGAGGTCCTGACGGGCAAGGTCGTCGACAAGACCTTCAACGCGGGCACCAAGGTCGAGACCGCCAACGTCGACAAGCGCGGCATGCAGTTCTCGTACAAGGACGGCGAGAACTTCGTGTTCATGGACATGGACACCTACGACCAGCTGACCATCGAGCCGGTCGTCGTCGGCGACGCCGCCAAGTACCTGCTGGAGGGCTTCGAGGCCCTGGTCGCGACCAACGAGGGCGCGGTCCTCTACATCGAGCTCCCGGCCGCGGTCGAGCTCGTCATCGCCGAGACCGAGCCGGGTGTCCAGGGCGACCGCTCCACCGGTGGCACCAAGCCGGCCACCCTGGAGACCGGCGCCGAGATCCAGGTGCCGCTCTTCATCACCACCGGCGAGAAGGTCAAGGTCGACACCCGCGACGGCAGCTACCTCGGCCGGGTGAAGTAAGTCCGTGTCGTCCGCACGCACCAAGGCCCGCACGCGAGCCTTCCAGATCCTGTTCGAGGCCGACCACCGCGGGGTCGACCCGCTGACGGTCCTCGCCGACTGGGTGGCCCGGGCCCGGGAGCCCAAGCCGGACGAGGGCACCCCGCAGGTCGCCGAGTACACCATGGAACTGGTGGAGGGGTACGTCCAGTACGCCCGCCGGATCGATGAGCTGATCTCGCAGTACGCCGTCGGCTGGACGCTCGACCGGATGCCGATCGCGGACCGCAACGTCCTGCGGCTCGGCGCCTACGAGCTCATCTGGGAGGACGGCGTCCCGGACGCGGTCGTCGTCGACGAGGCGGTGGAGATCGCCAAGGAGTACTCCACCGACGACTCCCCGGCGTTCGTCAACGGTCTGCTGGCCCGCTTCATGGAGCTCAAGCCGAGCATCCGCCGCTGAGGCGCGCACCCGCACCGACGGCCGTCGGACCGGAAACGGTCCGGCGGCCGTTCGGCGTGTTCACCCGTTCGGCGTATGGTGGCCCTACTCGCCAGTAACCTGGTGCTCCGGCGGCCCACGCCCGCCGGCGACCCCGCAGTGAAGGGCAGGCCACCCCCCATGACCACGGCGATCCGCAGCGAGTTCGATCAGGGCATCGCCCTCACCCCGCACCCGGACGAGCCCGGCCGCTACGACGGCGACCTCGGCGCCGGCTGGCAGATCGGCGGCGGCGTCAACGGCGGACTGCTGCTGGCCGTCGCCGGCCACGCGCTCTCGCTCGCGCACTCGGCCCGCCCGGAGAGCGCCGGCCACACCGACCCGGTGTCGATCAGCGGCTACTACCTCTCCGCCGCCACCCCCGGACCGGCCACCGTGCGCACCGACGTCGTCCGCACCGGTCGCACGTTGTCCACCGGCACCGCCGCACTCAGCCAGGACGGCGTGGAACGGCTGCGGGTGCTCGCCACCCACGGCGACCTCGCCACCCACGACGGCGAGGTGCGGACCAGTGCCACCCCGCCGCAGCTGCCGCCGCCGGACCAGTGCATCGGCGTCGAGCACGCGCCCAAGGAGCTGATCGCGCAGGCCGCGCTGCTGGAGCGGTTCGACATGCGGCTCGATCCGGCGACCATCGGCTGGGCGCTCGGGCAGCCGTCCGGCACCGGCCGGATCCAGGGCTGGTTCCGGCTCGCCGACGGCCGCGAGCCCGACCCGCTGCTGCTCCTGCTGGTCGCCGACGCGCTGCCGCCGGTCACCTTCGACCTCGGGATGCCGGGCTGGGCGCCGACCGTGGAGCTGACGGTGCATCTGCGGGCCAGGCCCGCGCCGGGCTGGCTGCGGGTCGTGCACGCGACCCGCAACCTCGCGGGCGGCTACTTCGAGGAGGACGCCGAGGTCTGGGACGAGACCGGCCGACTGGTCGCGCAGTCCCGGCAGTTGGCGCGCGTGCCCAGATAGTCGCCGCTTGCGGCGCGGGGTTTCCGGGAGAGGGCGCCCGCTTGCGGAGGGGGCGCCCTCTTACCGGTGGGGGCGCTCGTTCACGGGCGTGCGCGGGCGGGAATGGCCGAAACGGTGTGAGCGGGTGGGCACGGGGTGTGACGACGGCGCCTCGCGCGGGGCGGACGCGCGGGGCGCGACCGCTCGGGCGCACAACCGTGCGTGACTCCAAACATCCGATTCACCCTCGGTTACAGTCCTGTGACACGTCGTACGTGTGCGCCACGCGGGGCGGGGGAGGACAAGGTCGGCGGTCCACCCGCCGCCGCCCCGCCCGCCCCGCCCGAGGAGCCCCGATGAGCCGCAACGGCCGCGCCCGCCGCACCCCCGACTGCACCGCCGCCGGCCACCGTCCCCGGGTCCGTCCGCGCGTCGCCGCCGACCGGGCCGAGGGGTGCGAGCGGCAGCGGTCCGAGGGCGCCGGTCAGGCCTTCGTGATCGGGGTGCTCACCAGCGCGGCGGACTTCGAGGAGGCCCGCGCCTGGGGGCTGTCGGACGCCCCGGACCACGAGCGGTACCTGGCCGACACCGCCGAGCTGCTCGCCGACGCCCGGCGGCGGTTCGACACCGTCCGGGCGCGGATGTTCCACCCGCAGGACTTCGCCGAGTTCTGTCTGCTGCACGGCCTCGACCCGGCCGAGCCGGTCGCCCGCGAGCGCTACCTGGTCAACCCGCCGCTGCGCACCCAGCTGTTGACCTATCAGGGCGAGGAGCTGGTCGGCGACTTCCTGCCCCGGCTGGTGCGCGCCCGGGAGAACGGGCTGACCCTGCGGCACGCCGATCTGCTGCTCGACGGCCGCCTCCACGGCGAGCGCGACGACGCCGTGCGCGGCGCCTACGAGCAGGGCGCCGAGGTGTTCCGCCGGATGCTGCTGGGAGCCGGCAGCGGTGTCTACGAGCTGCGGCTGTCGGTGGACGCGCCCGGCGGGCGGCTGACCGCGGCGGCCCGGGTGCTCCAGTGGGAGGACGGCGTGGTCCGGATCAACGACGAGGACCTCGAGCTGCTCTGCGCGGTGCTCTGCGCCGGGCTGGCCCGGGGGCTGCCCGGCCTCGCGGTGCTGCACGGCGCGCAGGGCTCGGCGGCGGCCTGCGGGGAGTACCGGCCGACCGCCTGGGCCTGGGCCAGCGAGGGGCGGGTGTGGACGCCCGCGTCCGGCCCGGTGCGGCTGGACGGCGTGGCGGCCGAGCCGGGCTACCGGCTGGAGACGGTCTGCTGAACGCGGGGACGGCCCGCTGAACGCGGGACGGGCGCCCCGGCGGCCGCTCGCGGGCGTCGGCGCCCGCCCGGGAACGCCGCGGCGCGGCACCCTGTGCGGGGTGCCGCGCCGTGACGTTTCTGCTGGTGCGGTCCGCTCCCGGTGCGTGGGCCGCCGGCCGAGGAGCCGCGGACCGGGGAGCCGGGGACCGAGGGGCCGGGACTCAGCCCGTCTCCTCCTCGCGCACCGCACGGCGCGCGTCGGGGTTGAGCACGCCCCAGGAGATGAGCTGCTCGGTGAGGATCGACGGCGACTGGTCGTAGATCACGGCCAGGGTGCGCAGGTCGTCCTGGCGGATCGACAGCACCTTGCCGTTGTAGTCGCCGCGCTGGCTCTGGATGGTCGCCGCGTAGCGCTGCAGCGGGCCGGCCTTCTCGGACGGGACCTGGGTCAGTCTCTCCAGGTCGAGGACCAGGCGCGGCGGCGGCTCGGCCGCGCCGCCGGGCGTGCCGCCGGGCAGCAGCTCCTGCACCGGGACCCCGTAGAACTCCGCCAGTTCGGCCAGCCGCTGCACGGTGACCGCACGGTCGCCACGCTCGTACGAGCCGACGACGACTGCCTTCCAGCGCCCCTGGGACTTCTCCTCGACACCGTGCAGGGAGAGCCCCTGCTGGGTGCGGATGGCTCGGAGCTTGCCTCCGAGCTGCTTCGCGTAGTCGCTGGACATTGATCTCCCCGGACGAGATTGCTTCGCGTTCAGTGGTGGGTCACGGGCGATTGCCGACGCCGTTACCGGTGGGTTCGACGTCCGTCTCGTAACTCACTGTGAGGTTACGTAGAGTGAGGTAGTTGCGTCAAGCCGAATGGGGCAGTCGTGCGAATGGGCCGCATCAGGGGTGCGTCCGGCACGTGAACCAGGGGAAGCGGAACGATGGCCGTCGGTTGGCCGCAGAATCACGCTGGTAGGATGACCGGAGCCCGCGCCGCAGGTCGGCGGGGGTCTCCCGACATCCTTTAAGACCCGTCCCGTGAGGCGGGGAAGGAGGTCCGCTTCGGCATGACCGCACACCAGGAATCCGCACCGAGGCCGCCGCACCAAGTGCTGGACGGCACGGACATCGCCCGGGTCATCACCCGGATAGCGCACGAGATCGTCGAGCGCGCCAAGGGCGCCGAGGACGTCGTGCTGCTGGGCATCCACACCAGGGGTGTCCACCTCGCCCGGCGGCTGCACGCCAGGCTCGCCCAGATCACCGGCCAGGACATCCCGCTCGGCACCCTGGACATCACGATGTACCGGGACGATCTGCGGCTGAAGCCCGCCCGCGCCCTGGAGCACACCGAGATCCCGCCCGGCGGCATCGACGGCCGGCTGGTCGTCCTCGTCGACGACGTGCTCTTCTCCGGCCGCACCATCCGCGCCGCGCTCGACGCCCTGAACGACATCGGCCGCCCGCGCGCGGTCCAGCTCGCCGTGCTCGTCGACCGCGGCCACCGCGAGCTGCCGATCCGCGCCGACTACGTGGGCAAGAACCTCCCCACGTCGCTGCGCGAGGCCGTCCAGGTGCGCCTGTCCGACCGCGACGGCGTGGACGCCGTGCTCGTCGGCGACCGCGACTTCGCCGCGCGCTCCTCCCAGGCCCTGGCCGCTCAGGCCACCGAACCGCACCTCCCGGAGTAACCCGCGTGAAGCGCCACCTCGTGTCCGCCGCCGATCTCAGCCGCGACGACGCGCTGCTCGTCCTGGACACCGCCGAGGAACTCGCCCAGCTGTCCGGCCGGGCGGTCAAGAAGCTCCCCACCCTCCGCGGCCGCACCGTCGTCAACCTCTTCTTCGAGGACTCGACCCGCACCAAGACCTCCTTCGAGGTCGCCGAGAAGCGGCTCTCCGCGGACGTCATCAACTTCTCCGCCAAGGGCTCCTCGGTCTCCAAGGGCGAGAGCCTCAAGGACACCGCCCTGACCCTCCAGGCGATGGGCGCCGACGCGGTCGTCGTCCGGCACCACGCCTCCGGCGCGCCGGCCCGGCTGGCCCAGTCCGACTGGCTGCACGGCAGCGTCATCAACGCCGGTGACGGCACCCACGAGCACCCCACCCAGGCCCTGCTCGACGCCTTCACCATGCGCCGCCACCTCAACCCGGGGTCGGGCAACGACCTCGCCGGGCGGCGGGTGACCATCGTCGGCGACATCCTGCACAGCCGGGTGGCCCGCTCGAACGTCCACCTGCTCACCACGCTCGGCGCCCAGGTGACCTTCGTCGCCCCGCCGACCCTGCTGCCGATCGGGATCGAGAACTGGCCCTGCGAGGTCAGCTACGACCTGGAGAGCGTGCTCCCGAAGACCGACGCGCTGATGATGCTCCGGGTCCAGCGCGAGCGGATGAACGCCGCGTTCTTCCCCACCGAGCGCGAGTACACCCGCCGCTACGGCGTGGACGGCCCGCGGATGGCCCGGCTGCCCGAGCACGCCATCGTCATGCACCCCGGCCCGATGGTCCGCGGCATGGAGATCACCGCCGAGGTCGCCGACTCGCCGCGCTGCACCGTGGTCGAGCAGGTCGCCAACGGCGTCTCCGTCCGGATGGCCGTGCTCTACCTGCTGCTCGGCGGAGCCACCCTCGCCGACGCCCCCCGTACCGAATCCGGCGAGACCGCCCAGTGAACGAGCGAAGCGAGCGAACCAACACCATGGTCACCTACCTGATCCGCAACGCCCAGATCCTCGGCGGCGCTCCGCAGGACCTCCACCTCGTCGACGGCGCGATCGCGGCGATCGGCACCGCCCTGGACGCCACGGCGGACATCGAGATCGACGCCACCGGGCTGATCGTCCTGCCCGGCCTGGTCGACCTGCACACCCACCTGCGCGAGCCCGGCCGTGAGGACGCCGAGACCGTCCTCACCGGCACCCGCGCCGCCGCCAAGGGCGGCTTCACCGCCGTCCACGCGATGGCCAACACCTTCCCGGTGGCCGACACCGCCGGTGTGGTCGAGCAGGTCTGGCGGCTGGGCCAGGAGTCCGGCTACTGCGACGTGCAGCCGGTCGGCGCCGTCACCGTCGGCCTGGAGGGCAAGAAGCTCGCCGAGCTGGGCGCCATGCACGAGTCCGCCGCCGGCGTCCGGGTCTTCTCCGACGACGGCAAGTGCGTCGACGACGCGGTGATGATGCGCCGCGCGCTGGAGTACGTGAAGGCCTTCGACGGGGTCGTCGCCCAGCACGCGCAGGAGCCGCGGCTGACCGAGGGCGCCCAGATGAACGAGGGCCAGGTCTCCGGCGAGCTCGGCCTCGGCGGCTGGCCGGCCGTCGCGGAGGAGGCGATCATCGCCCGCGACGTGCTGCTCGCCGCGCACGTCGGCTCCCGGCTGCACATCTGCCACGTCTCCACCGCCGGCTCGGTCGAGATCGTCCGCTGGGCCAAGGCCAAGGGCTGGGACGTCACCGCCGAGGTCACCCCGCACCACCTGCTGCTGACCGACGAGCTGGTCCGCTCCTACGACCCGGTCTACAAGGTCAACCCGCCGCTGCGCACCGCCGAGGACGTCCAGGCGCTGCGCAAGGCGCTGGCGGACGGCACCATCGACGCCGTCGCCACCGACCACGCGCCGCACCCGGCCGAGGACAAGGACTGCGAGTGGGCCGTGGCCGCGATGGGCATGGTCGGCCTGGAGACCGCGCTGTCCGTGGTGCAGCAGACCATGGTCGACACCGGTCTGCTGAACTGGGAGGGCGTCGCCGACCGGATGTCGCACCGCCCGGCCCGGATCGGCCGCCTCGCGGGGCAGGGCCGGCCGGTCTCGGTGGGTGAGCCCGCCAACCTGGTGCTGTTCGATCCCGCGTACCGTGGTGCCGTGAACCCCGACAGCTTCGCCACGCGCTCCCGCAACACCCCTTACAAGGGCCTCGACCTGCCCGGTCGGGTGCACGCCACCTTCCTGCGCGGCACCGCCACGGTGCTGGCCGGCGAGCTGGTCGAGCAGGGGGACCTCGCGTGAGCTCCACGACCGGGGGCGCCGCGGCGCTGCTGGCCCAGGAGCAGGCCAGGGTCGCCAACTGGCCCGGGTACATCGGCTGGACGGTCGGCCTGCTGCTGGTCATCGGCCTCGTGTACTGGCTGATGCGCCAGGGCTGGAACTGGCGCCGCACCCTGCAGTCCGGGATCCCGCCGCTCCCCGCCGTGCCGGAGCGCGCCGGCCGGACCATCCTGGAGAGCAGCGGCCGGTACCACGGCACCACCACCGCCGGGAACTGGCTCGACCGGGTCGTCGCGCACGGCCTGGGCACCCGCAGCCGCGCCGATCTGACCCTCGGCGAGAACGGCCTGCTGGTGCAGCGCCCCGGTGACGTCGACTTCTGGATCCCCGCCGAGCACCTGACCGGTGCCCGGACGGACTCCGGGATCGCCGGCAAGGTCGTCCCCTCCGGGCTCCTCGTGGTCACCTGGGCGGTCGAGGGCACGGAGCTGGACTCCGGGTTCCGGTTCGACCACCCGGACGAGCACGCCGCCTGGGTCGAGGCGGTCGCCCACATCGCAACACGTACGACGACGAAGAAGACGGAAGAGGCCGCGTCATGACCGCACCTGTCCCCACCACGCAGCGCCAACGGCGGGAGCGTGTGCCCGCTGTGCTCGTCCTGGAGGACGGCCGGACCTTCCGGGGCCAGGCCTACGGCGCGACCGGCGAGACCTACGGCGAGGCCGTCTTCAACACCGGCATGTCCGGCTACCAGGAGACCCTCACCGACCCCTCGTACCACCGCCAGGTGGTCGTGATGACCGCCCCCCAGATCGGCAACACCGGCTGGAACGACGAGGACGACGAGTCCAAGCAGATCTGGGTCGCCGGGTACGTCGTCCGCGACCCCGCCCGGGTCGCCTCCAACTGGCGCTCCCGCCGCTCGCTGGACGAGGAGCTGGTGAACCAGGGCGTCGTCGGCATCAGCGGCATCGACACCCGGGCCCTCACCCGCCACCTGCGCGAGCGCGGCGCCATGCGCTGCGGCATCTTCTCCGGCGAGGCGCTGGCCGACCCGGCGGCGCTGCTCGCCAAGGTGCAGTCCTCGCCCGAGATGAAGGGCGCCGACCTCTGCGCCGAGGTCGCCACCACCGAGCCGTACGTGGTGCCCGCGATCGGTGCGAAGCGCTTCACCGTCGCCGCCCTCGACCTCGGCATCAAGGCGATGACCCCGCAGCGGATGGCCGAGCGCGGCATCGAGGTGCACGTGCTGCCCGCGAACGCGACGATCGAGGACGTCTACGCCGTCAACCCCGACGGCGTGTTCTTCTCCAACGGCCCGGGCGACCCGGCGACCGCCGACCACCAGGTCGCCGTGGCGCAGGGCGTGCTGGAGCGGAAGACCCCGTTCTTCGGGATCTGCTTCGGCAACCAGATCCTCGGCCGCGCGCTGGGCTTCGGCACCTACAAGCTCAAGTACGGCCACCGCGGCATCAACCAGCCGGTGCAGGACCGCACCACCGGCAAGGTCGAGGTGACCGCCCACAACCACGGCTTCGCCGTGAACGCCCCGCTCGACAAGGTCAGCGACACGCCCTACGGCCGGGTCGAGGTCTCCCACGTCTGCCTCAACGACGATGTGGTCGAGGGCCTCCAGGCGCTGGACGTGCCCGCCTTCTCGGTGCAGTACCACCCGGAGGCCGCCGCAGGCCCGCACGACGCGGCGTACCTCTTCGATCGTTTCGTGAAGCTCATGGAGGGCCCGCGTGCCTAAGCGCACTGACATCAAGTCCGTCCTGGTCATCGGGTCCGGCCCGATCGTGATCGGCCAGGCCGCCGAGTTCGACTACTCGGGCACGCAGGCGTGTCGCGTCCTCAAGGCCGAGGGCCTGCGGGTCGTCCTGGTGAACTCCAACCCGGCGACGATCATGACCGACCCGGAGATCGCCGACGCCACCTACGTCGAGCCGATCACCCCGGAGTTCGTCGAGAAGATCATCGCCAAGGAGCGCCCCGACGCCCTGCTGCCCACCCTGGGCGGCCAGACCGCGCTCAACACCGCGATCTCCCTGCACAGCGCCGGCACGCTGGAGAAGTACGGCGTCGAGCTGATCGGCGCCGACGTCGAGGCGATCAACAAGGGCGAGGACCGCGAGCTGTTCAAGGGCGTGGTCGAGGCCGTCAACGCCAAGATCGGCCACGGCGAGTCCGCCCGCTCGGTCATCTGCCACACCATGGACGAGGTGCTCGCCGGGGTCGACACCCTGGGCGGCTACCCGGTCGTCGTCCGCCCCTCCTTCACCATGGGCGGCGCCGGCTCCGGCTTCGCCCACGACGAGGACGAGCTGCGCCGCATCGCCGGCCAGGGCCTGACGCTCTCCCCGACCACCGAGGTGCTCCTCGAGGAGTCCATCCTCGGCTGGAAGGAGTACGAGCTCGAGCTGATGCGCGACAAGAGCGACAACGTCGTGGTCGTCTGCTCGATCGAGAACTTCGACCCGATGGGCGTGCACACCGGTGACTCGATCACCGTCGCCCCGGCGATGACGCTCACCGACCGCGAGTACCAGATCCTGCGCGACATCGGCATCGCCGTGATCCGCGAGGTCGGCGTCGACACCGGCGGCTGCAACATCCAGTTCGCCGTCAACCCCGACGACGGCCGGGTCATCGTCATCGAGATGAACCCGCGGGTGTCCCGCTCCTCGGCGCTGGCCTCCAAGGCGACCGGCTTCCCGATCGCCAAGATCGCCGCCAAGCTCGCCGTCGGCTACACCCTCGACGAGATCCCCAACGACATCACCGAGCAGACCCCGGCCTCCTTCGAGCCGGCCCTCGACTACGTCGTGGTCAAGGTGCCCCGGTTCGCGTTCGAGAAGTTCCCGAGCGCCGACGCCACCCTCACCACCACCATGAAGTCGGTGGGCGAGGCGATGGCCATGGGCCGCAACTTCCCCGAGGCGCTGCAGAAGGCGCTGCGCTCGCTGGAGAAGAAGGGCTCCCAGTTCACCTGGATCGGCCCGGTGGGCGACAAGGCCGAGCTGCTGGCCAAGGCGGTCGTGCCGACCGACGGCCGGATCAACACCGTGATGCAGGCCATCCGGGCCGGGGCCACCCCGGACGAGGTGTTCGAGTTCACCAAGATCGACCCGTGGTTCGTCGACCAGCTCTTCCTGCTCGACGAGATCGCCACCGAGCTGGCCGAGGCCGCCGAGCTCACCCCCGAGCTGCTGCGCCACGCCAAGCGGCACGGCTTCTCCGACCACCAGGTCGGCGAGATCCGCGGCCTGCGCCCGGACGTGGTCCGCGAGGTCCGGCACGCGCTGGGCATCCGCCCGGTGTTCAAGACCGTCGACACCTGCGCGGCCGAGTTCGCGGCCAAGACCCCGTACTTCTACTCGTCCTACGACGAGGAGAACGAGGTCGCCCCGCGCACCAAGCCCGCGGTGATCATCCTCGGCTCCGGCCCGAACCGCATCGGCCAGGGCATCGAGTTCGACTACTCCTGCGTGCACGCCTCCTTCGCGCTCGCCGAGGCCGGCTACGAGACCGTCATGGTCAACTGCAACCCGGAGACCGTCTCCACCGACTACGACACCTCCGACCGGCTCTACTTCGAGCCGCTCACCCTGGAGGACGTGCTCGAGATCGTCCACGCCGAGAAGCAGGCCGGACCGCTCGCCGGTGTGATCGTCCAGCTCGGCGGCCAGACCCCGCTCGGCCTGGCCCAGGCGCTCAAGGACAACGGCGTGCCGATCGTCGGCACCCAGCCCGAGGCCATCGACCTGGCCGAGGAGCGCGGCGCCTTCGGCCGGGTGCTGCGCGACGCGGGCCTGCCCGCGCCCAAGCACGGCACCGCCTTCTCCTTCGAGGAGGCCAAGGCCATCGCCGACGAGATCGGCTACCCGGTGCTCGCCCGCCCGTCCTACGTGCTGGGCGGCCGCGGCATGGAGATCGTCTACGACGAGGAGTCGCTCGCCTCCTACCTGGAGCGGCACGCCGGTCTGATCTCCGAGCACCCGGTGCTGATCGACCGCTTCCTCGACGACGCGGTGGAGATCGACGTCGACGCCCTCTACGACGGCACCGAGCTGTACCTCGGCGGCGTCATGGAGCACATCGAGGAGGCCGGCATCCACTCCGGCGACTCCGCCTGCGCCCTGCCGCCGATCACCCTCGGCGGGTACGACATCAAGCGGCTGCGCGCCTCCACCGAGGCCATCGCCCGCGGCGTCGGGGTGCGCGGTCTGATCAACATCCAGTTCGCGCTCTCCGGCGACATCCTGTACGTCCTGGAGGCCAACCCGCGCGCCTCGCGCACCGTGCCGTTCACCTCCAAGGCGACCGCGGTGCCGCTGGCCAAGGCCGCCGCCCGGGTCTCGCTCGGCGCCACCATCGCCGAGCTGCGCGCCGAGGGCATGCTCCCGGCCGAGGGCGACGGCGGCACCCTGCCCGCCGACGCCCCGATCGCGGTCAAGGAGGCCGTGATGCCGTGGAGCCGCTTCCGCGACGTCCACGGCCGCGGCGTGGACACCGTGCTCGGCCCGGAGATGCGCTCCACCGGCGAGGTCATGGGCCTGGACCGGGTCTTCGGCACCGCCTACGCCAAGGCCCAGGCCGGCGCCTACGGCGCGCTGCCGACCAAGGGCAAGGTCTTCGTCTCGGTCGCCAACCGCGACAAGCGCAACCTGGTCTTCCCGGCCCGCGCGCTGGTCAGCCTCGGCTTCGAGGTGCTCGCCACCGCCGGCACCGCCGAGGTCCTCCAGCGCGGCGGCATCCCGTCCACGCTGGTGCGCAAGCACAGCGAGGGCGAGGGCCCGAACGGCGAGCGGACCATCGTCCAGCTGATCCACGACGGCGAGGTCGACCTCATCATCAACACGCCGTACGGCACCGGCGGCCGCCTCGACGGCTACGAGATCCGCACCGCCGCCGTCGCCCGCGCGGTGCCCTGCCTGACCACCGTGCAGGCCATGGGCGCCGCCGTCCAGGGCATCGACCGGCTGCTGCGCGACGAGGTCGGCGTCATGTCGCTCCAGGAGCACGCCGAGCTGATCAACGCCGGCCGCGCCAACTAGCACCACCGTTGTGGGGGGCACCAGTACCGCCGGGTGCCCCCCACTTCCATGCCCTGGGAGGATCTTGTGTACAAGCTGCTGTTCGACCTCGTGTTCAAGAAGATGGACCCGGAGAAGGCCCACCACCTGGCCTTCTTCTGGATCCGGCTGGCTTCCTCGGTGCCCGGCCTGCGCGGCCTCGTCCGGCTGGTGCTCGCCCCGCGCGACCGGGCGCTGCGCACCGACGCCCTCGGCCTCGCCCTGCCCGGCCCGTTCGGCCTCGCGGCCGGCTTCGACAAGAACGGCGTCGGCATCGACGGTCTGTCGATGCTCGGCTTCGACTACGTCGAGATCGGCACCGTCACCGGCGAGGCGCAGCCCGGCAACCCGCAGCCGCGGCTGTTCCGGCTGGTCGAGGACCGCGCGCTGATCAACCGGATGGGCTTCAACAACCAGGGCTCGGCCCGGGTCGCCGCCCGGCTCGCCGCGCGCCCGCACACCAGCTCCACCCCGGTGGTCGGTGTCAACATCGGCAAGACCAAGCTGGTCGAGGAGGCCGACGCGGTCGCCGACTACGTGAAGTCCACCGAGCGGCTGGCCCGCTTCGCCGACTACCTGGTGGTCAACGTCAGCTCGCCGAACACCCCCGGGCTGCGCAACCTCCAGGCCGTCGAGCACCTGCGCCCGCTGCTGAGCGCCGTGCGCGAGGCCGCCGACCGGACCACCCCGCACCATGTGCCGCTGCTGGTCAAGATCGCCCCCGACCTGGCGGACGAGGACATCGACGAGGTCGCCGACCTGGCCCTGGAACTGGGCCTGGACGGCATCATCGCGACCAACACCACGATCGGCCGCGAGGGCCTGCGCAGCGACGCCGCCCGGGTCGCGGAGATCGGCATGGGCGGCCTGTCCGGCGCCCCGCTCAAGGAGCGCGCGCTGGTGGTCCTCCAGCGGCTGCGCGCCCGTACCGGCGGCCGGCTGACGCTGGTGTCGGTCGGCGGCATCGAGACCGCCGAGGACGCCTGGCAGCGGATCGTGCACGGCGCCGACCTGGTGCAGGGCTACAGCGCCTTCGTCTACGAGGGCCCGTTCTGGTGCCGGCGCGTCCACAAGGGCCTGTCGGCGCGCCTGCGGGCCGGCGGCTTCCGCAGCCTGGCCGCGGCGGTCGGCAGCGCGGTCGACGACCGCACGGCCGCCTGAGCCCTCCCCCCACGCCTCTTCTCCCACGCCCCTCCGGAAGGACGTCATGACCCTCGCCCCCTTCGGCGCCCGGCTGCGCCACGCCCTCGACACCCGCGGCCAGCTCTGCGTGGGCATCGACCCGCACGCCTCCCTGCTCGCCGCCTGGGGTCTGGAGGACACCGTCGCGGGCCTGGAGACCTTCAGCCGCACCGTGGTCGAGGCGCTGGCCGACCGGGTGGCCGTGCTCAAGCCGCAGGCCGCGTTCTACGAGCGCTTCGGCTCCCGGGGCGTCGCCGTCCTGGAGCGCTCGGTCGAGGAGGCCAGGGCGGCCGGCGCGCTCGTCCTGATGGACGCCAAGCGCGGCGACATCGGCTCCACCATGGCCGCCTACGCGGAGGCCTTCCTGGCGCCCGGCAGCCCGCTGTTCTCGGACGCCGTCACGGTCAGCCCCTACCTGGGCTTCGGCTCGCTGCGCCCGGCGCTGGACCTGGCGAAGGCGAGCGGCGCGGGCGTGTTCGCGCTGGCGCTCACCTCCAACCCGGAGGGCGCGGAGGTGCAGCGCGCGGTCGGCGCCGGCGGGGAGCCGGTGGCCGCCTCGGTGCTGCGGCAGCTGGCCGAGGAGAACGCCGGGGCCGAGCCGCTGGGCTCCTTCGGCGCGGTGGTCGGCGCGACCCTGGCCGACGCCGGGGTGGACCTGGCGATCAACGGTCCGCTGCTGGCCCCCGGCATCGGGGCGCAGGGCGCGACGATGGCCGATCTGCCGCGGGTGTTCGGCGGCTCGGTGCGCAATGTCGTCCCGAGCGTCAGCCGGGACGTGCTGAAGCACGGTCCCTCGGTGGAGGCGCTGCGTTCGGCTGCCGACCGTTTTGTCCAGGAGTACGCCGAAGCGGTCAAGTAGCGGTCAAGTAGCGGGCGGCGTCGCGGGGTTCGTCCCGGCGGACGCTCCGCAGCACCCCCGTGACGGGTTGCGACGGGGAGGACGGGGCGGCGGCCCGACGTGAGCGCCGTCACATCGGTGCCGCCAAAGCTTCGCAATCACGGTCATTTTGCCCCGGAAAGTCCTGGTCGGCCTTGGCTGACCAGGACTTTTCGTGTTCTTTTCCTGACGCGGCGCCGCAATCCGGGTAGTGTCCGGCGATAGGTCATCGAAGAGCCGCGAATACTGCTGCTCTCGCAGGTCAGGGGCGGCGCGTCGCTCTCTGGCCGATGCCCTGGGAACCACAACAGTCCTAGTTCAATCCCTTCCATCCACACCTGAGGTGAACGGCGTGGCTCTTCCGCCCCTTACCCCTGAACAGCGCACCGCCGCGCTCGCGAAGGCCGCCGAGGCTCGCCGGGAGCGCGCCGAGGTCAAGAACCGGCTCAAGCACTCCGGCGCCTCCCTGCACGAGGTGATCAAGGCCGGCAAGGCCGACAACGACGTGATCGGCAAGATGAAGGTCTCCGCCCTGCTGGAGTCCCTGCCGGGCGTGGGCAAGGTCCGTGCCAAGCAGATCATGGAGCGGCTCGGCATCTCCGAGAGCCGCCGTGTCCGTGGTCTCGGAACGAACCAGATCGCCTCCCTGGAGCGGGAGTTCGGCGGCGGTGCCGCCTGACCGTGCCCCCGTGGTCCCAGGATCGCCCGCGATCCGGGATAATCGGTGCATGAGTGAGCGTCCGCGGCTGACCGTGCTCTCCGGCCCCTCGGGGGTCGGCAAGAGCACGGTCGTCGCTCATATGAGGAAGCAGCACCCCGAAGTCTGGCTCTCGGTGTCGGCGACGACCCGCCACCCGAGGCCGGGCGAGCAGCACGGGGTCCAGTACCACTTCGTCGACAACGACGAGTTCGACAAGCTGATCGCCAACGGTGAGCTGCTGGAGTGGGCCGTGTTCGCGGGCAACCGCTACGGCACCCCCCGGGCGGCGGTCCAGGAGAAGCTGGAGCGCGGCGAGCCCGTGCTGCTGGAGATCGATCTGCAGGGCGCCCGCCAGGTGCGCGAGTCCATGCCCGAGGCGCAGCTGGTCTTCCTGGCTCCGCCGAGCTGGGACGAGCTGGTCCGCCGGCTCACCGGCCGGGGCACCGAGCCGCAGGACGTGATCGAGAAGCGGCTGGAGGCCGCCAAGATCGAACTGGCGGCCGAGCCGGAGTTCGACACCACCCTGGTCAACACCTCCGTCGAGCAGGTGGCCACCGAACTGCTAGCCTTGCTCGGTGTAGGCTGACCTGTTGTCTTTTTTTCCACCCTTTCGGAAGGTTTTCGCGTGTCCTCTTCCATGACCGCGCCCGAGGGCATCATCAACCCGCCGATCGACGAGCTGCTTGAGGCCACCGACTCCAAGTACAGCCTGGTCATCTACGCGGCCAAGCGTGCGCGTCAGATCAACGCGTACTACTCCCAGCTCGGCGAGGGCCTGCTGGAGTACGTCGGCCCGCTGGTCGACACCCACGTGCACGAGAAGCCGCTGTCGATCGCGCTGCGCGAGATCAACGCCGGCATGCTGACGGCCGAGGCGATCGAGGCCGCCTGAGGCGTCCCCGCCCGTGCGGAAGGGCCCGTCGGAGTTCGCTCCGACGGGCCCTCCGTCATGTCCGGACGCTCACGGCGCTCCGACGGGGTGCCGCTGCGCGGGTGATCGTCGGCGGGTCGTAGGGTTGGCGGGCATCTGGGACCGCCACGAGGAGAGCAGGCGACATGAGCGGCAGCACGGAGCGGACGGGCGCACCGCGCGTCGTCCTCGGCGTCAGCGGCGGCATCGCCGCGTACAAGGCGTGCGAGCTGCTGCGGAGGTTCACCGAGTCCGGCCACCAGGTCACCGTGGTGCCCACCGCGGCGGCGCTGCACTTCGTCGGCGAGGCGACCTGGGCGGCGCTCTCCGGCCGCCCCGCGGCCACCGAGACCTGGGAGAACGTGCACGAGGTCCCGCACGTGCGGATCGGGCAGAACGCCGACCTGGTGGTGGTCGCCCCGGCCACCGCCGACCTGATGGCCAAGGCCGCCCACGGCCTCGCCGACGACCTGCTCACCAACACCCTGCTCACCGCACGCTGCCCGGTGGTGCTGGCGCCCGCGATGCACACCGAGATGTGGGAGCACCCCGCCACCCGGGAGAACGTCGCCACGCTGCGCCGCCGGGGCGTGATCGTGCTGGAGCCGGCCAGTGGCCGGCTGACCGGCAAGGACACCGGCAAGGGGCGGCTGCCCGAGCCGGCCGCGATCTTCGACGCCTGCCGGGCCGTGCTCCGGTACGGCGGCGAGCGGGCCGACCTGGCCGGTCGGCACGTGGTGGTCTCGGCCGGCGGCACCCGTGAGCCGCTCGACCCGGTGCGCTTCCTCGGCAACCGCTCCTCCGGCAAGCAGGGCTACGCGCTCGCCGCGACGGCCGCGGCCCGCGGTGCCCGTGTGACGTTGATCTCGGCCAACGCGGGACTGCCCGACCCGGCCGGGGTGGACGTGGTCCGGGTGGCCACCGCGCTGGAACTGCGGGAGGCGGCGCTGAAGGCCGCCGAGGACGCGGACGCCGTGGTCATGGCCGCCGCGGTGGCCGACTTCCGGCCCGCGGCCTATGCCACCGGCAAGATCAAGAAGGTCGACGGCGTCGAACCGGAGCCGGTCGCGCTCGTCCGCAACCCCGATGTGCTCGCCGAGCTCTCCGCCCGCCGCACCCGTTCGGGTCAACTGGTGGTGGGATTCGCGGCGGAGACCGACAACGTCCTCGCCAACGGCCGGGCCAAGCTCGCGCGCAAGGGCTGCGACCTGTTGGTGGTCAACGAGGTGGGGGACGGAAAGGCCTTCGGGCAGGACGTCAACGAGGCCGTGGTACTGGGCGCGGACGGCAGTGAGACCGCCGTTCCGGTGGGCCCGAAGGAGGCCCTCGCGGACGTCGTCTGGGACCTGGTCGCGGAACGGCTGGATCTGCGCGCCCATTGATCTCGAGGGGTGGGCATTCGGTCTTCGATTCCGGAATCACGTGACGTTTCTCGGAAGCCGACCGTTACACTCCAGGAATCAAGTCTTTCCGGAAGTCCCCGGTTCCGACCGGGGCCTTTCAGTCAGCAGCCGCTGCAACCCCAGGGAGCGCTGTGTCTCGCCGCCTGTTCACCTCGGAGTCCGTGACCGAGGGACACCCCGACAAGATCGCTGACCAGATCAGCGACACCATTCTCGACGCTCTCCTCCGCGAGGACCCGACCTCCCGGGTCGCGGTGGAGACGCTGATCACCACCGGCCAGGTGCACGTGGCCGGCGAGGTGACCACGAAGGCCTACGCGCCGATCGCGCAGCTCGTCCGGGACAAGATCCTGGAGATCGGCTACGACAGCTCCAAGAAGGGCTTCGACGGCGCCTCCTGCGGCGTTTCCGTCTCGATCGGCGCGCAGTCGCCGGACATCGCCCAGGGCGTCGACACCGCGTACGAGGCCCGGGTCGAGGGCGACGAGGACGATCTGGACCGGCAGGGCGCCGGCGACCAGGGCCTGATGTTCGGCTACGCGTCCGACGAGACGCCCGAGCTCATGCCGCTGCCGATCACGCTGGCCCACCGCCTCTCGCGCCGCCTCACCGAGGTGCGCAAGAACGGGACCATCCCGTACCTGCGCCCCGACGGCAAGACCCAGGTCACCATCGAGTACGACGGCGACAAGGCCGTCCGCCTCGACACCGTGGTGGTCTCCACCCAGCACGCGAGCGACATCGACCTGGAGTCGCTGCTCACCCCGGACATCCGCGAGTTCGTCGTGGAGCCGGAGCTGAAGGCGCTCGCCGAGCAGGGCATCAAGCTGGTCACCGAGGGCTACCGCCTGCTGGTCAACCCGACCGGCCGGTTCGAGATCGGCGGCCCGATGGGCGACGCCGGCCTCACCGGTCGCAAGATCATCATCGACACCTACGGCGGCATGGCCCGTCACGGCGGCGGCGCCTTCTCGGGCAAGGACCCGTCCAAGGTGGACCGCTCGGCCGCGTACGCGATGCGCTGGGTGGCGAAGAACATCGTCGCCGCCGGCCTCGCCCGCCGCGCCGAGGTGCAGGTCGCGTACGCGATCGGCAAGGCCGAGCCGGTCGGCCTGTTCGTGGAGACCTTCGGCACCGAGACCGTTCCGGTCCTCGCGATCCAGAAGGCCGTCACCGACGTGTTCGACCTGCGTCCGGCCGCGATCATCCGCGACCTGGACCTGCTGCGCCCGATCTACTCGCAGACCGCCGCGTACGGCCACTTCGGCCGTGAGCTGCCGGACTTCACCTGGGAGCGGACCGACCGGGTGGAGCAGCTGAAGAAGGCCGTCGAGGCCTGATCGGCTCATAGGATCGTTTGACGGCAGGTGGTGGCCGCCCGGACTCCGGGCGGCCACCACCTGCCGTTTTGTCGGTGGACCCGCCGCCGTTCTGTCGGTGGGACCTGGTAGGACTGGGTGCGATGAGCAGCAGGCAGGGGAGTGGCGGGGACGGCGGGGTGGCGGGCGAGGAGAGCGGGGAGGTCGAGGGCGCGGAGGCGACCGGCGGGGAGGCCGGGGCGCCGGAGCAGCTGGCGTTCATCCGGGAGACGGTCCGGCGGGCCAAGCCGCGCAGCTGGCGCGGAGCCAAGCGGGCCGAGCACCTGCCGGTGGCCCGGGTGGTCGTCGACAAGGGCGTGCTCACCATCGACAAGTTCTTCGACTACGAAGTGCCGGCCGCGATGGCGGAGGAGGCCCAGCCCGGTGTCCGGGTCCGGGTCCGCTTCGGCGCGCGGGTGGTCAAGGGCCAGCGCGAGGGCGGGGAGCTGCACGACGGCTTCATCGTCGCCCGGCTGGAGAAGAGCGACTTCTCCGGGCCGCTGGCCCCGCTCGCGCAGGTCCTCTCGCCCGAACCGGTGCTCACCCCGCAGCTGCTCCGGCTCTGCCGCACCGTCGCCGACCGGTACGCCGGCACCCTCGCCGACGTCCTGCAGCTCGCCGTGCCGCCCCGGCACGCCAAGGCGGAGGCCGAGCCGTCGCCGCCGTCGCCGCCCCGCCCGGACGCGCCCGCGCCCGGCGGCTGGTCCCGCTACCCGGCCGGACCGGACTTCCTGGCCTCGCTGGCCGGCGGCGGGGCGCCGCGCGCGGTCTGGACGGCCCTGCCCGGCCCCGGCTGGCCGTACGAGATCGCCCGGGCCGTCGCGGCCACCCTGGCGAGCGGGCGCGGCGCACTGGTCGTCGTGCCCGACGGCCGGTCGGTGGCCAGGGTCGACCGGGCGCTGACCGAACTGCTGGGCGAGGGCCGGCACGCCGTGCTGGCCGCCGACCTCGGCCCGCGCGAGCGCTACCGGCGCTGGCTCACGGTCAGCCGGGGCTCGGTGCGCGCCGCCGTCGGCACCCGGGCGGCGATGTTCGCGCCCGTGCACGACCTCGGGCTGGTGGTGGTCTGGTCCGACGGCGACTCCAGTCACTGCGACCCGCGCGCCCCGCACCCGCACGTGCGCGAGGTCGCCCTGCTGCGCGCGGCGGACGAGGGCGCGGCGGTCCTGCTCGGCGGGCACGTGGTCACCGTCGAGGGCGCCCAGCTGGTGCGGACCGGCTGGGCCAGGGCGCTGACCGCCGAGCGGGAGACGGTCCGCCGGACCGCGCCCCGGGTCCGCACCGTCACCGACCTCGACCAGCACCGGGACGCCGCCGCGCAGGCCGCCCGGCTGCCCTCGATCGCCTGGGAGGCCGCCCGCGAGGGCCTGGCCGCCGGTGGTCCGGTGCTCATCCAGGTGCCCCGGCGCGGCTACGTGCCCCGGCTGGCCTGCGGGCGCTGCCGCACGCCCGCCCGCTGCCGGCGCTGCGAGGGCCCGCTGGAGGCGGCCGGCGCCGACGCACCCCTGCACTGCGGATGGTGCGGCGAGGAGGAGCGGGAGTGGCACTGTCCGGAGTGCGGGTCGTTCCGGCTGCGGGCGCAGGTGGTCGGCGCCCGGCGGACGGCCGAGGAGCTGGGCAAGGCGTTCCCCCGGGTCCCGGTGCGGACCTCCGGGCGGGACGCGGTGCTGACGACCGTGCCGGACGAACCGGCGCTGGTGATCTCCACGCCCGGGGCCGAGCCGGTGGTCGAGGGGAGCGGCGGGTACGCGGCGGCGCTGCTGCTGGACGGCTGGGCGCTGCTCGGCCGCCCCGACCTGCGGGCCGGGGAGGAGGCGCTGCGGCTCTGGCTGGCCGCCGCCGCGCTGGTCCGGCCGGCCGGGGAGGGCGGAACGGTGGTGGTGGTCGCCGAGCCGACCGCACGGGCGGTGCAGGCGCTGGTGCGCTGGGACCCGCTCGGGCACGCCGGGTTCGAGCTGGACGAGCGGGCCCAGCTGCACTTCCCGCCGGTGGCGCGGATGGCTTCGGTGACCGGCAGTCCGGCGGCGGTGGCGGACCTCCTGAACCTGGTCCGGCTGCCGCAGGACGCGGACGTGCTCGGACCGGTGCCGGTGGCGGCGCTGCGGGGCGAGGAGCAGGAGCGGGCGCTGCTGCGGGTGCCGCCCGGGCAGGGGGCCGCGCTGGCGGCGGCGTTGAAGGCGGCCCAGATCGCGCGGATCGCGCTGCGGACGCCGGAGGTGGTGAAGGTGCGGATCGATCCGACGGACATCGGCTGAGGGGCGGGGTCCGGCGGGGGTGTGTCCGGTGGCGCGGCCGGTGGTGCGGTGGTGGTCGGTGCGGTGGTGGTCGGTGTCGCCGGACGGCGGGTGAGGGGCGCGGCGTCGGCGCGTCCGCGGCCCTCACCCGCCGTCCGGGTGGTGCGTCAGCCGCGCAGGGGGACGCCGGAGCGGTCCAGTGCGCCGCGGTCGACGGGGGTGCGGTCGACGGGCGCGCGGTCGGCGGCGGTGCGGTCGGCGGTGCCCCGGTCGAGCGCGCTGCGCTCCAGGGCGGTGCGGTCGAGACCGCCCTGGCGGGCGGCCGGGACGGTCGCGGCCAGCCCGGTCGGGGCGGGGGAGCGGTCGCGCTCCACCGCCGGGTGGGCCGGGGCGGCGTGGCCCGGCGTGCCGTGACCCGGAGCGCTGTGGCCCGGAGCGCTCTGGCCCGGAGCGCCGTGGGCCGGCGGGAGGCCGGCCGCGGCGTGCTGCGGGGTGTGGGTCGCGGGGTGCGGCGCGGAGTGGCCGGAGAGCTCCTCGGAACGGTCCGGGCGGCTCGGGTTGGGCACCGTCCCGCCCGCCGCCAGCAGTTCGCCGGTCGGCCGGCGCATGCCGTAGCGGCGGTGCACCGCCTGCTTGGTCACCCCGAGGGCCGAGCCCACCGAGTCCCAGGAGAACCCCAGCGCGCGGTCGAACTCGACCGCCGCCGCCACCAGCGTCTCCACGCTCTCCCGCAGCTCCTGCGCCAGCCGCACCGTCGGCGCGGGGGCTCGTCCGTACACCACGAAGCCCGCGGAGGTGCTGGGGCGACGGGGCCGGTAGACGTTGCCCAACTGGGCGGTGAGCGTCCGCAGCGCGTCGACCTGCCGCCTCACCCGCTCGATGTCCCGCACCAGCAGGTGCAGGCTCGCCCGCGCCCGGGCGTCGTGGTTGATCTGCTCGGCCATGGCCTACGTGCCGCCTTCCGTACGGTTCACTCGACCGGAGCGCCCTTCCCGCGCGCTCCGGCCACGGTCAATCCCCCTTGACCAACGCCGGACCGGCCACCGGGGTCACGCAGCCGGGGTGAGCGGGATATGCCAGAACCTCGTGCGGGGGGATTGCATAGACTTGCCGACGGCCGCGCGCACCGCCCGGCCCGCCCGTTCCCAGCAGCCGGCACCCCGACGGACAAGGAGCCCGTGCCCGTGGCGATCCAGCCGATCCGAATCTTCGGAGACCCTATCCTGCGCGCCACCGCCCAGCCCGTCACCACCTTCGACAAGGAACTCCGCACCCTGGTCGGGGACCTCACCGAGACCATGCTCGACGCCCCCGGCGCCGGTCTGGCCGCGCCTCAACTCGGCATCTCGCTGCGGGTGTTCACCTACCACGTGGACGGCGTCACCGGGCACCTGATCAATCCCGACCTGTCGCTCAGCGAGGAGGAGCAGGAGGGCCCCGAGGGCTGCCTGTCGCTCCCCGGTCTGCGCTACGACACCCGGCGCGCGTACGGGGTGGTCGCGCGCGGCTTCAACATGTACGGCGACCCGGTCACCGTCGAGGGCACCCAGCTGCTGGCCCGCTGCATCCAGCACGAGACCGACCACCTGGACGGCATCGTCTTCATCGACCGCCTCGACCCGGAGCAGCGCAAGGCCGCGCTCAGGGCGATCCGGGAGACGGACTGGGGTTCCGGCCCGGTGCCGGTGGTCAAGGTCTCCCCGCACAGCACCTTCGGCGCGGCGCGCTGAGCGTCGGACCGATCACGAACTACGTCAACTCCGTACTGCAGAAAGGCACTTGATGCGCCTCGTGTTCGCCGGCACCCCCGAGGTCGCCGTTCCCGCCCTGGACGCCCTGCTCGCCTCCGACCGGCACGAGGTCGTCGCGGTGGTCACCCGCCCCGACGCCCCCTCCGGCCGGGGCCGCAAGCTCGTCGCCAGCCCCGTCGCCCAGCGCGCCGAGGAGGCCGGGATCGAGGTCCTCAAGCCGGCGAGGCCGAGCGACCCCGACTTCGTCGCCCGGCTCACCGAGCTCGCGCCCGACTGCTGCCCGGTCGTCGCCTACGGCGCCCTGCTGCGCCCCGGCACCCTGGAGATCCCGAAGCACGGCTGGGTCAACCTGCACTTCTCGCTGCTCCCCGCCTGGCGCGGCGCCGCACCCGTCCAGCACGCGGTGATGGCCGGCGACGAGGTCACCGGCGCGTCGACCTTCCTGATCGAGCAGGGCCTGGACTCCGGCCCGGTCTACGGCGTGATCACCGAGGAGGTCCGCGCCGCCGACACCAGCGGCGACCTCCTCGGCCGGCTCGCGCACTCCGGTGCCCGGCTGCTCGCCGCCACCATGGACGGCATCGCCGACGGCAGTCTGCACGCCGTACCGCAGCCCGCCGAGGGCATCACCCTCGCCCCGAAGATCACCGTCGAGGACGCCCGGATCGACTGGACCGCGCCCGCCCTGCGGGTCGACCGGGTGGTGCGCGGCTGCGCCCCCGCGCCCGGTGCGTGGACCGAGTTCCGCGGCGAGCGGCTCAAGGTCACCGGTCCGGTCACCCTGGTGCCGGCCTCCGCCGAGCTCGCCCCGGGCGAGCTGGCCGTCGGCAAGAACAGCGTCCGGGTCGGCACCGGCAGCCACGAGGTCGAGCTGGGCGAGGTGCGGCCGCAGGGCAAGAAGGCCATGCGGGCGGCGGACTGGGCGCGCGGCGCGCGGATCGAGTCCGGCGAGCGGCTGGGCGAGCGCCCCGCCGTCGGCGGCTCCGGCGCGAGCACCGACGCCGGGACGAGCACCGACGGCGGGACGAGCACCGACGGCGGGACGAGCACCGACGGCGGCTCCGGCGCGAGCACGAGCTGAGCCCGCGCGCATTTCGCGTTACTGTTCGAGAGATCAAGACATAACCTCCGTAGCACCTTGAGGCACATCCCATGAGCACGTCCAGCAGCAATTCCGGCACCACCTCCGGCGCGTCCGGCGGAAAGCGCGCCCCGCGCCCGCACCGGCGCCCGAAGAAGGACCCCGCGCGGATCGTCGCCTTCCGCGCCCTGCGGGCCGTCGACGAGCGCGACGCCTACGCCAACCTGATCCTGCCCTCGCTGCTCCGCGAGGCCGAGCAGAAGGGCATGGACCGGCGCGACGCGGCACTCGCCACCGAGCTGGTCTACGGCACCCTCCGGCTCCAGGGCACCTACGACGCGGTCATCGCCGCCTGCATCGACCGCCCGCTCAGCAAGGTCGACCCGCCGGTCCTCGACGTCCTCTCGCTCGGCGCCCACCAGCTGCTGACCACCCGCATCCCCAGCCACGCCGCCGTCTCGGCCACCGTCGAACTCGCCCGGGCGGTGCTCGGCGACGGCAAGGCCAAGTTCGTCAACGCCGTGCTGCGCCGGATCAGCGCCCACGACCTGGACACCTGGCTGGAGCAGGTCGCCCCGCCGTTCGACAAGGACGCCGAGGACCACCTCGCCGTCGTGCACTCCCACCCGCGCTGGGTGGTCGCCGCCCTCTGGGACTCGCTCGGCCGCTGGCAGCCCGGCGCCGCCGGGCGCGAGGCGATGGAGGAACTGCTCCGCGCCGACAACGAGCGCCCCGAGGTCACCCTGGTGGCCCGGCCCGGGCGGATCGCCGTCGGGGAGCTGGCCGAGACCCTGCCCGAGGCCGAGCCGGGCCGCTGGTCCCCGTTCGCGCTGCGGCTCGCCGAAGGCGGCGACCCGGGCTCGCTCGCGGCCGTGCAGGACAACCGGGCCGGCGTCCAGGACGAAGGCAGCCAACTGGTCGCCCTCGCCCTCGCCGCCGCGCCGCTGGACGGCCCGGACCGACTGTGGCTCGACGGCTGCGCCGGCCCCGGCGGCAAGGCCGCCCTGCTCGCCGCGCTCGCCGCGGAACGCGGGGCCGCGCTGGTCGCCAGCGAGAAGCAGCCGCACCGCGCCCGCCTGGTCGCCCGCGCCCTGGCCGGCAACCCCGGCCCGTACACCGTGATCGCCGCCGACGGCACCCGTCCGGCCTGGAAGTCCGGCGGCTTCGACCGGGTGCTCGTCGACGTGCCGTGCTCCGGCCTCGGCGCCCTGCGCCGCCGCCCGGAGGCCCGCTGGCGCCGACGGCCGGCGGACGTCGCCGCCTTCGGACCGCTCCAGCGCGACCTGCTGCGCTCGGCCGTCGAGGCCACCCGGATCGGCGGCGTGGTCGGCTACGCCACCTGCTCGCCGCACCTCGCGGAGACCAGGGCGGTCGTCGACGACGTGCTGCGGGAGGAGGGCGGCCGGGTCGAGTGGATCGACGCCCGCCCGCTGCTGCCCGGTGTGCCGGCGCTCGGCGACGGCCCCGACGTCCAGCTCTGGCCGCACCTGCACGGGACGGACGCGATGTACCTGGCTCTGCTGCGCCGCACGGCGTAGCGGCGCTCGCGGGGCGCTCGCCGACCCGCCGCACGGTGTGGGGGCGGTCGCGGCGGCATGTGCTCGGCGACCCACCGCACGGCTCCTCGGCCGGAGCCGTGCGGCACACCGCGACGGGCGATCACCGCCCGCGACCGCTCCACGTCGTCGGTGCGGTGCAACTCGGTGCGGAGCGCCCGGCGCAGCCGGTCCCGCGGAACCGCTGCTGCGGCCCCGGCCGGGCCGCTCGCCCCGGGCCGGCCGCTCGCCCCGGGCCGGACCCGGCCCGGGTGGTCAACGGGCACTCAGGACCGGGCGGTTGGCACCGAGGAACGCGTCGGCCGGGGGTAGGCCGATGGTGCGGCGGGGGGCACCGGCCCGGGCGGTGACGACGCCGCGGACCAGCTCGCGCAGCCAGCGGTGGCCGGCGTCCTGGTCGTTGCGCGGGTGCCAGGCCATGGTCAGCGTCACCTCGGGCATGGGCACCGGGAGCGGGAAGGTGCTCAGGCCGAGGGCCTCGGCCGCCCGGGTGCCCAGCCGCGCCGGGGCGAGGCCGACCAGGTCGCTGTCGCGGAGCAGGAAGAGCGCGGCCGGATAGCTCGGCACGCTGGCGACGACCCGCCGGGAGAGGCCGACCTCGGCCAGCCGCTGGTCGATCGGCCCCTGACCGCGGCCGTTGCGGGAGACCGCGAGATGGTCGGCGGTGGCGAACTCCTCGGCGGTGGGCGGTGCGCCGACGGTCAGCGGGTGTCCGGCGCGGGCGATGCCCACCAGACCGGAGGTGGCGAGCGGTTCGGTGCGGGTCTCCGGGTCGAGGTGGTCCGTCACGCCGACCTCCAGGTCGATCACGCCGTCCCGCATCGCGCTGGCGCCCTCCGGGTGGTCGCTCAGGAAGCGCAGGGTGACGGCCGGGGCCTGGGCGCGGACCGTCTCCACCAGGGTCGCGCCGATGGTGGTGAGGAGGACGTCCCCGGTCTGGAGGGTGAAGCGGCGGTTCAGGTCGGCCGGTTCGGCGGCGGCGCGCGGGACCAGCAGCGACTGGCCCCGGCTGACCAGCGCCCTGACCTCCGCCCGTAGTTCCACCGCGCGCGGCGTCGGCACCAGCCCCCGTCCGGCCCGGACCAGGAGCGGATCGCCGAGCACCCGGCGCAGTCGCCCTAGCGTGCGACTCATGGCCGGGGCCGAGGTGTGCAGCCGCTCTGCGGCGCCTGTCACGCTGCCCTCCTCCAGCAGGGCGTCCAGGGCGACGAGCAGGTTGAGATCGAGGTCCGGCATGGAGTTCTCCGCTGGTGGTCGGTCGGCTGGGTGGGGGTGGTGGGGGCGGGGATGACCAGAAGTGGAAGCAGTGCTGACCAAGGGTTCCGTGGGGAGGCATGACGACTCGTCATCTACCGTCGATCGTGACAACTCCCCTTTGGAGTGAAGGATCTGACGTGATGATTGACAATGACATGTTGGTGATGGCCTGCCAAGGAGGCCGTGTGCCGACCTTTCGTCCGGCCGACGGCGCACGCCGGCCGCACCGGCCCGGTGAGCTGCCCGGGCGCCCCGCGTCCCGGCCGGGGTGACGCCCCCCGCGTGACCGGCCGGCCCGGCGGCGGGGGCGCGGAAGTGGTGACGGTCGGTCCGGATCATCGGACGGTGGTACATACCAATGGACCTGCGCCGGAGCGCGCCCCGGGTGAACGGGCGAATGGGCGGGCGCGGCGGGCGGTGGCGGTGGTGTTGGCGGTTGCGGTCGCGGTCGGTGCGGTCGTGGTCGGTGCGGGTGCCGCCTTGGCGGTGGCGTCCGGGCCGGTGTCCGGGTGAGAGTGGGAGGGTGGGTTCCTCCTCGTACGCGGAACGGCCGCCCGCCGCCGCTTCCGGGCGGCAGGTGGCCTGTGTCTGGGTCCGGCGGAACACCGCGGGGCCGGAGTACGGGCAGCTCGTCGTACCGGACGGCTGTGTGGACCTGGTGTGGTCGGCGGCGGGGCTGGAGGTGGTCGGTCCGGACCTCGCGCCGCGGACCGTGCCGGTGCCGGGCGGGGCAGAGCTGGCCGGGGTGCGCTTCCGGCCCGGCGCGGCCGGGCTGCTGCTGGGGGCGATGCCGGTGCGGGAGCTCTGCGACCTCCAGGTGCCGCTGGCCGAGGTGGTCGGTGCGGGGGAGGCGGAGCGGCTCGCGGAACGGCTCGAAGGTCGGCTCGCGGGGCGGACTCCGGAGCGGTGCGCGGAGGGGCGGGCGGAGCGGTGCGGGGAGTGGGGTGGGGAGTGGGACGATGAGTGGCGCGCCGGGGTGCGCGGGCCGGCGGATGCCGCGGCCGTGCTGGACGCCTTCGTGGCCGCGCGGGTGCCCGGGTGGTCGCCGGACCGGCTGGTCGAGCGGGCGGTGACCGTGCTGGGGCGCCCGGAGCGGGTGCGGCTGCCGGAACTGGCGGCGGAACTCGGGCTTTCGGAGCGGCAGTTGCGGCGTCGGACGACGGACGCGGTCGGTTACGGGCCGAAGACCCTGCACGCGGTGCTGCGGTTCCGGCGGGCGGTGGCCTGGGCGCGTTCGGGCGGTTCTGCCGGTGCCGGTGCCGGTGCCGGTGCCGTGCCGGAGCTGGCGGCGGTGGCGGCTCGGGCCGGGTACGCCGATCAGGCGCACCTCACGAGGGAGGTGCGCCGCTGGTCGGGGTTGTCGCCGACGGTTCTGCTGGGCCGGGCCGCCGCGCGGCCCGGTCAGGCGCCCCCGGGAGCGTCGTAGGCGCGCAGGGTCAGCAGCGCCTGGAGCGTGACACCCGGGCGGGCCTCGGACTCAGTGCTTGCCGACCAGCGCGCCCAGTGGATCGGCCAGCCGCCGTCCGACTGCTGTTCGGCGGCGAGGTGGTCGAGCCCGCGGGCGAGTTCGGCGGTGCTGAACCACCGGCGGGCCAGGCTGTCCGGCCGGCGGGCGTAGTCGTGCGGGAGGTGGTGCTCGCCCGGTGCGTAGCCGGGGGAGATCCGGGCGTCCTCGGGCCGGGCCGGGTCGAGCAGGACGATCCGCTGCTCGCGGACCAGCGCGCCCAGCCGGGCGGCCTCCCGCCCGGCCCAGACGGTGTCCGGCGCGGCGTCGAGGAAGCGGATCGCGGCGCCCGCCTCGTACGGGTGGGTCTCGCGGAGGTTCTCGACGGCGGTGCGGCAGAAGGCGGTCGCGGCGGTGAGCCACGGGTGGACGATGCCCCGGCGGAGCAGCGGGGCGACGATCTGGCCGGTGGACAGCAGCGCGCCGACCGGCGGCCGGCCCTCCTCGGGCACCGGCACGAACGGCGGGTGCGGGTAGCGGCGCAGGCTCGGCAGGACGACGGGCACGCCGCCGTCGGGGGCGGCGACGCCCGCCAGCCAGTCGCAGACCGCCCGGGCGCGGGCCTGGTCCAGCGCCCCGGCCTCCTCCAGGACGAGCAGTGCGCCCGGGACGGCGATGGGCTGGGCGGCGGGCCCGCGCACGTCCGGTTCGAGGCCGTAGGCGTAGCCGCCGTCGGCGGTGCGGTGGGCCTCGAGGGCGGCGAGGACGCCGCCGGGGTCCCCCGCGGAACTTCCGACGGGGTTGCCGGCGGGACTTCCGACGGGGTCACCGGCGGAGTCGCTCTCGCCGCCGAACAGGTGGGCGAAGCGCCGCTGTTCGATGACGCGGCCGGAGGTCCAGAGGAACGCGGCGGCGGCGTCGAGACGGTCCCCGGTGAGGCGTGCGGTGCGGGTGCGGGTCATGACTCGACCGTAGGCGGGCCGGGGGCGGCCGTCTTGAACGATTCGGACGCGGGCGCGGGGGTGTCGCGTGCGGGAGTGCCGCGCGGGGCTGCCGGGCGCGGGCGTGGTGGGCGTCAGAGGTCCTTGGCGGCCGCCCGCCGCTGTCGCTTGCCGAGCGGGGCCTGGGAGAGGTCCTCGGCCTGGGAACGGAGGTTCTTGTGGCCGTACCCGCGTTCGTCGAGCCAGGCGCGCGCCGACTGCTCCGCGCGCTCGGTGGCCTCGAGGATGTCCTCCTCGGCCTCGCCGGTGTCCTGGTAGCGGAACGTGAAGACGGCGCGGGCGGTCAGGTCGTAGCTGAGGTGGCCCTCGGGGGTGAAGGCGGCGTACAGGATGTCGTGCTCGGCGGCCCTGGACTGCAGCTCGGCGTGCTGTTCGGGGGTGAGGCCGTCGAAGACGCCGCGGACGGTGATGCGGAAGGTGCGGGTGGTCATCCCGCGAGCGTAGTTCGCGGGGCGGCGGGTGGGCGAAGGGTTTTGCGGCGGTCCGCATGCCGGGCCGCACACCGGGCCGGCCCCGGCCCCGGCCCCGGGTGTCGGTGGCCGGGGCCGGGGCCGGGGTGGTCGCTCAGGCTTCGCGGAGGACCGGGTCGGAGGTGCCGGGGGCCGGGGCCGCGTCGAGGGTGGGCCAGGCGATCCGGGTGGAGCAGAGCGCGACGACCAGCGCCGAGGCTGCGACCACACCCATGCCCCAGGCCAGGCCGGTGGCATTGGCGACGAAGCCGATCACGGCCGGGCCGGCGAGCAGCCCGGTGGTGCCGGTGGCGGCCACCAGGGCCAGGGCGTCGGACCCCTGCCGGGCGGCGGCGACGTAGACGCAGGGCGTGACGGCGGCGATGCCCAGACCGACGCAGGCGAAGCCGATCAGGGCCGGCACGACACCGCCGACCAGCAGGGCGAGCGCCAGGCCGAGCCCGGCCACGGTGCTGCCGACCCGGACGATCGGGCCGTCCCCGAAGCGGGTGCGCCAGCCGTCGGCGAACAGCCGGGCGACGACCATCATCACCGAGATGACGGCGATGCCCAGGGGGGCCAGCTGCGGCGAGGCGTGCACGACGTTCTTCAGGTAGAGGGCGGACCAGTCGTTCATGGCGCCCTCGGTGATGGTGCCGAAGACCATCGCGACGCCCATCCAGATGGTGATCCGGGAGGGGAGCGGGATTCCGCGGCGCTTCGGCGGCGTCGCCTCGGCGGCTCCGGAGGCCGCTTCCGCGCTCTCCCGGTCGGCCGTCCGGTCGGCCTCGGCCGACTGCGGCTCGTCCGCCAGCATGCCGGTCCCCGCCAGCAGGAGCAGCAGGGCGAGCACGGCGGCCGCGATCGCGAAGTGCGCCGACAGCGTGGTGGTGACGATGTTCACACCGGAGGCGAGCAGGGCGGCCAGGCCCAGGCCGGCACTGAAGGTGGCGTGCAGCCTGGACATCGCGGTGCGCCCGAAGCGGACCTCCAGCGCGGCGCCCTGGGCGTTCATCGCGACGTTCAGGAAGCCGACCGCGACGCCGTCCAGGGCCGCCACCAGCAGCAGGACGGCGAAGTTCGGGGCGAGCGCGAAGCCGCCCAGGACCAGGCCGAGGACGATCGCGGAGACCGTGGCGAGGGTGCGGGAGCCGTACCGCTTCATCATCGTGGCGACGAGCGGGAAGGAGGCGGCCGCGCCGATCCCGGAGGCCATCAGCAGCAGGCCGATCTGCCCGTCGCTGAGCTCGAAGTCGGCCTTCAGGGCGGGCAGCCGGGACACCCAGGTCGCGTACTGGAAGCCGAGGAAACAGAACAGCGCTGCGATGGCCAGGTGCGCCCGCAGGAAGTCGTCGCGCACGCGGAGCATGTGCATCAGTCCGATTCTTGGGTGGGGGAGTTCGTCACTCGGGGAGTTCGTCACTGGGGGGAGGGCGGGGGAACGGTGCCGGGGTGGAGGGGAACGGCTAGGGGTGGAGGGGCATCGCCATGTAGACGGCCCGGTCGCCGTAGCTCGCGGGGAGCCGGACCTCGGGGCGGGGGAGGTAGCCGAGGGGGGCCCAGAGCACCTCACTGCCGCGGACGGCGACCAGCGAGATGGTGGTGTGGCCGCGCTCCCGGGCCGTGTCGGCGAGGAAGGTGAGCAGGCGCGGGGCCAGTCCGCGCCCGCGCAGCCGCTCGGTCACGACCAGGTCGTGGGCGTGCAGGTTGGTGGAGTCGGCGGGAGCCGGGGACTCCGCGCGGCTGAGATCGGGGCAGTGGCCGAGCGGGTAGGGCAGGGCGAGCAGGTAGCCGCCGAACTCGCCCTTGTGCTCGATCGCGAAGCAGTAGTCGGGGGCGGCCCGGTGGCGCGAGCGCAGGGCCTCCCCGCCCTCGGAGAGCCCGCTCTCGCCGTAGGCGCGGGCCTCCAGCGGCACCACCTCGGCCCAGTCGTGCTCGGCGAGCGGGCGGACCAGGAGTTCGTCGTCGAGGCCCACACCGCCGCCCGGGAGCCGGGCGGCGGTGCCGCTGTCGCTCGCGGGCCGGTCGGTGGCGGGCCGGTCGGTAAGGAGGCGGCCGGTGGCGGGCCGGTCGGTGAGGAGGCGGCCGGTGCCGGGTCGGGCGGCCGGGTGCGCGGACATTACTGCGGTACTCCCTCGGGGCGGGGCGCGCCGTCCGGGCGGTCCGCCCGGACGCAGCTGTAGGGCAGCGGGGGGAAGCCGTTGAAGCCCCGCGTGGTGTAGGCGGTGGCGTAGGCGCCGCAGGAGAGGATCCACACCGGGTCGCCCGAGGCGGCGTCCCGGGGGACGGGCACACCGGCCCCTTCGTCGGCGTAGGCGTCGTCGCTGTCGCAGGTGGGACCGGCGATCACGGCGGGTACGGTCACGGCGTCCGGGTGGGTGGGGAACTCCAGCCGGTAGCGCAACTCGTCCATCTCGTACAGCCCGTTGAACTTTCCGCAGCTCAGGTAGAGCCAGTACGCCCGTTCACCGTCCAGCTGCTGACGATCCGTCAGGCGCGTGATGCGGGCCCGGATCGCGCCGTGGTCGGCGACCAGGTGCCGGCCCGGCTCCAGCAGGAAGCCGAGCGGCGCCGCGGAGACCTCGCGCAGCCGCTGCATGCCCTCCCGGATCACCGCGAACATCTTGTCGACCGGCGGGTCGAGCGGCTCCCCGCGCCGGTCGAGTACGCCGAGGGCGGGCAGGCCGCCGCCGAGGTTGACGTGGTCCAGCAGGATGCCGCGCCGGTTGGCCTCCTCGACCACCGAGGCGATCGTCTCCAGGGCCTGCTGCCAGGCCTCGGAGGTAAGCTGCTGGGAGCCGACGTGCACCGAGAGCCCGGCCGGGACCAGTCCGGCGTCCCGGGCCGCGTCCAGGACCCGCAGGGCGTCCGCCGGCGAGCAGCCGAACTTCCGGCTCAGGCCCCAGAGCGCCCCCGCGCCGGTGGTGGCGAGACGGCAGAAGACCCGTGCCCCCGGCGCGTGTTCGGCGATCGCGAGGACGTCGGCCAGGCTGTCGGTGGCGAAGTCGCGCACACCGAGCCGGTACGCCTCGGCGATCTGCTCGTCGGACTTGACGGTGTTGCCGTAGTGGATCCGCTCCACCGGCACGCCGGTGCGCAGCGCCTGGACGATCTCCTGCGGTCCGGCCGCGTCGAATCCGGAACCCCGGGCGGCCAGGCAGTCGAGCACCTCGTCCACCGGGCAGGCCTTCATGGCGAACCGGACGTCGACGCCGGGCAGTTCGCGCAGCAGGTCGTCGTACTGGGACTCGATGCCGTCGAGGTCGTAGATGATCCGGTCGTCCTCGGCGGCGGCCAGGGCGGTGCGCAGGCGTCCGTGGTCAGGCATGGGCGGTGCTCCGGCCGGTGGTGGGTCGCTCGGGTCTTCCGGGGGTGTTCGTGGGCGCGGGCGCGCTCGAGGGTGTGGATGCCGGTGCCGGTGCCGGTGCGGGCGCGAGGAGGTCGGCGCCCGACGGCGTCGGCGGGACGGTGCGGGCGGCCGCCACCAGCGGGCCCCACGCATCGACGAGCAGGGCGAACGCCTCGATGTCGGCCTGCGCCTCGTCCAACAGGCCTTCCCGGCGCGGCAGCAGACGGTCGGCGAAGTCGGCGTAGCGCCCGCCCAGCCCGCGGTAGGCACGGTCGAGCACGGCCAGCCGCCGGTGGTTCTCCGCCCGGTCCTCGGCCGCGGCGCGGCGGGCGAACCCGGCCACCGCCCCGGGCCGCACGTGGTGGTGCTCGTCGAGCAGCGCCCCGCCGGCCGCCTCCAGCGCGTCGTACACCGGGTGGAGGTACAGCATCGACAGCAGGAACTTGGTGAACCGCAGCTGGTAGGCGAGGAACCCGGCGTCGGTGCGGCGCTCCGAGGTGTAGTGGTTGACGATGTTGCGGTTGTGGGTGACGCCGGGCAGCCCCGCGTCGAGCACCAGGTGGTGCAGGAAGTAGTCGCTGCCGATGGTGTCGGTCGCCGGCGGCAGCGGCACCCGCTCGTACAACTCGCGGTCCAGCGCGATGTTGCACATGTCGATCCGCCAGATGTCGGGCAGGTCGAGCACGGCACGGTCGTGGGTGAACGGGTCGGTGCCGTTGCCGACGAACGAGTCCGCGACCAGCTCGCGCCGCTGCTCGACGGTGGAGCCGGTGGCCGCCCACAGGCCCACGACCTCCTCGTAGACCGCCGGGTCGAGGGAGCGGATCTCCCCGAGGTCGACCGAGAGTTCGCCGATGAAGGAGCTGCCGACCAGGGCGACCGGCTTCTCCGCGTGCACCGGGTCGAGGGTGTGGTGGGTGACGCCGGGCGCGGCGTCGGCGGCACGCCGGCCGATCGAGCGCAGCTCGTGGTGGATCGGGAACACCGGTTCGCCGTCCAGCTCCTGGTAGGTGCTGTCGGAGTCGCGGCGGTGCAGCGAGGAGCAGCCCAGCGCGGCGGCGAACAGGAAAGCCCGGTTGGTGCAGGCGCCGTAGGAGACGGTGTCCGGCAGCATCAGCTCGAGCAGCCGGTCGGCACCGGCCGCCGCGGCCAGGGCCGGTGTCGCGGCGAGGGCCCGGTCGATCGCGGACCGCAGGAAGGTGCGCTGCTGCTCCTCGTCGAGGTGGTGGACCAGGACCCCCTGGACGGCGGGGAGGTCGGCGACGGCCTTCTCGTGCTCGGCGCGGGTCGCGGCGTCCGCCGAGTCGAGGATCAGCAGATGCACCCGGACGCCGAACTCACGGGCGGCCCAGGCGGCTTCGGCGCCGACGTCGGCGATGGCGGCGGCGCAGGCCCGGTTGGTGGGCAGGGCGAGGCAGATGCCGGGTGCGGCGAGGTCCACGGTCATGCCTCGCCCTTCCTGGGCGCGGGGATGCCCTCGGGGCCGGGGGTGTCGCCGGCCACCGGTGCCTGCGCGCCGGTGCCGGGGGCGCTGTCGGGGCCGGGGGTGCCTTCGGTGTCGGGGTTGCCGTCGGTACCGGGGGCGGCTTCGGCGTCGGCCGGGTGCCACGGCTCCAGGCCGAGCAGCCTGGCCCCGAGGCCGGTGAGTTCGGCCGCGCCGTAGCGCAGCGACTCGTGCTCGCGGTGGTCGCCGACCAGGGTGCGGTTCCAGGTGGGGGTGGAGCGGTCGCGCCAGGAGCCGATGCGCGAGTCGCGGAGCTCGGTGTGCTCCTCCAGCGCGGGCATCATCGACAGGTACTGTACGGAGCGCACGCCGTCCGCCGAGGTGTTGGCGGCCACGCCGTGCGCCAGCATGCCGTTCCAGATCAGCAGGTCACCGGCCTTCAACTCGGGCCGGACGACCGGGAAGTCGGCACGGTCGACGGCCGGACGGATCGGGTCGCGGTCGGCGGGCTGGGTGGCCTGCCAGGTGTTGAACCGGCGGAACAGCTCGGGGTTGCACTGGAAACCGCCGAGGTCCGGTGCGGTGTCGTTGAGGGCGATGATGCCCTGCACGCGCTGGGGGAGCATCCCGGCGGTGGAGTCGACGTCCCAGTGCAGCTCGATGTCGAAGCCCTCGTCGGTGGGCTCGATCAGCGCGCGGTCGCGGTTCCTGACGTTCGGCGGGTTGAGGTTGAGCCGGTCGAGGGTGACCCAGAGCTCCTCGCAGTCCCAGACGTCGACGAAGGCGTCGTAGACCCGGCGGGCCTGCCGGCTGTCCCACATGAGCTGGTGCTGGTAGGCCTCGACGAAGCCGTAGATGTGCAGGTGCTGGTCCAGCTCGTCCCGGAAGTCCCGTTCCTCGTACCAGGTTTCGGGCCGCTCGGGGTCGAGGCCCTGGAACGACCAGGCGAAGTCGAGCAGCCTGCGCGCGGCCTCGGGGGCGATCGCCTCCGGCACGATCACGTAGCCGTACGTCTGCCAGAAGGCGAACTGCTCCTCCGACAGTACGCGCAACGGGCGCTGCTTCTGGATGTCCCTCAGCGCGGTGGCGGCGAGGTAGGCCTCGCCGTCGTTGCTGAAGTACGGGCGCTCCGAAGCGGCTCGATACAGGTACCCGTCGGGCTTCGGCATCACGGCACTCCAAGGTCGGGTCGGGGCGTGGGATCGGTGGTGGTCGTGTGTGCCGAGAGCGTCGTGTGCCCGGGGTGACGGGAGAGCGGTCGCGGGGGAGCGGGCGGCAGGGGGCGGCGGCAGCGGGACGGGCATCGGGAACGGCTGATGGGCACGGCCGGGTGAGCGGTGGGGAGAACGGTGAAGGTGGTTCCGGAGGCGGTGGTGGCGGGAAGGGGCGCGGGGCAGGGCCGGGCGGCGGCGGAGGGCGGCCGCGGCCCTGACGGGGCGTGGGATGAGGGTGGATTGCTCGTCCGACAAGGAGTGCCGACGGCTGTTCCGGCCTCGTCAAACGCGTGTTCCCCTACGGTGGACTAGACCAACTTCCGGTGTCAACCCTCGTCCCGGCAGCCCCGATCGGCACTCCGGCGGTCGGTGGACGACCGGGCCTGACCTGCGCGGGAACCGGCGCCCGGTCGGGTCACGGGCGGTCGGTCGGGCGCGTCGGCGGGACGGGTCCCCGGTGCCTCTTCGGGTGGCTGCCGCTGCTCGATCGGGCAAGTGGCGTCCGGCATTGACCGGTTGACGCGACCTCGGCCGGAGGGGGTGGCGACGCCCTTCCGTGGGTGCTGTGGAGGTTCGGTGAGAGGTGCGAGGTGAGAGGTGACGGGTGGGGTGCGGCCGCCCCCTCCGGCCGGGTTCGGGCCGGAGGGGGCGGCATCGGTGCGGGGAGGTGCCGGGGGAGGTGCCGGTGCGGGGAGGGTCAGAGTGCGACGGTCCGCAGGTAGGAGCCCTGGCCGCGGGTCCCGGCCACGAGGAGCGTGTGCGCCCCGGGGACGACCGCCGCGGCCGAGACGCCGTCCAGGCCGAAACCGGTGAGCGTCTCGCCCGGCACGGCGGTGTCGGTCGCTGTGCTGTAGGCGAGCACCGAGGCCTGCGGCGTCCAGCTGTCCTTGAGGAGGTAGAGCCGCCCGCCGTCCGGGCTCACCGCCACGTAGTGGAGGTCGGCCGGAGCGGTGGCGAAGGTGAAGACCGGCCGGGCGGTGTTGGTCGCGGTGCTGATGGCGTAGCCCGTCCCGGCGGAGGCCTGGATGCCCAGCGCGTACACCCGCAGGCCGTCGGGCGAGGCGGCCAGCTCGCCGGTGGCGCCGAGCCGCTCGACCGGGGCCAGCGGGGTCGGCACCGCCGTGGTGGTGTCGAGGTGCTCGACGCCGAGGTCGGTGGCGACGTACCCGGTGGCGCCGCCCGCCTGGAGCGCGAACCCGCCCACGCCGTAGCCGCGCAGCGGCAGGGTCCCGGTGAAGGCGCCCGGGCCGGTGCCGAACACCAGCACCCGGCCGGGGCGGACGCCCTGGCCGTCGCCTGCCGGGCCGTTCTGTCCGGCGTAGACCCTGGACCCGTCCGGACTCACGGCGAGGCCGGTCAGCGCGCCGGGCGTCCAGCCGGCCGGGCGCTCCTGCTCGGGGGCGGGGGTGCGGGAGAGTACGGTGCCCGCCACCGTGTCCACGGTCACCAGCCGGTCCGCGACCACCAGGTAGAGCCGTCGGCCGTCCTGGCTCACCACGGGCCTTCCGGCGTCGCCGTCCTCGGCCAGCGGCAGCTCGGCGACGACCGCCCCGCTGCGGAGGTCGACCGTCCGCAGGACGACCGGGGTCCGGCTGCCGGACCGGTCCGCCGCCACGACGTACGCCCTGGTCCCCTCGGGGCTGACGGCGAGCCCGAGTGCCCGCCAGCCGACCGCGGTGCCGTTCGCCGGGCCCGGAGCAGGCTCGGCGGCGGCCGCCCCGATGCCGGTCCCGGTCAGCAGCAGTGCCGCGGCCACGGCCAGAGCCCCGGTCCACCGGGCTTTCCCCACAAGCGAATTCATGATTCCCCACTCTATGGTCTAGACCTTATGGGTGGTGCGGGAAAAGGCTAGGGCACGGCGGCGGGGTCGGGGCGTCGGTTTTTGGACCTTGTCCGCACCGGGCGGATCCCCGGGGCGGTCGGGTCCGGCTGCGGGCGGGGCCTCGTCCTTGTTCCCGGATCGGCCATAGGTTCGCTCTATGGGCCCATAGATCCACACCGCCTACAGTGGCAAGGTCCGGCGGGGTTGGGTGGACGTGGGGAACTCTCGTCCGTCCGCCCCACCGGGCACCGTGCTGCTCGACCGGGCACGGTTCTGCTCCGTGCTGTTCCGTTCGGTGCTGTGCCGTTCGGTGTTGTTCCGTCCCGCCCGCTGTGCCGTTCCGTGCCTTGCCGTTCCGCCGCTGTGCCGTTCCGCCCGCTGTGCCGCCCCATCCAGTCCTGTCCGTCCCCGTCCGGAGGATCGCCCCGAGATGACCCGCCCGATCCGCGTCGCGATCGTCGGCGCCGGCCCCGCCGGCATATACGCCGCCGATGCCCTGCTGAAGTCCGACGCCGCCCAGCAGCCCGGGGTCTCCATCGACCTCTTCGAGCGGATGCCCGCGCCGTTCGGTCTGATCCGGTACGGCGTGGCGCCCGACCACCCGCGGATCAAGGGCATCGTCACCGCCCTCCACAAGGTGCTCGACAAGCCGGAGGTCCGGCTGTTCGGCAACGTCGACTACCCCGGTGACCTCGCCCTGGACGACCTGCACCGGTTCTACGACGCCGTGGTCTTCTCCACCGGCGCGATGGCCGACCGCGCGCTCGACATCCCCGGTGTCGGTCTCGACGGCTCCTACGGTGCCGCCGACTTCGTCTCCTGGTACGACGGCCACCCCGACGTGCCGCGCACCTGGCCGCTGGAGGCCGAGAAGGTCGCCGTGCTCGGCGCCGGCAACGTCGCCCTGGACGTGGCCCGCATCCTCGCCAAGACCGCCGACGAGCTGCTGCCCACCGAGATCCCGCCGAACGTGTACGACGGCCTCAAGCGCAACCGGGCCCAGGAGGTGCACGTCTTCGCCCGCCGCGGCCCCGCCCAGGCGAAGTTCAGCCCGATGGAGCTGCGCGAGCTCGACCACTCGCCCAACATCGAGGTCATCGTCGCCCCCGAGGACATCGACTACGACGAGGGCTCGATCGCCGAGCGGCGCGCCGCCAAGCACGTCGACATGGTCGCCTCGACCATCGAGAACTGGGCGATCCGGGACGTCGGCGACCGCCCGCACCGCCTCTACCTGCACTTCTTCGAGTCTCCGGTCGAGGTGCTCGGCGAGGACGGCAAGGTCGCCGGGCTGCGCACCGAGCGCACCGAGCTCGACGGCACCGGCAACGTCCGCGGCACCGGCGAGTTCACCGACTGGGACGTCCGCTCGATCTACCGGGCGATCGGCTACTACTCCGACGAGCTGCCCAAGCTGCCGTTCGACCCGGTCTCCGGCACGGTGCCGAACGCGGCCGGCCGGGTGCTCGCCGCCGACGGCTCGCACCAGGACGCGGTGTACGTGACCGGCTGGATCAAGCGCGGGCCGGTCGGTCTGATCGGTCACACCAAGGGTGACGCCAACGAGACCGTGGCCTGCCTGCTCGCCGACCAGGCCGAGGGCAGGCTGCCGGGTGCCGTCGAGCCCGACCCGGAGGCGGTCCCGGCGTACCTGCGGGAGCGCGGGGTGCGGTTCACCACCTGGCGGGGCTGGTACGAACTCGACGCCCACGAGCGTGCGTTGGGCGAGGCCGAGGGGCGGGAGCGGGTCAAGGTGGTGGAGCGGGAGGACATGCTCCGGCACAGCGGGGCGTAGGCCGGACCGGTTCTGGCCGGGTCGGTCCTGGCTGAGATCGAACGCGAGCCCGGCCCCGGCCCGTCGACGGTGGACGTCCGTCCCGTCGACGGGCCGGGGCGGCATCGGCCCACTCGGGCATCTCGTTCCGGAGCCGGTCGGCGGCCCTGCCGGTGAGCTGGACCCGGATCAGGCCGGCCGTACGGCCGACCGGCGGCCGCTTCCTTCTCCCGATCTCGGACCCCGGGCTGCCGGGCTCAGTCCTCGGCGGGCGGGGGCGGGGCGAGGACGACCGGCCAGGCGTCCTCGCCGGCGATCACCTGCTCCAGGGCGATCCCGGGGTGGGCGTTGAACACGGCCGTGGCGGTGCCGGCCCGGGCGTACAGTGCCGGGTCGACCTCCGCTTCCGCGTGCAGGACCAGGGCCGCGTCGGGGGCGGCGGGCGAGCGCTCCGGGAACGCAGCCGGGTCCGCGCCGATCTGCTCCAGCGTGAACGGGTACGCGGCCACCGCGACGGTCAGGCGGTCCCCGTCCAGGGCGTGCTCCGCCCAGCCGTCGGTGGGGAGGAGGAAGAAGGCGCCGTCCCCCTCGTGTCCGTACCAGCTCAGCTTGGCGACGGCGCGCTCGCCGGGCGGGCCGTCCGGATCGACGAGCAGCGCCACCACGGGCGCCTCCGGGTCGTCGGGGTTGATGCCGTTGCGGACGTAGAGCCGGGCCACGGGCGACCTCCGGTCGGGGTGGGCGGGGTGTGCGCGTCTGGGGCGTGCGCGTCTGTCGGGGTGTGCGCGTCTGTGCTCTGCGGGGCGAATGCTAGCGGGGCTTCCTCGGGAGCGGTCGCCCCGGGGTTATTGTCATGAACGCGACCTTAACGGGCCGGTGGCTCGAACGACAGGAGAACCGTGTGCTCCGGATCGGCCGCTCCGGATCGGCCGCTCCGGGGAGGGGTGCCGGCTGCGGGGTGTGCCGCGGGGGCTACGGGGTGGGCTCGTGCTCGCGCCTGGCCCGCTGCCGGGTCGGTTGTTCGGTCCGCTGTTCCCTGGTTCGGCCGTCCCGCCGGTCGTCCTCGCGCGGCCGCTCCGGAAGGTGGTCGCGGACAGCCGGCGCCGCGGTGCGGCGGCGGCGCGCCTCGAACAGGTGGCGGCTCAGGGCGAGGGCGGTGAGCAGGGCGAGGAGGGTGCAGACGCCCGGCCAGCCCGCCAGGGCGTGGGCGCGCAGTCCGAGCCACGAGCCGACGCTGCCGCCGAGGTACCCGAACGTCATGTAGGCGGTGTTGAGCCGGCTGCGGGCGTCGGCCCGGAGCTCGTACACCCGGGTCTTGTTGGCGATCATGCCGGACTGCATCGAGACGTCCAGCAGCAGCGTGCCGCCCACCAGGACGGCCAGCCCCGCCGCGCCGCCCCCGCCCCCGGCCGCCAGGACCGCCGCCGAGGCGAGGGCGCCGAGCAGCCCGGCCAGGTTCACGGGGTCGGCGCCCCGGCGGTCCACCAGCCGTCCGGCGAACGGCGTGCAGACCATCGTCGCCGCCCCGACCAGTGCGACAAGCCCGACCGTCTGCGCGCCGAACCCGTACTCGGGCCCGGTGAGCAGCAGCGGCAGGCAGGTCCAGACGGCGCAGAACCCGCCGAAGACCATGGCCTGGTAGAAGCCCGATCGGCGCAACTCGGGTTCGTCGCGCAGCAGTCGGAGCGGCTCGACCAGCAGCGACCCGTACGACGGCCGGACGGCCGGTGCGACGGCGGTGACGTCCGGCAGGGCGCGGGTCAGGACGGCCGCGAGCACCAGCGTCAGCACCCCCGCCGCCAGGTAGGGGGCGCGCCAGCCCAGGTACTCGCCGAGCGTGCCGCTGAACGTCCGCGCCAGCAGCATGCCGCCGGTGGCCCCGCTCAGCAGGGTGCCCATCACGGCCCCGCGCCGGTCGGCCGGCACCAGCCCGGCCGCCATCGGCGACACCACCTGGGCGGCCACCGTGGTGGTGCCGACGGCGACGCTCGCCGCCAGCAGTACCGGCAGGGTGGGCGCGCAGCCGGCCGCGAGCAGTTCGACGCCGGTGAGTCCGAGCAGGGTGGTCAGCAGTCGGCGGTTGGGTATTCGGTCGCCGAGCGGCACGATGAGGAAGATGCCGATGGAGTAACCGATCTGAGTGAACGTCACCGCCAGTGCGGCGGAACTCTCGGACGTGTCCAGGCCGGCGGCGATCAGCGGGGTGATCGCCTGCGGGAAGTAGATCGTTCCCACGCCGACGGCGCAGGTGACGGTGAGCAGCAGGAGCAGGCGGCGAGTCATACCCGGAGGTTGGCCCGGCGGCGCGCCGTTGCCAATCGATGTAGCGTGGCGCTTCATGGTCATCACCTTCGAGCTGGGCGTCGAGGACCTCGCGGACACCCGGTTCGCCCTCTCGTCGCTGAACGAGACCGTGCTCAGCCTGCGTGTCCTGCGCGAACCGGGCCTGTCGGCGCTGCACCTGCCCTGGCGGCGGTCCGTCCTCCGGTCGATCGGTGAACTCGACGGTTTCGACAGCGGGTTGCTGCTCTCCCTGGTCGCCTCGCGGCGGACGGTGCCGGACTTCCTCACTCCCCCTCCGGCGAGCTTCGCGCCGTCGTTCGAGGAGGAGCTGGCCGTCGTCCGCCGCACCGCCCCGGCGGTGGTCCGGCGCGACCTGCTGGACACCCACCTCCCCGATCCGCCGCCCGAGCCCCTGCGCACCGCCCTCGACCGCGCCGGCTCCGGCGACGCGGCCGTCCGCCGGCTGCGCGACGAGCTGTGCGAACTCCTGCGGCGCTACTGGGAGATCGCGGTGCGACCGGAGTGGCCGGGGATGCGGATGCTGCTGGAGGCCGACATGACCTACCGCGCGCGCCGGCTCGCCCTCGGCGGCGCCCGCCTGCTCTTCGCCGACATGCACCCCTCCCTGCGCTGGAACCGGGGGGTGCTGCACATCGCCGACATGATCGGCCGGCACCACGTCCTGGCCTCGGGGCGGGGGTTGCTGCTCCTGCCGTCCGTGTTCGCCCACAAGCCGGCGCCACCGCTCAGCCCGGACGGCGCGCCCACGCTGGCGTACCCGTGCCGGGGCGTGGCGACCCTCTGGTCCCGCCCGCCCGTCGTCGAGCCCCGGGCGCTCACCGCACTGGTCGGCGCGGCCAAGGCCCGGCTGCTCACCATGCTGGACGAGCCGCTGGCCACCGTCGAACTCGCGCGCCGGCTGCGGGTGACGCCGAGCGCCGTCTCGCAGCACCTGCGGGTGCTGCACGCCAACGGCCTGGTCGCCCGGGCCCGGGACGGGCGGCAGGTGCTGTACCGGCGGACGGCGCTGGGGGACCGGCTGGGGGGTGGGGCGGGGGAGTAGGAGGTGTCTCCTGGGCCCGTGCCGGCGCCGTGCCGCCCGGGAGCGAATGCCCCCGGGCGGCGGGCCTGCGGGCCTGCGGGCCGGGGGCCGGGGGGCCGGGGGGTCGGGGGCGGCGAGGTCGGCCGTGGGCCAGCGGCAGGGCCGAACGCTCCGACCGTGCCCCGCTCGACGGACGGGCCCGGGTCAGGGCCTGCCGCAGCGAGCGGGAACGCCACCTGCCGGCCGCGTCCCCTGCCTCGTGGGTCGGAGCACCTAGACCGCGGCCGGGTCGGTGTTGGCGCCGCACAGGACGACGCAGACCTTCTCGCCGTCGGCGGGGCGGTAGCCGTAGGCGGTGCCGGTGGTGCCGTCATCGGGCGCGCCGTCGTCGGTGAGCAGGGCGGCGAGGGCGGTGGCGGCGCCGTGCTCGACCAGGATCCGGCGGTCCTCCCAGAGCTCCCGGCGGGCCCGGACGACGGCCTCGTCCGGCACCAGCACCGAAAGGGCGCCGGTGCCGCCCTCCTCCGGGCGGGCGGCGTCCACCGCCAGGGCGGTGGCCCGGCGGGCGCCGAGCGAGTCACCGGCGACCGAGTCGACCGTGACGTCCACCGGCCGGCCCGCCGCGAGGGCGGCGTGCAGCGCGCGGGAGTGCTCCGGCTCGACCGCCACCGCGCGGATCCCGTGCTGCCGGGCGGCCGTGGCCACGCCCGCGAACAGCCCGCCGCCGCCGACCGCGACCAGCACGGTGTCCAGGCCGGGCAGCCGTGCGTGGATCTCCTCCATCAGCGTGCCCGCGCCCGCCGCGATCAGCGGATGGTCGTAGGCGTGGCTGGCCAGGGCGCCGCTGGTCGCGGCGAACTCCTCGCAGGCCGCCAGCGCCTCGGCGTACTCCGTGCCGACCAGCCGGACGTCCGCCCCGTACGAGCGCAGCCGGGCGATCTTCACCTGCGGCGCGTTGGCGGGCAGGAACACGGTCGCCCGCACCCCCTGCCGGAGTGCCGCCCACGCGCACGCCATCCCGGCGTTGCCGCCGGAGGCGATGGTGACTCCCGCGTCCGGCAGGGTCCCGCCCTCGCGGTGGGCACGGAGGAAGTTCTGCGCGCCGCGCGCCTTGAACGACCCGGTGTGCTGGAGGTACTCCAGCGCCAGCCACAGCTCGGCACCCTCGGTGCTCCCAGTGCTCCCAGTGCTCCCGGTGCTCCCGGTGAGCCCCGTGGCCCCGGGGCCCTCGGCGGGCGCGACGGCCACCGGCCGGACGTGACCGGCGATCCGCTCCGCCGCCGCCTTGATGTCGTCGTAGCCGAGCTGCTGTCGCATGGTGCCGCCTCCACGGGTCCGTCTTCCGGTACGGCGTACCGTACGCTGTGCCGCATGCCCCGGCAATCCGCCTCCCTCGACCGCGCCACACCCGAACGCATCGCGGTCGCCGCCCTGTCCGTCGTCGACGACCAGGGCCCGGCCGCCCTCAGCTTCCGCACCCTCGCGGCCCGGCTGGACATCTCCGTCGCCTCGCTCCAGCGCCGCTGCACCGACCTGGCGGGCCTGCTCGACCTGGTCACCGACCACCTCGCCGAACGGCTCCCGGACATCGCGCCCGGCACCCCCTGGGCCGACGCCACCGAGAGCCGGTTCACCGCCCTGTACCGGCTGCTCACCGCCCACCCCGGGCTCGTCGCCCTGCGCGGCAGCCGCCCCTGGATGGGCCGGAACCTGCTCGCCCGGCTCGTCGAACCGCAGCTCGCCGACAGCATCGCGGCCGGGATGACCGCCGAGGAGGCGATCACCGCCTACCGGCGGATGTACCTGCTCACCCTCGGCAGCGCGAGCTTCGTCGACCACCGCGACCCCGCAGCCACCCGGGCCGTGACGCGTGCCGCGCTGGCCGCGCTCGACCCGGAGGACTTCCCCGTGCTGAGCGGCGGGATCGCCGAGATCGTGCCCGTGGTGACCGACCACGAGGTGTACTACGGGGCGCTGCGCCAGCTGATCCGCGCCGCTGCGCCCGCCTCCCCGCCGGCCTTGTCGCCGTCGGACTCCCCGCCGGCCTCGTCGCCGTCGGACTCGTCCGGGGAGTGAGCGGTGCCCGGAAGGGCAACTCTGTTCTTCCCGGACGGCCCTTCCGGTGCCGGGCCGGTCGTCGTGCGGCCGGCCCGGTCCGGCGCGCGCAGGCAATCCGCGCGTCGGTCCGCTCCCGCGTCGTCGGCGTGCCCGTCCCGTCCGGCCTGCCCGATCCGCGCGCCGGGCTGCTGAACCGGCGCCCGACCTGGGACTATGCTTCCAGCCGTACGAGAACGAAGGACTTAGGGGTGGGCGACATGATCGGTGCAGTGCTGATCGGCGTACTGGCGCTCGTCATCGGGGGCTGTGTGTGCGTGGTGTGGGCCGACCGCGGGGGCCCGCGCTGGACGCGCGTCGTGGCGGCGGCCACCGTCGGTGCGGGCCGGCTGGTGCGGAGCTACCAGAAGGCCCAGCGCCGCCAGGTCAACAGTGGCGACGGCAACTCCGGCGCCAACGCGGGGTAAGTGCGGCGCCGCTGCGCCCGGAGTGTTGGCTCTCACCGGTGCCCCCTGCCGATCGGCAGGGGGCACCGGTGCGTCGGACGCAGCAGAAAGGTGCCGATCGGTACAAGCGTGCAGGGGCGCCGAAACGGCAGGCTGTGGGACGTGGGGCAGCCGGTGGGGCGGCCCCGGGATCGAGGCCCCGTGGTCGAGTACTTCGCCTGTCATGTCGTTGTCCGCCGTCCTGTTGCTGTCCCCGGCCCGGGTCGGGGTGTCGAGCTGTGGCGCCGCCTTCGTCCCTCGCTCCTGCGGGTGTTGTGGTGCACGGCGGCCGCCGTCCTGCGCCGCGTGTACCGTCCGTCGGTGCGGTGGCGTCCGGTACTCAGCGCACGCGACCGTCCCACCGCCATTCCCCCGCCGGGCGGCGGGGGAGGTCCGGCAGTGCGGTGCGGCCGGTGCACCAGAGCAGGGTGTCCGGGCCACCGTGTCCGGGCGGGGCCTCCGGGAAGAGCCGGGCCACCGCCGGGCCGGCGAGACGGTCCGGCGCCGGCCGGTCGAGCTGGAACGCCCCGGCCAGGTCCCACCCGTGGACCAGCAGTTCCACGATCCCCATCGCGGCGAAGCCCGGACTGTCCGAGTGGCCCCAGGGGTGCCAGGCGCGGGCCTCCGGCGGTGCTGTGCGGACGGTTGCCGCCAGCAGTTCGGCGGCGATCCGCAGTCCCTCCAGGCAGTGGGAGATCGGAGCGGCCGGGTCCAGTGAGCCGAAGAGGGTGATGTACCGATCGGTGGGCCGCGCGGTCAGCAGGCCCGCGTAGCCGAGCACGCCCAGAGCGAGGTGGTCCAGGGTGGCCCGGGCGGTCCAGTCGCTCCCCTCGGGGCGGCGCGACCAGTCGGCGTCCGCCGCCCGTTCCAGGACGGTCGTGGTCACCTCGGCGGCGTCCACGACCAGCGCTGCCCATTCGGCAGCGGACGGCGAGTCAGGCGCGAGGGAGAGGGTGAGGGCAGAGGTGGAGGCGGCGTAGGTGGTGGTGGAGGCGGCGGGGGTGGGGGAGGGGGAGGGGGAAGCCCCCGTGCGCGAACCGGCCCCGACACCACGGACACCGGACGGAGCACTCACTTGGCGATCACCTCGATCAGCCGCGCGTAGCTGTCGCCACCGTGTCCGGCGGCGACAGCCCGGCGGACCTGGTCGGCGAAGACCTCCGGCAGCGTCGTGTCGACCCCACGGGCCCGGCTCGCGTGCAGCAGGTGTTCCATCGCGGCCAGATGCACGTCCAGGCTGGCGTCGTCCCCCGGGTAGGTCCGGGCGTCGGCCTGTCCGGCGTACCGGCCGACGAAGCCGGCGACGGCACCCGACAGCCACCGCGTGGCGACCGGGGTGAACTCGGCCGCGCGGACGCCGTCCGCGCCGACCAGGGCGACGCCGTGAAGCCAGCCGCTGAGGGCGGACCACATCAGCCCGAGCAGCGCCGTGTCGTACAGTCCGGCGATCCCCGCGTCCGGGCCGAGGTCGACCGGTTCGCCGAGGGCGGCGAGCGCGGTCCGGTGGCGGGCCAGGACGTCGGGGGCACCGCTGTAGAGCACCGTCGCGTCCGGACCGCCGATCCCGGGCGGGGTGATCATGATCGCGCCGTCCAGGTAGTCCAGGCCGATTCCGGCGGCCCGGTCGGCGAACGCGCGGGCCTGCTCGGGCGAGCCGGAGGTCAGATTGACCAGGGTCCGGCCGCTCAACAGCGCCTCCTGGCCCGACAGCACGGCGGACAGCGCGTCGTAGTCGAGCACGCAGGCGACGATCAGGCCGCCGGCCGTGATCGCGGCCTCCGGGGAGGCGGCCGGGACGGCGCCGCGCCCGACCAGGGCTTCGGCCTTGCCCGGCGTGCGGTTCCAGACGGTGGTCGGGTGTCCGGCGGCGAGGAAGGCCTCGGCCAGCGCGGTGCCCATCGCGCCCAGGCCGAGGACGGTCACGGGTTCGGGGGCGGTGGTTCGCGCCTTGTGCTCTGCCTCTTGCGGCTGTTCGTGCGTCATGGGGTTGTCTCCCGTTCAGGGCGTTCGTCGGTGCTTGTCCGCTCGTGCCGTTGTGTCGCGGTTCTTGATCGGCAGGACCCACGTTTCCAGCGCCCGGGAAGCGCCAACAGTGGCAGGATTGCCCTTCGTCGAACTGTTCCTGCCAGAGAGGTGGAGCCGATGACCGCCCCCGTCTCCGCGTCCGATATGGTCGCGCGGCCCGGCACGGTGGCCGTCGCCGTCGTCGACCACGCCGAGATCCCGCTCTGGGACATGTACGAACTCGGCATGGCCTGCGCGGTGTTCGGCATCCCGCAGCCCGACCTCGCCGACCGCTGGTACGAGCTGCGCCTGTGCGCCGAGACCCCGGACGCGCCCCCACCGGCCCGCGCGCCGGGCGGCTTCGGCCTCTCCCTGCGCGCCCAGCACGGCTGGGACGCCCTGGCCGACGCCGACACCGTGGTCGTCACCTCGGTACCGGACGCCTGCGTGACCGGCGAGCGGGAGATCCCGCCCGCGCTGGTGGCCGAACTCCGCCGGGCCGCGGCGGCGGGCGCGCGCATGGTGTCCCTGTGCACGGGCGCGTTCGCCCTCGCCGCCGCCGGCCTGCTGGACGGACGGCGGGCCACCGCGCACTGGTCCCACACCGCCGAGCTCGCCCGCCGGTACCCGGCCGTCACCGTGGACGACGGAGTGCTGTACGTCGACGAGGGCCAGGTGCTCACCAGCGCCGGTGTCGCCGCAGGGCTGGACCTGTGCCTGCACATCGTCCGCCGCGACCTCGGCGCCCACGTCGCCAACCAGCTCGCCCGCAAACTCGTGGTGCCCGCCCACCGCCCCGGCGGACAGGCCCAGTTCGTCGACCTCGCGGTCCCGGTCGCCGACGACGACAGCCTCGCCCCGGTGCTCTCCTGGGCCACCGAGAACCTCGAACACCCGATCACCGTCGACGAGTTGGCCCGCCGCGCGCGGATGAGCCCGCGGACCTTCTTCCGCCGGCTCCAGGCCGCCACCGGCACCACCCCGCTCCAGTGGCTCCTGAACCAGCGCCTGGCCCGCGCGCAGTCCCTCCTGGAGGCCACCGACCTCCCGGTGGAACGGATCGGGGAGCGCAGCGGGCTGGGCAGCGCCACCAACCTGCGGCGCCACTTCACCGCCCGCGTCGGTGTGACGCCCACCGACTACCGCCGCGCCTTCCGCTCACCGGCCGCCCCGGCGTGACCTGGCGTGACCTGACGCGCGGTGCCTTCTGGCCAGGACCTCACCGCACAGGAAGTCGGCGTCACCGACTTCCCACTCCAGTACCGCGATCTGCCGTGACGCCGCCACCGAGGGCTCGTTGCGCCGGGCGTGAAGACGACCCGCGCCCTCGCCCTCCTCGCGACCACGCTGCTCACCACCGCCCTCGCGAGCATCGCCGGCCCCATCAGCACGGCTTCCCCGACCACCGTCCTCGCCCCGGGGACGAGCCTGCGCCTCACCGTCGCCCACGGTGACACCCCCTCCAGCGGAACGCCCCGCACCGTCACCCTCGAGTGCCCGCCCTTCGGCGGCACCGCCACCACCCACCCCGACCCGGTCACCGCCTGCCGCCTGGTCGACTCGGTGAACGGGGACCTCGCCCGGCTCGACGTCGACCCGGGCGTCTGTACCGACCAGTACGACCCCTACACCGCCACCGCCTCCGGCACCTACCGGGGCCACCCGCTCTCCTTCCGGCACACCTACGGCAACCACTGCGTCCTGCTCCGCACCACCGGGGCGGTCTTCGACTTCTGAACTCCCTGCCCCTGAGGCCCCGGATCCCGGATCCCGGATCCCGGACCCCGGACGTCCACCGGCGTCCGGGGCCTCTCGAATACTCGTGCGCGAAGCAAGTGATCGTTCTGCTTCAATGTCTCGTCCCCGTCGAGGCGTGCGCGATTCCCGCCCGTCCGGGTCGGGGGTTCGACGAGACGGGGGAAGCATGTTCACGCGACGACCGGGTTCCGGGCCCGGCGGGAGGTCAGGCCGCTGGGCGGTTCTCGCCGTGGCGGCCGGCCTGACGCTGTTTCCCGGCCTGGCCACGGCGGCAGCGGCCGCCGGCCCCGCGCCGGCTCCGGTGACCACAGCAGCTGCACCGGCGGTGCCGGAGGAGACCACGGCCAAGCTCGCCGGCGGAACGCTGCCGTATCAGCAGGACCTCGCCGGTGCCTTCGTCCCCAGCGGCCCGACCCGGCTGCTGGACACCCGCGACGGCACCGGCACCGGCGGCGACGTACGGCCCGTCGGGCAGAGCCCGTTGGTCCTGGACGTCTCCGAGGTGTCCGGCAACCCCTCGGTCCGGCCGACCGCGGTGGTCCTCAATGTCACCGTCACCAACCCGACCGGTGACAGCTATCTGGCCGTCTACCCGACCGGCAGCACCCGCCCCACCACCTCCAACCTGAACTTCTCGCCCGGCCAGACCGTGCCCAACCAGGTCACCGTCCCGGTCGGCTCCGACGGCCGGGTGGCCTTCTTCAACCACGTCGGCACCACCGACGTCATCGCCGACCTCGCCGGCTACTTCACCCTCGACAAGGCCGCCTCGACCTTCGTCGCCAACGGCCCGACCCGGCTGCTGGACACCCGTGACGGCACCGGCACCGGTGGCGTGCGGGCCCAGGTGGGCGAGGACGCGAGCATCGGCCTGCAGGTCGCGGGCGTCGCGGGCGTGCCCGCCCGGAACGTCACCGCCGTGGTCCTGAACGTCACGGTCACCGGGCCGACCGGCGAGAGCTTCCTGACGGTGTACCCGAGCGGCAACGCCGTCCCCTCGGCGTCCAACCTGAACTTCTCGGCCGGGCAGACGGTGCCGAACCTGGTCACGGTGCCGGTCGGTGCGGACGGCAAGGTGGCGTTCTACAACCACGTCGGCTCCACCGACGTCGTAGCCGACCTCGCCGGCTACTACGTCTCCGGCGAGCCCCGGACCGGCGGCGTGCTCCGGACGCTGGGGACGCCGAAGCGGCTGCTGGACACCCGCGACGGCACCGGCACCGGCGGTGTGAAGGCCCAGGTGGGCGAGGACGCGAGCATCGGCCTCCAGGTCGCGGGCGTTTCGGAGGTCCCGGCCCGGAGCGTCACCGCGGTGGTCCTCAACGTCACGGTGACCGAGCCGACCGCCGAGAGCTTCCTCTCCGTCTACCCGAGCGGCAGGAACGTTCCTTCCGCCTCCAACCTGAACTTCTCGGCCGGTCAGACGGTGCCGAACCTGGTCACGGTGCCGGTCGGTGCGGACGGCAAGGTGGCGTTCTACAACCACGTCGGCTCCACCGACGTCGTCGCGGACGTCTTCGGCTACTTCAGCGCGGGCGACCGGCTCGGTCTGTCCGCCCTGAGCTTCTCCCAGCCGACCGTCGACGCCTCCACCGGGACCGCCGCGGTCACCCTCACCTGGACCGTGACCGACTCCGACCCGCAGGCCCGCCAGAACGGCGGCACGATCGTCATCCGCCAGCAGGGCGACGCGCCGGACACCTATGTCGGCCAGAGCCGGGTGGTCTCCTTCCTCCAGGAGAACAACGTCTACGGCGGGGCCTCGTTCGTCTCCGGCAACGCGGCGAGCGCCACCTACTCCTACCGCTTCGCCGTGCCCCGCTACGCGGGCGCCGCCACCGCGAAGTGGGCGGTCTCGCTGGTGACCCTCCACGAGATCCAGAGCCAGCAGCGCCAGGTGCTCGCCGGATCCGCCCTGGCCGGCTTCGGCAACGTGCTCACCGCCACCTCGCAGGTCTCGACGACGACGGCGCTCCAGCCGACCGTGTCGACCGTCTACACCGGCCGCCCCGCCTACGTGTACGCGGGCAACAACGCCTATGTGGTCTACAACCTCGGCATCCAGGAGCAGCAGTCGGGCTTCTGGAAGGGCACGGTCAAGCTGGTCGGCCCCGGTGGGGCGACGCTCACGGGGTCGTTCGAGAACTCCACCTACGACGGGCAGCTCTACTCGACCTGCCAGTCCGACGCCAACCACCCGTACTGCTCCGCCGTGGTGCTGATCCCCTCCACGGCACCGGCCGGGACGTGGAGCGTCGCCTCGGTGACGCTCACCAACAACGCGGGCCAGGCCAAGTCCTTCAACGGCCTCAACGCCCCGCTGATCACGGTCACCTCCAACGGGACCGTCCAGGCCGACGGGTTCACCGCGACGCCGAACGAACTCAACACCTGGACGGGACCCGCCCCGTTCAAGGTGTCGATGAACGTCCGGGGCGCGCAGGGCGGCGTCCGCTCGATCCAGCTGTTCTGGACGGGCCCGTGCGGTTCCTCGTCGACGACCCCGACCGCGGAGCCGGACGGCAGCTACTCGGTCCCGGCCGGACTCGGGCAGTCCAACAACGGTTCGCCGTCCGGCTGCGCCCTCACCGGGGCCGCCATCACGGACGGCGCCGGGAACGTGGCCGTCTACGGCTCGGACTTCTGGGCGCCCGGTATCGGCGTGCAGGTCCGGGGTCTCCCGAACACCACGCCGCCGACGGTGACCTCGGCCGCTCTGAACGTCACCAGCATCCCGAAGAGCCAGGCGCCCAACCGGTCCTTCGTCGTCTACGCGCAGGTAGTCGCCCCCGTCGCTCCCGTCAACGGCTTCTCGAGCTACCTGTACGACAGTGCGGGCACGGTCGTCGGCCAGGTCAGCGGCGGAACGACCGTCGGCGCCGACGGGAAGGCCGTTCTCTCGGTCTCCGTCCCGTACGGGATCGCGGCGGGTACCTACACCGTCGGTTTCGAGATCGTCGACGCCAGTTGGCTTCGTACCGGCTACGGCACCCCGGGCGGGCAGCCGGTGCCCGGTGGACCGCTCACGCTGGAGATCACCGAGGGGTGATCCCCGCCGAAAGATGAGTCCCGCTGCCCGCTACGACGCGTCGTAGCGGGCAGCGAGCTTTCGGACGGTGCCGGCGATGCGTTCCCGGAGCTCCGCCGGCGCCAGCACCTCGACGTCCGCGCCCAGACGGAGGAACTCCCCGTGCGCGTGCTCGACCGACTCGATCGGCACCCGGGCCTCCGTCCATTCATCACCACCCGAACGTGTGAGGCCCAGACGCCGCGCGCCCTCCGCCGTCACCCGGACGAGTGCCTCCCCGGTGTGCAGCCGGGCCCGGAAGTCGGCCACGTGCGCGTGCCAGTGGGCGGCCAGGTCGAAGCCGGCGGGGGCGTCGCTGTGTTCGTCCAGCAGGCGCAGCCCGAGGATCTGGTCCACCCGGTACGTCCGCAGCCCCGACGCCCCGCCCGCGACCAGGTACCAGCGCCCGGCCTTCAGGACCAGCCCGTACGGCTCGATCCGCCGCTCGATCTCCTCCGGCGCCCGCCAGCGCCGGTAGCGCAGCAGCACCGCCCGCTGCTCCCACACGGCGGTGGCGACGGCCGCGAGGTGCGGGCGCGGAGCACGGTCGGCGTCGCCGTACCAGCCGGGCGCGTCGAGCAGGAAGCGCTGCCGGATCAGCCCGGCGTGCTCGCGCAGGGCCGCAGGCAGCGCCGCGTCCAGCTTCAGCCGGGCGGTCGCGAGGGCCTCCCCGAGTCCGAGCTGGGCGGCGGCCTCCGGCAGCGCGGCGAGGAAGACGGCCTGTGCCTCGTCCCCGGTGAGCCCGGTCAGGCGGGTCCGGTAGCCGTCGAGCAGCCGGTAGCCGCCCGCGTGCCCGGCGTCCCCGTACAGCGGGATGCCGGCGGCGGCGAGGGCCTCGACGTCCCGGTAGACGGTGCGGACGGAGACCTCCAGCTCCTCGGCTAGCTGCCGGGCGGTCATCCGGCCCCGGTTCTGGAGCAGGAGCAGCAGGGTGACGAGTCGGCTCGCGCGCATGGCGCCGAGTATCCGGCACTCCACCGACTTCACTGACAGGAGGTGTCAGTGGAACGCCCCTAGCCTGCGGCGCATGAACGATTTCGACTTCCTCCACGGCTCCTGGGACGTGGCCAACCGCCGTTCCACCACCCCGCTCGACCCCGCATCCGGCCGCTGGGAGGAGTTCCCGGGCCGGTCGGTGGTCCGGCCGCTGTTCGAGGGCGCCGGCAACATCGACGAGATCACTTTCCCCACTCTCGACGGCCGCCGGGGCGTGACCCTGCGGCTGTTCGACCGGGAGGCCGGGCAGTGGTCGATCCACTGGTCCAGCAGCCGGACCGGCCGACTCGACCCGCCGGTGACCGGCGGCTTCACGGGGGACCGGGGCGACTTCTACGGCGACGACACCTACGAGGGACGGCCGATCCGGGTCCACTTCACCTGGCACCGGCTCGGCCCGGACGCGGCGCGCTGGGAGCAGGAGTTCTCGGCCGACGGGGGAGTGACCTGGGAACTCAACTGGGTCATGGACTTCACCCGCACCGGCCCGGCGACGGCCGGCCTGTGAGCACGTCGCTGATCGTCGAGCTGCGGCAGTACACCCTGCACCCGGGGGCGCGGGACACCCTGATCGAGCTGTTCGAGCGGGAGTTCGTGACGGGACAGGAGGCGGTCGGGATCGCGGTGGGCGGGCGCTTCCGGGACCTGGACGACCCGGACCGCTTCGTCTGGCTGCGGGCCTTCCCCGACATGGCGAGCCGTCGGCGCTCGCTGGAGGCCTTCTACGGCGGGCCGGTGTGGCGGGAGCACCGGGAGGCGGCGAACGCGACCATGGTCGACAGCGACAACGTGCTGCTGCTCCGGGGGCCGGGCTTCGAGGCCGTAAATGCGGAGGTGCTCGCCACCGTCTGCCACCCGCCGGACGCGGCGGCGTTCGACGCGTACGCCGCCCGGCACCTGGGCCCGGCTCAGGCCCTTCACCGCACCGAACACGCGGTGAACGACTTCCCGGCGTTGCCGGTACGGGAGGGGGAGGACGTCAGGGTCTGGTTCAACGGTCCTGCGGAGCCGCCGCCGTGGCGGTCGCAGTGGCTGCGCCTGGCGCGGGTTTGACGCGGCGGAGTGGGAAGTCGGTGTATCCGACTTCCCACTCCGCCGTGTGTTGCTTCGTCAGACCGTGAAGTTGGGAGCCTGCGCCTGGATCGCCTGGACGAAGGCCGTCCATTCGGCGCGGTCGAAGGCGAGGTGGGGCCGGCCGGGGTTCTTGTCGTCGCCGAGCCACACGTCCCCGTTGGGGAAGCGAGCGACGATCACACAGTTGCCGTTGGCCTCCCCGGAGAACGGGGACTTGGACCAGGCTGCCTCGATGGGATTGTGGTCGTAGGGGTCGTGTTTGGCAGTCACGTGGTCTCCTACGGATCGGAGAGGGCCCTGCCCGAGGGGGCAGGGCCCTCGACGGTCAGGCGGTGAAGTTGGGAGCCTGCGTCTCGATCGCCTTGACGAAGGCGGCCCACTCGGTACGGTCGAAGGCGAGGTGGGGCCGGCCGGGGTTCTTGTCGTCGCCGAGCCAGACATCGCCGTTGGCAAAGCGGGCGACGATCACGCAATCCCCGTTGCCCTCGGCGGAGAACGGGGACTTGGACCACATCGCGTCGGCGGGACTGTGGTCGTAGGGGTCGTGCTTGTTGCTCACGTCAGCTCTTCCAGCTTGCGTTCGAGTGCGGCGATGGTGTCTTCCGGCGACAACGCGAACTGCTCGACGCGCACGAAGGTCCTCTCGGCTCGCTTGACGTCGCGTCCCGTTCTCCTGGGGAGCATACCGCCGATGGCTTCGACGAAGACGAAGCCATCGGACTGGTCGTCAGGGAAGTGCATGAGGGTAATTCCCGAGGCCAGGACGCCTGGCCGACCTGCACTCAGCGGCACCATGCGCAGTGTCACATTGGGGTAGTCGGCGACCTTGATCGCATGCCGGATCTGCTCGGCGAGGACGCTCAGGTCGCCCGCGATGAGCAGGGCCACCTCGCCGAAGTACGCCTTGAACTCAAGCCGGGGGTCTTCGGTCAGCCTGCGTTGGCGGAGGATCCGCACCTCGGCTCCCGCTTCTACCAACTCGTCGTTGGGTGCGTCGACGCCTGCTGCGATCATCTCGCGGGCGTAGCCCTCGGTCTGCACAAGGCCCGGGAATGCGGACGGGAAGTAGTTCAGTATGCGGGACGCGTCGGCTTCCAGTGCCAGATACTCGGCGAAGGCCGGCGTGATCGTCTCGGAGTAGTCCAGGTCGCGCCACCACTGCTTGGGCGGGCTGTCGCCGAGCAGGCTCTCCAAATCGTCCCGGTCCTGCCCGATGACGCCGGCGTGGTCGAGGAGCTTGGCGAGGTCGGCTCGGCTGATCGGCTGCTGGGCGCGTTCGATTCTGCTCAGCCGACCGGGGCTCCAGCCCTTCAGACCGGCCGTCATGTCGACGAGGGTCTTGTTGTTCTCCAGCCGCCAGGCGCGCAGTTCGTCGCCGAGTCGGATCTGCCTGATCGCCGACAGTTGCTTGCTCAAGTGGCGCCCCTCCCATCGAGTATGGATGTCCAGTCTCACCAGATCGAGGCCGGGGTCTCAAGTCCGCTTCAAGATCAATTAATTTCTTCGAGCAATGCTGTTGCAGTTTCGATTTTGGATGCCCCACACTCAACGTGACCGATCGGACACGCTCCTGAAGGGGCCTCCTCCATGTCCACTCCGGGTATGCCTGCCTTCCGCACCTGGGAGGCCCAACTCGTCGATCACAGCACCTCGGTGCGTACCGCCCGCCGGGAGATCCGTGACCGACTGGCCTCCTGGGGCTGGTCCGGCGACCGGGTCGACGACCTCGTCCTCATCACCTCCGAACTGGTCACCAACGCCGTCGTGCACGCCTGCGCCGGCGATGGGGAAGTCCGGCTCCACCTCCAGGAGTTCAACGGCGACTGCCGCCTCGAAGTGTGGGACCCCCGGCACGACCTCCCGCTCCACTCCCGCGCACCGCGCCGCTTCAGCGAGTGCGGACGCGGCATCGACCTCGTCCGCCAACTCGCTTACGACTTCGGGGTGGTCACCCGCAAGGGGGCCGGAAAGCGGGTCTGGGTGCGGATGTTGCTCGATCCCTCCGCCGCCCCACCACCACCTCCCACCTCTTGAACTCCTGAGGACCAGGCCCCATGCACCCCGCCGCCATCGCCTTCCAGGACCCCGCCCGCCTGCACGCGCGCTGCGAGATCTCCGGTGTCCGCCGTTTCACCCTCCGACCGGGGTACGAGACCACCGTCGCCGTCCCGGACGGCGGATGGGAACCGCTCCCGGACGGCTACCCGGAGCGGTTCGCGCCCAGCGTCTTCACCCGGGACAGCGGGCTCGTCGAACTCTTCCGGCTCCCGGAGACCGTCTTCGACGTCCCGACCGCCACCGCCCTCGTCGAAATGCTCGGCGATCCCTTTCCGATCACTCTCGGTGAAACCACCGACCCACCGGGGCTGTCCTCCACCCACACCCACCCCGACACCGGCCTCCGCCTCGGCCTGCACATCGACAACCACCAGCCCGTCCCGTACCCGACCCGCGAGACCGCCCGCCGACGCCTCTGCGTGAACCTCGGGCCGGGCAGCCGGTACCTCCTCCTCGCCACCACCGACATCAAGTCCGTCTGCCGCACCGTCCACGCCGACTACGCGACCCACACCCCGACCACCGCCGACCTGCGCCTCTACGTCACCCTCCGCAGGCCGATCCACGCCCTCCGGCTGCGCATCGACCCGGGGGAGGGGTGGCTCGCACCGACTGCCGTCCTCCCGTACGACGAGTCGACCGCCGGCCTGCCGCTCCCCTCCGTGACCGCCTCCTGGCTCGGCCACTGGGACCGCGGCCTCTTCCCGCCCCTGATCTGATCCCCGCCCCTCCCTCCATCCCCTCCTCCACCCCCTTCTGTGTCAGGCTGGAGGGTGCACGACCGAGGTCGGGAGGCTCTCGATGGCCGAGATCAGGGTGAACGGCGTGTCGCTCTACTACGAGACCCGGGGTGCCGGGCCGGGGGTGGTGCTGGTGCACGGCTCCTGGACGGACGCCGACAGCTGGGTCCGCGTACTGCCGGGCCTCGCCGAGGAGACCACCGTCGTCTCCTACGACCGCCGCGGACACAGCCGCAGCGAGGACCTGCTCACCCAGGGTTCCGTCTACGAGGACGCCGCCGACCTCGCCGGCCTGATCGTCGGACTCGGCCTGGCGCCCGCCTACGTCTGCGGCGACTCCTACGGCGGCCTGGTCGCCCTCCGCCTCGCCGCCGCCCGCCCGGACCTGCTGCGCGGCGTCACCGTCCACGAACCCCCGGCGACCGGCACCCTCCTCGCCGACCCGGAACTCCGCCCCCTCGGCGTCGCCTTCTCCGAACGGATCTCCTCGGTCCGCGAACTTCTCGAACAGGCCGAATCAGCGGCCGCGGCCGAGCTCTACACCAACACCGTCGCCTTCGGCCCGGGCGCCTGGGACCAACTCCCGGCCCCGGTCCGCCACACCTACATCCGCAACGCCCCCACCTACCTCGACGAACTCCGAGACCCGGACGCCCTCGACCTCGACCTCACCGCCCTCAACCGCTTCACCGAACGCGTCCTCCTCACCCAGAGCGACGACAGCGCCCCCATGTACGGCGAGATCCTCGACCTGATCGACCTCTCCCTCCCCAAACCCGAACGCCACGTCTACCCCCACGCCGGCCACACCCCCCACCTCTCCGAACCCGAACGCTGGGTCCGCACCACCCTCCCGCATGCCCTCGGGTGAGCGTCCTGCTCCACCCGGGCGGTAACGGGACCGAGCCCGGGACCGGGCCGGAGGGGTGTGAGGCCGGCGCGGCGCCGGGCATCGGTCGCGAGAGGTGACGGATGGTCGAGGTGCCACCGGGCAGGAGTCAGCCGGCGGCGCGCTGGGCGGTGAAGCGCTCGGCGGCGTCCGCGAGTCCGCGCACGCGCCAGTCGTCCTCACCGCCGTGGTGGTCGGCGATGGCCCTCCGGGCGGTGTCGAGGTCGCCGCCGAGCAGCTCGCAGACGATGACCAGGGAGTCGGCGGTCCCCGTGTGCTGCTCGGAGGTGCGCCGCAGGACGGCGTCCAGGCCCTCCTCCGCCACCACCGCCCGCAGGTCACCGATCAGCGGTGCCAGCCACTGGGCGCGCAGCGCGTACTCGGTGCGTCCGGCGAAGGTGGCGCCGAGGGCGGCGAGCAATTGCGCCGGGTACTCCTCGACCGGCTCGGCGAACTGCGGGTGGTCCTTGGCGAACTCGTCCCAGTCGACCTCGAGTTCGCCGATGTGCTGCGGCAGCACCGGCGACCGTGACCACCAGGAGCCCTCGTCGGCCTGGGCGAAGACGGCGCGCAGCAGGTCGTAGGGCACCTCGGCGGTGCGGGAGAGCAGGACGGCGTCGTAGAGGTCCTTGCCCTGGGGGTGGTTGTCGGAGACCAGCCAGAGGATCTTCCAGGCCAGCGAGAGCTGGGGCGTCGCGGCGAGCAGCGGGCCGGTGACGCCGGGGAGCCGGTAGGACTGCGGTTCGACGGGCAGGTGCTCGGTGAAGACGAAGTCCAGCTGGACGGTGCCGCCCGGAACGTCGGGCGCCGTCCAGGGTATGACGAGCCGGCGGCCGGGGATGCGGCTGTAGGTCCAGATCTCGTCGCTGAGCGCCCGGTCGGCGTGCAGGCGTACCCCTGTGTGCTGCTCGTCGCCGCCCGTGGTGGAGAAGTGGTCGGCGGCGGTGGCGAGTCCGTTCAGCATGCGGTCGGTGCGGGGGTCCTCCAGCTGCCAGTCGACGGGGCGGACCACGAAGTCCAGGTCCCCGGGCTCGCGGGCCTGCTCGCCGTACCAGGCGCGCAGCAGGACGCTGCCGCGCAGCACCAGGTGCTCGGCCCACGGGGAGGCGGCGACGGCGGAGAGCACCGTGTCGAGGGCGGTCCTGCGGGCGGCGAGCCAGCGCCCGGCGAGGTCCGGGTCGGTGAAGGCGGGTTCGCTCGGGCGCAGTGCGCGGCTGTACGAGGCGAGGGCGGGGTCGAAGACGGGCTGCTGGGTGACCGCCTCGTCGTCGATGGGGTGGACGCTGCGGGGCAGGTCGCGGTCTTCGCGGACCTCCTCGCTCGGGGGCGTGCGGGGCAGCCGCACGCCCTGCCAGGGCCCGTACTCCAACTCTGCCCACTGGGTGGACGGCGCGGACAGGTCGTCGGTCATCGCGAGTCTCCTTCTCGTGCTGCTGCTTCTGGTTCTGCTGCTTCTGCTGGTCCGGTCGCTGCTTCGCGGGGCCCGGCCGGGTGGTCGTGCTCGGTGATCCAGCCCGCGTCCAGGGCCTCGTCGCTGTCGACGGCGACGAACTCGCGCTCCGCCGACAGCACCCGGTGCCCGGCGGTGGCGAGGTCCGCGAGCAGCGCGTCCAGGCGCCGGCCAGCGGTGGCCAGGCCGACGTGGCGGCACCGCTGGGTGACGAACCATTCGCGGTGGCCGTCCTCGCGCGTGCGGCGCGGGTTGTGCGAGAGGTGGGCGTCGTGCCGCACGGCGAGGGCGGCCAGGGGGGCCAGGGCTGCGAGAGCGGGGCTGTTGCCAGCGGCGGCGCCGACGGGTGTCGCGGGCGGCAGGAGCAGCTTGAGGTGGTGTTCGAAGTACCGGTGCGGCCCGTGCGCCGCGGCGTCGGCGTCCGTGGCAGGGACGCCCTCGGCCCACGGCGTGGCCTCGATCTTGGTGCGCAGGACGGCGAACCCGGACCGGGCCAGCCGCTCTGCGGTGCGGGCGGTCGCCGCAGCCGTCTCCTCCAGCGTGCCGCGGGCACGCAGGGTGAGCATCGGTTGGGAGGGCGCCGTGCCCCGGGCCAGCAGGATGTGGGTGAACTTCAGGCCGTGGTCGGCGGCCCACGCGGCCAGCGCCTCGGCGGCGCCCGGCCCCACGGTCAGGTGCACCTCGAAGTCACCTCGCAGGCCGGGCAGGTCCGACGGGTCGTTGCGGCGCTGGTCGGGACAGGTGGCGAGCATGGGCAGCATGCTGGCACTCCCCTGTGACAACGCCCCCGCCGGGGCCGCGAAGGTCCCGGAAAGTGCCCCCGAGTGAGGAGGGTCACCCGTCGGGGCGGTGCGGCGGGCCGAGGCGGTCCCGGGCCCGCCAGGACTGGACAGGGGCCGCGGCGGCACGGGCGGAGGGCCCGTCCGCTTCGGGACCTTGGTCACGAATTCGCCCGACCTTCGGCCCGGTGGCGCCCCCTCCCGGCCCGGGCAACCGTGGACGGTCGCCTGCTCACACCGGGCGACGGCACCACCCGCCGGGCGGTGCCGATCCCTGCCGTCTACCCGGCGCACACCGTGCGGAAGTACACCGTGCGCTCCGGAGGACCCGAAGACCCATGTCCAGCACCATCGACAACGCCCCGTATACCGCCTTCCACCGCAGACTGGCCCTGGCCTGCTCCGGTGGGCCGCTGCTCGACGGCTACATCCTGAGCATCGTCGGCGTCGCCCTCATCGGGATGCGCCCCGAACTCGGCCTCTCCACCGCCGAGGTCAGCCTGATCGGCGCCGCCGCGCTGGTCGGCATGTTCGTCGGCGGCGCGCTCTTCGGCGTGCTGACCGACCGCATCGGCCGGGAGGTGATGTACACCGCCGACCTGCTCGTCATGGTCGCCTGCTCGGTGCTCTCCTTCTGGGTGGACACGGTGTGGGCGATCGCCCTGCTGCGCTTCGTGCTCGGCATGGCCGTGGCCGCCGACTACCCCATCGCGACCTCGCTGCTCGCCGAGTGGCTGCCGGCCAAGCACCGCGGGCGGCTGCTCGGTCAGCAGATCGTCGCCTGGTACGCCGGCTCCGTCCTCGCCTACGTGACCGGCTACGCCTTCCTGCGCTTGGCCGGCCCCGGCAGCTGGCGCTGGATGCTGGCCAGCTCCACCGTGCTGTGCGTCGTCTTCCTGGTGATCCGCCGCGGCTCGCCGGAGTCCCCGCGCTGGCTGGCCGCCAACGGGCGGGTCGGTGACGCCGTGCGCGTGGTCGAGAAGCACCTCGGCGTGCGGGTCGACGGCCGGGAACTGATGCCCGACCCCGCACAGGCCGCCGGGCCCGGCGGGCTGCGCCTGCTGATGACCCCGCCCTACCGGCGCCGCACCCTGTTCTGCGGCCTGTTCTTCCTCTGCCAGGTCGGCCCGCTCTTCGCGATGCTCACCTTCGGCCCGCAGATCCTCTCGTCCTTCGGCATGCCGGGCGGCACGGTGATGGAGACCCTGGGCACCGGCCTGATCAGCCTGGTCTTCCTGCTCGGCTGCTACCCCGCGCTGCGCCTGATCGACACCCGGGGCCGACGGCCGGTGATCATCTGGTCGTTCGCCCTGATGACCGTCCCGCTCGCCCTGCTCGGCGTGTGGCCCACCGCCCCCGCCGCCGTCGCGCTCACCGCGCTGTGCGCCTACGCCTTCCTCTGCGGCGGACCGAACGTGCTCGACTGGACCTACCCCAACGAGCTGTTCCCCACCGAGATCCGGGCCACCGCCGTCGGCGTCGCCACCTCGGTGAGCCGGATCGGCGCCGCCGTCGGCACCTACCTGCTGCCACTCTCCCTGACCGGCCTCGGCACCGGTCCGACGATGCTGATCGCGGCCGGCACGACGGCCCTCGGCCTGCTGGTGTGCGTCCTGTGGGCCGAAGAGACCCGCGGCACCGCCCTGGGCGCGGCCCCGGCCGCCGCCGAGCCGGCGCCCGCCGGGGCGACGGGCGCACGCAAGGGCGTCCCGGCCCAGCGCGTGGCGCAGTCGGTGCGCTGACCTTCCCGCTCCGCGCGCAGACGTCCGAGCCTGCGGCCCTGCCGGAGGAGCCCCCGCTCCCGGTGTCCGTCCGCCGTGGACGGACACCGGGAGCGGGGCTTTCAGCTGGCCCTCGAGTCCCGGGCCCGCCCGGCGACGCTGGCACCCGGGTGGCCCCGCCAGCTGGAGATATCAGCAAAGATTGCTGCTGATGAGTGTCCGAGTCCGGCCGGTGGCCGTCCGTCGTACCGGCACCGCCGCGCATCAGTACCTCGGCGAACTGCGGGCCGACCTGACGAAGGCCCAGGCCGTGGCCACCGGAGCGGAGGCCGGCGAACCCGCCTTTCTGCTCGGCGAGATCGATACCCAGCTCGCCGGGACCGGCGTCCGCTGCACGGTCTCCCGCGCTGAACTGCGCCAGGTCGTCGCGGCCACCCAGTGGCCGACCACCGACCGGACGGTCCACCCGCGCGACGCCGCGTCCACCTGGTCACCCGAATTCGGCGGTTTCGTCGACCAGGTAACCGGCGGACCACTGCCCACCTGGGACGAAGCCCTCGACGGCATCGACGACGACCCCGAAGCCCAGCCCGTGCACGTGATCCGCTTCGGCCCCAGCTCGACGCCCAGGGCGTCCTGGTCGGCTCACCGCAGGCGGCCCGATGCGTCGGTTGCCTGACCAAGTCCGTCGCCGAGTGCCACACCCCGACCGGCACGACCGAGAGCGACCACGTCGACCGCCTCGCCGCCGAACTCCGCCACGGCATCCAGCCCAAGAACGCACACCCCGCCCTGCGCCCCGGCGCCTGCCGCTCCCGCGCTCACAAGCGCGAACACATCGGCCATGACGGTCGGCGGGTGCTGGTATCCCGCAAGTGGTCTGGCAAGACCCTCGCCGACCACCGCACCGGCCGCCGGACCTGGGTCCTCGACATCCTCGCGACACCGCCGCCCGCACCGAACCCCACCGCTACCTCTGGGAACCCGTGCGCCGCGGCGACCCCGACATGTCGCCCCTCACCACCCGCCTCCGGCGGGCCGTCGCCGAACGCGTCCGCTGCCGTGCCGCCCTCGACCAGGCCCTCGAACGAGCAGGAGGCGAGCGGTGTCCGACGACGACCTGATTGCCGTCCCCGAGGTCACGGGCCGGCTGCGGCTCGGCCGTTCGGCAGTCTACGACCTGATCTGGACCAATCGACTGCGTTCGATCACCATCGGCCGGGCCCGCCGCATCCCGTACGGCTCGTACCGCTCGTTCGTGGCCTCCCGACTGCAGGAGGCAGCCTGATGGCAGCCCAGAAGAAGAACCGAGCCAACGGCGAGGGAAGGCTCACCCTGAGACGCTTGCGCTCGGCCTTGGCGGCCCCGGGAGCTTCCTGGTGCACCTCCGGGGGCGGGAGACAGGGAACCCCTCCTGCGACCTCTCCACCCATCACCACGACGGATCCGCACCGGCACTCGGCCTCCCCAGAGAAAGGGTCGGGGCCTGGGGCGGAGCCCTAAAGCAATCTCCGCTGGTGATGTTGCGCGCCCGGGCAACATCAGCGGGCTGCCTTGATCAAGTATGGCGACTCTGAACACCTCGACTGCGATGTCCCTTCTGCGCCCTCTCGTTCGGCTCCGCCTTCAGTGTGAAGTCGTTGCCCTGCTCAGCTGCACGCTTGACAACCCCATCGAGAGTGCCAATCGCTTGCGACGCCCAGGCACACATGTACCGCCACCGGTAGCCATGTCGATGGCGGTGCATCTGTTCATTATGGATAGCCATCAGAAAATTCGAAGAGATAGGGGTGTCCTGTGGCAGGCTGGATCGCTTCGGCGCGGCGCTCATCGTGGGAGGGTGTACTCACTATGCGGCGACAAGCTCAGTGCGTGCTCGCCGTCTGCATCGTTGGTGGTCCGCTGAGGATCTCCGACAATTACCTCACCCGCTCGTGTAGGCGACGGTGCTTCAGGTCAGTATGCATGTTGAACACGCCGCCCTCTTGGTGCGACGAAGATGCCGACGGGGCCGTCGCATTCATCGGCGAACGCGACGGCCCCTGCCGCAGCCAGCGTGAAATCACCTACAGGCCTTCCCGGCAACCCCATCTCAGGGCACTGGGCATCCCAGGGTGCTGAGCACAGCACTCTCGGACAGTGGTTCGCTCCGGGTGCGCCTGTTAACGATCCAGGAGCCGTCCCAGGTGACGTGCCACAGTTCGCCCTGGAAGTTTTCCCACTCCACGAAACTACTCACAGCTCCCTCCAGCAGCGTCAACTCCCTGAGCAGCACATCAATCGTGGTGAAGCCACGCGACACTCCGAGACTTCCGCTGCCGGTCCTGGTGTTTTCGTACCGCATCCGGAGATACGGTGCCACCGGCCGCCCGAGTACTGTCGGGCGGAGCATCCGCTTGAAACGGTGAGTCGCCTCCTCAAGTGTCTCGCGCCCGGAGAATTCACAGCTGTACGTCGGGAAGACTCCAGTGATCTGATCTCCCATCGTGTTGTCCCGACGTGTCGATATTGGGAAGCCTTGCCGTGATCACTGCGCCATTTCCAGATTTGCCGCTGATCGCCCTTTGATAGGCAAGGTCGGGTGACGTGGTCCAGCTGACGTACGGGCTGTCAGTTTGACCGCCGTGATGGTCCTCGGCTGAGAAATTTCCACCTCGGGGCTTTGTCGCCTACATCCACTCCGTGCTCAAGACCACGCTGGAGCAAGCGGTACGCGAGGAATAGATCCCGCGCAACGTCGTCCGAAACGTCCGCACCGGCACACCCCGACCGCGCCGCTTCGAACCCCTCACCACCGACGAAGCCCGCACCTTCCTCTTCGCCATGCAGGGTCACCGCCTGCACGCCCTGTTCGAACTCGCCCTCCGCGCCGGACTCCGCAAGGGCGAACTCCTCGGCCTGCGCTGGGAAGACCTCAACCTGACGGCCAGCACCGCCAGCATCCGACGCACCCTCCAGCGCACCAGCACCGGCGGCCTGACCACCCTTTCCACCAAGACCGTCAGCTCCGAACGTCGCATGGCTCGGCCCGCTCCCTGCCTGCGTTCACTGCGCGACCACCGCGACAAGCAGGCCCGGGAACGGGAGAAGGCCGGCCGGAACTGGAAGGAGAGCGGTCACGTCTTCACCCGGCCTGACGGCCACCCGATCGAACCCGCCACCCTCGCCCGACACTTCAAGGCACTCCTCCGCCGAGCCGGACTCCGTCAGATCCGCTTCCACGACCTCCGAGACTCGACCGCAACCCTTCTCCTGGAACAGGGCGTCGAACTCGTCGTCATCAAGGAAATCCTCGGCCACGCCCACATAGGCGTCACCGCCAGCGTCTACGCGCACGTCCGCCTCCAGCGCGATGCTGTCGATCTCCTCGGACGCGCCCTTCACAACCCCGCCGGGACCACCACCCAGCCCGACGATGGCGACGACTCGCCTCTTTGTGCGGCCCACGTCCGCTGACGTTGCCGTCAACTACTGCCCGTCAGACGCCACAGAGGCCCCGCAGGAATCAAATCCAGCGGGGCCTCTGCAAGCTCCTCAATAAACTGACCAGAACTTACAGCACCCAGGCCCCTATAAGCTGCGGTCTGGTTCCATCTGCTAGCTTCGCAAAGAATTCGTCAGCAGAGCCAGAATATGCGAATACCGAGGCGTCCATCCCGGCGAAGAACTTGCCGGAAGGCGAAATGTACACAGTGAGGTGGAATCCGTCAATTCCCACTGGGCACAGTGATTCACCGGCCACCTCAGAGCACAGGGTCGCAGTTCTCGCATCGCGCTCCGTGCATATCCGAGTCGGATCGAATTCTGTCCAGCAGAATATGTCTTTTCCATCTATGTTGATGCTTGGCTGATGCTCGATCCGCAGGCGCCAGAACTCTTCTAGGAAATTGTGGGCCGCAGTTGATACATCGAAGCCAACGTGCCTCATCTCATGGACAAGTCCAGAGATATCGACCGCGCGCTCTGGGCTCCAGCCTGCTGCTTCAGCCAGACTGCGACCTCGGCCACGGATAGCGAAGTCCATGCTCACCCTCTCGACAGATCAGTCGCGCCACGCCGCACAAGCGCGCTCTGACAGGATAGGCATGCCGCCTCTGGTGCGCCAGTAGCGCTTCTGACCGTCAGAAATTCGATGTCGCTGAGTTGCAGCGGGCGCCCGAACGTTTCCTCGAAGTCTGCTGCATGATTAGCAAACAAGGCATTGCATGCGCGCATCTCCGCGCAGTTTGCCGCGTCACCCCCGAACATCTGACCGCCGTCGGCGGCGGCCTCCTCGATCTCGTGCTCAAGGAAGGCAGGGCGAGAGGAGGGTCCGGAGTAGCCAATTTCCGTGATGTTCGTACCTCTGATATTCGCAACGGAAGTCATTGTTGCGTCCTGAGGCGCGTTTTTGCGGCTGCACGGGCAGCTGCTCCCATATCTGGCCCGCAGGAATTGTGAACCAAGATCGGGACTCCACCCGCCACAACATAGTATGTGTGGTAGGCGGCACCTTCCGGCCTGCGTTCTCGCAGGCGGGCGGAAACCTACCCGTGCGTAGAGGTGCATGGAAGTGCATTGTTATACGGGCTTGTTGCCGCCGACGTTGCTGTCAGAGGCATACGCAACGACGGGCCGTCAGGTGCGTGCGTCGGTGGTGTAGCGGTTTTGGTCGATACCCTGTCTGGTCTGGGATCGGGCATGATCGGGGAAGTCGTAAGCTGCTGCGATTCGAAGGGGGCAAAGGAAAATAATCAAGCAATGCAGGGCCCCGTCGGAGCAATCCGACGAGGCCCTGCTGATTCAAAGAATTCGCCTAGCGGAGTTCATATCCATCCAGAATTGGCTCTGCCCATGCTGCATGAGCAAGAACTGGCCGCCAGGTGAGATGGCCGGTAGAGTCGTCTGCCATGTCCTGGCGAACGTGCAATCCGTAATGGATCCTGTATTTCAGGCCCTCCAGGGACACAATGCCACAGGCAGTGCCCTTATCGGCTGCCGAATATCCCGGGTCGTCGATGACGTCCCAGCCGGCCTTTCGGGCGAGATGCACCCAGACGTCAAAAGCTCGCTCGCTCCCTCCGACATCGGGTCGCACGCCACCGACTCTCGCGATGATCTCCACGGGGTCAATGCGCTGGCCGCTCAATGCGTTTCTCCTCTGGATTTTCCTGGGTTCACTGGAGATGTCAATTAGCCTGCCCTGCTTTGCCATGAATTGAGCCCGCCGGATCCACTCGGCCATGTGTAGACGAACGTGGAGCCGGTATCCTCGGCGGCGCGTCCCATGGCTCCCCTGCAGCTGGAGCAAGGGGAGGAGGTTCCGTTGATGACAACGTATCCATCGAGCGGGACAGGCTTTTCCAGAAAGAACTCGTCGTCGCGGATGATCCGCCTGCCGTAGCTAGGCACCCCGCCCGCCATCCGTGCTGCGCGATTTTCTGTGTGGCTAAGGATGTCGCCGCCTCGGGGCCCCATTGCAGCCTCCGGGGGAGTTTGAGCTCCACTCCGAATTGGATACTCATGTACTACGTTTCCTTGCCCATCGAGAACTGTCACGTCCGCAAAGTGGGTTGATGAAGTTGTTGGGCACGCATTCAACTTCCCAAGGTCGATGTTATGCACAAGGACCGGCGTGGTTCCTGCCAGCACATAGTACGTGTGGAGGTTGGCGACGGTGAGGTCGCGGGCCTCGGTAGGGGCCAGTTCGTAGTTGCGGATGGACTGGATGGTGACAGGGGTGCCGTCGGCGCTGAGGAGGGTGTCGCCGGACTGGAGGTCGGCGGCCTGAGTCCAACGGGCGGTGGTGATGTTCCAGTAGGGGTGGTGCTGGGTGGAGGTCAGGGTGCTGGGGGAGGCGGTGGTGGAAGTGAGGGTGAGGTCGGTGAAGAGGGTGTCGTCGGGGGTGACGATGGTGTTGACGACGGCTTCGCCGGAGGTGGTGTTGGTCTGGGGGTCGGTGGCCAGGACCTGGTCGCCGACGGCGATGTCACCGATGGGCTTGGCGCTGCCGTCGGCGAGTAGGACGGGTGTGGTCGGTGGGAAGCTGTGGCGACGGATCGGGCAGGCTGCGGCGATTGTGTCTTCCGCTTCCTTGGCGGCCTTGGATTCCTTGCGCCAGACTTTCAGACCGTCGAAGAGTTCGCCGGCGAGTGTCTTGATGGTCTTGGCGAGTTCGTAGGCCTTGTTCCAGCGGAAGGCGTACTTGGCCAGGAGCTTGGTGAGAGGGCCGCCGCTGAACATGCTGCTCACGACGTTGAGTGCGGTCTCGCCGCAGGATCCGAGGTTCCCGGTCGTGACGCAGTCGATGGCGTCGGTGATGCCCAACTCGTCGGCGACGATCTTGGCGAGCTTCTTGCCGGCGTCGACGACCTTGTTCTTGGCCGTTTCGGCCTTCTTGGCGCTTGCGTTCACTGGCGTGGAGACTGGACCACCGCCGCTACCGGATCCGGGTCCGGGAACGTTAGCGGTGGTGAACGGAGTGAGGTCCGCCGTCGGGGGCACGACACCAGGCATGTAGTTCGCGGTGGTTTCCGCCGCATTGCTCATGGTGATGGTGCCGGCCGGTCCACAGGCGTAGAGGGTGCCGCACTCCTCCGAGCGGAGGCCGCTCGGGTCGGACTTGTTGACCGGGTCGTTCTCGGAGTACGCGTAGCCGTTCCACTGTTGTGGGTCGCCGGCGTCGAGGACGGGGTCGAGGCTGAGGAAGCGGCCCGTAGTGGGTTGGTACTGGCGGGCGCCTAGGTTGGTGAGGCCGGTGATGTCGTCCTTGGTGCCGCCGACGAAGCCGTGGTCGCCCGCCCAGATGGAGGGCTGGCTGCCACGGGGGTTGCCGAACGGGTCGGTGGGGCGCCGGTTCTCCGCCAGTGTCCGGGCGTTGATGGCCAGGGAGTTGCTGCCGTGGTGGTCGGCGAACTGGTAGGTGAGGACGTTGCCGCCCTGACGCACCAGGGTGATGCCGCCGGGGATGTTGTAGTAGCGCGAGGCGGTCAGCGACTTGGTGACGGTGTCGTAGATCAGCTCGTCGCCGTTGGCGAGGTTGATGGTCGTCTTGCCGGGGTTGCGCCGGACGAGCTGGCTGCCGTCGGCGTCGTACACATAGGTGGTGGCGCCGCTGCCGGTCTTGTTGACCGACTCCAGGCGGTCCTCGCCGTTCCAGGTGAGGGTGGTGGTGCCGGCGGTGTCCGTCACGGCGGTGGTGTGTCCGGCCGCGTCGTACTGGGAGGTGCTGGTGGTCGGGTTGTCACTGCCCACGCGGTTGGTGGAGGTGAGCAGCGCGTGCGGCCCGCCGGTTCCGCCGCCGCTTCCGGGAGCGGTCGTCGGGGTGTTACGAGTGCCCGCGTTCGGGAACGTCTGGGTGGTGGTGATGTCCCGGGAGGTGTCGCCGCCGGGGTCGTGGGCGACCATGCCGGTGCGGTTGCCGGTCAGGTCGTACTGGTAGCTCTGCCAGTAGGGTGCGGAGCCGCCGACGGTGGTCTGGGCCGGCACCTGCGCGCCGCTGGTCGGGGTGTCGTTGGTGCAGCGGCCCCGGCCGCCGACCGCGGGGGCGGGCTCCTGGTGGAGGCGCCCGGTGTCGCTCCAGGCGGTGCTGAGGCGACCGAGGTAGTCGTAGCTGAAGCACTGCAGGTCGGTCGCGGACGGCGTGTTGTTGGGGATGCTGCGGATCGCCGTGATCCGGCCGACCTGGTTGTACGCGTAGGTGGTCTGCTGGACCGAGCCGGTGGTCGCGGTCTGCTTGTCGACGAACTGGCTGATCGGGCGCCCGGTCGACTCGTCGAAGGTGTTGGTCGCGACGATCTGGGTGCCGTACGGGTTCATCGTGGAGCGGATGTTGCGGCCGTAGGCGTCGTAGTCGGACTGGACGTCGTAGGCGATGCCGCCGAGTCCGCCGATGTCGTGCAGGAGACCGTAGGCCTCGTAGTTGTAGGTGACGGACTCCGCGAACAGGTCGCCGACCGCGGGCAGGCCCGTCTTGGTGAGCGCACCGGTGACAGGGTTGTAGACGGCCTGGTACGTGAAGGTGAGCGGGTTGGTCTGCCCGACCTCGCTACCGGGAATGGTGACGGTGGTCTTCGTCGGCCGGTAGGCGGTGTCCATCGCGGTGACCGCGGTGGTGTACGCCGCGCCGCTCTGGCCGCCGACGTAGCGGGTCGAGCTGGCCGGCTTGCCCTTGGCCACGGTGTCGTACGTGCGGCCGGTGAGCCGGTTGGCGGGGCTGACGGAGTCCTTGTAGGTACCCGTCGGCCGGCCGAGCAGGTCGTAGGTGGAGACGATGCTCTGACCGCGGGCGTCCGTGGAGCCGGCCACCCTGCCAGCTGTGTCGTAGGTGACGGTGCTGGTGCCGGCGTCGGGATCACTGGTGCCGGTACGGCGGCCGCGCTGGTCGTAGCTGTACGTCCAGGTGTTGCCGGCGGCATCCGTGCGGGAAGCCTCAGTGCCCACCTGGGAGTAGCTGTAGGAGGTGACGTCCGCGTCGCCCGGGTTCCCGGTCGGGGCCGGGGTGCGGTACTGCCACAGCTGCAGAGTGCGCCCACGTGCGTCGGAGATCGTGGTCGTGGCCCGGCCGTCGGTCGGCGGGGTGACGTCGACCCGGCCCGGTGCGGGGTACGAGGTCACCATGGTGGTCTGCAGGACGCCGTACGCCAGCGACTGGCTGGCGACCACGCGGCCCATGCCGTCGAAGGAGGTCTTGGACTGGCTGGGGACCTTGGCGTTGTCGGGCTCGAACCGGACGGTGCTGGGCGGGTTGAGGTTGTTGTAGTACGTGTTGTTGGTGGCGGCCGCGCGGCCGTGCGAGTCGTAGAAGGTGTCGGTGATCAGTCGGCCCGCGTAGGCCGAGATCGCCGGGTCGGTCTGCGTCTGCACGACGCGGGCGAGTCCGTCCAGGATCTGGACGGACTGCTGGTACCTCGACGTGGCCCGGAGCGTCTGGGTCGTGATCGAGGACGGACCGTCGTTCCTGAGCTGATAGGTGAACTTGTAGTCGGCGGGCGAGCTGGTGGCGCGCCCGGCCTGCCAGACCTCCTTCAGTCGGCCGAGGGCGTCGTAGGTCTGGGTGACGGTACGGCCGTTGACGTCCGTGGTGGTCAGGGGAAGGGACCGGGTGGGGTCGAGGGTGACGGTGGAGGTCCAGCCGGTAGCTGCCTCGGGGGTACCGGCGGGCGCGGGCGCGACGACGGTGTTCTTGTTGGGCAGTTCGCCCGGCGCGGCGGAGCTGTAGACGGTGGTGGTGGCGGCACCGTTCGGGTGCGCGCTGTCGGTCGTGGTGGGGTCGGTGACGGTGGTCGGACGGCCGTAGGCGTCGTAGGTGCTGTTGCCGGTGGTGGTCCACTGGGCGGTGCCGTTGGCGTCGTACTTCTCCAGCACCTGGAGACCGGTGGCGGACGCGGTGGTGCCCAGGCCGCCGTGGGGCTGGTTGTCGTAGAGCGTGCGACCGCCGGTGACGGTGTTGGCCGCCGTGGGGGTCGCGTCGCAGGCGTTCGGGCCGGAGACGGTGAGCGTCTGGGAGACGGCGTTGACGATCGGCGAGGACGGGTTGGCCGCGTAGTCCGTGCGGATGCAGACGTCCGGGGTGCCGTCGGCCTGCTGCAGGACCTTCGAGGGGCGGTAGGGCGCGCTCGCTTCGACGAACGTGGTGTCCGTCGTTGTGCGCCAGTCGTCGCCCGAGATCCTGGCCTTCGCGGTCACCGTGCTCCAGGACGGCGAGGCGTACCGGGCCTCGAGCGGGGGCAGGGACGGGCCCCGGCTGTGGGTGGCCACCACCGCGGGCTCGGCGCTGGAGTTGACACTGGTGGCGGACGGGTCGGTGGCGGCGGCGGTGGCATCGGCGTAGGTGGCCGATTCGAGGACCTGGCCGGAGAGCCAGTCGTGGTCGGGGACGGAACCGGCGGTCGGACCCCAGGTCTTGGCGTCGTTCCGCGATGCGCCGGCGGCGTCGTGGTCGCCCTTCATGCCCTGGTGGTAGAACGTGGCGGTCTTGCTCTGCGGCCCGTCGCCCTCCGTACCGCTCACGGCGGTGACCGAGGCGTAGCCGCGGAACTGGTCCCAGGTGCGGACGGCACTGTCGACGCCCGCGGCGTCGTTGCGGTGCCAGGCGGCGTCGCCGTAGGTGTAGGTGGTGGTCTGGGGGAGAACACCGCGAACGAGGTCGGAGCGTGGATCGACCGTCATCGTGTGGACGGGGTAGCGCAGGAACCAGTCGTCGACGGGACTGTCAGTCGGTGTGGCGTTGGGCTCGTACCACTTGACGTTGAAGCAGGGCAGCTTGTTGCCGTCGGGTGAGGGCGGCATGACGTTGGCGGTGCGTGAGCACTGTTCCCTGTAGTAGTCGACGCTGACGGTGCCGCCGGTCTCGGTGGTGATCTTCTCCATCCGGTAGCGGATGAAGTCCGACCTCGAAGGGGTGAGACCGTCGACGCGGTTGCGCAGCGCCATGCCCTGGAAGGTGATGGGGTTGAGGACCGTGTCGCTCTGACCGCTGCTGTGCCCCGTGCGCTGGACGGATTCGAGCCAGGGGATCTGTGGGTCGCCCGTGTTCTGGGCGGGTGAACCCGGGTTGTTGCTGGTGTCGTGCGGATCCTTGAACGAGTGCGTGAGCTTGTAGGAGTCGACGGTCCGGAACTCGCCGTTGACGCGGACCTGGGTGGTGATGGTGTTGAGCCAGCGGCTGGTCCAGAAGCTGGGGCCGGCGTTGGCACAGGCTCCCTCTGCGGCGCACTGCTGGTCCACCGGGACGTCGGGCCAGTTGCCCGCGTTCTCGGGGGTGCGGTTCTCTTCCTTGCAGGGAGTCTCTCCGGCGAGGCAGCGCTCACCGCTCTCGAAGACGACCTGGGAGGCGGGCTGGTGGGTGCCGTTGCTGTTCAGCTGGTCGGAGAGGAGCTGGCCGTAGCCGATGACGTGCAGAGCGCCGGCCCGGGTGTATGCGGGGTTGTCTCCGTTGCCGCCGTGGTTCTGGCCGGCACCGAGCGCGTAGTGGTTCGTCTCGGGGTCGTAGGTGAAGGTGGTCAGGTTGCCGTGGGGGTCGACGATGTAGTCGAGGTTCCAGCGCCAAGCGCTTCGGCACCAGGACGCATTGCCCTTGGCGGCGTCGTAGCAGGGGTCACCGGGCTTCGGGGAGAACACCGGGACGGTCCAGGCCGACTGGCTGGCAGGGCCGGTGCTGGTCGGAGTCCCCTGTGCCGAGGGCAGGTGGTTGAGACCGAAGTAGTAGACGGTGCCGCTGGTGTCCGTGACCTTGAGGAATGAACCGTTCCAGGTGCCGTTGTCGGCGCCGGTGAGGAACTCGACTTTGGTGCCGTCGTCGGACTGCAGCCGCCAGGTGCACTTGGACTGCTCGTCCCGCGGGTTGGAGGTGTCGCAGGACCCGTCGTTGGGGATCAGCTGCCCGGAGTGGCCCGCCAGGGAGAGCGTCAGATTGGCACTGTCCCAGCACTGGTCGCCGGAGCCGGTGATGCCGGCCTTCGAGCACGGCTGGTAGGAGCGCTCGACGAAGCCCGAGCCCAGGTCCCAGCCCTCACCGATCCAGGAGGCCTGGGAGTTGGTCGCGGAGGTCTTGCCGTCGACGGACGCCGAGTCGTAGGAGAGGCCGATCTGCGGGACGCCACCGCCGAGGCTGGGCGGCATCTGGACCGGGTAGTTGTAGGTGAACGAGCCGGAGGATCCACCGGCGGCCCAGCCCTGGCTGGGGTTCAGGCTGGTCGCGCTGTAGGTGCCGGAGCCGCTGCTCGGTGCTCCCTGCAGGGCGAGGACCATGGCGGGCGCCGCGGCGGGCGCCCCGGCTGCCGCAGATGCGGTCAAGCCCTTCGCGAACGGCGAGGCCACCGGCGCGGCGGCGGGCAGGTCGACATCGGCGACCAGCTTCTTCGTCTGCGGGTCGAGGTGGGAGGGGACCGGAGTGCGGGTCCGGCACTGCTCCGCGCCAGGGCTGGTGAGCGCGCACGCGGGCAGGGCGACCAGGGTGGCGCGGCTTGCCCAGTCGCCGCCGTAGGCGGGGGCGAGGGCCACGGGGTCCAGACTCACCCGGGCCTTGGTGGCGGTGTGCTGGTCCGCGAGGGAGAGGGAGACCAGCGCGCCGCTGACGCCAGCGGCCTTTGCAGTGGCGGTGTCGGCGACCGTGACACTGACCTTGGTGTTCGTCTCGGATCCGGCGCCGTCGGCCCGGCGGGCGGGTGACGGGTTGTCGCCGCCGGCCACGGACGACACCCAGACCGGGAGATCGCCGGCCTTCTTCGCGGCTGCCGCGGCCGGCTCCTGGACCGTGTTGCCGCGGCCGTCTGAGCGGGCGGTGGTCGTACCGGCCGCCGGCGCCTGGGCGAGTTCGACCGCGGCGGCCCCGGCGGGAGCGTTCTTTCCGCTCCTGTCCTGGGCGGGCTTGGCGGGCTCGGTCTTGGCCCGGGCCGTCGCCGGACCGGGAGCGTCCTTGCCGGCGACCGACTCCGTGCCCGGAATCGGTGTCTGCGGCGGTGACCAGACGCGGTGGTAGTCCGGCGCCGCCGCGAAGGCTATGCCTCCGGCCGGAACCATGAGGGAGGCGACGACCGCGAGGGTACTGACCAGGGCGGTCCGTGATCGTCGTGAGTAGGAGGCCCGAGACCGGGCCGAGCGTGCACGGTGAAAGAGCACCGTCACCCCTCCGTTGGTGACCGTGCCCGTGGGAACGGCCAGGTGATCAAGAGTCAGCCGACTTTATGGGTTGCTTACATTCCATGTCGAGGAGTCGACAAAGATCGCCTACGGTGATTCAAATCACCTCGGGTGCGAATGGTGCGAAGCACTGCCAAACCGGCCCTTGGGCACGGAAATAGCGTTGACGGAGTGTCGCGGGCGTGAGCAGGTTTCGTCTGTCCTGTGCGCAGTGCCGGTCGGCAGCATCCGCACGAATCTCCTCTCGGGAAGGCTTCGCCGTGCCCACGTCCCCCAGATCACGCCCTATTCGGCGCCGCGACGGCACCCTGGCGCTACGTGTGCCCGTATTCGGCCTCGGGCTCGCCCTGTGCGCCGTTCTCCCGGCGCCGGCGGCGATGGCCGCGCCGCAGCCGGGAGCCAAGAGCCTGGCCCAGGTGATGGCGGAGGCCGACGCCGCACACGCGAAGATGCGGCCGCCCGCGACCGAGGCGGAGAAGGCGATCGCCCAGGCCAAGAGCACGGGCGTGGCTGTGCCCGTGCCCTCGCTCACCGACGACTACAGCGAGACGGTCGCCACCCCCGAGGGACATCTCCAGAAGACGCAGCATGTGGAACGGCAGCGGGTCAAGCAGAACGGCGCGTGGGCGGATCTCGATGCCACGCTGGTGGCCGATCCCAAGGGCGGTTTCCGTCCGAAGGCTTCGGGCGCCGGTGTCCACCTGTCGGCCGGTGGATCCGGCGCGCTCGCCACCCTCACCAGTACGGACGGGAAGCAGCTCACGCTCAACTCGCCGTTCGCGCTGACACAAGGTCATGTGGACGAGGACGGCGACGGTGTGCTCTACCCCGAGGTCGCGCCTGGAATCGACCTGAAGGCCACCGCCACCAAGTTCGGCGGCTTGAGTACCGTCCTGGTGGTGAAGAACGCCGAGGCTGCTGCGAACCCGGCGCTGAAAGCCGTCACATTCCCCGTGACGACCGCGGGTGTGACGGTGAAGGCGGAGGTCGACTACAGTCTCTCGGCCGCCGCTGAGGACGGTACCGTGCGTTGGCACGCCCCCGCTCCCCGGATGTGGGACAGCAGCACGGCTGCTCAGGCCCCGTCCACGCCGTCCAGTCCTGCCCCGTCGACGTCGTCCGCTCCTGTCCCGGGCCCGTCCGCGTCATCCACCCCGGCCCCGGTCGCCCCGGTCCTGGCGAAGATCGGTTTCGCGGCCCTCGGTTCGACCGCTGCTGAAGCGGGCGCCGCCGGCGGTGATCCCGAGGGTCCCGCGACAAGTAGCATCGACGGCCCCGGCAACAGCGCCAAGGTGTCGGTGATGCCCACCACCGCCGGCAGCGGCGGCATCACCCTGAGCCCCGACCAGGACCTGCTCGCCCACGGGGAGGGGCCCTGGTTCATCGACCCGGGCTGGATCTACGACGACCGCACCGGCAACGGCTGGACCTGGACCCAGTCCGCCTACCCGGGACAGAACAACTTCCTGAAGACCGCTACGCCCCAGGAGCCGTACAACCGGCCCGGCGTCGGTGCTCAGGAGTACGTCCAGAGAACGGGAATCGAACGGTCCTTCTTCCAGATCGACTCTGCCGGCTTCAGCGGCACGATCATCAACAAGGCTGTTATGACGATGTGGCAGGCCAAGTCGTCCAACTGGGACTGCAAAAAGGCATATCCTCTTAACCTCTTCGTCGTCAACAAGCCAATTGACAGAAGTACGACCTGGCAGGACGCTCCCACCCACCTCGGCGGCCGGGTCGGGGATCCCGCTTGGGTCCCCGGGTCCGGGAATCCGGGCTGCACCAACGGCATCGACTTCCGCTTCGACGTGACGTCGGCCTACCAGCAGTGGGCGTGGCAGACCAATGCCATGACGTTCACCGTCGAGGGTGACGAGAACGACAAGCTCGCCTTCAAGCGCCTCGACTACCGGCCGATCGTGGTGGTCGAGTACGACCGTGCTCCCAACACCCCTACCGATCCCTACACCTACCCCGTTCCGCGGACCGTCTCGCCGGACCGGAGCGTGCCGGGCTGTGACGGAAGCGGTTGGGGCTGGCTGGGAGCCGGAGCCGACCTGAACGGCGTCACGCTCAACGCGACCGTCAGCAGCCCCGTCCAGCAGACCCTGTACTCATGGAGCCACATCTGGGACTACACCCTTCCCGGTGTTCCTGACGTCGCCTCGGACTACACCGGCCCCGTGGGCAACGGCAGCAACGCGGCGTACCGGGTGCCCAACGGCGTGATCCAGGACGGTCACGTCTACGGCTACAGCATCATGGCCAGCGACCAGTTGGTCGGCATGTCGGGATCCACGCCCGCCTGCCACTTCGGCGTCGACCAGACCCCGCCGACCGTGCAGGTCCCGTCGCTCTACGACCAGCTGTCCGACGAGGCGCTGGCGACCCAGTTTCCCCCGTCGGGCAACGGACAGGGCAGCAGGCTGCGTTCCGGCGAATGGGGCAACATCCCCTACACCCCCGTCGACCCGAACCCTTCGGGCGGCCAGACCTCCGGCGTCGTCTGCGCGCGCTGGAGCTTCGACCCGCAGTTCGAGGGAGCCTCCTGGCAGTGCGGAGACTCGCTGCCCTCGGGCGGGCTGCCCGTCTTCCCCACAGCCTGGGGAACCAACATCGCCTACATCCAGGTCGAGGACAACGCGGGCAATGTCTCGCCCGTCACCCAGTACGCCTTCTACGTGCCCTGGAACCCGGACGGCCCGCAGCCGGTGTTCGGTGACGTGACCGGTGACGGCGCGGCCGACATCCTCACCGCCGACCAGGCCGGCAATCTCCGCACCTACAGCATCCCGGGCAACACGGTGGCCAAGAGCCCGACCGCCGCGCTCGCGGCGGTACCGGCGGATACTCCGGACAGCAGCACCTGGTCCGGAAACGCGGTTCAATTCAGCCACCGCGGCGCGCTCACCGGTGGCAAGCATGTCGATGACCTGTTCGTGCATGTCAAGGACGACCCTGACCTCTACGTCTATGGCAACCCCGGCAACAGTCGTTCCACCGGCCGGTACAACAGCAAGGTCGCGCTGGCGCGACCGGCCTGTGTGACGCCGCCCAACGACTCCGCCTACTGCAACGGCTACTCGGCGGACTGGTCGCGCACTCTGCGTGTGGCGGCGCTCGGGGACCCGGCCCACACCGATCTCGACATCAAGCTGGAGTTCAAGAACAAGACCGGCCTGGTCACGGTGGAGTCGAACGTCGACGGCAGTGACGGCGAACTGTGGTTCTTCCCGGCCACGAGCACCAATGCGCTCGGCCAGCCCGTCCGCCTCGCCTCCGGCGGCTGGAAGGACATGGAACTCATCACCCCGGGCGACTGGGCCGGCCAGGGGCACCCCGGCATCTGGGCACGCAACATGCGCCCGGCGGACGTGGATCAGTGGTCGGGCCAGCTGACCGCCTACACCCTCACCACCGGCAACCTCGACGTCGTCGACCCCGACTTCGGGGACCCGATCATGGACGAGAACGGGAACCCGCTGGTCGTCCCGACCGTGACCGGGATCTCCGGTCCGGCCTTCATCGGCAGTGTGCCCGTCGCCACCTGGCCCGTGCTCGGCTCCGACGGAGACCTGCTCGGCAACGGGGCCCCCGGCCTGTGGGGCCGCAACGCCGACACCGGCGACATCCAGATCTGGTGGGGCCACCGCTCGGGCGACGCCGCCAACCCCGGCATGGACTGGGACGCGGGCCCGCAGACGGTCGCCAACATCCGGGTTACCCCGGACTGGTACACCCTGGACCGCCAGAACACGCTCCACGCCGACGCCACCGTGCCCGTGGTCGACAGCAACGCGACCAACGCGCTGGTCGGGATCGGCCATGTCGGGTTCACGGCCGACCGCAACGGCGTCGCTGACAGCGCCGCCACGTTCGGCGGCGCCAACTACTACCGCAGCTCCCAGGCGCCCGGCATCGACACCCGTCGCAGCTACAGCATCGCCGCCTGGGTCAAGCTCGACACCGCCGAGGGCTACGGAACGGTGCTCGCGCTGAACGGGAACGACCGCAGCCCGTTCTACCTCCAGTACTCGGCCTCGGTCGGTACCTGGGCCTTCGTCGCCCCGCACGAGGACTGGCGGTTCACCACCACCTACTACCTCGCCGGTGGTACGGAGCAGGCCCGCCCGCAGGTCGGCCAATGGACCCATCTGGTGGGCAGCTACAACGCAGACACCGCCACCATGACGCTCTACGTCAACGGCCGGGCCGTCGGTTCCGCCAGGAACCCCCACCCCTGGTTCAGTGGCGGAACACTCGCCATCGGCGCGGCCACCACGGTCTACTACCCGGCCGAGGACCACTTCCGCGGCGCCATCGGCGACGTCCGGGCCTACCCCTACGCCCTCACCGACCCCCAGGTCAGCAACCTCGCCATCAGCGCCACCACGATCTCCGTGCGCAGCGCCCTCGACAGCGGCAAGTGCCTTGACAACATCGGTGGCGGCATGGACATCGGCATCTGGAACTGCTGGAACGGTCCCAACCAGCAGTTCAAGTTCAACACCGACAACCACGCCCTCATCATCCAGGGCAAGTGCGTGACCGTGCAGGACGAGGCCACCAGGAACGGTGCGCCGGTCGTCCTGGCCGACTGCGACAACCTCAAGGGCGGCCAGAAGTGGCTGCGCCGTGCCGACAACAGCCTCTACAACCCGAACTCGGGCCGTTGTCTCGAACTGCCGGACTGGGTGACCGAGAACGGTACCCGCCTCGGCATCTGGGACTGCCACGCCGGCGCGAACCAGCGCTGGTACCTCAATCCCGCGACCTGACCCGCGGTACGTCAGGTCACCCTCCGGCCCCCGTCGCAGTCCTGCGGCGGGGGCCTTCGGCTGTCCGTTCGGCCGTCAAGGGCGGGGCAGGGCCGCCACGAGGTTGTCGGCGCGGGGGTCGGCGTGGCCGATCATGCGGTTGGTGGTGTAGGCGAAGGTGAGGGAGGCGGTGGGGTCGGCGAAGGTGAACTGGCCGCCGGCGCCGTCGTTGCCGAAGCTGGTGGGGGTGAGCATGGGGCGGAAGGCGGGGGAGGGGAGGAGGAAGCCGGAGCCCCAGCGGGCGCCCATGTCGAAGCCCAGGTGGCCGGGGCCGGAGGTGAGTTCGCGGGTGGCGTCGGCGACGGTGGCGGGGGTGAGGAGTGGCGGGGTGCCGTCGAGGCCGGTGACGGCGGCGGCGAGGGTGGCGGAGAGGCCGGTGGCGGTGGCGACGGCGCCCGCGCCGGGGAGTTCGATCGTGTGCAGGGCGGGGTCGTTCCAGCCGTGCGGTTCGTCGAGGCCGGGGAAGACCAGGGTGCCGTTCATGGTGACGATGCGGGTGAGCAGGTGCTCGGGGCCGGGCATCGGGCGGCGGCCCTCGGCCTCGGCGAGGCGGGCCAGGCGGGGGAGTTCGGTGACGGGGAGGCCCAGGTGGGCGTCCAGGCCGAGGGGTTCGGCGAGGGTGGCGCGGAACCATGCGCCCGGGGTGAGGCCGGTGATGCGGCGGATCACCTCGCCGATCGCGAAACCGAAGACGTGGCCGTGGTACTCGTGGGCGGTGCCGGGCTCCCAGAGGGGCTTCTGGTCCTCGATGGCGCGGACGACGGGGGTCCAGGCGGCGATCTCCTCGAAGGTCGGGGAGGCGTCGAGGACGGGGATGCCGGCGCGGTGGGAGAGCACCATGCGGGTGGTGATCGCCTCCTTGCCGTGGCGCGCGAACTCGGGCCAGTAGGTGGCGATCGGCGCGTCCAGGTCGAGGCGGCCCTGCTGGGCGAGCAGGTGGGCGGAGAGGGAGACCAGGGCCTTGGCGCAGGAGAAGACCGGGACCAGGGTGTCCGACTGCCAGGGCCGGCCGGTGCGTTCGTCGGCGACGCCGCCCCACAGTTCGACCACCTTGCGGCCGCCGACGTGGACGGTGACGGCCGAGCCGAGCTCCGGGAAGTCGGCGTAGTTGCGGGCGAAGGCGTCGGCGACCGCGCCGTAGCCCTCGTCGGCCCAGCCGTGGTGGTCGGGGTGAGCGTGGTCCATGGGGTGGTTCCGTCTCCGAGGTGCAGGATTGTTGGCGCGCCAACGGTAGGCGGAGGCCGGGGGCCGGGGGAAACGATTTGTTGATCCGCCGTCAGCGGGGGGTGGGGGGAGCGCTAGGGTTTGCGCGTGGCAGCGGTGAGCGGGGCACTGATCGGGGGCCGGTACCAGCTCGTGGAGCTGATCGGCCAGGGTGGCATGGGGCGGGTCTGGCGGGGGTGGGACACCACGTTGGGCCGGGACGTCGCCGTGAAGGAGGTGCTGCTGCCGCAGGGCGTCACGGAGGCGGAGCGGGAGCAGCTCGTGCAGCGGGTGCTGCGGGAGGCGCGGGCCGCGGCGCGGTTGAACCATCCCGGGATCATCACCGTGCACGACGTGGTCGAGTACGAGGGTGCTCCGGTGATCGTGATGGAGTTCGTCACGGGGGCGTCGCTGGCGGCGGCCGTCGCGCGGGGCGGTGCGTTGCCGGTGGCGCGGGTGGCGGAGTTGGGTGCGGCGATGGTGAAGGCGCTCCAGCAGGCGCACGCGGCGGGCATCGTGCACCGGGACCTCAAGCCGGACAATGTGCTGCTGATGGGCGACCGGGTGATCCTGACGGACTTCGGGATCGCGCACATGGCGGACGCGACCACGGCGCTGACCAGGACCGGGGCGGTGATCGGCACGCCCGCGTACATGGCGCCGGAGCAGTTGGAGGGCCGGCCCGCCGCGCCCGCGAACGACCTGTGGGCGTTGGGCGCGACGCTGTACTCGGCGGTGGAGGGCGAGGCGCCGTTCAGCGGGGAGACCTTCGGGGCGCTGTGCGTGGCGGTGGTGACGAAGGAGCCGCGGCCGGCGGTGCGGGCGGGGGCGTTGGCGCCGTTGTTGGGCGCGCTGTTGGCCAAGGACCCAGCGGCGCGGCCGACGGCGGAGCAGGCGTTGGCCGCACTGGAGGCGGTGGCGCGGGCAGGGGGTGTGGCTGGGGGAGGGGCAGCGGGAGGGGCACCGGGAGGGGCGTTCGGGCCGCCGCCGGTGATGTCCGGGGGTGTGCCGCTGGGGCCGGTGCGGATCCCGCCGCAGGTCGGGCCCGGGCCGCTGGCGACGCCCCGGCCGACGGGCGGGTTCCCGCAGGGGGGCTGGCAGGATCCGGTGGCGGCGGGGTGGGGGATTCCCACGGCGGCGCCGGCGGCGGGATCCGCACCGGCCCCAGCGGCACCGGCCGTACAGGCAGCACCGGTACCGGAACGGTCCGGGCCGAGTCCGGCGGTGGCGGTGCTGGTGCGCTTCATCGGCTGTCTGGCGCTGATCTGGCTGGTCGGCTCGGTCCTGCCGTGGAACTACCTCGACCAACTGCCGGACAGGTTCGCGTCGCTGGCATTGGCCATCACCGGCGTCCTGGCACTGACCAACGCCCTGCCCCGGCCGCGCCGGCACCCGGCGCTGGTGTGGGTCGCGGCCGTCGTCGCGGACTTCGGCCTCTGGTACCTCACCTGCACCCTGCTGGAGGTCAAGTACGGCGGCTGGCTGACGGCGTTCGGCGAGCTGCCGTGGCAGATCGCCGTCAACATGCTCCTGCTGGGCACGGGTGCCTGGCTGCTCTGGATGTTCGTCCCGGGCAGCCGCCGCCGGTAGGGCACCGGGCGCCGGGGCCAAATGTGCTGGACAGTACGGCCGGTGCGGCGGAGGGTGGGGCGCATGGAGTTCACCCACCTCGGCCGCACCGGCCTCACCGTTTCCCGACTCTGCCTGGGCACCATGAACTTCGGCCCGCACACCGAGGAGTCGGATGCCCACCTGATCATGGACAGCGCCCACGAACGGGGCATCAACTTCTTCGACACCTCGAACAGTTACGGCCGCGACTCCGAGGGCAACCACAAGGGTCGCACCGAGGAGATCATCGGCCGCTGGCTCGCCAAGGGCGACGGCCGCCGCGAGCGGACCGTGCTCGCCACCAAGGCGTACGCGCCGATGGGCGACTGGCCGAACGAGGGGCGGCTCTCCGCCCTCGCGATCCGCCGCTCCGTCGAGGCCAGCCTGCGCCGGCTGGGCACCGACCACATCGACCTCTACCAGATGCACCACATCGACCGGGACACGCCCTGGGAGGAGATCTGGCAGGCGATGGAGGTCCTGGTCGCCCAGGGCAAGATCATCTACGTCGGCTCCAGCAACTTCGCCGGCTGGCACCTCGCCCAGGCCCAGGAGGCCGCCAGGGCGCGGCACTTCCTCGGCCTGGTCAGCGAGCAGTCCCTCTACAACCTGCTGGACCGGACGATCGAACTGGAGGTGATCCCCGCCGTCGAGCACTACGGGCTCGGCCTGCTGCCGTGGTCCCCGCTGCGCAGCGGCGTGCTGGGCGGCGTGCTGCGCAAGGAGCGGGAGGGCACCCGGGTCCGGGGCGGCCTCCCGCACGCGGGCGAGATCCTGGCGGCCAACCGGGACCGCATCCAGGCGTACGAGGACCTCGCCGACGAACTCGGCGAGCACCCCGCCGACCTCGCCCTCGCGTGGCTGCTCTCGCGTCCCGTCGTGACCGCCCCGATCGTCGGCCCGCGTACCCTCGATCACCTCGACGCGGCGGTGCACGCGCTGGACATCAAGCTCGACGACGACCTGCTCGCGCGCCTGGACGTTCTCTTCCCGGGGCGGAAGCCGGCTCCGGAGGACTACGCCTGGTAGGGGAGTTGTCCGCCGGCCCCTCCCCTGCCGTCGCCGGTGGGGGAGGGGCCGGGGCAAGAACAAAGGCAACGAGGAAAACCCCACTCGTTGCCACTCTTAACTTATAGCGGGTGGGGGGCCTTGCCGCAAGGGGGTGGGGGTGGCGCAGAATGACCGACCTGAACCGGGCGACGATGAAAACGGCTGATTCATGGGATTTGGTCTTCTTTGTCTCCCTTGGTGGATGGCAGGACACGGCGGGACGGGGCAAGCGGTGATGGACGTGGGCGTGGACGTGGACATGGACGTGCGTTCGACGGTGGACGTGATCGTGGTCGGCGGCGGGCCGACCGGGCTGATGCTGGCGTGCGAGCTGCGGCTGCACGGGGTCGACGTCGTGGTGCTGGAGCGGCTGACGGAGCGGACCGGGGAGTCGCGCGGGCGCGGTCTGCACGCGCGCAGCGTGGAGATCATGGACCAGCGGGGGCTGCTGGAGCGCTTCCTCGCGGTGAGCGAGAAGTTCCGGGTGGGCGGACTGTTCGGCGGTGTGATGGCGCCCTGGCCGGACAGCCTGGACACCGCCCACCCGTACGGGCTGGCGACGCCGCAGGCGGTCACCGAGCGGCTGCTGGAGGAACGGGCGCGCGAGCTCGGGGCCGAGATCCGGCGCGGCCAGGAGGTGACCGGGCTGGACCAGGACGCCGACGGCGTGGACGTCGAGCTGGCGGACGGTACCCGGCTGCGTTCGCACTACCTGGTCGGGTGCGACGGCGGGCGCAGCACGGTGCGCAAGGCGATCGGGGTGGGCTTCCCGGGCGAGCCCGCCAAGGTCGAGACGCTGATCGGCGACCTGGAGCTGACCGAGGACCCGGCCAAGGTCGCCGAGGTGGTGGAGCGGGTGCGCCGGACCGAGCTGCGGTTCGGTGTGGCGCCCGACGTGGACGGCCGGGCCGGGGTCGCCCGGGTGATCGTGCCCGCGGACGGCGTCGCGGAGGACCGGTCGACGCCGCCGACGCTGGAGGACTTCAAGGCGCGGCTGCGGGCCGTCGCGGGTACCGACTTCGGCGCCCACTCGCCGCACTGGCTCTCCCGCTTCGGCGACGCCACCCGGCAGGCCGAGCACTACCGCGTCGGCCGGGTGCTGCTGGCGGGCGACGCCGCGCACATCCACCCGCCGACCGGCGGGCAGGGGCTCAACCTCGGTGTGCAGGACGCGTTCAACCTGGGTTGGAAGCTCGCCGCCGAGGTCGCCGGCTGGGCGCCGGAGGGGCTGCTGGACAGCTACCACGCCGAGCGGCACCCGGTCGCTGCCCGGGTGCTGAGCAACACCCGCGCCCAGATGACCCTGCTCGGCGCCGATTCGGGGCCGACCGCGCTGCGCGAACTGCTCACCAGGCTGATGGAGTTCGAGGACGTCAACCGCTACATCACCGGCATGATCACGGCGGTCGACATCCGCTACGACATGGGTGCCGGTGCTCCGGACGGCGGCGACGCTCCGGGCGGCGGTCACGAGCTGCTCGGCCGGCGCCTGCGCGACCTGCCCCTGTCGGGCGGCCGCCGCCTCTACGGGTTGATGCACGAGGGCCGCGGGCTGCTCCTGGACCGCACTGGTGGCCGGTTGTCGGTCGACGGGTGGGAGGACCGCGTGGACCACGTCCTCGACGTCGCCGGCGACACCGAAAGCGCTCCCGCCGCGACGGGCGCGCCGGCGCTGCTGCTGCGTCCGGACGGCCATGTGGCCTGGGTCGGCGACGACCAGGGCGGGCTGGAGGACGCACTGGCCACCTGGTGGGGAGCCCCGGCCCGGGGGCCGGTGGACGGCCGATGACCGGGGACGAGACGGCGGACTGGGCACCGGTTCTCGAACTGGCCGACACCACGACGGAGTTGCGGGACGCGTGGCGGAAGGGGGCGCTGCTGAACCCGGCGATGCCACCGGAGCTGGGTGTGCGGCTGATCGAGGAGTGCGGGCCCACCGACCCGTTGCTGCGCGAGCTGACGTACCTGGTGCTCCCGGAGGCGGTGGTGGACGCGTGGATCGCCCACCCGGTGGCCGCGGTGCGGGCGCTGGCGGCGGAGCGGCCCGGGCTGACCGACGCCCAGCGGCGTCGGCTGCTACGAGACGAGAGTCCTCGGGTGCGGTGGATCGTCCTGAGCCTCTGTGGGCCGGACCTGGGACTGGAGGAAGCGGAGCTGGACGTACTCCTGGTCGGAGCGAGTCCCCTCGTACGGGATGAACTCGCCTGTCGTGAGGGCCTTTCGGTGCGACAGCTGCTCCAGCTGCTCGACGACCCGCTGGGCAGCGTCCGGGCGCTCGTGGTCGTGCGGGCGTGGCCGCACCTCGGCGAGGCGGCACGGGCCGCCCTGCTGGCCGACCCGCACTCCGGTGTCCGGGCGGCCGCGACGCTCGTCCGGTACGCCGAGGATCCGCTGTCGGCGGACGAGTTCGTGGCGCTGACGGCGGAGTTCGAGGCCGCGGACCGGCAACGCGTGGTCGAGCGGTGCGCACTGGCCCCGGAGCTGGCCGGGGAGTTGGCGCACGGAGACGCCCGGGTCCGACGGTCGCTCGCCCGGAATCCCGGGCTCGGTCCCGCCCTGGTCGCGCAGTTGGCCCGGGACGAGGACCCGGACGTCCGCCTCGAGGTCTCGCTGCGGCCGGAGTTGACCGAGGAGGAGCGCGCCCGGATCCCCGTCGACATCGATCCGCGCGACCACTGCGGTGCGCTCCCGTGGGTGCTGGAGCGGCAGGGGGACGCGGCGGAGATGCGGCGTTGTGCCGCGTCCGCCCACGTGCTGGTGCGGCGCAGTGTGGCGCGGGTCCGCGACCTGCCGGCGGATGTCGTCGAAGTGCTCGCCGGCGACGAGGACTTCGCCGTCCGCCTGTTGCTCGCGGAGCACTGCGCCCAGGCGCCGTCCGGGCTGTTGCTGGAGATGTGGGTGGACTGGCGCGGCCGCTCGGCGGCGAGGTTCCGCGAGCACCCGAACTTCCCGCGGGCGGGCGCGATGCGGTTCGCGGCGGACCCGAATCCGGTGCTCCGGCAGCTCGCGCTCGACGACCCGGCGGCGCCGGTGGAGCTGGTGGAGCGGTTCGGGCGCGACGAGGACCACGGGGTCCGGCTGCGGGCGCTGGACGATCCCCGGTTGTCGGTGGACTCGGTGGTGCGGCTGGTCGACGACGAGGACTGGGTCGTCCGCCTGAGGGCGCTGTGGGCACTGCGGGCCCGGCGGCTGCCGGAGTCCGTGCTCGCCGGGCTGATCACGGACGTGCGGACGGCCGAGGGCGCGGCGTCCAATCCGGCGGTCCCGGTCGAGGTGCTGCGGCACCTGCTGGCGCTGCCCGCGCTGCCGAGGGTGCCCGCGGTTCCGGCACCGCCCGCGCTGCCGATGGCGCGACAGCTGTGATAGCACTGCCCGCATGACGGAGAGGCCCGCGGAGCGCGGTAGTTACCACCACGGGGCGCTGCCCGAGGCGTTGGTCGCGGTGGCGTTCGAGCTGCTGGACGAGGCGGGCCAGGAGAGCGTCACCATGCGGGAGGTGGCACGGCGGGCGGGGGTGTCGGCGGGGGCGCCGTTCCGGCACTTCGCGGACCGGCGGGCGCTGCTGACGGCGGTGGCGGACCGGGTGCTGGCGGACTTCGAGAGCTGGCAACGGGCCGGGATCGCAGCGGCGACGGGGGCCGGGGACGGAGCCGCCGACGGGGCGGGGGACCAGCGGGCGGTGCTGCGGGCGCTGGGGCTGGGCTTCGTCCGGTACGCCGTCCGGCACCCGCACCGGTTCGCGCTGGTGCGGTCCCGGGTGTTCGCGCCGGCCCCGCAGCCGGAGCTGCGGGAGCGGCTGTCGGGGATCGACCGCGCGTACACCGAGGTGATCGTCGCCGACCAGGAGGCCGGCCTGTTGCGGCCCGGTGATCCGGAGCTGGTGGGCTTCGCGGGGCAGGCGCTGGTGTACGGGCTGGCGCAGATGGTCCTGGACGGGTACCTGCCGGCGGAGAAGGCGGAGGAGGTGGCCGCGCAGGTGCTCGACACCCTCGGCCGGGGAATCGCCAACCCCCGCTGACAGGAGGGAACTTCGTGTGCGCGGAGGGTTGACCGGGTCGGTGCACGCTGATGTAATCGCCGATTACATCGACCTCTACCCGCGAGTAGCCCAAGGGGCGGGAGGGTCGGAAGAGCCGACAGGGCTGGGGGCAGACGTGTTCGCGAAACCGACTCCGGGCTTCACCACCGCGGCCGCCACCGGGGAGACCGTCGTCCTGCTGATCGGGATGCGGATCAACCGGTTCTGGGCCGTCCACCAGTGGTTCCCGATGCTGCTGGCGATGTTCCGGATGCTGCACGAGCTGGGCCGGCAACCGGAACGCGGCCTGCGCGGGAAGGTCCTGCTGACCGCCTCGCCGCGCACCTACTACGCGGTCCAGTACTGGGAGTCCGAGGAGAAGCTCTACGCGTACGCGACCGCGCCGGACGCCTTCCACCACCGGGTCTGGAAGATCGCCAACAACAAGCTCAAGAAGGGCAGCATGCGCGGACACGTCGGCCTCTGGCACGAGGCGTACATCGTGCCGGAGGGCGGCTACGAGTCCGTGTACTTCGACATGCCGCCGTTCGGGCTCGCGGGCGCGAGCGGCGTGCTGCCGGTGGAGAGCCGGGGGCGCGGCGCCAGGCAGCGGCTGGCCTTCCGCTCGGACCCGGAGGGGAAGGGGCCCGACGCGACCCCGGCGGACACGTCGGAGTGAGGAGCGAACGGCGGCCGCCCCCGCGGACTCCCTCCGCGGGGGCGGCGTGCCGTCGGGAGACGGCTCAGGCGGTGGTGGCCGCCGGGAGGCCGATCGGGTTGATCGGGGGCAGTGCGGCGCGACAGAGGGCCGAGATCGGCTTGAGCGCCGCCGCGAGCCGGTCGAGCTCGGCCCGCGGGTGGTGCTCCCAGACCCGGGCCGCGGCGAGGTCGGTGGCGGCCTCCAGCGCCTGGTGCCGGATCCGGCCGCACTCGGTGATGGTGCCGCGCTCGGTGATCCAGCCGCGCTCGACCAGCCGGGCCGCCGCCGCGTCCCACTCGGCGTCCGTCCAGCCGCGGAACGGCTGCAGCGCCTCGCGCCGCACGTCCAGGGCGCAGCGCACCACCAGCGCCTCGCAGCCGTCCAGGCCGGCGGCGACCAGGGCGGCGACGTGGCCGTCGCCCCGGTGCTCGCGCATCACCGTGGCGGCCTGCCAGAGCCGCCCGTGCGGGTCGGACGGCACGGGGAGGGCGGCGTTGGCGGCGGCCAGCACCCGTCCGGCGCAGTCCAACCGGGTGACCGCGTCCGCCAGCAGGTCCGCCGCCAGCTCGATCCGCGCCGGGTCGACGTGCTCCAGCAGCCGCTCCAGGGCCGCCGAGGCGCCGCTGATCCGGGCGGCGAGCGCGGCCTCCGGGGCGGCCAGCTTCCAGATCGCCGGGAGGGCGCGCTCGATCGGGGCGGGCGCGAAGTTGAAGAACGCGGCGATCACCGGCGGGGCGTCCACCGCGCCGAGCGGGGCGGCCCGGCCGCCGAAGTAGCTGCGGGCGACGCCGCGCAGACCGGCCTCCTCGAAGGCGGCGAGGCCCTCGGGGGTGAAGTAGGTGACGGCGTGCACGGGTTCGAACAGCCACCACAGGGCGCGGGCGGGGTGGACCAGATCGGCCAACGGAGGACCTTCCTCGAGGGAGCGCGGGGAGCGCGAGGGGGAGGGGTGCGGTGTCGTACAGGCCTGATGACCACGGTGGCGGTCACGATAACCCCGCCCCCGGTGTGATGACGGTCACGGGGAGGTCTCACCGGTGACACGCCTCCGACGGCGCGGGGGATGATGGGCACGGGCGCGCCCCGCGCGCGCCCCGGACCCGGTGGTCCGGACCCCAGGGTCCGGGCCCCGACCGCCGGGCCCCGGACCCCCGGGGCTCCGAACACCCTCGGCACGCAGGCAAGAAGAGGTAACAGGCCCCATGGCGCAGATCAACCCCAGCATCCTGTCCGCGGACTTCGCCCGCCTCGCCCAGGAGGCCGAGGCGGTGCGCGGCTCGGACTGGCTGCACGTCGACGTGATGGACAACCACTTCGTGCCGAACCTGACCCTCGGCGTCCCGATCGTCGAATCGCTCGCCCGGGCCACCGACATCCCGCTCGACTGCCACCTCATGATCGAGGACCCGGACCGCTGGGCGCCCCAGTACGTCGAGGCGGGCGCCGGCTCGGTCACCTTCCACGCCGAGGCCGCCGCCGCCCCCGTCCGCCTCGCCCGCGAGATCCGCGCCAAGGGCGCCCGGGCGTCGATGGCGCTCAAGCCGGCCACGCCGATCGAGCCCTACGAGGACCTGCTGCCGGAACTCGACATGCTGCTGATCATGACCGTCGAGCCCGGCTTCGGCGGCCAGTCGTTCCTCGACATCATGCTGCCGAAGATCCGCCGGACCAGGGAGCTCATCGCCAAGCACGGCCTCGAGCTGTGGCTCCAGGTCGACGGCGGCGTGTCGGCGAGCACCGTCGAGCGCTGCGCCGAGGCTGGCGCGGACGTCTTCGTCGCCGGCTCCGCCGTCTACGGCGCCGAGGACCCGGCCGCCGCGGTCGCCAAGCTGCGCACCCTCGCGGAGGGCGCCACCACCGACGCCTGGTGGGCCTGCGCGCACTGAGGCGGCCGGCGCCGCCGTCGCGGACCGTTCCGAGCGGGTGTTCGGCCGGACGATCGTTGCGACGGCTCCTTCGGCCGGGGCGCGGTGGCCCGTTCGGCCGGGCACGGCGGCCCGCGGTACCGGTACCGGGGGCCGCCGCGCCGGTCCGACGCGTGCGGTGGTGAGCCTGCAGTGGGCAACCCCGCTGCCCGGGACCGGTTCGCAGCCTGACGACCGCAGCCTGAGAACCGCGGCCTGACGACCAGAGCCTGACAACTGCGGCCTGACGACCGGAGCCTGACAACCGCGGCCCGCTCTCCGTCGGCGGACTCGCCGAGGTCGAGCTGACCTGCCGCCCTGCCGCCCCCGCCGGTCCGGGCAAGGAGTCCGGAGCCGCCGGTCCCGGGCGGATCCTCGGGGCTCGGGGGACCGGTCCCGTGCACGTCCGTCCTCGCCACGGTGCTGGTCGGAGCCGGTGCTGGTCGGAGACGTACGGCGGCCGCGGCCCCCCGGAGGCGTCCGGCCGAACTCGGCGGCGCTGTCGCCTGCAGTCCGTACAGTGGACGAAGCACTGTGCAGACGTTTCGGGGGAGTGCAGATTCATGACGCAGGCCGAGCAGCCCTATCCGGTTCCCGAACTCCTGGCCGCCGTGCAGGCGGAGATCCGGGCGGAACGCCGCGACGAGGCGAAGGACGCGGAGAAGGCGGCGCTCTCGGACGGGCGGCCGGTGTCCGCCTCGGAGGGTCGTTACGAGTACCTCTTCGGGTGCGACAGGTGGCCGGGGTCCTTCGACGGCGGCCCCGTCCTCGTGCGTCCCGCCCAGGCACGTGGCGCCTGGATCCCCGCCGAGGCCTCCCCGATGCCGGACGGGAGGGTCCGGCTGGTGGTGAGCGAGGGGCTGCCGCCCGGGGCGCGCAACGTGCAGGTGCGGAAGGACGATTCGGCGGGGCTGCTGGTACTCGCCGAGCGGCTGGAAGCCGCGGGTGCGGAGGACGGCGGCATCCGGGTCGAGAGCGCCGGTTGGGTCGTCGGGCAGGGCGCGCCGACGGTGGCGCTGGCGGCGGACCCCGAGAGGTGGGTCGCCGGCTGGCACGGGCTGAAGCTCAACCCGCGTCAGCGGACCGCGGTCGCCCAGGCCCTGGCGAGCGAGGTGCTGTTCCTCTGGGGGCCGCCGGGGACGGGGAAGACCGATGTCGTCGGCCACATCGTGGAGGGCAACGTCCGGCAGGGGCACACCGTTCTCTTCCTGGCACCGACCAAGGTCGCCGTCGATCAGGCGCTGGAGCGGATATGCGACCTGCTGGAGGCCGAGCAGGGCTTCGCCGAGGGCCTCGTCCAGCGGGCCGGGGAGATCGAACTGCCGTCGCTCCGCGAGCGGTACGGGGACTTCGTCGACCCGGCCCGGGTCGCCGGCCGGGTCTCGGCGCAGCTGGACGGAGCGGCGCGGGAGGCGCGGGAGGCGCTGCGGCACCTCCGGGCGGGCGTTGCGCTGTACGACGAGGTCCGGGAGCTGGAGCAGCGTCTCGACAGGGACCGGAGCGCCCGCCAGGAGGCGGCCGGATCCGCCGGGACCGCGGAACGCGACGCACTGCGGGCCGAGGCCGAGGCGGCCCGGCTGCGGCTGGCCGTCAGTGAGGTGGGGGACCCGAGAGGTCTCTTCGCCGCGCGGAGGGAGCAGCGGCTCACCGCGCTGAGGGCGGACCTGACGCGGGCGACCGAGGCCGCCTCCACGTCCCAGTACGTCGGAGCGGCCGCCCGGAAGCAGGCGGAGGAGCTCGCGGCCCGGATCGGCGCGACGAGCGGGACCCTCGCGGGCCTGCGGCCCCGGCTCGTCGGCCTTCCCGCGTACACGACGCTCGTCCGCGAGGCCGGCACTCTTCAGGAGCGCATCCAGGACCTCGACCGGCAGCTTTCCCGCATCAAGCAGACCGTCCGGTCCCGGTGCCGGGTCATGGGGGCCACGGTCGCCAAGGCGGTGCAGTCGCGCAAGCTGCTCGACCGGGTGGACGTCGTGGTGGTGGACGAGGCGGGCATGGTGGACCTGCCCTCGGCCTGGCTGGCGGCCGGTCTGGCGGGGAAGCGGCTCGTCGTGGCAGGCGACTTCCGGCAGCTGCCCGCCGTCACCAAGGGGGACGGCGACCGGAGGGCCACCGAGGAGGAGCGTGCGCACGCCCGGGACTGGACCGCGCGCGACGCCTTCCACGCGGCCGGCCTGGTGAGCGGGAACGGCTCCGTGCGCCAGGACCCGCGCCTGGTGGCACTGGACACCCAGTACCGCATGCGTGAGGCGATCTGTCGGGTGGTCAACGTCGTGGCGTACCCGGACGCGCCGCTCGCGACAGGGCGCGCCGACGGCAGCCGCATCCCGGCCAACCCGCTGGTGGATGCCCCCGTGATCCTCGTCGACACTTCCAAGCAGCGGATCCCGGGCCCCGACTACCGCGCGAACACCGTGAACGAGGCCGTCGTCCACGAACTCGTCCGCGGCCTCCAGTACGAGGGAGTGCTCCCCGGCCGCAAGTGGGGGAGCGCGGAGACCGCACCGGGGGAGCGCGCGACGGACCGGCTGGCGGTCATCGCGCCCTACCGGGCACAGGTCAGGGCACTCAAGGGGAGCCTGAAGTACCGGTTCGGGGAGGACTACGAGGGTCTGGTGGACACCATCCACCGGTTCCAGGGCAGTCAGCGCCCGATCGTCGTCTTCGACACCGCGGTCGGCGCCGGAAAGGACCCCGGCATCTTCTACGCCGGAACCGGTCTCTCCTCCCAGACCTGCCGCCTGCTGAACGTCGCGCTCAGCCGGGCCCAGGACCACCTGATCGTGGTGGCCGACGTCGAGCACCTGCGCAAGCACCTCAGCCCGCACAGCGAGGCCCGGGCCATGCTCGACCATCTGGAGAGCCGTGCCCAGGTGATCTCGGCCGACCAGTTGATCCCGACCCGTGACGCGGCTCAGCTGTCGGTCCTGTCGGACGAGGAGCTGGCACGGCCTGCCTTCTTCCCCGCCGACGAGGTGCAGAAGGCCGTGGAGTGGGACATCGCCCGCGCCCGGACCAGCATCGAGGTCCACTGCGCCTTCCTCGATCCGACGCCGGTGCGCCACTGGTCGGCGCTGCTGGGCGCCCGTGCGGCCGACGGAGTGAGGGTCGTCGTCCACACCCGGTCGCCGGAGGAGCAGCGGGAGGAGGCCGGGGCGGCCCGTCACCGGAAGCAGATCGACATCCTCAGGGCGGCCGGCTGTCAGGTGGGCTTCCGTGACCGCATGCACGAGAAGGTGCTCATCCTCGACGACTCCGTGCTCTGGCACGGCTCGCTCAACCTGCTCGCGAGCAGTGGACCGACCGACCTGATGATGCGCTTCACCGACCCCGCGTCCTGCGAACGGGTCGCCCGGGTCATCGACCGGGCCCGCAAGGAGCGGCCCGCGTGGAACCCGCGGGCGGCGGGGGACGCGGCGAGCGGCGTGAGGGTTGCTCCGTCCCCGCGCGCCGCTACCGGTGCGGCGGGCATACGCCCGGGGGACGTCGTCGACGGGCGGCTCTATCTCAATGTCCCGTACGGCGAGAAGGACGACGCGAAGAGGCTCCTCAAAGCCGGCTGGGACAAGCCGAACAGGCTCTGGTACGTCGATGCCGCGCGAGTGACCAGGGAGCAGGCCGCCCGCTGGCTCCCCTGAGGGGGAAGATCGCGATGGTGCTGACGATATGTCAGATCATCTGGGCGGAGGTGATCGTGGAGGGGTCCGCCGGGGGGAGGGCGAAGGCGACCATGTCCCGGTAGCGGGGGTGGGGGGTGTCGGTGGGGGAGTACCAGTCGCTCGGGCCGGTGCGGTCCTCCCAGGAGAGTTGGGCCTCGGCGAGGGCGTCGACGAGGTCGGTGGCGAGGCGGGCGGCCTCGAAGAGGTCCTGGTCGGTGGACTGGGAGCTGGCGCCGACGATCTGTCCGCGGATCTCGGCGGAGTGGCCGTAGCGGAAGGCGCCGCCGCCGCACAGGTGGGGGTCGGTCAGGACCGCCTCGCCGTAGTTGCGGCCGAGCCGGCGGTGGCCCGCGGCCTTGGCCGCCGCCTTGGGGAGGAAGCGGTGGGCGTCCTCGCCGACGGTGATCACCGCCATCACCGACTCGGGGTCGGGGACCCAGGGGCCGGCCGTCGGGTCGAGGAGGACGAAGCCCATGCTCGCCCGGGGGTACGGGTCGCGGGGGGCGGTGCCGGCGGCGGCGGTGTGGTTGCGCCAGATGCTGGCTGCCCGCCGCAGTCCGAGGTCGATCAGCAGTCCGGCGAAGCCCGCGTCGTCGAAGAGGTGGTCGTACGGGTTGTGCCGGTGCTGGGCGCGGACGGTCAGGCCGTGCTCCGAAACGCTCTCCCGGGTGGTCACGTCGGCTCCTTCGGTGGTGTGTGGTGTCCTGGCCTCCCCGGTGGGGGCCGGAGCGGTGCGATTGTGGCCACGGGGGTGGGTGGGTCGCCAGATCCGTGGTCCGGGGGAGCGGGCGGCGGGGGGCCGGGTTTCCGGTTCCGGGGCGGCCGAACCGGGTCTGGTCTGCGGTTTCTGACGCGGCCATGTCTCGCCGGCGGGACGGCGGGCGGGACGGCGAGTGGGACGGCGGGCCGTGCGAGGGGGTGCGGCGCGCGGTGCGGCCGGCCGGACGGCGGGCGGTGGGGGAAGTGCCCGGGGCGCGGTGGGGGTGCGGCGGGGGATTCCGAAGGCTGGTCTAGACCTTGAAGCGGTGCGGTTCGTTCCCCAAAATGATCGACTGTTGCTGAACAACGGGGAGGACAGCATGCGAAGGGCGGATCGGCCGGACGACGTGAGGATTCTGGGAAGGCGTACCGGGAGAGGGTCGGAACTCTCCAGGGACCAGACCTCGCTCGCCCTCCCGGCCAGGCTCCCGATCGACGCGTGGATGCGCATCGGGCAGGATCTCGGAACCGCGGCGGATTCCGCGACCTGGTGGCTCGGCGACTGGCTGGTCTACGGCCAGGACCGATATCCCGAACGCTACCGACGGGCCATTGACGAAACCGCGCTGGATTACCAGACGCTGCGGAACTACGCCTGGGTCGCCCGGAAATTCCCGCCGGGCCGCCGCAGGCCGGTGCTGAGCATGCAGCACCACGCCGAGGTCGCCTCGCTGGATCCCGAGGTGCAGGACAACTGGCTCGACCGGGCGCAGCAGGGCCGTTGGTCCCGCAATGAACTCCGCCGCCGGATCCGCACCGCCACCACGCCCGGCGCGGGCGCTCGCCCCATCGCGGTCGAACTCCGGCTCGCTGTCACCCAGGCCCGCCACGGCCTCTGGGAGGACGCCGCCGACCGGGCCAACCGCGATCTCTCCGCCTGGGTGCTGGAGGTGCTCGACGCCGCCGCGCGCCGGGCCACCGAGGACCGTGAGCGGATGCGGATCGCCGAGGCGGGCTGACCGGCCCGGGGCCCGGGGTCCCCGCCCCCCGGTCGGCGGACCGGGGGGCGGGTGGACGGAACGACGGACGTTGACGCGCCGAATTACCGGCTATTTGATGACCGGGGTCGGGAAACGCCGGAACGGCGAACACCCGATCCGCCATCGGGCCGCGCACCAGGAATCGCGAATCGCGACCGCGGAATGAAGCGACGGAACGAATCCACGGCGTTCCGCCGTGCCCGCGCCGATCGGACGCGGCGAATTCCACCGGCCCCGGACCGTACACGGGAAAGGATCAAGTCATGACCGTCAGCGCGAACCCCGACCTGGTCGGCGTATTCCGGGAGGACGGATTCGTCTTCGCCGGAACCCTGCTCTCCGCCGACGACGTCGACGCGTACCGGGCGATCTACGACCGCTTCCTCAGCGGTGAGATCGAGAGCGGCGACAAGCGCTCCGACCTCGGCTCGCACGCGCCGCGGGCCGAGGGCGCCGAGGCCGGCGTCGAGAACATCACCCAGATCATGTGGCCCTCCGCGCTCCACCCGCCGATCCTCGACCTGCCGCTGCACGAACGCGGACTCGCCCTCGCCCGCGAGCTGATCGGCGACGACGCGATGCTCGACTTCGACATGCTGATCCACAAGGCCCCGCACACCGCGGTGCCCACCCCCTGGCACCAGGACGCCGCGTACTGGATCGACCTGCCGGACACCCGGGCCGTCTCGCTCTGGGTGGCCCTCGACGACACCGGGCCGGACAACGGCTGCATGTGGTACGTGAAGGGCTCGCACACCCGGCCGCTGCGCCCGCACCGCCCCACCAGCGACGGCAAGAACATCGAGTGCGACTGCTCGGAGGACGAGCCCGGGGCCACCGCGGTGCCGGTGACGGCCGGTCAGGGCATCGCGCACTCCGGCACCACCCTGCACTACTCCCGCGGCAACACCAGCGACCGCGTGCGGCGGGCGTACATCCTCAACTACCGCCCCGCGGCGATGATCCGGCTGGAGCGCGAGCAGGGGTCGGACCACGGCCTGAACGACAACGAGCGCAAGGTCCGCAACGCCGGCGCGGACGGCACCGACAGCGTGGACGGGAGCGCCGGAAACGGCGGGACCGCCGGCGCCACCCGCTGATCCGACCCCGACGGACCCCCACCCCCCCACAGCGAGGTACTTCGATGGATGCCAGTACGGACAGCAGTAAGGACAGCCGCACGGACGCCCGTGGCGACTCGGCCCGGGTACGGCTGAGCGGCGCGGTGATGAGCCACCCCAAGCGTGCGGAGGAGGCGCGGCGGCTCGCCGACGCCGACCCCCGGGGCCGCGTCCTCGTGATCATGGACCCCGAGCCGGACGGCCGTCCGACCGCGCTCCGGGTGGCGCCGCTCTCCTGGTCCTGCGTGGCGCCCGACGCCACCCACCACCTGGTGCTGCAGGACGACGTGGTGCTCGCCGAGGGCTTCTACGAGCACGCCGAGCGCGCCGCCGCGGCGGCCCCCGGCGAGGCGATCGCCCTCTACGCGGGCTGGGAGGCCCGCAACGGTGCCGTCGCCCGGCTCGCCGCGCTCGCCGGCGCGCCCTGGGCGTACACCCTCCAGGAGCACGTGCCCTGCCAGGCGCTGATGCTGCCCGCCGAGGCCGCCCGCGGCTACGAGGCGTACCAGCGGGAGCACGGCGGCGGCTGGCCCTACGACGTGGTGGTGCAGCGCTACCTGAACGCGATCGGCATGCCGGTGCGCTTCTGCACCCCCAGTACGGTGCAGCACGACGACCTGCCCAGCCTCGCCGGCAACACCTACCACGGCTTCCGGCAGGCGACCCTGTTCACCGGCGCGGCCGGTCCGGCGGAAGCCGACGGGCCGTGCCCGCGCTTCCCGGTGGTGCCCTTCTACCAGTACGGCGAGGCCCGCTGCGCCGTCCTGCGGGGCACCGAGTGGGAGTACCTGGAGACCGAGCGGCAGCTCGCCCGCACCGGCCTGCTGGACGCCTGCCTGGCCGCCCTCGCGGCCGCCGGCCCGGACGCCGCGGCAGGTCTGCCGGACGGCGCCGGCCGGGCCGTGTGGCTGACCGCGTTCGCCCTCGGCGCCGTCACCGCGGACCTGCCGGAGCCGGACCCGGGGATCGCCGCCGCGGTCATGGAGACGCTCGGATCGGGCGGTCTGTGCGAGGAGTTCACCGCCGCCGAACTGCTCGCGGCGGCCCCGGCGGTGCGCGACCTCGCGCTGACCGCGCTCGCCGCAGGCCGCCGCGCCGGAGCCGACCCGGCCGCCCGCACGCCCCGCCCGGCCCCGCTCGCCCGGGTGGCCGTCACCGGTGGCGACCCCGCCTTCGCCCGGCAGCTGGCCCGGCTGCTCGCCGACGCAGGACACGGCACCGGCGAGGGCGCAGGACACGGCACCGGCCGGGGCGCGGGCCACGACGCGGTGCAGCCGGCCGGGCGCCCGTCCGCCGGGGACCTCGACGGCGTCCGGTACGTGGTGCACCTGGGCCGCCCCGAGGACGACGGCCTGCTGGCCGACGTGCTCGCCGCCGCCGCCAAGGCCGGGGTGGAGCGGGTGGTCTACGCCGGGTCCTCCGCCGTCTACCGGGGCATCCGCGAACGGACCGTCACCGAGGAACTCCCGGCCGCCGCCCCGGCCGATCCGGTGGCCCTGGCCTGGTGGCGGGAGGAGCAGGCCGTCCTGGCCTGGGGCGCGGAACACGGCGTCGCCGTGCAGCTCCTGCGCCTCGCCGACCCGGTCGGCCGGTACGCGCCGCAGGACAGCCCGCTGGTGCGGTGGGTGAACCTGGCCTGGACCCGGCGACCGCTGGCCCTGAACCCGCTGGGCCGCCACCAGGTGCTGGACCACCGCGACCTCGCGGACGCGCTGCGCGCCGTGCTGGCGGCGCCGCCCGCCCGGCCGGTGTTCAACGTGGCTTCGGCGGCCTTCGACGAGCAGGAGCTCGCCGGGTTCCTGGCCGACGTCTCGCGCCGTACGCCCTGGGAGTGGGTCCAGGACCCGACGGTCGACCGCTGGACCATGGCGACCGACCTGATCGGGGCCGAACTCCACTGGCAGCCCTCGGCCGAGCTGCGCGAGAGCATGCGCGCCCTCGCCCAGTGGTGGGCCTGCGACATCCACGGCGACTACACCGTCGCCGCCTCCGTACCCGCCGTCCCCGGCGCCCCGAACGGGCCCGACGCGCGGGCGTGACCGTACCGGCCGGCGGCGCCCCGTCCGGTGCCGCCGGCCACCCCGCCCCGCCCCGCCCCCACCGCGTCCCCTCCCCGCACGCTGCCGCCAGCGCAACGAGCCCGCCACCGCCCACCCCTGGAGTACCGCATGTCCGCCATAGCCGGCTGGGTCGACTTCTCCCACGCCACCCCCTCCCACGACCCCGCGGATCCCGCGGACGGGCAGGACGTCGTCCGGGCCATGACCACCGCACTGGCCGGGCGCGGGCCCGACGGCGAGGGGCTGTGGAGCTCCGCGCACGCCGCCCTCGGGCACCGCCGCACCGCCCGCGACCCGCACCCCCAGCCGGTCACCGCCCCCGGCGACACCGGCCCGCTCGCCGTGCTCTCCTTCGCCGGCCATCTCACCAACGCCCGCGCGCTGCGCGACCGCCTCACCGCCGCCGGGCACCGCGCCGTCACCGGCGGCGAGGCCGAGGCCGTGCTCCAGGCGTACCTGGCCTGGGGCGAGGACTTCGTCACCCGGATCGAGGGCAGCTACGCGCTCGCCCTCTGGGACCCGCGCCGGGAGGAACTGCTGCTGGTCCGCGACCGGATGGGCGTCAAGCCGCTCTTCTGGGCGGCCACCCCGGACGGCGTGCTGTTCGGCTCCGAGCCCAAGGCCGTGCTCGCCCACCCCGGCTTCCGGCGCGTCCTCGACGCCGACGGCCTGCGGGACATCCTCTCCGTCGCCCGGGTCCCGGGCCACGCGATCTTCCGCGGCCTGCGCGAGGTCCTGCCCGGCGCGCTGCTGCGGGTCGGCCGCACGGGCGCGACCGAGCGCCGCTACTGGCAGTTGCGGGTCGCCGGCCACTCCGACGACCTGGCCACCACCGTCGACACCGTCCGCACGCTGCTGGAGGACGCCGTCGCCCCGCACCTGGACGGCGAGGAACTGCCCCTCTCGCTGCTCTCCGGCGGCCTCGACTCCAGCACCCTCACCGCGCTGGCCGCCGACCTCGCCCACCGCCAGGGCCGCGGTCCGATCCGCTCGCTCGCCGTCAACGACCAGGAGCCGGGCGCCGACGGCGTGGCGGCGCAGGGCAACGAGGACCACCACTACGCCCGGCTGATGGCCGAGCACGCCGGCACCGAGCACGGTGAGATCTCGCTCGCCGGCCTGGACCTGCTCGACCCCGCGCTGCGCGCCTCGGTGCTCGCCGCCTACGACATCCCGATCAACAAGGGCGACCAGTACGCCTCGCTGCGGCTGCTGTTCGGCGAGGCGCGCCGGCACGCCGCCGTCGCGCTGTCCGGCGAGTGCGGCGACGACGTCTTCGGCGGCTACAACTGGAACCGGCTGCCCGAGTGGATCGCCCGGCCGACCTTCCCGTGGGTGGCGGAGGGCCGTCCGCGCTTCCTCGGCACCGACGTCGTCTTCGACGCCGGACTGCTCGGCAAGCTCGACCTGGCCGGCTACGAGGAGGACTGCCACCGGGACGCCGTCGCCGAACTCGCCGCCGCCGACGCGCTCGCCGACCCGGTCGAGGCCCGTTACCGCGAGGTCACCTACCTCGCGCACACCCGCCACACCCGGGTGCTGTTCGACCGGCTGGACCGCCTCGGCAGCGCGGCCGGGCTCGACATCCGGGTGCCGTTCGCCGACCCCCGGCTGGTCGAGTACACCTTCAACATCCCCTGGGAGATGAAGGCGTTCGACGGCCGGGAGAAGAGCCTGCTGCGGGCGGCGATGAAGGACCTGCTGCCCGAACCGGTGGCGATGCGGATCAAGACGCCCTACCCCAACCTGCGGGACGCCGGCTACGACCGGGTGCTGCGGGAGCGGCTGGCCGGGGTCGTGCTGGACCCGGACAGCCCGGTCGCTCCGCTGCTCGCGCCCGGGCTCCGGGCGGCGGTGGCCCGGGACGGCGCGGACGCCCTGGTGAAGGGGGTCGGCCGGGCCGCGCTCGAGACCGCCCTGCAGACTGACGCCTGGCTGCGCGCGTACGGGGTCGAACTCGCGCTCTGAACCGGCGCCGACACCGGCGCCGACGCACGCAGCCTCCCGACCCGCAGCCTCCCGACCCGCAGCCTCCCGACACACGCAGCCTCCCGACACAAGCAGCCTCCCCGCGCACGCCGCCCCTCGAAGCAGCGCACCCGCCCGTCCCCGAGCACCCGCCCGCCCCGGCGGACGTCCGAACCTCCCTCGAAGGAGCCCCATGGCCGCGACCCTGGCCGCGCCGCCCGCCCCGCCGGCCCGCCTGTGGACCCGCAACTTCGGGTTCTACTTCACCGCCCGCACCATGGCGGTGCTGGGCGACACCATGATCCCCGTCGCGACGGCCGTGGCGATGCTCTCGCTCGGCTTCGGGGTGGGCGCCGTCGGCGTCGCGCTGGGCGCCTGGATGGGGGCGTTCGCCCTGTTCGTGGTGTTCGGCGGGGTGTTCGCCGACCGGTTCCACCCCCGGCCGCAGATGATCGCCGCCGACGGGGCGCGCTGCGCGATCCAGGCCGGTCTGGCGCTCTGCCTCTGGCTCGGCCACCCGCCGCTGTGGCTGCTGGTCCTCGCGTCGGTGCTCGGCGGGCTCGCCACCGCGATGTTCCAGCCGGGGCTGACCAGCCTCGTGCCCCAGGTCGCCACCGACCCGCAGCAGGCCAACGGCGTGCTGCGGGTCAGCCAGGGCGTCGCCACGATGGCCGGCCCGGCCCTCGCCGGCACCCTGGTCGCCGTGGTCTCCCCGGCCTCGGTCTTCGCCGCGACGGCGATCACCTTCGTGGTCAGCGGGCTCTGCCTGACGGCCCTGCGACTGCCCCACGTCGAGCCCGACCGCAGCGCCTCGACCCTGCAGAACCTGCGCGAGGGCTGGACGGAGTTCCGCTCCCGCTCCTGGCTGTGGTCGGTGATCCTGATCTGGTGGGTCCTCGGCGTCGCGGTCTGGGGCCCGATCACACCGGTCGGCGCGGTCTCCATCATCGACGCCCACGGCAAGGCGGCCTTCGGCTGGGCGGAGAGCGCCTTCGGCGTCGGCTGCGTGCTCGGCGGCCTGGTCGCGATCCGGCTGCGCCCGGCCCGGCCGCTGTTCGGCGGGGCGGTGGCGATGCTGCTCTTCCCGCTGATGCCGCTGTCCGCCGCGCTGGTGCCGCCGGTGCCGCTGCTGATGGCGGGCTACCTGGTCAGTGGCATCGGGTGGGCGTTCTGGGGCGTCCAGTGGGCGACCTCGGTGCAGACCCGGATTCCGGAGGACAAGCTGAACCGGGTCGCGGCCTACGAGATCGCCGGTTCCATCCTGGCCGTGCCGCTCGGTCAGGCGGTGGCCGGTCCGGTCAGCGGCCTGGTCGGCGTGCACCGGCTGCTGTTCCTCGGCGCCGTGGTCGGGCTGGGCTGCGCGCTCGCGCTGCTCGCCGTCCGGCCCGTGCGCCGGCTGACCCGGGCCGTCGACTGACCTCGCCGTCTCCCCCCGGCCGCCCCTCCGTTCCCCGGCCGGTCCCTCCGCCGGCCGGTCTCCCTGCCCCGTCCGGCAATGCCACGCACCCCCACAACGACAGGAGACCGACCGTGCGCCACCGCCTGACGGTGATCGGCAGCGGCTACCTCGGCATCACCCACGCCGCCTGCATGGCCGAACTCGGCCACGACGTCCTCGGAACCGACATCGACGAGGACCGGGTCCGCTCCCTCAATCAGGGTGAACTGCCCATCCACGAGCAGGGGTTGGGGGAGCTGCTGCGCCGCAACCTGGCCGCCGGGCGGCTGCGCTTCGGCACCGACCCGCAGGAGGCCGCCGCCTTCGGCGACCTGCACTTCCTCTGCCTCGGCACGCCACAGCGCAAGGACTCCGGGGCCGCCGATCTCTCCCAACTCGACGCCGCCGTAACGGCCCTGGCCCCGCACCTGGACCGGCCCTGCCTGGTCGTCGGCAAGTCCACCGTCCCGGTCGGCACGGCCGAGCGGCTGGCCGCCCGGATCGCCGCACTGGCGCCCGCCGGGGAGGCCGCCGAACTCGCCTGGAACCCCGAGTTCCTGCGGGAGGGCCACGCGGTGGAGGACACCCTGTCGCCCGACCGGATCGTGCTCGGGGTGCGCCCCGGACGCGCCGAGGGCCTGCTGCGAGACCTGTACGGACCGCTGGGCGACATTCCGACCGTCGTCACCGACTACGCCACCGCCGAGCTGGTCAAGACGGCCGCGAACGCCTTCCTGGCGACCAAGATCTCGTACATCAACGCGATCGCCGAGGTGTGCGAGGCGGCCGGAGCCGACGTGGTGCGGCTGGCCGAGGCGCTCGGCCACGACGAGCGGATCGGCCGGCGCTTCCTCGCCGCCGGACTCGGTTTCGGCGGCGGCTGTCTGCCCAAGGACATCCGGGCGTTCGTGGCCCGCGCCGAGGAGTTGGGCGCGGGCGAGTCGCTGGAGTTCCTGCGGCAGGTGGACGCGATCAACCTGCGCCGCCGCACCCGCGCGGTCGACCACGCCCGGGAGCTGGTGGCCGGGTCCTTCGCCGGACGGAAGGTCGCCGTGCTCGGCGCCGCCTTCAAGCCCGAGTCGGACGACATCCGCGACTCGCCCGCGCTCGGCGTCGCGGCGGCGGTCGCGCGCGAGGGCGGGCAGGTCTCGGTGTACGACCCGGCGGCCCTGGACAACGCCCGCAAGGCCTTCCCCGAGCTGTCCTACGCGGCCTCGGCCGCGGCGGCCGCCCGCGGGGCCGAGGTGGTGCTGCTGCTGACCGAGTGGCGGGAGTTCGTGGAGCTCGACCCGGTGGCCCTGGGCGAGGAGGTCGCCGTCCGGGCCGTCGTCGACGGCCGCAACGTGCTGGACCCGCAGGCGTGGCGCGCGGCCGGCTGGACGTACCGCTCCCTCGGCCGCCGCTGACCGGGGGCCGAGGGTGGGGGCCGGACCCGGCCGGCCCCCACTGCGTCCGAAGCGCCCGCAGCTTACGGGAGGTACTCGTTGCTGAAGGCCTCGGCCGGGGCGGCGGGCTTCTCGATCAGGCCCTGCTCCTGCATGAACGCGGCCATCCGGTCCCAGGTGGCCGGGTCGTTGAGGCCCGGCTTCCCGGTGGCGGGCGGCTGCATCAGCGGGGCGGTGGCCCGCAGGACGGCGAGCGCGGAGTCCTGCTGCTTCTGGTCGTTCATGCCCGGGATGTAGCTCTTGCTGAGGGTCACCGCCTCGTCCGGGTGGTCGACGGTGTACTGCACGCCGCGCAGCGTGGCCGCCACGAACTTGCGGATGTCGTCGCCGCGCTTGTCCAGGGTGGTCCTGGTGGCGCCGAGGCCCGCCGCGACCAGGGGCAGGGCCGAGGCGTCGCCGGTGCCCTCGACGGCGCGGACGGCCAGGCCGGCCTGCTGGAACTGGACGGCGTCGTTGTTGAGGTAGCCCATCACGGCGTCGACCTTCTTGCCGACCAGGGCGGCCTGCTGGGTGAAGCCGATGTGCTGGACGTCGACGTCCTTGGTGGTCAGTCCGCCGGCCTTCAGCTGGGCCAGCAGACCGAAGTAGGTCTCGCCGTAGGGGCCGGGGGTGCCGACGCTGTGACCGCGCAGGTCCGCGATGGTGCGGATCGGGGAGTCCTGCGGCACCAGCATCGCGACCGGGTAGGTGTGGTACAGGGTGGCGATGTCCACCACCGGCACGTCCTTGGCCCGGGCCTGCAGCATCTCGTCGCCGCCGGCGTAGACCACGTCCTCCTGGCCGGCCGTCATGGCGCCGAACAGGTCGTCGGTGAAGCTGTGGTGACGAAGTGTCACCTTGAGTCCGGCCTCCTTGTAGAAGCCCTTGCTCTCCGCCACGTAGAAGGGGGCGAACTGGATGTTCGGGATGTAGGTGAGGCCGACGGTGACGGCGCCGCCGGTCTTGCCGTCCGAGGACTCGGCGGCGGTCGGGTCGGAGGCGCAGGCCGAGAGCGTGGCGCTGCCCGCGAGGAGGAGGGCGAGCGCCCCGGCGGCGCGGGCGGTGGTCTTGGGCATGCGACAGTCCTTGTTCGTAGGGATTTCGACGGGTACGGGCGCGAGTACGGGCACGGGCACGGGGAAAGGCAGGGTGCGGGAGAGCCGACGGGAACGGGAACGGGCAGGGAGCGGGAGGAGCGGGGAGCCCGTGCTCAGCGGTCCACGGTCAGCTCGACCAGCCGGACGGCTCCGTAGGTGGCGGCGGCCAGCAGGGTGAGGGTCAGCAGCGAGACGAACAGGCCGGTGGAGTCGGCCTGGCCGCGCTGGACGGCCAGCAACTGGCCGAGGCCCTCGCCGCCCATCACGAACTCGCCGACCACCGCGCCGGTGATGGAGAGCGTGCACCCGGTGCGCACCCCGGCGAGGATGCTCGGCAGCGCCAGCGGGAACTCGATGTGGCGCAGCATGCCCCACCGGCCCACCCCGTCGACCCGGGCGGCGTTGAGCACCTCGCGGTCGAGCTCGCGCAGGCCGAGCATGGTGTTGACCAGCATCGGGAAGAACACCAGCAGCGCGCAGAGGATGGCGATCGGCAGCAGCCCGTAGCCGATCCACAGGGCGAGCAGCGGCGCGAGCGCCACCGCCGGTACGGCCTGGGAGGCGGCGAGGTAGGGCTGCAGGGCGCGGGCGGCGACGGTGCTGCGGGCCATCAGGTAGCCGAGCGGCAGGGCCGCCGCGATGCCCAGGCCGCTGCCGGCGGCGCTCTCCACGACGGTCTGCCAGGCGTAGCCGAGCAGTCCGCCGTCCGTGATCGCGTCCACGAAGGCCCGGGCGACGGTGCCGGGGGAGGGCAGGAAGAACGCCGAGACGGCCTTGGTCCGGGTGACGAGGTCCCAGGTGCCCACCAGGAGGAGGCCGAACACCAGCGGCGGCAGTACCGTCGCCAGCCGGCCGGTGGTCCGTGCGGACCGGCCGGGGGCGTCGGTCCGGGACACCGGGGTGGTGGCCGGTGCCGACGGTGTCCGGTGGGCGGTCTTCAGCTCTGACACGGAAGCTCCGTTCGTCTCCCCGTACGCAGGGTGGGTGGTTCTGGCGCCGGGCTGCGGCCGGCTCGGTGCGCTCCTCATCGGGCCGCGTGGCGCAGCAGGAGGGTGACGGCCAGGACCGCCGCGGCGCCCGCGGCGAGCGCGAGCCAGCCCGTGCCGGTGCCGGTGGCCGTCACGACCGCGATGCCCAGCGGTGGCCCGACGGCCGTCCCCGTGCTCCAGGCCAGCGAGGACAGCGCACTGCCCCGGCCGAGCGAGGCGGGGCCCGAGAACCGTACCAGCAGCGGAAAGAACGCCGAGGAGTAGGCGATCTCGCCGATCGCGAACAGCGCGGCGAAGCCGGCCAGCAGGGCGGTCCTGGCGGCGCCGTCGGTCGCCGTGGCGAGGGCGCCGGCGCCGAACGCGGCGCACCACAGCAGTGGCGCCGCGATCAGGGCGGCCTCCTCGGCCAGCCCCTCGAGGCGCCGGGCGACGGGGCGCTGGAGCAGCAGCAGGACGAGGGCGTTGCCGGCGGTGACGGCGCTGACGCCGGCCAGGCCGATGCCCATGCCGTGGTGCAGCAGCAGCGGGACGGTCGCCTCGATCTGGGTGAATCCGGCGGTCGCGAAGAGCGCCTGGGCGAGCATCAGCAGGGCGATCGGACGGCTGCGCAGCAGTGCCCGGTAGCCCGGCGGGTCCGGTTCCCGGTCCGGAGCGACGCCGCCGGGCACGTCGGGCACGCCGGGCACGCCGGGCACCGCGGGCACGGCCGGGCGGCGCCGGTGGACCAGGAGGAAGAGCACGGCGAGCGGTACCGAGGCGGCGGCCGCCGCCTCGTACAGCCAGGGCAGGGTGCCCGCCGGGTGCCCGGCGGCGAGCAGCAGCCCGCCACCGGTGGCACCGAGGCCCATGCCCGCGTTGGTCATCACATGGCGCAGCACGAAGGCACGGCGTTGCTGCGCGGCCGGGACCAGGGCGGTGACCACCCCGGTGATCGCCGCGTACTGCAGGCCGTAGCCGACGCCCGCGAGCAGGCCGGAGGCCGTCACGGGCAGGCTGCCGCCCGCCGCGCCGAGCAGCGCGTACGAGAGCACCAGCGAGGTGGTGCCGACCGCGCCGACCGCCGCCGCGCTGCCCCGGTCGGCCCGGGGGCCGCCGAGGACCGCGGCGGCGCACCCGGCGGCCGCCATCGCCACGAAGTAGGTGCCGGCGCCGGTTCCGCCCAGCCCGAGCCGGTCGCTGATGTAGATGCTGGTCAGCGGGAAGACCAGTCCGATCCCGGCGCTGGACGCCAGCAGGGCGGCCATCAGGCCGTGGAACCCGGCGCCGGGACGCCCGCCCGGCTGCCCGGATCCGGTCATCGGCCGGCCAGGCCGTCGCGCAGCGCGAGCAGTTCGCGGACCGGGGCGAGGTCGAACGGGCCGGGGACGGAGACGATGATCTCGGTGGCGCCGGCCGCCGCGAACGCCTCGGCCAGGCCGGTCTGCGGGGCGTCGATCATCACGGTGCGGCCGATCTCGCGCGGGTCGCGGCCGACCTTGGCGCACCAGTCGTCGAGCACTCCGCTGCGGCGGGCGAACTCGGCGACCGGGTCGGTGGAGTCCCAGCCGTACCAGTTCCACAGGTCGGCGTAGCGGGCGACGGCCTGGAGGGTGCGCTTCTCGCCGCCGCCGCCGATGAGGATCGGCAGCGGGCCGGCGGGCGCGGGGTTGAGCTTGGTGAGGCGGTCGCGGATCGCGGTGACGGCCTCCTCGAAGGCGTCGATCCGGCCGCCGGGGCCGGGGAAGGGGTAGCCGTACTCGCGGTGCTCCTGCTCGAACCAGCCGGCGCCGACGCCGAGGACGACCCGGCCGCCGCTGAGCAGGTCGACGGTGCGGGCCTGGTCGGCGAGCAGGTGCGGGTTGCGGTAGGCGGTGCAGGTCACCAGGGTGCCGATGGTGGCCCGGCTGGTCTCGACGGCCATCGCGGCCATCAGCGACCAGCACTCGTAGTGGCGGCCGTTCTGGTCGCCGGTCTGCGGCATGAAGTGGTCCCACGTCCACAGCGAGTCGACGCCGAGCTCGTCGGCGGCACGCCAGGCGGCCCGCAGGTCGACCAGGTCGCAGTGCTGGGGGTGGAGCTGGGCGCCGATCCGCAGGGTGGGGCGGGTGGCGTCGGGGGTGGTGCTCATGGGGGTCTCCTGGTGGTGCGGGTGCGGGTGGGTGTCCGACGCCTGGCGGGCGCCCGACGGGGTGTCAGGAGGGTGTGGGGGTGCGGAGTCAGCGGGGTTCGACGAAGACCCGGAACACCGGGGAGCCGGAGCTCTCGGTCAGCGCCTCGCCGGTGTCGGCCAGTTCGTGGCGGGAGGTGACCAGCGGGGCCAGGCCGGCGGCGAGAGCTCCGCCGCGCAGCAGGGCGGCGGCGGCACGCCAGTCGGCGGGCTCCTGGCTGTACGAGCCGGTGACGGTGAGCTGGCGGCGGTGCACCTCGTAGCCGGGCAGGACGGCGTCGGGGGTGTCGTGGGAGCCGCCGAAGAGGACCAGCCGGGCGCCGTCGGCCGCGGCGCGGAAGCCGGCGGCGATCGCCTCGCGGGAGGCGATGGTGACGAACACCACGTCGGCCTTGGGGAGTTCCGCGAGCTCCTCGGGCGTCACGGCGTGGTCGGCGCCGGCCGCCAGGGCCGCGGTGCGGCGGGTGCCGTCGGTCTCGACCACGGTGACCGAGCGGGCCTGGTGGTGCTGGGCGAGCAGCAGGTGCAGTCGGCCCATGAAGCCGCCGCCGATCACCGCGACCCGGTCGCCGGGCTGGAAGGAGCCGCGCCGGAACGAGTGCACCACGCAGGCCAGCGGCTCGCCCATGGCGGCGTGCAGCGGGTCGGCGTCGCCGACCGGCCAGGCGTGGGCGGCCGGCACCCGCACGTACTCGGCGAGCCCGGCGCCCATGCTGATGCTGCCGTCCGGCAGCAGACTGCCCTGCGGCGAGGCGCAGATGGCGCTGTTGCCGGAGCGGCAGTGGCGGCAGGTGCCGCAGCGGGTCAGCAGGTCCACGGTGACCAGATCGCCGACGGCGGGGGCGTCCTCCAGTGCGGCGGCGCGCGCACCTACCTGCTCGACCCGGCCGGAGACCTCGTGGCCGGCGGCCACGGGGTAGACGGGCATGGCGCCGGTGTAGAGCTTGGCCTCCATGGTGCACAGCCCGCAGGCGGCGATCCGGACGAGCACGTCGTCCTCGCCGATCTCGGGGCGCGGGGTCTCGCGGATCTCGACGGAGCCGGGGGAGGTCACCAGGGCTATGCGCATCGGTCGTTCCTTTCGCGGTGCTGTGGTGCTGCGGTGCGGTACTGCGGTGGTGCAGCGGTGTCGGCTGCTGCGGTGCGACTGCCGCGGTGCGGGCCGCCGCGGGCACGGGGGTGCCGCGGTGCGGGTGGCGCCGTGCGGTCGCGCCGCCGGGGCACGGGTGGCGCCCCGACGGGCCGGTCGGTCGGGTGGACCGCCCGGACGGCGGGGGGTCGGCTCAGGCCGGGGGAGGGGGAGCGGTCCACTGCGCGGCGGGTCGCCAGTGCGTCCACCGCTCGGTCCACCAGGTGTCGCCGCGGTCGATCCGGGCGGCGAGCGCCGCGGCCTCGGCACGGACGGCGGCGGCCTGTTCGGGAGTGAAGCCGCCGGTGCGGGCGCGCTCCTCGAAGGCCTCGACGTCCTTCCAGCGGTACGGGCCGCCGTCGGCCGGGATCCAGAGGTCGAGCTCGTGGTCGAGGGTGTCGACGCCCTCGTCGGTGATCCGGTACGGGTCCTGGAAGTTGACGTACCAGCCGGAGAGCTCGTCGGTCTCCGGGTCGCGGAAGGCCCAGACGGCGTAGGCCTCGCCGGGGCGCTGCAGCTGCAGGACACCGGGGCTGCGCCAGCGGTCGGCGACGGTGCTCCAGCCGTGCGGTCCCCAGCTGAACTCGCCCTCGCCGAAGGAGAGCCGGGTGTCGTGGGCCAGGTACACGGCGAGCAGGTCGGGTTCGTGGGCGACGACCCGGACGGGGTGGCTCAGCCAGACCCGTCCGTCGAGGATCTCCCGCCGCAGCACCACCTGACCCGGCGTCAACAAGGTGCCTGCGGAGACGGGTTCGGAGACCGGGACGGCCGTCGGAACGGCTGCGCCGAGGTCGTTCGCCGGCCCGGCCGCGCCTGCGCCGGGTTCGTCGCCGACGGACACGGCGGAGCGCCCCGGACTCCTCGAAGGATCGTGCATGAACGTCTTGCCCCCGTTTCGCAATGCCGCCCCCGGAACGCGGGCGGCGAGACTCCGGCCCCCGCCGGAGTGCCGAACGCCCGCCCCTCGGACCCCGTCCCCAGTGGTTCGACGCAGGTCGAACGGGGGTCACTACTCGTGGGTAGGCATCGGCGGTCCGGATCTTAAGCACGCTCGGACGGCATTGGCAATGCCCGCCGAACGGCGGGGTCGGGAACCCCCGGTTCGGCGTGTGATGCAGCCCACGGCTCCACCCGTTCACCGACGTCTTGTCAAGATCGCGGCAAGTGTGCGAGGTTGACGGGCGTTGTTCAAGACGTTTGCGCACTCCGGGGTCGGTGAAATTCCGAACCGGCGGTTACAGTCCGCGACCCGTCCGCCGCCAGCGGCCGGTTGACCAGGTGAAACTCCTGGACCGACGGTTAAAGTCCGGAAGGGAGGCAGTGCGCGGCGGGCAGGTTTTTCCGACGGCCGGGGGGATTCCCGTCGGCCGGTCGGTCGCGGGCCGCTTCCACCGGAATGCGGTCGACGACCGCCCCTGCACGCCCATGCTCCAGCAGCCCCGGAAGTCCGCGCCCCGAGCGCGAGGAGAGTTCCGATGGGCCACACCACGGGCACGACCACCGCCGACGCGACCTCGTACGCGGCCGGCGACACCGAGCAGCCGTTCGACTCCGTCGAGTACGCGGTCGCGCAGATCGCGGCCGGCCGGGCGGTCGTCGTCGTCGACGACGAGAGCCGCGAGAACGAGGGCGACCTGGTCTTCGCCGCCGAGCTCGCCACCACCGAGCTGGTCGCCTTCGCCATGACCGAATGCCGCGGACTGCTCTGCGCCCCGATGACCGGCGCCGACCTCGACCGGCTGGAACTGGACCAGATGGTCCGTGAAAACACCGAGCACCACCGCACCGCCTTCACCGTCTCGGTCGACGCCGCGGCCGGCATCAGCACCGGCATCTCGGCGGCCGACCGGGCGCTGACCCTGCGGCTGCTGGCCGAGCCGGGCACCCGCCCGGCCGAGCTGGTGCGCCCGGGCCACGTCTTTCCGCTGCGGGCGGTCGACGGCGGTGTGCCGGCGCGGGCCGGTCACACCGAGGCCGGGGTGGACCTGTGCCGGCTGGCCGGCCTGCGTCCGGCGGCGGCGATCTGCGAGATCGCGATGGCCGACGGTGCCATGGCCAGACTGCCGGAGCTGCGCGAGTTCGCCGGCCGGCACGGCCTGGCGCTGATCTCCATCGCCGACCTGATCGAGTACCTGCGCACCGCGGGCGGTGCGGCCGGGGCGGCGGTCCCGGAGGGTGCGGCCGGGGCGGCGGTCCCGGCCGGAGCGGCACGGACGGCGGTCGCGGTGGCCGCCGGCTGATTCCGCCGGGAAACCGGCCGCAGGGGGGCGGTTCCGCCGGGAATTCCATTTCCGGGGCGGTGCCGTGATTCGCCCTGCCCGCAGGAATTCCGGCACCGGCTCCGGTTAACCGGCTGTTTTCCCGGAATTGACAGTTCCGCAACCCTGCTCCAATAATCGATTCACGGATGCACGCCGACGGGGAGAGGCCTGGTATGTCCGACACCAGCACCACGGAAACACTCAGAATTATTTGGGAAGAAGTCCTCGGCACGCCGGTCGACGACCTGGACGCCGATTTCTTCGATCTCGGCGGGGATTCCCTGCTGGCCCTCGCGATTTCCACCCGGGCCATCGAGTCCGGTCTGGACATGCCCCGGTCGGCGGTGCTGCGCCGCAGCACCCTCCGGCAGCTCGCCGAGGCCGTCGAGGACCCACGACTCTTCGATCGCGCCTGAGCGATGGCCATCGTCGTCGTCTACGACCAGGGCTCGGCCTCGCCGCGCGAGGTGATCGCCCTGGGGCGCACGGCTCCGGTACTGGTCGCGCTGGCCGACTCCGACCACGCCCGGCAGGTCGGCCCGCTGTTCGAGGAGAACTGCGCGGGCGTCGTCACGCTGGCCGAAGGTGACGGGGCCGCCGCCGCCCGGCTGCGCGAGTACGGGGCCGCGGGCATCCTGACGTTCAGCGAACGGATGCTCGCCGACACCGCCCGGCTCGCCGGACTGCTCGGCCTGCCGTTCAACACCCCGGAGACCGTCCGGGTGTTGACCGACAAGGCGGCGCAGCGCCGACGGCTGCGGGAGGCGGGGGTGGACAGTGTGCGCAGCGCGCTGCTCACCGACGCCGAGGGCTGGCGCGCCGCGCTGACCGAGGTGGGCCTGCCCGCCGTGGTCAAGCCGGTCCGCGGGGAGGGCAGCCGGAACACCGTCCTGGTGACGGATCCGGACCGCGGCGCCGCCGTGGTCGAGGAGTTCCTGCGGTCCGAACCGGCGCTGGTGGTCGAGGAGTTCCTGCGGGGCGCGGACTGCGCGCCGTTCGGGGACTACGTGTCGGTGGAGAGTGCCGTCACACCCGCCGGGATCCGCCACTTCGCCGTCACCGGAAAGCTGCCGCTGGCGCCGCCGTTCCGGGAGTCCGGGCAGTTCTGGCCCTCGCAGCTGGCCCCCGGGCCGGAGGCGGAGGTGGTCGGGCTGGCCGACCGGGCGCTCCGGGCGCTCGGGGTCACGCACGGTCTGGTGCACACCGAGATCAAGCTGACGGCCGCCGGGCCCCGGCTGATCGAGGTCAACGGCCGCCTCGGCGGGGACCAGACCGATCTGGCCGGACGGTCCGTCGGGCTCGATCTGGTCGCGCTGGCCGGTGAGTTGGCGCTCGGACGCGAGCCCGGGCCGCTCCCGGCCCGTCCGGACCGGGTGCACTTCCAGTACTACACCCCCGGCCCCACCGGGGGCGGCCGGCTGACCCGGGTCGACGGCCAGGCCGCCGTCCGGGCGCTGCCCGGGGTCGAGTCGTACCGGCTCGCGGTGCGGCCCGGCACCGAGCTGGCCGCCGGGACCTCCACCACCCTGCTCGACATGCTGTGCGGCTCGGCCGCCGACCACCGGGGCATGACCGCGCTGGTGGAGCAGGCGGTCGCCCTGCTGGCCTACGAGTTCGACGTCGACGGCCGGCCGGTCAGACGCACCGCCCGGGACCTGCTCGACCACGTCTGAGGCGTCCCGTCCGGGGACGCCCGGTGGGCCGTCGGCGCCGCCCGGACCGCCCGGACTGCCCGGACCGCCGGGTTCGGAGGGCCGCGGCCCGGCCCCGGTCGCGTCCACCCCCGCGAACCACGCCCCGGACGTGCCCACCTCCGCGAACCACCCCCTGGATGACTCATGCCTACCATCGGCTCGGCCGCCGCCGGGTTCCTGAGGGAACTCGTCCCGGCGCCCGGGGCCGAGCGCCGCATGGGTGTGCTCACGCTCACCCAGTCGCTCGGCACCGGCCTCTTCCTGACCTCCAGTGCCATCTTCTTCACCAGGACCGTCGGGCTGTCCGCCGAGAGCGTCTCGGTGGCCATGTCGGCGGCCGGGCTGTGCGGGTTCCTCGCCACCGTCCCGGGCGGGCGGGTCGCCGACCGGTTCGGCGCGCGCCGGCCGCTGGCGGCCAGTTACGGTCTGCTCGCGGTGCTGTTCGTCGGCTACGCCTTCGTCGAGGGCGTGCCCGCGTTCACGGCCGTGGCCTGCGCGATAGCGGTGTGCGAGACTGTCGGCAGCCCGCTGCGCGCGGCCCTGACCCACGCCCTGTTCGGCTCCGCCCGCTCCGCGGGGGTCCGGGCGAGGATGCGCAGCCTGTTCAATCTCGGCTTCACGGCCGGCGCCGGCCTGGCCGGGGCCGCGCTGGCGACGGATTCGCGGATCGCCTTCCTGCTCGTGATCGCGGTCAACGTGGCCCTCCAACTGCTGTGTGCCATCATGGCGTTGGGCCTGCGGCCGGACGGACCGGAGGTGGTCCCGGCCACCGCGGGGCGCTCCTGGGAGGCCTTCCGCGACCGCCGGTTCCTGCTGGCCACCGCGCTCTCCGGGATCCTGGAGCTGTTCCAGCCGGTGCTCGCGGTGGGCGTACCGCTGTGGATCGTCAACCGCACCAGTGCGCCGGGCGCCCTGGTGGCGGCCCTGACGGTGGTCAACACCGTGCTGGTGGTGCTGCTCCAGGTCGCCGCGGGCAAGGGCTCGGACACCGTGTCCGGCTCCGGTCGCCTGCTGCTGCGGGCGGGCCTGCTGATGGCGCTGGCCTGCTGCCTGTTCGCCGGGTCCGGCGCCGCCGACACCCCACTGGCCGTCGTCCTGCTGTTCGCCGGCACGGTCCTGATGACCCTGGGCGAACTCGCGCAGTCCGCCGGCGGCTGGGGACTGTCCTTCACCCTGCCGCCCGAGGGCCGGATGGGCGAGTACCAGGGCGTGTTCGGGCTCGGCCGGGGGCTCCAGCAGTTCTTCGGGCCCGCGCTGGTGGTCATGCTGCCGCTCGGCATGGGCGCCGCGGGCTGGCTGCTGCTGGCCGGAGTGTTCGTGATCTGCGGCCTGATCGCCCTGTGGGCCTTCGTCCGGGACGCCCCGCCGGCCGGCGTGTCCGACGAACCGTCAAATGAACCATCACCCCAGACGTAGGAGCACCACGTGAGTCCCACCCCCCACAGCTACCCCTCGTTCCGCAGCGTCCTCGCGGAGCACCCGCTGGTCCGGATCGCCGGCGCGCACTCGGCGCTCGGCGGCGTCATCGCCGAGCAGGTCGGCTTCCAGGCCGTCTGGGCCTCCAGCTTCGAGATCTCCGCCGCCCGCTGCCTGCCCGACGCCAGCCTGCTCAGCATGAGCGAGTACCTGGACGCGGCCGCGCACATCCAGAAGGCGCTCTCCGTCCCGGTGGTGGCCGACTGCGACACCGGCTTCGGCAACAGCATGAACGTGGCGTACATGGTGGCCGAGTACGAGCAGGCCGGCATCACCGCCGTGTGCATGGAGGACAAGATCTTCCCGAAGATGAACAGCTTCGCGGCGGCCGACCACAGCCTGCTCGACGTGAACGCCTTCGCCCACAAGATCGAGACGGCCAAGAAGTCCCAGCGCAGCGAGGACTTCTTCGTCATCGCCCGCACCGAGGCGATGATCAGCGGACTGGGTGTCGACGAGGCGCTCAAGCGCTGCGCGGTCTACGCCGACGCCGGTGCCGACGCCGTCCTGGTCCACTCCAAGCAGGCCACCAAGGACGAGGTGCTGTCCTTCCTCGACCAGTGGGACGACCGGCTGCCGGTCGTCGTGGTGCCCACCACCTACCCCGACTGGCACGCCGACGAGGCCCGCGCGGCCGGTGTGTCCGCCGTCATCTACGCCAACCAGGGCCTGCGCGCCACCATCACCTCCCTGCGGTCCGCCCTCGGCTCGATCTACGAGACCGGGCACTCGGCCCACCTGGAGGACAGCATCGCCGGGGTCAAGGACGTCTTCGCGCTCCAGCGCCTGGACCAGTGGCAGGAGTTCACGGCCTGACCGCCGGGACCACCTCGACCACGACCCCGACCCACCGAAAGGATCAAGACTTGTCGTCGCAAGACGTGGCGCTGGTGCGCCGTCGGGCGGCACGGGCCCGAGCACTCGCGCTGACCACGGTCAGCACCGCCGGGACCGGCCACATCGGGGCGGACCTCTCCGCCATGGACATCCTCTGCGCGCTCCACTTCGGCGTGCTGCGCGGCGGCCCGGACGACCCGGACCGCGACCGCTTCATCCTCAGCAAGGCCCACGCCTCGGCCGCCATGTACAGCGTGCTCGCGCTCCGGGGCATCCTGCCCGAGGAGGAGCTGGCGACCTACGGCGCGGCGGACTCGCGGCTGAGCACGGTGGTCTCCACCCGCGTGCCGGGCATCGAGTTCAACACCGGCTCGCTCGGCCACGGCCTCTCGCTCGGCGTGGGCGCGGCCCTCGCCGCCCGGGTCCAGGGCTCCGGCCGCCGGACCTTCGTGCTCACCGGCGACGGCGAGCTCCAGGAGGGCAGCAACTGGGAGGCCGCGATGCTGGCGGCGTCGCGGGGGCTGGAGAACCTGGTCGTGATCGTCGACCGCAACCTCGCCCAGAAGGGCGCCAGCACCGAGGACATCAACGCCCTGGAGCCGCTGGACGAGAAGTGGCGCTCCTTCGGCTGGGCCGTGCGCGTCGTCGACGGCCACGACGTCGAGGAACTGCTGACCGTGCTCGGCGGCGCGCCGCTCGAGCCGGGCCGGCCGACCTGCCTGATCGCCTCCACGGTCAAGGGCAAGGGCGTCTCCTTCATGGAGCGCAACCTCGAATGGCACAGCCGCCGACTGACCCCCGACCTTCTCGACCAGGCACTCCGGGAGCTTGAGCATGGCACCGACGACTGACTGCGCCGCCGCCTTCTCGGCGGCCCTGCTCGACATGGCCCGCGCCGACGAGCGGATCTGCATCGTCAACAACGACTCGGCCGAGACCCACTCGGCGCTCGGCTTCCAGGCCGAGCTGCCCGACCGCTTCGTCGACGTCGGCATCGCCGAGCAGAACCTGGTCGGCGTGTCGATCGGCCTGGCCAACGCGGGCCTGCGCCCGTTCGTCTACTCGGCCTCCTGCTTCCTGACCGCCCGGGCGCTGGAGCAGATCAAGAACGCCGCCTACACCAACGCCAACGTGGTGTTCTGCGGCTTCGTCAGCGGCCTCGCCTACGGCGCGCTCGGCGGCACCCACCACGCCGTCGAGGACCTCGCCTGGATGCGGTCGATCCCGCGGATGACCGTCCTGGCGCCGGCCACCCCGAACGACACCGTGGCCGCCCTGCGCGAGGCGATGACCATCGAGGGTCCGGTCTACATCCGGATCGTCAGCAAGCTGGACACGCCCGAGCTGTTCCCGGCCGACCACACCTTCGCGTCCGGCGGCTCGGTGCAGCTGAGCGAGGGCGAGGACGTCACCCTGGTCGGCACCGGCCTGCTCACCACCCGCCTGGTGGAGGCGGCCGAGCTGCTGAAGGCCGACGGCATCCGGGCCGGCGTGCTGCACCTGGGCTCGGTCCGGCCGATCGACGCGGAGGCGATCGGACGGGCCGCGCGCCGGAGCGGACGCCTGGTGGTCGCGGAGGACCACGTGCTCAACGGCGGCCTCGGCGGCGCGGTCGCCGAGACCGTCGTCCGCACCCACCCGGTGCCCGTGCTGCAGCTCGGCGTGCCGAACGAGTACGCACCGATCGGCCCCGCCGAGTTCCTCTACGAGCACTACGGCCTGACGGCGCAGGGCGTGGCGAAGCGGGTGGCGCAGTGGCTGGCATGACCGTCACCGTGGCCGACTACACGGCCGCCTACCTGCACGGGCTGGGCGTGCACACCTGCTACAGCCTCTCCGGCACCGGCTCCATCCACCTCGACCAGGCCTTCAGCCAGCGGCCCGGCCTGGTCACCATCTGCGCCCGGCACGAGACCGCGGCGGCGCTGATGGCCACCGGCGCGGCCAAGCTGACCGGCGAGCTCGGGGTGGCGCTGGTGACCAGCGGCCCGGGCGCCGTCAACGCGCTGGCCGGACTGGTCGACGCGTACGCCGACGGCGTGCCCGTGCTGGTGGTCTCCGGCCAGGTCGAGACCCGGCACATGGAGGAGGGCGTCCGCTCCTTCGGCGTCCAGGGCTTCGGCGTGGTGCACAGCGCCCGCAGCATGACCAAGTACTCCGCGGTGGTGGAGCGCCCCGGCGACATCCGCCGCCACCTGGACGAGGCCGTCCGGCACGCCCTGGAGGGCCGCCCGGGCCCGGTCTGGCTGGACATCCCGCTGGACGTCCAGGCCGCGCTGGTCGACCCGGACGCCCTGGAGGGGGCCGAGCCGCCCGCCGCCGAACCGCGCGGCTCCGGCGCCCGGCAGACCGCCCGGCAGCTGATGACCATGCTGCGCTCCGCCGAGCGCCCGCTGATCGTCGCCGGCCAGGGCGTCCGGCAGGCCGACGCCGTGCAGGCGTTCCAGGCCATGGTGGCGAAGCTGCGGATCCCGGTGGTCACCTCCCGGCTGGGCACCGACCTGCTGCCCTACGACTCGGAGTTCTGCTTCGGTCAGGGCGGCATCCGCGGCCGGCTCTACCCGGGGCTGATCATGGGCCGCTCGGACCTGGTGATCTCGCTCGGCTCCAGCTTGTCCACCGCCTTCGTCGGCGAGGACGCGGACGCCTTCGACCCGGACGCCACCGTCGTCGCGGTCGACATCGACCCGTCGCAGCTGACCAAGAAGGGCGTCCGGGTGGACTTCCCGGTCTGCATGGACGTCGGCCGGCTGGTCGAGGCGCTCCAGGAGGAGGCGGCCGAACCCGCCGCCCCCGCCCACGAGGCCTGGCTCGCCGAGTGCGCCGCGCTCAAGGCCGCCCACCCCACCGTCGGCGAGCAGCGGCCGGACGGCCCGATCAACTCCTACCGGTTCGTCGACCGGCTGGAGGCGCAGACCGGCCCCGGCCACGTCTTCGTGGTCGACACCGGCAGCGCCTACTACGTGACCGGCCAGACCCTGGAGTTCACCGCCTCCCAGCGGGAGATCACCTCGGCCGCCTTCCTCAACATGGGCGCGGCCGTGCCGATGGCGGTCGGCGCGGCCTTCGCCCGGCCGGACGCCCAGGTGCTGGTGATCGTCGGCGACGGCGCGATCGAGCTCAACATCCAGGAGCTCGCCACCATCAGCCAGTACGGGCTCGGCATCAAGGTGTTCGTGCTGAACAACGGCGGCTACGCCTCGATCCGGGAGTCCCAGGCCGCGCTGGTCGGGGGACCGGAGCTGGAGGAGCCCGAGACCCTCGACTTCTCCGCCGTCGCGACCGCGTTCCGGCTGCCGTACCGCACGCTGCAGCACACCGGCACGCTCGACGCCGACATCGCCGCCGTGCTGGCCGAGGACGGGCCGGCCCTGGTCGAGGTGGTCTGCGACCCGGCGCAGCTGCTGCTGCGTCCGCTGCGGGCCGACGGCGGGCGCCGCGCCCACGACGGCGCCTCGATGGTCCGGGCCGGCGGGCCGGACGACCTCCCGGCGCTCACCGACCTGGTCCGGGAGCGGGAGCTGAACCATGCGTGAGACCCTGCGGGCCTCCTGGAACCACCGGCACCGGCTCGGCCAGACCCGGGAGGACGCCGGGCGGGGCGTCTTCAACCCGCACCACAGCACCCTGCCGCTGGTCCTGCACGGCACGCTCGACGTGGCCGCGCTGAACCGCGCCTGGCACGCCGTGCAGCGCCGGCACCCGGCCCTGCTCAGCGGCTTCGACACCGACCGGGCGCTGTGGCACGTCGGCGCCGCCGAGCCGCAGGACGTCCGGCGGCTGCCCGCCGGGGCGGACGAGCAGGCCGACCGGACCGCCGTCCGGGACGCCGTGATCGAGCCCTTCGACCTGGAGAACGGGCCGGTCGCGCGGCTGGTGGTGCTCCCGCGCTCGCCGCAGGAGACGTACTTCGCGCTCGTCACCGAGCACATGGTGAGCGACGGCTGGTCGCTGAACGCCCTGATCCGGGACCTCGCCGTGCTCTACGGGCAGGAGGTGGGCGCGGCGGTGCCGCCGCTGCCGCCGGTCGAACTCCCCTTCCAGGAGTTCGTCCGCCGGCAGAACCTCGCCGTCGACTCGCCGGCCGGGCGCGCCGCGCTCGCCCGGCTGGCCGCCCGGCTGGACGGCGTCGGCGCGATCCCGGCCATGCCGGTCGAGGGGTTCAGCGGCGCGACCGGCATCCGGTACGAGGAGAACGAGGACTTCGTCCGCCGTCTGCCGGGCGAGCTGTGCCGCGACCTCGCCGCGGTGGCCCGCCCGCTGCGGATGACCGCGCTGAACCTCATGCACGCCGCGCTCCACCGGGCGCTGTACGAGCGCTCGGGCCGCCCGGTGGTCGCCACCACGCTGTCCACCGCCAACCGGGAGCTGCCCGGACTCACCCACGCCGTGGGCTGGTTCGCCAGCAAGACGGTGCTGGCCAGCGAGCCCGGCCGGCACCCCGACCCGGTGGAGTACCTGCGGCACTTCCGCGAGCGGATCCTGGTCACCCTGGACGACAGCGACCTGCCGTGGCCCGCCCTGATCGGCCTGATGGACCCGTCGGCACTCGGCCGGCAGGCCACCGTCCCGTACGTCACCTTCAACGCCCGGCCGCTCGGCATGCGCCGCAGCGTCGGCGAGATCGAGATCCCCGGTGTGCGGACCGAGCCGCTGCGGATCTCCAACGGCTGGCACGACGCCGCGATCGCGACCTTCTGGGACGAGGACGAGGACGGCGTCACCGTGAACGTCATGTTCAAGACCGACTGGTACACCGCCCCCGACGTCCTGGCCCTGTGGGACGCGGTGGAGGCCCGGCTGTACGAGTGGGCCGAGGAACTGCGCCCGTGACCGGCGCGCCCGCACCCACCGACCCGTCGACGAGGGAGAACACCATGCACGACACCGGCATGCACATCGCGACCATTCGCGAGTCGACCGTCGAGACCGCCGTCGAGCGCGACTGGACGCCGCTCACCGACGAGCAGTTCGAGAGCTACGAGCAGAACGGCTACCTCCACCTGAAGGGCCTGTTCAGCCCCGAGGAGGTGGAGCGCGGTCTCGCCGTCATCGACGAAGTGGTCGCCGACGGCGCGCGGACCATCGAGAACCACGCCAGCTTCACCGACCGCGCCCACACGGTCCGGGTGCGCGACGCGGTGGCCCGTACCGCCGGCATGGACTACTTCCTCGACCACCCGAAGCTGGTCGGCCCGATGATGTCGCTGCTCGCCGGCAGCGTCCAGCTGCTCGGCACCGAGATCTTCGTCCGCTCGCTCCAGGACGAGGCGCTCGAGTACTGGCACACCGACGGCGGCGAGTACCTGCAGCAGCTGCGGCTCGTCCACGGCAGCCCGAGCCTGCAGATCAAGGCGCAGGTGTTCTTCACCGACACCACGGAGTCCGACAGCGGCAACTTCCTGCTCGTCCCCGGCAGCCACCGCAAGGTGCCGACCGACCGGACGGCGCTCTGCTACATCGAGGAGCTCGACGAGCCGCTGCGCCAGGGGGTGCTGCCCGACGACGCCCTGGAGGTCAAGGCCGCGCCGGGCGACGTGCTGATCTTCCCGTACTCGCTGTGGCACGCCGTGGCGCCCAACAAGGTCCAGGAGCGCAAGACCTTCATCCTGCGCTACGGGCACCTGTGGCACCGCCCGCACGACTACCTCCAGCAGCCGGCCGAGGTGCTGGACCGGATGTCGCCGCGCCTGCGCCGGATGTTCGGCGACTTCGGCGACCAGGTCCACCCCACCGACTACTACAAGCCGGTCGGCCAGGGCGACGTGATGGCGGTCGGTGGCAACCATGCAGCTGTCTGACCTGCCGGCCGGCGCCCGGTCGCTGCCGGAGCTGTTCGCCCGCGTCGCCGCCGTGCGCGGCGACGCGGCGGCGGTGGCCGGCGGCGGCGAGCAGCTCGGTTACGCCGAGCTCGACCGGCGGGCCGGGGCCGTCGCCGCCCGGCTGACGGCCGCCGGCCTGGGCCGGGGCGACCTGGTGGGCGTGCTCCTGGAGCGCTCGCACCGGGCGCCCGCCTGGATCCTCGGCATCCTGAAGTCCGGTGCGGCGTACGTGCCGCTCGACCCGTCGTACCCGGCCGAGCGGCTCCGCTTCATGGCCGCGGACGCCGGACTCGCGGCCCTGGTCGGGGATCCCGGCCGGGCCGCGGCCTGCGGGCTGGACGCGCTGCCCGTGATCGACCCGGAGGCCGCCGACCCGGAGGCCGCCGACCCGGAGGCCGCCGGGCCCGCCGGTCCGGCCGGCGCCGCACCCGGCCCGGACGACCCGGCGTACGTGATCTACACCTCCGGCTCCACCGGCGTGCCGAAGGGCTGTGTGGTCACCCACGGCAACGTCCTGGAGCTGCTGCGGGCCACCCTGCCGTTGTTCGACCTCGGCACCGGGGACCGCTGGACGCTCTTCCACTCCGCCTCCTTCGACTTCTCGGTCTGGGAGCTGTGGGGCGCCTGGGCGACCGGCGCGACCGCCGTGCCGGTGCCCGCCGCCACGGCGCAGGCACCGGAGGACTTCCTGCGGCTGCTGGCCGACGAGCGGATCACGGTGCTCAACCAGGTCCCGTCCGCCTTCCGCCACCTGGCCCGGGAGTACGGCGACTCGGGCGCCCCGGCGACCGCGCTGCGCTACGTGGTCTTCGGCGGCGAGAGCGTCGACCTCGACGTGGTGCGCGGCTTCCTCGCCGCCGCGCCCGCTCCGGCGCCCGTCATGGTCAACATGTACGGCATCACCGAGATCACCGTTCACGCCACCCACCTGGTGCTCACCCCGGAGCAGCTGGCCGCCGGCACCGCCTCGCCGATCGGGCGCCCGCTGCCCCACCTGGCGATCGAACTGCGCGACGACGCACTCCGGTTGGTCCCGGACGGCGCGACCGGCGAGATGTGGGTGGCCGGGTCGGGGGTCGCCGACGGCTACCTGAACCGGCCGGAACTCACCGCCGAGCGCTTCCGCACCCTCGACGGCCGCCGGATGTACCGCACCGGCGACCTCGCCCGCCGGCTGCCCGACGGTGGGCTCGCCTACCTCGGCCGCAACGACCAGCAGGTCAAGCTCCGCGGCCACCGGGTCGAACTCGGCGAGGTCGAGGCCGGTCTGCGGGCCGCCCCGCAGGTCCGCGACGCGGCCGCGCTGGTCGTCCGGGACGGCGCGGGCAACGAACTGCTGACCGCGCTGGTCGTCCCGGCCGGGCCGGAGGAGCCGGACGTCGCCGCGCTGCGGCGGTTCGCCCGCGCCACCATGCCCGCGCAGCTGGTCCCCAACCGCTTCCACCCGGTGGACGAGCTGCCGCTCACCTCCTCCGGCAAGCTCGACCGGCGGGCCCTGGCCGAGCTGGCGCCGCGGGCCGGGGCGCCGCGCGTCCGCGTCCTGGTGCTCGACCCGATCGACCCGGGGGCGCTGGACGAGCTGCGCCGCCGCTACGACGTCACCGTGGCGCTGCGCCCGCCCGTCGACGAACTCCTCCGACTGGTGCGCGACCAGGAGGTGATCGTGCTGCGCAGCGGGGTGCGCCTGGACGCCTCCGTCATCGCGGCGGCCGGCCGGCTCAAGGTGATCGCCCGGGCCGGTTCCGGGATCGACAACATCGACGTCGGGGCGGCCCGGAAGGCCGGTGCGACCGTCTTCAACATCCCCGCCGTCTCCGCCCCGGCCGTCGCCGAGCTGGCCCTCGGGCTGATGCTCACGGTCGGGCGCCACCTGGCGCTCGCGGACCGCCAGGTGCGGTCCGGGATCTGGAACAAGGCCGCGCTCTCCGGGGCCGAACTCGGCGGCAAGACCCTGGGCCTGGTCGGCTACGGCCGGATCGGCTCCCGGATCGCGGCGCTCGGCCGCGCCCTCGGCATGCGGGTACTGGTCGACGTGGCCCGTCCCGACGACGACCGCCGCCACGAACTGGAGCGTCTCGACTACGAGTTGGCTCCGCTGAAGACGCTGCTGCCGGCCGCCGACGTGGTCTGCCTGGCCGTCCCGCTGACCGACCGGACGCACCACCTGATCGACGCCGCCGCGCTGGCCGCGATGAAGCCGACCGCCCTGCTCGTCAATGTCTCGCGCGGCCTGGTCGTCGACGAGGACGCGCTGTACGAGGCGCTGGCCGAGGGCCGGATCGCCGGCGCCGGGCTCGACGTGGTCGCCGAGGAGGGTCGCCCGAACCGGCTCCACGAGCTGGACAACGTGGTGATCACCCCACACATCGGCGCGATGTCGGTCGACTCGCAGGTCCGGATCGGCCGCATCCTGGTCGACTCGGTGGCCGCCGCCCTGGCCGGCCAGGAGGTGCCCAACCAGTGCTGACGACACGTCAGGACACGATGGAGAGCGCGGTTCTGATCGACTACGGGCGGATCGAGCACCGGCGTACCCCGCTGCCGCCGGTCGCCCCCGGCGAGCTGCTGGTCCGGGTGCTCGCCACCGGCATCTGCGGCTCCGACCTGGCCACCTACCGCGGCGCCCATCCGTACAAGACCGCGCCGACCGTGCTCGGCCACGAACTGTGCGGCACCGTCGTCACCCCGGCCGGCGGGTTCGCGGAGGGCGAGCTCGTCTGCGCCGCCGCCTACGCGCACTGCGGCGACTGCCCGATGTGCGCCCGGGGGCGCACCAACCTGTGCGGCGCCAAGGCCAATCTGTGCGACCTCGGCTGGGACGGCTCCTTCGCGCAGTACGTGACGCTGCGGCCCGCCATGACCTACCGCCTGCCCGCCGGCACCGACCCGGAACTCGGCGCGCTGGTCGAGCCGTTGTCGATCGCCCACCACGCCGTCGCGCTGGCCGGACCGGCGGACGGGCGGGCCGTGCGGATCATCGGCGCGGGCAACATCGGCCTCGGCTGCCTGGTCGCCGCCAAACGGCTCGGCTTCGGCACCGTGGTCTGCTCCGACCTCGGCCCGCACAAGGGGCGCCGTGCCCGGGCCCTCGGCGCCGACGGCTATCTCGACGTCCTGGCCGGCGGGACCGCCCCGGGCCCGGACGTGCCGGACGCCGACGTGGTGCTCGTGGCCGCCAGCCACCCGGGCGCGGTGGACGAGGCGGTCCGGGCGGTACGGCCCGGCGGCACCGTGGTCGTAGTCAGCTTCTTCGACCACCCGCCCGCCGTCGCGGTCAACGCCCTGGTCGGCAAGGAGGTCCGGGTGATCGGTTCCTCGCTGTCCACCGCCGAGGACTTCCACGCCGTCATCGGCTGGCTGGCCGAGGGCAGCGTCGACCCGCGGCCCATGGTCACCCACCACTTCGGCCTCGCCGGCACCGGCGCCGCGATGGCGCTGATGGCCGCCGGCGAACCGGCCACCGGAAAGATCATCATCACCCCGTGAGGACACGAATGACGCTCACCATCGGCATCGTCGGCGGCACCGGGCACGCGGGCGGCGAACTCTGCCGCCTGCTGCTGAACCACCCCGGCGTCGGCACCGTCCTGCCCACCGCCCGCGGCGGCGAGGACCTCGAACGGGTCCACCCCAACCTGCTCGGCAGCGGGCTCGCCTTCACCACCGTCGAGGAGCTGCGGGAGCGGGCCGGCGACCTCGACGTGGTGTTCTTCTGCACCCCCTCGGGCGAGGCGATGCGCTCCGCGCCGTACTTCCTGGACCGCGGCGTCAAGGTGGTCGACGTCAGCGCCGACTTCCGGTTCGCCGACGCCGACCGCTACCGCGAGGTCTACGGCGAGGAGCACGCCAGCCCGCAGCTGCTGCCGGAGGCCGTCTACGGCGTCACCGAGCTGTACCGCGACCGGGTCGCCGGGGCCCGGCTGGTGGCCAACCCCGGCTGCTACGCCATCACCACCGTGCTCGGCCTCGCCCCGCTGCTGCGCTCCGGGCTCGCCGACCTCGACACCGCGATCCACCTCGCCGCGGTCAACGGCACCTCCGGCGCCGGGAACAAGCCGCTCACCGAGATCATGCACGCCGAGGCCTTCGCCTCGATGCTGCCCTACAGCCTGGAGGGCCACCGGCACGCCCCCGAGCTGGAGACCCAGCTCGCCCCGCTGGCCGGCCGCGCGCCCGTGGTCGACATGACCACCGCCCACGGCAACTTCGTCCGCGGCATCTACATCCAGGCCAGCGTCGCGGTCCGGGCGGAGGCCCGGGCGGACCTCGACCGCGCCGCCCTGCTCGACCTCTACCGGGAGCACTACGCCGGCGAGCACTTCGTGCGCGTCAACACCTTCGCCAAGAAGGGCAGGCTCAACGCCAAGGAGTACGGCGTCTACCCGAGCCTCACCTCGGTGATCGGCTCCAACTTCTGCCACATCGGGGTGGACTACGACCCGGTGCGCGGCTTCGCCAAGGTCGTCGCGGTGACCGACAACCTGGTCAAGGGGGCGGCCGGGTCGGCGATCCAGAACATGAACCTGATGTTCGGCCTCGACGAGCGCGCCGGCCTCGGGCACTACGGCCTGTGACCAGGATGCGGCTGCTCGCCGACCACACCCCGGCGCCCGGCGAGCGCTGGATCTACTCGGCCGGGTTCAACGCCGGTCCCGCGCTCGCCGACACCGGCCGGATCGACGTCGAACTGGCCGACCTCGCCCGGCTGTCCGACGCCGGCGCGCGGACCGCCCTGCTCAGCCACCAGGGCAGCGCCAAGGACGGCAGCGCCCGCCACCTGGACTACCTCGCCGACTACCTCACCCGGCGGCTCGGCCGTCCGGTGGCGTACCTGCCGGAGAACAGCACGGCCCGCGCCCGGGGCTGGGCCCTGGCGCTGGAGCCCGGCGGGATCGCTCTGTTCGGCAACACCCGGCTGGACCCGCGCGAGGAGCGCGGTGACCCCGAACTCGCCCGTGACCTGGCCAGGTTGGGCGACCGGGTGGCGATCGGCGGCTTCTCCAAGGCGCACCGGCGGCACGCCTCCAACACCGGGCTGCTCGACCACCTTCCCGGCTGGGCCGCGGCCGGGCTGGTCGGGGAGGCCCGCGCCCTCGACCCCTGGGCGGCCGGAGCCGCGGCCGGTGGCAAAGCCGGTGGCAACGCCGGAGCCGACGGTAGTGGTGACCGCGCCGGTGACGGCGCCGGCGACGACGGCCCCTCGGTCGCGGTGCTCGGCGGCGTCAAACCGGAGAAGACCCTGATCGGCCTGCGCGGCCTCACCCGCACCCACCACCTGGTGATCCCGGGCGGAGTCGTGCTCAACACCCTGCTCGCCGTCACCGGCCACCGGATCGGCCGCTCCGAGCTGGGCAGCGACCCCGAGGGCTGCGCCCGGGTGGCCCGCGAGGTCCTGGCCCGCACCGGCGGGGCCGGCATCCACCTGCCGCGCGTGGTCGTCGCGGCCGGCCCGGACGGCACCGTCCGGCACCTGCCGCTCGACCGGGGCGTGCCGGACGACCACGCCATCGTCGACTTCGAGGTCCAGCCCGGCGCGATCGAGCTGCTCCGCCGCGCCGGACGGGTCCTGGTCGCCGGCACCCCCGGCCGCCACGCCGAGGGCAACCGGCACGCGGCGGCGGCCGTGCTCGCCGCCCGGGCGCACGCCCCCGGCCGCACGCTGCTGCTGGGCGGCGACACCGTGGCCGAACTGCCCTGGGACGGGCCGCGCTCCACCGGCGGGGGCTCGGCCCTGCAGTACCTGGTCGAGGGCACCTGCGCGGTGTTCGAGGCACTCGACGCCAACGCCGCCCGCACCGACCCGGCCCCGCGGCGGCCGGGCACCGATCCGACCCCGCACCAGCCCCGGCGAGGAGCCGCCCACGATGACCGCTGACCCGCACCCCGGCACCGTCGACCTGGACGACCTGCCCGTCCCCACCCGGGTGCTGCTCGGCCGGGGCGTGCTCGACCGGCTCGGCCCGCTCGCGGCCCCGCTGGGCGGCCACGCCCTGCTGGTCTGCGGCCGGACCGCGATGCGCCGCACCGGCATCCTGGACCGGGCGCTCGGCTCGCTCACCGCTGCCGGGCTCGCCGTCACGGTCTTCGACCGGATCGGCGCCAACCCCCGCTCGGACGAGATCGACGAGGCGCTCGCACTGGCCCGGGCGAACGGCTGCGACCTGGTGGTCGGCCTCGGCGGCGGCAGCGCCATCGACGCCGCGAAGGCCGTCGCGGTCGCGGGCGACGCCGACACGGTGCGCGAGCTGATCGGCCGCACCCTGCCCGGCTCCGCCGGCGCGCTGCCGGTCGTCGCCGTCCCGACCACCGCGGGAAGCGGCTCGGAGGTCACCCAGGGCGCCATCGTCACCGACGTGGTGCGGGGCTTCAAGTCCGGGATCCGGGGCGAGGACGTGGCCCCCAGGATCGCGCTCGTCGACCCGGACCTCACCGACCGGCTGCCCGTCGCCGTCGCCCTGGAGAGCGGCTTCGACGCGCTGGCCCACGCGGTCGAGGGCGCGGTCGCCAAGCGCGCGACCGAGCGCAGCCGGGCGTACTCCCACCGGGCCCTCGCCCTGATCCGCGACCACCTGCCCGGGCTCGCCCGCGGCGCGGCCACGCCCGAGGCCCGGGAGGCGATGGCACTGGCCGCCCTGCTGGGCGGGGTGAACGTCACCACCGTCAGCACCTGCCTGCCGCACCGCCTCCAGCAGGCCATGGGTGCCGTCGCCGGCAACCCGCTCTCGCACGGGCGCGGCCTGGCAATGCTCTACCCCGCCTGGCTGCGCAGCGCCCGCCCCTTCGCGGACGAGGCGTTCGACGCCATCGGGGACACCCTGGGGCACCGGGACGCCGCCACCGCCGTGGACGCGCTGCTCGCGCGCACCGGCCTGGGCACCTCGCTGACCGAACAGGGCTACACCGAACGGGACATCGACACCTTCGTGGCGGGGCTCAGCGGCAACCTGGAGAACGACCCGCACCCCGAGGTCGGCACCGGGCTGGTCCGCTCCCTCTACCGCGCCAGCCTGACCCGCTGACCCGCTGACCCGCCGACTCGCCGACTCGCCGACCCGCTGGCCCGCCGACCGGGTCCGGGGCCCGGAACGCCGCGCGGCCCCGGACGGTCGGTCCGGGGCCGCGCGGGTCAGTGCAGGGCGGGCCGGTCGGGCACCGCCGCGCCGTGGCGGGGAGGGGTCACCGGCGCAGCGGGCCCTCGCAGGTGTAGTCGGCGCTGCCGGCGCGGCCGGTGGGCCAGACCTCGACCTGGCCGAACCAGCAGTTCATGTCGGCGAGGTTGTTGGCGGCGGCGCCGCCGCGGGCGAGCAGGAAGTAGTCGACGGTGGCGGCCATGTCCGCACGGACCTGTCCGGCGTCGAGGGTGTTGGTGAGGTTGGCGGTCATCCGGCCGGTGCAGGTGAACCGCATGGTGTTGTTCCAGTCGGCGTTGTCCTTGCAGACCGGGGTGTTCTGGGTGGCGCGGGCGAACGCGTCCTGGACCTCGGAGGCCCAGGCGTAGCTGAGCCGACTGTTCGGCGTGTAGGTGGTGACCGGCACGTAGAGGTTGTCGGCGAGCGGGATCTCGGCGTCCAGGAAGGCGTTGTACTCGCGCTGGAGGGCGGCGTCCCGGCCGAGGCGGTCGCGCCAGGCGTTGTAGCCGGTGACGTCGTCGGCGCGCAGCAGCCGGTACATCTCGGCGAGCTGGTCGGGGTGGTGCTCGCCGAGCAGGTTGAAGAACGTGGCCGCGTACGGGTAGACCCGGAAGCCGAGGGTCTCCCAGCTGGCGTGCAGGATCTGATCGATCGTCAGGCGCGGTGTGCCGGATGCGCCTTCCTGGGCGATCTGGCGGACCATGTACTTGCGGGCCTTGACGCCGTCCCTGGAGGTGGAGCCGGCGAAGTACTCGGCGGTGCCCTCGTTCATCGCGAAGGTGGCGCTGCCCGGCCAGCGGGTGGTGTAGCCGGACTCCGGGATCGCCCAGCGGGCGTTCAGGTAGTGGGTGTACTCGTGCCGGAAGAGCTCCTCCAGGCTGAAGTACGACTCGGCGGTGGTCCGCTGGTAGGTGTAGAAGGTGGAGTTCTCCTCGATGAACATGCCGCCGTTCTCGACGTCGCCGATCCCGAACAGCAGGTACTGGAGCGAGCGGTAGTTGGTCTTGGTGTCGTACAGCTGCACCGTGAGGGTGGGGTGGGTGTCGTCCGCGAGCGGCCGGTCGGTGCCGAGGACCCGGAAGAACTGGGCCTTGACCTGCTTGGTGGCGTAGTACAGCTGGTCCGCGGTGGCCCGGTCGAGGGCGGTGCGGATGACCAGGGAGCCGTTGTCGTAGGTGTAGGTGTTCGGGAAGAACTGCCGGGTGAGCTCGGCCCGGCAGGCCCCGTACTGGCCGCAGAGGCCGAAGTCGTTGAGCGGGACGGCCAGGTTGAGCCAGGGGCGGCTGAGGCGGCCGAAGGTGTTCTGGACGGTGCCGACCACCGCGCCGATCTCGGCCCTGATCTCGGCCTTGAGCGAGTCCACCGCGGCGTACCGGGCGTACTCGTTCATGGCGTCGCCGACGGCCCACTCGGTGTCGGTGCCCTTGAGGTGGCCGTAGCCGGCGAAGGCGCGGATCGCCTGCCGGTAGCCGGGGGCGGCGACGGCGGCGGCCCGGAAGGCGCCGCCGTCCTCGGTGACGTTGTTGACGCCCTGGAAGTTGAGCTGGAGCACGGCCTGCAGGGCCCAGTTCCAGCCCCGGTCGCCGATGTACGCGGTGCCGGGGGTGGCGTACTGGCGCAGCACCCGCTCCAGCAGCGGGAGCCGGCCGGGGCGCAGCTTGGGGGCGGTGGAGGTCTGGAGCAGCTCGCCCATGGTGTTGCCGGCGGCGGTGGTGGGGTCGAACGCGCGGGGGTTGGCGGTGTAGGCGGCGATCGCGCGGTCGATCGCGGCCGCGGTGGCGTCGTCGTTGAGATCGAGCTCGGCACGGCCGTAGTCGAAGTAGACCGCGACGTGCAGGTAGTACCAGAGTTCCTGCTGGTTGCGGTTGTTGGCGCTGTCGAAGCCGGGGGAGAGGGCGGTGATCCGGTCGGCGACGGCGCGCACGTGGGCCGGGGTCAGCACCTTGGCGAGCCCGGGGCTCCAGTCGACCAGCAGCGGGCGCAGACAGCCCTCGTAGGTGTGCGATCGGTCGGCGAGGAAGTCGGCCAGGGCGGCCGGGGACAGGGCGGTGAAGGAGGCGAGCGAGCACGCCGCGGAGGCGTCCGCGGCGGCCGGGGCGGCCTGGGCCACGGGGGTGGCCGGGTCGGTGGCCGGCCGGGTGGCGTCCGTGGTGGGCTGGAGCGCTTCGTTGCCGGGTGCCCCCTCGGGGCCGGGGGCGCCGGTGGTGCTGCTGCCGTGGGCGACGTCGCCGGTGGGGCCGGCGGGATGGGCGGCGGTCCCGCCGAAGGCGGTGGCCGGGTCGGTGGCCCGCTCGGCGGCGGGGGGTGCGACGGCCCGGGCGCTCTGGACGAGCGGGGCGGCCATGGTGACGGCGAGGGCCGCGGAGAGCAGGGCCGAGCGCAGGCGCGGGGTGGTTGGCACAGGAACTCCATGGGGTGGGGGCGCGCGGGGTGGGCGGGTTGGGGGCCGGAGCCGTGGGGGGCGCCGGGTCCGCCGGACCGTGCGGGAGTACGGGTGACGCCGAGGGAAACGAAGATGATCTCTCGACTCACTGGCCAGTAAAATAGTAATGTCAAATTGCATTGCGCAAGGGCTGGTCGGAGGGCAGATCGGCCGCCGGTAACGAGAGGGTCTCGACCGGGGGTCGGTGGCGCGCAGGGTCTTGACGGGGAATCGGCCGGGGGCGTTTGCTGGCTCCCGCTCGTTGAAGGTTGATCGGTTCTGTTCGTTTGTGTGGGATTTGAACGTTCAAATCACTGCGCCGCCCGACCAAGGAAAGGTCATGCCCGAGTACCTGAAGAAGTTCGCCGAGCCGTTCGGCTACCTGGACTTCGCCCGCTTCGGGCCGGTGTCGGAACCGGTCCGCCGGGTGCTGCTCCGCGAGGCCGACCGGCTCCACCGGCACGGCTGGGACGCGCTCGAGAGCCTCGACGCGGACACCGCGGCGGCGGCCCGGACGGCCGGCGGGCTGCTGGGCTGCGCGCCGCACGAGATCGCCTTCGTCGGCTCCACCTCGCACGGGCTCTTCGCCGCCGCCCACGCGGTCGGCGCGGGTGCGGTCGGCGCCGGTGCGGGGGGTGCGGGCGCGGGGGGTGCCGGTGCGGAGGGACGCCGGTCCGCCCCGGACGGGACGGTGCTGGTGGCGCGGAACGACTTCCCCGGCGCCGTCTACCCCTGGCTGCGCGCCGCCGGCAACGGCGGACTGACGGTCCGTCAGATCGAGGGCCCGGTCACCGCCGACCTGGTCCGGGCCCACCTGGACGACCGGGTGCGCGCCGTCGCCGTCTGCGCCGTCGATGCGGCCACCGGGTACCGGGCGCCGCTGGCCGCGATCAAGGAACTGATCGGGCCGGACCGGATCCTGGTGGTCGACGCCGTCCAGGCCCTCGGCGCCGTGGAGTTCGCCGCCGACGCGGCCGACGTGCTCGCCGCCGGCGGCCAGAAGTGGCTCCGGGCCGGCTGGGGCGCGGCGGTGCTGATGGTCCGCGACCGGACCGCCGACCGGATCGGACCCGGGCTCGGCGGCTGGTCCGGGGTGGTCGACCCGATCGACGCGCCCGCCCACCCGTGCCCGCCCCGGCCCGGAGCCGTCGCCCACACCCTCACCAACCCCGACGGCCCCGCCGTCGCCGCCCTGGGCGCCGCGCTCGCCCTGGTGCGGGAGGAGGGTGCCGGCCGGATCGAGGCCCGGATCGGTGAGGTGCTCGGCGGACTGCTCGCCGCCGCCCGCGCCGCGGGCGCCGAGACCGGCGGCGGCCCGACGGCGGACGCCCCCTACGGCACCCACCGCGGTGCCGGGGACCCGGTCGCCGTCGGCAGCGGCATCGCCCGGTTGCGGCTCCCCGGCGCCGACCCCGTCGCCGTGCACCGCGCGCTGACCGACGCGGGCCTGGCGACCACCCTGCGGGCCGGCTGGATCCGGCTCTCCCCGCACGCGAGCACCGACCCCGCGGCCGCCGAACTGCTCGGCGCGACGCTCGCCCATGTACGGCGGGGCGCCCGCACCGCCTGAGCGGACGCCCCGCGGCCCGGCCGTCCCCGCCTCCCGGCGGGGCGGCCCGGCACCCCGCACCACCCGAACACCCCGCACCACGGAGTACCCCGCACCACGGAGTACCCCGACGCACCGTCCGCACCACCCGCATGCACCACCTGGCACCACCGACGTCCCACCCGTCCCGCTCGACGTCCACCCCCTCGGAAGGTCATGCCATGTCACACCTCTCCCGCCGCGACCTGCTCCGCGCCTCCGGCGCCGGCCTGCTGACCCTCACCGCCGGCGGCGCCCTCGCGGCCTGCGGCGGCTCCGGCGGTTCCGGCTCCTCCGGTGGGGACGCCGCCACCGGCACCGTCACCGTCTGGTCCTGGACCAGCGCCGCCGACGCCCTGCGCGGCGTCGTGCCCGCCTTCGAGAAGGACAACCCGGGCATCAAGGTCGACGTCCAGGACGTCGGCAACCCGGCCATCTGGGACAAGATCACCGTCGGCCTGGCGGCCGGCGGCCAGGGACTCGCCGACGTCCTGCACATCGGCTGCGACTACCTGCCCGGCTACCTGGAGAAGTTCCCCGACGGCCTCGCCGACCTCTCCGCCCTCGGCGCCGACGCCCACAAGGACAAGTTCACCAAGGGCCTGTGGCCGGTCGTCACGGACAAGGACGGCAAGGCCCGCGCCCTCCCCTGGGAGGTCAACGCCCAGGGCTTCTTCTACCGCAAGGACATGTTCGACCGGGCCAAGCTCGACCCGACCACGTTCGAGACCTGGGACGACGTGATCGCCGCCGCCGACGCCTTCAAGGCGGCCAACCCCGGCGTCGGCCTGGTCGGCATCAACAAGCCCGGCACCCCCGGCCCCGACGTCGACTTCCTGCAGTCCCTGATGCAGCAGCAGGGCGCGTTCTTCTTCGACCTCAAGGGCGACATCACCCTGACCTCGACCGAGTGCGTCCGCGCCCTCACCCTGGTCAAGCGCCTCAACGACGCCGGGCTCGTCCTGGAGACGCCCGGCTCCACCGCCTGGCGCACCCAGATGAAGGACAGCCAGCTCGGCGCCGGCCCGCAGCCCTCCTGGGCCGCGCACTACATCGAGACCAAGTTCCCCGACCTGAGCGGAAACTGGCGGCTCACCCGGCCGCCGGCCGTCACCCCCGGCGGCAAGCGCACCGCCATCGTGAACACCACCCACCTGGCCGTCGCCTCCTCCAGCCCCCGCCGCGCCGCCGCCTGGAAGTTCGTCGAGTACGCGCTCACCCGGGCCGACTCGGTCAACGCCATGTTCAAGGCCGGCAGCGTCTTCCCGGCGCTCACCGCCGCCTACCAGGACCCGATCTACAGCGAGCCGAGCGCCTACTACGGCGGCCAGCCGGTCCTGAAGACCTTCACCGACCTGCTCACCGAGGGCGGCGACGCCACCAACTACTCCGGCGACTACGCCCGCGCCCTCAAGCTGGTCAGCGACGCCCAGACCAAGGTCCTGGTCAAGGGCGGCGACCCGGCCGAGGCGCTCCAGGAGGCGGCCAAGCAGCTGGCCCAGCAGACCGGGCGCAAGATCAAGTGACCGCCGCCGCTCCTCCGGCCACCCGGCCGGCCGTCCCGGCGGCGGTCCGCCCGGCCGCCGTCCGGCGCGCCAGGCTCCGCCGCCGGGCCGTGCCCTACCTGCTGCTCGCGCCCGCGCTGATCCTCTTCGGGGTCTTCAAGGCCTACCCGATCATCTCCTCGATGCTGCTGTCGCTGACCGCCGGCTCCGGCAGCGTCACCCACAGCGCCGGCCTCGCCAACTACCAGCGGCTGCTGCACGACCCGCTGTTCTGGACCGCGCTCGGCAACACCGCCCGGATCCTGGTCGTGCAGGTCCCGGTGATGCTCGCGCTCGCCCTCCTGCTCGCCGTCGGCCTCAACGCGGCCTTCGTCCGCTGGCGCGCCGTGTGGCGGCTCGGCGTCTTCATGCCCACCGTGACCGGGCTGGTCGCCACCGGCATCCTGTTCTCCTTCCTCCTCAACACCAAGGACGGTGCGGTCAACAACGCCCTGGGTGCGATCGGCCTGCCCGGCGTCGACTGGTTCGGCGACGGCTTCTGGGCCCGGATGGCCGTCGTCCTCGTGCTGACCTGGCACTACACCGGCTACAACGCCGTCATCTACCTGGCCGGCCTGCAGGGCATCCCCAAGGAGCTGTACGAGGCGGCCATGGTCGACGGCGCCGGACCGGTCCGCCGGTTCCGCTCCGTCACCCTGCCCGCGCTGCGGCCCGTGCTGCTGTTCACCGTGGTGCTCTCCACCATCGGCACCCTCCAACTCTTCGACGAGCCCTACGTCCTGACCCGCGGCGGCCCCGACAACGCGACCCTCACCGTCTCGATGTACCTGTACGACAACGGCTTCCGCTACTTCGACTTCGGCTACGCCTCCGCCATCGCCTACGCGCTCACCCTGCTCGTCTCGGTGCTCGGCGCGGCCCAGATGCGCCTGATGGGAGAACGCGAATGACCACTGCCGCCACCTCCGCCGGGCCCGTCGCGCCGGGCCCGGCGGCCCCGCCCGCCGCCCCGGAGCCGACCGGCCCGAGTCCCTGGCGCCGGCTGCGCGGCTGGCCGCTCACCCTGGTGCTCGCCGCCGTCACCGGGCTCTCGATCGCCCCGTTCTACTGGCTGGTGGTCTCCGCCACCCGCAGTGACGGCGAGATCTTCTCCTGGCCGCCGAAGCTGCTGCCCGGCTCCCACCTGGGCGACAACATCGGGCACCTCCAGGACCGGATCGGCCTCGGCCGGGTCCTGCTCAACTCGCTCCTGGTGTCCGGCCTGCAGACCCTCGGCGGGCTCGTCGTGGCACTGCTGGCCGGGTACGCCTTCGCCAAGTTCCGGTTCCGCGGCCGCACGGTGCTGTTCGCGGTCCTGCTCTCGACCCTGGTCGTGCCGGACCAGGTGATGCTCGTCCCGCTGTTCAAGATGATGATGTCCTTCGGGTTGCTCGACAGCTACCAGGCGCTGATCCTGCCCGGCCTGTGCGTGCCGTTCGCGATCTTCCTGATGCGGCAGTCCCTCAGCGCCATGCCGGACGAACTCCTCGACGCCGCCCGGGTCGACGGCGCCGGCGAACTGCGGGTGCTGTTCGGCATCGTGGTCCCGGTCATGCGGCCGGTGCTCGCCGCGCTGGGCATCTTCCTCTTCCTCGGCTCCTGGAACAGCTTCGTCTGGCCGCTGATCGCCCTGCGCAGCACCGACATGCACACCCTGCCGGTCGCCCTCGCCACCCTCCAGGGCATGAAGGCCAACACCGACTACGGCTCGATCCTCGCCGGAACCGCGATATCCACCCTGCCGATGATGGTCCTCTTCCTGGTCCTCCAGCGGCAGTTCATCTCCGGCCTGCTGGCCGGTGCCACGAAGGGCTGAACCCGACCATGACGGACACCAGCGAAGAGATCTGGGAACCCCACGCCCCCACCACCACCGCCCGCCCCCGCAGGGTGGACGTGCCCGCCCCCTTCGCCGGACGGCTGGAGCTGCTGGTCGCCGGGACGGCGACCGTCGACGTCCTCGCCGAGGGCGTCGTCGAGGTGACCGCCGAGGACCCCGACGGCGGCACCGGTGACGTGCGGATCGAGTGGCGCGTCCCCTGCGTCGACGTCACCTCCTTCTGGACCCCCGAGCCGCGCGGCACCGGCTGGCTGCCCGCCTCCTGGAGCGCCCCGCGCCGTGTCGGCCTCTCCCGCGGCGCCCCCGTCGCCGCCCTCGTCGGCACCGGGGACACCACCGTCTGCGCCTTCGCCGCCGACCGCGAGGAGGTGCTGGCGAGCGGCGGCGTGGTCGAGGAGACCGGTGAGTTCCGGTTCTGGGTCCAGGCCGCCGGCCGCCTCACCGTCCGCATCGACACTTCCGGCCGGCACTTCGGCCGCAGCCTCGCCGAACTCGCGGGCTGGTGGGCCGGGGACCGCCCGGTCCACGTCCCCGACGCCGCCCGCCTCCCCGCCTACTCCACCTGGTACGCGCTGCACCAGAACATCACCCCGGAGAGCGTCGAACGGCAGGCCGCCCTCGGCAAGGAGCTCGGCCTCGACACGATCATCGTCGACGACGGCTGGATGACCACCGACCGCACCCGCGGCTACGCCCACTGCGGCGACTGGGAACCCCACTCGCTGCCCGACACCGCCGCCCACGTGGCCCGCGTCCACGACCTCGGCGTCCAGTACATGCTCTGGTACGCGCTGCCGTTCGTCGGCAAGGACAGCGCCGCCTGGGCCGAACTGAGCCGGTACGCCCTCGTGGACGCCGCCCACATGGGCGCCGTCGTCGTCGACCCCCGGTACCCGGCGGTCCGCGCCCACCTGGTCGACCGGCTCGCCCGGGCCGTCGAGGAATGGGGCATGGACGGGCTCAAGGTCGACTTCGTCGACTGGTTCGGCGTCCAGGACCCGCCCGCCCCCGGGCCGGAGGCCGACTGCGCCACCGTCGACGAGGGACTGCACCTGCTGCTCGCCGGGATCCGCCGCCGGACCGCGGCCGCCGCGCCCGAGTCGATGATCGAGCACCGCCAGCCCTACGTCAGCCCCGGCCTGTGGCCCTACGCCACCATGGTCCGGGCCGTCGACTGCCCGCTCAGCCCGCAGGAGAACCGGCAGCGCGTCCTCGACACCCGGCTGATCGCCGGACCGCTCGCCGTCCACTCCGACATGCTGATGTGGCACCCCGCCGAACCGGTCGAGCAGATCGCCTGCCACCTGATCAACGTCCTGTTCGGCGTGCCGCAGATCTCCGTCGACCTCGCCGTCCAGAGCCCCGCCCAGCGCGAGGCGCTCGCGTTCTGGCTCGGTGTCTCCCGCGCCCACGTCGACACCCTGCAGCTCGGCGAGTTCCGCCCGGCCCGGCCCGATCTCGGCTACCCGATGGCCGTCGCGGTCGGCGACGGCACCACCGTCGTCGCCCGGTACGCGGCACTGCCGGTCGCCACCGGCACGGACGGCGCCGGGGAGTGGCGTACGCTGCTGGTCGCCAACGCCGACGCCGACCCCGGGGTCCGTCTCACCGGCGGCCGGGGCACCGCCGAGGCAACCGTCCAGGACGCCCGCGGCCGGACCGTCGGCACCTCGACCGTCCACCTGGACGGCGGCCTCGTCGACGTCCCGCGCGGCGGCCTGCTGACCCTCCGCCGGGTCTGACGGCCGGCACCCGGCGGCGCGGCGCCCATGTGAAGGAGAACCGATGACCACCCCGGGAGCACGCCCCGCGCGCCGCGTCACCACCATCGCGGACGTGGCCCGGGCGGCCGAGGTGTCCCGGCAGACCGTCTCCAACACGCTCAACGCCCCGCACCGGGTCCGCCCCGACACCCTCGCCCGGGTCAACGCGGCGATCGAGCGGCTCGGGTACCGGCCCGACCAGTCCGCCCGGTCGCTGCGCACCGGCGAGCGCCGCACCATCGGCTACCTCGCCCCGGTCGACGACCCCTTCGACCCCAACCCGCTGATGGCGGGCTTCCTCGAGGCCCTCGTCGACGCGGCCGGGGCGGTGGGCCACCACGTGCTGCTCCTGCGCCCGGCGGCGGGGGAGCAGCACGTCCGGGCGGTGATCGACGGCGTGGTGGCGGCCCGCCAGGTCGACGGCCTGGTCCTCGCCGACGTCCTCCCCGACGACCCCCGCGCCGCCCACGCGGCCCGGGTCGGCATCCCCTTCGCCGCCTTCGGCCGCACCGGGCCCGGCCTCCCGCAGCACTGGGCCGACATCGACAACGCGGCCGCCACCGCCGAGGTCGCCCGCCACCTCGCCGCCCGCGGCCACCGCCGGGTCGCCTTCGTCGGCGCGGCCACCGCCCTGCCGTGGCTCGCCGCCCGCCGCGAGGGCTTCCACCGCGAGGCTGCCCGGCTCGGCCTCTCCCTCGCCCCGCAGGACGCGGCCGGCGGCCTCCGTGCCCTGCTGCGCGACCCGGACCGGCCGACCGCCCTCGCCGCCGACAACGACCTCGCCGCCCTCGACATCTACGAGGCCGCCCGGGCGGAGGGCCTCCGGGTCGGCCGCGACCTCGCCGTCACCGGCTTCCACGACACCCCCCTCGCCCGCCACCTCCACCCGCCGCTGACCTCGGTGCGGCTTCCCCTGCGGACCATCGCCACCACGGTCGTCACCCGTCTGCTGGCCCAGTTGCGCTCCGACGTGCCGACTCCGGCGGAGGGTGTCGAGCTGGCGGCCGAGCTGGTGGTCCGGGAGAGCTCCGACCACCCGGTGCCGCGCACCTGACCGGGCGGACCGTGGAGGTCCCGGCCGAGGTTGCTGCCCCTCGCCCCTCGGGGACGGCCACCGGACGTCCGGCGTCGCCGGCGACCGGGGGATGCCGGGCCTCGTCGGCGGAAACCGGAGGTTCAGCACTCGAACTGACGTAACATCACCTCCTTCGTTCGTCGTCGGCACGGAGGTGCGGGATGCGTCGGGTTGCGATCGTCGGGGCGGGACAGGCGGGGTTGCAGGTGGCGTTGGGGCTGCTGGCGGCCGGTGGGTACGAGGTGACGGTGGTGTCCGGCCGGACGGCGGAGCAACTGCGGTCGGGGCCGGTGCTGTCGACGCAGGCGATGTTCGGCCCGGCGCTGCGGGTGGAGCGGGCGGCCGGGCTGGACCTGTGGGCGGGGGAGGCACCCCAGGTGCGCTCGGTGGACGCCGTACTGGTGCCCGAACCCGGCCTGCGGGCACTGGAGTTCACGATGACCCTGGACGAGCCCGCGCAGTCGGTGGACCAGCGCATCAAGATGGCGCGCTGGCTGGAGCTGGTCGAGGAGCGCGGCGGGCGGGTCGAGTACCGGGAGCTGGACCGGTCCGGGCTGGGGGAGTTGGCGGCGGCACACGAACTGACCCTGGTCGCGGTGGGGCGGGGCGAACTGGCCGGGATCTTCGCACGGGACGCGGCCCGCTCGCCTTTCGACGCCCCGCAGCGGCGACTGGCGGCGCTGTACGCGCACGGCGTGGGCGCGCCCGATCCGGCGGCCGGCCCGCGGGCGCGGATGCACGCGGTGCCCGGAATCGGCGAGTTGTACCTCCAGCCGGCCCTCACCCGGTCGGGACCGTGCGACATCCTGCTCTGGGAGGCGGTGCCCGGGAGCGTCTTCGACTGTTTCGGCGACCGGCCGACGGGCACCGAACAACTGCGCCGGATGCGGGAGTTGATGGCGGAGTTCATTCCGTGGGAGGCGGAGTCGTGGGCCGCTGCCGAGCCGACCGACGCGGGCGCTTCGCTGTACGGCGCGCTGACCCCGGTGGTGCGCCACCCGGTGGCACGGCTGGACGACGGTGGGGCGGTGCTGGGCATCGGGGACGCATTGGTGGTCAACGACCCGATCACCGGCCAGGGCGCCAACAGCGCGGCGCGGGCGGCCGAGACGTATCTGCGGGCGATCGTCGGCCGGGGCGACGGGCCGTTCACGGTGGAGTGGATGACGGAGCTGTTCGAGGGCCACTGGGAGCGGCACGCCCGCCACGGGGTGGCGCTGACGGCGGACCTGCTGACGATGCCGGAGCACCTCCAGGGGGTGTTCGGCGCCGCCGCCGAGCACGAGCAGGTGGCCCGCCGGCTGGCCAACACCTACGCCGAACCCGCCGACCACGCGGCCTGGCTGGCCACGCCGGAGCTGACGGCGGCCTATCTGGCCTCGCTTCCCGGTCCGGGCGGAAGCGGCTGATCCGCTGTCATGATCGCGCCGTGCGGCCTAGGGTGAGGGGCTCACGGGGAGGGGACACGGGTGGAGCAGCTCGGACCGACGGATCCGCGGCAGGCGGGGCCCTATGTGCTGGCCGGCCGGCTCGGCGCCGGTGGCATGGGGGCGGTGTACCTGGGCCGGGCGGCCGGCGGGCGGACCGTCGCGGTGAAGGTGGTGCGGCCGGACCTGGCCGGGGACGGGTCCTTCCGGGCGCGGTTCCGGCAGGAGGTGGCGGCCGCCCGGCGGGTGTCGGGGGCGTTCACCGCGCCGGTGGTGGACGCCGACACCGAGGCCGCGATGCCGTGGATGGCGACGGCGTTCGTGCCCGGGGTGTCGCTCCAGCGGGCGGTGTCCGCGCACGGTCCGCTGCCGGAGGCGACGCTCCGGACGCTGGTCGCGGGGCTCGCCGAGGCCCTGGGCGAGATCCACCGGGCGGAGCTGATCCACCGGGACCTCAAGCCGGGCAATGTGCTGCTGGCCCTGGACGGCCCGCACGTCATCGACTTCGGCATCTCCCGGGCGGCCGACGGCACCGGGCTGACCACCACCGGGTCGGTGATCGGCTCGGCCCCGTTCATGTCGCCCGAGCAGGCGCTCGGCGAACCCCTGACCCCGGCGAGCGACGTGTTCTCGCTGGGTACGACCGTCGCCCACGCGGCGCTCGGCCGGCCCCTGTTCGGAGAGGGCGCGGCGGCGGCCGTGCTGTTCCGGGTGGTGAACACCGAGCCGGACCTCGGCGGGCTGCCGGACGGCCTGCGGCACCTGGTGGCGGCCTGCCTGGCGAAGAACCCGGCCCACCGGCCGACGCCGCGCCAGCTGGTCGAACTCGTCGAGCGCACCGGCCGCCCGCACACCTCCGGCGGCTGGCTCCCGCCGGGCGTGGCGGCGGACGTGCTGGCGGTGCGGCGCCTGCTGACCGCCCCGCAGCCGGGCCCGCACCCCGGCGTCCCCCCGGTCGCCGACGGGCCGGTCCTCCCGGCGCCGACCGTCCCGGAGGCCCCGGACCTCCCGCCCGCACCGGCCGGGCCGGAGCGCCGCCCGCCCCGGCGCGCGCTGCTGCTCGGCCTGGGGCTCGGTGGCGGGGTGCTCGCCGCCGGGGGGACCGTCGCCACCGTCGTCGTCCGGCAGCGCCGGCGGACGCCGTCCGCGGGCGCACCCCCCGGCGGGACGGCGTCCGGCGCGGCGCAGGCCGTCGACCGGCCCACGTGGGCCGACGTCAAGGAGGGCGTGCTGTCCTGGAAGACCTCCCCGCCGGAGTCCTGTTCGCAGGCGCTCGCCGCCGGCGACCTGGTGGTGGGCGTGGGGGAGGGCACCCTGACCGCCTTCGACCGGCACGGCACGGCGGCCTGGACCTTCGACGGCCGGGCGGCCGGCCTGATCCTGGCGATCACCAGGACCCCCGGCCGGCGGGCGGTCCTGGACGGCGGCCTGCTGTACACCGGCGCGACACGGATCGCCGCGGTCACGGGGGCGGGGCAGCCGGCCGTGTCGACCACCACGGTGCTGCTCGCCGTCGACCCGGCGACCGGCAAGGAGGCCTGGCGGGCCGAGACCGAGGGCTTCCGCACCGGCGGGGTGCTCCAGGTGCTCGGCGTCCGGGCGGGCAGGGCCTACCTGTTCGGGCTCGGCGACGGGACGGGCAAGGCCACCGGCGGCCACGTCTGGGCGGTCGACCTCGCGGCCCGGAGGACCGCGTGGTTCCGCGGCCTCGACGGATACGCCCTGTTCGGAGGGCTGCCGCCGGAGGGCGACCGGCTGCTCGTCGGCGGGGAGAAGACCGTGCAGGGCCTGGACCGGGACGGCCGGACCGCCTGGTCCCGGGACGCCGCCCTGCAGGGCTTCGGTGCCGTCGGCGGGCGCTTCCTGACCGTCGTCGACGGCGTGCTGTCGGCCCTGGACACGGCCACCGGCGAACCGGTCTGGACCGTGCCGGGGGTGCTCCCGACCACCGGCGGCTCCTGGAACGCCGTCGCCGCCTCCGAGGACGGCACGCTGCTGTTCTGCCAGCTGAAGGACACCGACGGCGGCTCCTCGCTCGGCACCCTGGACGCCGCCACCGGCACGGTCCGCCGGCGCACCCCGCTGCCGCCCGAGCCCGACCAGGGACTGCCCGCGGCCGCCCGGCTCCAGTGCGCCGACGGCAATGTGTACCGGCTCGGCCCGGACGCCGTGCTGTGGGCGCTCGACCCCGCCGACGGCAGGCCGAGGTGGAAGTTCACCGGCCTGCGCGGCACCGACCCGCAGAACCTGTCCTGGACGGCGGGCGGGGGACGGGTCTGCCTCGCGGACCGCTCCGCCGGCACCGTCGCCTCGCTCTTCGCGAACGGAGTCTGACCATGCGCGGAACGGAACCGGGGGACCCGACCAGGATCGGCCCCTACACCCTGGTCGGCCGGCTCGGCGCGGGCGGCATGGGCGTGGTGTTCCTCGGCCGCTCGGCCGGCGGCCGCACCGTCGCGGTCAAGCTCGTCCGCCCCGAACTCGCCGGGGACCAGGGCTTCCGGGCCCGGTTCCGGCACGAGGTGCGGGCGGCGCGCGCGGCCTCCTCGGCGTTCACCGCGCCGGTGGTGGACGCCGATCCGGACGGGCCGCTGCCGTGGCTGGCCACCGCCTTCGTGCCGGGGGTCGGACTGGACGAGGCGGCGCGGCTGGTCGGGGCCTTCCCCGAGCACGTGCTGCGGATCCTGGCCGCCGGGATCGCCGAGGAACTGCGCGCCATCCACGCCGTCGGGCTCACCCACCGGGACCTCAAGCCCAGCAACGTGCTGCTGGCCCTGGACGGCCCGCACGTCATCGACTTCGGTATCGCCCGGGCCGCCGACGGCAGTGTGATCACCGCCGAGGGCGCGATCTTCGGCACGCCCGCCTACATGTCCCCGGAACAGGCGCTGGGGCGGACGGCGACACCCGCGAGCGACGTGTTCTCGCTCGGCGCCACCCTCGTCCACGCCGCCTCCGGCGGCCGCGGGCCCTTCGACGGCGAGCCGGGGGGCCACCCGCTGGCGCTGCTCAACCGCGTCGCGCACGAGGAACCGGACCTGTCGGCGGTGCCGGAAGGGCTGCGGTTGTTGGTGGCCGCCTGCCTGGCGAAGGACCCGGCGGCCCGGCCGGCGCCCGCGCAGGTGCTGGCCGCGGTGGCGCGGGACGGATCGCCGCTCGGGGTGCGCGGACCGTGGCTGCACCCGGTGCTGGTGGAGCGGATCGAGGAAGCCGCGGCCGTCCTGGCACCGGACGCCGCCGCGACACCGCCACCGATGCCGCTGCCGGAGCACCCGGTGGACGACCGGACCGTGCCGCTGCGCCCGGACGCGCCGCCGCGCCCGACCCTGCCGCTGCTCCCCGCCGCGCCGCCGCCGACCCCGCCGGCGGGCCCGTCCCGCCGCAAGCTGCTGTGGGGTCTGGCGGGCGGCGCCGCGGCGCTGGCGGGCGGAGGCGCCGCGCTCGCCCTCGGGCTGCCGGACGGCGGCGGCTCCGGCCGTGGCGGTGGCACGCCGCCCGGCAGCTCCTCGTCCGGAGTGGCGGCGGCCCCGGCCGCCGCGTCCGGGACCCCCTCGGCGACGCCCTCCCCGACCCCCTCGGCGGCCGTCACGATCGGGACCGACACCGTCGCCACCCCGCTGTGGACCGGACCGGTCACCGAGGCGCTGGTCCAGGTGGCGGGCTCGGAGAAGGCGGTGCTCGCCGTCGGCAAGGACAACATCTGGGCCTTCGACCTCGGCGGCCGCCCGCTCTGGGGCCCGGTGCCCAACCGGATCGACTCGACCACGACCTACCTGGGCGGCACCACGGTCGCGCTGGACGGCTCCCGGGTGTACACGGCTACCAGCGGCGGCCGGGTCGGCTTCGACCGGCTGCTGCGCGCGCTCGACCTCGGCACGGGCCAGGAGGTCTGGAACACCGGGGAGTTGGCGAACCTGGTGCAGGCCTTCGCGCTGCCGGGCATGCTCGACGGCTCGGTCTTCGTCACCGGCCTCGCCAACGTCGGCGCGAACGGGGACCGGTCGACCGGCACCGTCTGGGCCGTCGACGCGCAGACCGGCAAGGTGAACTGGACGGCCCGCACCCCGGACGAGGACTGGGGCCGGATCAAGCTGATGGTGCCCTCCTCGGGGCGGACCCTGCTGTGGACCCGGGCCACCCTGCGCGGCGACGCGCCGAGGATCACCGGGGTCGACACCCAGGACGGCGGCCGGATCCGCTGGAACCAACCGGCCCCGGGTGTGTCCACCACGGCCTCCCAGGCGACCCCGGCGCTGAACGCCCTCTGGTACGACGGCCCGCACACCTCGGCCGGCGGGCGCTTCCTCTTCCTGTCCGACCACCTCTACGCGCTGGAGCCCGACACCGGCCAGGTGGCCTGGCAGTCCGCCGACACGACGCTCCACCAGGCCGTGGTGGCCGCCCCGGACGGTGCCACCGTCTACGCCGCCGGGTTCGACACCGCGAACCTGGGCATGACCCTGGAGGTCCGTGCCTACGACGCCGCCACCGGTCGGCCGGGGTGGACCGCCCGGATGCCCCGGGAACCGACCGCGCTGAAGCCGCCCGCCCTGCACTGCGCGGACGGCAACGTCTACCTCTACATCGGCACCACGGTCTACGCGCTGGACGCGGCCACCGGCGCCACCCGGTGGACGTTCCGGTTCGGCGGTTCGCCGAGCGGCTTCGGCCCGGTCGCGCTCTGGGCGGGCGGCGGACTCCTGCTCGGCAACACCGATCAGGGCCTGGTCGCGATCCCCGCGGACGGGAAGCCCCGGGGCTGACCGAGCGTCAGGGATCGTCAGGGATCGCCCGGTGGTCCGCCGGCGGTCCGTCAGTGGTCCGCCGGCGGTGCGTACGGGGCGTCGAGCACGGCCAGCAGGCCGGGGTGGACGAGTGCCCCGGGCAGGCGGGGGTGCGGGGCGAGGATCCCGGCGCTCCGCAGGCGGGCGAGGGCCGGGCGCGGGTCCTCCGGAAGCAGCTCGCGCAGGGACTCGGCCGAGACGGCGGGGGCGGCGCGGAGCGCGTCCAGCACCGAGACCGCCGCCGGGTCGTCGGCGACGCGGGCGGTGGCGGCGGCGAGGATCCGCCGGTGCTCGGCGAGGGTGGCGGTGCGGTGGCGGGCGGTCTCTGTGACTGCGCGGGCGAACAGTGCCCCCACAGCGGCAGATCGCCCTCGGCCGCCGCGACCACGGCCCGGTCGTGCGCCTCCCGGTTGGCGTCGACCCAGCCGTCCAGGTCGAGCAGCAGCCCGGACAGCAGCCCGGCGCCCACCAGGTCGCACTGGGCCAGCAGTCGGGCGATCCGGCCGTTCCCGTCGGGGAAGGGATGGACGGTGAACAGCCGCAGCACCTGGAGGGCGGCCAGGTCCAGCGCGGGGGAGGTGGTGCGGGCGCCCCAGCGGTACCAGCGTTCCATCTGCCCGAGCAGGGGCCGGCCCGGGGCGACGGCGATGACGAAGCGCTGCCCGTCGGGCCAGGTGATCCTGGCGGTGGTGCGGCGGAATCCGCCGCCGCCGGGGATGTTGGGGTCGGCGGCGACCAGCAGCCGGTGCAGTTCGGCGATCGCGTCCGGGGTGAAGTGCGGGCGCTCGAGCGGTTGTTCGGCGAGTTCGGCGCGGACCGAACGGACGGCGAGCAGCCCTGCCGCGACCCGGTTCTCCGCCGCCGAGGCCAACTGTCCGGCGAGCAGCCGGGGATCGGTCGCCCCGACGTGGCGCAGGTGCAGCCGGTCGCGGGCCCGGGGCCGGTGGAAGAGGTCGGGGTCGCCGAGGTGCGCCGCGGCGGCGGTCAGCGCGGCCAGGGCCTCGAGCGCCCGGGCGCGGTCCTCGGCGGGCACCGCCTCGGCGCCGGGCGGCGGCACGACGGGCTTGATCCGTCGTGCCGCCACGGAGAGTGTGCCGGTCACTGGCAGGCGTGGTCGATGATGGTGTTGGTCGGCACCTGCACGTCGACCAGCTGGGTCTGACCACCGGGCAGGGTGATCGAGTAGGTGACCGTCTGGTACTGCGCGAACACCCCGAAGCTCTGGCCCGGCTGGAGCGTGACGTCCACGCTGTGGGTGGTCGTGACGGTGGAGTTGACCTCGGCGCCGATGGCGGCCTTGAGGGCGCCCAGCGCCTCGGCCGAGAGGCTCGCCGTCACCTTGTACCCGGTCGCCACCTGGACCGTGACGTTGAGCTTCTCCGGATTGGGGGTGCCGTTCTTCCGGCAGAACTGCTTGTCCTCGAACTTCTCGCCGTACGCCTGGACGTGCGCGGAGGCCGCGCCACCACCGCCGCCGTGCCAGGGGAAGGGCCAGCCCTCGCTGGGCGGCGGGGGGTTGTGGCCGATGACGACGATCGGGTCGTTGACGTAGTTCGGGTCGTCCCAGGGGTCGCAGCTGGTGTAGCAGTCGGCGGCGGCGGCCATCTGCGGCACCACCAGGGCGGGCACGGCGGTCAGGACGGTGACGCCGAGGGCGACGGCCCCGAGGGCCTTCTTGAGCTGCACGGTCTCTCCACGGTCGGGGGGTCGAGGGTGAGGGGAACGCGGGGCGTCCGGCGTGCGGTGTCCCGCCCCCGTCGCGGACGAGTCTCGCGGCCGCTCCCGTACCGGGGCATCGGTAGAACTGCGCAAGTTGCCTACCTAATCGGGTCCCGACCTGCCGGATCGCCGGGGCCGTGCAGCAGCCGGGCGAGGGCGGAGCGGGAGGAGACGCCGAGCTTGCGGTAGATGCTGCCGAGATGGGTGTCGACCGTGCGGGGGCTGAGCACCAGGCGCTCGGCGATCCGGCGGGACGGCAGGCCGTCGGCGGCGAGTTCGGCCACCTCGCGTTCCCGGGCGCTGAGCAGGGAGCCGAGCAGGGCGGCCGGCTCGGACGGGTCGGGGACCGGGTCGGCGGGGGAGCCGCCGGCGCCGCCGGACGTCAGGGCGGCCCGCACCCGGGCCCCGTCCTCGCACAACCGCAGCGCGCCGCAGGCACGGGCCGCGTCGAGTGCCTCGTCGAGCTCGCCCAGGGCGGCCGCGGGGCCGTGCGCCTGGGCGAGCACGGGGGCGGCGGCGATCACCGTCCAGGCGTACTGGACGGGCATCCGCAGCCCCCGGAGCACCCGGGCGGCCCCCAGGGCGAGTTCGGCCGCGCGCGCCGGGTCGCCGTCGACGAACGCCATCGCGGCGGCCGCGCGGTCGGCCTGCGACTGCTGGAACGGCAGCCGCCCGAGCCGCTCGGCGGCCGCGTCCGCCGCGCGGGCGCTGCGGCGGGCGGTGTCGAGGTCGCCGCACAGCAGCGCGGCCGTGGTCATCAGGGCGAACAGCGAGGGGTGGGCGGCCGGTTGGAGCAGGTGCAGGTCCTCGCCGCCGCTCTCCTCCAGCAGGGTGCGCAGGCAGGCGGCCGGGTCGCCGCCGACCAGCCGGGCCTGGGCGAGCAGTCCGACGGCGGAACCCGCCCACCAGCCGCTGCCGGGCACGGTGCGCCGCAGGCCCTGCTCGGCCAGCGCCACCACCTCGGCGGTCCGGCGCCGGGGCGCCGCCCACAGGAGCGCGCTGGCGCGCATCGCCATGGCCAGGCCGACGACGTCGGGGGCGCCGATCTCGGTGCCCAGCCGTTCGGCCTCGCGGGCGTGCCGCTGCGCCAGGTCGAGCCGGCCGGCCCACTGGTCCAGGATCGACAGGCCGAGCAGGTGGTTGACGGCGAGGTGTTTGTGGGCGCCGCCGCTGGCGGTGGCGAGGCCGCGGCTGAGGTGCCGGTGGGCGTCGGTGAAGCGCTCCACGTACAGCTCGGCGCAGCCGAGCAGGGCCAGGACGTCGGGGGCGCGTCCGGCGACGGTGTCCGGGCGGGCGTCGACGAGCCGGCCGCAGCGTTCGACCTCGGGGGCGGCGAGCGCGAAGTCGCCGGCGTAGCTGTCGCAGAAGGCGGCGAGGACGCGGAGCGCGGTGCGGCCGTCCTCGGCGCCGGGGGTGGCCGCGGCGGCGGCGGCGCCTTCGTGCGCGAGCGCGCGGACCTCGGCCGCCGTGCCGCGGACGGCGTGCAGCAGGCCGTAGTCGAGGACCAGGTCGGCGGTCGCGGCGGGCAGCGGGGCGGGCAGCGGGCGGGGCAGCCGGTCGACGACGGTGCGGGCCATCGCGTCGGCCTCGGCGTACCGGCCGAGCAGCCGTTCGACACCGACGCAGACCGCCAGGGCCTGGACGTCGAGCGGCTCCGGCAGGCCGCCGGGCGTGCGCAGGATCTCGTGGCCGAGCGCCCGGGCCTGCTCCAGCCGGCCGGCGGCGGTGAGGGCCCGGCAGCGGTCCAGGGCCAGGGCGACCCTGGTCCGGGCGTCATGGGTGTCGGCGGGCGCGGACTCCAGCGCGGCCCGCAGCCAGCGGGCGGCGGTGGCGGGTGAGCGGACGACGACCTCGGCCGCGCCCTCGACGAGTACCGGCACGGCCTCGGCGGGGCCTCCGCCGAGCAGCAGTTGCTCGGCGTGCCGGGCGCGGGCGGCGGCCGGGGCGCCGCGTGCCTCGAGCAGGGCGAGGGCCCGGCGGTGGGCGTTCAGTCGCAGGCCGGGGTTGAGCCGGTGGTGGACCAGGCGGCCGAGTGCGGGGTGCCGGAAGGCCAGGTCGCGGCCCGGGCCGAGGGAGCGGACCAGGTCGGCCCGGCCGAGTTCGGCGAGCGCGTCGGCGGTGCGGTCGGTGTGCTCCCCGGCGACCCGGGCGACGTCGCCGAGCCGGAACGGTTCGCCGAGCACGGCGGCGGCCGCCAGGACGTCCGCGACCGCCGGGGGGAGGGTGTCGAGTTCGGCGATCAGGGGAGCGGCGGCGCGCAGCAGCGGTCCGGCGGCGGCGTCCGAACGCTCGGGCCAGTCGTCCGGGTCGGGGCCGGCGGCCAGCAGCAGGTGCAGGATCCGGGGGTTGCCGCCGGAGGCCGCGTGCAGCCGCTCGGCGCGGTGCTCGTCGGCCGCCGGGAGCAGGGCGGCGACGGCGGCGGCGGTGAGCGGCGCGGGTTCGACGCGCAGGACGGCGCCCGTCTGCTTGGCGGCGTCGAGCGCGGCGAGCAGGGCGGGCGGGGTCTGCCGGGGGCGGTGGGCGAGGACCAGCAGCAGCCGGTCCGGCGGCGGTTCGCCGAGGAGGCGCTCGGTGAGCCGGGCGGAGGCCGGGTCGCAGTGGTGGAAGTCGTCGAGCAGGAGCACGGTGCCGGCCGGGTCCGCGCACCGGTCGCGCAGGGCGCGGAGGAGGTCGCGGTCGGCGCCGGTGTCCCAGGGGATGCCGTCGGCGCTGCCCGGCGGCGGGACGTCGCCGCCCAGGGCGTCGCGGTACACCTGGTACGGCTTGGCGTCGGGGCCCTCGGCGCGGGCCCGCAGGACGGTGGCGCCGCGGTCGGCGGCCAGCCGGGCGAGCAGGTGCAGCAGGCCGGTCTTGCCGAGGCCGGGATCGGCCGCGAGGTCGAGCACCGCGCCGTGCCCGGCGCACAGCCCGTCCACGGCCCGGGCCAGCAGGGCGCGCTCCTTGTCCCGTCCGGGTAACGCCGACAGCCCTGCCACGGTCCGCCCTTCTCCGGCGCTCCCCGGGGCCGCTCCACGAGGCCGCTCGGCGCATGTTAGCGATCTTCACAACCGGGCCACAAGGTTCCTCCGGCGGGCCGGTCCGGGCCGGGGTCAGACCGTGTCGCCGGCCCGGAGTTCCTTGGCGACCTGGCGGCGCCCGGCGATCAGGGCCTGCGCGAGCACCCCGACGGTGACCAGCGCGGTCAGCGCCAGCGCAGGGGGGAGGACCGCGCCCGGGCGCAGCGGCAGGCCCGGCGGCACGTCGGTGCCGAGCAGGGCGGACAGGTCGAGCGCCGGGCCGAGCAGGACGACGGCGGCGAGCGAGGCCAGCAGGCCGCCGGCCGCCGCGAGCAGCGTCTGCGGCAGGGTCTCGACCAGGATCAGCGCCAGCCCCTGACGGGGGCGCAGCCCCATGGTGCGCAGCCGGGCCAGCGCGGCGGACCGGTCGGGGGCGGCGCGGACGAGTGTGAGCAGGGCGGCGATCAGGGCGAACGCGCCGGCCCCGGCGGTCCCGACCCGGAACACCAGGACCGCGGCCTGCCGCAGCGGGTCCTCGGTGAGTTCGGCGGTGAGCGCGGCGCTGGTCTTCACCAGGTAGCCGTCCGGGATGTCGTCCGGGTCCGGGCCGACCACCGGGACGCCGGTCCGCCGCGCGGTGTCCGCGACGATCGGGTGCACGGGCAGGTCGCGGGTCAGCGAGCGGACGGCCGTCGCGTCGATGTCGCCGACGGCGAACCAGTGGCCGTGGTCCGCGAGTCCGGGCACCCGGGCGGTGGCGGGCCCGGCCGGGAGCACGACGAACGGGTGGGTGGAGTCGCGCAGCGCCGGGGTGGCGTCGATCGTGCCCGCGTACTGGGCGCGCAGTTCGCCGGTGCTGGTCAGGTAGATCCGCTCCGCCCCGGCCCGGCCGCCGAGCTGCTCGACCAGCCCGCGCGAGTACAGGGCGGGGACGGGGACCTCGCGCGCGTCCGGTCCGGTCGGGCCGTCGGGCGCGGCCAGCAGCGCCGGGTCGAAGGCGCCGCGTCCGAGGGAGCGGGAGATCTCCGCGTAGGCCGTCGGCTCGACGACCACCAGGCTGATGGTGAGGTGGGGCCGGTCCGGGCGCAGCACCGCCGCGTCGGTGAGCAGGGTGACCTCGGTGGCGGCCCGGACGCCGGGCAGCCGGCCGGCCCGCTCGGCGAAGGAACCGGCCAGGCCGAAGCCCTTGGGGGCGCTCACCATGACGTCGCCGCCGGTGGCGAGGCGGGCCTCGCGGGTCCGGCCGGAGTCGACCGCCCCGATCACGTCGGCGCCGAACCCGGCCGTGGTGACGGCGAGCAGCAGCGCGAGCGTCGGCAGCACGGCCGGGCGCGGTCGGCCGCCGGCGCCGCGCGCCGCGCCGGCCAGTCCGAGGAAGCCGACCGCGCCGCGCCGCCGGCCGACCGCCCGGGCCAGGGCACCGATCAGCGGCGGCTGGATCCGGGCCAGCAGCAGGCCGGTGCAGAGGGCGATCAGCAGCGGGGCGGCGATCAGCAGCGGGTCGATCCCGGCGCCGGGCGGGGCGGCGCCGCGCCGGCGGACCTCGACCACCGCGGCGGCCGTCAGCAGGAGCAGGCCGAGTTCCCCGACGAGCCGGCGCGCACCGCCGCGCCGGACGGCACGACGGGGGGTCAGCAGCACCAGGGCGCGGGCCGGGAAGGCCAGCAGCGCGCACAGGGTGGCCGCCACCGCGGCGGACAGCGCGGGGCCCCAGCGGGGGGTGGGCAGCAGCAGGAGGGCGAGCAGGGTCCCGAGGGCGGCGCCGGGCAGGACCACCGCGGCACCCTCGCCGAGCAGCCTCCGCAGCAGGCCCCGGCGGGAGCCGCCGCGGGCCTGGAGCAGCAGGAGTTCGGGGCCGCGCCGGTCGGCGGCCAGTGCGGCGGCCAGGCACAGGACGACGGTGACGACGCCGGCCAGCCCGGCCGGACCGAGCGCCGCCAGCGGGGCGGCGGCGTCCCGGCGGGCGGTGGCGAGCGCGAAGAGGTCCGGCAGCGTGGAGAAGGTGCGCAGGTCGGAGCGGCCGGTGGCGGCCGCCAGCTCGGCGCCGGTGGGGCCGCTCAGGTAGCTCGCGAGTTCGTGGGCGGCCTCGGGCAGCCGGTCGGCGCGCAGCGAGTCCGGGTCGATGGGCAGCCGCCAGGAGAGTTCACCGCCCTTGGCCCACTCCATCAGCCGGGGCAGGTCGTCGCCGCCGGTCAGGCCGACCGCCTTCCAGAGCCGGAGCCACTCGAAGGTCTCCGGGATCTCCAGGCAGGGCCGGCGCAGGCAGTAGAGGTCGGTCCAGTACGGGTCGTGGTCGTCGTTCACCCGGAAGGTGCCGACCACCTCGGTGTCCGGCGACGGCCTGCCGCCGGGCAGGTGTTCCTCCGTCAGCACGTCGCCGACCCGGATGTTCAGCTTCTCGGCCGCCTGCTCCGCGATCACGATCGCCAGCGGCCGGCCGGGGGTGGCGCTCGGCCAGCGGCCCTCGACCAGGGTGGCGTGTTCGGCGAGCCCGGCCAGGTGGCGCAGTTCCAGGCGCGGGGACGGGCCGTCGGGCCGGGACAGCTGCGGATTGCCGAGGATCTTCGAGCTGATGCCGCGGACGCCGAACACCGGTCCGCTCGCCGAGACGCGGAACTCCCCGCCGGTGCGGGCGGTCAGGTGCGCGGCGACCGAGGCCAGGGTGGCGGAGTCGTCGTCGTGGCGGAGGTCGGAGCGGCTGACCAGGCTGGTCGCGCCGATGCCGCGGTCGCGCAGGAAGTCGTGCAGGGCGGCGTCCTCGCCCCGGTCGACACCCCGGGGGAGCCCGGCGCAGAGCAGCACCACCACGAACACCAGCACGCCGTTGAGCAGCGCCGTCCAGGGCGCGGCCCGCAGCCGGACGCGGACCCAGCGGGCGGGCCGGAACCCGGTGCGCGCCCGGGGTGGGGTGGTCGCCGTCGCCGGGCTGCCCTGCATCCGCGTTCTCCCGCCCCCTGCGCCCGTCCCTGCGGGCGGGCGGTCGCCGATCCCGGCCCATGGTGACCGGAGCGGACGATGCTGTCAGAGCGGGTGGCGCGGCGGAAGGTCCGTTCGGGCAGACCGCGGGGGGCGTCCGGGCGGTGCGGGGGCGGGTGGTTCGTCGCCGTCCGGTGCGGTCCGGCCCGCGCCGGACGGCGGGGGCCCGGGACGGGGGAGGGGCCCGCGGGGGCCCTGTCGGTGCCGGGGGCTAGGTTCTGAGGTGTCGCCGGGCACCGCGCCCGCAGCGCCGAAGCAACCCGTCACGCCCGTGCCCGGAAGGGGCCCACGCCATGTCAGCCACTGCCACCGACACGCAGTCGACGTACCTGGAGCTGTCCGAGGACAGCGGCAGCGCGCACAAGTTCTACGAGGTCCTGGTGGCCGGCGTGGACGTCACCATCACCTACGGGCGGATCGGCGAGAGCGGCCAGACGAAGACCACCGCCTACCCCACGCCGGAGAAGGCCGCGGCGGCGGCCGCCAAGAAGATCGGCGAGAAGGTCCGCAAGGGCTACGCCCCGGCGGTGCGCGGCGTGCGCGAGCGGCGGGCGGTGACGCGGCGGGCGATCGTCAGCACCCGTTCGACGGCCCGGCAGGCGCCGGTGCTGTGGCGGTTCAGCTCCGGCGCGGCGGCGTTCGGCATCTTCGTCGGCGAGGAGCACGCCTGGGTGGGCAACGAGCGCGGCGACGTCTACACGCTGACCCACGACGGCGCGGTGACCGGCCGCTTCGGGCTGCCGGACGGCGTCAAGTGCATCGTCGCGGACGACTGGTGGATCTACGCGGGCTGTGACAACGGCAAGGTGTACGACCTGGGCGGCAAGGTGCCGCGGGTGGCGTACGAGATAGCCGAGGACGTCGACATCTACTGGCTGGACATCCACGACGGCGTGCTCGGCGTGGCCGACGCGCGCGGCGGGATCACCACCGTCGACCACGAGGACGAGTTCCAGTGGCGGCGCTCGGCCGAGGGCACCGACGGCTGGATGGTGCGCTGCGACAACGACGGCGTCTACCACGGCCATTCGCGCGGCGTGAGCCGGTACGCGGCGCGCGGCGGCGCCCCGGTCTGGCACACCCGCACCGAGGGTGAGGTGCTGTTCGGCTGGCAGGAGCGGGAGGAGGTGTTCGCCGGTACGGGGCGCGGCTGGGTGCACCGGCTGCGCAAGGCGGACGGCTCGGAGGTGGCCCGCTACCGCTGCGACGCCGCGGTGTTCTCCTGCGCCGCCTCGCCCGACGGCCGGTACGTGTTCGCGGGGGACAACCACTCCTCGGTGTACTGCTTCGACGCCGACGGCACCCGGTTGTGGAAGCTCGGCACCGGCTCCGGCTCGGCGTACAGCATGCAGTACCGCGACGGCCGGCTGTACCTGGTGACCACGGACGGTTCGCTGGTCTGCCTGGACGCGAGCGAGGGGGCGGTGCGCGCGGCCGAGGAGGGCAGGCTGCCGGAGGCCGCCGAGGTGGACGGCAGCGGCTGGACGGCGGCTGTGGCCGGCGCGGAGATCGAGTCGGTGGCGGTCGGTTCGGTCGGCGCCGCGGGCGGCATCGAGGTGGAGTGCGTGCAGGACGGCACCCGGCTGCGGGTGCGGGTGGTCTCGCCGGGTTACGACGCGACCCGCCGGGTGCAGTTCCCGAAGGACATCCGGGTGCCCGGCGCGCGCTACCTGGTGGCCGAGGTGCTGGAGTCCGGCAGCGGCTCGTTCTACCGGGCGCGGGGGGACATCAAGCGGCTGCTCTGAGTTCTCCTGACGGACTTTCCGTCCCCGTCGGGAGACCGTTGACAGCCCGTCACGGGCCTCGGTGTAATGCGGGTGCAATACGCACGCACGGCACACCGACCGACCGTTTCGGGCTGTTCCCGGGGAAAGCAGGGCGTCATGAGCGTGGACACCGTGGCCGTCGAGGATTCGGCGGGGGCGGCGGATTCGGCGGGGGCGCCGGACTCGCCGGGTGCGGCCGGGGCCGCGGTGCCGAATTCCCGGATGGCCGCCCTGTACGAGCGCGACCTGGCCTGCCAGGGCCTGGGGATCACGCTCGAGGAGGTGTCCACCGGGCGGGCGTCGATGCGGATGACGGTGGCCCCGGCGATGGTGAACGGGCACGGCATCGCGCACGGCGGCTACCTGTTCCTGCTCGCCGACGCGGCCTTCTCCTACGCCTGCAACAGCTACGGCCCGGTGACGGTGGCGCAGGCCGCGCAGGTGACTTTCCTGGCACCGGCGGCGGTCGGGGACGAACTGGTGGCGGAGGCGGTGGAACGCACGCGTTCCGGGCGCACCGGCATTTACGACGTGACGGTGCGGAATGCGGCCGAAAAGGTGATCGCGGAATTCCGGGGCCAGAGCGTGATGCTGGCAGGACAGCCGCACACGGCCTGAGCGGCGAGGTGGGCCGGGGGGAGCGGATTCCCCCGGCCCACGGGCGCGTCACGCCGGCGGGCGCTCGTCCACGACCTGCTGGAGCTTGCCGGTGCGCGGGTTGGTGACCAGCTCCGCGCGGGGCACCCACTCCACCTCCAGGTCGTGGATCACCCCGGCCGCCACGTCGTCCGGGTAGAGCGGCCGGGCCCGGTACACCGCCTCGACCAGCGTTCCGGCCAGACCGGCCGGCGGCTCCTCGGTGTACCCGAGTCGCAGCACCAGCCCGTCCTTGCCGTCCCAGCGGCGCTGCACCATCTGCATCCCGGAGATCACCTGGTCCGGGTCGTGGGCGAGCAGGACGGCGCGGATCTCCTCGGTCGGCATCGCCACGGTGCCCACCCGGGCACCCTCGACCGACCGTCCGACCAGCCGGAACCGGCCGCGCTCAAGGTCGACCCACTCGGCCCGGTCGCCGGTGGGGTAGCGCAGGATCGGCATCAGGGTGCGGAACAGGTTGGTGACCACCACCCGGCCGGGCACGCCGAGTTCGGTGATCGGTTCGCCGGTGACGTCGTCGACCAGCTCCACCACCGTCCGGTTCGGGAAGGCCTCGTGCACCCGGACGTCGTCGCCGGGGACCGGCGCGCCGACCAGGCCGGCGTCCACCGAGGCGTAGCCGATCGAGGCGACGGCCGCGTTGGGGAACGCGCGGGAGAGGATCGGCCGCAGGTCGGCGAAGAGCAGGTCCCCGCCGAACAGCAGGAGTTCGATCCGCTCGGCCACCTGCTCGTGCTTGACCAGGTACTCGGCGACCGAGCTGAGCTTCATCGGCTCGCCGGCCAGCACGTCCACCCCGAAGTCGGCGATCAGCCCGGCGACGTAGGCGTCGGGCGCGGCGCCGACCGGCAGCCGGACGTTGTCCACGGGGGCGTGGTGCAGGGCGTTCTCGATGTACAGGAAGCCCCCGTACAGCTCGCCGGCCCAGAACAGGTTGGCGACCCGGTGACCGGGCTTGAGGCCGGCCTGGACCAGACCCGCGCCGAAGGCGGTGACCGAGTCGGCGTGCTCGGTGCGCGACCAGGGGGAGAACTTGGGGACGCCGGTGGTGCCGCCGGTCTTGTAGACGCCGCCGTCGAGCAGCGGTCCGGTCAGCAGGCGGTTGTCCGGCCAGGAGTTGGCGGCCCAGAACGCGGTCTGCTCGATCAGTGGGAGCTGCGAGAGGTGTTCGACGCGCTCCGGCAGGTCCCGGTAGAGGTCGGCGTAGAAGGGGGAGTTGCGGCGGGCGAAGTCGATCAGTTCGGGCAGCGGTTTGGCGGGCATGCGCGGGACTCCTGACAGTGGGTCAGCGGCGGGTCAGCTGGGGTCGGGGCGGCCGATCCAGGTACGGGCGAGGGTCTGGACGGCCGAGCCGTCCGGGTCGGCGAGCTTCTGCGCCAGGTAGTCGGCGGCCCAGGCGTTGGTGGGCACCCGGAAGGCGGGCCGTTCGGCGCGCAGCGTGCGCACGACGACCTCGGCCACCTCCCGGGCTGGCTGTCCGGCGGCCTCCCAGCCCTGGCCGCCGACCCAGGCGAGGTAGTCCTCGAAGGTCGGCGCGTAGGGCCCGGAGGCCGCCGCGATGGTGCGGCGGTCGATGTCGGGGAAGATCCCGAACCGGGTGTCCGGCACGAAGCCGGGGACGACCACGGATACCCGCACGCCGTGTGCGCCGGCCACCGGGGCGAGGCTCTCCATGAACCCCTCGACGGCGGCCTTGGCGGCGCAGTACGCCTCGTTGAACGGCTGGCCGACCACGCCGTGCACGCTGCCGATCGTGACCAGCCGGCCGCCGGAGGCGCGCAGCAGCGGCAGGGCGGCGCGGCTCACGGCGATCACGCCGAAGAAGTTCACCTCCAGGTTGGCCCGCAGCGCGGCGTCGGTGGACATCTCCAGCGTGGGGTCGGAGTTGGAGACACCGGCGTTGTTGACCACCGCGTCCAGCCGCCCGTGGGTGGCGGCCACGCCGTCGACGCAGGCGGCGACGGAGGCGGCGTCGGTGACGTCGAGCCGGCGGACGTCCAGCTCCACCCCGGCCTCCCCGGCGGCCTTCCGCAGGTCGTCGGCGCGGTCCGGGTCGCGCAGGGTGGCCACGGTGGTGAACCCGGCCCGGGCGGCGGCCACGGCGGTGGCCAGGCCGATGCCGGAGGAGCAGCCGGTGACGAGCAGGACGCCGTCGGCCGGTGCGGCGCTCACGGTGCGCTCTCCGTCAGCTCGGGCTCGGGCCGGGCGTCGGTGGGCCGCTGCTCCGCCTCGCGGGCGGCGGCGTCCATCCGGCCCTGGACGCCGAGAGCGGGCAGGAAGGAGCAGGCGGCGAGCAGGGTGCCGCCGGCCATCGTCCAGCGCGCCGCGTCCAGGACCCCGAGCGGGTCGGTGAGCGCGGACACGGCCAGGCCGCCGACCAGCGCGGCGAGCGGGATCACGCCCCAGGTGACGGTGCGGAACGCCGCGTGCATCACGCCCTGGTGCTCGGCGGACATCCGGGACTGGCGGGTGGGTGCGCTGCACACGTTGATGCAGGACATGAAGAAGCCGTAGCAGCCCATGGTCACCGCGATCACGAGCACGGAGGGCAGCGCGGGCGCGGCCAGCACGCCCAGCCCGACCAGGCAGTGCAGCAGCAGCGACCAGGCCAGGGTGCGGCCCAGGCCCAGCCGCCGGCTGATCCTGGGGGCGACCACGGCGCCGGTGAGCGCGCCGACCGCGCCGACCGACATGGCGGCGCCGAACTGGCCGACCGAGAGGTCCAGGCCCCGGTAGGCGAGCACGGGCAGCACCGTGACGAACACCGGCCCGCCGCAGTTGAGCGTGACCGCCGCCAGGACCACCCGGCGCAGCACCGGGTCGGCCCAGTTCATCCGGAACCCGATGGTCAGCCGCTCCCAGACGGTGCCCTCGACGACGGTGCGCTCGCCCCACGGCCGCATGTAGCGGAAGCAGGTGGCGGAGATCAGGTAGCTGGCGGCGTCGACCACGAGGGCGCCGACGCCGAGCGCGCTGTAGAGGCCGGCGGCGATCGAGGGCCCGGCCACCTCGGCGACCGAGTTGCTGCCCTCCAGCCGGGAGTAGGCGCGCACCATCCGCTCCTCGGGGACCACCGCGGGGACGGCGATCAGGTACCCGACGTTGAAGAAGATGGTGGCGCCGCTGATCACGGCCACACAGCCGAACAGCAGCGGGGTGGAGAGCAGGTCCAGCCAGTACGCGAGCGGGATCACCAGGACGGCGGCCAGTCGGAGCAGGTCGCAGACCAGCATGGTGCGGCGCTTGTCCCAGCGGTCCACCAGCACTCCGGCGACCGGGCCCAGCAGCGGGATGCCGAGGTACTGGGCCATCGCCACCACGCCGACCTGGAGGGCGGAGGCGTGCAGCACGAAGATCATCAGGGTCGGGACGACGAACACGGTGATCCGGTCGCCGACCACGCTGACGGTCTGGCCGGTCCAGAACAGGTTGAAGCCGCGCCCGAGGTCCGCCGGCTTTCGCAGCTTCACGAGGCCTCCCCGCGGACCACCAGGGAGGCGGTCTTGCCGGTGCGGTCGTTGCTGACCAGCGCCTCGACGACCCGGACCGTCACGTGCTCGGGGTCGTGCTGGAACGCGGTGCTGAGGGTGAACGTCCCGGCCAGCAGCTCGGCCCGCAGCGCCGCCGGGTCCACCCCGGCGGCCGGGTCGGCCAGCAGCAGCACCTCGACGCCGGTGGCCCGGCCGCCGTCCTCGGTGACCACCACCTGGGCCCGGGAGACGCCGGGCTCCCGCTCGGCCCGGGCGACCAGCTCGTCCACGTGCAGGCCGAGGCCGCGCACCTGGACGACGTTGTCCCGCCGCCCCAGCACCCGCATCGCGGCGCCGGGGCGGCCGCACGGGCAGGTGGTCAGCCCGCCCGCGTCCCCGGTGCGGTAGCGGAGCACCGGGTTGAGCATCTCCGGGTCGAGGGTGGTGAAGTCCAGCAGCCCGTCCGCTCCGGCGTGCACCAGCTGGGTGGGCAGCGGATGGAAGGTGTCGGCCGGGCAGTCGGGCGTGTTGGTGCCGACCACCCAGGTCTCGGTGGAGCCGAACATGCCCCAGCGGCGGGCCCCGGGCGCGACCACCGCGAGGTCCTCCTCCAGCTGCGGCTGCCAGGCCTCGCCCAGCCACAGCACCTTGCGCAGCGAGGGCAGCTTCAGCCCGGCCGCGCGGGCGTGCGCGAACCAGAGCCGCAGCACGCTGGGGGTGCCGCCGATCGCCGTCACCCCGCGGTCGGCGAGGAAGCCCAGCCAGTCCGGGTACTCCTCGCGGGTGATCGAGCCGAGCGCGATCACCCGGCAGCCGGCCCGGTCGGCCAGCGCGGCGGCCAGGAAGTGCGCGCCCCACATCCGGCCGGCGCCCCAGGCGTTGGCGAACACGTCCGCGCGGTCCAGCACCGGCCAGTGCTCGTGCACCCCGGCCATGTAGAACCCGGTCGGCGCGTAGCCGACCTTGGGCGCGCCGGTGGAACCGCCGCTCTGGAACAGCCAGGTGGCGGCCGTGTCGGAGCGCGGCTCCAGGTGGGCGAGGGCGGTGTTCAGGTCGTCCTTGAGCAGCGGCGGCAGCGCGGCCAGCTCGTCCAGGGTGCGGACGGCCGCCGGGCGGTCGGCGTAGCGGGGGGCGAGCGCGGGCACGGTGCGCAGCCGCTCCAGGGTGGCGGCGGCGACGGTCAGTCGTGGTTCGGCCGCGTCCGGCGGCAGGGAGAACGCGTCGGTCATCGGGTTTCCGATCGGGGGGCGGAGGTCGTCGGGGCGAGGGTCGTCGGGGTGGCGGTCGCGGGGGCGGGGGTCGGGGTGCGGTGCGGGAGGGGGGACATCAGGCCGACGGGGGCGGACGGCGTGCCGTCGGCGAGCCACTTGGCGTGGGCGTCCCGGTAGGCGGTGAACCGGGCCCGGACGATGTCGCGCTGCAGCGAGCGGTCCGGGTCGGTGAAGTCCGGGGCGATCACGCCGTCCGGCTCCAGCTCCGAGAACCAGTACTTCTCGCCGTCGTACAGGAAGTCCACGCAGAAGAACGGGATCCTCAGCTTCTCGGCGAAGTAGGCCGTGGCCTCGGCGAGTTCCGGCGGGACGGGCGGGAACTCCATCGTCCCGCCCCGGCTGGCGTTGGCCACCGGCGAACCGGCCTCCGGCACCCGTCGCATCACCGCGTACGGCTCGCCGTTCACCACGTACACCCGGTAGTCGACGGTGCCGTCGCCCAGGTACGGCTGGGCGACGAGCGTGGTGTCCCCGCCCTGGGCGAGGCTGGCCAGACCACGGATGTCCTCCGGCCCGCGGGCGAGGTTGATCCCGCCGCCCCCGCACCAGCCGGCGGGCTTGACGATCGCCGGGTAGGTCAGCCGGTCGAGCGCCACCTCGTACTGGTGCTTGGCGACGTCCCGGCCGGAGCCGATCCGGATCGACGGGATCGGCGGTACCGGCGAGTCGGCCAGGTGCAGCACGGTGGCGACCTTGTCGTTGCCGATCAGCGAGACGTACGGCGGGAACGGCAGGTAGAACCCGGCCTGCTCCAGCACCGCGTACAGCGAGTACTGGTTGAAGATGTCCATCGACTGGTACGGCAGCGAGTACAGCGCGGTGACGAACAGGGTGTCCTGCGGGGTCACCGGCTCCTCGTCCACGTACACCACCGGGCGGGCGGGGTCACTGGCGTCCACCGTGACGGCGTCCGGGGAGTGCCGGCACCAGGAGAGGCCCAGCTCCTCGGCGATCTCCTCGTAGAGGTCCCAGAAGAAGTACCGCCACATCGCGGTGGTCCGGGTCGACTCGCGGTCGGGGAAGATCCAGCACATCCGGCGCAGCGGGGCGGCCTCCTGCGGGCCGTGCTCCTGCTGGTCGCTGCGGTTCGTCACCGGGCTGCTCCTTCCTGCGGGGCCGGTGCGGCGGCAGCGGCGCGCGCGGCCCGCTCCGTCCACCAGCGGCGGCCGGACTCGGGGAGGGTGTCCACCGGGTCGTAGTAGGGGTGGCGGCGGTCGAGCGGGTCCTCCGCCCCGCTGCCGCCGGACGGCGCGGCGCCGCCGGAGCGGGCCTCCAGGGCCGTGCGGTAGTTCTTGGTCCAGTAGGAGATGCCGCGTTCGCGGTCGTACGCCACGGCCTGGTGCACCCAGCGCTTGCCGAGCCGCGGCACGTCGCAGACCAGGCGCGGGGTGGCGTAGCCGGGCAGGTAGCCCATGATCGCCTCCTGGAGGTACTGGGCCCGGTGGACGCTGGTGCGCCAGTGCTCGGCGTTGGGGATCATGTCGCAGAGGTAGAAGTAGTAGGGGAGGATGTTCGCCTCGCCCTGGAGCGCGAAGCAGAGGTCCAGCAGGTCCTCCGGGGTGTCGTTGACGCCCCGCATCAGCACGCCCTGGTTGCGCACGTCGCGCACACCCGCGTCGAGCAGCGCCCGGGCCGCCTCGGCGACCAGCGGGGTCACCGAGCGCACGTGGTTGGCGTGGGTGTGCACGGCGAGGTTGACGGCGCGCCGGGCGGCGATCGTCGCGACCCGGTGCACGCCCTCCAGGACCTGCGGCTGCAGCCAGTGCTGCGGAAGGCCGACCACCGCCTTGCTGGCGAGCCGGATGTCGCGGACCGACTCCAGCTCCAGCAGCCGCAGCAGGAAGGACTCGAGCTGCGGCCACGGCACATTGGCGAGGTCGCCGCCGGACACCACCACGTCGCGCACGGCCGGGGTGCGCTTGAGGTAGTCGAGCATCTGCTCCTGCCGGTGGGCCGGCCGCAGCACCAGCCGGGCCTTGGTGACCTGGGGCGTGGAGGTGCCGACCAGGTCCATCCGGGTGCAGTGCCCGCAGTACTGCGGGCAGGTGGAGACCAGCTCGGCCAGCACCTTGGTGGGGTAACGGTGGGTGAGGCCCTCGACCACCCACATCTCGGCCTCGTGCAGCGAGTCGCGCTCGGCCTTCGGGTGGCTGGGCCAGCGCGGGTGCCGGTCGGCGAGCACCGGCAGCATGTAGCGACGCACCGGGTCGGCCAGGAACGCAGCGGTGAACGCCGCCGGGGTGGTGGGGGAGTGCGCGGCCATGGTGTTCAGCAGCTGCGGTGGCAGCAGGATCGGCATGGTCGCGAACTCGGCCTGATCGGCTGCGAGTTGCTCGTAGAACTCGGGCGTGAGCAGTTCGCCGACGACCGCCCGGAGCTGGCGGGCGTTCTTGACGCAGTGCGCGCGCTGCCACTGGGCGTCGCGCCACTGCGCCTCGGTGACGTCGCGCCAGCCGGGCAGCCGGCGCCAGTCCGGCTCCACCAGCCGGGCCCGGACGTACTGGTACGGCTGCCGGAGCGGGGGCGGTGCGGCGGTGGTGGTGACGGTGCTGGATGCGGCGGTCGGGAGCGCGGGGGCCGGGAGTGCGGGGGCCGGGAGTGCGGGGGTCGGGAGTGCGGGCGCGGTGGTCACCGGCGCGGCGGGGGTGCGCGCGGGGGACAGGAGGTGGTCGGTCATTCCGGTGCTACTGGGCGGTGAGGAGGGTGGCGAAGCGGGTGCGCAGTTCGCGCTTGAGCACCTTGCCGGTCGGCCCGAGCGGGAAGTCCGCCGCCGTGCGGGCGATCCGGACGGCGGCGAGCGCGGCCAGTCCGGCCCCGGCCAGGGCCTTGTTGGCGGCCTCCAGGACCTCCTCGGCGGTCGCGGACTCCGCGTCCTGCTGCAACTGAACCACCGCGACGGGCCGTTGCCCCTCACCGGTGGCACCGGGCACGCCCACCACCGAGCAGTCCCGGACCAGCTCGGCGCAGTCCGCCAGCAGCACCTCCTCGACCGGCAGGCTGTAGACCGGCCCGGCGGAGGTGTCGATGACGTCCACGGTGCGGTCCAGGTGGTAGAACCGGCCCTCGGCGTCGCGCCGGGCGAGGTCCCCGGTCAGCCAGTAGCCGGCCAGTTCGAAGCTCCCGGTCAGCCGCGCGTTGTTCCAGTAGCCCGGTGTCCGCGAGGGCGAGTCGATCCCGAGCAGCCCGACCGTGCCGTCCGGCAGTTCGTTGCCGTCCTGGTCCAGCACGGCCGCCCGGCGCACCACTTCGAGCGGCTTGCCGACACAGCGGTCGTTGCGGACGCTCTCCGGTGTGGTGACCTGGCCGAACAGTGCCATGCCCATCTCGGAGGAGCCCAGCCCGTCGACGAACTGCGAACCGGGCAGCGCGGGTTGCTCGGCCTTCTCCTGCGGCAGCAGCCAGGGCCGGATCAGCCCGGCCGGGCGCTCGCCCAGCTGCACCAGTCGGCGGATGTGCCCGTAGTGCGCGCTGTCGCCGGTGTTGAACCAGGAGTGCACCTTGGCCGCGCCCGCCACCGGCAGCTCGCCGGTGGCGAGTTCGACGAAGGTGCGCGGGAAGGAGGCGACCATGGTGGGCCGGAAGGCCTCCATCACCGGCTCGACCACCGAGCGGCGCCAGTCCGCCATCACCACGGTCGGCAGGCCGAGCAGGGTCGCGGTGAGGAAGTAGCTCAGACCGCCGGCGTGGGTGTGCGGCATCAGCGACATCAGCCGGTCCTCCGGCTCGGCCGGGAAGCGCACCATGCGCGGCTGCTTGCCGTCCCAGAACTGCCGGTGCGCCAGCATCGTCGACTTCGGCGTGCCGGTGGTGCCGGAGGAGTGGATCAGCGCGACCACGTCCTCCGCCGCGTGCCGGTACGGGTACTCGGCGGGCAGGCCGCCGGAGGCGTCCGCGTCGAAGGCCTGGATCTCGGCGGCGAGTGCGATGAACCGGGGGCGGCGCTGCGGGTCCTGGCGGTAGGCGGCGGCGAGGCGGGTGGTGTCGTCGGCGACCACGCCGACCACGCCGACGTGGTTGAGGTAGCGGACCATCACGTCGTGCCGCATGGCGTCGTTCACCAGGGCCGGGACGGCGCCCAGCGCGGTGAGCGCCAGGAAGTGCAGCAGCGGTTCCAGGCCCTCGGCGATCACCACCGCCACCGGCTCGCCCGGGCGCACGCCGTTCGCGTGGTACCAGGCGGCGTAGCGGTCGCGCAGGTCGGCGAGGTCCTGGAGGCTGTGGCCGCGCAGCACCACCGCGCCGCGGTGGTCGAGGTGGTGGCTGTAGGCGAAGGGGACCGCGCGGTTGGGGTTCACGGCGAGGGCGTGGTCGAGGAAGTTGCCGGCCCCGAGCTCCGGTTCGGCCATCAGCCGCTCGCGAGCGGCGAGCGGTGCGACCGGGGAGGGGGCGGAGGGTGCGGCGGTGGCGGCGGACGCGCCGTTGTCCGGGGAGGAACTCTCGTCGCTCATGGCGGTCTCCTGAGGGGGGTGGCCCGCGGTTCTTGTGGAACGGAGCGCGGGTTGCGTGGTGAGGGAGAACTCGTGCGTGGGTGCTCGTGCCGGGGAGGTGGTGCCGGTGGTGCTGGTGGTTCGGCGGAGCGGGGGTCAGCCCCCGGTGCGGAGGATCTCCGCGACGACCCGCCGGCCGGAGCGGATCGCGCCCTCCAGCAGGCCGAAGAACTCGGTACTGGTCTCGGTGCCGGCCCAGTGCACCCGGCCGTGCGGCGCGGTCAGCGCCGGGCCGAGCCGCGACCAGTCGCCGGGGCCGAAGAGGGCCGCGTAACACCCCTTGCTGTAGGGCTCGTTCACCCAGTCGGTGCAGTGGAAGCCGATCGGCTCGGGCAGCATCGGGAACAGCGAGCGGGCCTGCGCGACGGCGGCCGCGCGCTGCTCCTCCGGCTCCAGGGCCGCGTAGCGGTGCGCCTCCGCACCGGTGACGAAGCCGGTGAGCACGCCGACCCGGGAGCCGTCCGGCGCGTCGGCCGGCGAGTCGTCCACGGTGGAGAGCAGCGGGCCCCGGGCGTTGACCGACCAGCCGGAGAGCCCGTGCTCGCGCCAGACCGGCGCGGGATAGACCAGGTTGACCTTGACCGCGCAGCCGCGTCCGGTCCGTTCGCCCGCGCGCGGGGCGGGCCGTACGGGCCGGAAGTCGAGCGACTCCGCGAGCAGCGGCGGCAGCGCCACCACCGCGACGTCGGCCCGGTACGCCGCCCCGCCCTCGGTGTGCACGGTCACGCCCTCGCCGTCCTGGACGACGGACCGCACCGGTTCGCCGAGCCGTACCGAACTGGGCCGCCGGTCCGTCAGCCGGGCGGCGAGCCGCTCGCACAGCAGGTGCGCGCCGCCGGCGACCCGGTCCTCCTGGGCGCCGCCCTCGAAGGCGTTCAGATAGCGCAGTCCGCCGCCCGAACGCAGGTAGAAGGCCATGTGCAGGACCGAGACGTCGGCCGGGTCGGCGGCCATCATCTCGCCGAGGAAGAGCGGGAAGAACAGCCGGGCGTCCGGGTGGTCGAGCTCCTGCTCGGCCCACTCGGCGGCGGTGAGGGTGTCCAGCCGTTCGGCGTCCGGGGTGCGCCAGGGCGCCTCGGGGTCGAGCCGGGCGGTGAGTTCGGCGAGCCGGTCGAACAGTTCACCGAGCGCGACGGCGTTGAGCGGTGGGAACCGGCCGTCCCGGGTGGCGGGTTCGCCGTTCGCGTCGGGGACCGGAGTGGCGTCGGCGAGCGCGAACCGGCTCGCGCCGAGCATGGTGGTGGGCGTGGTGGCGAGGCCCAGCTCCTTGATCAGCGCCAGGAGTTCGGTGTGCTTGGCGCCGAGGTAGGCGGCGCCCGCGTCGATCCAGGCACCGGGTGCGACCTCGATCCCGTGCGTGCGCCCGCCGACCCGTGGGCGCGCCTCCAGCACGGTGACCCGCACCCCGCGCGCCGCCAGCTCCTCTGCGGCGGTCAGCCCGGCCAGGCCGGCGCCGATCACCACGGCGGAGGCGACCGGTGCGGGGCCGTTCGCGGCGGGGCCGCTCGTCGTGGAGCCGCTCGTGGTGGGGCCGCTGGTGGTGGGGCCGCTGGTGGTGGGGCCGGTCATCCCGCGGCCGCGATCAGCTCGACCAGACCGGCCGGGGTCGGTGCGAGCACGAAGTCCTCGAAGGTCAGCTCGACGCCGTAGTTCCGGGCGACCGCGCTCAGCACGCGGGTGGCGATGAGCGAGTCACCGCCGAGGAGGAAGAAGTCCGAGTCCGCCGCGACGTCGTCCGTCTCCAGGACGCGGCGGAAGATCGTCACCAGGCCGTCCGTGTCGGCGGGGGTGGTGTCTACGCTGCTCAACGAGGATCTCCTTTGACCGTCGGACTGCGGTGCGCCGGTGGGGCACCTGGTGCGGGGGCCGTACGGGTGGGCCCGAGGTGGTACGGCGAGTGGGTACGCCGGGCGGGTGGTGCGACGGACGGGCGCGGCTCCGGCTCCTGTCGGGCCGGGCGGCGGTGCCGGGTGCGGGGGTGCCGGGGGCGCCGACGCGGGTGGCTCGGGTGACCCAGGTGGCGCTAGCGGTGCGCGGGTTCGGGCAGTTGGGCGCCCTCGCGGGGGCCGCGCGCGGAGTGGAGGCGGTGCGAGCCGGCCCGGTCGACCTTGCCGCTCGCCGTGAGCACCAGCTCCGGCACGACGGTGATCCGGCTGGGCACCAGATGGCCGGGCACCCGGTCCCGCAGGTACGTCCGGAGTTCGGCGCCCAGGGTTCCGGTCGCCGCCGCGGCGCGCGGCACGACGTACGCGACCAGCGCCGACCGCCCGGCCAGGGTCGTCCCCGTGACCGCGACGGCGTGCACGCCCGGATGCCCGGCGAGGTGCGCCTCGACCTCGGCCGGGTCGACCCGGATCCCGCGCACCTTGAACTCGCCGTCCAGCCGCCCCTGGTGGGTCAGCACACCGTCCGGTGCCCGGCCCACCCGGTCGCCGGTGCGGTACCAGCGCACGCCCTCGGCGTCCTCGGTGAAGCGGTCCGCGGTGGCCTCGGGCAGTCCCAGGTAGCCGAGCGCGACCGCGGGGCCGCCAATCAGCAACTCGCCCCGCTCGCTGATCCGTTCGTGCACGTGGGGCAGGGCGCGCCCGATCGGCACCCGGTCGCCCGCCGCCCACGGCCGGTCCCGCGCGGCGGCCAGCGGCCCGTGCAGGTCGACGGCATGGGTGATCAGCGTGGTCTCGGTGGACCCGTAGGTGTTGAGCAGCCGGACCCGCCCGGTGTCCAGGGCGGCCCAGTCGGCGAGCCGGGCCGGGTTGGCGGCCTCCCCGCCGATCACCAGCAGCCGGACGCACTCGGGCAGCGCGAGGCGCTCCTCGGTGAGGTGGAGGACCAGTTCGTGCCAGAACGCGGTGGGCAGGTCCAGTACGCCGATCCGTTCCCGTTCCACCAGCCGCAGGAAGCGCGGGAACGAGCCGGAGTGGGCGTCGCGGTCGAGGACGAGCGCGGCACCGCCGGTGAGGGCCGGGAGGATCTCCTCGAAGCAGGTGTCCCAGTTCAGCGAGGCGAACTGCAGCACCCGGTCCTCGGCGGTGAGGCCGAACAGGGTGCGCAGGGAGTCCACCGTGGCGGAGATCGCCCGGCGCGGTGTGACCACGGGTTTCGGCTGCCCGGTCGAACCCGAGGTGAAGAGCAGGTACGCCGGCCGCTCCGGCTCGGTCCGTTCCGGACCGGTCCCCGTCGCGGCGGTCGTGCCCGCGGCTTCGTCGGGTAACCCGACGACGCGCAGGCCGGGTTGAGCGAGGCCGTCGCCGACCGCCGTGCGGCAGCCGACCGCGGCCAGCATGTCCTGCCGCCGCTGCGGCGGGAACGCCGGGTCGACCGGGCAGTACGTCCCACCTGCGGCGAGGATGCCGAGCAGGGCGACGACGGTGTCCGGCGTGTGGGTCGCCGGAACGGCCACCACGCCGGGCGCGGCACCCAGGCCGTCGGCCAAGGTACGTACCAACTCGCCGAGTTGGCGGTAAGTCAGCGCGTCCCCGTGGTGGACGATCGCCGGTCGTTCGGGATATCGGCGCACGGTTTCCGTGAACGCGTCAATCAAGTCGGAACTGGCCCCGTGGATGTTGCGGTTATTTGTCATGCCCGCCCCAAAGAATGCCGTGCGAGCACTTGTTCGGTGCTCGGCGGACCGGGACTCTACCCGCCGAGCCTGCGGAGCCACAATGGCTGTTGAGGATGTCGCTTCAAGGATGTGTGGTTGACATGTGAACGGGGCGAGGTCTGCCTCGGCGGTCTCCTGTGACCCGAGTGACTGCGCAGCGTACGCACTCTGTTACCCGGAGTGCCTGGGTGCGATTGCCGATTCGCGCGGGGATTCCCTCCCGTTCCGCTCCGCCGCGTATTCCGGAGTTCCGGCAATTCCCCGGCCCGCCCGATTGTCCCGCCACCGGTCCGGGGGGGCCGTTCGTCGACGTTCCCGCTGCTCGCGGCCGCCTGTCGGACGGTTCCGGATTCGCGGAGAATTGACGTGGCGTCAGGCCGATCCGAATCGGTCGGACGCCGATGGATCGTCCACCTGTCAACCGCGTGCCGCATCCCGGACGGGACTCGACCCGAAGTACACGTCGTACCGTTCCTGTCGGCCCCGAAGCTCCTCGAACGGCAGCCGTCCCGCGGCCACGTCGGCCAGGGCGCGGAAGTACCCGAACCGCTCCACTCCGGGGGTCGCGACCCCCGGAAGGTCCGCGACCTCACCGCCCCCACCGTCCTCGCCACGCCTGCCGGCCCGACCTCGGCCCCGCGCCACCGGCTGGCGGCCTTCCAAGAGACCTGTTCGCCCTGGGGAACGGTCGGGCCGCAGCAGGGCGTTGCCGGCCCGACCGAGTGCCGTCGGGTGCGGCACGGGAAGTCGGACCGGTCGACCTCCCGCGCCGCACCCGCCTCGACGGGCCCTACTCCTGGCCGGCCTTGCGGCAGCCGTCGGCCGCGATGACGGTGGGTACGCGGTCGTCGCGCAGCTTCCGGTAACAGGCCCGGGACGCCGCCTCGCCTCCGGCCCCGCTGGTCGCGCAGGCTTCCTCGATGAGCTGCTGGTCGGTGTCCGGGGCGTGCTCCAGCGCGTAGTAGAAGCAGCCCGGCGGCGTCGCGTGCGCGGCCGGGGCCGGCGCGACGACACCACCGAGGGCGAGGGCGAGGGTGGAATGGCGGCGGCGATGCGTCGTTCCGAATTCATGGTGGTCCTTTCGGCGAGGAAGGAGCGCTTCGCCGCCGACCACCGTCGTTCCGTCGCTGTGCCTGTCCCGTCTCTCGCGACACTGCCGGTGTCCCACCCGACCTTGCGATCCGGCCCCGGTCCCGGGAACGTGGCCGCTCCTACGGCGAGGACGGCCGCACCGCGTTCGCGAGCGGCAGGCCCTCGAAGAAGGCCACCGCCTCCTCGCGCCAGTGCGGGCGCCAGGTCGCGGCCTCGGCGGCGGCCGTCTCGGCGCAGCGGCGCATGTCGGCGCGGAGCTTGCGGTCCACGCCCAGCCGGCGGGCCAGCTCGCGGATCCGTTCGACCGTCGCGGCCGGGCAGTGCGGGTCGCCGAGCGCGGACTCCACCACGGCCCGCTGCTCCTCGTCGGCGGCCGCGAGCAGGGCGCTCACGGCGTAGCTGCGGCGGCCCGCGCGGAGGTCGGCACCGGTGGACTTGCCGGTGCTGTCCTCGTCGCCGAACAGGTCGAGGTAGTCGTCCCGCAGCTGGCCGCCGATGCCGACCGGGATCGCGTAGCGGCGCAGCGCCGCGTCGTGGGCGGCGATGTCCTCGCCGGCGGCCAGCAGGCCCAGCCGCAGCGGCGCGAGCACGGAGTACCGGGTGGACTTGTACTCGCAGACGGTGTGCAGGAACTCCTCGTCCGGGACCGGCCGGAGGTCGCGTTCGAGGTCGATGATCTGGCCCGCCACGGTCTCGGCGCCGGCGTCCAGTTGCACCTCCAGCATCGCCTGCCGCAGTTCGGCGGGGGCGTCCGCCTCCAGCAGGACCCGGATCGACAGGAAGGCGGCGAGGTCCCCGGCCAGGACGGCCAGGCCGAGCGCGGTGCGGTCCGCCGCCGGGAACTCGCCGCGGTAGGCGTAGTAGGTGGACGGGCCGCCGCGCCGCAGGGGCGCGTCGTCGATGATGTCGTCGTGGACCAGGCCGTGCGTCTGCAGCAGTTCGATGCTCAGCGCGGCCTCCCTCAGACCGGGTACCGGTGCGGTGGTCACCAGTCGGGCGGCCTCGTGCAGCAGGGCGACCCGCAGCCGTTTGCCGCCGCGCAGCGAGAGGTCCCGCAGCAGCTCCAGGCAGCGTGGGGTGAAGCGGCTGAGCGGGGGTGTGTCGAGGCGCTCCGGCAGGGTGTCGAAGTACGCCTCGAAGCTGCGGTCGAACCGCTGCCGGTGCCCGGTGGCCCGTTCGCGGGCGGCGGCCATGATCGTCTCGTTCACGCCCCCACCCTCGCATCCGCCCGTCCCGGCGCTCCGGCGGCCCCCTGCGGTGCCGATGCCCTGTCGTCCCGGCGGCCCCCTGTAGGGCCGATGCCCCGGCGGGCCGCCTCCCCCGGGGGCGGCCCGGCGCGGGTCACGGAGTGGCGGCCAGTTCCGCGACGGCGTAGGGCCGGTGGCCGAGGAGGAGGGGGCGGAGGGCGGCTGCGGCGATGCGCTGGGCCGGCCCGATGCGTTCCATGACGGGGTGTTCGGCGGTGGACGTCCAGCCCGGGGAGAGGGCGGCGAGGCCGGTGCTGCTGCGGGCGCCGGAGCGGAAGCGGGCGCCGGTGGCGCGGGAGATGGGATGGAGGCCGCTGAGGGCGATCCAGGGGTGGAAGAAGTCGGCGGCGAGGCGGGTGCCGGGTCCGAGGTGGCGGCGGACGTCGCCGAGGAAGCCGGTGACCTCGGCGGGGGAGAGGTACATCAGGACCCCTTCGGCGATGACCAGCGTGGGGCCGGTGCCCGCCTCCACCACCCCGGTCCACTCCGGTGCGGTGAGCGAGGCCGGGTGGACCAGGGCCCGGCTGTCGGGCAGCAGTCGGCGGCGCAGCTCCACCACCTCGGGGACGTCGACGCCGAGCCAGCGGATCCCGTCGGGCACGGTGCCAGCGAGCCGCTCGTCCCGGGTGCAGAGGCCGATGCCGGCGGACAGGACGGTGCCGGTGGGGTGGGCGCGGGCGAAGCGCCGGGTGATCTCGTCGAGGACGATGGCCCGGTGGACGGAGCCGAGCGCGTTGGAGCGGTCGGTCAGTACCTCGGAGTCCTTGAAGCCGGTTTCCCGGAGCACCCGGGTGGCCTGCGGGTCGCTGAACTCGGTACCGGGGAGCAGCTGCTGCGCGTGGGCACGGCCGTAGAGGGGGGTGAGCAGGGTCATCGCCACACCGCTCAGGCCGTGCACGGGGGAGTCGTCTGACATAAGGTTAGGCTTACCTAACTCGGAGCGGGGGTCAAGTGGCCCGTCCGGCTCCGTGGGGCGCGTGGGGGGCCGACGGCGCCGGCCCCCCACGTCCGTTCCGGCCGCGCCGCCCGGGTCGCCCCCGCACCATGGCATCGTGGACACGTCAAGTCTCTGTCCCTGCGATGCGGGAGCGCCCATGGAACGCGGCAGCGCAACACCGGACCTCGTCGACGGCGAGTGCGAGATGGCGTACGGCGCGGCCCGGCCGAGACTGCGCGAGTACGTGCTCGGCTACCGCGGCTACCGGCTGGATTCCGACCGGCCCCGCCGCCGGCTCGAAGTGCCCACCGACGTGGTGACGCTGACCGTCGGCTTCGACGGGGCGCTGCGGCTCACCGACGCCGTCGCCGGCCGCGACAGCGGCTCCTTCGGGTCCGTCCTGGCCGGGCTGCGGCGCACCGCGACGGTCGCCGAGCACGGCGGCCGGCTGCACGGCCTCGCCGTCTCGCTCACCCCGCAGGGCGCCTACCGCATCCTCGGCCCGGCGCTCGGCGACCTCGACGGCCGGTGGATCGAGGCGGGCGCCGCCTTCCCCGGCCGGGGCCCGCGCGAACTCGTCGACCGGCTGCGGGAGTCGCGGACCTGGTCGGGGCGGTTCGCCCTGCTCGACGCCTACTTCGACGCGCGGTTCGCGGAGGGGCGGATCTGGGACCCCTCGGTGAGCTGGGCCTGGGAACAGCTGCGTGCCTCGCACGGGCGGGCCTCGGTCCGGACGCTGGTGGACAGTACCGGCTGGAGCCGCCGGCGACTGGAGCAGCGCTTCCGCGAGCACCTCGGCCTGGCCCCGAAGCAGGCCGCCGACATCCTCCGCCTCCAGCGCGCCCTGCTGACCTACGAACGGCGGCCCGGCTGGGGCGGGGCCCGGATCGCCGACCACTGCGGCTTCTACGACCAGGCGCACCTGGTGCACTCCTTCCGCGCCATGGTGGGCTGCTCGCCGACCGCGTTCTTCGCCGCCCGCCGGGCCGCGCAGGCCCCCGAGCCGAGCGACCGCGTGTCCGGGCGGGTCACCACCGTGGTCGACTTCGTGGAGGCGGGCCCGGACCGCTGACCGGAGTGCGCATTTTTACAAGCCCGGCCCGCCGCCCGCGCGGCATCCTGATCCGACGGGGCGGCGACGGGGGAGCCGCCCCCGCACTCGTCCGCCGCCCGCTGCCCCGCAGCATCTCGGACCCGCCGGGGGGCAGGAGTGGGAAGTCGGCCCGGTCGACCTCCCACTCCCGCTCCGGTTCCCGTGCCTGCTCCGGTTCCCGTGCCTGTTCCCGTCCCCGTCCCTGCTCCCGTTCCCGTGCCTGTTCCCGCCCCGACCCCGTCCCCGTTCCCATGCCGCACAGCCCCGCGCCGCGCCGTTCCGTGCTGCGGCGACCGGTCCGCGCACGGCACGCCCCACCGCGCCGTGCGGGAGCCCTCCGCGCAGCGGCCCCCCGACCGCAGACCCCGCGCCGAGGGCGACTCCACCGTCCGCGCAGGAAGTCGGCCCGCCCGACTCCCTGCGCGGACGGGACCTCAGGCCGGGGCGGGGGAACCGGCGGCGTACTCGACCAGCAGGTGGGCCCAGATCTCCTGGTGGACCAGGTCGGGATCGGTCGCCCGCACCCCGCCGGGCCCGCGCAGCGCCGCGCCCGTCCGCCCTGCCCCGGCCGACCGCCCCCACCACCGACGGTGGGCGTCCGCCACCTCGGCGGCCGTCAGCTCCTCCGGGTCCCTGAACGTGGTGACGAGGCGGCCCGCGTCGCCGTCCTCGACCACCCGCACCGGATGGGCGACGTACGGGTCGGGCTTCGCACCGGACCGTGCCTCGAGGAGCACCTCGGCCCGCTCGTGCGCGGGCAGGCCGGGGCGGACCAGGAGCGACAGGTACGACCCTTCCGGCAGCACCTCCAGGACCGGCAGCGGGATCCGGGGCGGGACCCGCCAGCACACCGCGGCCCCGGTCAGGGCCGCGGCACCGAACGCCGCGAAGGAGTACCGGCTCGGATCGCCGAGCAGCGCCCACTCGCTGCAGGCAGTGGCCAGCAGCGAGGCCGCCATCGCCCCCTCGTCGCGGCCGCGCGGTCCGACCTCGGCGTCGACGACGGTGCCCGAACCGCAGTCGACGACGGCCACCACCCGGGCTCCCGGGGCCGTCGCGAGGGCCTGCCCGGCGCCGTCGGTGCCGAACTCGGCCGCGTTCTCCGCCGAGTCGGGCACCTCGAGCCCGAACCCCTCGAAGGCCATCAGCCGTCGGCCGCCGAGCCAGGTGCCGGGGAAGGCGACCGGCTGCGCGACCCGGTAGAACGTCGCCCGCAGCACGTCCCGGCCCAGCCGCCGCCGGGCCCGGTCGATCCCTGCTTCCGTCAGCGGTCCCCGCAGCGGGCCGTGGCCGCCGTCGAGCCGGAACAGCTCCGCGACGACCCTCCGCCCGACATCCTCGGCCGGCTCGTCGGGGAACAGGCACAGCGCCATCGTCAGGTAGGCGGTCAGGTGCGGCGGGAGGTCCCCGTCCGGGGCCGGCCCGCCCAGCCCCAGGGCGTCGGCGGCCTCCTCGATCAGCGACCGCGGCACCGCCGCCGGCAGGTCGCCCACCGACACCCCGCCCGGTCGCACGACCGGACCCTCCTGCTCGACGGATTCCGAAGCCATGACGAGGATCCTAGAGCGGACGGCGCGCCCTGGTCCCGGTCCGCGGCCGGGGCTGCGGAACGCGATCGACGCCGATCTGTCCGACTGGTAAGTTCCCGCGAAGGTACTTCCTCGTCCCGAGAGAGTGGGTTCTTTCCATGGCGTGCCGGATCAGTGAGATTGTGCTCCAGTGCCACGACCCGGAGGCGCTGGCCCGGTTCTGGTGCGAGGTCCTGGACTTCGTCGAGCTGGACCGGGAGGCCGAGGGCTGCATCGAGATCGGTCCGCGCGAGGGGTTCGGCGGCCCGCAGTCGACGATCTTCCTGATCCGCACCGACCTGCCGAGGCCCGGGAACAACCGGCTGCACATCGACGTCAACCCCACCGACCGCGACCAGGCCGCCGAGCTGGAACGCCTGCTGGCCGCCGGGGCCGTGCCGGTCGACGTCGGCCAGCCGGAGGACGCGTCCTGGCACGTGCTCGCCGACCCGGAGGGCAATGAGTTCTGCCTGCTGAGCACCCGCCTCGCGCCCGTCTGAGCGGCACTCGCCGGAAATTGTGGTGCGGCGGACTCCGGGGGCCTGGGAGGCTGCCGGGGCCGCTGTCGTCGATCGTGTCGAGGAGGAACCATGGGTTCCGCCACCGGGGTAACTCCGCTCGAAGGGCCCGTGCTCGAGGGCGAGTTCGTCCGCCTGGAACCGCTGGCCCACGCCCACGCGCCGGAGCTGGCCCTCGCCGCGGAGGAGGACCGGGGCGGCTACGGCTTCACCTGGGTGCCGCCGGCGAGCGACTTCGCCGCCTATGTGGACACCCAACTGGCCAGGCGGGACGCCGGTTGGGCGGTCCCGTACGCCCAGGTGGACCGCGCCACCGGCCGGGCCGTCGGCGCGACGGCGTACCTGGACCCGCGCCGTCACCCGGCGGACGGCAGGCTGTTCGCGATCGAGGTCGGCTTCACCTGGCTGGCGGCCTCCGCCCAGGGCAGCGGGCTGAACACCGAGGCCAAGTACCTGCTCTTCCGGCATGCCTTCGAGGACTGGGACGTCTCCCGGCTGGACCTCAAGACCGATGCCCGCAACGGCCGTTCCCGCGCGGCGATCGCGAAGACGGGCGCCACCTTCGAGGGTGTGCTGCGGAACTGGTCCATTTCCTGGGCCCCTGGTGAGGAGGGCCTGCTCCGGGACTCGGCCGTCTTCTCGATCACGGCGGCGGAGTGGCCCTCCTGCCGCGCCGCCCTGGAGCACCGGATCGACGACCTGCGGGAGCGCCGGGCGGCGGCCGTGGGACCGTCGCGCCCGTGACCGAGGAACGGGAGTGGGAAGTCGCCGGGGTCGGACCGGTCGGACCGGTCGGACCGGGGGCGGCACTGGCGGAACTCCGGGCAATGGCGGCCGAGGGTGGGTTCGAGGCATGGCTGACCAACGGATCCGGGCGGCAGTTGGCGGTGGTCTCCAATACGGAGCGGGTGATGGTCGTGCTGACGGAGGGGGCGGGCGACCCGGGCGGGCACGCTGTCGACCCGGGCGCCGAAGGCCGGAGCAGTGGCTTCGTCCTGACCAACGGCCAGTACGACGAATACCCGGACGAGGACACGGTGCCCATCGGTCGCGCCCTCAGGATCGTTGAGCACATCCTCGCCACTGGTCGCCCGCCCGCCGACACCCTGTGGTCGGTCGACCGCTGAACCCACCGATCAGCCGCGGGCGGTGTCCTCCTGCCTGCCGGATCACGCTGCTCCCCTGAGGCTCGGCCGCTCGGCCGCTCGGCCGTTTCCGGCCGGCGCCGGCCCGCCGCGGCGATCTGCGGCGGCCCGGCGGTCTCGGCGCAGGTGTCGGCGCAGGTGTCGGTGAGCGGCTTCAGCGCAGCAGCTTCAGCGGCGACCGGTCGGTGCCGGGCTTCGCCGCCGAGGCCGCCCCGGTGCCGTCCGGGCCGCAGGCCGCCTTGACGAGGAGCGCGTCGATCGCTGCGCCGGTCTCGTCCGTCTCGGCGCCCTCCAGGACGTTGAACGAGAGGGCGAACTGCCGCGAGCCGTCCCGCGCCCCGAGCATGATCGTGTTGTAGCCGGGGATGCCGCCGGTGTGGCCCCAGACCTCGCCGCACGGCAGGTCGTAGCGGATCAGGCCGAGGCCGTAGTGCGCGGCGATCATCGGCGCCGGGACGGCCGTGGTCATCTCGGCCAGCCGGGCGGCGGTGAGCAGCTTGCCGCCGAACAGGGCCGCGTGGAAGCGGTCCAGGTCGGCCGTGGTGGAGATGCCGTTGCCGGCGGCGTCCGCGACGGTCGGGTTGATGCGGGTGACGTCCGCCGGGCCCTCCGGCAGCTGGACGTACCCGTGCGCGTGCGGGCCGGGGATCCGGGCGGAGGAGTTCGGGAACGTGGTGTCGTCGAGGTGCAGCGGTTCGACGATCCGCCGTTCCACCTCGCGCTGCCAGCTGCGCCCGGTGACCTTGCGGATGATCATCCCGGTGAGGATGTAGTTGGTGTTGGAGTAGTGCCAGCCCTGTCCGGGCGCGAAGTACGGGGCGTGGCCGACGCCGACGGAGACCAGATCCTCGGGCCGGAAGTCCGTCCACCGCCCCTCGGCCAGGTACGTGCGCAGGCTCGCCTCGTCGTGGTAGAGGAACCGCTGGTCCTCCAGGTAGTCGAACAGGCCGCTGGTGTGCTGGAGCAACTGGCGCAGGGTGATCGCGCCGCCGTCGGGGACGACACCCGGCAGGTACTTCTCCACCGGGTCGTCCAGCCGGAGCCGCCCCTCGTCGGCCAGTTGGAGGACGACGGTGGAGACGAAGGTCTTGGTCACGCTGCCGATCCGGAAGCGGCTTTCGGTGCGCACCGCCCGCCCGGAGTCCAGATCGGTGACCCCGGCGGCGTCGCGCCACGTCCGGCGCCCGGTCTCGCGCGACTCGCCCAGCGCGGCCGTCGCCCCGCCGCGCTGGACCAGGGCCCGCAGCTCCGGGCCCAGGTCGACGGCCGGCCGGGGCCGCTCGGCCTCCGCCACGGCGGCGGGCACCCCGACCCCTGCCGCGACCGCGGCGGTCGGGGCGAGCGTGGCGACCGTGGCCCCGGCCACCGCGACGGCGGCGAGCCGCAGGCCGAGCCGCTCCCGACGACGCGGCCCGGCCCAGTGGTTGGTGTTCATGGTGTTCCCTCCCGGACCCGACCCCCGGGCCCCACGGCCACGTTCGCACCCGTACCGCGCCGCCCGCGTCGTCCTGCGGAAGGTCGTCGGCTGCCTCCCGGCGACGAGCGGAGGTCGGCCCGGAGAGGTGTCGGCCGTCAGCCGAAATCCCCATCAGGGGGCTTGACTTGGCTTCGTGCGCAGGTGGTGGGGCCGGGGTCGGGAGCGGGGGCGGCCTGCTCCGGGTACTGCGGGGGGAGCAGTTCGGGGGGTGGGAGGGAGCAGTGCCACCGCGCGACCCGTGGGGGCCGTCGGCGCCCACGGGTCGGTCCCCGTGCGGGTCGAGCAGGTACGGGTCGAGCAGGTACGGGTCGTGCAGGTACGGGTCGTGCAGCAGATCGAGGTGCAGGGCGTCGCCCGCCGCCTTGTAGTCGAAGTTCCAGCTCAGCTGCAGCGGTCCGCGCCCGTAGTACGCGGACTGCCCGGCCGGGCAGCCGTAGGGCTGTGAAGTGTTTCAGTAGTGGGGGTAGTTGGCGGTGTTCTGTTCCACCACGTACATGGGGCCGCCGGTCTCGTGGCTGACGTTGGCGAGCAGCGCGGCGGCCTCAAGCCGCTTGGTGACAGGGCGCGGAAGAGCTTCGTCGTTCCTCGGGTGCGGGAATTCGGTCCGTCGAAATGATCATGTGGGCGCTTCGTGGGCGAAGCGCCCGAAGCATCATCGGGGTCGAATCCGGGGAATCCCGTCGCGTGAGGCCCCGAACCGCTCGTTGGGGTTGTTTCCCGTCAACCGCCTCCGGCTCTGCCGCTCGCTGTCGGGACGCCCGGTCGGGCTGGACCGGGCCGGGCGTGACGGTCGGCCGGCGCCGCCCGGTCAGTCGGCGGCGTCGCCCGGTCGGTCCGTGCGGCGCAGGGCGACCACGATGTCGGTGACGGTCGCCGTCCGGCCGCCGGGCCCGGTGGCGGTCCGCTGCGGGGTGTGGCAGCGCTCGGTGAGCCAGTCCGGGCCGAGGTCCAGTGCGGCCCTGACCTCCTCCGGTGCGGGGAAGCGCACCTCCGTCCCGTTCTGCCAGGACCACGGGGCCACCGAGCCGTGCTCCACCACGACCAGTAGTCCGCCCGGGGCCACCGCCGCGGCGGCCCGCCGCAGCACCTGGGCGCGGGGGATCTCGACGGGGGTGTGGAAGTAGGTCGCGCAGACGAGGTCGAAGCGCCCGTCCGGGAAGGTCAGTGCGAGGTCGTGGCGGACCGGGTGCACGCGCTCGGCGACGCCCGCGGCCCGCGCGCCGGCCGCGACCCGGTCCAGCGCCGTCCGGGCGACGTCGACGGCGGTGACGTCCCAGCCGCGCCCGGCCAGCCACAGGGCGTCGCCGCCGTGGCCGCAGCCCAGGTCCAGTGCCGTGCCGGGGGTGGGGGCGAGGTCGGTGACCAGTCCGGCCAGGACGGCGTTGGGCGAGGTGCCCCAGTGGGCGTCGAGTCCGGCGTAGTGCCGCTCCCAGAAGGCGCCGGACTCGGAGTCGGCGGGGGTGCCGGGGGCAGTGCGGGGCGCGGTGTCGGGGGTGGCGGCGAAGGGAGCGGCGGTGTCGGGAGCGGCGGTGTCGGGGGTGTGCACGAGGGGTGTCCTCTCGATCGGGGCGGGCCGTCACGACGACGGTGCAGCCCCGGCTGCCGGAGTTGCAAGGAATCATGCCGTTTCGGCAACCTGGGCCCATGGTGAACGCGAGGAAGGACGTCCTGGACGCGGTCGGCCCCCGCCTGCGCGAGCTGCGGCGGCGGCGCGGGATGACACTGGCGGAGCTGGCCGACCGGACCGGGATCAACGAGAGCACCCTCTCCCGCCTGGAGGGCGGCAGCCGCAAGCCGACCCTGGAACTGCTGCTGGCGCTCGCCGAGGTCCACGCCGTCCCGCTGGACGAGCTGGTCGGCGCGCCCCGCACCGGGGACCCGCGGATCCACCTGCGACCGGTGGCCAGGGACGGCATGACCTACGTGCCGCTCAGCCGTCCCGGCGGCGTCCAGGCCCACAAGCTGATCGTCCCACCGGTCCCGGACGCCGAGCCCGAGCTCAGGACGCACGAGGGGTTCGAGTGGGTCTACGTGCTCGCCGGGCGGTTGCGCCTGCTGCTGGGCGACCGGGTGGTGGTCCTCGGCCCCGGCGAGGCGGCCGAGTTCGACACCAGGGTGCCGCACTGGCTGGGGTCCGACGACGAGCGGGCGGTCGAACTCCTCATCCTGTTCGGGCACCAGGGCGAGCGCGCCCACCTCAGGGCCCGCGCGGACTGAGCCCGGCCGTGCCGTGCGGTGCCGGCGCCGTCCGTGCGGCGCGGGCCCCCGCCCCGGCGGTCGCCCGACGACCGACCCCGGGCCGGGGACGCCCCCGGACCGTCAGGGGTGAGCGGGAGTGGGGCCGAACAGGGCGACGTCCGGGCCGAAGGCGACCAGCAGCCGGCCGTCCGGGGTGAACAGGAGGGCCGTCACCCGGGCGGGCAGGGTGAGTTCGGAGAGCAGGGCGAGGCCGGGGGACGCCGCGTGGACGCGCACGTGCCGCCCGTCGGCGACCGCGACCGCCGGGCGGCCGTGCACCGTGCCGGTGGTCACCGCGGTGAGGTCCCCGGTGGCGCCGAGCGCGCTGTGCGGGACGGCCTCGCCGGTGGCGGTGTCGTGGACGGCGACCTCGTGCCGGTGGGTGGTGACGGTCAGCGAGCCGCCGTCCCCGCCCGCGTTGAGAGTGTGGGTGCGGAACGGGCGCGGCGGCGGTGCGTCGAGGCCGAGTTCGGCACGGCGGTCGAGGTCCCAGGCGCGGACGGCGGTGTTCTCGTACCGGTCGACGTGCTCCGTCACCAGCCTGCCGGGACCGTCCGCGACCATGGCGACGACACCCTCCCAGTCGTCCGGCGGCCGGACCGTGGAGAGCGGCTCGGCGAGCGGTTCGCCGGTGGCGAGGTCGCGCAGCAGCAGCGTCTGGTCGTCGCCGCCGGTCACCACCGCCTCCCGGCCGTCCAGCACGGTCACGGCGAGGGCGCGCACGGCCTCCCGGTGCCCGGGCGTACGGCGCACGGGCGGCAGGTCGCAGAAGTCCCAGTACTGACCGGTGCCGGTGCGGACGAACTCGCGGCCGCCGGCCGTGACCCGCCCCACCTCGTGGTTGTCGATCAGCAGCCGGTCCACCGGGCGCAGCGGGTCGAGGCTCCACAGCTCGGCGCGGTCCACCGGCTCGCCCACGTAGCGGTCGCAGCCGGCCACCAGGGCGTGCGGGCGGCCGTCGACGGTGAGCGGGACGAGAAGGCGCAGCTCCTCCTCGTCGGCGCGGGCGCTGGCGCGCGGCGCGCCGGAGGGGAGGTGGTGCAGGGCGAGGGTGCCGCCGAAGCTGCCGGCCAGCAGGTGAGGCTCACCGTCGAGCAGGGCGACCGTCCAGCCGGTGAGGTCGTCGGCGGTGCCGAAGGGATCGAGCTCCAGCACCACCCGGCGGGTCGTCAGGTCCCAGAGTGCGAGGTGCCGCTCGTCGGCGCCGCCGAGCGCGTGCGGCCGCCCGTCGAGGGTGAGCGCCAGGACCTCGTCGGGGTGGAGGCCGGGCAGCGGCTCCCCGTCGAGGAGGAGACCCGCCGCCGGGTCGCAGCGGAGCTCCGCGGCCCGGCCGTCCATGGTGACGGTGGCGGCCGGCGCGGGGGCGGTCGGGTCCAGCGGGGTGACGGGGGCGGGCGGAGTGACGGGGTCGAGCGGGGTGACCGGGGCCGGCGGTGCGGCCCCGGCCGCCTCGGGCCCGGTCCGTCCGGGGTGGACGGCGCTTCCGGTCGCCCACACCGGGCGCCACGCCGCCACCGGGGCGCCGGGCACGGGGACCGCGGTGATCCGGTCCGCCAGCCCGTGCGCCCCGAACCGGGCCGCGTCCAGCGCCAGCAGCTGGCGCCGGGCGGCCGGGTCCGCCCCGCCGTGCACGGCGCCCGAGGCCCGGTACACGGCGGCGGCCACCCGCGCCCCGGACCCGGCGGTCGCCGACAGCAGGGCCGCGGACAGGACGGTCGCGACCTCGTCGGGAGGGGCGGTCACCAGGAACGCGGCGTCCGCCAAGTCCCCTTCCGCGGAGCGGGTTTCGAAGGCCTGACGGTCACGGCTGTGGTCATCGGTCACGCCCGGCACAGTAGCGGTCCGCCCCGACAGCGTCCGGCCGGGCCCGCGCGGCACGCTCCCACCGTGCCGCGCGGCCCCGCCCCGGGCCCGGCGCTCAGTCCCGGGCGCCCAGCAGGAACTCCGGGAACAGGTTCACCGTTTGATCGACCAGCCCGTGCAGCCCCGCGACGTACTCGCCCACCCCGCCGGCCTCGTCGATACTCGCGTGCAGTCCGTCGATCAGCGGCCGGACGACCGCCGCGAACGCCCGCAGCCGGCCCGGCTCGGTCAGCTGCGCCGCGAACTCCTCCCGGGCCGTCGCGGAGTCCGCGCACCCGATGAGCAGCTTCTCCGCCACCGCGCGTTCCGGCTCGGGCAGCGAGTTCAGGTACTGCACCACCATGAAGGTGGCAGTCCCGTTGCGAAGGTCCTCGTACCGTCCCGAGGTGATGTCCCGCTGGTCGTTGACCAATTGCCGCAGGACGCCGAACCGAGCACCGAAATCGCGCCACGCGTCCACGCGCGCCCCGTCGCACCCGGCCAGCACCGCGCCGATCGCCGCGGCCATGGCGTACGGCGCACCGGTCTTTCCCAGATAGCCGGCCATGACCTCGTCGGTGCTCGCCGTCGCGGCGGTCGCCGTGAGGTCCGTGATCTGCCCGGCTATCGCCCGGTGCCAGCTGCGGGACAGCTCCTGGCGCAGCCTCAGCGCCCGCGCCGGGTCGTCCCGGCACGCCTCGTCGAGCACCTCGGCCGCCAGGTGGCAGGCGATCCCCAGCACGGCGAGCAGATCCTGGTCCGCGCTGTCCGTGTCGGTGGCGGAGGACGGCCGGGGCCCGGCGTCGGACAGGTCGTCCAGGTAGCGTGCCGAGACCCACCACAGCACGTGCACCACCGCCGCGGGCTCGGCCGCCGCCGGGTCGCCGGAGTGCGTCCCGTGCACCAGGAACGGCAGCGCGACGATCCCGTCCACGGCCGGCCCCGAGCCACGACCGGCGATCCGGTCCAGGAAGCCGGTCAGGGCCCGTCCCATCGCGCGGTCGGCGGCCGCGCCGGGACCGGTCGAGCCGGTCAGCGCCTCGCCCGTGCCGCGCAGCCGCCGCAGCACGGCGTCCGAACTCCAGGTGGGTCGACTTGCCGTCATGGTGTCCTCCGTGTGAATGCCCGGGCGCTTGAATTCGTTCGAAGATTCGAGAATCGAGGTACGGAGACACTAGTACGGCGACCGAACCCTCGTGACGACCGGTCAGTTCTTCGGAGTCTCCGTCAGGCGGTCCGGCGGTGGACGAGCGCCCGGATCTCCTCCGGCAGGGCGTCGGCGGCCGGCAGGAGCGGCAGCAGCTCCGGTTCGAGTGTCAGCGCGCGGAAGGCGAGGGCCACCGTGACCTCGTGCCCGGGCCGGTGCACGACGTCGATCCGGTCGGCGGCGCGGACGTCCCCCGGCTCGACCACGCGCAGATAGGCGCCGGGCACGGCGGCCCGCGTGAACCGCTTGATCCAGCCCTCCTGTTCCAGCCGGCCCTGGAACGTGGCGCACGGCACCCGGGGGGCCGAGACCTCCAGCACGACGTCCGGCCCGATCCGCCAGCGCTCGCCGATCAGCGCGCCGTTGACGTCGAGGCCGAGGGTGGTGAGGTTCTCCCCGAACACCCCGTTCGCGAGCGGTCGGCCCAGCTCCTCCTGCCAGGCGTCCAGGTCCTCCCGGGCGTAGGCGTAGACGGCCTGATCGGGGCCGCCGTGGTGCTTGACGTCGTAGACCCGGTCGCCCGCGAGACCGACCTCGCCGGTGCCCTTAGGTCCGGGAGCGGCGACGCGCACCGGTCCGTCGACGGGCCGCTTGTCGATGCCCGTGGCGTCGAGCCCCTTCCACGGGTTGGGACGTGGCCTGCCGATGTTGACCGTGAGCAGCTTCATGCCTTCGACGGTACGGGCCGGGCGCTCCGGGGGCGAACCGTTTCCCGTCACCGGCCCGGCGTGGCCCGGTGCGGCCCGGTATCGAGGCCGTGTCGCCACCGTGCTGCGGACCGGGCACGGTTCTGCCACACCGGCCTCTGCCGGGCGGTTGCCGCGTAGCCTCGCTGCCATGGCCGAGACGGATGGCGGGGACCCCTCGCCGACACCGGAACCCGTACCTGCACCCGAACCCGTACCCGTACATGCCCCTGCGCCCGAGCCCGTACCTGCCCCTGCGCCCGTACCCGTACCCGCCCCTGCGCCCGAGCCCACCGGAGCCGGGACCACCTTCACGATCGTCGACCTCGGCAAGCTCCTGGTCGGGGCCATGACGTTCGTCGCCGCCCTGGCGGGGCTGATCCTCGGCCTCCGGGCCGAGAGCCGGGCGAGCGAGGACCACGGGCGCGCGGTGAAGGAGGACCAGCGCGTCACCGAGGATCGCCGGCGGGCCGCCGTCGAGCGCACCTACTTCTACGAGACCGACACCGCGGCGGTCGTCGTCAACAGCAGCGACCGGGTGATGTCCATGCGCCTGGTCCTCCCGCAGAAGGGCGTCTGGTGGGGTGGCGTCCAGCCGGCCCCGTGCCGCCAGGTCGTCATCCCCTTCGGCGAGCTCCTGGCGTCGATGAAGACGGCGGCGTCGTCGGTCGAGCTGGGTCCGGCGGACCTGGCGCAGCTCCAGTTGGAGGTCACCGACCCGGACGGACAGGTGTGGCGCCGGGACAGTGCGGGGGTCGTGACTCCCGCCCCTGCGGACACGCGGTCGTCGCGCGGGAACCGTGTCGACAACGGCGAGAAGTGGATGGCGGAGGACAGGAGTTCGCCGGTCTGCGGCGGATCCTGACGAGGTGGCCGTCGAACTGGCGCGAACGGAGTGGGAGGTTGGCATCGTCGACTTCCCACTCCGTGATCTTCGACGGCGCCCCCGGCGTGGGGGCCGTCCCCGATGGGCCGGCAGCTTTCGCTCAGTACCGCCGACCTCGCGCGCGCAGGCGGCGGTTGCGCGCAGCCCGTCGTCGGGCTTCCTCCTCGCGGGCCCGCTCGGCTGCCGCCCGCGCTCGCTCGGCTGCCGCCCGGGCCCGTTCGGCGTCCGCCCGTTGCCGCGCCTCGGCGTCCGGGTCCTGCGGAGCGGACGGAGCCTCCGGGGCAGATGGATCCTCCGGGGCGGACGGAGCCTCCGGGGCGTGCGGGGCCCGGAAGTGCCACTGCTCGTCGTACCGCGGCGGAGGCGTGGTGTCCTGCTCGGCCCGAGGGGGCCAGGGCGGGGGCGGTCCGCCCGGGCTCCCGGCCCGGCCGACCGCGATCCACCGGCGCAGTACGAGGCAGGCGACCAGCGGTCCGAGGAGCACGGCGAGCAGCCACAGCGGAACGACCGAGGAGGAGAGGACACCACGGGCCGAGCCGCCCGGCAGCAGCGCACCCAGCAGGACCACCAGCACCATCAGCGCGACCAGCGCCAGCCAGGTCACGAGGACCACGGCCACCGCACGAGCGACGACCATCACCCACCGCATCGCGCCCCCTCCCGCCAGGACCGGCACCGCCGGGTCGGCGCCCACAACTGCGCGCCCACCCATGGTTATTACCCCTGGTCCGGCGGACCGCACAACGTGTTTCGCCGCCGTACGGCCGGAGTCCGTGGTGCGGGAGACGGCTGCCGGCGCTTCGGGGCGGACGGACCGGCTCCCAGCCGCGCCAATACCCGCACGGTATCGGCGCAGCCAGAACGGGTCTTGGACGCCGGTGGCCGCCCGGCGGTGCACTTCTCACCATGGACATCGCCTACTGGACCGTCGCGGGACCGCTCGCGCTCTTCTACCTCTACGCGGGCACGCTGAAAGCGATCCGCAGCCCCGAGCAGCTGCGGCCGATGATGGCCTGGGTCGACCGCATCCCCGTGCCCGCCCTGAGGGCGTTGGGGACGGTGGAGGTCCTCGCCGCGGCCGGCCTGGTGCTGCCCCCGCTGACAGGCGTCGCGGTCTCGCTGGCGGGGGTCGCGGCCGCCGGTCTGGTCGTGCTCCAGGCCGGCGCGATCGCCGTCCACCTGACCGGCGGCGACCGCCGGATCGCACTCAACATCGGCCTCGTCACCGGTGCTGCCGCGGCCGTCCGGCTCGCCGCCGGGCTGTGACAGGCGGTGCCCCCGGTGGGGCCGGGGGCACCGCCGGATCCTGGCTGCCACGCCGCACGGCGCCCCGGTCGTACGTCCGTGGTGCCGCTCACCGCATCCGCACGTGCCGACCCGCCGACCGCTGTGTGGGAGTGGGAAGTCGACGCCGCCGACTTCCCACTCCCACACGCAAGGGTGATACGGCACGCGGCTGCGGTACGTCGCGGGGAGGCCGGTCGGGGGAGTCGGGCCGGTCCGCCGGGCGTGTCGGCGGCCCCGTGCGGCGGCAGTGCGGTGTGGTGCGTGAACGACCCTTTCGAAAGCCGGAGACATCGTGCGCCTTCGCCCTGCGACAACTGCCCTGCTGGCCGGACTCGCCCTGGTCCTGACCGCACCGGCGGCCGGCTGTGCGGCCGCCGTTGTCGGGCAGATCGACATCGACGGCTCCCGGTCCGGTGCCGTCGCCGTTCCCGGGAACGACCTCGTGAACCCGGGGGTGCTCACCTGGGGCGGGAGTGCCGACGGGTCCGTCACCGTGGGTGCGGGGGACTGACCCGGCGGGGATCCGGGCCGGCCGCAGGGGCCGGGCACTGTTCCGCGTGCGCCCGGGTCCCACCACCGAACGACCGATCGTTCGTGCGGACCGGGGCGACGCTGATGAACCGTGGCCCCGGTCCGGACCTCCTCCTCCAGACACCGAGGGACTCCGAAACCGTGGCCGTCCGCCGATTCCTGACCCATGTCGCCGCCTCCGTCCTGATGCTGGCCGCCGTCGCCGGGCCGCTGAGCCCGTCCGCCGTCGCAGAACCCGACCCGAACGACCCCGAGGGCACGGTCTCCCTGGAGAGCCTGACCTTCTCGACGCCGGACACCGTGACGGCCGTCGTCTCCTACAGTTGCTCGCCCGAGACCGCCACGTTCCTGGCGGTCGGCTACGAGGAGGAGTTGGACGAGGAGGAGGAAGCTGCGGGGAGCGCGGAGATCGAGGAGATCACCTGCGACGACGAGGTCCGGACCGTGACCGTCGACATCCCCAGGAGCGAGGGCGGCGCGGACTACACGGACCCTGCCACCGGTCAGGTCGTCGTCACGCTGGCCGGCACCGACGAGCCGGTCGTCGAGGAGGAGTTCGTCGTCGGGGAGGAGGACGAGGAACGCCCGCGGCGTTCCCTCGGCCGGTCGAAGACCTCCTACCGCTGGAAGCAGGGAGTCGTCCCCTACCTCATCGACGCCGGACTCTCCCGGGACCAGCAGAACGACATCAGGGCGGCGATGGCCCACTGGGAGCGGAAGACCCCCATCAGGTTCGTCGAGCGTGCCGTCGGGAACGCGAGGAAGTACCCGGACTACGTGGCGTTCCAGCCCAGCAAGGACGGCGGCTGCGGCTCCGTCGTCGGCCGCACCGGCGGGCAGCAGGGCGTCTACGTCCCCGACTGGTGCGGTGCCACCGACCTCATCCACGAGATCGGACACACGGTCGGCCTGATGCACGAGCACAGCCGCCCGGACCGGGACAAGTACGTCACGGTCTCGTTCGAGAACATGGCGGCGTCGGCCAAGCCGAACTTCCAGATCCGCAAGGAGAGTACGTTCGGCACGGCCTACGATTTCGCGTCGATCATGCACTACGGCGCGACGGCGGCTTCGAAGAACGGCAAGAACACGATCACGCCGAAGCAGAAGCTCCCCGCCGGGGTCGTCATGGGCGCGGCCAAGGAGCTGTCCGCGGGCGACATCGCGGGCGTCAAGGCGATGTACGAGTAGGCCGGTCCTCACACCCCACGACCGCGTGGTGCCCGGGTCTCCCGGCCGCTGCCCGCGCGCGGGGCACGCCCGACGGTCCTCCGTGCCCGCGTGCGGCGCGGAGGACCGTCGGACGCCGACCTCAGTTCCCGCCGCAGAAGGCCGCGTCGAGGAGCTTGAACTCCGCTGCCGACTGGGCGGCCTGGGCGGTGGCGTCGCCGCCCGGCGCGTAGGAGAGGGCGAGCTGCCGGTCCGCGGTGCCCCACAAGTCGCTCTTGAAGCCCAGGACTTCGCCGTTGTGCCCGAGCACGGTGGTGCAGGAGAGCCGGACACCGGCCAGGCCCATGCCGTAGCTGGGGGCGGTCCCGGTGGCGAGCATCGTCGTCATCTCGCGCTGCTGCTCGGGCGGCAGCAGCCTGTCCTGGAGCAGGGCCCGGCCGAAGCGCAGCAGGTCGCCGGTGGTGGAGATCATCTCGCCCGCGGCGCCGATCCACGAGGGGTTCTGCTCGGTGACGTCGACGCCGTCGGTGTACCCGTGGGCGTGCGGGCCGGGGATGCCGGAGGAAGTCCCGGGCAGGAAGCTCCGGTTCATGCCGAGCGGCCGCAGGATGCGGCGGGTGATCTCCTCGCCGTACGGGCGGCCGGTGACCTTCTCCACGAGCATGCCGAGCACGTCGAAGTTGGTGTTGGAGTAGTCCCAGCGCTCGCCCGGGGCGAACAGCGGTCCGTGGAGGACGGAGGCCGCCACCTTCCCGGCCGGGGTGTAGGTCCGGTTCAGCCCGCCGAGCGCGGCCCAGGTCCGGAAGGCCAACTCGTTGCCCGGGTCGGGGATGATCGAGACGCCGTCGTTGGTGGGGTCGAAGAGGCCGGTGCGCTGGTTGAGCAACTGCCTGACCGTGATGGTGCTCTGCTCCTCGGGCAGCAGCCCCGGCAGGTGCCGGGCCACCGGGTCGTCCAGGCCGAGCCGGTGCTCGCCGACCAGTTGCAGCACGGTGGTGGCGACGAAGGTCTTGGTGACGCTGGCGATCCGGAACCGTCCCTCGGGGTCGACGGGTGCCCGGCGGCCCTGCTCGGCGACACCCGAACCGCCGGTCCAGACCTGGCGGCCGTCGGTGACCTTGGCGATGACGGAGACCGCTCCGGCGTCCGTCATGCCCTTCAGCAGCGGCTGGAGCGGCCCGCCGACGACGGCGGTCGCGGAGGTGTCGGCCGGGGCGGAGGCGGAGACGGAGGTGTCGGCGGAGGCCGGCACGGCGGCGCCGAGGAAGAGCGCCGCGACCGCGGCGGCGGCCAGCGAACGGGACAGGCGACGTGACGTGCGAGGTGACGTGCGAGGTGACAAGGGGCTTCCTCCCGATCCGGCGGACGTGCGTCCGCTTCGGGAAAAGCCTGTCAGCGAACCATCGGCGATCAGTCGCTCCGAACGACGAACCGACGGTCCTTCAGGAGGACTACGGCGCGGGCGATCAGCCCCGACGGCACGGAGGGGTGCCCCCTAGGGGCAGGCGGGCCGGGTGCCGGATCCCCGGCGCCGGTCGGCGACCTGCGGGTTCTTGGGGCCGCAGGTCCGCGAACTCGAGGCCGGCCCCCGGGCACGCGATCGGCGACCGAGGTCGGTCGCTGTGGAAGCGTGACTGTGTCAGAACGCGGAGCCCGAGAGATCGGTGGCGACCTCGACGGCCTGGTAGCCGTAGGTGTCGGCCGCGTCGACGCGCAGCATGAGACAGAATCGGTCGAGGGACTCGACCTCCCTGACGAGGCGCTTGTGGTCGTGTTTGAGCAGGTGTACCGCCGCACGGTTGGCGATCGCCGACTGTCCCATGATCATGAGAACGGGCTGTGCGGACTGCGGTGGGGTGAACTTCGCCACCAACGCGTGGTCCGTCCGACCGTATTCGTGAGGGAAGTGCTCACCGCCGACGCTGAAGTCGCCACTTCGATCGACCGTCACACCGGGCAAGTGCCGCGCCAGGTACTCGACGTTGCGCCGGTTCGATCCCAGGCCACCGATACTGAGTTCGGTGCGGTCCCCGTTCAGCTCCGGAGCGTCCGCGGCAACGAGAGAGAACGCGCACCCGGACTCCTCCGCGAGCATCGCGAGGTCGATGATCGCGTAGACGTCACTGTGCTCGGTGACGGCGGGAATCTGCCAGTGGCTGTTCAGGATGATGACGCACGGCACGCCGGGCCGCAGACCGAGCAGCGCCTGCCTCTGATGCAGGACGCGAGCCGTGCTGACACGCTTCCAGGCCCAGACGGACACTCCGCTGACGACGCTCGTGATGAGCCCGATCATGACATTCAGCACTGCATCCGACACGGAGCCCCCGCCTCGTCGTAGCAACACGACCTGATAGTCGGCTGGCCAGCCTACTGATCAACAACCCGTCACGCGTGATGAACCGGCCTTTCCTGGAAGGAGGTGGTGGGTCCGCGCGGCCGGGCGCGCTGTCTGCCGAGCCTGCACGAGGCCGCGTACAGCTGCGTTCTGTCGGGACGGGCGGTGACCACCGGCGCCGCGTCCCGTCGTTCAGCGCCCGGCCGCGTTCCCCGCCGGGCGGAGGTCGCGGGCCCAGGCGAGCAGGGCGAGCAGGCTGAACGCGGTGCCGAGCAGGCAGACGGCGGACCAGCCGGCCGCCGCGTACGCCGCCGTGGAGGTGATCGCGCCGAGGGCGCTGCCGAGGGAGTAGAACACCATGTAGCCGCCGATCAGCCGCCCGCCGGCGGCCGGGTCCAGGGCGAGCACGGTGCTCTGGTTGGTGACGTGGACCGCCTGGACGGCGAAGTCCAGCAGGACCGCGCCGAGGGCGAGGGCCCAGAGCGACTGCCGGGTGAGCGCGAGCGGCAGCCAGGAGAGGGCGAGCAGGGCGAGGCCACCGCCCGCCGTCCACTGGCCGAGTCCGCGGTCGAAGAGCCGGCCCGCCGGAGCCGCGGCCGCCGCACCGGCCGCGCCGGCCAGGCCGAAGGCTCCGACGGCGGCTGGGGTGAGCGAGAGCGGGGCTTCGCTCAGGGGGAGGGCGACGCTGCTCCAGAGCGTGCTGAAGGACGCGAACACCAGGAGGGTGATCAGCCCGCGCCGCCGGAAGACCGGTTCCCGCAGCGGCAGTCGGGCGAGTTCGCGCAGCGCGCGGCGGTACTCGGCGGCCACCGACCTTGCCGGGGCGCGCGGAGCGGCGCGGGGAGCCGTTCGGGGGAGGGCGCGGCGCAGGGCGGCGGCGAGGGCGAGAGTGAGGACGGCGGAGAGCGCGTACACGGCGCGCCACCCGGCGAGGTCGGCGACCGCCCCGGCGACGGTCCGGGCCAGCAGGATGCCGAGCACGACGCCGCTGGTCACGGTGCCCACGACCCGCCCGCGCTCGCCGTCCGGGGCGAGGGCCGAGGCGAAGGCCACCAGGGCCTGGGTGAGCACGGCGAGCAGGCCCACGCCCATCAGCCCGGCCAGCAGCGCCGCCGCGCTGCCCGCAGTGGCCACGGCGGTCAGGGCGAGGGCGAGCAGTACGGCCTGCACGGTGACCAGGCGCCGACGTTCGAGCAGGTCGCCGAGCGGGACCAGCAGGACGAGGCCCAGCCCGTAGCCGATCTGCGTACAGGTCACCACCGCGCCGACGGCGGCCCGGCCGATGTGGAGTTCGTCGGCGATGGCGACCAGCAGGGGTTGGGCCGCGTACACGTTGGCCACGGCGGCCCCGGCGGCGAGCGCGAACAGCAGGGTGAGGGGGCGGGTCAGGACCCGCGGGGGATTCTGGTTGCATGATGCTACCGACATGGTCGCACCATAGGCCGGAGGGGTAGCATGTTGCAACCAGATGTGGTGATGGTCGGTGCCGAGGAGGCCGGAGATGGTGAAGCGGACCAGGTTCGACGACAGCTCGTGCCCCGTGGCGCGCTCGGTGGACGCGATCGGCGACTGGTGGTCACTGCTGATCGTCCGCGACGCCTTCGACGGCAGCCGCCGGTTCGGCGAGTTCCAGCGCAGCCTGGGTGTCGCCAAGAACATCCTCAGTGCCCGGCTGCGCGCGCTGGTCGAGGCCGGGATCCTCGCCGTGGAACCCGCCGCCGACGGCAGCGCCTACCAGGCGTACGTGCTCACTCCGAAGGGCGAGGACCTCTTCCCGGTGGTCGTCGCGCTCCGCCAGTGGGGTGAGCGGCACTTCTTCGACCCCGACGAGCCGCACTCCGAACTCCTGGACCGCCGCGACGACCGGCCCCTGCGCGAGCTGACCGTACTGGCCGCCGACGGCCGCCCGGTCGGGCCGGCGGACACCGCCGTGCGCAAGGTGGCTGAGCCGGACCAGGCCTGACGGACCGTCGGCTGGTCGTACAGGTGGAATTTGTCGGGGTGCGCTGTATCAGACGTCGGCGTTCGCGGCGAAGTCGATGAACGCCTTCCATGCGGCCGGCTCGAAGGTCAGTTGCGGGCCGGTCTTGTCCTTGGAGTCACGGAGGTGGACGGTGCCGGGCGTCTCGGCGACCTCGACGCACTGTGCGCCTTCGTTGCTGCTGTACGTGCTCTTGCGCCAGGCGACTTCGACGCATGCGGCGTCCTCGTTGCTGCTGTGGCTGCTCTTGAACCATGTCAGCTCGGTCATGGGACCAGGATGCGCCGACGGCCCGCCGCAGGGAAGCGGCGGGCCGTGGGGGTGGTGGTGTTTCAGACGGTGGCGTTCGCGGCGAAGTCGACGAATGCCTTCCATGCGGCCGGCTCGAAGGCCAGCTGGGGGCCGCTCTTGTCCTTGGAGTCACGGACGTGGACGGTGCCGGGCGTCTCGGCGATCTCGACGCACGCAGCATCCTCATTGGTGCTGTGGCTGCTCTTGAACCATGCCAATTCGGCCATGCCTACCGCTCTCCCAGAATCTGCTCGATCAGGGCCAGGGACTCCCTCAGGCTCAGGGCCTGGGCCCGGATGCTGCTGTACCGTGCGGCCATATTACGTACCTCGACCGGGTCCGTGACCAACCGATTGACGTGCTGTGCCGCGACATATCCCATCTGCGAGCGTCCGGCAGGCGTGAGCAGGATGAAGGAGCCGCCCATCCCGGCGTGCGTGAGTCGGTCGAGTGGCATCACCTGGAGCTCAGGGCCGCGCATTTGACCGACCTTGAGGAGATGTTCGAGCTGCTCGGTGTGAACGTCCCAGCCACCCAGCGGGCGACGAAGGACGCTTTCATCGATCACCCACGTCACTACCGGGAGGGGCCAACGGGTCAGAATCTGCTGCCGGTTCAGTCGCGCTTCCACCCATTCGTCGATCTTTTCGGGGGAGAGCAGCGGCCGACGCATCTCGTAGAGCGCCCGGATGTAAGCCTCGGTCTGGAGCAGTCCCGGGATCACCATCGTGCTGTAGTCGTGGATCTCGATCGCCTTGGCTTCCTCCGCCGTGAAAGCCTTCGAGAACGCTGGGTGACGCTCGCTCACCCGCACCTTCGCCTTCATCACGTCGTCCGCGACGACCGTCAGCGCCCCACCCGCGTTGACGATGGGATCCACCACCGTCAGGAACTCGATTCTGGGCGTGCGCTTGCCCCGCTCGATGAGGCCGACCATGTCCTCGCTGTACCCGATCCGCTCGGCGAGTTCGCGCTGCGTCAGCCCAGCCCGCTCGCGGAACAGCTTGACCAGCTTGCCCACGGCGCTGTAGAACTCCGCGATCCCGTCCGAGTTCTCCGCCGTCTCGCCGTCGTCGGAGACCGTGCGCTCGACGCCACTCACCATGGGAACCACCCCTGCTCACACGAGTTTGCGACCTGTTGATCCGGGCTCCGCCAACAAGCGGACCCTCCGCGTCCGTACAAGCACGCTCCGTGCCCGCCGGATTCGTGGTCAGCGTACGTCCGGGCCGTCAGGCTTTTCCCCATGACGACCGAAATTCCGCTCGACAACCCCCGCCGCCACACTGTCGTCCTCGCCGCGACGCCGAAGGGCGCGTGCCTCTGCCGACGCATCGTCAGACGCCAACTCGCTCACTGGGGAGTGGATTCCGCTCTCGGCGAGCCGTTCCATTCCGCGCTGCTGATCGTCGCCGAGCTGGCGGCGAACGCCATCACGCACGGGCGCGTTCCGGGGCGCGGGTTCGAACTCTGCCTGTGCCTCACCACCACCGTGCGCCGGGGCGCCACCCTCCGGATCGAGGTGTCCGACTGCCGGGGCGACCGCCTGCCCGTGCTCCCGCCGGCGCGCATCTCCGACGGGCAGTCCGGCCGGGGGCTGGTCCTGATCGACACCCTCGCCGACCGCTGGGGCACGGACCCCCGTGATCCCGGCGCCAAGACCGTCTGGGCCGAGGTCGACCTCGCCGAACTCGACCTCACCGAACTCGCCATCGCCGATGCCCGCTGAGTCCCGCCGTGCCGCGACTGCCGCCGGCAGCGCCGCGCTCTGCACCCTGCTCCCGTTCGTCCTCCTGCTCGCCCTCCTCGCCTGGGCATACCCCTCACCACCCGTCACCACGCCCGCCCCCGCCCGGCCCCGACCCCACCGCGACCGCCACGGTGCGTTGAGGAGGCGGGCGGACCGCCGTCGGTCCCGGTGCTGTTCGAGGCGGCACCGGCCCGGCCCGGTGCCGCCTCCCGGTCCCGTCAGGGCGTGGGGTCCTGGAGCCCGTCGATGAGGTAGTTGTCGGTGCGGACCTGGTACCAGACGTCCGTGCTGGTGCCGTCCTCGAAGGTCATCGTGAGGACGATCTTCTCGTGGCCCGCGAGGTCGCTGCCCGCGTCGACGGCGGCCGAGTACTTGTCGACCTCGTCCCGCCGGAAGACCGGGTCGACACCGTGCTCCTCGGTCCAGGCGGCGAGGGCCTCGTCGAGCTCAGGGGTGAGGTACTCCGACCGGACGGTGATCGTGTTCTTGCCCTCGTGGTGCACCTGGAGGCTGGCGTCGTGGTACTCGGAGATGAAGCCTTCGACCTGTCGTCGGGCCCGGGGGTCCTCCTGGGCGGTACGGCCCGCCGAGACGTGGTGGCCAACGGCCTGGGCGGGGAGCGTCAGCGGGGTGATGCCGGCCATCAGCATCGCGGCGCAGGCGCAGGCGCCGGTGATCGTGACGCGCAGCTTCGTACGGTGGGCCATGCGAACCTCTCCACAAGGTCGGACAGAGAACCGGTGCGCACCGTAGCAATCGCTTCTGACCTGGGGAAACAACCGCCGGGTGCGTGTCCCGGGTGGGAGATCGCGCGAGTCGTGCGGCTTGTCGACGCCCGCCCGCAGGAACGATCCTGCGCCGAGCCGCTGCCCGCCGCACGGTCACCCGTACGTCCGATGGCTCCTGTCGCGGCGACGGAACGGGCACAGTCAGGGAACCGACGGCCCGCTCGCCTCCAGGGCGACAAGGCGGTAGAGCGGGTCGGCGATCGGGGTGTCCTGGTCGGGGAGTTCCGCGAGCCGCCGGACCACCTCCGCGACCTGCGCGGGCTCGGCGCGCCTGCACCAGGGGATGCGGCCCGCGTCGATGGCCTCCCGCCACTTCTGGGCTCCGCGCCCCTGCCCGGTGCCGGGGAACAGCGCCTCCCCGGCGGGGCGCAGGCCGCGGCCCGCCGCCCAGTCCCGGATCCGGGCGTGGCGGTCGGGGGCGTGCGGGGTGTACGAGTCGCGCAACTCGGCTGTCGCCCGGGCTACTTCGCTGTCCTCGGTGAAGTACGCCTGCTCCTTGTCGACCGTGGTCACCAGCCTCCCGCCGGGCCGCAGCACCCGGGCGGCCTCGGACAGGACGGCGTCCGCCGCGTCCTCCGGCAGCAGGTGCAGCAGCCAGACCATCACCACCGCGTCCACGCTCCCCGAGGCGAACGGCAGCCGGGTCGCGTCGCCGCACACCGCGCCACCGGGTATCCGCCGGGCGGCCGCGGCGAGCATCCCGGGCGAGCGGTCGACGCCCAGCACGACACGGCCGGGCCGTTGCAGCCGCCGCGTCACGATCCCGGTCCCGCAGGCGATGTCCAGCACCGTGCCGGGCCCCTGCGGGAGCAGCCGCTCCAGCGCCTCCGCCGCCGCCCGCGCCCGCGGTTCGCCGCCCCGGGTCGCGTCGTACGCCCGGGCCTCGCCGTCGTAGTCGATCATGCGGGCCATGCTTCCGGGGCGGGTCGCCCGGCACAAGGGGAGTGGGAAGTCGACGGCGCCGACTTCCCACTCCGCCGCGGTCGGCCGTGTCAGCCCGGAGGAGGAACGCGGACCAGACTTCGGGATCATGGTCGGCCGCCTCCGGTCCTCCGGCGAGCTGACGACCGCTCGAACGGTCGCGTGATCACGTGGAACCGCACCGAGCACACGCACCTTCGTACGAGAGGCAGTTCATGAGCCGCTGGAAGACCGCGACCCTGGTCGTCACCGCCGCCGTCCTGGCCGCCACGGCCGCCGCCCCGGCGACGGCCGCCGCCGGCCCCCGGCCGGACGCCGTCCAGCAGCGGCTGGACGCGCTGCTCACGGAGACGGGCGCACCGGGTGCGCTGGGCACCGTCCGCTACCTGGACGGGCGCACCCGCGGCTACACCGCCGGGGTCGGCGACGTGGCGACCGGTGCGAAGGTGCCGAAGGACGGGCGGGTGCGGGTCGGCAGCAACACCAAGACCTTCACGTCCGTGGTCGTGCTCCAACTCGTCGCCGAGGGCGGGCTCGACCTGGACGCGCCGGTAGAACGCTACCTGCCGGGCGTCGTCCGGGGCGACGGGATCGACGGCGACCGGATCCTCCTCCGGCAGTTGCTCCAACAGACCAGCGGGCTGCCGAACTACACCCTCCACCTCGGCGACGACGTCCGCCGCTACGAGCCGCGCGAACTGCTCGACATCGCCCTCCGCCACCCGGCCGATGCCGCGCCGGAGGACCACAAATGGGCCTACAGCAACACGAATTACGTGCTGGCCGGGCTGGTCGTGGAGGCGGTGACGCGGCACAGCCTCGCCCAGGAGATCGAGCGGCGGATCGTGCGGCCGCTCGGCCTGCGCCGCACCTACTTCCCCGCTCCGGGGGACGCGACGGTCCGCGGGGCCCATCCGCACGGCTACTACCGCGAGTCGGCGGACGGGCCGCTGGTCGACATCACCGACATGGACCCGTCCTGGGCCTGGGCGGCCGGCCAGCTCGTCTCCACCCCCTCCGAGCTGAACCGCTTCTTCGCGGCACTGCTGGACGGTGAACTCCTCCCGCCCGAGCAGCTCGCCGAGATGCGCACCACCACCCCGGCCGGGGACCCGTTCGCGCCGGGGTCGGCGTACGGGCTGGGGCTGGTGAGCACCCCGCTGTCCTGCGGCGGCGAGTACTGGGGGCACGGCGGCAGCATCCCCGGCTACGAGACCCGGGTCGGCGTCACGGCGGACGGCCGCGCGGCCACCGTGACGATGACGGTCCAGGCACCGGACAAGGCGGCCGCCCGGAAGCTGGAGGGCGTGCTCGACGCGGCCCTCTGCCAGTGAGGGAGGGCGGGCGGCGCGAGGTTTTACCAAACGGTCGACCAACGGGTCCGGCTGCTCGGATAGCGTCCAGCACGTCCCCTTCGAACGAACACAGCGCGGTCCGGCCCTGCCTCCACGGCGGGTCCGGTCCGCCGTGGAGGTATGCCGTGAACCCCGTCGCCGTGAACCCGATCGACCTGTCCGCCGCCGCGTCGGCCCTGCCCGCGCCGTGGGCGTCGCAGCTGCTGGAGCAGGTGGGCACGGCCGCCGTGAAGGTGCTGCGGATGGACGGGCGGCCGCTGCCCGTGGAGTCGCACGACAACGCCGAGGTGCTGGTCGTCCTCGACGGCCGGCTCGAACTGCTGCTGGACGGGGCCGAGGTGACGGTCGGGCCGGGGGAGCTGCACCGGATCCCGGCGCGCGCGGAGCACGCCGTGCGGCCCGGGAGCCGGGGGACGCTGCTGATCGTGGAGGTCCCGGAGGCGGAATGACGGCCGCGGGCCGGTCAGTCCGTGACCCGCTCGGCCGCCTCCCGGGCGACGTCGGCGTAGTGGCGGAAGAGCACCGGACGGGCCTCGGCTCCGCCCCGGTCGCGGGCGTACAGGGCGGTCCAGCAGCGGGCGACCTGCTCCCTGGCCGTGGCGCCGGGCCACGGCTGCGGCAGCAGTTCGGGCGGCAGCAGCGGGTCGGGGTCCATGGCGCGGGTGAGTTCGGCGGCCAACTCGACGGCGATGGTCAGGAGTTCGGCGGAGGAGAGTTCGGCGGGGCCGGTGAGCCGGGCGAGTCGGGGCCCGGTGACGCGGTCGAGCCGGTGGTAGCGCTCGGCGATCTCCGCCAAGGGCCAGAGCTCCCGGGCGAGTTCGGCGGGCTCGCGGGTGTCGCCCCGGCGCAGGTCGGTCGTGGTGAGCAGGGTCAGCGCGCCGTGGGCGCCCAGGCGGTGGGCCGCTTCCTCGACGTACGGTTCCCAGGCGTTGGCGCTGACGTACAGCCCGCCCTGGAGCGGGGCGCCGCCGAGGTGGACGAGCGTCTCGCGCAGGGTGTCCCGGGCGGTGCGCGCGGATTCGGGCACCGCGAAGGCGGCCAGGTGCCAGACGCCGTCCCAGGGTGCGCCCCCGGTGTCCTGGCGGAAGGCGTGCCGCAGGAAGTCCACGTCGGGGGCCAGGGCCCGGACGGTGTCCGGGGTCGCGCGCAGTACCGCCTTGCGGCCCCGCCCCTCGTGGGTGAACCGGTCCTCGGCCACCAGGCGTTTGACGCACAGGCGCACCTGCTGGTCGGTCATGCCCAGGGTGGTGGCGACGTCGTACAGCTCGCCTGTGGCGACGGTGCCGTCCTCGCGGACCAGCGCGTGGACGAGCATCCGGGTGGGGACCTCGACGCGGTCGGTTCCGGTGTTCATCGTGGAGCCTCCGTTCCGGGGTTGACGGGGTCGACGGGGTCGACGGGGCGGCGCATGGCGGTGACGGCGCCGAAGCCGAGCAGCCCGCGCAGGTACGGCGTCCGCTCGGTCCGTACGGCCGTGAAGCCGAGCCGCTCGTAGAGGGCCCGGGCGCGCGGGTTGGTGTCGATCACGTCGAGCGCGATCTCACGGTAGCCGTGTTCCGCCGCGACCGCGGCCACCTCCTCGATGAGCAGGCTCCCGATGCCGCGGCCCCGTAGGCCCGGACCCACGGCGATCCCGTCCATGAGCAGCCGGCCCGGGGCGGGCCTGCGCTCGAACAGGGCCAGCAGCGGGAGCCGGTGCAGCCCGCGCAGGTGGCCGTACGCGCGCAGCACGGCGCGGGCCGAGCCGCCGGTGAGGCCGCGCCCCTGGTGCCGGTACCCGGCGAGGCCGACGAGCCGCCCGTCGAGCAGGGCGCAGACGGCCCGGTCGGCGTCGAGATGGGCGGCGATGAAGGGTACGGCCTTGTCCGGCGGGTTCAGGGCGGGGCCGAGCTTGCGGCCGAAGGCCTCCCAGTAGAGCTCCGCCGCCCGCCGTTCGGTGCCCGCGGGCAGGCCCCGCCGTACGGTCACCGCTCCGGCGCCGGGGTCGGGTGTGTTCCGGCTCATGCCGTGCCCCTCGTCGTCTTGTGCCCAGGGCTCAAATCTATCAGACTCGCTACGATCGTTCTCGCTGCGATAGTTATTTGGCCTGTTCGAACCCGAGCGGAGGTGCCGTTCCGTGCGCCCGAAGACCCGCCCCCGGCGGAGGGGGATCCGCATCGCCGTGCGGTCGCTCGTCGCCGCCGTCCTCGTGGCCGCCGGCCTCGCCGGCACGGTGCTGTGGCAGCACTCCTACGACCTGGACGAGCGGCGGGTCACGATCCGCCACGGCGGCCACGTCCTCAACGCCGTGCTCGCCGTCCCCAGGGACGGGCGCGAGCGCCACGGCCTCGTCGTGTACGTGCACGGCGACGGTCCCGTCGACGCGACCCACGACGACGGCTACAGGCCGATCTGGGAGGCGAACGCCGCCGCCGGGTACGCGTCCCTCTCCTGGGACAAGCCCGGGGTGGGGGGTGCCCCCGGCAACTGGCTCGACCAGTCCATGGACGACCGGGCCGACGAGGTGGCCGCCGCGATCGCCTGGGCCCGCGCCCGCCCGGACGTCGACGGCGACCGGATCGGGCTCTGGGGTGCCAGTCAGGCCGGCTGGGTGCTGCCGAAGGTCGCGGCCAGGACGCCGGTGGGATTCGTGGTCGCCGTCTCGCCCGCGATCAACTGGCTCCGGCAGGGTCGCTACAACCTTCTCGCCGAACTGCGCGCCGACGGTGCCTCGCCCGCCCGGATCGAGGCCGAGACCGCCAGGAGCGACACCGTCCGGGCGCTGCTCGCACGCCACGCGGGCTTCGAGGAGTACGTCGCGGCCATGGGCGGCGACGCGCACGGCATGACCGCCGACCGCTGGGGCTTCGTCTCTAGGAACCACACCGCCGACGCCACCCCGGACCTCCCCGCCCTGCGCGGCGTCCCGGTGCTGCTGGTCCTCGCCGGCCAGGACACCAACGTGGACACCGCCGACACGGAGCGCGGCTACCGCGAGGCGCTGGAGACGGGCGGCGCGCTGACGGTCGAGCACTACCCGGACGCGGCCCACTCGCTGGTCGAGCGGTCCGTCGAGCGGTCGGAGCTCAGGCTCGCGCTCACCGCGCTGTTCTCGCCCCGCTCGCTGTTCGCGGACGGCTTCCTGGACGGCCAGCGGCGGTTCCTCGACCGATCGGGCCGGGCCCCGGTTCAGGGACGGGCCCTCAGCTCCCGGTGACCGCCTCGGCCGCCGCCCGGGCCACCGACTCCACCAGGTCCACGCCGTCGGTGTCGGTCGTGTTCCCGTCCGAGACCACGGCGATCAGCAGCTCGTGCCCGTCCCGCTCGACCCGGCCGATGCTGTTGATCACCCACAGTCCGTCCGAGTCCCTCGGCAGCCAGCCGTTCTTCACCGCGAACCCGCCGTCGCTCGCCGCCGCGCCGACACCCCAGCGCTGGTCCTCCTCCACCTGGTCCAGCAGTTCCCGGATGTAGTCGCGGGAGGTGGCGGAGAGCAGCGAATCGCCGGTGAATACCTGGCGCAGCAGCCGCAGTTGGTCGTCGGCGGTGGTCGTGGTGAGGCCCCAGTAGCCGTCCTGGCCGGCCTCGGTGGCGGTCAGGCCGAAGCGCGCGTTGGCGGCGTCCAGACCCGGGTCCGCGCCGATCTCCTCCCACAGGCCGGTGGCGGAGTCGTTGTCGCTGTTCTCGATCATCGTGGTGGCCAGGTCGCGCTGGGCGGCGGTCGGGGCGGCGCCCGCGTCCTGGGTCCGCAGCAGCAGCGTGGCCAGTATGTCGAGTTTGACGATGCTGGCGGTGGCGAAGCCGTGGCCGGGGCCGCCGTAACTGAGCGACTGCCCGGTGCCCAGATCGGTGACCGCCACCGAGACCGCGCCCTCCGCCCGGTCGACGGCGCTGTGCAGGGCCGCGACGGCGTCTCCGGGCGAGGCGGTGGGGGCGGCTGCTGCCGCGGTGGTGGGTTGGGCGGTGGTGGGTGCGGCCGGGGCGGTGGGCGTGACCGCAGGGCCGTTCCCGGGGGCGGCCGGGGTGACCGCCGGCGGAGCGGTCGAGGTCGTGTCGGCCACGACGGACATCTGCGGCCCGCTGCCCACACCGCCGGACGGCCCCTGCAGCGCCGCGGCCACCGCCCCCGCCGCCACGAGGAGGCCGACCGGCACCAGCACTCTTGCCCGGGGGACGCTTCGTATCGCCATGATCGATGAGAGTAGGGCGCGCGGCTTTGAACATCATGAGGACGGCATGGACATTTTCTCAGGACCCGCCGGCCGCCCGACCGTCCGGATGTGCGACTGCTCCTTCACGGTACTCCTCGCCGGATCCCCGGGGCGCGGGCCGGAGTCGCCGCAGCATCACCGTGTACGCGGGACTGCCGGCGACGGGCCGGGTCGGGCCCACCGGGCGGTAGCCCCACGCCTCGGAGCGGGCCCGCACGCGCGGCTGGCCGGACTCGGTCAGCAGGCACACCAAGTCCTCGGGCCGGTCCTCCAGCAGGGCGTCGTGCAGCCGCCCGGCGAGGCCCTGCCCGCGCCAGGCGGGGCGGACCATCAGCTCGGACAGGCCGAAGGTCACGGCGGGGTCCGGCGCGGGAGCGAGCAGCCCGCGCCACCACTCACGGCCGGCCGCCAGCGGTGCGCCGTAGGCGAAGCCGGTCGGTTCGCGGCCGTCGTAGGAGACGACGCAGGAGAAGCCGGGGCGGGCCGTCCAGTGGCCGACGACCTGGTGGAACCGGTGGGTGAACGGGTCGAGCATCCGGTCGGAGCGGACGTCGGCGTGGATGCCGAGCAGCAACTGATCGAAGTCGACCGGCAACTCGGGGTGGTAGTGGATGATCCTGGCGACGGTCACGGGCGGCTCCATCGGTCGCGGCAGCGGTCGGGCCACTCTCGCGCACCACGTGCCACCGGGGCCAGGCCCTGCCGGGTGCTGCCGGGTGGGAGGGGCCGGTTTTCGGGTCCGGGAACGGCGAAGGCCCGGGGGACGGATCCTCCGGGCCTTCGGTGCTACTGAGTAGCGGGGACAGGATTTGAACCTGCGACCTCTGGGTTATGAGCCCAGCGAGCTACCGAGCTGCTCCACCCCGCGTCGGTGAACACGACCTTACGGCATCGGGTGGGGCGGAAGCGAATCGCTTGCGGGGCGAGGGTGGGAGGGGCCGGTTTTCGGGTCCGGGAACGGCGAAGGCCCGGGGGACGGATCCTCCGGGCCTTCGGTGCTACTGAGTAGCGGGGACAGGATTTGAACCTGCGACCTCTGGGTTATGAGCCCAGCGAGCTACCGAGCTGCTCCACCCCGCGTCGGTGAACACGACCTTACGGCATCGGGTGAGGTGGAAGCGAATCGCTTTCGGGGCGGGGGTGCCGGGCTCGGTTCTCCGGTCGGGGGGAACGGCTCGGGGCCGGCTTTCGGGTCCGGGAACGGCGAAGGCCCGGGGGACGGATCCTCCGGGCCTTCGGTGCTACTGAGTAGCGGGGACAGGATTTGAACCTGCGACCTCTGGGTTATGAGCCCAGCGAGCTACCGAGCTGCTCCACCCCGCGTCGGTGAACACGACCTTACGCACCTGGCCGGTCGAAAGCCAATCGGTTGTTCCCGCACGGTCCGCCCCGGGCATCCGCCCGGCCGTCGGCGGCGACCTCCGCGCGGCTGCGCCCGGCCCTCGTGCGTCGGTCTCCCGGTGGCCGGCCGGCAGGCTGCTCCGCACCTGCCCGTAGGCCGTGAACAACCCTTCCGGGCTCGGAGTATGACGCAGCGTCCGGTCCCGTGAGCGGCGGGTTTGCGGGTGGGTGCGGTGTCGTGATTGGCTGCCGCCACCCACCCGCAGGCCCACCGGGGTGATCTCGCTCCGGGCTCTGCCGCGAACGCCGTTCACCTCGGCCTTCGCGGTGGCCGAGGACCTGCCGGTCGCCGTCCGGCGCGGGGCCGTTGAGGTCCCGCCGACGGGCGTGCACCCCGTGCGCGGTGGAGGGACGGGCGGCGCTCGTCCACCTGCGCGCGGGGCAGGACCGGCGGGCCGAGTGGGGCGGGCGGGTCCGCGCCGACCGCCCCGCTCGGTGCGAAGCCGGGGCGAGCCCCGGCCCGGAACGAAGCCGGAACGAGCCCGGCCCGGTACGGACCGCAGCGGGCTCCGCGCGGTGCGCCCGGAGCGACCCCGCCGGGTCTCCGGGACGAATCTCCCGATTGTCCGGTCCGACCGCTGTGATCACACGATGATCACCTGTCGGCCGGTGCTCCGACGCCCGCCGTACCGCCCGGGCCGGTCCAATTTCCCTCCGTACACAGTCGGTGCGTACGTCCGGTCTGCCCGGCCGACGTGCGCCGCCGGTCCGTCCCCGCGTACGGAAGGCAGTCCAGCCCGTGGCCAGTACAGACCAGCAGCCCTCGCCCGACCGGCGGTTGACCGAGGCGGCGGCCCGGCTCGGCCTCGGCCGCCGCCGCTTCCTGACGGTCGCCTCGGCGGCCGCCGCGCTCGCGTTCACCACCGAGCTGCCGAGCGCCCACGCCGCCGACGCCGAACTCGCGCCCCGCACCCTGACCGAGGACCCGTTCACCCTCGGTGTCGCCTCCGGTGACGCGCTCGGCGACGCGGTGGTGCTCTGGACCAGGCTCGCGCCCCGTCCGCTGGAGCCCGGCAGCGGCCTGCCGCCGGCCGGACTGGTCCGGGTCGACTGGGAGGTGGCCCGGGACGAGGGCTTCCGCAGGGTCGCCCGGCGCGGCACCGCCAGGGCCCACGCCGAGTTCGACTGGTCGGTGCACGTGGACGTCGACGGCCTCGACCACGACCGGGTGTACTGGTACCGCTTCCGGGTGGGCGCCTGGACCAGCCCGGTCGGCCGGACCCGCACCGCCCCGGCCCGCAACCGCAACGTCGACCGGGTCCGCTTCGGTCTGGTCTCCTGCCAGGCCTACGAGGACGGTTACTTCACCGCCTACCGGCACCTCGCGGAGGAGGACCTCGACGCCGTCTTCCACGTCGGCGACTACATCTACGAGTACGGGATCGACGCCGCCGGCGGCGACCGCAAGTACACCGACCGGACCCTGCCCTCGCTGTTCGCCCACGAGACCACCACCCTGGCGGACTACCGGCTGCGCTACTCGCTCTACAAGACCGATCCCGACCTCCGGGCCGCGCACGCCGCCTTCCCCTGGTACGTCACCTGGGACGACCACGAGGTGGAGAACAACTACGCGGCGGGCATCCCCGAGAAGGGCCAGTCCCCGGAGGCCTTCGTCGCCCGCCGCGCCGCCGCCACCCGCGCGTACTGGGAGAACATGCCGCTGCGGATGCCGCGGCCGAACGCCGCCGAACTCAAGCTGTACCGGCGCCACCACTACGGGCGGCTGGCGCAGTTCGACATCCTCGACACCCGCCAGTACCGCTCCGACCAGGCCAACGGCGACGGCTGGCAGTACCCCACCACCGAGTCGGCGGACCCGCGCCGCACCCTGATGGGCGCCACCCAGGAGCGCTGGCTGCTGGACGGCTTCCGCAGCTCCCGCGCGGTGTGGAACGTGGTGCCGCAGCAGGTGGTGCTCTCCCGCCGCAAGAACACCACCGCGGAGGTCTCCAAGCTGTCCATGGACGCCTGGGACGGCTACCCGGCCGCGCGCGAACGGCTGCTGGCCGGAGTGGAGGACATCGGCGTCGAGAACCTCGTGGTCCTCACCGGCGACGTGCACGTCGCCTACGCGATGGACGTCAAGCGCGACTTCGACGACCCGGACTCGCGGACCGTCGGCGTGGAGATCGTCGGCACCTCGATCGCCAGCGACGGGGACGGCGAGGAGCACCCGGGCAACTGGGCCACGCTGACCGCCGCCAACCCGCACCTGAAGTTCTACGACGGGCGGCGCGGCTACACCGCGATCACGCTCGACGAGGAGCACGCCCGCGCCGACTACCGGGTGGTCTCGCACATCACCCGCCCCGGCGGGACCGTGTCCACCGCCGCGTCCTTCGTCAGCGAGGCGTACAACCCGGGGCTCAGGCCCGCCTGACGCCTCCCCGTCCCGCCCCGGTCCCGTCCTGCCCCTTCCGGTCCCGCCCCGGTCCCGTCCTGCCCCTTCCGGTCCCGCCCCGTCCCGCCCCCGAGCCACCGGCCCGGTCGTACCGTTCCCCGATGCGGTACGCCCGGGCCGGTCCCGTCCCGCTGCCCTTTTCCCGGCCGTCCCGCCGACCGCCGTCGATCCCGCTCCCCGCCTTCCGGCGTCCGGGGGGTTCGTGGACGATGCGGAGGTGCCGTGAATCTGTGGTGATCGGCCGTTGATCGGCCGTAGAGCCGGGCCGTGGACCATCGGCGCCAGGGGAAAGCCGGTCCGACGGTCACCACCGTCCGGCGCCGCACTCGGGCCCGCCTGACGGGGGCGCGGGCCCCTGGTCCCCGGTACTTGGCCAACCCACGGAAGGCGGACGGAGCATGGACGGCGGTCACACCCTGCAGTTGACGGCGGGCTTCGGCGAGCTGCTCAGGATCCGGCGCGAGCGCATCGGACTGACCCAGCAGGTGCTCGCCGACCACGCGACACTGAGCGTCCGGGCGATCCGCGACATGGAGAGCGGACGGGTCCAGCGCCCCCGGCAGGAGACGGTCCGGCTGCTCGCCGACGCACTGCGGCTGGAGGGCCGCAGCCGCTCGGTCTTCGAGGCGGCCGCGCGACGCCAGGCGCTCGCCGAGGAGCCGCGCGACGAGCCGACCGCGCCGCCGGTCGCCCGGGGCGCGATCGTCGGCCGCGAACCGGAGATCGACGTGCTCACCGAGGCCCTCGCCGTGCACGGTGACCGGCTGGTCACCGTGGCCGGCCTCGGCGGGGTCGGCAAGACCCGGCTGGTGCTGGAGGTGGCCCGCCGGCTGCACCTGACCGCCCGCTGGTCGGTGCGCTGGATCGACTGGGCCCGCCAGCCCGGAATGGGCCCGGAGCGCCGGGCCGACCTGGTCGCGGCGATCGGCGCCCACCCCACCCTGCTGGTCCTGGACGGCGCCGACGCCGGCGTGGAGACCGCCCTGCTGGACGAGCTGTTCCAGCGCTGCCCCGGCCTCAGCGTGCTGATCACCGCCCGGGTCGCGCAGCCGCTGCCCGGCGGGCAGGTGGTCCCGCTCGCGCCGCTGCCCACACCGGGCCCGGAACTCGACCACGACCCGGTGGCGCTGGCCGAGGTCGGTGCCGTCCGGCTGCTGCTCTCCCACCTGCGCCGCTTGCGCCCCGGGTACCGGCTGGAGCCGGAGGAGGCGCCCGCGGTCGCCGCGCTCTGCCGGCAGCTGGACGGGCTGCCCGGCGCCTTGGAGCTGGCCGCCGGCTGGTCGACGGTGCTCTCGCCGCGCCAGCTGGTGGCGCGGATGGCGGACGGGCCGTTCCAGCTGGGGCCGCCGCCGGCCGGATTCGGCGGGCGCGGGGGCGTGGGCGAGGCGCTGGACGCGGCGGTGGACCGGCTGACCCTGGGCCAGCGCGACCTGCTGGAGCGGCTGGCGGCCGAGCCGGGGGACTGGTCCGGGGAGGACGCCGTGGAGCTGAGCGGACGGCCGCCGCAGGAGTCGCTGGCCGCCGTGCACGAACTGCTGGCCAGTGGGCTGATCCGCAGCGTGCCGGCCCGGGACGGCGTCCGGTTCACCGTGCTGAACCTCTGCCGCCGACTGTTCGGCGGCGCCGGGGCGTACCCGCTGCTGGCGGCGGCGGGCTGAACCGCCGGACGGCCCAGGACCGGGCGCCGGACGCTGAGGACCGGACCGCCGGACGCCCAGCACCGGGCCGCCGGACGGCTCGGCGCCGGACCGCCGGACGGCGGGGCACCGCCCCGCCGGGCCCGATACTGCCCGTCACTTGCCGGGCGAGCTGCCGGTCCGCCCGCCGGATCGTCCCTAGCGTTCTGCTCAGGCCGGGCCGGCCGGTCGCCGGTGCCGCCGGCCGGGACTCCCACCACCCACCGACTACAGAGGGTTTGCGCCGTGAACCAGTTGGAGCCGCAGCGCGGCGAGGCCGTACCGGCGGGTCTTGAGGTCGTCGTGACAACCATGTCCTCGGACTCGCACACCTGGAACCTGGTCTTCCTGCAGCTGCTGCTGGAGGAGCTCGGTCACCGGGTCACCAACCTCGGCGCCTGTGTCCCGGACGAGCTGCTGGTCTCCGAGTGCCGCCGGATCGAGCCCGACCTGATCGTGCTGAGCAGCGTCAACGGACACGGCTACCACGACGGCCTGCGGGTGATCGCCGCGCTGCGGGCCTGTCCCGAACTGGCCCGCACGCCCACGGTGATCGGGGGCAAGCTCGGCATCGCCGGCTCCGGGGACCCGGAGCGGCAGCGCTCGCTGCTCGCCGCCGGGTACGACGGGGTGTTCGAGGAGGGGCGCTCGGTCGCCGACTTCCGCTCCTTCGTCGGCGCCCTGCCCGCGTCGGCCGGGCGGTCGCTCCCGGCCTCCGCCGGGCTCGCCCTGCCCGCTCCCGGCCGGGCGCTGTCCGCCGAGGCGGTCGTCGGGGTGCGGTCCGGGGCCACCGCCTCCGGGACGCGGCGATGAGCGGCCTCGCCACCGCGCCGCGCGGGGACGCCCCCGCCGCCCCGGGCTTCGGCGCCTTCGTCGCCCGCGCCAGGGCCGCCGGGACCCTGGTGGTCCAGCCCCGGATGGGCATGGCCGACCCGCTGCGGATGCGCGACGGCCTGCTCGCCACCCGCGGCGCCGCCGCCACCACGGTCGGCACCATCACCCTGGACAGCTACACCCGCACCGGGGACCTCGCCGCCGCCCGGAGCGCCCTCACCGAGGGTGTCGGCCTCAACGGCTACCCGATCGCCAGCCACCCGGTCGACGTCACCCGGGCCGTGCTGCGCGGGATCGCCGACGCCCGCTTCCCGGTGCAGGTCCGGCACGGCTCGGCGATGCCCGAGCACATCATCAGGGCACTGATCGCGGTCGGTCTGGACGCGACCGAGGGCGGCCCGGTCTCCTACTGCCTGCCGTACAGCCGCACCCCGCTCAGCGAGGCGGTGGCCTGCTGGCGCCGCAGCTGCGAACTGCTGGCCTCGCTGAGGGAGTTCGGCGCGGAGCCGCACCTGGAGACGTTCGGCGGCTGTCTCATGGGCCAGCTCTGCCCGCCGAGCCTGCTGATCGCGATCAGTGTGCTGGAGGCGATGTTCTTCCGTCAGCACGGGCTGCGCAGCGTCTCGCTCAGCTACGCCCAGCAGCCCGAGCCGCGGTACGACGAGGAGGCCATCACCGTCCTGGGCCGGCTCGCCGACGAGCTGCTGCCCGACGTCGAGCGGCACATCGTCCTCTACGCCTACATGGGTGTCTTCCCGCGCACCCCCGGCGGGGCCAGGCTGCTGCTGGAGGACGCGGCCCGGCTGGCGGTGCGGACCGGCGCGGCCCGGCTGATCGTGAAGACGACGGCCGAGGCGCACCGGATCCCGACCGTCGGCGAGAACGTGACGGCGCTGGAGACGGCCGCCGCCGCGGCCGCCGCCGAGCGCCTGCGCCCGCCGCTCACCGCCGTACCGGACACCGGGGTCGAGGCGGAGGCGCGGGCGCTGATCGGGGCGGTGCTGGAGCTGGACGCCGACATCGGCCGGGCCCTGGTCCGCGCCTTCGCGGCCGGCTACCTGGACGTGCCCTACTGCCTGCACCCCGACAACGCCGGGCGGGCCCGCAGCTCGCTCGGGCCGGACGGGCGCCTCCAGTGGTCGAACGTCGGCTCGATGCCGATCGCCGGCCTGTCCGGGGGCCCGCGCCCGCCGATCCTCGGCTCCGCCGAACTGCTCGGCGCGCTCTCCTACGTCCAGTGGAGCTACGACAGCCGCGCCGCCGAAGCCCGGGAGCTCGGCCGGACGACCGGCGACTCCGACCGGACATCCGCCGACTCCGACCGGACACCCGCCGACTCCGCCCGGACCTCCTTCGATCTCGACCGAACACCCGCCGCACCACGAGAGTTGGGACACACCACGCCATGACCACCGACGGGCCCACCCCCGCGACCGCCGCCGCGACGCTCCCCGAGCCCGGCCGCCACCTGACCTCCCCGACCACCCGGGCCGCCCTGCGGATCCAGCACCAGCTGCTGTTCGCCGCCCGCGAGTTCCTGCGCGCCCGGGGCTTCACCGAGCTGCTGCCGCCGATCATCGGCCCGGTCACCGATCCCGGTTCGCGCGGTTCCAAGCAGGTCGACATCGACTTCTACGGTCACCGCTACAAGCTGATGACCAGCGCGATCCTCTACAAGCAGGCTTCGCTGCTGGCCTTCGACAAGATCTTCTGCATCGCGCCGAACGTCCGGCTGGAGCCGCTGGAGACCGCCGGCACCAACCGCCACCTGGCCGAGTTCCACCAGCTGGACGTGGAGGTGGCGGGCGCCACCCGGGACGACGCGGTGCAGCTGGTGGAGGAGCTGGTGGCGCACATCGTCGGCAGCGCGGTCCGCGAGCTGCCCAAGGAGTTCGCCGAACTCGGCCGCGACACCGACGCGTTCGCCGAACTGCTGAAGGGCTCCTTCGGCCGGATGCGGCACGCCGAGGCGGTGGCGGAGCTCCAGGGCCTCGGCCACCCGCAGAGCCCGGACGCCGAACTCGACTGGGCCGGCGAGGCGCTGCTCTCCGCCCGGCGCGACCGGCCGTTCTTCGTCACCGACTACCCCAAGGGCTCGCGCGGCTTCTACGACCGGGAGAACCCCGAGGACCCGGGCCTGCTGCGGAACTTCGACCTGATCGCGGCCGAGGGCTTCGGCGAGCTGTGCAGCGGCAGCCAGCGCACCAACGACTACGCCGAGATCATCACCCGGATGCGCGAGACCGGCGAGAACCCGCAGAAGTACCGCTGGTACCTGGACCTGGTCCGCGAGGGCGTGCCCGGCAGCGCCGGCTTCGGCATCGGGGTGGAGCGGCTGACCCGCTACGTCGCCGGGCTGGACGCGGTCTGGCAGGCCAGCGCCTTCCCGAAGCTGGCGGGGGTGGTGTCGCCGTGAGCGACCTCTCGGCACCCGGCTTCCCGGAGGAGGAGGTCCGGCACCGGGCCCGGGCCGGGACGGCCGCCGCCTTCCCGCCGCCCGGCAGCTACGGGCAGGTCCTGCTCGGGGCCGAACCCCCGGCGGAGGGGCGGACGGCCGGGGACGCGCTGGACGCCCTGCGGATCGTGCCGCCGGTGTTTGTACCGCAGCGCCTCGCCCGGCTGATCGACCTGGGCCGCGAGCCGGACTACCGGGACGTCGAACTCACGACGGCCATCGGCGGGTTCACCTCCGCACTGCCGGTGTACGTGTCCGCGACCGGCTCCACCCGGGCGGCCGGCGGTGACATCGGCCTGGCGCTGAGCCGGCAGGCGGGCGCGCTCGGCCTGCCGATGGTGATCGGCGAGAACGTCGTCCCGGTGAACGGCTACGGCCGGCTCGGCGAGGCCGCCGACCGGGCCCTGCTCGGCCGGCTGCGCGCCTACGCGGAGGAACTCCCGGACGGGCTGGGCGGGGTGGCCGTCCAGCAGTCCACCGAGGACGCCGACGCCGAGGTGTGGAACCTCGTCTACAGCGATCCGGCGGCCCTGCCGCTGCTCGAATCCGGGCGGCTGGCCTTCGAGTTGAAGGTCGGCCAGGGCGCCAAGCCGGGCCTGGGCGGGATGACCGTGCTGGACGCCGCGGACGCCGAGCGGCTCGGCGACCGCTACGGCATCGACCCGGTCTTCGGCGACGACGGACGGGTCCTGCGCGCCAGTACGCCCGGCACCTTCACGGCGGAGATCCTGCGCCAGCAGGTCCGGCTGATGCGCAACAACTTCCCGCGGGCCCGGATCTGGGTGAAGCTGCACCCCGGCCGGGACGTCGCCGAGGCCGCCCGGGTGGCCGCCGAGGCGGGCGCGGACGCCGTCACCGTGGACGGTGCGGAGGGCGGCACCGGTTGGGCGCCCGGGGTGTTCCCGACCCAGGTCGGCCTGCCGCTGGCGGAGTGCCTGCGCCGGCTGGCCGCCGCCGGGCCGCCGCCCTGCCTGCTGGTCTCGGGGCGGATGTGGGAGGGCGGCCGGGCGGTCAAGAGCCTGGCCCTGGGCGCCCGGGCGGTCGGCCTGGGCCGGGCGGCCCTGCTCGCCGCCGCCGAGGACCCGGAGGACGGGCTGATCCGCTTCGCCGACTGTCTCGCCCTGGAACTGCGGCTGCTGATCAGCGCGCTCGGCAAGTACACGCCGGCCGCGCTGGAGCGCGCGGACGTGTGGTCCCCGGACTTTCCCCAGTAATTCCCGCCCCCACCTCACCACCGTCTCCACGACAATCGCAGACCGTGTTCCCGCGAGCCCGTCGCGGCGCCTCCGTGCGCCCCGGCGGGCTGTCTGCGTGTGCGGCAACTCTGTTGTGGTGAGCGGCAGTTGAAACTGCCGATGGTCTTCCGGGAATTCTGCCGATCGGCCCCGGAAGGCGGGCCTATCGTCGAGACCACTGCCCGCAGCATCGTTAATTCATCGGGGTTGGATGATGGAATCTCGCGGTTTCCCCTTCATATCCGTCGCGCGCCGGTTCCCGGACCGCCCGGCCGTCCGGCTCGGCGGGCGGACCGTCCGCTACCGGGAGCTGGACGAGCTGAGCGGCGCTCTCGCCGCCCGGATCGCCCCCGGCCGCACGGTCGCCGTCACCGGTCGCGACCGGCTCGACCACCTGGTCGGCCTGCTCGCCGCGCTCCGCGCCGGTGCCACCTACCTGCCGCTGGACCGGGACGCCCCGGAGGAGCGCAACCGCTGGATCCGCGAGGACGCCAGCGCCACCCTCGCCCTCACGGACGGCGAGCTGACCGGCGAGCCGGCCGGCGACCTGACCGGAGAACCCACGGGTGAGGCGGCCGCGGACCTGCCGGACGAGCCGCCCGCCACCGCCGGCTACCTCATCTACACCTCCGGCACCACCGGCCGCCCCAAGGGCGTGCACGTGCCGCTCGCCGCCCTGGCCGGCCACCTGGCCGCCGCCGTCGAACGCTTCGGCCTCACCGCCGAGGACGTGGTGCTGCACCTCGCCCGCCCCACCGTCGACGTCGCCGTCGAGCAGGTGCTCACCGCGCTCTCCGCGGGCGCCTGCCTGGTCGTCCCGGAACAGCAACTGCTCGCCCCGGACGCCCTGCTGGACCTCCTGGACACCGAGGGCGTGACCGTCGCCAACCTGCCCGCCGGCTACTTCCAGGAGGTCGTGCCGGCCGTGCGCGACCGGGGCCGCGAGCGGGCGCCCCGCACCCTGCGGCTGATGATCTCCGGCAGCGACCGGCTCCACCCGGACGCCGCCGCCACCTGGTGGGACGCCACCGGAGTGCCGCTGCTCAACGCCTACGGCCCGACCGAGACGGTCGTCACCGCCACCACCCACCGGCTGGCCGGCCCCACCGCGCACGGCGCCGGGTCCGTCCCGATCGGCATCCCGCTCGGCGACCGCCGCACCTACCTGCTGGACGACCGGCTGCGGCCCGTCACCGCCCCCGGCGAGGCCGGCGAGCTCTACCTCGGCGGCCCGCTGCTCGCCGCCGGCTACCACGGCCGCCCCGGCCAGACGGCCGGCCGCTTCGTCGCCGACCCCTTCGCGCCCGAGCCGGGCGCCCGGATGTACCGCACCGGCGACGTCGTCCGGCGCGAGGCCCCGGACGCCCCGCTGGAGTTCGTCGGCCGCGCCGACCACCAGGTGAAGATCCGCGGCTTCCGGGTCGAGCCCGGTGAGATCGAACAGGTCCTGGCCGCCCACCCGGACGTGGCCGGCGCCGTGGTGGTCGCCCACGAGGGCCGGCTCGCCGCCTACGTCACCGGCGCCGCGCCGGACCCCGGCGCGCTCCGCGCCCACCTGGCCGAGCGGCTGCCCGAGCACATGGTCCCGGCCACCGTCACCGCGCTGGACGCCTTCCCGCTGACCGCCGGCGGCAAGGTCGACCGCGCCGCCCTGCCCGAGCCGCAGGCCGAGCCGCCCGCCGCCGCCCCCGCCGGGCGCCCGCTGCGCACCCCCGCCGAACAACTGATCGCCGCCGTCTGGGCGGACGTCCTGGGGGTGCCCGAGGTCGGTGCCGAGGACAACTTCTTCCACCTCGGGGGCGATTCGCTCACCGCCGTGCGGGTGGTCGGCCGGGTCTTCGACGCCTTCGGCATGATCTCCCCGTACGCCATCTTCGACGCCCCGACCCTGGCCGGGTTCGCCGCCGCCGTCACCGCCTCCGCGGGCGGCGAGCGCCCGCCGCTGACCCGGGCCGGCGCCACCTCGGCGCCGCTGTCCAGGTACCAGCGCGGGCTGTGGTTCCTCGACCAAATGAACCCGGGCGCGCCGACCTACATCGTGCCCTGGGTGTTCCGCTTCGCCGGACCGGTCGACCCGGAGCGGCTGCACCGGGCGCTGGCGGGCGTCGCGGCCCGGCACGAGGCGCTGCGCACCACCTTCGAGCTGACCGAGGACGGCCCCCGGCAGGTGGTCCACCCCGCCGTCGAGGTGCCGTTCACCGTCACCGACACCGAGCCCGGGCGGGTGGACGGGCTGGTCGCCGAGGCCGCGCTGGTCCCCTTCGACCTGGAGACCGGCCCGCTGCTGCGCGCCCACCTCTACCGCACCGGCGACACCGCCACCCTGCTGCTGCTCTGCCACCACATCGTCTGGGACGAGGGCTCGCTGCCGGTTCTGGAGGGCGAACTCGTCGCGCTGTACGAGGAGTCGGCCACCGGCCGCCCGGCCGCGCTGCCCGGGCTCGAGGTCCAGTACGCCGACCACAGCGCCTGGCAGTACCAGGACCGGGAGAGCGCCGAGCGCCAACTCGCGCACTGGCGCGAACACCTGGCCGACGCCCCGACCGAGCCGGTGCTGCCGACCGACCGCCCCCGGCCCGAAGTCCCGGAGTTCCGCGGCGACTTCCACCGCTTCGCGATGCCGCGCCCGGTCGCCGAGGCCGTCCGCGCGCTGGCCCGCAGCGAGGACGCCACCCCGTTCATGGTGCTGCTGGCCGCCCTGGCGCTGACCCTGCACCGCCGGACCGGGCAGCGCGACCTCGTGCTCGGCTCGCCGGTCAGCGTCCGCGGTGGACGGCCCGAACTGGACGCCCTGGTCGGCTACTTCGTCAACCTGCTGCCGCTGCGGGTGCGACTGGAGGAGGGCGCGGACTTCCGCGACCTGGTCCGGCACGTCCGCGAGGTGGCGATCGCCGGCTACCGCCACCAGGAGGCGCCGTTCGACGACATCGCGGCCACCGTCCTGGAGGACCGCCCGGACGACCGGGCCGAGAACCGCAACCCGCTCTGCCAGGTGCTGCTGGAGCTGCACCCGCTGGACTCCCGCCCGCTGACCGTCGGTGGCATCGAGGTGACCCGCGAGCTGCACTCCAACCCGGTCTCCCGGTTCGACCTGTCGATCTCCGTCGACGACCGGGGCACCGACTTCACCGGCCGGTTCGAGTACGACTCCGACCTGTTCGACGCCGCCACCATGGCGGAGCTGTGCGACGCCTGGCTCGGCACCCTCGCCACCGTCGTGGAGACGCCCGTGCACGCCCTGGTCGAGGCCCGGGCGGCCGCCGCCCCGCAGGCCCTCGCCGTGGTCTCCGGCGAGCAGCGGATCGGCTACGGCGAGCTGAACACCCGGGCCAACCGGCTCGCCCACCACCTGGCCGAGGCCGGCACCGGCCGCGGCGACACCGTCGCCGTCCTGGTCGAGCGCGGCCCGGACCTGGTGGTGGCGCTGCTGGCGGCGCTCAAGACCGGCGCCGCCTACACCCTGCTCGACCCGGACTTCCCGGCCGAGCGGCTGGCCGGGGCGGTCGCCGACAGCGGCGCCGCGCTGCTGGTCACCCACCGCCGCGCGAGCCCGCCGTTCCCGGTCGGGCGCCACCTCGACCTGGACGCCGAGGCCGCCGCGATCGCCGCCCGTCCCGGCCACGACCCGGGTCTGCCGGTGACCGGCGAGGACCTCGCCTGCGTGATGTTCACCTCCGGCTCCACCGGCCGCCCCAAGGGCGTCGCCGTGCCGCACCGCGCGCTCACCACCACCTACCTCGGCCAGGACTACGCCCGCTTCGGCCCCGAGGAGGTCTGGCTGCAGTGCTCCCCGGTCTCCTGGGACGCCTTCGCCCTGGAGCTGTACGGCGCGCTGGCCTTCGGCGGGGTGTGCGTGCTCCAGCCCGGTCAGCGGCCCGACCCGCAGGCGATCGCCGAGCTCACCCGGCGCCACGGCGTCACCCAGCTCCAGTTGTCGGCGAGCCTGTTCAACTTCCTGCTGGAGGAGTTCCCGGCGACCTACGACGACCTCAAGGTGGCGTTCACGGCCGGTGAGCGGGCCTCGGTCACCCATGTCGGCAAGGCGCTCGACCAGTATCCGGGGCTGGTGGTCGCCAACGGCTACGGCCCGGTGGAGAGCCTCGGCCTGACCACCTGCCACCGTGCCACCGCCGAGGACGCCGCCGGGGCCACGATCCCGATCGGCCGCCCGCTGCACGGCAAGGCGATCCACATCCTGGACGAGCGGCTGGAACCCGTCCCCGACGGCACCACCGGCGAGCTGTACGCGGCCGGCGGCGGCCTCGCCCACGGCTACCTCGGCCGCCCGGCGCTGACCGCGGAACGCTTCGTCGCCGCCCCCTTCGGCGCGCCCGGCGAACGCCTCTACCGCACCGGCGACCTCGGCCACCGGCGGTCGGACGGGCTGCTGGAGATCACCGGGCGGATCGACGACCAGGTGAAGATCCGGGGCTTCCGGGTCGAGCCCGGCGAGATCGAGGACGCGCTGACCCGCCACCCCGCCGTCCGGGAGGCCGTCGTCACCGTGCACCAGCCCGCCCCCGGCGACCACCGGCTCGCCGCCTACGTGACCCTCGACGGCGCGGCCGGCCCGGCCGGACCGGAGGCGCTGCTCGACCACCTGGCGGCGCTGCTGCCCGAGCACATGGTGCCCGCGACGGTCGACGTGCTGGACGCGCTGCCGCTCAACCCCAACGGCAAGGTCGACCGCAAGGCGCTGCCCGCGCCCGCCGAGCGCCGCGCCGGGGCCCCGGCCGACCCGCTCACCCCCGACCCGCTCACGCCCGGTCAGCGGCTGGTGGCGGACGCCGTGCGGGCGGTGCTGGAACTGCCGGGCGACCTCGGCCCGGACGACAACTTCTTCCGGATCGGCGGCAATTCGCTGGCCGCCGTGCGGGTGGCCATGCGGCTCTCGCAGGAGACCGGCACCAAGGTCCCGCCGCACGTGGTGTTCCGCGGCCGCACCGTGGGCGCCATCGCCGAACGGCTGGCCTCGTGATGACGGGCCGCCCCGACACCGCTCGCACCGACGCTCGCACCGAAGGGAACGAGGCCGTGCGCCCGTCCGACCCCCCGACCCCCGCTCCTCCTGCCGACGCCGTCCGCACCGCGCCCGCCTCCGGCCTCCAGCGCGGACTCTGGTTCCTCGACCGCCTCGACCCGGACGCCGTCACCTACACCACGCCCTGGACGTACGAGGTCACCGGCCCGCTCGACCTCGACCTGCTGGCCAAGGCCCTGGACGCCGTCACCGCCCGGCACGAGGCGCTGCGCACCACCTTCGCCCTGCACCCCGACGGCCCCCGCCAGCACGTCCACCCCGGGCTCGCGGTGCCGCTCGCCGTCACCGACCTGCGAACCCTGCCCACGGACGAACGCGACGCCCGGGCCGAGGAGTTGATCGCCGAACGGTCCGCACTGCCGTTCGACCTCGCGGCCGGCCCGCTGCTGCGCGCCGAGGCGCTCCGGCTCGACGACGAGCGCACCACCCTGCTGTTCGTCGTCCACCACATCATCTGGGACGGCTGGTCGGCCGACCTCTTCGAACGTGAACTCACCGACCACTACCGGGCGTTCCTCGAAGGGCGGACCCCGGACGCGCCCGCCCTCGGCACCCAGTACGCCGACTGGGCGGAGGAGGAGCGGCACACCTCCTACGAGGAGCACCTGGCCTACTGGAAGGACCGGCTGGACGGCGCCCCGACCCTGCTCGACCTGCCCGGCGACCGGCCCCGGCCGGCCGAGCGCGGGGAGCGCGGCGGAACCGAGCACTTCGGTCTCGCCCCCGGCAGCGACGCCCGGGTCCGGGAGCTGGCCGAGCAGGAGGGCGTCACCCCCTTCACCGTCCAGCTCGCCGCCTTCGCCCTGCTGCTGAACCGCTGGACCGGTGCCGACGACCTGCTCGTCGGCACCCCGGTCACCACCCGCAACCGGCCCGAACTCGCCGATCTGCTCGGCTACTTCGTCAATCTGCTGCCGCTGCGGATCCGGCTCGCGCCGGACACCGCCTTCCGGACGCTGCTGGCCGACATCCAGGACGGCGCCTTCGACGCCTTCGGCTACCTCGACCTGCCCTTCGACCAGCTGGTCGACCGTCTCGGCACCGCCCGCACCCCGCAGCACCCGCCGCTGGTCCAGGTGGTGTTCGGCGCCCACGGCGAGGACAGCACCCCGCTCGCGCTCGGCCCGGCCACCGCCCGGCGCACCGTCCGCGCCAACGGCACCAGCAAGTTCGACCTCACCTGGTCGGTCTTCGAACCCGTCGGCGACGGCGGCGGCGAGATGCGTGGCGAGGCCGAGTACAACGGCGACCTCTTCGACCCCGGTACGATCCGGCGGCTGGCCGCCGACTACGCGGTCCTGCTGGACGCCGCCCTCGCCGACCCGGACGCCACCGTGCTGCGGCTCACCGCCGCCCCCGCGGCCGGGGCCCGGTCCCGCCCGGCCCGGCTCGACGAGGGCCACTGCCTGCACCACCTCTTCGAGCGGGCCGCCGACGCGCACGGCGACCGCCCCGCCGTCGAGGACGGGCGGGAACGCCTCGACTACGCCGAACTCGACCGCCGCGCCAACCGGTTGGCGCACACCCTGATCGAGCGCGGCGTCCGCCCCGGCGACCGGGTCGGCCTGCTGCTGGAACGCACCGCCACCGTGCCGGTCGCGATCCTCGCCGTGCTCAAGGCCGGCGCCGCCTACGTGCCGGTCGACCTCGTCGCCCCCGCCGACCGGGCCGCCCTGGTCTTCGGCGACACCGCCGTGCGGGCCGTCCTCACCGACCGCCCCGACCGCGCCCCGGACGGCCCCTGGCCGACCCTCGACCTCACCGTCGGCGGCGCCGGTGCCGCCGAGGTCGCCGCCCGCCCCGACACCCGCCCGCCCGCGGTCGGCCGCCCCGGCGACCTCGCCTACCTGATCTTCACCTCGGGCTCCACCGGCCGCCCCAAGGGCGTCGCCGTTGCCCACGAGCACGTCAGCCGGCTGCTGGACTCCGGCCGCGAGCACTTCGGCTTCGGCCCGGACACCACCTGGACGCTGTTCCACAGCTACGCCTTCGACTGGACCGTCTGGGAGCTCTGGGGCGCCCTGCTGCACGGCGCCCGGCTGCTCGTCGTGCCCTACCTGACCAGCCGCTCGCCGGACGAGTTCGCCGAACTCCTCGACACCGAGCGGGTCACCCACCTGTGCCTCACCCCGTCCGCGCTGCGCCAGCTCGAACCGGCCCTGCGCCGCCGCCCCCGCGCCCTGCCCGCCCTGCGCTGGATCATGCTCGGCGGCGAGGCGCTCGACCCGGGCGTGGTCCAGCGCTGGCACGACCTCGACCCGCTGCCGCCCGCCCGGCTGTGCAACCTGTACGGCATCACCGAGACCACCGTGCACGTCACGATCCACGACGTGGCCGAGGGCGGTGCCGGCTTCGAACGCAGCCTGATCGGCGACCCGATGCCGCACCTGACCGCCGCCGTCCTGGACGACTGGCTGCGGCCCTGCCCGCCCGGGGTGCCCGGCGAGCTGTACATCGGCGGCGGCAGCCTCGCCCACGGTTACTGGGGGCGCCCCGGACTCACCGCGGGACGCTTCGTCGCCGACCCGGCCGGACCGCCCGGCGCCCGCCTCTACCGCACCGGCGACGTCGCCCGGCGGCTGCCGGACGGCGGCCTGGAGTACGTCGGCCGCGCCGACTTCCAGGTCAAGCTGCGCGGCTTCCGGATCGAACTCGGCGAGATCGAGAACGCCCTGGCCGCCCACCCCGACGTCGACGCCTGCGTGGTGACCCTCCACGAGGACCGGCTCGCCGCCTACGTCACCGGCCGCGCCCCGGCGGACGCGCACGAGTTCCTCGGCCGGTCCCTGCCCGCCTACATGGTCCCGGCGAGCGTCACCGTGCTCGACGCCCTGCCGCTGACCGTCAACGGCAAGGTCGACCGGGCCGCGCTGCCGGCCCCGGCCGCGCCGCGCCCACCCGGGCCGGCCGGCACACCGAGGCCCGCAGTCCGGAGGAGGAGCTGTTCGCGGCCGTCTGGACCGAGGTGCTCGGGGTGCCCGGGATCGGCGTCCACGACGACTTCTTCCACCTCGGCGGCGACTCCATCCGGGCCGTCCAGCTCGCCGGAGCCCTGCACGACCGGGGCTGGCAGGTCTCGCTGCGGGACGTCTTCAACGCACCCACCGTCGCGGCCCTGCTGCCGCTCGCCCGGCCGGTCGAGGCCGCCCCCGGCGCCGATCTGCCGTTCGCGCTGATCGACGAGGAGGACCGCGCCGAGCTGCCGCCCGGGATCGTCGATGCCTACCCCATGGTGTCGATGCAGCTGTCGATGGTCTTCCACATGGAGGTCGCCGGCGGCACCGACAGCTACCACAACGTCAACTCCTACCGGATCAGCGGCGACCTCGACGAGACCGCGTTCCGCCGCTCGGTCAACGAGGCGATGGCCCGCCACGCCGTGCTGCGCACCGGCCTCGACCTCTCCGGCTACGGCGAACCGCTCCAGCTGGTGCACGGCACCCTGCCCGCCCCGGTCGAGTTCGCCGACCTGCGCGACCGGCCCGAGGCGCAGCAGGACCCCGAGGTCCGCGCCGTCTTCGAGGACCACCGCGACCGGCCGTTCGACCTCGCCGAACCCCCGCTGTTCCGGATCACCGTGCAGCGGCTCGCCGACCGGGCGTTCCAGCTCACCGTCTCCGAGCACCACGCGATCCTGGACGGCTGGAGCTTCACCTCCCTGCTCACCGAGATCCTCGAACGGCACACGGCGCTCACCGCCGACCCGGTCTCCGCTCCCGCCGCGCCGCCGCGCACCGCCTTCCGCGACTTCGTGGCCGTCGAACGCGCCGCCTCCACCGACCCGGACTCCCTCGCCTACTGGCACCAGCGGCTCGACGGCGCCACCGGCCAGCTCTGGCCCGGCAGCGAGGACGTGCACGAGCTGCCGCGCACCGTCGAACGGGTGCTGCCGGACGCGCCGGGCCAGCTGCGCGCCGTCGCCGACGCGCTCTCCGTCCCGGTCAAGTCCGTCGCCCTCGCCGCCCACCTGTACGCCCTCGCCCGGATCACCGGGCGGCAGCGGGTCACCACCGGGCTGGCGATGAACGGCCGGCTCGAACGGCTCGGCGGCACCGAGGTCTACGGGCTGTTCCTCAACACCGTGCCGCTGGTCGCCGAACCGGGCGAGGACCTCGCGGCGCTGGTGCGGCACGTGCACCGGGAGGAGCTCGACATGATGCCGCACCGCCGGGTCCCGTTCGCCCGGCTGGCCCGGATGATGGCCGACACCGCGCTCGACAGCCAGTTCGGCTACCTGCGCTTCCACGCCCTGGGCCGGCTCAGCGCGGCCCGGATCGAGGACGGCCGGATCGGCAGCGAACCCACCTACCGGCACGAGCCCAACAGCTTCACCTTCGGCGCCTCGCTGATCCAGGACCCGGCCTCGCAGCGGGTGCTGCTCGCGGTGGACCACCAGCGGGCGCTGGTGGACGACGCCACCGCGGAGGAGTTCATCGACACCTACGCCGGGGCCCTGGCCCGCCTGGCCGGGGAGGTCTGACCGGGCCCGCGAGCAGGGGTGGCGCCGGTGCCCGACCGCGGGCAGCTGTCCGGGCCCGGCCCCACCCCTCCCCGCCCCTCCCCGCCCCTCCCGGCGCCGCGCCCCGCCGCGCCCCCATGACTTCGCACCACCGCCCGACCGCACGCCGTCCCGCCCCGCCCCGTCCGACCTCATCGAGATCGAGGAGTACCCCGCCATGACCACCTTCGCCGAGCCGGCCGCCACCACCTCCACCGGCGCCTCCACCGGTACCGCCTCCACCGGCGCCCCCGCCCCCGCCGACCTGCTGGCCCGGCTGCGCGCCGCCGTCGCCGCCCACCCGGCGCGGCCCGCCGTGCACGCCGCCGACGGCAGCCTCGACTTCGCCGCCCTGGACCGCCGCACCGCCGCCCTCGCCGCGGCCCTCCGGGCCACCGGCGTGCGCCGCGGCGACAAGGTCGGCGTCCACCTGGCCCGCACCCTGGACCTGCCGGTCGCGCTGCTCGCCGTCTGGCGGGCCGGCGCCGCGTACGTCCCGCTGGACCCGGCCTACCCCGCCGAGCGGATCTCCTTCATGGCCGCCGACGCCCGCCTCGCCGCCGTGGTCAGCGCCGAGGCGGCCCCGCCCGTCCCGGCCGGCGTCCCGGTGCTGCGCCCCGACGCGGCGTGCGAGGACGCGGAGGCCGAGGGCGCCTTCGTCCCGGACCCGCTGGACTCCGCCTACGTCATCTACACCTCCGGTTCCACCGGCCGCCCCAAGGGCGTCGAGGTGCCGCACGGCGCCGTCGCCGACCTGGCGGCCGGACTGGAGCAGGCCGGCGCCTACCGGCCCGAGCCGTCCGTCGTCGCCTGGAACGCCAGCGTCTCCTTCGACGCCTCCGTCCAGCAGTGGATCCGGATCTGCCGGGGCGACACCCTGGTGGTCGTCGACGACGCCCGGCGCGCCGACCCGGCCCGGCTGGCCGCGCTGCTCGCCGAGCACGCCGTCACCGACCTCGACCTGACGCCCTCGCACTGGCAGCTGCTGCGCGAGCAGCTGACCGGCGCCGCCGTGCCGCGCCTGTTCATGGGCGGCGAGCCCGTGCCCGGGCGCACCTGGCGCGAGCTGGCGGACGGCGGCATCGACGCCTTCAACCTGTACGGGCCGACCGAGTGCACGGTCGACGCGATCACCGCCAGGATCACCGGCCCCGGCCCGCACCTGGGCGAGCCGCTGCCCGGTGTGCGGGTGCACCTGCTGGACGAGCGGCTGCGGCCGGTCACCGGGGCCGGTGAGGTCGGCGAGCTGTACCTCGCCGGGCCCGGCCTCGCGCACGGCTACGCCGGGCAGCCGGGGCTGACCGCGGGCCGTTTCGTCGCCGACCCGTTCGCGGCCGCGCCCGGCGCCCGGATGTACCGCACCGGCGACCAGGCCCGCCGCTCCGCCGAGGGCCTGCTGGAGTACGTCGGCCGGGTCGACCGGCAGGTCAAGCTGCGCGGCTTCCGGATCGAGCTCGGCGAGGTCGAGCACGCGCTGGCGGCACTGGACGGCGTCACGGCCGCCGCGGTGACCGTGCACGAGCCCGCCCCCGGCGACACCCGCCTGGCCGCGTACGTCACCGGCCCGGGCGCCGCCCCCGCCGAACTGCTGGCCGAACTGCGCCGGACCCTGCCCGCGCACCTGGTGCCGTCCACCGTGACCGTGCTGGAGGCGATGCCGCTCACCCCGAACGGCAAGACCGACCACCGGGCGCTGCCCGTTCCGGCCGCCGAGGCGGCGCCGGAGGCGGCCGGCGGGGGAGTGGCGGAGCAGGTCGCCGAGGTGTGGCGGACCGTGCTCGGCGTCCCCGAGGTGCTGCCCGCCGACGACTTCCTCTCGCTCGGCGGCCACTCGCTCGCCGCGCTGCGCGTCGTCCACCTGCTGCGCCGCAAGCTGAACGTCGAGCTGCAGCTGCGGCACCTGCTGGACGCCGCCGACCTGGCCGCCTTCACCGAGGCCGTGCAGCGGGCCGCCGAGGCCGGACCGGCCGCCGCCCGTCCGGCCCTCACCGCCCGCCGGCCGGCCGTCCGATGAGCCCGACGACCCCGACGACCCCGGTGACCCCGGTGACCCCGACGGCCCCGGCAACCGCGATGACCCCGACGGGTCCCGGTCCCGCCGCCAGGCCGCCCATCACCGCCCGTCCGCGCCCGGCCGCCGCGCCGCTGCCCACCACCCCGGCCGTCCGTCGTGCCTCGGCCGCCCCTGGTGCCACGGCTGTCGCTCCGTCCGCCGTCCCCGCCACCCGGCCGCGGATCGAGGGGGACTGGTTCCTCCTCCCCGCGCCCCGGCCCGAGGCCCCCGTCCGGCTGTTCTGCTTCCCGCACGCCGGCGGCGACGCCACCGCCTTCACCCCGCTGGCCCGGGCCCTCGGTCCCGCCGCCGAGGTGTGGGCACTGCGCCCGCCGGCCCGGGGCGGCCGCAGCCGCGACCCGATGCCCGCCGACTTCGCCGCGCTGACGGCCGAGGTCGCCCGGGAGATCGCCCCGCACCTCGCCCCCGGCCGCCGGGCCGCCTTCTACGGGCAGAGCTTCGGCGCCCTGCTCGCCCACGAGGTGGCCCGGGCCCTGCCCGCCGACCGCCGCCCCGAACTCGTGGTGGTGGCCGGCGCGCCCAGCCCGGCCGAGTGGACCGAGCGGGAGTCCAAGGACCTCGACGCGGCCGAACTCCTGCGGCTGACCGGCCTGGAGGAGCTGGTCAGCGCCGACCCCGAGCTGGTGGAACTCGCCCTCGGCGGTATCCGCACCGATCTCGCGGTCAGTGCCACCTACCGCCACCACCCGCACCCGCCGCTCGCCTCCGCGCTGTACGCGCTGGCCGGGGCCGACGACCCGATGCTCGCCACCACCGACCTCTCCGGCTGGGCGGCCCACACCCGGGGCGCCTTCGGCCAGTCGGTGCTGCCCGGCGGGCACCTGCTCGCCACCGTCGACCGGCCCGGTCCGGTCGACCTCCTGACCTCCCTCCTGCACTCCCTCCCCACCGGCCGCGCGGCGGCCGACCCCACCTCCAGCACCGCCACCGCCACCGCCACCGCCACCGCTTCCGAGGAGCAGCCGTCATGGTGACCACCACCTCCGTCGATCTCACCGACCCCGCCCTGTGGGCGGACCCGGAGACCCCGGCGCTGGTCGCCGAGCTGCGCCGCGAGGCGCCCGTGCACCGCACCGACAGCCTGGACGACGGCCCGATCTGGTCGGTGATGACCTACAAGGAGTCGGCCGACGTACTGCGCAACGCGGCCGTGTTCAGCTCCGAGTCCGGCTCGCTGCTGGGCGCCGGCGTCGGCAACGTCCCGGTCGGCTCGGGCCGGATGATGGCCCTCACCGACCCGCCCAAGCACCGCGAACTGCGGGCGCCCGCCAACCCGTTCTTCTCCAAGAACGGCGTCCGCGGAGCCTCCCGCTCGATCGCCGAGCGGGCCGGCGAGCTGTTCGACCGGGCCGTCGAGCAGGGCGAGGCCGACCTCGTCGACGTGGTCTCCGCGCTGCCGCTGGCCGTGATGTGCGACCTGCTGGACGTCCCGGAGAAGGACCGCGACATGATGGTCCGGGTCTGCGACGTGGCCTTCCTCGGCGCCACTCCGGAGGAACGCCGGGCCGGTCACCAGCAGTTGATCCCCTACCTGATGCACCAGGTGATGCTGCGGCGCACCGACCCCAAGGACGACCTCATCTCGATGATGGCGACCTACAAGGTCAACGGACGGCTGATGCCGGTCGAGGACGTCGTGCTCAACCTGGACAACATCGTCGTCGGCGGCGTCCAGACGGTCCGCCACACCGCCGCGATGGGCCTGCACACCCTGGTCAACCGGCCGGACCTGTGGCAGGCGCTGCAGCGCGGCGAGGTGGACATGGACTCCGCCGTGGACGAGCTGCTGCGCTGGACCTCGGTCGGGCTGCACACGCTGCGCACCGCCACCCGGGACATCGAGCTGGCCGGGCGGCAGATCCGGCGCGGCGACCGGGTCGCGGTCTGGGTGTGGTCGGCGAACCGGGACCCGGAGGCGTTCGAGGCGCCGGAGGAGATCAGGCTCGACCGCTCGCCCAACAAGCACCTGGCGCTGGGCCTGGGCGCCCACTACTGCATCGGCGCGCCGCTGGCGAAGGCCGAGCTGAGCGCGCTGTTCTCGGCGGCGCTGGAGAAGGCGGCGACGATCGAACCGGCCGGTCCGGTCGAGTACAACCGGTCGATCATCAACTTCGGCCTGGACCGCTTCCCGGTCCGGCTGACCCCGCGCTGACGACCCGCCGGGACCGCGCGCCGCGATCCCGCGCCGGCCCCTCCGACCAGCCCCGTTCCCGCCCGAGCCGCAGCCCCGCCCCAGCCCCACCGCACCCTCGCCCCAGCCCCGCTCCACCCCCCGTTCCCACCCCGTGCGCCCGAGGCCCGCGCAGGAGGACGGCAGTCCCGGAACTGCCGCTCACCTGCCGGGCCTTGTGCCGCTTCCTGCCCCGGCCCGCACCTACCTTCGAATCACACCGCACCGCGCCACCACCTCACCGAGGAGAGCACCGTGAGCAACCCGTTCGAGGACGACAACGCCGGCTACCTGGTCCTGGTCAACGACGAGAACCAGCACTCGCTGTGGCCGGTCTGGATCGACGTGCCGGCCGGCTGGACCACCGTCCACGGCGAGGCGCCCCGCCAGGAGTGCCTGGACTGGATCGAGACCAACTGGACCGACATCCGCCCGGCCTCGCTGGTCGCCGGCCTCGGGAACCGGTGAGCGTCGCCATGCTGACCTGGGAGCTGAACCCCGGCCGTCCGGCCCTCCTCCACGTCCCGGCCGCCGCCGACCTCGCCGAGGGCTGCGCCTGGCTCCGCGAGCACGAGGACGAGCTGACCGCCGCGCTGCACGAGCACGGCACGGTCTTCCTGCGCGGGCTGCCGGTCGCGGCCACCGAGGACGTCGCCGCCGTCCGCGACGTGCTGATCCCGGAGCCCACCCCGTACCGGGAGAAGGCCACCCCGCGCAGCGACTTCGGCAACGGCGTGTTCTCGTCCACCGACCTGGCGGCCGCGCTGCCGATCCGGATGCACAACGAGAACAGCTACACCCTGACCTTCCCCGGCCGGCTGCTGTTCGCCTGCCTGATCGCCCCGGAGGAGGGCGGCGCGACCCCGACCGCGGACGTCCGCAAGGTCCTCGCCGCGCTGCCGCCGCACCTGGCCGAGCGCGGCCGCCGCTCCGGCTGGACGCTCGGCCGCAGCTACTCGGAGTACGTCTCGCTGCCGTGGCGGACCGCCTTCGGCACCGAGGAGCCCGCCGAGGTCGAGCAGTACTGCCGGGAGAACGGCATCACCTGGGAGTGGCTGGAGGACGGCACCCTGCGCACCGACCAGCTGCGGCCGGCCACCATCCGCCACCCGCACACCGGCGAGGAGGTCTGGTTCAACCACCTGGCCTTCTGGAACGAGTGGTCGCTGGACCCGGACATCCGGGAGGCCATGGTCGAGGAGTTCGGCCCGGACGGCCTGCCGTTCAACACCGGCTTCGGCGACCGCGAGCCGGTCACCCGCGAGGACGTCGAGGCGCTGAACGCCGCCTACGAGGCCGCCACCGTGCGGGAGACCTGGCAGGTCGGCGACGTGATGCTGGTCGACAACGTGCTCTGCGCGCACGGCCGCGACCCGTACCGCGGCGACCGGAAGATCGCCGTCGCGATGGGCCGCCCGGTCGACGTCCTCGACTGCGAGCCGTCCGTCCTCCCGACCACCGCCGTCCCCGCGTGACGGCGTCCACCACCACACGCCCGTGACGTGAGCAGAGGAAGCACCGTGATCCCGGTTTCGTACGCACAACAGCGTCTCTGGCTGATCGACCAGATCGAAGGGCCGACCGCGCTCTACAACCTGCCGTTCGCGGTCCGCCTGCGCGGCGCGCTCGACCTCGACGCGCTGCGCGCCGCGACGGCGGACGTGGTGGCCCGGCACGAGGCCCTGCGCACGGTGTTCCCGGTGGACGGCGAGGGCGTGCCGGTGCAGCACATCCTGCCGTCGGCGGAGGCGGGCACCGCCTTCACGACGGTGGAGTGCGCGCCGGCCGACTACGCCGCCCTGCGGGACCGGGCCGCCGCCCACACCTTCGACCTGAGTGCCGAAACGCCCGTCCGGGTCACGGTCTTCTCGCTCACCCCGACCGACGACGCCGCCGCCGCGGACGCCGTCCCCGAGCACGTGCTGCTCGTCGTGCTCCACCACATCGTCGGCGACGGCTGGTCGCTCGGCCCGCTGCTGCGCGACCTCGCCGCCGCCTACACCGCCCGCCTCGCCGGCGCCGAACCGGACTGGGAGCCGCTGCCGGTCCAGTACGCCGACTACGCCCTGTGGCAGCGCGAGCTGCTCGGCGAGGAGTCCGACCCGTCCAGCCTGATGAGCCGTCAGCTCGACCACTGGAGAGGAGTCCTGGCCGGTCTGCCGGAGGAGCTGGAGCTGCCGGTGGACCGCCCCCGGCCGCCGGTGCCCACCGGTGCCGCCGACGCCGCCCCGTTCGTCCTCGGCCCCGAACTGCACTCCGCGCTGGCCGACCTGGCCCGCCGCCACCGGTCCACCCTGTTCGCCGTCCTCCAGGCCGGTCTGGCCGCGCTGTTCACCCGGCTCGGCGCCGGCACCGACATCCCGCTCGGCACCGGTGTGGCGGGCCGCTCCGACGAGGCCCTGAACGACCTGGTCGGCTTCTTCGTCAACACCCTGGTGCTGCGCACCGACACGTCCGGCGACCCGTCCTTCGCCGAACTGCTGGGCCGGGTCCGGGAAGTCCAGCTGGACGCCTTCGCCCAGCAGGACGTGCCGTTCGAGCGGCTGGTCGAGGAGGTCAACCCGGCCCGCGCGCTCGGCCGCCACCCGCTGTTCCAGACCCTGCTGGTGCTGCAGAACCACGAGGAGGGCGAACTCGGCCTGCCCGGACTGGAGTCGGCACCGGAACCGCTGGGCCTGCGGGTCGCCAAGTTCGACCTCAACATCGGCATCACCGAACGGCACGCCGAGGACGGCGCCCCGGCCGGGCTCGAGGGCTCGGTCGAGTACTCCGCCGACCTCTACGACCGGGCCACCGTCGACACCCTGTTCGAGCGCTTCGGCCGGCTGCTGGCCGCCGCGGCCGCCGACCCGGGGGCGCCGATCGGCACCCTGGACATCCTCGCCCCCGAGGAGCGCGCCCGGCTCGCCGGGGACTGGAACGCCACCGCCGCCCCGGTCCGCACCGGCTCGCTGCCGGAGCTGTTCGCGGCCCAGGCCGCCCGCACCCCCGACGCGGTCGCCCTCGCCCACGACGGCGGCGAGGTCGGCTACGCCGAGCTCGACGCCCGCGCCAACCGGCTCGCCCACCACCTGATCGCCGCCGGTGTCGGCCCGGAGTCCCCGGTCGCGCTGCTGATGGAGCGCTCGGTGGACCTGGTCGTCGCCACCCTCGCCGTGCTCAAGGCCGGCGGCTGCTACGTGCCGATGCACGCGAGCCTGCCGCCCGAGCGGATGACCGCGCTGCTCGCCGACACCGCCGCGCCCGTCCTGGTCACCGACCGCGCCGAGCCGGGCTTCGCCCACGACGCCGTCGTGGTCCGCCCCGGCGACGAGGCGGGCGCCCCCGACCACGACCCCGGCCTGCCCGTCCACCCGGACCGGCTCGCCTACATGATGTTCACCTCGGGCTCCACCGGCACCCCCAAGGGCGTCGCGATCCGCCACCGCGACGTGGTCGACCTCGCCGACGACCGCCGCTGGCGCGACGGCCGGCACGAGCGGATCCTGCTGCACTCCCCGCACGCCTTCGACGCCGCCACCTACGAGCTGTGGACGCCGCTGCTGCACGGCGGCACCGTCGTCGTCGCCCCGCCCGGCACCATGGACGCGGACGCCCTGCGTACCGTCACCACCCGGCACGGCGTCACCGCCGTCTTCCTCACCAAGGCGCTGTTCGACCTGGTCGCCGAGCAGGCCCCGGAGACCTTCCGCGCCCTGCGCACGGTCTGCACCGGCGGCGAGGCGGCCTCCGGCACCCTGATGCGCCGGGTCCTGGAGCACTGCCCCGAGCTGCTGCTCGCCCACGTCTACGGCCCCACCGAGGCGACCACCTTCGCCACCCACCACCACCTCCTCCCGGCCGACCTGGACGGCGCCCGGGCCCCGATCGGCGGCCCGCTGGACAACATGCGCACCCACGTCCTGGACGCCCGCCTCCAGCCGGTGCCGCCCGGCGTGCCCGGCGAGCTGTACATCGCCGGGGCCGGCCTGGCCCGCGGCTACTGGCGCCGCGCCGCGCTGACCGCCGAACGCTTCGTCGCCGACCCGTACGACCCGCAGGGGCACGGCGGCCGCATGTACCGCACCGGCGACCTGGTGCGCCGCCGCGCGGACGGCGCGATCGAGTTCCTCGGCCGGATCGACGGCCAGGTCAAGCTGCGCGGCTTCCGGATCGAGCTCGGCGAGATCGAGGCGGCGCTCTCCCGCCACCCCGCCGTCCGCCAGGTCATCGTGGTCGCCCGCGAGGACCGCCCCGGTGACACCCGCCTCGTCGGCTACTGCGCCGTGCCGCCGGAGGCCCTCGAGGAGCGCCCGGAACTCGCCGCCGAGATCAAGGAGTTCGCCGCCGCCGGGCTGCCCGGCTACATGGTGCCCTCCGCCGTGCTGGTGCTGGACGCACTGCCGCTGAACGCCAACGGCAAGGTCGACCGGCGCGCCCTGCCCGCCCCCGACCTCACCGCCTCCGAGGGCGGCCGCGCCCCGCGCGACGAGCGCGAGCGGGCCCTGTGCGCCCTGTTCGGCGAGATCCTCGGCATCGCGGACATCACCGTCGACGACGACTTCTTCGCCCTCGGCGGCCACTCGCTGCTCGCCACCCGCCTGGTCGGCCGGGTCCGCGCCGACCTCGGCGCCGAACTCGCCATCGGCGACCTCTTCCAGGCCCCGACCGTGGCCGCCCTCGCCGCCCGGCTCGCCGACGGCCCGGCCCGCCCGGCGCTGCTCCCCGAGCCGCGCCCCGAGCACCTGCCGGTCTCCTTCGCCCAGCGCCGCCTGTGGTTCCTCGGCAAGGCCGAGGGCCCCGCCGCCACCTACAACGTCACCCTCGCCCTGCGGCTGTCCGGCCCGCTCGACACCGCCGCCCTGGAGCGCGCCCTCGGCGACGTGGTCGCCCGGCACGAGTCGCTGCGCACCGTCTTCACCGAACTCGACGGCGTCCCGCACCAGCGGGTCCTCGACGGCCCGCCCGGGCCGCTGCTCACCGTCACCGACCGCCCCGCGCAGGACCTCGTCGGCCACCTCTTCGACCTGGCCGAGGACGTCCCGCTGCACGCGTACCTGTGCCCGGAGGGGCCCGAGGAGCACGTGCTCACCCTGGTGCTGCACCACATCGCCGGCGACGGCTGGTCGCTGCGCCCGCTGTTCCGCGACCTCGCCGAGGCCTACACCGCCCACCGCGACGGCACCGCCCCCGCACCGCGTCCGCTGCCCGTCCAGTACGCCGACTACACCCTGTGGCAGTACCGGCTGCTCGGCGCCGACACCGACCCGCGCTCCCTGCTGTCCCGTCAGCTCGACCACTGGCGCGAGGCCCTGTCCGGACTGCCGGACGAGCTGCCGCTGCCGCTGGACCGCCCCCGCCCGCCGGTGCCCACGCACCGCGGCGACGTCGTCGAACTGGACCTCGACGCCGCGCTGCACGCCCGGCTCGCCGAGCTGGCCGGCCGGCACGGGGTCACCCTGTTCATGGTGCTCCAGGCCGCCTGGGCCACCCTGCTGCACCGCTTCGGCGCCGGGGACGACATCCCGATGGGCACCCCGCTGGCGGGCCGGCTCGACCCCGCCCTGGACGAGCTGGTCGGCTTCTTCGCCAACACCCTGGTGCTGCGCACCGACCTGGCCGGCTCGCCCACCTTCGCCGAACTGCTGGGCCGGGTCCGGGAGGCCGACCTGGCCGCCTACGCCCACCAGGACGTGCCGTTCGAGCGGCTGGTCGAGGAGCTCAACCCGGCCCGCACGCTGGCCCGGCACCCGCTGTTCCAGGTGATGATCGCCTTCGACAACACCACCGGCGGCGGACCGGAGTTCCCCGGCACCCGCGCCTCCTACGAGCCGCTGGGCCTGCCCACCACCCCGTTCGACCTGACCCTCAACCTGTCCGAGCGGCTGGACCCGGACGGCACCCCGGCCGGCCTCTCCGGCGGACTGGAGTTCGCCGTCGACCTGTTCGACCGGGGCACCGCCGAGCGGCTCGCCGCGGCGCTGGCCGGACTGCTCGACCAGGTCGCCGAACAGCCCGGCCGCCCGGTCGCCGAACTGGACGTGCTCGGCGCCGAGGGCCGCGAGGACCTCGCCCGCTGGCACGGCACCGACGGCCCCGGCGACGGGCTGCTCGTCCCGGCCGCGTTCGCCGCCCAGGCGGCCGCCACCCCCGACGCCACCGCCCTGGTCTTCGGCGAGCAGCGGCTCAGCTTCGCCGAGCTGAACGCCCGCGCCAACCGGCTCGCCCACGGCCTGGCCGGCGCCGGGATCGGCCCCGAGTCGCTGGTCGCGCTCGCCGTGCCCCGCTCCGCCGAGTCGATCGTCGCCCTGCTCGCCGTGCTCAAGGCCGGCGCCGCCTACCTGCCGCTGGACTCCGACTACCCGCGCGACCGGCTGGCGGGCATGCTGGCCGACGCCCGCCCGGCGGCCGTGCTCAGCACCGACGCCTGGCCGCTGCCCGAGGTGCTGGCCGGCCACACCGTGCTGCCCGCCGGCGCCGCGACCTGGGCCGAGCTGCCCGCCGACGAGCCGGAGGCGGCGATCGGCCCCGAGCACGCCGCCTACGTCATCTACACCTCCGGCTCCACCGGCCGCCCCAAGGGCGTCGTGGTCCGCCACGGCGGCCTCGCCCACCTGCTCGCCTTCCACCGCGCCGGAACCCTCGCACCCGCCCAGCAGGCGCACCCCGGGCGCCGGTTCGCCTTCGCCGCGACCGCCTCGCTGTCCTTCGACACCTCCCTCGAGGCGGTGCTCTGGATGGTCGCCGGGCAGGAACTCCACCTGCTCGACGACGACCTGCGCCGCGACGCGGCCGGCATCGTCGGCTACCTGGCCCGCACCGGCGCCGACACCCTCGACGTCACCCCCGCGCTGGCCGAACGCCTGGTCGAGGAGGGGCTGCTCACCGTCGCCCCGCCCGCCGTGCTGATGATCGGCGGCGAGGCCTGCGGCCAGCAGCTCTGGACCACCCTGAGCGCCGCCCCCGACACCGTCGTGTTCAACCTGTACGGGCCGACCGAGTGCACCGTCGACGCCCTGCACCACCGCCTGGACGGCGCCGTCGCCCGCCCGGTGATCGGCCGCCCGCTGCCCGGCCTGCGCGCCCACCTGCTGGACGCCCGGCTGCGCCCGGTGCCGGTCGGCGTGCCCGGCGAGCTGTACCTGAGCGGCCCCGGCCTGGCCCGCGGCTACCTCGGCCGCCCGGGGCTGAGCGCCGAGCGCTTCGTCGCCGACCCGTACGGCACCGGCGCCCGCATGTACCGCACCGGGGACCTCGCCCGGCGCCGCTCCGACGGCACCGTGGAGTACCTCGGCCGCACCGACCACCAGGTCAAGGTGCGCGGCTTCCGGATCGAACCCGGCGAGATCGAGGCCGTGCTGACCGCCCACCCGGCCGTCGTGCAGGCCGCCGTGCTGCCGCACCAGGACGGCACCGCCGGCACCCGGCTGGTCGCCCACCTGGCCGTCGCGGCCGGCGCCGACCCGGCCGCGCTCGACCTCGCCTCGGTGCGCGCCCACGCCGCCGCCGCGCTGCCCGACTACATGGTCCCGGCGGCCTTCACCGTTCTGGCCGCGCTGCCGCTCAACGTCAACGGCAAGATCGACCGCGCCGCCCTGCCCGCCCCCGACTTCACCGCCGCCGCCGGAGCCGGCCGCGCCCCGCGCACCCCGCGCGAGGAGATCCTCTGCGGCCTCTTCGGCGAGATCCTGGGCGTGCCGGAGGTCTCGATCGACGACGACTTCTTCGCCCTCGGCGGCCACTCGCTGCTCGCCACCAAGCTGCTCAGCCGGGTCCGCGCCACCCTCGGCGCCGAGCTCGGCATCCGGGACGTCTTCGAGGCCCCGACCGTGGCCGGCCTGGTCGAGCGCCTCGACGGCGCGGACGCCCGCCCGGCACTGACCGCCGGCCCGCGCCCGGAGCGGCTGCCGCTCTCCTCCGCGCAGCGCCGGCTCTGGCTGATCGACCGGATGGAGGGCCCCTCCGCCCTCTACAACATGCCCTTCGCGCTGCGCCTGACCGGCCTGCTCGACCGGGACGCGCTCACCGCCGCCCTGGCCGACCTGGTCGCCCGGCACGAGAGCCTGCGCACCGTGGTCGCCGAGCACGAGGGCGAGCCGTACCAGCGGATCCTGGCCCCGGCCGAGGCCACCGTCCCGGTCGAACTCCTTGACTGCGCACCGGAGTCCGTCGCGGCCGAGGTCGACCGCGCGGGCCGCCGCCCGTTCGACCTGGCCGCCGAGCCGCCGGTCCGGGTCACCCTGCTCCGGGTGTCGGAGTACGAACACGTCCTGGTCGTCGCGCTGCACCACATCGCCGGTGACGGCTGGTCGATGGGCCCGCTGCTGCGCGACCTCACCGAGGCCTACACCCTGCGCCTCGGCGGCGAGCCGCCGCTGTCGGAGCCGCTCGTCGTCCAGTACGCGGACTACGCGCTCTGGCAGCGCGGGCTGCTCGGCGACGAGGCCGACCCGCAGAGCCTGGTCTCCCGCCAACTCGCCTACTGGCGCGAGACGCTGGCCGACCTGCCGGAGGAGATCGCGCTGCCGGCGGACCGCCCGCGCGGCGCCCGGGCCGACCACCGCGGCGACCGGGTCGCGCTGCCGATCGACGCCGGACTCCACGCCGGACTGGTCGCGCTGTCCCGCGAGCACCGGGTGACGATGTTCATGACCCTCCAGGCCGCGCTGGCCGCGCTGCTGACCCGCCTCGGCGCCGGTACGGACGTGCCGATCGGCTCGGTGGTCGCGGGCCGCTCCGACGAGGCGCTGGACGAGCTGGTCGGCTTCTTCGTCAACACCCTGGTGCTGCGCACCGACACCTCCGGGGACCCGGCCTTCGCCGACCTGCTCGGCCGGGTCCGTGAGACCGGCCTCGGCGCCTTCGCCCACCAGGACGTGCCGTTCGAGCGGCTGGTCGAGGAGCTCAACCCGGCCCGCTCGCTGGCCCGGCACCCGCTGTTCCAGGTCGCGATGGTGCTCCAGTCCACCGACGAGGGGGAGTTGGAGCTGCCCGGCCTGGAGGTCGAGGCACTGGCCTCGGACACCGGGGTCGCCAAGTTCGACCTCAACGTCACCCTGGAGGAGTTCTTCGGCCCGGACGGCGCGCCCGCCGGTCTGGACTGCGCGATCGACTTCGCCACCGACCTGTTCGACCGGGAGACGGTGGAGGCGATCGCCGCCCGCTTCGGCCGGTTGCTGGCCGCCGTGGTGGCGGACCCGGCGGCGCCCATCGGCCGGGTGGAGCTGCTGGACGGCGCCGAGCGCGCCGCCCTGCTGGCCCCCGCCGCCGCGCTGCCCGCCGACGTCCCGCTCGTCCCGGCCGCGTTCGCCGCCCAGGCGGCCGCCACCCCGGACGCCACTGCCCTGGTGTTCGGCGAACTCCGGCTCGGCTACGCGGAGTTGGACGCCCGGGCGAACCGGCTCGCGCACGGCCTGCTGGCCGCCGGCATCGGCCCGGAGTCGGTGGTCGCGCTCGCCCTGCCCCGCTCGGCGGAGACGGTCGTCGCCCAGCTCGCCGTGCTCAAGGCCGGTGCCGCCTTCCTGCCGCTGGACGCCGAGTACCCGCGGGAGCGCACCGCCCACATGCTGGCCGACGCCCGCCCGGCGGCCGTGCTCAGCACCGACGCCTGGCCGCTGCCCGAGGTGCTGGCCGGTCTGACCGTCCTGCCCGCCGACGCCGACGCCTGGTCGGAGCAGCCCGCCGAAGCCCCGCCGCTGCGGATCGGGGCGGCCCACGCCGCCTACGTCATCTACACCTCCGGCTCCACCGGCCGCCCCAAGGGCGTCCTGGTGAGCCACGGTTCGATCGCCGCCCTGCTGGCCCAGCACCGGGCCGAGACCTTCGCCGGGCCGGAGCGGCAGCACGGCCGGCTGAGCGTCGCCCTGACCGCCTCGCTCTGCTTCGACGCCTCCTGGGACAGTCTGCTCTGGCTGGTCGCCGGACACGAACTGCACCTGATCGGCGACGAGTTGCGCCGCGACGCGGCCGCCCTGGTGCGCCATGTGCGCGGCACCGGCACCGGCATCGGCGTCGTCAACGTCACCCCCTCCTACGCCGAACAACTCCTCGCCGAGGGCCTGTTGGACGCGGACGGCGAGGACGGCAACGCCCCGCGGGTGCTGCTGCTCGGCGGCGAGGCCGTCGGCCGGTCCCTCTGGACCAGGCTGCGGGACACCCCGCGGCTCACCGGCCACAACCTGTACGGCCCCACCGAGGCCACCGTCGACACCCTGGTCCAGTCCTTCGCGGACTCCGAGCGCCCCTCGCTCGGCCACCCCGTGCTCGGCACCCGCGCCCACGTCCTGGACGAGTACCTGGCGCCGGTCCCGGTCGGCGTGCCCGGCGAGCTGTACCTCTCCGGCCACAGCCTGGCCCGCGGCTACCTCGGCCGCCCGGCGCTGACCGCCGAGCGCTTCGTCGCCGACCCGTTCACCCCCGGGGGCCGGATGTACCGCACCGGCGACCTGGTGCGGCGCACCGGGGACGGCGGGATCGACTACCTCGGCCGCACCGACGACCAGGTCAAGCTGCGCGGCTTCCGGATCGAACTCGGGGAGATCGAGCAGGCGCTGACCCGCCACGAGGCCGTCCGGCAGACCGTGGTGACCCTGCACGAGGGCGCCGACGGCGATCGCCGACTGGTCGCCCACTGCGCCACCGGCACCACCGCTCCCGGCGCCGAACTCGCCCAGGAGCTGCGCCGGTTCGCCGCCGAATGGCTGCCCGCCCACATGGTCCCGGCCGCCGTCGTCCCGCTCGACGCGCTGCCGCTCACCGGCAGCGGCAAGGTCGACCGGCGGGCCCTGCCCGCCCCCGACTTCGCCCTCTTCGGCGGCGGTCGGGCGGCCCGCACCGCTCACGAGGAGATCCTCTGCGGCCTGTTCGGCGAGGTCCTCGGCGTCGACCGGGTCTCGATCGACGACGACTTCTTCGCCCTGGGCGGCCACTCGCTGCTCGCGATGAAGCTGGCCGCCCGGGTCCGCGCCGTCCTCGGCACCGAACTCGGCATCCGGGACGTCTTCGAGGCCCCGACCGTGGCCGGCCTCGCCCTGCGGCTGGACGGCGGCGCCGAGGCCAGGCCCGCGCCGACCGCCGGCCCGCGCCCGGAGCGGCTGCCGCTCTCCTCCGCGCAGCGCCGGCTCTGGCTGATCGACCGGATGGAGGGCCCCTCCGGCCTCTACAACCTGCCGCTCGCGCTGCGGATCGGCGGACCGCTCGACCCCGTCGTGCTGGCCGCCGCCCTGACCGACGTGGTGGGCCGGCACGAGAGCCTGCGCACCCTGATCGCCGAGCAGGACGGCGAGCCGTACCAGCGGATCGTCCCGGCCGCCGAGGCGCGCGTCCCGTTCGAGCACCGCACCGCCCCGGCGGGCGACCCGGCCGCGGAGGTGGCGGCCTTCGCCGACCTGCCCTTCGACCTCGCCGCCGACCTGCCGCTGCGGGCCCTGCTGCTGCCCTCCGAGGACGCTTCGCAGGAGCACCTGCTCGTCCTCGTCCTGCACCACATCGCCGGTGACGGCCGCTCGATGGAGCCGCTGCTGCGCGACCTCGCCGCCGCCTACGCGGCCCGCCGCGACGGCACCGCCCCCGCACTGCGCCCGCTGCCGGTCCAGTACGCCGACTACGCGCTCTGGCAGCGGGAGCTGCTCGGTGACGAGACCGACCCGCAGAGCCCGGCCGCCCGCCAACTCGCCCACTGGCGCGAGACGCTGGCCGACCTGCCGGAGGAGATCGCGCTGCCGGTGGACCGCCCCCGGCGGGCCGACAGCTCCCACCGCGGCGACCGGGTCGTGCTCCCGCTCGGCGCCGAGCTCCACCGCGGGCTGACCGCCCTGGCGCGCGAGCACCGGGTGACGATGTTCATGACCCTCCAGGCCGGCCTGGCCGCGCTGCTCACCCGCCTCGGCGCCGGTACCGACGTGCCGATCGGCTCGGTGGTCGCGGGCCGCACGGACGAGGCGCTGGACGAGCTGGTCGGGTTCTTCGTCAACACCCTGGTGCTGCGCACCGACACTTCGGGGGACCCGGCCTTCGCCGAGCTGCTGGGGCGGGTCCGGGAGACCCAGCTGGACGCCCACGCCCATCAGGACGTGCCGTTCGAGCGGCTGGTCGAGGAGCTCAACCCGGCCCGCTCGCTGGCCCGGCACCCGCTGTTCCAGGTGATGCTGCTGCTGGAGGGCGCGAGCCAGGGCGCGACCGGCGGTGACGCCCCGCTGGACCTGGCCGGGCTGCCGGCCGCGGTCGAACCGGTCGGCGGTCACGTCGCCAAGTTCGACCTCTCCGTCGGCATGGGGGAGTCCTTCGACACCGAGGGCGCCCCGGCCGGCCTGGAGTGCGCGATCGACTACGCCACCGACCTGTTCGACCGGGAGACGGTGCAGGCGATCGCGGTCCGCTTCGGCCGGCTGCTGGCCGGGGTGGTGGCGGACCCGGCGGCGCCGATCGGCGGGGTGGAGCTGCTGGACGGCGCCGAGCGTGCCGCGCTGCTGGCCCCCGCCGCCGCGCTGCCCGCCGACGTCCCGCTGCTGCCCGCCGCGTTCGCCGCCCAGGTGGCCGCCACCCCGGACGCCACGGCGCTGGTCTGCGGCGAGCAGCGGCTGAGCTTCGCCGAACTGGACGCCCGCGCCGCGCTGCTCGCCGAGCGGCTGCGGGCGGCCGGGGCCGGTCCCGGCACCGTGGTCGCGCTGGCCCTGCCCCGCTCGGCGGAGACCGTGACCGCCCTGCTGGCCGTGCTGCGCTCCGGCGCCGCCTCGCTCCCGCTGGACGCCGAGTACCCGGCCGACCGGACGGCGGCGATGCTCGCCGACGCCGCGCCCGGGCTCGTCCTCACCGACGAGGGCTGGCCGCTGCCGGAACTCCTGGCGGGACTGCCCGTCCTCCCGGTGCGCGGCCCCCGCCCGGAGGCCGCCCCGGCCCCGGCGGGCGCCCCGGCCGCCGCCCCGGACCGGGCGGACGCCGCCTACGTCGTCTACACCTCCGGCTCCACCGGCCGCCCCAAGGGCGTGGTGGTCGGCCACGGTTCGATCGCCGCCCTGCTCGCCTCGCACCGCGCGCCCACCGGCCCGATCGGCGCGGGCGAACGGGACGGCGGGCGCCGCCGGGTCGCGCTGACCGCCTCGCTCTGCTTCGACGCCTCCTGGGACGGACTGCTCTGGCTGGTCGCCGGACACGAACTGCACCTGGTCGGCGACGAGGTCCGGCGCGACGCCGCCGCGCTCGTCCGACACCTGCGCACCGAGCGGATCGACGTCCTGGAGGTCACCCCCTCCTACGCCGAACAGCTGCTCGACGAGGGCCTGCTCGACCCCGCCGCGCCGCAGGGCCCGGCCCCGGCCACGGTGCTGCTCGGCGGCGAGGCCGTCGGCCAGTCCCTCTGGACCAGGCTGCGCGAGGCCCCGCACACCACCGCCCACAACCTCTACGGCCCGACCGAGTCCACCGTCGACGCGCTGGTCCAGCCCCTCGCCGACTCCGGACGCCCGTCCCTGGGGCACCCGGTGCTCGGCACCCGGGCCCTGGTCCTGGACGAGCGGCTGGCACCGGCCCCGGTGGGTGTGCCCGGCGAGCTGTACCTCGCCGGGACCGGCCTGGCCCGGGGCTACCTCGGCCGCCCGACGCTGACCGCCGAGCGCTTCGTCGCCGACCCGTTCACGCCCGGGGGCCGGATGTACCGCACCGGCGACCTGGTGCGGCGCACCGGGGACGGCGGGATCGACTACCTCGGCCGCACCGACGACCAGGTCAAGATCCGCGGCTTCCGGATCGAACTCGGCGAGATCGAGCACGTGCTGACCCGCCACCCCGGGGTCCGGGCCGCCACCGTGACCGTCCGCGAGGACGGTGCCACCGGCCCCCGACTGGTCGCCTACGTCGTCCCCGACGGCGCGGGCGGGGGCGCGGCCGGGCGGCCGGACCCGGCCGACCTGCGGGCCTTCGCGGCCGAGTCGCTGCCCGGCTACATGCTCCCGACGGCCTTCGTCCCGCTCACCGCCCTGCCGCTCACCGCCAGCGGCAAGGTCGACCGGCGGGCCCTGCCCGCCCCCGACCCGGCCGCCTCGCCCACCGGACGCGCGCCGCGCACCCCGCGCGAGGAGCTGCTCTGCGGCCTCTTCGCCGAGGTGCTGGGGGTGGACCGGGTCTCGATCGACGACGGCTTCTTCGACCTCGGCGGCCACTCGCTGCTGGCGATGAAGCTGCTCGGCCGGATCCGCGCCGCCCTGGCGCCCGAGCTCGGCGAGCGCGCCGACCTCGGCATGCGGGCCCTGTTCGAGGCCCCGACGCCGGCCGGCCTGGCCCGCCGGCTGGAGGCCGCGGACGACCGGGGCTCCGACGGCCCGGGCGGGTCCGACGCCCTGGACGTGCTGCTCCCGCTGCGGACCGGCGGCGGCACGGCCCCGCTGTTCTGCGTCCACCCCGCCGCCGGCATCAGCTGGGTCTACTCGGGCCTGCTGCGCCACCTCGACCCGGACCGGCCGGTGTTCGGCCTCCAGGCCCGGGGCCTGCGCGGCGGCTCCCCGGACTCCGTGACCGGGATCGCCGCGGACTACGTGCGGGAGATCCGCGCCGTCCGCCCGCAGGGCCCCTACCACCTGCTCGGCTGGTCGTTCGGAGCGGTGGTCGCCCAGGAGATGGCCGTCCAGCTCCGGGCGGCCGGCCAGGAGGTGGGCCTGCTCGCCCTCCTCGACGGCCTCCCGGCCGGCCCGGCCACCGAGGAGCCGCCGGCCTCCGACGACCCGGTGGAGACCCTGGCCGAACTGCTCGCCTCGCTCGGCTACGACCCGGCCGACGGGCGCGGGCAGGCCGAACTGACCGCCCTGCTGGGCGAGGCGGCGGCGCTGCTGCCGGACGTCTTCGAGCACCACCGCAAGCTGATGGCCGAGCACGTGCCCGGCCACTACCGGGGCGCGGCCGTCTACGTCGGCGCCACCGCCGACAAGCCCGCCGACTGGCCCTACGAGGCCGCCTGGGCCCCGTACCTCACCGGCGGGATCTCCGCCCACCGGATCGACTGCGCGCACGGCGCCCTGACCCAACCCGAGCCCCTCGCACGGATCGCCGCCGTGCTGGCCGAGACGCTGGAGAGTGACCCCCGATGAGCACGAGTACCGTCCCGGTCGAACCGCCCGCGGTGGACGAGGGCCCCCGCCGCAGCCGCTGGGGCCTCTGGGCCCAGGGGAACTTCCGCAAGCTCTGGATCGGCGAGACGGCCAGCGGTCTCGGCACCGCCGTCGGCAATGTCGCCCTCGCCCTGGTGGCGGTGGTGACCCTGGACGCCTCGCCGTTCATGGTCGGCGTGCTGACCGCCTCCGCGTGGGTGCCGTGGCTGTTCCTCGGCCTGCTGGCCGGCGCCTGGGTGGACCGCTGGCCCCGGCTGAAGGTGATGCTGGTCTGCGACCTGCTGCTGCTGGTGCTGTTCGGCAGCGTGCCGGTGGCCGGCTGGTTCGACGCGCTGACGATGGTCCAGCTGATCCTGGTGGCGCTGCTGGCAGGCGCGGTGAAGGTGTTCTTCTCCACCGCGTACGGGGCCGTGCTGCCGGCCCTGGTCGCCAAGGACGACCTGCTGGAGGCCAACGTCAAGCTGCGCTCCGGGGACTCGGCGGCGGAGATCGCCGGCCCCGGCCTGGCCGGCCTGCTCTCCCAGGTCTTCGGCGCGGCCAGCGGACTGCTGGCCGACGCGATCACCTACCTGGTGTCGGCGGTCTGCCTCGGCGGCATCAAGGTGAAGGAGACGCCGCCGCCGGTGGCCGAGCGGCGCGGCATCCTGCGGGAGATCGGCGAGGGCGTGCGCTTCCTGGCCGGGGACCCGTTCCTGCGCAACCTGGCCCTGTTCGGCGCGGTCGGCAACCTCGGCCTCAACGGCATCCAGGCCGTGCAGACGGTCTTCCTGGTCCGCAGCGTCGGGGTCTCGCCCGGCGGCATCGGCGCGGTCTTCGCGGTGGTCTCGGTCGGCGGCCTGGCCGGCGCCGCCCTGGCCGGGCGGATCGCCCGCCGCTTCGGCACCGCCCGCGGGCTGCTGCTCTGCGAGCTGGTCGCCGCGCCGTTCATCCTGCTGCTGCCGCTGGCCGGCTCCCGGCTGCCGCTCGCGGTCAGTGCCGTCGCCTGGTCGGTCGCGGTCTGCGGGGTGGTCGCCGGGAACGTCCTGGCCGGCAGCTTCTACCAGTCCTACTGCCCGCCCGACATGATCGGCCGGATCCGGGCCAGTGCCTCGACCGTCAACTTCAGCGCGATCCCGGTCGGCGCCCTGCTCGGCGGCTGGCTGGGCGAGGTGCTCGGCGCCCGCACCACCATCTGGATCATGGCGGGGGTGCTGCTCTCGGCCGGCGCCGTGCTGCTGGCCGGCCCGCTGCGGGCCCGCCGGGACTTCCCCGAGCGCCCGGCCGCCGCCTGATCGTCCGCCCCGCCGCCCGGTCCTGCGCTCCATCCCGTCGTCACGTACCGATCGCCGGCCCGGAGCACCGCCCGCTCTCGCGCACCGCCCGCCCCTCGTGCACCTGCCCGTCCCCGCGTACCGTCCGCCCCCCGCGTACCGTCCGTCCTCACCCTCGGAGCCCCGCCATGACCCGCACCGCCCGCCCGCGCCGCTACCTGATGTGCCGTCCGACCCACTTCGACGTCAGCTACGCCATCAACCCCTGGATGGACCCGGCCAAGCCGGTCGACACCGCCCTCGCCGTCGCCCAGTGGGAGCGGCTGTACGAGCTCTACCTCGAGCTCGGCCACCGGGTCGACCTGATCGACCCGATCCCGGGCCTGCCGGACATGGTGTACGCGGCGAACGGCGCCACCGTGGTGGACGGCCGGGTGCTCGGCGCCCGGTTCCGCAACACCGAGCGCGCCGCCGAGGGCCCGGCGTACCTGGACTGGTTCCGGGAGCACGGCTTCACCACCCACGACCCGGCGCACGTCAACGAGGGCGAGGGCGACCTGCTGCTGACGGACCGCTACCTGCTGGCGGGCCGGGGCTTCCGCAGCGTCTCCGCCGGGCACGCCGAGGCGCAGGAGTTCCTCGGCCGCCCGGTGGTCGGCCTGGACCTGGTCGACCCGCGCTTCTACCACCTGGACACCGCGCTCAGCGTGCTCGACGGCGACCGGATCATGTACTACCCGGGGGCGTTCTCGGAGGGCAGCCGGGCGGTGCTGGCCAGGCTGTTCCCGGACGCGGTGCTGGTGGCGGAGGAGGACGCGGCGGCGTTCGGCCTCAACGTGGCCAGCGACGGGCTGAACGTGGTGCTGCCGGAGCCGGCCACCGGGGTGGCGGCCCGGCTGCGGGAGCACGGCTTCCGCCCGATCGGGGTGGACCTCTCCGAACTGCTCAAGGGCGGCGGCAGTGTGAAGTGCTGCACCCTGGAGATCCGCGAGGCGGCCTGACGGCGGCCGGGGAAATCCCTGGCCGCGGACGGTCCGCACCCCGATCAACGACGGTGGTCGACGCACGGTGCTTGTGCGTCGATCTGCCGTTGAACGCCCCTTGCCATGCTGATCACGTCAGCCCGGGGAGCCCCCCGGGAAGAGCCCGGAACACTCCTTCCCGCCAGGGAAGACGACCCAGGGAGCAGTCATGGCGAAGAACTCGACGAACGGCACCGCCCGGATCCGCCTGGCCGTCGCGGGCCTCGGCCTCGGCACCCTGCTCGCCCTCGGCGTGGCCGGCACCGCCATGGCGGACGGCGCGGCCGGCCCCGCCCAGGGCGGGACCACCGCGCCGACCGCCACCCCGACCCCGACCGCCACGCCGACCAACGGCAACGCCCACGGGGACTGGAACAGCACCGGTTCCTGAGCCCGGTCCGACCGTCGGGATCCACCGGAGAACCGCGCGCAGAACCGTTTCTGCCGCCCCGTCACACCGCCCTGATCAGGGATCCACCAGCGCGAACGCCGGCTCCGCGAGCAGCCCCGCCACCTCGGCGGCCTCCGGCAGCCCCAGCCGCCGGAAGATCGCGTGGGCCTCCCGCAGCCGCGTCCCCGCCTCGGCCCCGCGGCCGAGATCCGCCAGCGCGCAGCCGAGCACCACCAGCGCCTGCGCCTGGTCCCGTTCCGCCCCCAGCTCCTCGCAGAGCCGCAGCGCCTGTTCCGCGTGGCCGAGCGCCTCGTCGGCCCGGCCCAGCTCGCGCAGACTGTCCGCCAGCCGGTAGCGCGCGTGCGCGGCGCGGTCCCGCAGACCGGCGGCCACCGAGACCGCCAGGCACTCGCCGAACCAGGTCACCGCCTCCTCGTGGCGCCCCAGCGCGTGGTGCGCCAGCCCCAGCACGTACAGCGTGTACGCCCGGCCCGGGTCGTCCTGCCGGGTCCGCAGCTCGGCCAGCGCCTCGTGGCAGATCGTCACCGCCTCGTCGGCCCGGCCGCTGCGCACCCGCGCCAGTGCCGCGTTGACCGTCGTCACCAGCGCGCCGGAGCGGTGCCCGAGCCGGTTGGCCAGCAGCAGCGCCTCGTCGTAGTGGTCCACCGCCTCGTCGTAGCGGCTCAGGAACTGGCAGATCAGCCCGAGGTCGTTGAGCGCCTGGCGCAGGATCACCGAGTCCCCGGCCGCCCGCGCGGCCTCCACCGCCCGCCGGGACGCCGCCTCGGCCGCGTCCAGCCGGGTGGCGGCCAGGGCGACGTTGCCGCGCAGGAAGTGCGCCCGCCCCTCCGCCCGGACGTCGCCGTGCCGGGCGGCGGCCTCGGCCAGCGCATCGGCGGTCGCGGCGAGCTGACGGCTCGGCGGGGTGAGGACGAACGGGGTGAGCGCGATCAACAGATCGGTCGCCGCGCGCAGGGCCGTGCCGGACCCGGCGGCCGGGTCGGCGGCCACCTGGGCCGCCAGCGCGACCGCGCCCGCCCGCTCGGCCGCCGCCCACTCGCGGGCGGCCTCCCGGCCGGACAGCGGGACGCCGGGGGAGTGGGCCGGGCCGAGCGCGCCCGCGGCCGGATCACCCGGCACCGCGTGCTGGAACGCGCTGCACGCGGTGGCCAGCAGGTGGTCCAGCAGCCGGTCCCGGGCGGCGAGGGCCTCCCCGCCGTCCTGCTCGGCCCCGTTGTCCCAGCCGCCGGCGCCGCTCCCGCTGCCGGCGCCGCTCCCGCTGCCGGCGCCGCTCCCGCCGCCGGTGCCGCTCCCGCCGCCCGGTCGTCGCCGGGCGAACGCGCGGAGCAGGTCGTGGTACCGGTACCGGCCGGGGAAGGGCGATTCCACCATCGCCACGTCCACCAGCGCCTCCAGCAGGTCCTCGGCGTCGTACTCGTCGAGGTCGAGCAGCGCGGCGGCGGCCGCCAGGCCGATGTCCGGGCCGTCGACCGAGGCGACCAGCCGGAACGCCCGGGCCTGGTCCCCGGTCAGCTGCCGGTAGCTCAGTTCGAAGGCCGCCGCCACCGCGAGGTCACCGATCCGCAGCTCGTCGATCCGGCGCCGTTCCACCTGGAGGCGGCGGCTGAGCGTCTCCACCGTCCAGCCCGGACGGGCGGCCAGCCGGGCGGCCACGATCCGTACCGCCAGCGGCAGGTGCCCGCAGGCCACCACCAGCTCGCGGGCGGCCGCCGGTTCGGCCGCCAGCCGCTCCGCGCCGATGGTGCGCCCGAGCAGGTCGAGCGCCTCCTCCGGCTGGAACACGTCCAGGTCCACCTGGACCGTCGCAGGCAGGCCGGCCGGTCGGGTGCGGCCGGTGGTCAGCACCGCGCAGCCGACCGCCCCGGGCAGCAGCGGCCGGATCTGCGCCGCGTCCTTGGCGTTGTCCAGGAGGAGGAGCAGCCGCCGGCCGTCCACCACCGAGCGGAACAGCGCCGAGCGCGCGTCCAGTCCGTCCGGCACGCCGTCCGCCGGGACCCCGAGCGCCACCAGGAAGCCGCTCAGCACCGCCTCCGGATCGGCCGGGACCGGGTCCGAGCCGCGCAGGTCCACGTACAGCTGGCCGTCCGGGTAGCCGTCCCTGACCCGGTGCGCGACGTGCAGCGCCAGCGCGGTCTTGCCGACCCCGCCCATGCCGACCACGGTCGCGACCACCAGCGCGTGCGGCTGTGCGGGGGCGCCGCCCCCGGCGTCCGGCGGGGCGGCGGCCAGGGCCGTGTGCAGCACCCGGACGGGCGCCGCCCGGCCGGTGAAGTCGGCGGCGTCCGGCGGCAGCTGCGCGGGCCGCGGCGGGGCGCCCGTCGCCCTGGCGTCGCGCCCGGCCGGCTCCGCCCCGCCGCCCGGTTCCTCGGCCGTCCCGGGCCGGTCCGCCGCTTCCGGGGCGGCGTCCGCCCGTCCGGCGCGGGGGCTGCCCGGCCCGGCGCCGGACGGTCCGGCCGGGTCCGCGGCCGGCCCGCCCGCCGCGGTGCCCGGCGGCTGCGGCGCGGCCAGTGTCGCGTCGCCCTCCAGGATCCGCCGGTGCAGCTGTTCCAGCTCGGCCCCCGGCCCGACCCCCAGTTCGGTGAGGAACAGCTGCCGGACGCCGCGGAACACCGCCAGCGCGTCCGCCTGCCGCCCGGCCTGGTACAGCGCCCGCATCAGCAGCCCGTAGGCCCGCTCGTGCAGCGGGTGCTCGGTGGTGAGCGCGGTCAGCTCCGGAATGCAGCGCGAGTAGCGGCCGAGCGTCAGGTCCAGGCCGATCCGCTCCTCCAGCAGGGTCAGCCGCAGCTCCTCCAGCCGCTGCCGGTGCCGCTCCGCGAACGGGCCGGGGATCCCGGCCAGCGGCTCGCCCTGCCAGAGTTCCAGCGCCTGGTTGAGCAGGTCGCGGGCGCGCAGCGGATCGGCCCGGGCGGTCCGCTCCGCCTCGGCCGCCAGAGCCTCCGCCTGCTCCGCGTCGACCGCGAGCTTCGGCAGGACGAGCCGGTACCCGTCCCCCATCGACATCAGGACGCTGCCCGCGGCCTTCTCGCCGGGGTTCTCCTCCCCGGCCGCCACGGCGTCCAGCACCTTCCGCCACCGCCACGCGTACGTCCGCACGGTGGTCATCGCCGCACCCGGCGGCTCCTCGCCCCACAGCGCCGCGATCAGGTCCGTGGCGCTGGCCGAGTGGCCGGGCCTCAGTAGCAGTACGGCCAGCATGGCCTGCTGCTGTGGGCTGCCCACCTTGAGCGCCGTCGCGCCGCGGTGAGCCCGCATCAGACCCAGTACGGAAAAACGGAGATCGCTCATACTGCCCCCTGCTGCCCCAAGGACAGTGCCCGCCCCGTTCGTGCACATGTCATATGATATGAGAGTTGTCAACCTCAAGGTCGAGCCCGGTGTCGAGACTCCGTTGAGCCTGTGGTGACCGGGCGTTGAACCCCACCGGCAAGAATCACCCTGCCGGGGCCTTCCGGAGACGGTCCGGTCCGCGCCCCTCCTTCACCTCCCGCGACCGGGTACCCCCTGTGCCCGGTCGTGATCGCCCCCGCCCCCGGCCGTCGGCGGCGTGGGGCGCCATGACCATACCTTCGGAGGCGGACGTCCGTGAACACCGCTCTGCTGTACCACCTGCTCGACGTCGACCCGGCCGACGGGCCGGCCGAACTGCTCCACCGCGCCCGCGGCAGCCGCCACCTGCCCCACCTCGTGCTCTCCGCCCTGGCCCGCGAGGACGTCCGGATGGGCGAACCCGCCCGCGCCGAACTGCGCCGCGCCCGCGTCCGCGCCGACCGCTACGCCGGCCTCGCCCTCGACCTGGCCCGGTCCACCGGCGTCCGCGCCATCCACGGCCTCCCGCTCGCCGGTTACTACCCCGCCGACCTGCTCCGGCCCCAGGCCGCGCTCGACCTGGTCGCCCCCGGCGAGGCCGCGCTCTGGCAGGCCGTCGTCCGCCTGGTCACCGACCACCCGGTGGAGACCGTCGACGTCACCCTGCTCGGCGACCGCCCCCACCACACCGCCGTCACCCTCCGCTGGCCCGCCGAGGACCCGCTGCTCGACCCCTGGTACCGGGTCCGCCTCGCCACCGCGGCGCTCCCCGGCAACTGCGTCACCGTGCCGGTCCGCCCCTACCTGGTCGCGGACGAGCACGTCGAATGCCTGATCGCGCTCGCCGAGTCCCAGCTGGTGAACGGCCGGCACCCCGAGGCCGGGGCGCCGCCCGCCGCCCCCGACCCGCTCACCCTGCTCGACCTCTCCTGTCTCACCTCCCAGCCCTTCGAACCCGCCGAGACCGCCGCCGTCCTGGCCGCCTACCGCCTCGCCCCCGAGGCCGCCGCCCTGCTCGACCTCGCCGCCCCGCTGCTGCCGCTCGGCACCCTGGCCGCCGTCCGCACCGCGCTCACCCCCGAACTCGCCCCCGAGCGCCGCCGCCGCGCCGAGGCCGCCGCCGCCCCCCGGCTGCCCGTCCGGCACGGCACCCTGCTGCGCCGCACCGTCATCCGCCACGACTGGGACGAGGCCCGGCTGCTGGGTGCGGGCGACTCCCCCGAGGGCGGCGGCCCCCAGGGCGGGGCCCTGCTGCTCACGCCCGTCGCCGACTACCTGCTCGGCGCCCCCGAGGAGTCCCCCACCCTCGCCGACCGCAGCACCGCGCTGGACGCCCTGCACCGCTGGGACACCCGCTGCTGACGGTGCGTCGGAGCTGCGCCGGTCCACCTCCACGGCCTGCGGGACTTCCGCCGTCCCGCTCACGGGGCCGCGCCGCTGTCCTGGACAGGTGTCCATGTATGCTGGACACCTGTCCAAGAGAATGGGAGGTCGACCGTGCGTACGGCCGCGAACGTCCTGGTGGTCCTGGTGGCCGCCCTGCACCTGTACTTCCTGGTCCTGGAGATGTTCCTGTGGCAGCGGCGGCCCGGCCGCGAGCTGTCCGGCTTCGACGCCGAACTCGCCCGGACGACCGCCCCGCTCGCCGCCAACCAGGGCCTCTACAACGGCTTCCTCGCCGCCGGACTGGTCTGGGGCCTGATCGCCGGCGGCTCGAACACGACCGGCTTCCAGGCCCAGGTCTTCTTCCTGTCCTGCGTGGTCGTCGCGGGCGTGTTCGGCGCCGCCACCGCCAACCGGCGGATCCTGTTCGCCCAGGCCCTGCCCGGCGCACTGGCCCTCGGCGCCGTCCTGGCCGCCCGATGAGCCCGGACCCCTCGCCGGAGGACCCCCGGGCCGCCCGCACCAGGACCCGGCTCCGGCAGGCCCTGCTGGCCGAGTGCGCCGAGCAGCCCCTCGCCGCGATCGGCGTCGCCGCCGTGGTCCGCCGCGCCGGTGTCGGCCGGGCCACCTTCTACGTCCACTACGCCGACCTGGAGGCCCTCGCGGTCGACGCCTGCGCCGACGTCGTGCGCGAGGCCGTCGACGCCCTGCACGCCTGGCGCGGCATCCCCGACCCGGCCGCCCCGCCGCCCGCCCTGGCCGCGTTCCTGGCCGCCCTGCTCCCGCACGCCGACCTCTACCGCTCCCTGCTCGCCCCGGGCGGCGGCGGCCCGCTCGGCCAGGTCCTCCACCGCGAACTCCGCGAACGCAGCCGCACCGAACGCACCCTCGCCGGCGCCCCGCAGCCCGAACTCGTCGCCTCCGTGGTGGCCGGCGCCTTCACCGCCCTCCTCGCCGACTGGCTCCACGGCTCGATCGACGCCACCCCCGCCGACCTCGCCGCCCGCACCTGGCGCCTGCTGATCTCCCTCCACCGCACCCCGGGTCTGTAGGGCCCCGTCCGGTCCGGGGACCGCTCACCCGTGCAGCGGCGCGCGAAGTCCCCCTGCTGGCGTGCGCGGTCCTCCGCGGAGGCGCTCCGCGGCGGTTAGCGTCGTGATCGTTCTCGTCCGGGCCCCGCCCGGACCGGTGGGCCCGGGGCCCGATCGGCCGCCGCACCGCGTCCGGCCGGGACGACGGGAGCGGTGCACGTCCGAGCGGACGAGTCGAAGGAACGCACGATGCAGAAGTTCGCCACCCCCGCTCCGGTCACCGCCGTGCTGGACATCCCGGCCGGACGGGTCCGGCTCGTCGCCGCGGACCGGGCGGACACCACGGTCGAGGTCCGGCCGGCGGACGCCTCGAAGGGTCGTGACGTGGAGGCCGCGGAGCAGATCACCGTCGACTGCGAGGGCGGCCTCCTGCGGATCGGCACGCCCGCGGCGAGGAGCGGGATCCTCGGCGACTCCGGCGCCGTCGAGGTCACCGTCCACCTGCCCGCCGGCTCCCGCGTCGAGGCGAGGGCCGCCGGCGCCGACGTGCGGGGCGTCGGACGGCTCGGCGACGTCACCCTCGAACTCGCCCACGGCTCGGTCGAACTCGACGAGACCGCGAGCGCCCACCTCACCCTCCAGGCCGGCGACATCCGGGTCGGCCGCCTCGACGGGGCCGCCCGGCTCGCCACCCAGAAGGGCGACATCACCGTCGTCGAGGCCGTGCGGGGCGCGGTGGCCCTGCGTACCGAGGCCGGGAACCTGTCCATCGGCGCGGCCCGCGGTGTCTCCGCGGCCCTGGACGCCGGCACCACCTACGGCCGGATCGACAACGCGCTGAAGAACGGTGAGGGCACTCCCGAGCTCAGTATCCACGCCACCACCGCCTACGGCGACATCACGGCACGCAGCCTCTGACGGCGGCCGACGGCTCCGGCGGGCGCACCGCGCCGGCCGGTACGACGGGGAGGGCGCGTCCGGGTGCCGCAGGGGAGCATCCGGACGTGCCCCGACCGGCCGGAAGGGGGAGGGTAATTCCGGGTGCCGCAGGGGAGCATCCGGGAATACCCTGACCCGCATGACGGGGATCGAGACACCACGCCGGCTGTTCCACGCCCTGGAGTCCCACCGGGGCGACGACGCCTTCGCGGCCCTGGTCGCACCCTGGCTGCGGCACTCCGGCGCGGCCGCGGCGGACGGCGTGGCGCCGCTGGCGCGGTACGGGGAGTGGCGCCGGGAGGCCTACGCGTTCGGCGACCCGCTGGAGCGCGCCTACGCCCTCCAGCGGCTGAACGACGTGTTGCTGCTCGGCTTCCAGCCCGGGCTGCCGCCGGGGAGCGGGGAGGTGCTCAAGCACCTGCTGCACCTGGACCACGAGTGGCCCCGGATCACCCTCGACCAGTACCTGACGCTCTTCACCGGGCTGGGCATGACGCCCGTCGAGGAGAGCGCGTTCACGCCGTTCCACCACGAGATCGTCTCGGTCGAGCAGGCCGAGGACGCGGACGCGCCGATCACCGTCACCGACACCGTCTGGCCCGGCCTGATGCTCGGCGAGCTGATGTTCAGCCGGTCCGGGGTACGGGTCCGCGCGGGCTCGCGGCACGCGACGGCGGGCGTCGCGGACCGCTCGACGCTGCACCGGGTGTTCCTCCGCCGCCACCGCGGAGCCAGCGACGGCTCCGAGTTCTTCGGCTTCAACTCCCAGTGGAAGACCGACTTCCGCCGGGACTACCGCACCGCGACCGCGTACCACTACAACGTCGACGGGACGGCGGACGCCGACACCCTCGGCCCGGACCAGGGCCTGTCCCCGACGGAGCACCGCGACCTGCTGCGCCACCGCTGCCTGGTCCGCCCACCCGCCGACCCCGCCGCCCACCCGCACCCCACCCCCGCCGACCTGCGGCTGACGGAGGCCCGGGCGTAGTCGGGCCGGCCGCGTTCCGGTCGTCAGCCTGCCAGTCCGACCTTTCCGCTGCGCCCGGAAGCCCACATCGTGTGCTCACGGGATATCGCGGCTTCCGCCTGATCGACAAAGGTTCCCCAGGCTTCCGCGTCGGCCCCGGAGTCCGTGACGGAGAGGATGTGCCGAATCTCCCGCGCGGTGAGACTGTAGGCCGAAGCCTCGGTCTCGAGGCGCTGAGCCTGTGCCCACGCCGTAACGCCCGCGACTCCGGCGCTCACCACTCCCAGGAGGTCGATGGCGAGCACGTTGTACGCCTTCAGTACGCCCGCCACGATCCCGATCATTTCTCCCAGCAGAGCCAACCGACGCCAGATTCGGGACTGCCGGTCCCGCAGTTTGGCCATCCGTGCGTACCACGCGACCTGTTCGGCGAGGCGGTGGGTCCGATAGGTCTCGATCCGCGCGCTCCTGCCGGAAGTTCGGCAGCGTTCCATCGCCTCGTTGATGTCGAGCCCGAACGACACGTCGACGACGTCCAGGCCGAGGCTGATCTCGCGCAGCCGGGAGATGAACAGGCGTCGCGCTTCGTCGGCGGACATGGATTCCGGAAACGGATCGCCACACACCGCATACCGCCATGCAAGTGTTTTGCAGGACTCGGCAGCGGCCCGGCACTCGTACCAGCGCCGTTCGTCGCGTTGCTCGACGATGTACAGCCGGAGCAGGATCGACGAGATGAAGGCGAGCGCGGCGGCGAAGCCTGCCCAGTCGATCCCGCTGTCGCTGGTGCGGAGGGTGACCACGCCGGCGGCCGCCGCGAGGAAGAGAAGGATCAGGTTCAGGCGCAACTGTCCGAAATAGCGTCGCTTGGACCGAACGGACTCTGCGTCAGCATCCTGGAAGAACGGCGGTAGTTGGTGCCAGCTGAACGCCTCGTGCGGAGGAGTGGCAATGGTGCTCCTCGGATGGGATGAGCGGTCGATCCGCCACCTTAGCGGCGTCGGCCGGCTCCGGCAGGTGAAGCCGGTCAATCACTGGCGCGACGGGGACCGTGCGCCGGCCGCTGGTGGGGCAACCTCCTGCGAGGGCCGACGACATGACGGGTGACTGGTCGTTGAGGCCGACGGTGCGGGCGCAGAACCTCTACGACGGCGAGTCGCTGCCCGACGGCTCTCTGCCGGGCGTGGTGCACGCACCGATGGCGGACCCGTACGGCCCGCCGGGACGCCGCCGTGCCGGCCGCGTCCCGGGGGAGTGACCCTGGGGCCGGGGCGGCCCGCCCGCCCCGGCCCCGGAGGGCTACGGCGCCCAGCCCTGGAGGGTCGGGAGCACCGCCTCCGCTATCCGGCGCAGGGCCGTGTCGTCGTCCGTCGTGGCGTCCCGGCGCCAGTACGACAGGTCGAACGAACCACCGCTCCCGTCGGCACTCTTGGCCACGACCAGGTGACGGCTGTAGCCGCCGGGCCCCGGGGTGCCGGTGGCCCCCGTGCCGCCGATGGTGCGCATCCGGTAGGCGCTCACGGGGTGGCCGAGCACCGGTGCCTGGGCGCGCGGCAGGTCGGAGAAGATCAGGAAGTCCTTGGGCGCCAGGTCCGGCTGATCGGTGACGCTGACCTGGACGCTTCCGATCTGCACCTGCGCGGTGGCGACGGGTGGCTCCTTCCCGTCTCCGTCCAGCCGCAGGACGAGGTGGGACCCGGCGAGGGACACCTGCCCGCCGGGGACGCCGGCGAGCTCCGGCAGGTCGGGGCGGTTCAGTGCGGCGCACAGCGCGGGGTATCCGGGTGCGTCGTCGGACTGCGGTGGTGCGCACTTCGCGTTTCCGCTCGCGTCCACGTTCGTGTCCAGGTCCGTGGCCGGGCGGTCGTCGAGCACCGCCACCACGGCGCCGGCCACCAGCAGGACCAGCAGCAGCACTACGCCGGTCGCCGCTCGGCGGCCGCTCCTCCGCACGACCTCCGCCCGCGGGCGCTGGGGTATCCCGTCGGGCTCGTCGTCGTGCTCGTCGTCGTGTTCGTCGGGGGCCGCGGGTCTGCTGCGCACATCATGATCGTTCACGCAGGGACCTTACTGCGCTGCACGGACGGTGGTCGATCTCCGGTCCGGGGAACGCACGACGCCGCTGATACCGGACCGTTCCCTGTGGTGGGGGTGGTCGGGTGTCAGCGGCGTGTGTCGTGGTGCGGCCCCCGGTGGTGGTGGGGGCGGGGGTGTTACTTGGTGAGGCCGGCCTTGACGGAGCAGACGGGCCAGGCGCCGGGGCCCTGGGCGGCGAGGACCTTCTCGCCGACGGAGATCTGCTGGGCCTTGGTGGCCTGGTGGGCCTGGGGGGCGTAGGCGGTGCCGCCGAAGGCGGCCCAGGTGGAGCTGGTGAACTGCAGGCCGCCGTAGAAGCCGTTGCCGGAGTTGATGGCCCAGTTGCCGGTGGCCTCGCAGGCGGCGACCTTGTCCCAGACGCCGGCGGGGGCGGCGGAGGCGCTGTTGGCCGTGACGAGTCCGGCCACCGGCAGGGCGAGGACCGCCCCGGCCATCAGTGCCGTCCGGACGCGGTTGCGGCGCTTCGGGGTGGCGGTGACGGCGGTGGTGGCGGTGGTCTCGTTACGGAAGGTCATGCGGTTCCTTTCGGAGGGGGTGCGGGCGTGCGGAACCAGGCCCTGGGGGCTTGTGGTTGCGGGGGGCTCGCACGGTGTTCCCGGTGAGCGGTGTGCTCGTTCGGTGCGACGCATTCGAAGTTACGGGGGTGGGGGTGGTGTTTCAAGGATTCGGAGGTTTAGGCACGTCAGCGGGGGGTTACCGTGGGTATGGATCATGAGAATGGGTTGATTTGAAGGCAAATGCCCCGATTTTCAAGATCGAACCGGACCCCGAAGTGGCCCGCACCACACCCCTGGCCCTGTGAGCCCGCGCACACCGTCGACAGCCCGTGACCGCCCCGGCCTCCGCCGGTGACGCCGCCGCCCCCGGCCGGGTGGCCCCCGCCACAGCCCTCACCCCCGGTGCGGGAACCGTCGCCCTCCGCACCGGCCTGCCCGCCCCGGACCCGCCGGACCCGGACCCGGACCCGGCCAGGACCCGGACCCGGACCCGGACCCGCCCCGAGGGCGGGTTCCGGGCCCGGGCGGGGCTCAGCGGCAGAGGGCCGCGTCGACCGCGTCGGTCAGGCGTCCGGCAGTGGGCGCGTCCGGGACGGTGGTGACGGTGATGTTCGCCGCGCGGCCGTCCTCCGTGACGCCGCCCCTGGTCCGGTAGCCCGGGGAGGTGCCGCCGTGGCCCCAGACCAGGCCGCCGCAGCTCAGCGGCCTGCTCTGGATCCCCAGGCCGTAGCGGACCCCGGCGCCCAGGAACTCGGCGGGGACGGTGGTGCGCATCTGGGCGAGCTGCGCGGCGGGCAGCAGCCGGCCCGCCAGCAGCGCGCCGTAGAAGGTGTTGAGGTCGGTGTTGGTGGACACCACCGCGCCGGCGGCCCAGGCCATCGAGGAGTCCATCGCGGTGTAGTCGACCGGCGGCGCGTCCGGGCCGGTGCGGAGGTAGCCGTGCGGGTGGGGCTCGCGGAGGGCGGTCTCCCCGGCGGCCGGGACGTAGGTGCGGCGCAGGCCGATCCGGTCGATGACGCGCTTGGTGACCTCCTCGCCGAAGGGGCGGCCGGTGACCTTCTGGATCAGCAGGCCGGCCACCAGGTAGTTGGTGTTGCTGTACTCCCAGCCCGTCCCGGCGGCGAACCGGGCCTTCTGGGCGAGTGCCCCGTCGAGCAGTTCGCGCGGCTCGAACCAGCGGAACTGGATGGTGGTCCAGTCGGCCAGTGCGGGAGCCTCCATGTAGTCGGGCAGGCCGCTGGTGTGCTGGAGCAGCTGGCGGACGGTGATGGTCCGGCCGTCGAAGCCGTCGCCGCGCAGCAGGCCCGGCAGGTAGGTGTCGACCGGCGCGTCCAGGCCGACCTTGCCCTCGGCGACCAGTTGCAGGACGACGACGGCGACGAAGGCCTTGGTGTTGCTGCCGGCCCGGATCTGCCCGTCGACCGGCACCCCGGCTCCGGTGGCCAGGTTGCCGACACCGGCGGTGTAGGTGCGGCTGCGGCCGTCGCGGCCCTTGACGGTGGCGAGGGCGGCGGGCATGCCGTCCGCCTTCACCAGTGCGTCGAGGCGCTGCTGCACGACGTCCGGGCGCGGTGCGGCGTGGGCCGTCGTCGCGGTCGGGGCGAGGGCGGCCAGGGCGAGCCCGGCGGTGGCGGTGGCCGTGGTGGCGTACCGCGCGAGGCGGATGCGGTGCGCCCAGCGCTGCGGGGCGTGTTCGTTCATCGGGACTCCACTGCTGCGAAGCGAGGGGTGAAGGGGTGGAGGGCGGGTGTCGGGCGCCCGGGAATCAGCGGCAGAGCAGCTCGTCCACCACCTGGTCCACGCGCTTCGTGGTGTCGGCGTCCGGGATCGTGGTCACGGTGAGGTTCACGGCGCGGCCGTCCTCGGTGGTGCCACCGGCGCTCTCGTAGCCCGGGATCGTCCCGCCGTGGCCCCAGGCGACGCCGCCGCAGGAGAGCGGGCGGCTCACCAGGCCGAGCCCGTAGCGGACCCCGGTGCCGATCGCCTCGGCGGGGACGGTGGTGCGCATCTGGGCGAGCTGGGCGGCGGGCAGCAGCCGGCCGCCCAGCAGCGCGCCGTAGAACCGGGTGACGTCGGTGTTGGTCGAGACGGCCGCACCGGCGGCCCAGCCCCAGGACGGGTCCAGCTCGGTGTAGTCGCGCAGCGTCCCGTCCGCGTTGCGCTGGTAGCCCTTGGGGTGGGCCTCGTGGATCGTCATGTCCCCGGGGGCGGGGAAGTAGGTGTGGCGCAGGCCGATCCGGTCGACGACGCGCTTGGTGATCTCCTCGCCGAGCGGGCGGCCGGTGACCTTCTGGACGATCAGGCCCGCCAGCAGGTAGCCGGTGTTGTTGTACTCCCAGTCGGTGCCGGGCGCGAAGTGGGCCTTCTGGGCCAGTGCGCCGTCGAGGAGTTCGCGCGGCTCGTAGTAGCGCTTGGGGTCCTTGAGGATGCCCTCGCGGTCCACGTACTCGGGCAGGCCGCTGGTGTGCTGGAGCAGCTGGCGGACGGTGATGGTCCGGCCGTCGATGCCCTCGCCGCGCACCAGTCCGGGCAGGTAGGTGTCCACGCTGCTGTCCAGGCCGACCTTGCCCTCGGCGACCAGCTGCAGGACCACGACGGCGGTGAACGCCTTGGTGTTGCTGCCGATCCGCACCTGTCCGTCCATCGGCACCTTGGCCTTGGTGGCGGCGTTGCCGACGCCGGCCGTGTAGGTGCGGGTGCGGCCGTCGCGGCCCTTGACGGTGGCGAGGGCGGCGGGCACCCCGTTCTTCTTGACCAGCGCGTCGAGGCTCTGCTGCACGGAGTCCGGGCGCGGGGCGGCGGAGGCCGTGGCCGGGGACAGGGCGCCGGCCACCACGGCGGCGGCGACCATCGAGGTCGCGGCCGCCATCGCACTGCGCCGGCTGCCGCGGAAGCGCTTCGGAAGGTGCTGCTGCGGTGCGTGCTCGTTCACGGGAAAGCCCCTCTTGGTAGGGCGCCGGAGCTCTTCCCGGCGCCCCTCAAGGGGATCATCGGACGGGCCGTCAATCCGTCCGCGCGGGGGACGATACCGGGCCGGGAACGTGCTCCGGGGCGGGGCGGGAACGTGCTCCGGGTCGGGGCCGGGGACGGGACCGTGCTCCCGGGGCCCGAGGGGCCGGCCCGGGACCCGCGGGGCCGGTCCCTACGCCGGCGCCGCTTCGTGGAGCCGGGTGAGCAAGGCCGTCAGCTGCTCCCGCTCCTCCGGGGCGAGTGGTGCCAGCAGTTCGGCGTTGGCGGCCTCGGCCAGCGCGCCGCAGCGGGCGAGGACGGCGGTGCCCTCCGGGGTGACGGTGACGGCGTTCTTGCGGCGGTCGGAGGGGTGCGGGCTGCGCAGGACGAGGCCCTCGTCCTGGAGGTGGTTGAGGATGCCGACCATGTCCTTGGGGTCGACGGACAGCCGGCGGCCCAGCTCGGCCTGGGTGACGGGACCCTGGTCGGCCGTCGCGGCCAGCACGGCGTGCTGCATGAGCTTCAGCCCCTCCGCGGCGATCGCGTCGGCGACCATCCCCCGGCCGCGCGCCGCGACCCGGCCGACGAGCCACGTCGGCAGGGACTGGATGTGCCGGAGCGCCGAGGCGGGAGCGGGTGTCAGGTCCGGGGTCAGTTCCGGGGTCAGGTCCGGCGTCGGGTCCGAGGTCATGGGTGCAGCCTATCCGGGAAACCGTTGGACAGCCCAATGATATTCGGCTTATCGTTGGGGCATCCAATGAATTCGGACGGGGGAGGTCCTGTGCTGCGTATTCGTCATCAGGTCGACGGCGGACCGGAGGTGCTGTGCGCCGAGGAGGTCGACCGGCCCGAGCCGGGGGCCGGGGAGGTCCTGGTCCGGGTCGAGGCGATCGGGGTGACCCTGCCCACCGTGCGCAAGCTGCGGGGCAGCACCGAGCCGGTCCCGCTCGGCGGCGAGGTCGCGGGGGAGATCGTCGCACTGGGGGCGGGGGTCACCGGCCTCGCCGCCGGGGACCGCGTCACCGGGCTCTGCTTCACCGGCGCCTACGCCGAGTTCGCGGTCCTGAGCAGCGCCATGGCGTCCCGGATCCCGGACGGCGCGACCGCCGTGGAGGCGGTCGCGCTGGTCCGCAGCGGTCTGGTCGCGCGCGGCGCCTACGAGGCCGCGCGCCCGGAGCCCGGTGAATCGGTCCTGGTCACGGCCGCGGCCAGTGCCGTGGGTACGCTCGCCCTTCAGTACGCCGTGGCCGGCGGGGCGGCCCGCGTCGTCGCCGCCGTCAGCAGCCTCGACAAGGCAGGCTTCGTCCGGGGGCTCGGCGCCGACGAGGTGGTGTGCTACCGGGACGCCGACTGGGGCGGGCCGTACGACGTGATCCTCGACGGTGTCGGCGGCGACCTGCTCGGCCCCGCCGTCCGGGCGCTGGCCGCGGGCGGCCGGCTGGTGGCCTACAGCTCCGGCGGCGGCACCGTCGAGGCGTACGAACTCCTGCTCCGCGGAGCCTCGTTGATCGGCTTCCAGATGCGGGCCGTCGCCCTCGGCAGGCCGGAGCTCTACCGGCGTTGGCTGCACGAACTCTGGCAGCTGCGCGACGCGGGCAGCCTGCGCCCCGCCGTGCACGAGGAGATCCCGCTCCGCGACGCCGTCCGGGCCCACGCCGCCGTCGAGCAGCGCCGCAACCTCGGCAAGGTCGTTCTGGTCCCGTAGGTCCGGCCGGGTCCGCTCGGTCCGCCCGCCCTGGCCCGGCCCGCCCTGGCCCGGCCCGCCCTGGCCCGGTCGACCGGTCGACCGGTCGACCGGTCGCGGGAAATGCGCTGGCGGCAGGGGCCCTCACCGGCGATCATGGCCCGCATGAATGATCAACCCGAGCGATGGACCCGGGCCACCGTCTACCCCGACATGTGGCTGAACCCCGACGACGACCCCCGTGACAACGAAGGGCCCTCGCCGGACGGGGAGTTGCCGACCCTCCGGGAGGCGATCACCAACTACCGGCTCACCCTGCGCCTCAAGTGCGACGGCCTCGACGCCGAGCAGCTCGCCCGCCGTTCGGTGCCACCGTCGACGATGTCGCTGCTCGGCCTGGTCCGCCACCTCGCCGAGGTGGAGCGGGACTGGCACAACTGGATCACCGACGGCGAGCGGCTGCCCAAGCTCTACGGCGCGCGGGACGCGGACTTCGACGGCGCCGTGGCCGAACAGGCCGTGGTGGACGCCGCCTTCGCCGATCTGGAGCGCGAACAGGCTTCCCTGGACGCGGCGTTGGCCGTCCACTACGACGACCTCGGTGCGCGGGTGGGCCGGGAGGGGCTGGCGGTCCGCGAGATCATGCTGCACATGGTGGACGAGTACGCCCGCCACTGCGGCCACGCCGATCTCCTGCGCGAGTGCGTGGACGGCCGGGTCGGTCAGTAGTCGCTCCCGCGCGGGTGCGGGCGTGGGCCGTACGCGGCGGTTGTGGCCAGCCGGCGGATGACCTCCTGGGCGGACTGGATCGACGCCCGGAGGTGGGGTGCTGCGGGGTGGGGACGGTCGAGCGGCGCGGTGTCGCGCTTCCGATGCGGCGTCCCCGGTCAGCGACCGGCCGGACGATCGGGTGTCCGGCCGGTTCGCTGGGTGCGGCAGCCTGCCGCGGTGGTGCTCACGCGCCGAGGCGGGAGAGGAGCAGGCGTGCCCGCCGGGTCTTGGTCTCGGCGCGGTTCTTGAGGTGCAGCGCGTGGGCGAGGCGGTGCTGCTCGGCCTCGCGCATCCGCTCGTTGATGATCGCGCGCGCGGTTTCGAGGTGGTAGGTCATGACGGTCGTTCCCCCTGCCGGTGGGTAGCCCGCTGATGGCTTCGGCATCAGCCCCAAGGCCCCCTTGCGCTTTCGATTCTACACCATTTTTCGAGACCGGATCGTAATTTCGGAGTCGAGGCGGGCTGTTGTCCTGGTGTTTGAAGGTTCGTCGGTTGGTGAGCATTGGGTGTGCCGGGCGTGGCCGCCTGCCTTCCGGTGCTGGTCCGGCGGGGGGCGGGTTCCCGTCGGAGCCCGCCCCCTTCCTTCGTGCCGCCCGGCGGATGTCAGGCGGATTCGACCGGCAGGCCGGCCTCGACCCAGTCCTGGATCCCCTCGCGGTACTTGCGGACGTTGCTGTAGCCGAGGGCGGTGAGCCGGTCGGCTACCTGGCCGCTGTTCGGGCAGGCCGGGTTGGAGCAGTAGGTGACGATCGCGGCGTCGCGGTCGGGGAGCACGGTCGACACCCGGGCGTCGATCTCGGCCGCGACCAGCGCCACCGCGCCGGGAAGGTGCTGCTGGGCGTAGTAGTCGCCGCCGAGCGTGTCGACGACGGTCACGGCGTCGGCCTCGATCGCCGCGGCCAGTTCGTCGCGGGTGATGAGTGCGGTCATGGTGCCACCTCCAGAAGAATCGGACTACAGTCCTCTTATGGCTCACGACAGTAGCGGACCGCAGTCCGTTTATGCAACGCCCCTGGAACTCCTGCGCACGCCGCCGCCGAAGGAGCGCGCCGACGCGGCGCGGAACCGGATCGCGGTGCTGGACGCCGCCGCCAGGCTGTTCGCCGAACACGGTGTCGAGGCGGTCTCCATGGACCAGGTCGCCGCCGCCGCGGGCGTCGGCAAGGGCACCCTGTTCCGCCGGTTCGGCGACAAGTCGGGGCTGGCCGTCGCCCTGCTGGACACCCGCGAACGCGTACTCCAGGAGGCCGTCCTGCACGGTCCGCCCCCGCTCGGCCCCGGCGCGCCGGCCGGTGAGCGCCTGGCCGCCTTCCTCGACGCCTACTTCGACTACCTGCTGGAGCACCTGGCCCTGGTCCGGATGTCCGAGACCGCCACCCCCGGGGCCCGCTACCGCATCGGCGCCTACCGCTTCTGGCACCGCCACGTCGCGATCCTGCTCGCCACCAGCCCCGACCCCGACGCCACCGCCCACACCCTGCTCGCGGCCGCCGCCGCCGACCACGTCGCGGCCCTGCTCCCCGAGCTCGGCGAACAGCGCCTGCGCGCCGCCCTGCTCCGGCTCGCGGAGCGCGCGATGTGACGACCGGCCCTCGGCGGCGCCGGTCGGGCCTCTTGCCGGAGTCCCGCACCACCCGTACCGGCGGCACCGCCCGTACCCGGGTGCGTCACTGATGCCGCCGCACTGTCACAGGTCGGTCCCCGCTCGGTGAACGGAACCCGATCGTCGTTCCCAACTGCCCTTGGCAGCAGCATCCTTGGGCTGAATCCCGGACCGCACCGGGCGGTCCGGGGCCGCGAGCACAGGGGGACAGGTGGGAGCGGTCACGGCCATCGGCGCCGCCACGACGGCGGACGAATCCCGACCCGCGTGGATGGGGGCGGTGATCCGGGGCGGGCAGCACGTCGCCGACGCGCTCGGCATCCCCGCCCATCTGACCACCATGGACCCGGACACCGCCTTCGGTGTGATCGCGATGCCGGTCCTGCTGGCGCTCGTCGTCCTGGGCGTCCAGGCCGGAGCCATCGCACGCGCCGTCACCTCCCGGGACTTCTGGGACGACACCGGCCGCCTGCTCGGCGTGGCACAGCTGGTGCTGCTCGTGCTGGCCTACGCCTTCGGGACGGGCGGGCAGTCGCGCTCGTTCGGCGACGCCGTCGGCGACATCGTCTCCGGGCAACTGCCTGACCTGCTGCCGATGGCCGTCGCGACCCAGTGGCTGCTGCTCTCCGTGCTCTGGCTGGTGGTCGGCGCGTCCGCCGGCGTCCGCCGCTCGGACCTGACGGCCCCGTTCGACGCGGTCCGCGGCATGGCCCTGATCGCGGTCTTCGTCGTGGCCTTCACCGCTGCCTGGATGGCGCCGCCCAGCGGCCCCGGGCCGGCCGGCCGACTGCCCGCGGTGCTCGCGGTCGGTGCCGTCCTCCTCCTGTTCGGTTACCTCAGCGCCGTCAGCCGCGGACACGAGCAGCGGCCCGACATCGCGCGCCGACGCCGCGAGGCCCTGGAGCACAGTTTCCGCAGGCCCGGCGACGAGCCCGGGCGCGGTTCCGAGGGGCGGCCCGAGGAGGAGCTGATCGCCGCACTGCTCGCCTGGGGGCAGAACCGGCCCGCGCGGCCGCCGGCCGGCAGCATCTGGCTGCCCGCCCCGGCCCTCGTCCTGCGGATGTGCCTGCTCTGGGCCCTGCTGCTCGGAGTGCCCGCCGCAGCCGTCACCTGGATCTTCAGCACCGGACACTTCCCCCCGCCCGACCTCCCGGGCGTCCTGCGGGTCGAACTCGCCGTCCTGTCCGTCATGGTGCTGATGATGGTGTTCTCGTTCCGGCGCAACCTCGACGGCCGGGTCCGGGTCTCGCCGGCCGTCCCCCGGCTGATCGACCTCAGCCTGCTGCTCTCGGTCGGCTGGCTGGGCCTGTCCGGCGCCCTCGAGTCCCCGGTGACCCTGGGCCCGCTGCCCGCCTGGGCGGTGGCCCTGGTGCCACCCCTGGTGATCGCCGCACTGGTGCTCACCCTCGGCGTCCTCCCGCACCGCAGCCGGACCCCACGCCTGCCCCTCGCCCTGACCGTTGCTGTTCTCGCGGGCCCCCTCGTCCTGCCCCTGCGCGAGGCCCTCCAACACCTGCTGGGCGGCATCGTGCACGCCCTCGGGTAGGGCGGAACCGCGCCGGCGGACCGTCACCCTCATGGTTCAGGGGCACCGATCGGACCCGCGTGAAAGGATCGGGAGATGTCGGAGAGCAGCAGCGAGGACCGGCGCGGCACGAGGGCCGCGACGGAGCGGGTCGTCAACGAGGTCGCCCAGGGGCTGCGCACGTTGGAGGACGGGGTTTCCTGGTTCTCGCTCCTTTCTCCGGTGGAGCGGAAGGCCGTCCTGGCAGAAGTCGCCGGCTATGCGATGCAGGCACACATCTCCGCTGCGGACGGGAGCGCGGGAGTGGCTCGGTCCGGCGTGAAGCCCACCGCCAACGCTTCCGTGATGATCCGGATGGATCCTCCTCGCTACGGATTCGCGACTCTCCCGGCCGAAGAACACATCAACGCGTTCCGTGTCCTGGTCGCGGCCTTCTCCGTCGCCGACACCCGACGCAGGCAGACGCACTGCAAGGGCGGCTGCGGGCACTCGTGGCACAACCTCCCCACCCAGGGCGACCAGCAAGAGGTGGATCCAGGGCTGTCACGGGACAACCGTGGCGAATGTCTTCCGAATTCCGCCGGGTGGCCACCTTCACAGCCCCAGGCGGGCGCTCGTCGGAGTGGGAAGTCGGAGCGCCCGACTTCCCACTCCGACGTAGCTGCTGTCAGTCGGCCGGCTTCGCGAACGCCGGCCGCACGAGCACGGCAAGCAGGGCCAGCACCGCCGCCGCGAAAAGTGTGAACAGGTGCTCTCCCGACAGCAGACCGCAGCCGAGCAGCATGACGTGCGCTGCTCCCGCCCCCACCAGGGCGGACGAAGCACGTGACGCCTTGTGCGGCGACTGCATCGCCCACAGACCCCGAGCGGCCCAACCGTTGACCCCGACCATGACGATCCCCGCGACCAGGAACACGTAGGGCACGTAGGCCGGAGCGGCCGCCGTCTCGTCCTCGAAGGCGATACCACCCGCAAGTAGCGGCATGGCAATGCAGAAGAAGAGAACGATCGCGATCGTCTCGAGCAGAATCAGGGCCATCGCACCCAGGAGGGCAGCAGTGGAGGAGCGAGTCATCTTGCCTTCCAGGTTTCGCGGCCGGACCGACCGTCGGTCGATATATCAGTTCTTCGCCAGTGGAAGCACGCCGGCGGTCTCGTGCCAGGCATCGAACCTCGAAGGGAGACAGGCCGGAAGCCCTGCGTCGCCGCCCCGGCCCTGAATCGGCCGCGATTCGGAACATAGGCGTTGAGCTGCTAATCTTCCTGATGTCGCGAGGGACATGATCCCTCGCCAGGCGTCAGCGGTGCTACCAGAGCACGTCCTACTTTCAGTAGGAAGAGTCCGTGCAACCCGGGCCTGGCGCTCCACAGTCGGACGGGTCCGGCGCCACACAGGCGCCGGACCCGTCCGCGTTTCCCACGCGCGAAGCGGGATGCACGGGATTCCCTTGCTGCTCACAGTTCGTCCGGCCCGAAGACGACCGGGCGGAGGTAGGCCAGGACCTGGGCGGGGCTCAGTGAGGGCTGCCGACCAGGCCGCCGACCTGACCTCGGCGGTCAGGTCTCCGGCTCCCTTGTGGTCCAGGATGTACTGCACCCGGAACGAGCCGCTGCCACGGACCCGATGTCTGAGAACAGCCGGTGGATGCGGACCTCGTCCGCCTGCGCGGGGAGCGGTCCGGGTCAGCGTACTCGCGAGGCTGGTTCGGGGGATCAGCCCCGCGTACGTGGGGAGCAGACTGTAAAGCTGTGGGTCAACGTGCCTTGACCGGCTGGTGCGGAGCAGTCGGGCTGGTCGGGTCCAGCGCCTGCTGGTTCGCTGTCCGGGTGGGCGTGCCGTCTTGGGTGTGGGGCCGGACAGCGCGGCGGTGTGCTGGTGTCCGGGCTGTCCGGGTGTCCGGCCATGTGGTCTGATCTGGGGAAATCGGCCGGACAGTGACCGGACAGCTGGGGTGGCTGTCCGGTGGGTGTGCCTGTCATTCACTGCTGACGGTGTCGTGCGGCGTCGCGGGCATCGGCCAGGTTCGCTCGTGCCGTCTGGGTGTGGGGGTGGGTGTGGCCGAGGGTCTGTTCGCACTGGGTGAGGGTGGCCTCGTGCAGGGGGATGGCGCGGTCCAGGTCCCCGGCGGCTCGGTAGGCGTTGGCGAGGTTGCCACGGCTGATGAGGGTGTCGGGGTGGGTGTGGCCGAGGGCCTGCTCGTACTGGGTGAGGGTGGTCTCGTGGAGGGGGATGGCGCGGTTGAGGTTCCCGGCGTCCTGGTAGGCGTTGGCGAGGTTGTTGCGGCTGGTCAGGGTGTCGGGGTGGGTGTGGCCGAGGGTCTGTTCGCGTTGGGTGAGGGTGAGTTCGTAGAGGGGGATGGCGCGGTCGAGGTCGCCTGCGTCCCGGTAGGTGTAGGCGAGGTTGTGGCGGGTGGTGAGGGTGTGGGGGTGGGTGTGGCCGAGGGTCTGTTCGCGTTGGGTGAGGGTGAGTTCGTAGAGGGGGATGGCGCGGTCGAGGTCGCCTGCGTCCCGGTAGGCGCTGGCGAGGTTGTTGCGGCAGTTCAGGGTTTGTGGGTGGGTGTGGCCGAGGTGCTCCTGATGCTGGGTGAGGGTGAGTTCGTAGAGGGGGATGGCGCGGTCGAGGTCGCCTGCGGCCTGGTAGGCGTAGGCGAGGTTGTTGCGGCAGTTCAGGGTTTGTGGGTGGGTGTGGCCGAGGGTCTGTTCGTACTGGGTGAGGGTGAGTTCGTAGAGGGGGATGGCGCGGTCGAGGTCGCCTGTGACGTGGTAGGCGCTGGCGAGGTTGTTGCGGCAGTTCAGGGTTTGTGGGTGGGTGTGGCCGAGGGTCTGTTCGTACTGGGTGAGGGTGAGTTCGTACAGGGGGATGGCGCGGTCGAGGTCGCCTGCGGCCTGGTAGACGCTGGCGAGGTTGTTGCGGGTGCTGAGGGTTTGTGGGTGGGTGTGGCCGAGGTGCTGTTCGCTTTGGGTGAGGGTGAGTTCGTACAGGGGGATGGCGCGGTCGAGGTTCCCGGCGGCCTGGTAGGCGCTGGCGAGGTTGTAGCGGCTGGCCAGGGTGTCGGGGTGGGTGTTGCCGAGGTGCTCCTGATACTGGGTGAGGGTGGTTTCGTAGAGGGGGATGGCGCGGTCGAGGTCGCCTGCGTCCCGGTAGGCGTTGGCGAGGTTGTTGCGGCTGGCCAGGGTGTTGGGGTGGGTGTTGCCGAGGTGCTCCTGATACTGGGTGAGGGTGAGTTCGTAGAGGGGGATGGCGCGGTCGAGGTCCCCGGCGGCCCAGTAGGCGCTGGCGAGATTGTTGCGGTTGTTCAGGGTGGAGAGGTGGGTGTCGCCGAGGTGCTCCTGATACTGGGTGAGGGTGGTTTCGTAGAGGGGGATGGCGCGGTCCAGGTCGCCCGCAGCCTGGTAGGCGTAGGCGAGGTTGTAGCGGCTGGTGAGGGTGTGGGGGTGGGTGTTGCCGAGGGTCTGTTCGCGTTGGGTGAGGGTGAGCTGGAACAGGGGGATGGCGCGGTCGAGGTCGCCTGCGGTCTGGTAGGCGCCAGCGAGGTTGTTGCGGCTGGTGAGGGTGTTGGGGTGGGTGTTGCCGAGGGTCTGCTCGTACTGGGTGAGAGTGGTCTCGTGGAGGGGGATGGCGCGGTCGAGGTCTCCGGCGGCCCAGTAGGCGTTGGCGAGGTTGTTGCGGCTGGTGAGGGTGTCGGGGTGGGTGTCGCCGAGGTGTTCCTCATGCTGGGCGAGGGTGCGCTCGTGGAGGGGGATGGCGCGGTCGAGGTCTCCAGCGGCCCAGTAGGCGTACGCGAGGTTGTTGCGGCTGGTGAGGGTGTCGGGGTGGGTGTCGCCGAGGTGTTCCTCACGCTGGGCGAGGGTGCGCTCGTGGAGGGAGATTGCGCGGTTGAAGTCTCTGGCAGTTTGGTAGGCGAGGCCGAGGTTGTTGCGGCAGCTCAGGGTGTTGGGGTGGGTGTCGCCGAGAACCTCTTCAAGCTGGGTGAGAGCGGTTTCGTACATGGGGATGGCGCGGTCGTCGTGGCCCTGGCGGGAGAGGTACTCGGCTGCTGTGATGTAGAGCGTGGTGGTGTTGTTGTGGTGGTTGGGGGTGTGGTGGTGGCGAGGGCGGTGAGGTGGGGGATGAGGGTGTCCCATTCGGGGGCGGGGCCGGTGGTGGGTTCGGGGAGGGCTTGGGTGAGGGCTTGTTCGGCTTCGTGGCGTCCTGCGGGCGAGCCGTCCGGGTTGGTGGGTGCGGTGGTGCGTAGGACGGTCTGGAGGAGGCGGTGGACGCTGATGGTGTTCGGCGTGAGGGTGGTCATGCTGTAGGCGGCGAGGAGGCCGAGTGCTTCGGCGAGGTCGTCGGTGTCGGTGCCAGGGGTCTCCAGGAGGAGGATGGGGATGTTGTCGGGGGCGAGCCAGGCGATGGTGTGCAGGGTGTCGACGGCGAGTGGGTTGCGTGCGGTGAGGGCGTGGAGGGTCTGGGTCCAGATGCGGGCGATGGTGCGTTCGGCGTTGAGGCCGTCGGCGGCTTTGTCGAGTTTGGTGGTCAGGCGGTGGCGGTAGGTGTCGATGCTGATGGTGGGGTTCTGGGCGAGGTAGGCGCCGGCCTGTTCGAGGGCGAGGGGGAGGTGGCCGAGGTCGGCGGCCAGGGCGTGGGCCGCTTGTCGGTCGCGGGGGGTGGGTGTGCGGTTGGTGATGGCGTGGGTGCAGATGAGGTCGGCGGCCTCGTCGGGGTGAAGGGTTCCGAGGAACTGGGTGTGGATGGTGCGGGGCCATCCGGTGGCGCGGCGGCTGGTGATCAGGTGGTGGCCGCCGTCGAGGGCGCCGAGGTAGGGGTGCAGGTCTGCGGGGGTCTCGACGTTGTCGAAGACCAGGAGCCAGCCGGGGTGCCATTGCAGCCAGGTGGTTGCCCATGCGGAGCGCTGGTCCTGGCTGGCGGTGCCGGCCCAGGCGGGGAAGAGCTTCAGGGCCAGGTCGCCGAGGGACTGTTCGAGGCGGGTGGGTGAGTCGGCGTTGATCCACCAGACGAGGCTGTAGGTGTGGCGCTGCTGGTGGGCGTAGGCGAGGGCGAGGGTGGTTTTGCCGATGCCGCCGAGGCCGTGGACGGTGGACGCCTGGGTGATCGCCGTCCCGTTCTGCTCGGCGAGGGTGGCACGAACCTCCCTGAGAGCCTCGTCGCGTCCGAGGCACAGGGGCACGGGCGGCAGGTTGGCGAGGCCGTGGGGAGCTGGCACGTCGCGGGCTGCGGTGAGGATTTCGGCGGGTAGTCCGATCACGTCGCCGGTGTGGGCGTTGCCGATGTGTTGTGCGGCGATGGATCGGTCGCCGGAGGCGGTGATGGTCACCGTTCCGGCGGCCGGTGCGGGCAGGAGGGCGGCGAGTTCGGCGAGCAGTTCTGCGTCCTCGCGCAGGGCCCGCTTGATCTGCTGGCGGAGGGCGGCCGCGGCGTCGGGGTCGTCGGGGGCTTCGGCGGCGTCCTGGACTGCGGCTTCGAGGGCGGTCTGTTGGGGTTCGGTGCGGCGGCGCCAGACGGTCTGGAGGATGCGCCGGCCGAGGTTGGCGGTGGCTTCCACCGCGGTGTCCTCGGCGCGAGCGAGGACGGCCCCGCCGTAGGCGCTCACGGCTGCTGTCAGGTAAGGGCTGGCCTGCTCGACCAACTGGACGATGTCGCCACTCACTTCGGCACCTCTGTCATGACGATGAAAGCTTTATGACGGAGCGTAGGAGGGCTGGGTCCGGCGAGTGGCGGGTTCCTCAAAACCCCAGGGGCCGGTTCCGGTGGGACATCCGTGGGATCGTCGGCCCGGTCGTGGGAGAGGTGGCAGGTCAGGCCAACTGCCGTGCGTGGTCTGTAAAGCTGTGGGTCAACGTGCCTTGACCGGCTGGTGCGGAGCAGTCGGGCTGGTCGGGTCCAGCGCCTGCTGGTTCGCTGTCTGGGTGGGCGTGCCGTCTTGGGTGTGGGGCCGGACAGCGCGGCGGTTTGCTGGTGTCCGGGCTGTCCGGGTGTCCGGCCATGTGGTCTGACCTGGGGGAATCGGCCGGACAGTGACCGGACAGCTGGGGTGGCTGTCCGGTGGGTGTGCCTGTCATTCACTGCTGACGGTGTCGTGCGGCATCGCGGGCATCGGCCAGGTTTGCTCGTACTGTCCGGGTGTTGGGGTGGGTGTCGCCGAGGTGCTCCTCGCACTGGGTGAGGGTGGTCTCGAACAGGGGGATGGCGCGGTCCAGGTCTCCGGCGGCCTGGTAGGCGCTGGCGAGGTTGTTGCGGCCGATCAGGGTGTTGGGGTGGGTGTCGCCGAGGTGCTCCTCGCACTGGGTGAGGGTGGTCTCGAACAGGGGGATGGCGCGGTCCAGGTCCCCGGTTGCCAGGTAGGCGCCGGCGAGGTTGTTGCGGCTGGTCAGGGTGGAGGGGTGGGTGTCGCCGAGGTGCTGTTCGTACTGGGTGAGGGTGGTCTCGTGAAGGGGGATGGCGCGGTCCAGGTCCCCGGCGTCCCGGTAGGCGTGGGCGAGGTTGTTGCGGCTGTTCAGGGTGGAGTGGTGGGTGTGGCCGAGGGTCTGTTCGCGTTGGGTGAGGGTGGTCTCGAACAGGGGGATGGCGCGGTCCAGGTCCCGGCGGCCTGGTAGGCGTAGGCGAGGTTGTTGCGGGCGTCCAGGGTGTGGGGGTGGGTGTCGCCGAGGTGCTGTTCGTACTGGGTGAGGGTGGTCTCGTGAAGGGGGATGGCGCGGTCGAGATCTCCGGCGGCCCGGTAGGCGTGGGCGAGGTTGTTGCGGGTGTCCAGGGTGTTGGGGTGGGTGTGGCCGAGGGTCTGTTCGCGTTGGGTGAGGGTAGTCTCGAACAGGGGGATGGCGCGGTCCAGGTCCCCGGCGATCCGGTAGGCGTAGGCGAGGTTGTTGCGGCTGAACAGGGTGTGGGGGTGGGTGTCGCCGAGGCGCCGTTCGCTCTGGGTGAGGGTGGTTTCGTAGAGGCGGATGGCGCGGTTGAGGTCCCCGGCGGATCCGTAGGCGCAGGCAAGGTTGTTGCGGCTGGTGAGGGTGTCGGGGTGGGTGTCGCCGAGGGTCTGCTCGCACTGGGTGAGGGCGGCTTCCCGCAGGGGGATGGTGCGGGCGTCGTGGCCCTGGCGGTAGAGGTAGTCGGCGGCTGTGTAGTACAGCGGCGCGGTGGGGTCGTTGTGGTGGTCGGGGGGTGTGGTTGCGGCGAGGGCTATCAGGTGGGGGATGAGGGTGTCCCATCCGGGGGCGGGGCCGGTGGTGGGTTCGGGTAGGGCGGTGAGGGCGTGGGTGAGGGCGTGTTCGGCTTCGCGGCGCCCTGCGGGAGGGTTCCCGGATGCGGTGGTGCGTAGGACGGTCTGGAGGAGGCGGTGGATGCTGATGGTGTCGGGGGTGAGGGTGGCCATGCTGTAGGCGCTGAGGAGGCCGAGTGCTTCGGCGAGGTCGTCGGTGTCGGTGCTGAGGCCCGCCAGGAGGCTGACGGGGATGTTGTCGGGGGCGAGCCAGGCGATGGTGTGCAGGATGTCGACGGCGAGTGGGTTGCGTGCGGTGAGGGCGTGGAGGGTCTGGGTCCAGATGCGGGCGATGGTGCGTTGGGTGTTGAGGCCGTCGGCGGCTTTGTCGAGTTTTGCGGGTAGGCGGTGGCGGTAGGTGTCGATGGTGAGGGTGGGGTTCTGGGCGAGGTAGGCGCCGGCCTGTTCGAGGGCGAGGGGGAGGTGGCCGAGTTCGGTGGCCAGGGCGTGGGCCGCTTGTCGGTCGCGCGGGGTGGGTGTGCGGCCGGTGATGGCGTGGGCGCAGATGAGGTCGGCGGCTTCGTCGGGGTGGAGGGTGCCGAGTGCCAGGGTGTGGATGGTGCGGGGCCAGCCGGTTGAGCGGCGGCTGGTGATGAGGTGGTGGCCGCCGTCGAGGGAACCGAGGTAGGGGTTGAGGTCGGTGGGGTTCTCGACGTTGTCGAAGACCAGGAGCCAGCCGGGGTGCCATTGCAGCCAGGTGGTTGCCCACGCGGAGCGTTGGTCCTGGTTGGCGTTGCCGGCCCAGGCGGGGAAGAGTTTCAGGGCGAGGTCGCCGAGGGACTGTTCGAGGCGGGTGGGGGAGTCGGCGTTGATCCACCAGACGAGGTTGTAGGTGTGGCGGTTGCGGTGGGCGTAGGCGAGGGCGAGGGTGGTTTTGCCGATGCCGCCGAGGCCGTGGACGGTGGACGCCTGGGTGATCGCCGTCCCGGTCTGTTCGGTGAGGGTGCTGCGGAGGTGGGTGAGGTCGTCGTGGCGGCCCAGACACAGGGGCAGGGGTGGCAGGTTGGCGAGACCAGGTGGTGCGGGTACGTCGCGGGCGGCGGTGAGGATGTCGGCGGGCAGTCCGATCACGTCGCCGGTGTGGGCGTGGCCGATGGTGTGTGCGGCGATAGACCTGTTGCCGGAGGCATCGTAGGAGGAGTCGGTCACTGGTCGGTGCGGTGGCCGTCGCCGGTGATCGCGGTGGTGATGGTGTGTGCGGCGATGGACCGTTGGCCGGAGGCGGTGATCGTGACGCTGCCGGCGGTCGGTGCGGGCAGGAGGGCGGCGAGTTCGGCGAGCAGTTCTGCGTCCTCGCGCAGGGCTCGCTTGATCTGCTGGCGCAGGGCGGCCGCCGCGTCGGGGTCGTCGGGGGCTTCGGCGGCGTCGTGGACGGCGGCTTCGAGGGCGGTCTGTTGGGGTTCGGTGCGGCGGCGCCAGACGGTCTGGAGGATGCGCCGGCCGAGGTTGGCGGTGGCCTCCACGGCGGTGTCCTCGGCCCGGGCGAGGACAGCCCCGCCGTAGGCGCTCACGGCTGCTGTCAGGTAGGGGCTGGCCTGCTCGACCAGCTGGACGATCTCGCCACTCACTTCGATACCTCCGTCGTTGCGACAACCGGCTTATGACGGAGCGTAAGAGAACCGGACCCGGCGGGTGGCGGGTTCCTCGAAACCCCCCAGGGTGCGGGTTCGGTGGGGGCATCCGTGGGAGCGCCGGCCCGGCCGCGGGAAAGGTGGTAGCTCAGGCCGGCTGGGCAAGTCGGTCAGCTCTGGCGGCAGGCTGTGCGCCGTCGTCGCTCTGTTCCTCCGTGTCCGCTCGTCAGGCGGGATGCCTCTGGGGTCAGGTCATGAAGGCGTGTCGGAGCGGTGGCCCGCCAGGCGGGCGATGTCGGCGGCGATGGCGTTCAAGGGGCCTTCGGTGCCGATCGAGCGGAACCAGTCCCACAACTCCAGGGCGTGGTAAAGCCGGTAGAGGTCGAGGCGTTCGGGGGCGTCGGTGGGGAGCGGGCCGTAGCCGGCGAGGAGGGCTCGGCGTTCGGGTTCGCCGCGGCCGAGGGCGTAGTAGTCGGTTTTCGCGAGGTCGATCAGGGGGTCTGCGGCGATCGCGTTCTCGACGTCGATGATGCCGGTCACGCGGGTGGCGTCGCCGGTGGTGACAAGGACGTTGCCCTCGTGGAGGTCGTTGTGGCAGAGCACGGCGGCGCGGCAGTTGTCGAACAGTGCGCCGTCGCGCTCGATCCGCCGTGCGACCGCGTCGTGGAGTCGGTCGTCGCCGCCCAGGGCCTTGAACTCCGCGAGCTTCTTCGCGAACTGGTGTCGCATGTAAGTGCCGTTGTCGGGCCGAGGGTCGAGGATGCGGTCGGTCAGGTATCCGTAGGCCTCCTGGCCGACCTGGTGGATCGTGGCGAGGGCGGCGCCCATCTCCCGGTAGAACGGCGGGATTTGTTCGGCGCCCAGATCCTTCGACGCCTCCGACAGGGGGCGGCCGTCCAGCAGGCTCAGGATGGTGACGGCCCGGCCGTCGGGTGCTCCGGCCGGTGTGTGGTGGAGCACTCGCGGTACCGGGAGGGTGTCGAGGCCGGCGAGGATCCGGTAGACGTGGACCTCCTTGGCCTGCTTCCACGCCCACTCGGGTGCGTACACCTTGAGGATCACGGACTGGGCGGGATCGGCGCACCGCAGCTCGTACACCGTGCTCAACTGGCCCCCCGTGCGGGGTAGCAGCTCGATCACCTCGGCCTCGGGGAACACCTCCCGCACCAGCGGTTCGGCCCATGCGGTCCCTGGAGGCAACTGATCAGGCTGCGGCATGGGTCGACCCTAGGGATCGAGGAGTGGCCCGGCAATCGAATTGCCGTCGGCGCTCGACGGCCGGGCGTGGCCTATTCGGCGGGGGCGCCGTGGTGGAGGAGGGGGAGGTGGGCACCTCGGGTGAGGGCGCCGAGGGCGTGGGTGGTGCGGCGGTGGTGGTCGGGGTGCATGGCGTCGGCGAGTTGGGCGCGGTGGAGCCAGTGGACGGCCGTGACGGTGTGGGGCGGTCGGTGACGGGCAGCTGTGGATTCCTGGGCGAGGGTGAGGCAGCCGCCCCAGTGGACGAGGTGAAGGGCTTCGGGGAGGAGCCGGGCCTCGGTGTGGTCGGTGGCGAGGATGCGGGACAGGGGGAGGACCAGCCCGGTCTGGGTCTCGGTGTGGCGGCGGGCGGCGTGGTGGGGGAGTTCGTTCGCTTCGGCGGGTCCGCCGGGGAGGACCAGGCCGGACTGGTGGGCGGTGCCGATGGCGAGGATGGCGCCGTCGCGGTTGAGGATCAGGGCGTGGTGGTGGTGGCGTCGGCGGGGCGGGGTGGTGTGGAGGGTGGGGAGGTGGTGCAGCACGGTGGGGCTCCTGGGGGTGGTCAGTCGTCGGGCTTGTCGGGGTCGAGCCAGGTGAGGCAGGCGGGGAGTCCGGCGCTGATGCCGGTGGCGAGGATCAGGCCGAAGATGAGGAGTTGGGGTCCGAGGGGCCCGTCGTGGATGGGCCAGCAGACGAGGGCGGCGGCGAGGGCGCTGAGGGCGGGGACCCCGAGGGCGGCGAGAACCAGCCGGAGGGAACGGTTCACGTCAGATCGGAGGCGCGGGGACGGCTGGGGTGCTGGACGGTGAGGAAGCGGGGCGCGGGGAGGGCCTGGATGTGGGCGGGCTTGGTGGTCCACTCGCAGCCGCCGCCCTCGTGGCGCAGGTAGACGAGCCCGGCGAGGGTGTCCATGTAGACCGCTTCGAGGGGCTTGCCGGAGGTGTCCCGGTGCGCGAGGTCGCGGACGATCTCGCCGACGGCGGGCTTGTACACGGGAATGCGCGGCTGCGAGGGCATGTTGGCTCCATTGATTGCTCAGGGTCCCGGATCTCTCACGGGGTGTAGCCATGGTGCCCCCCTGTGCTTACGATGGCCAGGGTCTGAACGTTGACCAATCGGGCGTGTGAAAGGTGCCGACGTTCATGGATGAGCCCGTAATTGACGAAATGTCATCCCCGGCCGTGCGCTTCGGTCAGGAACTTTCCAGGCTGCGGGAGGCGCGAGGCTGGTCGCAGGTCGGACTGGGGAAGCGCATGGGGTACTCCAACACCCTGATCTCGTACATCGAACGAGCGAAGCGTCCTCCAACAAAAAACTTCGCTGTTAAAGCCGACACGGTGTTCGAAACCGGAGGTACGTTCTACGAACTCTGGTGCAGGCATGCGAAAGAGGGCCTGCTGGAGGGCTTCGAGGAGTTCGCCGACGAGGAGGCGAAGTGCCGGCGCCTGCGCGAGTTTGCGCTGACCATCGTCACCGGCCTGTTCCAGACGCAGGAGTACGCCGAGGCGCTGGCATTGGCGGCGGTTGCGCGTGGGGCGATCAGTCAGTCCGAGGCCGACCAGCGAGTGGAGTTCCTGCTGGCTCGTCAGCGTGTGCTCGATCGGAAGAAGCCGCCGCGGATCCATCTCGTGCTCGACGAGGACTGTCTGGTGCGCACGGTCGGTGGGCGGGACGTCATGCGCAGGCAGCTCGACCACATCGTGGAACTGGCAGCCCGCCCCAACATCACCATCCAGGTGGCGCCGTTCTCCTTGGGGGAGAACCTGCCGTTCAAGATGCCGGCGACCCTGCTGGACCTGCCGGACGGGACGGTTGTCGGCTACGCCGAATCGTACGCTCGCGGAAGCCTTGAACGCAGGCGTGAAATCGTCTCGGTGTGGGAGAGGGAGTACGATCAGCTGGTGGTGGAAGCCCTGCCCAAGGCGGCATCCCTGGCACTGGTCCACAAGGCTCGAAGGGAGCTCACTCCATGAACCTCAACACGTCTGGTGGGTCCTGGTTCAAGTCCTCGTACTCCGACAACGGCGGTCAGTGCGTCGAGGTTTCCGCGAGCTTCCAGGGCGCGGTTCCTGTCCGCGACTCCAAGGATCCCGAGGGCCCGGCCCTCGTCTTCCCGGCCGACGCCTGGCGCTCCTTCGTCGCCGGTGTGCAGGCGGGCGAGTTCGGCACCGTCTGACCTGAATCGACCGTGGGCCCCGACCGGATTCCTGGTCGGGGCCCCGTGTTGGGGAGACGGGGCTACCGTGGGCGGCATGACCCCTGTGACCTGGCGCAAGAGTTCCTACAGCAACAACGGCGGCGAGTGCCTCGAGATCGCGCTCGACGCCCCCGGCCTCGTCCCCGTCCGTGACTCCAAGGACCCCTCCGGCCCCACCCTCGCCTTCCCCGCCGAGTCCTGGCGCTCGTTCCTCCTCGCCGTCCAGGCAGGGGAGTTCGGCGCCGTCTGACGCATCAGAGCGCCGAAGCCGTCCGCCACTCCCTCCGGTACGCCCCGGGCGGGGCGCCGAAGTGCCGTTTGAACGCCCGCGCGAACGCGAACTCCGAGGTGTAGCCGGCGTTCTCGGCCACCTCGTTCAATGAGTCTCCCGTCTCGCGCAGCATCCGCGCCGCGATCGCCATCCGCCACGTCGTCAGATAACTCAGCGGAGGCTCGCCGACCACCGAGGCGAACCGACGGGCGAACGCGGCGCGTGACAGTCCGGCCCGGTTCCCCAGCGACTCGACGGTCCACGGATGTGCCGGGTCGTCGTGGATCGCCCTCAACGCCGGGGCGATCAAAGGGTCGTTGAGCGCGGACGCCCACCCCCGCGTTCGGTCCCCGGACACCTCGTCGTACCAGGACCGCAGAATGTAGAGCAGCAGCAGGTCGACGAGCGCCGCGACCACCGCGTCCGAACCCGGCCGGGGTTCGTGGATCTCGGCGCAGAGCTGGTCGACCGCCGAACGCAGCACCGGATGACGGCCCGGACTCGCCGGAAGATGGACGATCTCCGGCAGGTCGCCGAGCAGCGGATGCGGGCGGTCGGTGTCGAGGTGGTAGGCCCCGCACACCAGCACGCTCCGAGTGCCGCCGCCCTCGACGGTGAACGACCCGATCGGCGAGGAGGTGTCGACCCGGGCGGGCACGAAGGCCACCGGCTCACTGGTGACCGCGTCGCAGATGGCGTGACCGGTGCCGCGCCGCAGGAACACCACGTCCCCCGGTCCCAGGGCGATCGGCTCGCCGTCGACCGGCAGCAGCACGCAGCGCCCCTCGACGACGACGTGGAACCCGGCCCCCGAGACGGGCTGGAAGCGCACACCCCACGGTGCTCGCGCCTCGGTGCGGACAACGGACGGGCGCCCGGTGCGCAGGGCCGCGAGCGTGTCGCTGAGGATGTCCATCCGCCCACCCTAGCGCGTTGATCCGGAGACGATCGGACAGAGAATCAAGACTTCATGTCATTCACCGTCCTGCTGGGCGAGCCGTAGCGTCCTCGGCATGAACAACACAGCGGACACCCAGCGTGTCGTCGTCATCGGTGGTACCTCCGGCGTCGGATTCGCCGTCGCCCGGGCCGCGGCGGCCCGGGGCTCGAACGTGGTCGTCGCCTCCAGTCGTCAGGACCGGGTCGAGCTGGCGGTGGAGAGGCTCGGCGGCTCGGCGGAAGGCTTCGTGCTGGACGTCGCCGACGACGCAGCGCTCGCCGTCTTCTTCGACCGGATCGGCGAGTTCGATCACCTCGTCTACACGGCCGGCGAGCCCCTGGTGCTGAAGCCGCTCGCCGAGCTCGCCGCGGGCGAGGCGCGGGCGTTCTTCGAGCGTCGCTTCTGGGGTGCGCTGCTCGCCGTCAAGTACGCGACGCCGCAGCTCCGTTCCGGTGGTTCGATCACCTTGACCTCCGGCGCCTTCGCCACCCGGCCGGTCCCCGGTGCCCTGCTCGGGGCGAGCATCACCGCGGCCGTCGAGGGGCTGACCAGGGCCCTGGCCCTGGAACTCGCCCCGTTGCGGGTCAACGCCGTGCGCCTGGGCGCGATCCGCACCGAACTCTGGGACAGCAGCGTGCCGGACCCGGAGGCCTTCCTCCGGGCGCAGGGCAACGGCCTTCCCGTGCAGCGAGTCGGCACCCCCGAGGAGGCGGCGGCGGCCTACCTCCACCTCCTGGGCAACGGCTACGCGACCGGCACGGTGCTGACCCTGGACGGGGGAGCGGCACTGGCGTGACCCCGGCCGAGACCGGACCGACGGGCCCCGAACGGATTTCTGCTCGGGGCCCCGTGTTGAGGACGCGCCGCCCGTCCGGTCGCGCACCGGAAGTCGACGGAGCCGACTTCCGGCTCCCTCTCCGGCGCCCGCAACCACGTCACCCGATCGGCCGAGGCGGTTATCGGATCGCCCGGAAGCTGTGCTGCCATGTCCCCCGGTGGCAGGGCGGTGGGCAGGACGACCGCCCCGGCACCACCCCCGACAACAACAGCGGCAGAAGAGAGCGGCATGCTCCAGATCTCAGTCGAGGACTCCGAGATCGGCCCGGGTGAGGCCCACCGGTGGCATCTCGTCCCCCTGACCGGTGCCGACGGACCGGCCCCGCGCCGGATGACCGGCTACAACCAGGCGAAACATTTCACCGTTGCCCAGTACGCGCAGAGCGTCGACGACCCGATCCGCTCCTACGTCGCGGCGAGCTTCGAACTCGCGGGCCCGGTGGACCTGGACGCCCTGGCGGGCGCGCTGCTCGAGCTGGTGCGACGGCACGAGGTGCTCCGGGCGGTCTACCAGCCGCTGGCCGGGGACCTCGGCTGCGAGGTCCTCACCCCGGACGAGGTGGCCCTGAAGCACGTCTACGGCGGCCCGTTGGAGACGCCGGCGCAGGTCACCGCGCACCTCCAGGAGGCGTTCCGGGAGGTGGACACCCTCTCCTGGCCGCTGATCACGATGGGCGCGGTGGTGCGGACCGGATCCACCACCGTCTGGTTCTCCTGCGACCACCTGGTCACCGACGGCCTCTCCACCGCGATCGCCATTAACGACATCGCCACCGCCTACCGGGACCTCACCGCTACCGCCGCCGCCACCGCGCCCGCGCCCGCCACCGCGCCCGCCACCGCGACCGCCACCGGTACCACCGACGGGACGGCCCCGCAGCCGGGTCCGGGGAGCTACCTGGAGTTCAGCCGCACCCAGCGCCGGGCCAACCGGGCGATGCGCGCCGACGACGCTCGGTTGGACCACTGGCGGGCGTTCCGCGACCGCAACGGCGGCCTCTTCCCGCGCTTCCCGCTCGACCTCGGTGTCCGGCCGGGGGAGCTGTACGCGCCGGTGACCAGTACCGAACGCCTGTTGACCGGCCGGCAGACCGAGGATTTCGGTGCGGTCTGCCGGGCCCTGGACGGGCGGCTGTCGATGGGGCTGCTCGCGGGCCTCGCGCTCGCGCTCCGGGAGCAGGGCGGGCCGGAGGTGTACCGCGGACTGATGCCGTTCAACGAACGCGGCCGGGGCGAGTACGCGGAGTCGATGGGCTGGTTCATCAACACCCTGCCGGTCGAGTTCCCGGTCGGTCCGCGGGCCGGCTTCGGCGAGGTGCTCGCCGCCGCCCAGGAGGCCTACGCGCAGGTGCGGGCCCATGCGGCGGTGCACTTCGTCAAGGCGTGGAAGCTGCTCGCCCCGGCCGAGTACGCGTCACTGCGGTACTGGCCGCACGCGGTGAACTTCTTCTCCTACATCGACTGCCGCCGCCTGCCCGGCGCGGACCGGCACGCCGCCCAGCGGGCCCGGATGCACGTGTGGGTGTCCGGCTGCAACGGGATCCTGCACTGGCTGCACCGCACCGACGAGGGCCTGTTCGTCAACACCATCCACGCCGACACCCCGCAGGCGGCCGCCGTCAACCGGGCGCTGCTGGACGGATTCGCCCGGGTGCTGACCGAGCCGCTCGGGCGGTGACGGCGTCCCCGGGCGTCCCGGACGTCCCCGGACGTCACGGGGCCTTCGCGGCCGCCGCGTTCGCGAGCGTGACGTCGATCGCCTTCCGGGCCTGCTCCAGGCGCTTCGCATCCGCCTGGACCGCCCGGTTCTGGTAGGCGGTCTCGACGGCGAACCAGATGCCGACGACGTTGTTCCGCTGCTTGCAGTCGACGTCGGCCGTCGCGGCGGCGATCTCGGGAGCGGTCGCCGTCGGCGACGAGAACCAGCGCTCGTCGCGCACCGCGTCCACGGGACTGGCGTAGGTCTGCCCCTTCTCCTTCATGCAGCGCGACCACGCGGCGAAGGCCGCCTTCACCCGTCCGTCGGCCATGGAGTCCGTGAACCCCCGGCCGTTGATCTCCAGTGCCCCGGCGTCGTCCTGGAGGATCCCGCCGCCCCGGGTCAGCGTGTCGTCCGCCTCGCCGAGACAGCCGCCCGGCGGGATCGCGACGCCGTTGTGGGTGCGCCCGGCCGGCTCGGTCGAGCTGTCCGGGCCGCCCCGGCCGTGGCCCAGGACGGCCTGCAACTCCGGTGCGGGCGGCTGCGGGGCGGCGGACGGCTGCCGCTGGTCCGCCGACGGGCCCCAGTGGTAGCCCTGGGCGGCCGCGCTCGCGGCGTCGGTGAGGTAGTACCGGCGGGTCATCAGGTCCGGCTTGGTCCCGAGCGCCGGCGGCGCGTAGTCGAAGCCGAAGCGCTTCATGCACGATCCGATCAGGGCCGTGCGGGCCGCCTCGATCCGCCGGTCCTCGTCGGGACTGATCAGGAACCTGGCGATGGGCAGGGCCCGGCCGTCGGCGGTGGCGAGGGTCGGGACCGCGTCGACGGAAGGTGCGGCCGCCGGGGCCGGCGCCGGGCCGGAGGACGCGCAGCCGGTGACGGCCCCGCCCAGTGCGAGCAGTGCGGCGATCACCGGCGCGCCGACCGACCGTACTGACCGCCGTACCGGCGCGGGGGCTGCACTTCGCATGTGAACTCTTCTTCCGGCGGGAACGGCGGTGGTGCCGCGCGCCGGGGGCTGCGCGGCACCACCGCCAGGGGAATCGCGGGCCGACCCGAGGTCAGCGGCAGGCCTCGAAGTAGTCGAAGCACTGCGAGGCGTTGTTGTTCCGCAGCTGCGGGATCAGGTTGGCGCCGGTGCCGCGCTTGATGTACTGGCTGACGCCGTAGCCGCCGGGGCTGTAGTAGATCGTCACGCTGTAGTTCTGGTTGTAGTTGAAGACCGAAGCCGCGTTGTTCCGGACGTACTGGCCGTTGCCGGCGCCGCCGCCGCCGAAGGTGTAGGTGGAGTTGACCTGGTAGGTCTCGTAGCCGCGGCTGCTGCCGTCGCCGTCGCCGAAGTAGGCGCCCTGGAAGTTGGGGCTGTAGAACAGGCAGGCGTCGTACGAGGCGCACCCGCCGCTGGAGGCGGAGGCGGGCGCGGCGGTGGCGACGGCGAAGCCGAGGGCGGCTATGGAGAGCACCCCGGCGGCGACCTTGTTGCGGATCTTCATGGACAACCCCGTTTCGGACGAGCGGTCGGAATGCCCCGCGATCCGGTGGGGAGCCCACCCGCCGCAGGCGTTGATCATCGAGGGCAAACGGAGTATCCGTGGTGCGATGACTTATCGTCAAGCCACGTCCGGCAGGGACGTTTGAGTTGTCCCGGCCAATTCCGGACTTCGGTCACCGGAGCGTCACGGAGCGACAGATCCCCCCCTGTGACGGGCCGCGCCGAGCGCGGAAGCCCTGGTGGGCGGCGGTGCGGTCCGGGCATGTCGGCGCCCTGCCGGGTGGTGGTGCCGCATTCCGGGTTTCCGCTCCACGGGATTCGCCGACGAATCGTGGCGTCGATTCTTCCCGGCCCGGAGGGGCGCCCGGGGTTCGGCGACGGCGGGATTGTCGGACCCGGGGGCTAGGCTCCGATTCCGACTGTCGCCGGCGGCGTACCGGGCGGGCGGACGACGAGAGGGGCACGGACGTGACGATCACCGCGGGGCAGCTCAACCGGGCCACCCTCGAACGGCAACTGCTGGTGCGGCGGGAGGAGATCGGCGTCGCCGAGGCGGTGCGGCGGGTGGTCGCGCTGCAGGCGCAGCAGCCGGCCTCGCCCTACCTCGCACTGTGGAACCGGGTGGCCCGCTTCGACCCGGCCGAGCTCGACCGGGCCTTCGCGGAGCTGGGGATCGTACGGTCCACGCTGATGCGGATCACTCTGCACGCCGTGCACGCCGACGACTTCGCGCCGTTCCGGGAGGCCGTCCATCCGTCGGTCCGGGGCTCCCGGCTGGGCGACGACCGGTTCACGGCCTCCGGTCTGACCGCCGCCGAGGGGGACGCGCTGGTCGCGGACGTGCTCGACTTCGGCGACCGGCCGCGCGCCGCCCCGGAGTTCGAGACCTGGCTCGCCGAGCGGCTCGGGGCCGAAGCTGCGCCGCCGGCCTGGTGGGGGCTGCGCCAGGTGGCGCCGCTGCTGCGCGCACCGGGGGAGGGGCACTGGTCGTTCGGCCACCGGCTCTCCTACGTCGCCCCGCCGGTCCGGCCGGTGCTCGGAGATCCGGAGGTGTACGCGGCCTCGCTGCGGACGCTCGTGCGGCGCTACCTGGCCGGCTTCGGTCCGGCCTCGGTGGCGGACGTGGCGCAGTTCGCGCTGGTGCAGCGCGGCCGGGCCAGGGAGGCGCTGCGGGTGCTGGCGGCCGAGGGCGGGGTCGAGCGCCTGGTGGGGCCGGACGGTGCGGAGCTGTTCGACCTCCCGGGCGCGTCGGTTCCGGACGCGGACCTGCCGGTGCCGGCCCGGCTGATGGCGATGTGGGACAGCGTCCTGCTGGCCTACGCCGACCGGAGCCGGATCATCCCGCCCGAGTACCGCGCCCTGGTGGTCAAGCGCAACGGCGATGTGCTGCCGACCCTGCTCGTGGACGGCCGGGTGGCCGGGGTGTGGCGCACGGTCGAGGGCGGGGTCGAGGCGACGGCGTTCCACCCGCTGCCGGACTCGGCGTGGGAGCAGCTCGCCGCCGAGGCGCGCTCGCTGACGGCACTGCTCGCCGACCGCGAACCGCACGTCTACCGCCGGTACGACCACTGGTGGAGCAAGCCGGGTGCGCGGTCGGACGGTGCCGAGGTCCGGCTGCTGTCCGGGGCCTGAGCGGCTGCCGGGTGACAGCGGGGCTCAGGCGAACGTGGCTGCGGTGGCGATCAGTGCGATCCAGCCGGCGAGCGGGATGCCCAAGGTGGCCGCGAACGGCAGCGGCCCCTGCAGCAGCACGGAGGCGCCGATGAAGGAGAGCAGGCCGATGCCGGGTCCGGAGCCCAGGCCGGCGTCACGGTTGCGCGACCGGGCCAGGCCGTTCACCGTCAGGGCCGACCCCACCGTGACCAGGGCGGCCACCCCGAGAGCGGGCAGGTGGGGGTCCCGGAAGGTGTCGGCACGGTGCCCGCGGTAGGAGATCTCGACCGCTCGTGCGCGGAAGACCGTCACCCGCACGCTCGTACCGATCTGCACGTCGTCGTAGAAGTCCTGGTCGACGCTGTACATGCCCGCGGATGCGGTTTCGCGCGCCACGGTGAGCCAGTGGTCGCCGTTGTCCTTCCGCGCCGTCACCCTGCCGGTCTCGTAGCGGTTGCAGTCCGGCCCCGGCTCGGCGGCCGCGTCGCAGACCGGGGCGGTCCGGTAGCCGTGCATCTCGTCGTGGACGTCGAGGAACAGTCCGAAGCCGAGCACGGTGACGGCCAGCCCCGCCAGCACGAGGAGCCCCTGGACCAGGAGGGCGCCCGTCGGCAGGGAGGCCCGCGCCCGCCGGTTGCCGCCGGACGCCCCCGGATCCCTCATCCACGTCTCCATCGCCGCCCCCACGATCGCGCCCCGGCACCGCCCCGGTGCCCAGTAGGGATGCTGCCGGAGCCGCCGGTCGCCGGGGAGCAACTCGGCGTCGTTGTGACGGAGTTGTGGACGTTCGGCGGTGCGGGCGGGACACGGCGGCGAGATGTGCCGGTCCGGGGAGCTGCGCCGCTCGGTCACTCCGCGAAGCCGATCAATTGCCCGGCGAATTCCTGGCCGTCCGTCCGCCGCTCGGAGTGGAACGTCGACGGCGCCGACTTTCCACTCCGCCGGCCGGCGCGACCGGATGCCGCGAGAATGACGCCCAGTCACCGAAGGATTACGAAATTCGATGATTGAGGTGTACCTGCGGCTATTCGCGGACCAATTCCTACGGCCGTGGCGCCGTGGCCGGTTCATCACGCTTCGCGTTCGTCCGGCGCGGAATTCCGGAACGGCGGAACGACGCCGGACCGGGGAGCGGATCGGGGAGCGGACCGGGTGACCGCTCAGACCTGGAGCGAGGTCTCTATGCGCTTGAGGCTGTGCCGGGCGAGCGCGAGGTTGGCGCGCGAGCGGTCCAGTGCCAGGTAGAGGAAGAGCGAGCCGTGGCTGCTCGTGAGCGGGCGGATCAGGTGGTACTGGCCGCCCAGGGTGATCAGGATGTCCTCGATGACGTCGTCGATCGACAGCGCGGCCAGCGCCCGCACCTTGGCCCGCACGACCTCGGTGTTGACGGCCGCCGCGACCTCCAGGTCGAGCTCCGGCCCCCGCCGAGGAAACCGAGTGACATACCGCTCTCGTGATCGGCCACGGCGACGCCGATCGCGCCCTCGATGGCCATCGCGTCCTTGAGTGCGTCGTCAATGTTCATGCGCTGTTCGTCCTTTGCGTAACTGCGGGGCAGAACTCCCGTGTGCGGGAACAAAGTAGCAAGAAGTCCCCCGCATCGGCCCCGTCGCGGAAATGATGGAATAAAGTACGCTGCCAACAGTTCAGAACACGAAGGGGTACCGGTGCGCGCACTCGAAGCCTCCCTCTCCGGTGTGCTCGGCTCCACCGGCGTGCTCGGCGCCGCGCTCGTCGACGCCGCCACCGGCCTCACCTACGGGGCGGTCGGCGACCAACGGCTGTTCGGCCCCGGGGCCGAACTGGCGGAGCTGGCCGCCCTGATCGGCGACCGGCTGTGCGAGGCCGGGGCCGACGGGGAGCTGGAGAGCGTCGTCGTCACCAGCACCCGGCACCACGAGGTGGTCCAGGTGCTGCCCCGTCAGGGCGATCCGCTGCTGCTGGCCACCGTGCTGGACCGGACGCGGGTCAACCTGGCACTGGCGCTGCGCCAGACCGCGGACGGCGCACGGGGCTTTGTGTCATGAGTCCGGACCTCCACGCACACGCTCACGACCGTGCCCACGCCCACGACCGCGCCCACTCCGGCCGGCGTCCGGCCGTCCGCAATGTGCCCGCGCACCTGCTGGCACTGCGGGACCAGGACTTCACCGGCTCGGTCGTCGTCTCCAGCGCACCCGGCGGCACCATCCACCTGGAGCACGGTCTGATCACGGCGATCGAGACCCCCGGCGCCCCGACCGCCGAGACGCTGTTGCTGAAGTCGGGGCGCATCGGCCAGGCGGACTGGGCGGCGGCGGAGACGACCGCCTCCTCCGTCGGCGCCGGCGACCTCGGCGCGGCCCTGGTCGCGCAGGGCTCGATCGGCGCCGCCGAACTCGAAGCGGTCTGCGCCTCCGCCGTCTTCGACGGTGCCTTCGCGCTGGTGCTGAGCCCGCCCGGGGCCTGGGAGACCGTCGCAGCCGCCCCGCCCGCCGGGCTCGCGCTGCGGTCCGGGATCGAGCCGAAGCGGCTCTTCGAGGAGACCGCCCGCCGGACGGCGCTGCTGACCCGTGCCTGGGGCCCGCCCGGCGAACTGGCCCGCACCCGGATCCGGCCCACCGCAGTGCCGGCAGGGGTTGTCGTCCGGATGCCGGCCCGCCACCGGGAGATCCTGGCCGCCGCGACCGGCCGCCGCACCGCGCGCGACATCGGCTTCGCACTGGGGCGGGGCGTGTTCGCGGTGCTGCTCGACCTCGTCCGGATGGACGCCCGGCAGCTGCTCCACCGGGAACCGGCCGACACCGTCCCGATGGCGCCGAGCGTCGCCCCCCGGACAGCGCCGGGCGAACCGCTCCCGGCCGACACCGGACAGCCCCTGCCGCGCCGCGTCCCCGGCGCACGGACCCCGGGCGGAGCGGGCTCGCCGGGCGCTCCGCAATGACCCGGCCGCCCATGACGACCGCGACGCGCACGACGACAGTGACGACCGCGACGGCAGTGACGACCGCGCCGGCAGTGACGACCGCGACGAGCACGACGACAGCGATGACAGTGACGAGCACGACGGCAGTGACGACAGCGATGACAGCGATGACAGTGACGACCGAGAAGAGCGCACCATGAGCAGCCAGACGCCGACCGCCGTGCTGGTCGACGAGTTGAAGTCCCTTCGTGAGCGGGTCATGGGCATCTCGGAGAGTGTCGTCTCCACCGCCGACGGCCTGCTGGTGGCCGCCGACACGGCCGCCGTCCACCCCGAGTCGGCCGCGGCCCTGTCGGCGGCGATGCTCGGTCTCGGCCGCCGCACCGCCGCCGAGGTCGGCGTGGGCGGGCTGCGGGAGGTGGTCACCCGCTGCGACGGCGGCTACGTCGTGGTGCTGGCGATCGGGGACCGGGCGCTGCTGATGATCCTGGGCGACGAGGGCCTCGACCTCGCCGGACTGCACCGCGAGTCGCCCGCCACGGTCCGACGGCTGGCCGAGCTGCTGGGCATGGTCCCGGTGGGCTGAGTCGCCGGCCCTCCGCCGCCGGGTCTCCACCTCTGCGCCTTCCTCCTCCGTGCCTGCGCGGGCGGCCGCCCGGTACCTGCAGACGCGCTGCGCCCGGCCGGAAGCATCCCGCCGGGCGTTCGCGCGCTGTGCCACCCCGGCCCGTGACGCCGCCTCCGCCCGCCGCGCCCGCCCGCGCTTCCGCGAACCTTTCCGCCGGAATCGCCGACTGTCCTGGTGAGGCGGACGGACCGGGAAGAAGGAGAGGGGAGGCGCGATGGGCGGCGAAGACGCCAGTGGAGACGCCGGCGGAGATGCCTGTGGAGCAGGCGGCGGCGACCGGCGGCGCGACGCGCTGTTGGTGGTGCGCTGCCAGCTGGGCGAACGGGACGCGTTCGGCGAGCTGGTCGACGTCTGGCACGCGCCGCTCCGGCGCTACCTGCGGGGTGTGTCCGGCGGTTCCCCGCACCTCGCCGACGACCTCGCTCAGGAGACATGGGTCGCCGTGGTGCGCGGGTTGCCCGGGCTCCGGCAGCCGGAGCGGTTCGCGCCCTGGCTGTTCACCATCGCCCGGCGCACGCTCACCAATCACCTCCGGCAGGAGTACCAGGCACTGGAGACCGCCGCACGGCCGTGGGCCACCTGGACCGGGGCCGGCGCCGGCGCTGGGGCCACCGGTCCCGGTGCCGCGGCGGATGCCGAAGCGGAGCTCAGGGCCGGGACCGGTGCCGGTGCCGACCAGCTGCTCGACGACGTCCTCACCACCATGCAGGTGGAGGCAGGACTCGTCGACCTCCCGCCGCAGGAGCGTGAGGTACTCATCCTCTTCCACCTGGAGGACCTGCCGCTGGCCGTGTGCGCCGACGTCCTCGGCGTTCCCACCGGCACCGTCAAGAGCAGACTGCACCGGGCCCGCCGCATGCTGCGGAGCGCCCTCGTCGAAAAGGGGTACGGAGCATGAGCGAGCGGAACACCGCCACCGGACGGGCCGGTGTGCCGGAGGGCCTGGCACGCGCGCTCGCGGCCGAGGTCTCCCTGGCCGCCCGGGTGCGGAGCCTGGCCGTGGGCCTGGCGGGCGGCGGCGCGGCGGCCCTGGTCGCGGTGCTGTGGGCCACCGAGCCGCAGCCGTTGCCGGTCCGCACCCGGATCGCGTTCGCCGGACTGATCGCCCTCGGCCTCGCCTGGGCGGCCTTCGCCACCTGGACGCTGACCAGGAAGCGGCCGCTGTACGCCCGGGACCGGGTGCTGGCCGGCCGGCTCGCGCTGGCGGCGGCCACGGCGACCGCCGGAGCGGGGACGGTGCTGGCCGTGCTCCGCGGCACCCCGGTGGAGGTGCTGGTCACGGCCGTGACCGGCCTCGTCCTCGTCGCCGCCGCCGGGCTCGCGCTGCGGCGCGCGCGAGCCCGCCACCGCGAACTGCTGCGCCTGCGCGATGCCTTGCGGCCGGAGACCTCGTGATCCGGTGTCAGCCCCCGTGGACCACCTCCTGCTCCCAGGCCCCGCGCGGCTGGGTGTGCAGCCGCCAGTAGTGCTCCGCGATGTCGTCCGGGTCGAAGGCGGTGCCGGGGGCGACCGCGCCGGCCACCGTCACACTGGCGGCGTGCACGCCCGCCGCGCCGTACGTCCGGTCGAGCAGCGTGACGAGCGTGCGCACGCCCGCCTTGCCGAGGGACAGGCTGACGTACTCCGGTACGGGCTCGGGCATGCCGCCCGTCAGCAGCACGGTGCCCCGCCCGCGCTCCGCCATCCCCGGCGCGACATGCGCGGCGGCGGTCAGCGCGCCCACCACATTGACCGCCCAGGCGTCCAACTGGTCACGGGCGGAGGACTCCCCGACGGCGTCCGGCCGGATCAGCGCCGCGTTGTAGACCAGGACGTCGGGCTGCCCCAGCTCCTCCGCCAGCCCGTCGAGCGCGGACCTCAGCGCCACCTCGTCCGTGCTGTCGGCGGTGCGCACCGCGACCTTGCCGCCCGTCCGCCGCACGGCCCCGGCCACCGCCTCGGCCGTCGCCCCGCTCCGCGCGACCAGGCCGACCGGCAGGCCCTCCCGCGCGAACCGCAGCGCCACCGCCTGTCCGATCCCCGGCCCCGCTCCCACGATCACTGCTCCGGCCATGCTGTCTCTCCCCGTTCGTACGATCCTTGACCTCGCCAACACCCGGGCTTCACAGGCACATTCCCGTGCCCCAGTAGTTCACTCGTGCGAGTGGTCCGGCCCGCCGCGGGAACCTTCCGGACCGCGGTCGGTGCAGGTGGCAGCGCTGCCGTGCCCGGCTGTCCACCGCCGCCCACTGCCGCCCACGACTGTCCGCAGATGTCCGGACCTGTCCGTCCTGGGCGGCCGAGCAGGTCTCCCGCCCTCCGGGAACGGGCCCGGCACGAACCATCCTTGGCGCCGAAACCCGCAGGTCGCGCCGCTCGGGCTTCGGGTTATAGTGCCCACGTCAACGCCCGGGGGAGGGCCGGCCACGGGCTGCCGTCCCCGCGGCGGACCCGACGGACCGCCCCGGGGCCGTCCCTGACAGCCCGGGGCCGCCGCGGTACCGCCCCGGGACCGCCCCGAGACAGGAACCGACCACGTTGCCCCGAGAGCGAGTTGCCGGAACGGCCGCGACACGGAGCCCGGCGCTCCGGTGCCGGGTCGCGCCGTGCGGAGCCCCGGGCCGTCGTCCGCGTCCTCCCGCCGCCTCCGGCCGGCCCGGCCGCCGGAGATCCTCGTTCCCCCTGACCCCGGCCTGAGCGCCCCGCCGTCGGCCCCGCGCACGGCCCTCGGCCCCGCGCTCGCCGTCGGCCCGGAGCGTCGCCGCTTCCCCGTGCCGACCGTTCACGTCAACCGAGCACCCGTCACCCGAGCGCACGTCACCCGAGCACCCGTCACCCGAGTACTCGTCATCAGGGCATCGAACGAATCGAGTTCGCGTCCCCCCAGCCCGCGCCACCGGCGCCCCGCGCCGCCCGAGCACCTCGTCGTCCCCGCGCCCCCGGGCGCCCGCCCCCGAGAGGCCCGCCCCACCCCATGGCCGAGACCCGCTTCAGCATCCTGTCCGAGGAGTTCGCCGCCGCACCCGAGCGGCACTTCGGCCGGCTGCGCGAGCACGCGCCGGTGCACCACGAGCCGGCCGTCGACGCCTGGTTCCTCTCCCGCCACCGCGACGTCCGCCGGGTGCTGACCGACCACGAGGCGTTCACCACCGAGACGCTGCAGGTCCGTGCCGAGCCGGTGATGCGCGGCCCGGTGCTGGCGCAGATGACGGGGGCGGAGCACACCGCGAAGCGGCGGATCGTCGTGCGGGCGTTCACCGGCCCGGCGCTCCAGGAGCAGGTGCGCACCTTCCGCGCCAACGCCGTCGAACTCCTCGAGCCCCTGCTCGCCCGGGGCCGGATGGACCTCGTCAACGACTTCGGCAAGCCCTTCGCCGTCCGGGCCGCGCTGGACGTCCTCGGCCTGGACCGGGAGGACTGGCGGCGGGTCGCCGGATGGGTGGCCGGGGTCGGCGAGTTCGTCACCGCCGTCACCCTCACCGAGGAACGCCGCCGGGTCTGCCTGGAACTCGCCGGGGAGCTGGAGGCCCACCTCACCCCGATCGTCGAACGGCGCCGCCGCCACCCCGGCGCGGACCTGATATCCGCGCTCTGCGCGGCCGAGTTCGACGGCGTGGCGATGAGCACCCGCGAGGTGGTCGCGCTGATCGTGAACGTCCTGGTGGCCGCCGTCGAGCCCGCAGACAAGACCCTCGGCCTCCTCCTCAAGCACCTGATCGACCACCCGGAGCAGCTCGCGGACGTACGCCGGGACCCGTCGCTGCTGCCCGCCGCCATCGCCGAGACCCTGCGGTTCACCCCGCCCGTCCAGCTGGTGCCCAGGCAGGCCGAGCGGGACACCGGGTTCGCCGGCACCGTCGTCCCGGCCGGTGCCACCGTCTTCTGCATGATCGGCGCCGCCAACCGCGACCCCGAGGCCTTCACCGACCCGGACCGCTTCGACCTGCACCGCCCCGACCTCGGCGCCGCCCGCTCGTTCACCGCCGCCGCCCAGCACCTGGCCTTCGGCACCGGCCTGCACCAGTGCGTCGGCGCGGCCTTCGCCCGCGCGGAGATCGAGACGGTGGCCGCGCTGCTGCTGCCGCTGCTGGACGAGGTCCGTCCCACCCCCGGCTCCGGCTACCGGGAGAGCGGCCTCTACACCCGGGGCCCCGTCGCGCTGTCCCTGGACTTCACCCCCGTCCGCGGCCCGGCTGCCCTCCCGAACCACCACTGATCCCGCTCCCGACCCTCCTGGAGGACGACCGCCATGACCACCACCGACATCGGCCGGGCGCTCGACGACCTGCTGTTCGCCCCGGACCCGGACCTCCCGCTCGACGAAGCGGTGGCCCGGCACTTCACCCCCGACTACCGCCAGCGCACCAACGGGGTGTGGAGCGACCGGGCGGGCTTCGTCGAGCACATCGCCAAGCTGCGCTCCCTGGTGCGCGAGGGCCGGGTCGAGGTGCACGACGAACTCCGCGACGGCACCCGCTACGCCGACCGCCACACCGTCACCGTCACCAGGAACGACGGCCGCACCTCCCGCATCGAGGTGTACCTGTTCGCCGAACTCGCCGCCGACGGGCGGTTCGAGCGGGTCGAGGAGACCACGCTGCTCCTCGCCGGGGACGAGGACGACCGCGACCTGGGATCGATCAGGTGAGCCCGCGCGGATCGGACCACGCGGACGGGGCGCGGGGCCGCGTCACGGCGGCGGGCCCCGTCACGCCGGCGGGCCCCGTCACGAAAGCGGCCGTCACGAAAGCGGCCGTCACGACAGCGGCCGTCACGACGGCGGCCGCCGCGACCCGGCGCCGGCACGAGGGGAGGGGAGCCGTCATATGGCCTCCGTCAAGCAGAGACTGAGCAGCGCGCGGACCCAGGCCTTCGTCGGCCGCGAGGAGGAGTTCGACGGCTTCGCCCGGGCACTGGCCGGCGACCCGCGGGCGCCGTTCGCGTTCTACCTGCTCGGCCCGGGCGGCATCGGCAAGTCGACCCTGCTGCGCCGCCTCGCCGACCACGCCAGGTCGACCGGCCGGCTGCTGCTGGAGCTGGACGGCCGCTTCGTCGGCCGCGACCCGGCCGACTTCGAACGCGCCGCCGCGCCGTTCCTCGACGTCCCCGGCACGGTCCTGTTCGTCGATTCCTTCGAGCACTGCCAGTGGCTGGAGGGCTGGTTGTGGCAGCGCTTCCTGCCCCGCGCCGCCGACGACACCCTGGTGGTACTGGCCGGGCGCCTCGCCCCGCAGCCCCAGTGGACCGCCGACCCCGCCTGGTCCGGGCTGCTCCGGGTGCTCGAACTCGGCCCCTTCTCCGAGACGCAGGCCCGCAGCCTGCTGGGCGCCGCCCGGGTGCCGCCCCAACTGCGCGAACGCGTCCTGCGGTTCGCCGGCGGCAACCCGCTGGCGCTCTCCCTCGCGGCCGCCGCCGGCGAGGACGACTGGAGCCGCGAGGGCGTCTGGGCGCCCTCCGCCGACGTTCTGCGCACCCTGCTGTCCGGCCTGGTCGGCGAGGTGCCGACGGCCGCCCACCGGCGGGCCCTGGAAGTGGCGGCGCAGGCCTACTCGACCTCCGAGGAACTGCTCGCCGCCGTCCTGCCCGACGAGGACGCCCACCGGCTCTTCGGCTGGCTCCGGAGCCTGCCGTTCATGGAGTCCGGCCACCGCGGCCTGTACCCGCACGACGCCGCCCGCGAGACCCTCGCCGCCGACCTCCGCTGGCGGGCCCCCAACGCCTTCGCCGAGGTGCGCCGACGGCTGGCCGAGGAGTACCTGCGGCTGCTGCGCGAGGCCCCCGAGGAACAGGTCTGGACCGTCACCGACGAGCTCTTCCACCTGTTCCGGGACGGCGAGCTGGTGGCCCGGCTGCGCACCTGGTCGCGCGAGGACGAGGTGCACGACCGGCCGCTGCACCCCGACGACCTCGACACGGTGCTCCGGATGGCCACCGAGACCGAGGGGCCGGAGTCCGCCGGACTGGTCCGCTACTGGGCGCGGCGCCAGCCCGAGGCGTTCAGCGTCTACCGGCTGGTGAGCACGGGCCGGGTGGTGGCGTTCACGGCCCGGCTCGCCCTCTCCGCGCCCGCCGACCCCGAGGACCTCGCCACCGACCCGGTGGTGGCCGCCGCCTGGGCGTACACCGAGGCCACCGCGCCGGTACGGCCCGGCGAGCACATCGGCGTCAGCCGCTTCACCGTCTACCCCGAGCGCTACCAGGTGCCCTCGCGGGTGATCGACCTCAGCTCCTCCCGGGCCCAGGCCGAGTCCGCCCGCGCCCGGGCCCGCGCCTACGGCTTCGCGGTCTGGCGCGACGCCGACACCTGGGCCGCCCGGGTCAGGGGCAGCCTCACCGACACCGGTGCCCGGCCCCGCGTCGGCGCGCACAGCTACGGCGTGTTCGGCGTCGACTGGCGGCAGGTGCCGGTCGAGACCTGGCTGCGCCACCTCATGACGTCGACGCCCGTGCCGGTCCGTGCCGGGCTGTCCGGGGTCTCCAGGACGGCCTTCGACCAGGCGGTCCGGGAGGCGTTCACGCACTGGCGCGACCCGGGCGCGTTCGCCGTCTGCGCCCTGCTGCGCACCCGGCTCGCGGCCGACCTGGAGGATCCGGTCGAGGAGTTGCGGGGCCTGCTGCGGCAGGCCGTGGAGGACCTCGCCCAGGACCCGCGCGGCGCCCGTGCCCGCGAGGCCCTGACGGCCGGCTACTTCTCCGGCGCGCCGACCCAGGAGGGCGCGGCCCGCCGGCTGGGCCTGCCGTACGGGACGTACCGGCGGCATCTGCGGCAGGGGCTCGACCTGCTGTGCGAGGCGCTGTGGCAGCAGGAGCTGCACGGCTCGCGCTGAGCGGGGTGCGGGTGCGGCCACCGACCCCCGTGCCTCCGGGCGCGGGGGTCCTCGGCGTCCCCTCCCGCGTCACCGGTCCCACCGGCCGCACGGTCGTTACGCGCCGCGCCCGCCGGGGACGGACGCCGCACGGTCGTCACCCGTCGTGCCCGCCAGGAACGGACGCAGCAGCGCGAGCAGGGCGTCCGGCCGGTGCAGCGGGACGATGTGGCCGCAGTCCTCGACGAGGTGTCCGGTGAGATCGTCGGTGACCGGGCGGAGCTGGCGTTCCAGGGCCGCGCCGACCGGCCGGGCGCCCACTGCCATCGTCGGCACCGTCAGACGGGCCGAAGTGACCGCCCGCCCGATCTGCGCCGCGCTCTCGGGCAGTGCCCGGTAGTACGAGAACGCGCGGCCCAACGCCGGGCGCCCGGTGTACGCGCGGACGAAGGCGTCCCGGAGGGCGGGGCGCACCCCGTCGCCGAGCGTGCCGGCATTCAGGAACCAGTCGACGTAGGCGGCCTCGTGGCCCTCCAGCACGGTCTCGGCCAGGCCGGGCGCGGCGGCGTGGAAGCCGAACCACCACGGCGGCCCGTCGGCCAGGAAGTCCTCCGCCCCGGGCAGCCCGCCCAGAACGGCTTCCACGAGGACCAGGCGCCGGACCGGGCCGGGGCGGCGCATGGCGAGGAGGAAGGCCGGCGCGGCACCCGCGTCGATGCCCACCACCGCGGCCGAGGACACGCCGAGCGCGGTGAGGAGCGCCGCGGCGTCCTCGGCCAGGGTGGCCGCGTCGTACCCGGTGGCGGTCCCGCCGCTCGCGCCCAACCCGCGCAGGTCCGGGGCGATGACGCGGTAGTGGTCGGACAGACCGGCCATGACGTCCGTCCACAGCTCCCAGGTGTGCGGGAACCCGTGCAGCAGCAGGACGGCCGGGCCTGATCCGGCGAGGGCGACGTTCAGTTCGACACCGTTGACGGGGAGGCGCCGCAGCTCGGGCACGGTGAGGCTCCAAAGGCGTGGTGAGGAATGGTGACCACCTCACGCTAGGGAACTACGGTGGTGCCTCCAAGACGGCACTTCCCCTTCAGGTGGTGAGCCCCGAGTGACCACATCGACGCCCGGCGAGCCCGGCCGACAGTCCGGCGAACGGGGCCGACAGCCCGGTGGCCCCGGCCGACAGCCCGGCGAACGGGGCGATCTGCTGAATCCGCTCTGCCCGACCCGCCGACTGCTCGACCGCATCGGCACCAAGTGGACGTCGATGGCGGTCAAGGTGCTGGCCGAGGAGGCCCCGGACGAACTCCGCTTCGCGGAACTGCGGCGCCGGATCCCCGGCATCTCCCAGAAGATGCTGTCCGTCACCCTGCAGAGCCTCGTTCGCGACGGCCTGGTCGCCCGCCGGGTGGAACCCACCGTCCCACCCGCCGTCCACTACCGCCTCACCGACCTCGGCCTCTCCCTCGAGGGCCCGCTCTCCGCCCTGCGCCACTGGGCCGAGACGCACATGTCCCTGATCGACCACCACAACCGCCTCGCCGACGGGCCGTCCTCCGCCTAGGGCCGTCCGTCGGCGAGGCGGTCGTGGTGGTCACGGCGGTTCCCCTCCCTGCTCCGAGTGGACAGCCGCGGACAGTGGTGGACAGTGTCCGGACCCCGTCGGGCCTGGCAGGTGGACAGCCGTCGGCCCGAATCTGTGGCCATGAACGTTGCACCGACACCCGAACCGGCATCGGCACCGGCATCGGCACCGGCACCGGTACCCGAACCGGTACCCGAACCGGCACCGCCGCCGAATGCACCGGTACCGGTACCGCCGCCGGAAGCACCGGCGGCGGGCCGCCCCGGCTCCCCGGGAGCGGCCCTCGCGGCCCTCGCCGGGGCCCAGTTCACCGTCATGCTCGCCACCTCGATCGTCAATGTGGCACTCCCGCAGATCCGGGCCGGGACCGGCGTCTCCGACGGTGCCGTCACCTGGGTGGTCAACGCCTACGGCCTGGCGTTCGGGGCGCTGCTCCCGGCCGGCGGGCGGGCGGCCGATCTGCTCGGCCGCCGCCGGGTGCTGACCGCCGGGGTCGCGCTGTTCGCGGTGGCCTCGCTGGCGGCGGGCCTGGCCACCGCCCCGGCGCCGCTGATCGCCGCCCGGGCCGTCCAGGGCCTCGCGGCGGCGGCGATCGCCCCGGCGGCGCTGGCCCTGGCGATGACGCAGTTCCCCGGCGGGCAGGGGCGCGGCAGGGCGCTGGGCGTGTGGGGCGCGGTCTCCGGCGCGGGCGGGGCGGGCGGCGTCCTGCTCGGCGGGGTGCTCACCCAGGCGTGGGGCTGGCCCTGGATCTTCCACTCGGTGGCGCTGGGCTCGGCGCTGGTGCTCGCGGCGGTGCTGGTCCTGGTGCCGCCGGAGCCCGTCCGGGCGTCGCTCCGGAAGACCCCCTCCGGGGCCGGCCCCGCCGCCGACGGCACGGCGGTGCGGCCCGGGCGGCGGGCCCCGGGGGCCGCCGCAGGGTTCGACCTGCCCGGCACCGTGACCGTCACCCTCGCCCTGACCTGCCTGGTCTGGGGCCTGACCACCGCACGCGGCGTCGGCTGGGGCGACGGCGGCGTGCTCGGCGCCCTGGCCGCGGCCGTCGTCCTCCTCGCCGCCTTCGTCGCGATCGAGCGCCGCCGCCCGGACGCGCTGATCCCGCCCGGACTGCTCGGCACCGGCCGGGTGGCCGCCGGGAACGTGCTGATGGCGCTGCTGGGATCGGTCTGGATCGCGCTGTTCTTCTTCCTCCCGCTCTACCAGCAGCAGGTCCTCGGCTCGGGACCACTGGCCACCGGGGCGGGCCAACTCCCGCTCGCCGCCGCCAATATGCTCGGCGCTGCGCTGGCGCCGCGACTGGCCCGGCGGGTCGGTTCCACCGCGACCACGACGGCCGCCCTGCTGACCGAGGCGCTCGGCCTGCTGTGGCTGTCCGGGATCGACGCCGACGGCGGCTACGTCACGGACATCCTCGGCCCGAGCCTGCTGGTCGGACTCGGCCTCGGCATCGCGTTCGTCCAGCTCACCGCGCTCGCCGTGGACGGCGTCCCGGCGCGGCAGGCCGGCCTGGCCGGCGGACTGGTGAACACCACCCGGCAGGTCGGCGGCGCGATCGGGCTCGCCGTCCTGACCACCCTGGCCGGCTCCGTGACCGGCGCGGCCCACGGGCCCCACCTGGAGGCGCAGACCGCCGGATACCGCGCCGCCTTCGCGGTCTCCGCCGTCGTCCTGGCGGCAACCGCGGTGCTCGCGGTCCTGCTGGCCCGCTGCACCGGCCGCCGCAAGGCCGCGGCCGCGCCGGGTGCCGCTCGGACGGAAGCCGCCGCCCGTGCAGAACCCGCCGTCTGACGGCGCACCACCACGAACCACCCCGTCCCCGCACCTCCATCGAAAGGAAGATGTCATGAGCACCCCCAAGAAGCCCCCGTACCTGACCGGCCACTACACCCCCGTCGTCGACGAGATCACCGCCACCGAACTGACCGTCGAGGGCACCCTGCCGCCCGAGCTGAACGGCCGGCTGCTGCGCAACGGCCACAACCCCAAGCCCGGCGTCACCCCCACCCACTGGTTCAAGGGCAGCGGCATGGTGCACGGCATCCAGCTGCGCGAGGGCCGCGCCGAGTGGTACCGCAACCGCTGGGTGAAGACCCCGGCCCTGGACGGTGCCCCGTACATGACCGAGCGCGGCCCCGACCTGACCGCCTCCGCCGCCGGCACCCACGTCATCGAGCACGCCGGACGGCTGCTCGCCCTGTGCGAGGCGAACCTGCCGTTCGAACTCACCCGGGAGCTCGACACGGTCGGCGCCTACGACTTCGGGGGCAAGCTGCACACCGCGATGACCGCCCATCCGAAGGAGGACCCGCTCACCGGCGAACTGCACTTCTTCGCCTCCTCGCCCCTCCCGCCGTTCCTCACCTACTACGTCGCCGACGCCTCGGGCGCGATCGTCCACAGCGCCGAGATCCCGGACGCGACCGGATCGCTCAAGCACGACTTCGCGATCACCCGCAACCATGTGGTCTTCGTCGAGGGCAACGTCGCCTTCGACCCCGCCGAGCACTCCGGCATCCCCTACGGCTGGAGCGACGAGCAGCCCGCCCGGATCGGTGTCATGCCGCGCGGTGCGGACGGGGCCGCCCGGATCCGGTGGTTCTCCATCGAGCCGGGCAACATGCTGCACGTCTCCAACGCCTACGAGGACGAGCGCGGCCGCATCGTCCTGGAGGGCCCGACGGTGGATCGCGAGGGCTTCCGGCTCTCCTGGAACTGGTGGATCGGCGCGCCCGGGCGCGGCTCCGAGCCCAACGCCCGCTCCTACACCCGGCGCTGGGTGGTCGACCTGGCGGCCGCCAGCGTGGACGAGCGGATCGTCGACGACCTGCCCGTGGAGTTCCCCACCCTCAACGAGAACTACCTCGGCACCGAGAACCGCTACCAGTACGCCGTCTCCTTCCCCGACGAGAAGGGCTTCGGCAGCTACGGCATCGTCAAGTACGACCGGGTCACCGGCGCCCGCCGGATCCGCCGGGTCGGCGACGCCCGACTGCCGAGCGAGGCCGTGTTCGTGCCCGCCGCCGGATCCACCGGCGAGGACGAGGGCTACCTGCTCACCGTGGTCTCCGACCTCAAGCAGGACGCCTCGCAGCTGCTGGTCCTCGACGCGGCCGGGCTCGACACCCTCGCCACCGTCCACCTGCCCCGACGGGTGACCGCCGGGATCCACGGCTCCTGGATCCCCGACTCCGATGCCGACCACGTCGCCTGATCGGGGCGCCGGGCCCTCGCCCACCGTGCCGACGAGCGCAACCGGCGCCGCACCCGTGCCGACACCGTACGCGCCCCGGCCTGCCGCGGACGGCAGGAAGCCGTACGCCGCCTCTCCCCGCACCTCACCCCCGTCACGAAGGAGAACGACCATGTCCGTCACCGCCACCGCCTCCGCTGCCGCGAACGCCCTGCTCGCCGAGCCGTGGAAGGCCCTGTGGAACAACGACCTGTCCCTGACCGACAAGATCATCGCCCCTGACTTCGTCGCACACGCTGCTCCCCTCACCGGCTCCGGCGAGGACACGGTCCACGGCCGTGAGGGCCTGAACGGGTGGGTGACCGGCATCCACACGATCCTGCGCGACCTCAGCTTCGAGATCACGGTCGGCCCGATCGCCACCGACGACCACCTCGTGGTCCGCTGGGCCGCCGAGGGCACCTACGCCGGAGGCTTCCCCGGCGCCTCCCAGGACGCCGAGGGCCGCCCCGTCCGCTTCACCGGCACGGACACCCTGCTGGTCAAGGACGGCCTGCTGGCCGAGTACTGGGCCAACGCCGACAGCCTGCTGTTCGTCCAGCAGCTCGGTGTCCGCGAACTGTCCTGACCCATCCCGGACCCGACGGCCGGCGGCACCTCCCCTGCCGCCGGCCGTCGGCGTTGCCGCATCCCCGTGCCTTGCCGACGACTCCCCGTGGCGCACCGACAAAAAATCTTTCCTTGACAAATTTTCTTGTCGGCGCGACTCTTGAAGCATGTTGGACGTCGCCGTGATCGAAGAACCCGCAGCGGCCGAGGCCTCGCTGGACCCGATCCGGCGGCGCATCCTCGCCGCTCTCGCCGAGCCGGGCTCGGCCGCCGCGCTGGCCGCCCGCCTGGGGCTGGCGCGGCAGAAGGTCAACTACCACCTGAAGGAGCTGGAGCGGCACGGCCTGGTCGAACTCGCCGAGGAACGGCGCAAGGGCAACGTCACCGAACGGGTGTACCGGGCCACCGCCGCCTCCTACGTGATCTCGCCCGCCGTGCTGGCCGCCGTGAGTCCGGACCCGACCCGCTCGCCGGACCAGCTCTCGGCCCGCTGGCTGCTGGCCCTCGGCTCCCGGCTGGTGCAGGAGGTCGGCACGCTGCTGACCGGCGCCGCCCGGGCGCAGCGGCGGGTCGCCAGTTTCGGCATCGACGCGGAGGTGCGGTTCGCCTCGGCGGCCGACCGCACGGCCTTCGCCGACGGACTCGCCGAGGCGGTCGCCACCCTGGTCGCCCGGTACCACGACGAGTCCGCCCCCGGTGGGCGCAGTCACCGGGTGGTGGTCGGCCTGCACCAGATCCCCGCCGCCGCCACCGCCACCGCCGCCCCCGTCCCCGACACCGACACCGAGACCGCCCCCGATCCCGGCCCTGGACAGGAGAACGCACGATGACCCACCCGTTCGAGATCGAGCTGGAGACGGTGCTGCCGGCGAGCCCGGACGAGGTCTGGGAGGCGATCGCCACCGGACCGGGCATCGACTCCTGGTTCATGGGCCGCAACGAGCTGGACCCGCGCGAGGGCGGTACCGCCGCGATGGAGATCGGCGGTCAGCGCGAGGAAGCCCTGATCACCGCCTACGAGCCCGGCAAGCGCCTGGCCACCCGGACCGCCACCGCCGAGAACGGCCGCTTCATGGCCTTCGAGTACCTCGTCGAGGGCCGGGAGGGCTCCGCCACCGTGCTGCGCGTCGTCCACAGCGGTCTGCTGGGCGACGACTGGGAGGACGAGTACGACGCGCTGCGGCGCGGCTGGCCGTTCCACCTCCACACGCTGGTCGAGTACCTCACCCACTTCCGGGGTCGTACCGGAGCGCCCGTCTTCGGTGTCGCGGCGGTTCCCGGCCGACCGGCGGCGGAGCTCCGAGGTGTGCTGGCGAGCGCGCTCGCGCTGCCCTCCGCACCCACCTCCGGCACCCGGGTCTCGGCCCGTCCGGCGGGGCTGCCGCCACTGGACGGCGAGGTGGTGTGGGCGGACGACGAGCGCTTCGCGATCCGCACCCGCGACGGCCTGTACGGCTTCCACCACAGCGCCGGCCTGGTGCTGATGTTCCACCACCTCTTCGGACCGGACACCGACGGCGCCGAGGCCTCCTGGCAGCAGTGGCTGACCGGCCTCCTCGCCTGACCGCCCGGACAGCGCCCTCGGCGACACCGCTCACCCGTTCACCCGTTCACCCGCACCAGCAACCCGAGGAATCACCATGCGCACGCTGATCAGCACCGCCTTCGTCTCCCTCGACGGTGTCGTCGAGGCCCCGGGCGGGGAGTCCGGCTACCGCAACGCGGGCTGGACCTTCAAGGACATCGAGTTCCTCCCCGAGGCCTTCGAGATCAAGGGCCGGGAGCAGGAGGAGGCCACCGCGATGCTGCTGGGCCGGGTCAGCTACGAGGCGTTCAGCCCCGTCTGGCCGGACATGGCGGACTTCGCCCGCTACCGGACCCTGCCGAAGTACGTGGTCTCCACCACCCTCGCCGAGGACGACCTGGTGCCGAACTGGGGCGAGACCACCATCCTGCGCTCGCTCGACGAGGTCGCCGCCCTGAAGGAGACCGAGGGCGGCCCGATCATCGTCCACGGCAGCGCCTCGCTCAACCGGGCGCTCTCCGACGCCGGCCTGATCGACCGCTACCACCTGCTGGTCTTCCCGCTGCTGCTCGGCGCGGGCAAGCGGCTCTTCAGCGACACCGACAAGGACACCCAGAAGCTGAAGCTGGTCGAGTACGCCGCCTACGCCAACGGCCTGCAGAAGCAGGTCTTCGACGTGGTCCGCTGACGCGCGCCACGTACCGTCAGAGTTCCCGCAACCCCCGGTCGGCCCGGGTGCCCTCCACCAGCTTGGCGAGGGCCGCCCGGGTCTCGGCCGGTCGCCGCAGCGGGCGGATCAGCGCCACCGCCTTGTCCAGCCAGGCGCGGTCGCCGAGCAGCGCGGCCTCCCCGGTCCCGACCACGACCGCGAACAGCGCCTCCGCGGCGGCCAGTTCGTGCGGCGCGTACCGCTGACCCCGGTGGTGGCCGAAGCGGCCGGTCCAGTACTCGTAGGGGTGCCGCAAGGTCGCAGTCAGATGCGGGCCGGTCAGTCCGAGCGGCGCCATCTGGCCGAGCGTGAGCAGCGCGGTCCGCCGCGAGCCCGTCCACCGGTGGGGCGTGACCGCGAGCCCCAGACTCATGAACCGGCCCCACCCGACGACCGCGCCGGGGTGCCCGTCGGCGTACGGGACGATGCCCTCGGCGGTGAGTTCCAGGTGGTTCCGGTCCCGGTGGTCGCCCAGCAGCCACCGGCCGTCCACCCGGACCAGCGGTCCGAGCGCGTGGCCGGATCCGGGCTCGTTCGCGGGAGTGTCCACGCTTCCTCCTCGGGAGTACCTGCCGTTGCCGTGCCGCAGGTCCGCCCGCCGGCCCGGCCGGGGGCGGGCCTTGGCATGATGCGGTAATGAATGATGATCAGATCAGCATATTCACCGAGGTCGTCCCGCTGGAGCAGTACAGCCACACCGAGATCCTCGGCGACGGGCCGGACCCGTTCCAGGTCGCCGAGCACGGAATGGTCTGGCGGCCCAAGGACCTCCACTTCGGCATCCGCGCCGAGCCGGACGGCCGGCTGGTCGCCCACGCCGGACTGGTGGTCCTGCCGGTGTCGATCGACGGGAGCCCGACCGAGATCGTCGGACTCGGCGGTGTGGCCGTCGCCGGCGACCGGCGCGGGCACGGCCTCGCCCGGAAGGTGGTGGACGGCGCCCTCGCCCACGCCCGCACCCTCGGGCCGCGCTTCGCCGTCCTGTTCTGCCGCCCGGACAAGGCCGGGCTCTACGCCCGCCTCGGCTGGCGGCCACTGGCGGGCCCGGTCGAGGTCGAACAGCCCACCGGCCCGGCGACGATGCCGCTGCGCACGATGTGGTTCCCGCTGCACGACGGTGCCGAGTGGGCCGCAGGGGAACTCCGGTTGCACTCGCTGCCGATGTGACGCGTGGGAAGCTGACCCCATGAAGTTCGAATTCGAGGCCGAGCTCTGGATCTGGGAAGCCCGGCGCTCCGACAACTGGACCTTCGTCAGGCTGCCCGTCGAGGCCTCCGAGGAGATCCACGACCTGACCGCCGCCGGGCCGAGGCGCGGCTTCGGCTCGCTGCGGGTGCGGGTCACGATCGGCGCCAGCAGCTGGCAGACGTCGATCTTCCCGGCCTCCGACGGCGCCTACGTGCTCCCGGTCAAGCGCGCCGTCCGCAAGGCCGAGGACCTCGACGCCGGTGACACCGCCACCGTCACCGTCGAACTCCTCGACCTCTGACGGTCCGGCCCGTTCGGACGGGCCGGACGGGCCGGACGGGCCGGTCACAGCATCCGCTGGTACTGGTGGGTCTCGTGCGTCGGCCGGTACCCGAGCGCCTCGTTGACCCTCCGCATCGAGGTGTTGTCCTCGGCGGTGTCGGTCAGCAGGCCGCCGAGGGCCGGGTGCCGGCGGCGGGTCAGGGCGATCGCCTCGGCCTTCATCCGCCGGGCGAGGCCGTGCCCGCGGTGCGCGGGCAGGACGGCGGTGCCGTAGTGCCGGCCGTCGCCGGTGCCGTCGGCCGGGACCACCAGTTCGGTGAAGCCGACCATCGAACCGTCGGACACGGCCACCGCCGCCACCGTGTGCAGGTGTTCGCCGCGCAGCTCCACCACCCGGGCGACCGCCCGGAGCCGGTCGACGTCCCAGCTCACCGTGCCGTGGTCGACCTCACCCATCGGCATGTCGTCCATCGCGCGGCGGGCGGCGGCGTACGGCACGGCGAGCTCGTCGGGGACGGCACCGTCCCAGGCCACCAGTCGGTAGGCCCGCTCCGTCCCCCCGGACGTCGCCACCTCGGCCGACCCGGTCAGGTCGAGCCTGGCGTGCCGCAGGGTCAGCGCCTTCCGGAACCCCTGCGCGGAGAGGAATCCCTCGCCCGGCGTCCCGTCGTCGACCGCCGCCACCACGGCCCGCCGTCCGTCGGCGGCGGCCGCCGCCACCGCGGTGTCCACCAGCCGCGCCCCGACCCCCCGACGCCGCTCCACCGGGTGCACCCGCAGGGCCAGTTCGGCCAGGTGTGCCTGCCCCGGGTCGGTGAACAGCCGCAGCGAGGCCGTCCCGACCGGATTCCCCTCCCCGTCCACCGCCAGCCACACCAGCCGTCGGCTGTGGGTGCCGTGATCGGGATCGGTCAGAGCAGTGATGCGAATCGACAAATCTTCTCCATGAACCGGGTTCGGACGTGCCCGAAGCGACAAGTCGCCGGACCCTAACCGCCCTCGCGACCCGTCCGCAACGAGGTTTCCCGTCCCGGCGCCGGAGCACCGCCGTCCGTCGGAGCACCGCCGTCCGCCGGAGCACCGCCGTTCGCCGGATTCCCGCGATCCGGGGGACGGGGGAGCGTGATCCGGAATAGGTTGGCCGACACCGGAGTCGGGTGGGGGACGGGAAGGGGAACCGGGAATCGTGGAGATCGGTCTGGCGCTGGTGGACGGCGCTTCGGGGGCTGCCGTGCCGGCGGCGGCGCGCTCGTTGGCGCAACGGCTGCGGGCCGAGGACGAGTTGCGGGGCCGGGTGGCGCTGCGCGGCAGCGCCCCGGCGGCGGGGGAGATGAACGCCGGGGTGGTCCAGCTGGTGACCGTGGCCCTCGCCTCCGGGGGCGCCGGGACGGTGCTGGTGCGGGTGGTGGCGGACTGGCTGCGAGGGCAGCGCAGCCACCTGGTGATCAGGGTGAGCAGGACCGAGCACGAGACGTACGAGCTCGAACTCGACAACGTCAAGGACGCGGGCGAACTGATCGACCGCTTCGAGGCCTTCGTCAACGGGCAGCAGGAGCACGAGCAGGAGCAGCCACGCGACCGGGCGACCGGCCATGGCGCTGCCTGACGGACCGGGCTCGCGGATCGTCCTGATCGGCTCGGCCGCCTACCGGCACGACGACCTGCCGCCGCTGCCCGCCGTCCGGAACAACCTCACCGACCTGGCCGCCGCGCTCACCGACCCGCAGCAGGGCTGGCTCGACGAGGCCCAGTGCACCCTGGTGCCCGACCCCCGGACGGCGGCCGACGTCGTCCGCGCCCTGCGGCCGTCGGTCCTGGAGGCCGAGGACCTGCTGCTGGTCTACTACGCGGGTCACGGGATCGTCGAGGACACCGACTACTACCTCGCGGTCACCGAGACCGACCCCGAGGAACCGTCGATCAGCGCGCTGCCGTACCGGACGCTGCGCAAGGTGGTGCTCGGCGCCCGGGCCCGCAACCGGGTCGTCGTCATCGACGCCTGCTGGTCCGGGATGGCCACCACCGCCCACATGGCGGGCGGCCAGGAAAGACTGCGCACCCAGACCGCGATCGAGGGCGCTTTCGTACTGGCCTCCTCCGAGCACGACAGCACCTCGCTGGCACCGGTGGGGGAGCGGTTCACCGCGTTCACCAAGGAGCTGATCGGACTCCTCCAGGACGGATCGTCACGGCTCGGACCGGAGTTGACGCTCGACAACGTCTATCAGCACCTGCTCCACGAACTCACCGCGGCCGGGCGTCCCCGGCCCACCAGGACGGCCACCAACACGGCCGCCCGCCTGGTGATCGCCCGCAACCGCGGGTACCGCCCGGACACCGGCTCCTGGCGGGCCGACCGGTCCGGCCACGCCGGGCACCCGGCGCTGCGGGAGGGCCGGCTGCTGCTCGACGAGGAGGAGCGCGCCGGGCACGTCGGCGGGTACGAGGAGGCCGCGGACGGCTACGCCGCCGTCGCCCAGGTGCTGAGCCGACTGTTCGGCCCCAAGGACGAACTCGCCGAGGCCGCCCAGCACAGCCGCGCCTTCTGGGCGGCCCGCCGGGCGGCGGTCGTGGCCGCCGTTCCCCCACCGCCCGAGCAGGCTCCGCTGACCGGCTTCCGGACGGTGGGGATCGAACTGGGCCCCGGTTTCTGCACGGTGGCGACGCTGGAGGGTGATCGGGTCGAGATCGTCCCCAACGCCGAGGGGGCCGAGCGGACTCCGGCCGTGGTCGCCTTCACCGGTGCGACCGGTGACAGCGTGCTGGTCGGTGCACCGGCTGTACGGCAGGAACTGCGCAACGCGAGCGGCACGTTCCGCCTTGCCGAGGCCGGTCGTATCGGCGCGGGGGAGTTGACCCTGGTCGACGGTGCACCGGTCACCGCCGAGCGCGTGCTCACCGAGCTGCTGAGAAAGGTGAAGCGGGACACCGAGGACCGGCTCGGCGAGCGGGTGGCCAGGGCAGTGGTCGCCGTCCCGGCCGCGACCTCCGAGGCGGAGCGGCGCCGGATCCAGCAGGCCTGCCGGACCGTGGGTGTCGAGCCGCTGCGGCTGGTCTCCGCCTCGCTCGCCGCCGGGATGGCCTTCGACCGGCAGATGGGTGGCCGTGAGTCGACCCTGCTCGTGGTGGGGTTGGAGGCGACGTCCCTGGAGGTCGCCGTGGTCGAGGTCGGATCCGGCGTGACCTTCGTGAATGCGATCGCGCTCACGGACGGGCTCGGCAGCGAGGGCTGGGTGACCCGGCTCGCCAACGACCTGTTGAAGGACTTCGAGTCCCGGCACGGTGTGCGTCTCGCCGCGGACCGGGAGGTCAACCGACGGGTGCGGCAGGCGGCGGGGACGGCGGTGGAGGAACTTCGGTCGGTCGGGGAGACCACCGTCCGTGTTCCCTATCTCGCCAACACACCGGCGGGTCCGGCCACCCTTGAGGCCACGGTCACCCGCGAGCAGTACGACCGGATCACCGCCGGCCTTCGCAGTGCCTGCGCGGAGACGGTCGAGCGGATGCTCACGGAGCTGTGGCGCGGCGACCGGGCGGAGATCGAGCACGTCCTGCTGGTGGGCGCGGGATCCCGGATCCCGGGTCTGGTCGACCTGGTGCGCGGGTCCGTCGGGCGGCAGGGCGTCAATGTCGTCGCCATGGTCGACACCCAGCTGGCAGTGGGAGCGATGCTCCATGCGGGGATGATGACCGGAGTGGCGCGCGACGTGCTCGGGGTGGACATCCTCGCCCGGGCGATCGGCATCGAGAGCCAGGAAGGGCGGATGACGGTCCTGGTGCCGGCGAGCACGGGTCTCCCGACGAGGAGGAGCGCGATGCTCACGACCTCGTCGGAGGACCAGCCGGCGGTGAACATCAACGTCTACCAGGGCGAGGAGGAGACCGCGGCCCGGAACGTGCTGCTCGCGAGCCTCCGGCTGTCCGGGCTGCCGCTCGCACCGCCCGGGCTGCTGCAGATCGAGGTCACCGTGGACATAGACGCCAACGGCGAGATCCTGGTGTCCGCCAGGGACTTCGCCACCGGCCGTTCCGAGACGCTCACCGACATCACCGGGTCCGCGCCGCCCACGGTGCCGCTGTTCGGTGATCTGCCCGCGGAGTTCCGGCCGCCCGACCCGGTCGGGGAGGAACCGCCCCGGCAGCAGCAGAAGCAGTCCTGAGCGGTGGGGGTGTACCTGGGTACACCCCCACCGGGCACCTGGACGCAATGTCCGGCCGCCCGCGCCCCGGAAGAGTCGTCGTCGACGGAAACACGCGGACGAGCGGACCGGAGGCGGACGACATGAGGACCGGACGACAGAGCGGGAAGCCGCCGTGGAAGGCCGAGACGGGGGCGTTCCTCGCCGTCGCCTTCCTCGGGGCCGGGCTGCTGGCCGCCGTGCAGCCGGCCACCGGCATCCCGGACGAGGTGGTGCAGCTGACCCAGTTCGGGCCCGCCGCAGGCGTGCTGGCGGTGGCCCTGCTGTGGCCGGAGCGGATCCGCGCCCGGCTGGCCGGTGCCGTCCGGGTCCGGCGCGACACCGCCTGGGCGGGCCCGGGCCGGGGCGTCCCGCTGCTGCTCACCGCTCCGCTGCTGATCGCGCTCGCCGCCGGCGCCTACGCGCTGCTCGGCGACGGCGACGCCCGGCTGACCGACCCCCGCTCCCTGGCCCACCCGTTCGCGCTGGTCGTGCTCGCCCAGCTGGTCGGCGCCTGCGGCGAGGAGATCGGCTGGCGGTGCTACCTGCAGCCGCTGCTGCGGACCCGCTTCGGTCCGCTCGCCGCCCCCGTCGCGGTGGGGGTGCTCTGGGGCTGCTGGCACGTCCAGGTGTTCGCCCAACGGCCCGCTTACGCGGCCGGGTTCCTGCTGGCCACGGTCGCGATGTCGGTGGTGCTCGGACTCGCCCTGGAGGGGGTGCGGGCCCACCGGCTGCTGCTCGCGGGCGGCTTCCACACCCTGGTCAACCTCGGGATGCTGCTGACGATGGACGAGGAGGACGGCACGGTGCTGCCGATGCTTCTGCTCGGCGGCGCCTGCCTGTTGGTGGCCGTGCCGTGGGTGCTGCGGGCCCGGCGGGCAGCCCGGCCGGGCGTCCGTCGGCGGACGGCGCCGGATAGGATCCCGGCGGTGCGGCACGGGGCGCGCTGAGGTGACGGAACGACAGGCGGGCGCGGCGGTGCGGGGGCGAGTGGCGGGAGAAGTCGCGGGCGGGGTGCGGGCGTTGCTCCGCTGCCAGCTCACCGCCCTCGCGGCCTTCGCCGTGACCGGGGTCGCCGTCCTCGTGGTTCTCGTGCTGCTGCTGGTCCCGGTCGGTGCGGGGCAGCCGCTGCTGCCGGGCGCGGCGGCGCTGCTGCGGCGGTGGTCGGACCGGTACCGCGCCTGGACGGTCGAGTGGACGGGGACCCGGATCAGTCCGCCCGACCCGCTGCCGGAGGGCGACGGCCCGACGTCCACCGACGGTCGGCGGCGGGCCCACCGGATCCTCGGTGACGAGGGCTTCTGGCGCGATGTCCGCTGGGCCTGGCTGGAGCCGTGGGTGGGGGCGTTCCTGGTGTCCGTGCCGCCGACCCTGGCCGGGTTCGGACTGTTCGGCGCGCTCGTCCAGCCCTTCGTCTGGCGCCTGCTCGGGCCGAGCAACTGGTACGCCTTCGTGCCCGTCGACTCGACCGCCTCGATGCTCGCCGCCGCCGTGCTCGGCCTGCTGTTCGTGGCGGGCGGGCTGCGGCTGGCGCCCGCGGCGCTCGGGCTGCACGCCCGGTGGAGCCGGTACACCCTCGCCGCGCCCTACAGCACCGAACTGGTCCGCCGGGTCGAGCACCTTGCCGACACCAGGGCCGAGGCGCTGGACGCGCAGGCGGCCGAACTGCGGCGGATCGAACGCGATCTGCACGACGGCGCGCAGGCCCGGCTGGTCTCCCTCGGCATGACCCTGGACGCGGCGACCCGGCTGCTGGACTCCGACCCGGACGGCGCCCGCGACCTGCTGCGCGAGGTCCGGGCGAGTTCGACCCGGGCGCTCCAGGACCTCCGGGAGCTGGTGCACGGCATCCACCCCCCGATCCTCACCGACCGCGGCCTCGGCGACGCCGTCCGCTCCCTCGCGCTGGACTGCTTCCTGGACGTGCACGTCACCGTCGACCTGCCGGGGCGCTTCCCGGCGCCGGTCGAGGCGGCGGCCTACTTCGCGGTCGCGGAGCTGCTCGCCAACGCGTCCAAGCACGGCGGCGGCCGGGAGGTGACGATCCGGCTGGCGCACGCGGACGGGACCCTGACCGCCGTCGTCACGGACGACGGCCGGGGCGGGGCGGACCCCGGCCGGGGCAGCGGACTGCGCGGCGTGGTGCGCCGGCTGAGTACCGTCGACGGAACCCTCGCCCTGCACAGCCCGCCGGGCGGCCCGACCACCGTGACCCTGGAGATACCGTGCGCGTCGTCCTCGCCGAAGACCTCTTCCTGCTCCGGGACGGGCTGATCCGGACTCTCGAGGAGCACGGGTTCGAGGTGGTCGCGGCCGTCGACAACGGTCCCGACCTGCGGCGCGCGCTGCACGAGCGGGAGCCGGACGTCGCGGTGGTCGACGTCCGGCTGCCTCCCTCCTTCACCGACGAGGGGCTGCGGGCGGCGCTGGAGGCGCGCCGTGCCCGGCCGGCCCTGCCGGTGCTGGTCCTCTCCCAGTACGTGGACCGGCTCTACGCGCGGGAGTTGCTGGCGGACGGCCGGGGCGCGATCGGCTACCTGCTCAAGGACCGGGTCACCCGCACCGAGCAGTTCGTGGACGCGGTGCGGACGGTCGCGGGCGGCGGCACGGTGATGGACCCGCAGGTGATCGCGAAGCTGCTGGCGCGCGGGGACGCCCGGGGCAGCACCGCCGAACTGACGCCGCGTGAGCACGAGGTGCTGCGGCTGATGGCCGAGGGCCGGTCCAACGCGGCGATCACGCGTACCCTGCACATCAGCGAGAGCGCGGTGGCCAAGCACACCGCGAGCATCTTCGCCAAACTGCGGATCGAGTCCTCGGCCGACGACAACCGCCGGGTCCTCGCCGTCCTGGCCCACCTGGAACGCTGATCCGGGTGCGCCGCTTGACCTTCACACCGGTGTGAAGGCCGATGATGGCCCCATGACGACCTTCGATCCCCGCGCCCTGCTCGACGCCGCCCGCCTCGGTGTGCTGGCCACGATCAAGTCCGACGGGCGGCCCCAGTTGTCGCCGGTCATGCCGTTCTACGACCGGGCCGCCGAGCGGCTGTACGTCTCGATCACCGAGGGCCGGGCCAAGACGGCCAATCTGCGCCGCGACCCGCGCGCCGCCCTCGAGGTGACCCGGGCCGACGGCCGGGCCTGGGCGACCGCGGAGGGCACCGTCACCCTGGTCGGGCCCGGCAGCGATCCGAAGGGCCCCGAGGTGGAGGCCCTGGTCGACTACTACCGGCAGGCGGCCGGCGAGCACCCGGACTGGGACGAGTACCGGGCCGCGATGGTGGCCGACCGGAGGGTCCTGATGGTGCTCGACGTCGACCACGTCTACGGCCAGCAGCTGGGCTGACCCGGACCCGGACCCGGACCCGGACACGGACACGGGCCCGCGCCCGGGCTGGGACAGGGGAGCGGGCCGGGCCTCATGCATGAGGCCCGGCCCGCTCCCGCTCCCGTCGGTCAGGCGCGGCCGGCCGCCCGCTGGGTGCGGCGGGCGAGGGAGTCCACGACCACGGCCGCGAGCAGCACCGCGCCGGTGATCATGAACTGGATGGCGTTGCTCAGTCCCTGGATGTTCATGCCGGACTGGATCGAGCCGATCACCAGCGCACCGAGCAGCGCCGACCAGGTCGAGCCGCGTCCGCCGAACAGGCTGGTGCCGCCGATGACACCGGCCGCGATGGCGTTCATCAGCAGGTTGCCGCCGCCCGAGGTCTGGCTGGCCGACTGGATCTGCGCGGCAAGGAACAGGCCGCCGACGGCCGCCATGGTGGAGCAGATGGTGAACACGCTGATCCGGATCCAGGACACGTTGATACCGGCCCGCCGGGCGCCCTCGATGTTGCCGCCGAGCGCGAACACCTGCCGGCCGTAGGTGGTGCGCCGCAGCACGAAGTCCAGCACCACGATGAAGACCAGGAAGATCAGCAGGGCCAGCGGCAGGCCCTTGTACTGGTTGAGCGTGTAGGCGGCCAGGAAGGCGATCACCGTGATCGCCGCCGTGCGCAGCGCGATGTCCAGCACGGGGCGGGACGGCACCCCGGCGGCCTGGCGCCGCCGGGCGTCCAGCACCGAGGCACCCAGGAAGAGCAGCACGCCGACGGCGGCCGCCCCGTACGCCGCGGCCTGGTCGCCGTAGATGGTGCTGTAGAGCCGGGAGACGATGTCCTTGCCGGACAGGTTGACGGTGCCGCTGGCGCCCAGGACCTGGAGCATCAGACCGTTCCAGCCGAGGTTGCCGGCCAGGGTGACGACGAAGGCCGGTACGCCGACCTTGGCGAAGAACACGCCCTGGATCAGGCCGACCACCGCGCCCCCCGCGAGGGCGGAGAGCAGGGCGACCCACTGGTTGACGCCGTGGGTCACGTTCAGCACCGCGAAGATCGCCGCGCACAGGCCGCTGACCGAGCCGACCGAGAGGTCGATCTCGCCGAGCAGCAGCACGAACACCACGCCGATCGCGATCATGCCGGTGCCGACGATCTGCTGCGAGAGGTTGGAGAGGTTCTGGGCGGACAGGAAGGAGCTGTTCAGGCTCCCGAAGACGGCCCAGATCACGATCAGCGCCAGCACCACCGGGAGCGAGCCCAGTTCGCCGCTGGTGACGCGGCGGCGGAACTCGCCCAGGTAGCCCTTGACGCCCTCCTGCCGCACGATCAGCCGCGGGTCGACCGCCGGGGTGGCCTCGGCGGCGACGGGTACGGCGGCGTTGACACCCCCCTTGGGCATGCTGTCCTCGGGGAGCGGTGCGTGGCGGTGCTCGCCGCCGCCGGGGGTCTGCTCGGTCATGGGGAGCCCTCCGTGCCGCGGGCCTCCCGGCGGGTCACCGCGTTGTCCGTGGCGCCGGTGATGGCCGAGATGATCTCTTCCTGGCTGGTCCGGCGCTTGTCGAAGACGCCGTTGTTGCGGCCGAGCCGCAGCACCGCGACGGTGTCCGCGACGGCCATCACGTCGGCCATGTTGTGGCTGATCAGGATGACGCCGAGGCCCTGGTCGCGGAGCCGCTCGACCAGGTCGAGCACCTGGGCGGTCTGCTCCACGCCGAGGGCGGCGGTCGGCTCGTCCAGCATCACGACCTTCGGCGAACCGACCAGCGCGCGGGCGATCGCCACCACCTGGCGCTGACCGCCGGACAGCGAGGCGACCGGGATCCGCACGCTGGGGATGCGGATGGAGAGGGTGTCCAGCAGGGAGCGGGACCGCTTCTCCATCGCGACCTCGTCGAGGATCGCGAAGCGCCGGATCTCCCGGCCGAGGAAGAGGTTGCCGACGACATCGAGGTTGTCGCAGAGCGCCAGGTCCTGGTACACCGTGGCGATGCCCAGCTGCTGTGCGTCCTGCGGCCGGTGGACGCTGACCGGGCGGCCCTGCCACTCGATCGTGCCCTCGTCCGGCTGGTGCACCCCGGCGATGGACTTGACCAGGGTGGACTTGCCGGCGCCGTTGTCGCCGACCAGGGCGAGCACTTCGCCGGCGCGGACCTCCAGCTCGATGCCGGTGAGCGCCTGGACGGCGCCGAACCGCTTGGAGACCCCGCGCAGGGCCAGGACGGTCTCACCCGTCACGGTGACCAACTCCCTCGACCGGGTTGGCGGGCACGGTTACTGGAGGCCCGCGGCCTTGCAGGCGTCCGCGTAGTCCGGGGTGCAGATCTGGTCCACGGTGTAGAGGCCGTCGGCCACCACGGTGGTCTTGATGTTGTCCTTGGTCAGCACGACCGGGGTGATCAGGTTGGCCGGGACCTGGTTGCCGCTGCCGTTGGTGACGGTGACCGGCACCAGCGCCGGGTCCAGCGGCTTGCCCTGCGCGAAGGTGACCGCCATCTGCGCCGCGATGTCGGTCTCCGGCTTGAACGGCTTGTAGATCGACATCGTCTGGGTGCCCACCAGGATCCGCTGCACGCCGTCCAGCTGGGCGTCCTGGCCGGTGAGCGGCACGCTGAGGCCGGCCGCCTTGAGGGCGGTGGCGATACCGGCGGCCATGCCGTCGTTGGCCGAGTAGACACCGACCACATTGGGCCCGCCGATCGCGGTGATCGCGGCGGACGCCTCCTGGTTGGCGTTGTTCGGGTCCCAGTTGGGGGTGTCGTACTCCTTGCCGATCTTCAGCTTGCCGTCGATCGCGCTGTGCGCGCCGGCCTTGAAGTCGGCCGCGTTGGGGTCGGTGGGGGAGCCGTTGATCATGATGATCGACCCGGATCCGGCCTTGTCGCCGACGGCGGCGACCAGGGCCTCGCCCTGGAGCTGGCCGACCTTCTTGTTGTCGAAGGAGACGTAGGCGTCCACCGGTCCCTGCGCCAGACGGTCGTAGGCGATCACCTTGACGCCCGCGTCGTGCGCCTTCTGGACGGAGGACTGGATCGACTTCGCGTCCACGGCGTCCAGGATCAGCACCTTGTCGCCCTTGGTGAGCGCGGTGTCGACCTGGGTCTGCTGGGTCGTGGCGTTCTCGTTCGCGTTGTAGTAGTCGATCTGGGCCTGCGGCGCCAGCTCCTTGATCTTCTGCTCGATCAGGGGCCGGTCGAACTGCTCGTAGCGGGTGGTCTTGGTCTCGGGCAGCAGCAGCCCGATCCGGACCGCGCCGACCGTGCTCCCGCCGCCGGCGGAACCGCTCGCGGAGCCGGAGGAGCCGCCTCCGGAGGACTCCTTGGCGCTGCCGCACGAGGACAGCGCGAGACCGAGGGAAACCACTGCGGCGGCCGCGAGCGTGCGGCGAAGCCCGTTGTTCATGAGGATGCCTCTTCCGGTTGGACCCGCCCCGTTCTTCGGTCCCCCGCGTCCGAGTCTGCGAACTGCGGGCCGACACCACGATCGGAGCTGGGCCGAACGGGTAGGGCGGGACGGGTCGGGCGGGGTGGGGACGGGGGCGGGGCGCTCGTCCCGTCCCCGCCCCCGTCTCCGCCCCCGTCGACGTCCCGTCCCGCCCTCGTCCGCGGATCCTCAGCCGAAGTCGAGCGACCCCGTCCGGGTGCGCTTGAGCTCGAAGAACGCCTTGTGCCCGGCGAGCAGCCGGACGCCGTCGAAGACCTGGACGGCCTCCTCCCCGCGCGGGATCGCGTTCAGCACCGGTCCGAAGAACGCCGTGCCGTCGACGTGGAGGGTCGGAGTGCCGACCTCCTCGCCGACCGGGTCCATGCCCGCGTGGTGGCTGCGGCGCAGCGCCTCGTCCCATTCGGTGCCGTGCGCGGCCCCGGCGAGCTCCTCCGGCAGGCCGGCCTCGGCCAGCGCCTCGCGGAGGAGCTCGTCGTCGACCTCCCGGTCCTCGACGTGGAGCCGGGTGCCGAGCGCGGTGTAGAGGTCGCGCAGCACCCCGACGCCGTGCTGCTCGGCGGCGGCGACGCAGACCCGGACCGGGCCCCAGCCGGTGCTGAGCAGTCGCTCGTAGCGTTCGGGCAGGCCCTCGCGGCCCTCGTTGAGCACGGACAGGCTCATCACCCGGAACGTCAGGTCGAGGTCCCGGTGCTTCTCCACCTCCAGGATCCAGCGGGAGGTGATCCAGGCGAACGGGCAGATCGGGTCGAAGTAGAAGTCCACGGTGCTGGTCGGGGCACCGGTGTCGGCACGGGTGGCTGAAGTGGTCACGCGGCCGAGCGTAGGGGCGGGCCGGACCGCTCGGAAGGGCCGCTCCGGCGCGGGTTTCCTGGGCCACTCGCGGTTCCGGCCGCCGCGACCCGCCCGGGCCGCGCCGTCACTCCGACAGGTGAGGGATCGTCACCGTCGGTGCTCGGCGACGTGATGCGGAGCGGTGAACTACTTCCGCCGTTCGGGTGAAGGAGTGGCTCCGGACCTTTCCGATCTTGAGCGGATATGCTGCCGCCCCGTCAGGCCCTCGCGAAGCCCTCGCGACGGGCGGTACGGGACGAGGGTTGGAGCCGACAACATGATGGGACCGGCACATTCGCTGTCCGGCGCGGCGGCGTGGCTGGGCGCGGGAGCGATCGCGGCGGGGATGGGCGAACCGATGCCCTGGCCGGTACTGCTGGCGGGGACGCTGATCTGCGCGGGCGCCGCACTGGCGCCGGACCTCGACCACAAGGCGGCCACCATATCCAGGGCGTTCGGCCCGGTCTCGCGGGTCCTCTGCGAGGTGATCGACCATCTCTCCTACGCCGTCTACAAGGCGACCCGCAGCAAGAAGGACCCCCGCCGCACCGGCGGCCACCGCACGCTGACCCACACCTGGGTGTGGGCGGCGCTGTGCGGCGCGGGCGCGTCGGCCGTCGCCGTATACGGCGGACGGTGGGGCGTGCTCGGGGTGCTCTTCGTGCACATGGTGCTGGCCATCGAGGGACTGCTGTGGCGCCAGGCCCGGGTCTCCAGCGACGTCCTGGTCTGGCTGCTCGGCGCGGCGGGCGCCTGGATGCTGACGGACGTCCTGGACAAGCCGGGCAACGGCTCGCTCTGGCTGTTCGACCAGCCCGGGCAGGAGTACCTGTGGATCGGCCTGCCGATCACCCTCGGCGCGCTGGTGCACTGCCTGGGTGACGCGCTCACCGTCTCCGGCTGCCCGGTGCTGTGGCCGATCCCGATCGGCCGCAAGCGCTGGTACCCGATCGGCCCGCCGAAGGGGATGCGCTTCCGGGCCGGCAGCTGGGTGGAGCTCAAGGTGCTGATGCCGGTGTTCATGGGCGCCGGCGGCCTGTGCGCGGTGGGTGCGCTGGGCTACTTCGGCTGACCGGCTGACCGGCTGACCGGCTGGTCGGCCGCGCGGCCGCGACCGCGCGGGTGACAGGGCCCCGTACCGGGGGAGCGACTCCGGTACGGGGCCCTGTCGCGTCTGCGCGGCGGGACCAGTGCTTGCCTTCGATACCCCCCAGGGGTATAAATGAGCTCATCGCGCAGAGATACCCATGGGGGGTATCTGGAACTGCCGCCGACACCGACGGAGGAATCCCATGTCCTGCTGCTCCACCGAAGGCACCTGCTCGACCGGCGCCGAGACCCCCGATGTCGTCGTGGCCGCCGCCGAGGGCGATGCCCCTGTTGCCGAGGCCGAGGCCGAGGCCGACGCCGACGCCGAGGTCGACGCCGACCGCGTTCCCGCCCGGCAGTCCTGAAATCCCGGCGGGTCCGGGGTCCCGAACCCCTGGGGGGTATCGGCCCCGGGCCCGGATCCGATCGACAACGAGCACGAGGAGCTCAGATGACCACCCAGGCACCCGCCTCCACCGAGGTGGAACTCCGGATCGGCGGCATGACCTGCGCCTCGTGCGCCGCCCGGATCGAGAAGAAGCTCAACCGGATGGACGGGGTCGAGGCCACCGTCAACTACGCCACCGAGAAGGCCAGGGTCGTGTTCGGGCCGGACGTGAGCGTGGCCGACCTCGTCGCCACCGTCGAGGCCACCGGCTACACCGCCGCCCCGCCCCGGACGGACGCCGCCGCCCCCGCCGCAGGCCCGGCGGTCCCGGGCGGCGACCCCGCCGGAGAGCCCGCCGACGACCTCGCCCCGCTGCGGCAGCGGCTGATCACCGCGGTCGTGCTGGCCGTCCCGGTCGTCGCCATGGCGATGGTCCCCGCCCTCCAGTTCGACAACTGGCAGTGGCTCTCGCTCACCCTCGCCGCGCCCGTCGTCACCTACGCCGCCTGGCCGTTCCACCGGGCCGCCTGGACCAACCTCAAGCACGGCGCCGCGACCATGGACACCCTGGTCTCGCTCGGCACCGGCGCCGCGTTCCTCTGGTCCCTGTGGGCGCTGTTCCTCGGCCACGCGGGCATGCCCGGCATGCGGCACGGCTTCGAGTTCACCGTCGCCCGGGGCGACGGCTCGTCCAGCATCTACCTGGAGGCCGCCGCCGGGGTCACCGCCTTCATCCTGGCCGGCCGCTACCTGGAGGCCCGCTCCAAGCGGCGTGCCGGGGCCGCGCTGCACGCCCTGCTGGAGCTCGGCGCCAAGGACGTCGCCGTGCTGCGCGACGGCCGCGAGGTCCGGGTGCCGGTCGACCTGCTGGCCGTCGGCGACCGGTTCGTGGTCCGCCCGGGGGAGAAGATCGCCACCGACGGGGTGGTGGTCGAGGGCGCCTCCGCCGTCGACGCCTCGATGCTGACCGGCGAGTCCGTACCCGTCGAGGTCGCCGTCGGCGACACCGTCACCGGCGCCACCGTGAACGCCGGCGGCCGGCTCGTGGTGGAGGCCGCCCGGGTCGGCGCGGACACCCGGCTCGCCCGGATGGCCCGGCTGGTCGAGGACGCCCAGAACGGCAAGGCCGCCGCCCAGCGGCTCGCCGACCGGATCTCCGCCGTCTTCGTCCCGATCGTGATCACTCTGGCCCTCGCCACCCTCGGCTACTGGCTCGTCACCGGGGAGGGATGGACGGCCGCCTTCACCGCCGCGGTGGCGGTGCTGATCATCGCCTGCCCGTGCGCCCTGGGCCTGGCCACCCCGACCGCCCTGATGGTCGGCACCGGCCGCGGCGCCCAGCTCGGCATCCTCATCAAGGGCCCCGAGGTCCTGGAGAACACCCGCCGGGTCGACACCGTCGTCCTCGACAAGACCGGCACCGTCACCACCGGCCGGATGACCCTGCTCGCCGTCCGCACCACCGGGGACACCACCGAGGACGAGGTCCTGCGCCTGGCCGGCGCCCTGGAACACGCCTCCGAACACCCCGTCGCCACCGCGATCGCCGGCGCCGCCGCCGAACGCCTCAGCACCCTGCCCCCCGTCCAGGACTTCGAGAACGTCCCCGGCCTCGGCGTCCAGGGAATCGTGGACGGCCACGCGGTGGTCGCCGGACGCGAGGCCCTGCTCGCCGAGTGGGCGCAGCACCTGCCGGCGGAGCTGGCGGAGGCCAAGCGGGCCGCCGAGGCCGCCGGACGGACCGCCGTCGCGGTCGGCTGGGACGGCGCCGCCCGCGCCGTGCTGGAGGTCGCCGACGCCGTGAAGCCCACCAGCGCCGAGGCCGTCGCCGCACTGCGCGCCCTCGGCCTGCGCCCGGTCCTGCTCACCGGCGACAACCGCGCCGTCGCCCGGGCCGTCGCCGCCGAGGTCGGCATCCCCGCCGAGGACGTTCACGCCGAGGTACTGCCCGAGGACAAGGTGGCGGTGGTCGAGCGGCTGCAGAGCGAGGGCCGGGTCGTCGCGATGGTCGGGGACGGTGTCAACGACGCCGCCGCCCTCGCGCAGGCCGACCTCGGCCTCGCCATGGGCACCGGCACCGACGCCGCCATCGAGGCGAGCGACCTCACCCTGGTCCGCGGCGACCTGCGCTCCGCCGCCGACGCCATCCGCCTCTCCCGCAGGACCCTCGCCACCATCAAGGGCAACCTCTTCTGGGCCTTCGGCTACAACGTCGCCGCCATACCCCTCGCCGCCGCCGGACTCCTCAACCCGATGATCGCCGGCGCCGCGATGGCCTTCTCCTCGGTGTTCGTGGTCGGCAACAGCCTCCGGCTCCGCACCTTCCGCTGAGCGCCCCGGCCGGCGCCCGGCCGCCCGGGGGCCCCGGAACCGTCCCGGTTCCGGGGCTCCGGCGCGTCCGCGCTCCCGGCACCGGGCGCTGATCCGATGAGGCGACATCACCGAGGCGTTCCCCGAGGTCAGCGACCCGGTCGCATAGCCTGTCGCCCTGCCGTCGGCCGGGCGGCTCGGGGACCTGTTCCGCGGACGTGGACAAGGGGTGCAAGGTGGCTTCCTCGGCAACGAACGGCTCCGTCGGACGCGGGTCACGCTTCCGCGCCTGGCTGCTGGAGGGCCTGTCCGACCGGGCCAAGCAGCACCCCGGCCCGCACGCCCAGGCCCCCGCCGAACAGGCCCGCCCCTGGTGGCGGGTGATGTGCCTGACCGGCCTCGACTACTTCTCCACCCTGGGCTACCAGCCCGGCATCGCCGCCCTGGCGGCCGGTCTGCTCTCCCCGGTGGCGACCGTCGTCCTCGTCGTCGTCACCCTCTGCGGCGCCCTGCCCGTCTACCGCCGGGTGGCCCGGGAGAGCCCGCACGGCGAGGGATCGATCGCGATGCTGGAACGCCTGCTGTCGTTCTGGCAGGGCAAACTGTTCGTCCTCGCGCTGCTCGGCTTCGCGGCCACGGACTTCATGATCACCATCACCCTGTCGGCCGCCGACGCCACCGCCCACCTGGTCGAGAACCCGCATCTGCACAGCGCCCTGACCGGCAAGCAGGTCCTCATCACCCTGGTGATGATCGCGCTGCTCGGCGGGGTCTTCCTCAAGGGCTTCAGCGAGGCGATCGGGCTGGCCGTCGTCCTGGTCGCGATCTACCTCGGGCTCAACGTGGTCGTCGTCGTGAACGGCTTCTACCACGTGCTCAGCTCCCCGGGAGTGGTGAGCGACTGGGCGGACGCGCTCACCGCGGAGCACGGCAACGTCGTCGCCATGATCGGCGTCGCCCTGGTGACCTTCCCCAAACTCGCCCTCGGCCTCTCCGGCTTCGAGACCGGCGTCGCCGTCATGCCGCACATCGAGGGCGACCCGGACGACACCGAGGAGAAGCCCACCGGCCGGATCCGCGGCGCCCGCAAGCTGCTCACCACCGCCGCGCTGATCATGAGCGTGTTCCTGATCACCACCAGTTTCATCACCACCCTGCTGATCCCGAAGGAAGCCTTCGAGAAGGGCGGGGAGGCCAACGGGCGCGCGCTCGCCTACCTGGCCCACGAGTACCTCGGCAACACCTTCGGCAGCGTCTACGACCTGTCCACCATCGCGATCCTCTGGTTCGCCGGAGCCTCCGCCATGGCCGGCATGCTCAACCTGCTGCCCCGCTACCTGCCCCGCTACGGCATGGCGCCGCACTGGGCGAAGGCGGTCCGGCCGATGGTCATCGTGCTCACCCTGATCGCCTTCCTGGTCACCTGGCTCTTCGACGCCAGCGTGGACGCCCAGGGCGGCGCCTACGCCACCGGTGTCCTGGTGCTGATCAGCTCCGCCGCGATCGCCGTCACCATCGCCGCCCGCGCCGCCCGCCAGACCGGCTGGACCATCGGCTTCGCGATCATCGCGGCCGTCTTCCTCTACACCACGGCCCTCAACATCGCCGAACGCCCCGACGGCGTGAAGATCGGCGCCTGCTTCATCGCGGCCATCGTGATCGTCTCCCTGCTCTCCCGGCTCAAGCGCGCCTTCGAACTCCGGGTCACCGACATCGTCTTCGACGAGGCCGCCGAGCGCTTCGTGCGCGACTACACCCACCGGCCGCTGCGCCTGATCGCCAACGAGCCGAACAGCCGCGACCTCGTCGAGTACCAGGAGAAGAAGCGCCAGATCCGCGCGGACAACGACATCCCGGTCGAGGACGACCTGGTCTTCGTCGAGGTGACGGTCAAGGACCCCTCGGAGTTCGAGGCGGTGCTCACCGTGCACGGCGAGGTGCTGCACGACCGCTACCGGGTGCTCACGCTGGAGAGCTCCAGCGTCCCCAACGCGTTGGCCGCGCTGCTGCTCACGGTCCGGGACCGCACCGGGCAGCAGCCGCACATCTACTTCGAGTGGACGGAGGGCAATCCGTTCGCGCAGTTCCTGCGGTTCTTCCTGTTCGGGCAGGGCGAGGTCGCGCCGGTGACCCGCGAGGTGCTGCGGGAGGCGGAGCCGGACCGTACGCTGCGGCCGCGCGTCCACGTGGGCTGAGGTGCGAAGGGGGGAACCGGGGAGGTACGGGAACCGGGGAAGTACGGGAACCGGGGAGGTGCGGGGCCTGTGCCAATGGGTTGTCAGGTGCATAGCATGGCAGCGCAGTCCGTCGGCCCCGGCCCGCCAGCCCGAAGAGGAGCAACTTCCGTGCGCAATCGCAGGTTCGGCTCGATCGTCCTGACCGGTGCCCTGGCCCTCGCCGCCCTCGGCACCGCCCCGGCGGCGGTCGCCGGTCCGGTCGCCCCCGCGGGGCCGGCCGCCGTCGAGGGCCCGGTCGTCGTCGGGGGTCCGGCCGCCGTCGAGGGCCCGTCGGTGGCCGCGGCCACGGACGGCTCCCGGCACCGGGTCGAGGTCTTCGCCGAGGACGGCTCGATCGGACGGGCCACCGTGCCCGCCGCCTCCCCGTACCTGACCGGCGACCGCCCCGGCCTCGCCCCCGCCGCCGGGGACGGCGAGGTCACCCCGATCCTGCGCAGCGGCGACAGCGCGGCCAAGGTCGACGTCGTGGTCATCGGCGACGGCTACACCGCCGCCGAGCAGGAGAAGTTCCGCGCCGACGCCACCGCCAAGTGGCAGGAGCTCAGCGCCGTCGAGCCCTACGCCGCCTACCGGAACCTGTTCAACGTCTGGGCCGTCGCCACCGTCTCCGCCGAGTCCGGCATCACCGGCGACCCGGACCGCGCCACCGTCCGCAACACCGCGCTCGGCTCCTACTTCTGGTGCGAGGACATCGAACGGCTGCTGTGCGTCGACACCAAGGCCGTCGAGACCTACGCCGTCAAGGCCCCGCAGGCCGACCTGGTGCTCGTCGTCGCCAACACCGCCAAGTACGGCGGGGCCGGCTACAACGTCGCCTCCCCGCTCGGCTACGACGGCATCGCCACCGTCGCGGGCGGCAACCCGAAGGCCGGGCAGATCGCCGTGCACGAGACCGGCCACTCGCTCGGCAAGCTCGCCGACGAGTACTTCTACGACGGCTCCGACACCTACCCGGCCGAGGAGGGCGAACCGGCCGAGCCCAACATCAGCATGTACACCGCCGACCGGCTCACCCACGACCGCGCCAAGTGGTACCGCTGGATCGGCCGGACCTCGCCCGACGGGGGCGTGGTCGGCAGCTACGAGGGTGGCGGCTACTACCCCAAGGGGCTGTACCGGCCCACCGAGAACTCGATCATGCGTTCGCTCGGCCGGGAGTTCAACCTGCCCGGACGGGAGGCGATGATCGCTGGGTTCTACCGCCACGCCGTCCCGCTCACCAGCCCCACCCCGGCCGGCACCCCGCTCACCCGGTCCGACCGCCTCACCGTCGGCCTCCCGGTGGCCGGCACCAACCTCAGCTGGTCCCTGGACGGCCGCACCCTGCCGCAGCTGCGCGGCCGGACCACCGTCGACCTGCGCACCGTCCCGCTCCCCGGCCCGCGCGGCCGGACCCACACCCTGACCGCCACCGCCACCGACCCCACCCCCGCCGTCCTCGACCCGGCCCTCCGGGCCGCCCTGACGGCCTCGCTCTCCTGGCCCGTCACCCGCTGACCGGGGCCGGCCGAGTCGCCTTGACCGCCGCCCCGCACGGGAAGCCGGACCGGCCGACTTCCCGCGCGGGTCTTCCGCGAACTCGCCGACGAGGCGGTGTTCTGCGATTTCGACCTGTTGCTCACCCCGGACGCCTGGCCGGCGCTCACCGCGCTGGCCGGGCTGCACGGCGACCGCCAGGTCCACCTGCTCGTGCTGGAGGCGGGCGGCCTCGCCTTCCCCGCACTGTCGCTCTCCGTCGGGGCCACGCCGGACGACTACTGGGCCGAGGTCGGTTTCGGCCCGGGCAGGGAGCCTCTGGAGTCGATCACCGTCGCGGCGCGGACCGTCGCACTGACTGGTCCCTCCGGCCGTTGGGGCTGCTGGGGCGAACGGGATCCGGAGGTCGCCGTCGTCCGGGGCTTCCCCGACGAGGGCGCGAGGCACGATTGGCGCACCAGGTACGGGCCGTGCGCCGACGCAGCCGGAGTGCTGGCGGAATGGCTGCCGCAGGTCTTCCGCGACCGGACCGTCCCGGATTCCTATGTGGCCGAACTGACCGCCAACTACAGCGCGGCGCAGAGGACGTAGGAACCGTCCGGTCGACCGTGCGACTCCCGCCCGATCTGGTTCCCGGGGCGGGTCGACGGTTGCTCGTCGTCCTTGCAGTCGGCCACCCGGGGGCCCGCCGCAGGAGTCACCTCGCGCGGCAGGGAAGGAGGATCCGGGGCGATCCGGGCAGGGCCCCGCAGGGCCCGGGCCGGCCGCCGGTCTGCGGACCGCATCTGCGAGAGTGGACGGAGGGAGATCGGCGGACGACAGGGGCGGGAGGGCCGATGACGCTGCCGAGGAAGGGCGCCCGGACCGTCACGGTCGACCGGGTGGTGTACCGGTGGACCGTCAGGCGTCGTCCCACCTATGGCCAGGGGCTCGGCCAGTCCCCGCTGACGGTCGCCGTCGAGCAGGCCGGGGCGCCGGGTTCGGTGCTCGTCGTCCGGCTCCCGGGGGCGCATCCGGGCAACTGGCTCGGTCTGCCGGCCGCCGTCGCCACACCCGCGAGCGTGGCGCTCGCGGTGCACGAAGCGCGGGAGCAGGGCTGGCGGCCGGGGAGTCCGGGCGGTCCGTTCCGGCTGGACCTGGTCCAGCGGTAGGCCGTCAACAGGCCGTGAGTACAGCCTCCTCGTAACCGGTCACGGTGGTGAAGCCCAGGCGCCGGTAGAGGGCGAGGGCGGTGGGGTGGTCGGCCCGGACGTTCAGACCGATGTGGTCGACGCTGTCCGCCAGGACCTCGCAGAGCCGCGCGGTGCAGGCCGCCGCGAGCCCCCGTCCCCGGGCCTCCGGGTGGGTGGTGACGTTACCGATCACCGCGACCCGTCGGGCGGCCGAGTGGACGTGCACACCGGCCGTCGCGAGCAGCCGGCCACCGGCGTCCCGGACCCCGACGTAAGGGCCGGTGGTCAGCATCCGCTCGTCGAACCAGTTGCCCGGGTAGCCGGCGGCGAACAGCGCGCGCAGCTCGGTGAGGTCCGCCGCACCGAGCCGGACCACCGGTCCTGGCCCGTCCGGTGCCCCACCCAGGTGCGGTGCGAGGGCGGCGGGTTCGGTCAGCGCCATCCGCAGCATCGCCGTACGGTGCTCGGCGCGGTAGTGGGGCGCGAGGGCGTCCACCCCGCCCTCGGTGAGGTGGGCGAGCAGTCGGCGCGGCAGTACGGGGCGCATCGCGTCCAGCAGGCCGGCCAGGCCGTCGGCCTGCGCGGGCCGGGCGAGGCCGAGCAGGGTGGGGACGTCCCCGACCGCGTACAGCAGCGCCACCGGGCCGTCCGCCGATGCCGTGTACCAGGTGGTGTGGGACCAGAACGGTTCGTCCAGGTCGCCGAGTTCGAAGAGGTGGAGCTCCGGGTCCCGCCCGAACCGCTCGGCGAGCGCCGCCCGGTCGTGCAGGCTGGTCAGCGGCGCGGGCGGTGCGGCGGGTGCGGCGGGTGCTGTGGAGGAAGCGGGGTCGGCGGGGGTGCGGGTGGAAGGCGGGGGCGTGGGCACCCGCTGAGCCTACGCGCGCTCCGTGGCGACCGCCCCGCCGGACCCGGCCGGGCGCGGACCCAGCAGGGCCCGGAGCCGGCCGGGCGGCATTCCGGCCGCCCGGTGCACCACCCGGGTCAGATGCGCCTGGTCGCTGAATCCCAACTCCTGTGCCAGCAGAGCGAGCCGGGTCTCGCCCTCGGTCAGCCGCTCCAGGGCCAGCGTGACCCGCAGCCGGTTGCGGTAGCTGGCGAGACCCTCGCCGGTGGCGGCCCGGAAGATCCGGCTCAGGTGGTGCGGCGAGCAGCCGACCGCCCTGCCCAGCTCCTCCAGCCCGAGCCCGAGGTCCGCCGCGAGCGCGGCCCGCGCGGCATCCACCAGCCGACGGCGTGCCGCGTCCCGGACCGGCCGGCCGCTCGCCACCCTCGCCGGTGCCAGTGCCGTCAGCACCTCGCCGGCCAAGGCGACCGCGCGCTCGGCGAGTTCGAACGAGTCCGCGCCGCCGCGCGCCCGGACGACCAGCATCCGGTGCGCCAGCGCCATGCGCGGAGTGGTGAACACCAGCCCCTGCGGCACCTCCGGATCGCCGCCCAGCAGTTCGGCGGTCCGCGGCTCGGAGAGCACCAGCTCGGTGTAGAGGTCGCCGCCGCACGGATGCGCGAACTGCTGCTCGCAGCCGATCCGTTCGACGTACACGCAGGCCGGGTCCAGTACCTGGTCGACCCCGTCGATCCGCCCCCGGAACATTCCCCGCCGCAGCATCACCAACCCGAACACCGGGGCCGGCCGCAACTCCGTCCAGCCGTCCGGCGGGTCCTGGCACGACACGTCGGAGACACACAGGTCGTCCCCGCTCAACAGGGACGCACGTTCGACCGCCATGCCCGCACCCTACTCGCGGGGCCGCCCGCTGTCGCCGCCCGTCACCGGCCGTCCAGCACTTCGGAGTTCGGCGCGAGCCGGAGTCCGGCCGGGCCGAGGAAGTCCGCCAGATCGATCGCGCCGCCACGGCTCCCGTCCTGCCACCGGGCGAGCAGGCCGGAGCCCTCCTCGTCCCAGGTGTCCGGGTCCGGGCCGCCGGGGAAGTGCTCGACGCTGCCCTCGCCGTGCCGGTACCGGAAGTACAGGTAGCGGCCGCCGGTGGTCCAGGCGTCCCACTGTGACGGGTGGCTGCTGCAGGTCCGCACCACGCGAGCGAGCACGGTGTCCTCGTGCAGCCGGTCCTCGACGCCACCCAGGTGCTCCTCCGGGCCGACGGTCAGCAGAGCGCCGTCCAGACCGAGCAGCCGGACGCGTCCGCCCTCGAAGCCGAGCGCGAGTCCGGCGGTGAAGGCGGTCCGGTCGTCCTGGCCGTCCTGGCCGTCCTGACCGCGCCGGCCGTCCTGGTCGCCTCGGTACTCGATCGCGTGCACGGACCGGATCGACTGTCCGACGAAGCGCGTCAGCGGCGGATCGGCCGGATCCGCCGGATCACCGGTCGGGTCGGGTGTGTTGGCGGTCCCGGTCGGGCCGGGCGTGTTGCCGGCCCTGGTCGGGCCGGGTGCGTCGGTGGTCCCGGTCGGGTCCGCCCGGAACGACAGACCGCTGTCGGAGGTACGGAAGAGTACGGGCCCGAGGTCCTCCAGGTGGAGCCACAGGTGCGACAGCTGCGACGCGGTGGCGGACTGCCGGTGCCGGCGGGCCGTGGTCACCCGGGTCAGCCGGGCGCCGACCAGGTCGGCGGTCGTCACATGTTCCTCGTCCTCGTCGATCATCCGGCGATGCTCGCACGGTGTCCGACCGGGCGCGAACGGATTGTCCGGCGCCGACGGATTGCACAGGTGCGAACGGACTGCACAAGAAACGACAAGCCGCCGCGGCGGGCACGGCGGGACAGTGGAACCGGTCGGCGCCCCGTACGGGGGTCGGGGCGCCGACCCAGCATCGTCCTTCGGCCCCCAGCCGGTTCGTGTCCTGCCCGAGGAGTCCCGTTGAACGATCGGACCGTTCCCGCCGTCCCTGTCCCCGAGGATCCCGGTTCCGAGGCCGGAGTCGGCTCCGGCACCGAGGCCGTGCCCGGCCTGCCCGGCCGTCGTCGCCTGCTGGGCGGCGCCCTGGCCGTCGCGGGCGCGACGGTGCTGCGCCCGCTCGTCGCGGCGACGCCCGCCTCCGCCGAGCCCGTCGGGCCCGCCGGTTCCCCCGGTTCTGCCGCCGCCGGTGCGGCCGGTGCGGCCGGTGCGGCCGGTGCCGTCGTGGTGCGGCGCTTCGGCCGGTACGAGGTGCTGGCGCTGCTCGACGCGCACGGCCCCTTCCCCGGCACCGCGCAGGCGGCCTTCCCGGAGGCGACGGCGGAGGACTGGGAACGCGCCCGCCGCCTCGACCCGGCCGCCTTCGGCCCGGGCGGCACCTGGGAGCTGGACTTCCGTTGCTACGCCGTCCGCCGCCCCGGCGGCCGGGTCACCCTGGTGGACACCGGCATCGGCCCGGTCGGCAGCCCGGCATCCGGCTGGGCACCCGTGCCCGGTCGGCTGCCCGCCGTCCTGGCCCGGGCCGGGATCGCCCCGGCGGACGTCGAGACGGTGGTCATGACCCACCTCCACGAGGACCACTACGGCTGGTCGGTCACCCCGGACGGTGTACCGGTGTTCCCGAACGCCCGCTACGTGGTGCAGCACGCGGAGGTCGCGGCGCTCGGACCGACCCGGACGGCGCGCACCTACGTCGTCGAACCACTGCTGCGCGCCGGACAGTTGCACGAGGTCGACGGCCGCACGGTGCTCGCCGGCCGGTCCCGGCCCGGAGGGGGCGCGATCACCCTGCTGCCGACACCCGGGCACACGCCCGGGCACCAGTCGGTCCTGGTCGACGGCGGCGGTGACCGGCTGCTGGTCACCGGGGACGTGCTGGTCCACGCCGTCCAACTGGCCACCCCCGGCGTGCGCTACCTCTTCGAGGCCGATCCCGACACGGCTCGCCGCAGCCGGGAGCAACTCCTCGGCGAGGCCCGCCGCACCGGCGCGGTGCTCGGCACCGCCCACCTCAACCGCCCCTTCGTCCGCCCCTGGACGCCGGACGGCCACCCGTTCCCGCACTGACCCCGCCCGCGGGTGCGGCCGGCCGGCCTCGACCGCGCAGCGGCCAGGCACAGGCGCCCGGTCCCGGTCGGGGGGTGTGTCGGGGTGTAGCACGAGGGCGTCATTCCGGGGAGTGTCGGGGCCGGGCAGGACCACTGCCGATGGCCCGCCGGGGACGACTGCGGCCGGATCCCCGGCTTGCTGCCCGGGCCCAGGGGTAGCCTGCCTGATCATCGAGATGGGGGCGGGTTCGTGATCCAACTTCCCGAAGGGCCGTGGTGGGACTAGGACGTCGTCGAACGGAACGCCGGCCGGTTGCGGCTGGGCGCGGGCTCCGACCTGTCGTACCACCACGGTCTGGAGCTGGTCTTCAGCGACCCGTTCCTCGTCTCGTGCCCGGCCGCCTTCCAGGACCCGGTCTTCCGCGAGCCGACGCCGGAGGAGATGCGGGCCCTTTCCCGGCAGACCGGGGAGACACCGGACGTGGTAGTCGCGTTCGAGGCCGCCGCCGGTGGCCCGGAACCCGCTTCCGGGCTGATCGCCGCCGGCGGGCTCGAACTCGTCCGGGGAACCGTCCTCCGGTACTGGCCCGGGGATCCGGCGCCGGGTGATCGCCTGGCCCCGTGGGTGCGCCCTCCCGGAGCGGGGTGACCGGGCACCGGTCCCGGGCGGCCGGCGGGGCGGTCTGGCGGGACGGTTCCCGGCGTGGTCCCATCGGCGAGTGGGCGCGTGGGGGCGCCCGGGTCGAAAGGGGCCGGGATCGTATGGACGAGCAGCCGTTCCGCACCGCCGAGGCCGAGAACGCCCCGGTCGTCGTCGCCCCGGACGGTGCCACCGTCCGGCCGTTGCTGAGTCTGGACGGCCTCGGCAGCCAGGCTGTGTTCGAACTCCCGCCGGGCGCCGTCACGCATGCCGTCTCGCACGCCACCGTGCAGGAGCTCTGGTACGTGACCGCCGGCCGGGGCCGGATCTGGCGGCGGCAGTCCGCTCGGGAGTCCGTGGACGTGCTGCGGGTGGGCACGTCCGTCTCGGTGCCCCTGGGAACGGCGTTCCAGTTCCGTGCCGATCCGGACAGCCCGGGCCCGCTGCGCATCGTCGCGGTCACCATGCCGCCCTGGCCGGACGGCTCGACCACCGAGGCCCGACCCGAGGACGGTCCCTGGCCGCCCACGGTGGGCTGAGGCGGACGGCCGCGGCCGGTGCTCCGGAGAACGGGGCACCGGCCGGTGGCTGCGTCGGGGACGGTGGGGGTTAGTGGTCCGAGACCGGAGGTCCGGGGTCCGGGGTCCGGGGTCCGGGGTCCGGGGTCCGGGATTCGAGGCCGGGACCAGCGGCCCGGGTCAGCCGGGGAGGGTCAGCTCCTGGCCCGGCTGGATGAGGTCGGGGTCCTCGCCGAGGGCCGCGCGGTTCCGCTCGTACAGCGCCTGCCAGCCGCCGGGGATCCGGAGCTGCTCGGCGATGCTGTCGAGGGTGTCGTCGTCGCGCACCGTCCAGGTGCTGGGGCCGTCCGCCGGGGGAGGGGCCGCGGGGGTACCGGTGACGGTACCGGCGCTGGTGCTGGTGCTGGTGCCGGGCGCGGCCCCCGCTTCGGTGTCCGACTCGACCGGGGGGCGCTCACGGTCCCGGTCGGCGCGGGCGCCGCAGACCGGCCACGGGGTGAGCCCGCGCTGTTCGGCGAGGGCGTTCGCGACGGCGATCTGCTCGTCGCGGCTGGCCAGGTCGGCGCGGGGGGCGTAGCGGAGGCCGCCGGTCTCCTCCCAGGTCGGCTCGTCGAACTGGAGGCCGCCGAAGTAGCCGTTGCCGGTGTTGATGTGCCAGTCCCCACTGCTTTCGCAGGCGGCGACCCGCTCCCAGTCGATCACGGTCCCCCGATCGATGCCCGCTCCGCCTCCCGAGCCCGGTGGCGCGGCGTGCGCCGCGGCGGGGGCGGCGAGGACGGCGGCCAGGGTGCACACGGCGGTGGGGAGCAGGCGGCGCAGGTGCGCGACGGGGGGCATCGGCGGCTCTCAGGTCCGGGGGCAGGGGCGTGCGCCGCTCGGAAGCGGCGCGTTCCCACCGACGCACGCCGGGTATGCCGGATCCCCGCCGACACGTCGAGCGGGTCACCCGCCCGGCTCCGCGCCGCCACCCGACCGGCTCTCGCCCCGCTGGTCGGGCGGGCCCGCCGGGATGTCCGACCGGCCCGTCCGGTCCGGTGACGGCGCCCACAGGGTCGAACGTGTGCGAACCCTTTCGAGTGCGTGTGCGGCATTCGGGTGGAGATTCGACCGGATCCGGGGCCCTTGACTCGGGTGCCGGTGCGCGTCGCCGGTGCCGGTGCCGGTGTCGGCACCGACGGGCCGGAGGTCCCCGCCGGACGTCGTTCCGGGCATCTTGCCGGACACCTGGCCGGACGCCGTTCGGGGCGCTGTGCCGGTCGTCGTTCGCGGCCCGCTTCCGTGTGCCCTGTCGCCGGACGGACGACGGCCCCCGGCGCGAGCGCCGGGGGCCGGGGAGGAGCAGGGTGGAGCAGCGTGGAGCAGTGGAAATCCGCAGGTCAGCGGCGCTTCTCGCGCTCGGCCGCCGCAGCGGCCTGCTGGCGCTGCTTCTCCTCCTTCTCGTGCTTCTCCTTGACGCGCACGGACTCCTTGCGGACCTCTTCCTGGATCGTCCGCTCGCGCCGGAGCCACTCCGGGTTCTCCTCGCGGAGCTCCTCGATCTGCGCGGTGGTGAGCGCCTCGGTGATGCCGCCGCGGGCCAGGCCGGACGCCGAGACACCGAGCCGGGTGGCCACCACGGAACGCGGGTGCGGGCCGTTGCGGCGAAGGTCCTGGAGCCACTGCGGCGGCTCGGTCTGCAGGGCGGTGAGCTCCTCGCGGGAGATCACGCCCGACTGGAAGTCGGCAGGGGTGGCGCCGAGGTAGACCCCGAGCTTCTTCGCCGCCGTCGCCGGCTTCATGGTCTGCGTGGTCTTCTGCTTGAGCGATGTCATGGTCACCAGGGTAAGCGAGCGGCCGACGCCCGCTGTCACGGTCGGTAGCCTTGGTCGGGTGACAGAGATGCAGGTGACACCCTCGTTCCGGCTGGCCTACGTCCCGGGCGTGACCCCCGGCAAGTGGGCGCGCGTCTGGTCGGAGCGGCTCCCGGACGTTCCGCTCGCCCTGGTCGCGGTCGAAGCCGCCGACGGTGAGCCGACGCTGCGCGCGGGCGACGCGGACGCGGGGCTGTTGCGGCTGCCGGTCGACCGGACCGGTCTGAGCGCGATCCCGCTGTACACCGAGACGACGGTGGTGGTGTTCCCGAAGGACCACTGGCTGGCGGCGGCCGAGGAGGTCACCGTCGCCGATCTCGCCGACGACGTGGTCTTCCACCCGCTCGACGACACCCTCGAATGGGAGCAGCTGCCCGGGCGGCCCGCCATCGAGCGACCGGCGACCACGGCCGACGCCGTCGAACTGGTCGCGGCCGGGGTCGGGGTGCTGCTCGTGCCGCAGTCGCTGGCGCGGCTGCACCACCGGCGCGACCTCACCTACCGGACGATGGCGGATGCCCCGCAGTCCCGGATCGCGCTGTCCTGGCCGGAGGAGCAGACCACGGACCTGGTGGAGGAGTTCATCGGCATCGTCCGGGGTCGTACGGTCAACAGCTCGCGCGGCCGGGGCCAGGCGGCCACGGCCTCGGCCGAGGCCCCGGCGGCGAAGTCCGCCCCGGGCCGCGCGGGCGGTGCCAAGGGTGGCACCGGCAAGGGCGGTGCGGTCAAGGGTGGTGCAGCCAAGGGTGTTGCTCCCAAGGGCTCGGGCAAGCCGGCGGCCGGAGGCCGTGCCACCGCCGGCGGGCGGGCGAGGGGCGGCTCCGGATCGTCGTCCGGTGGCGCGGCGGCCGCTCGGCGCGGCCGCCCGAAGCGGCGCGGCTGACGTTCCTCCGCAGGCCGTGCCGGGCTGGTGACCCGGCCGGCCGTGTGCCCCTGCGCCGTGAGCCCTCGGCCGGATCTGTGCCCTGGGCCGGGTGCCCCTCGGCCGGTCACGCGCCCCGGCGCGCGGCCAGGGTGTTCAGCAGGGCGGCGCCCCGCTCGGCGTCGTCCACGCTCACCGCGAACTCCGCGCCCTGTCGGGGCCGGATCACCAGGCACTCGCCGCGGCGCAGCATGACCGTGGTGCCCAGGCCGTTCAGCCGGTAGCCCCAGCCGCCCACCTGGGCCGGGGTGCGGGTCTCGGCCCGGGCGGCGGCGATCTCCTCCGGATCCCAGTGCCGGGACGGCCGGCCGAGCGGGCCGAACGCCACATCCAGGCCGCGCTCGGTCACCCGGGCCTGCACCGACGAACAGCCGAGCCCCGCCAGCGCGGCGACCGCCAGCGGCGCGGCCGTCGCCCAGGCCACCCCGCCCAGTCCGGCGAACCCGGCCAGGGCCGCGCCGGCCGCGCCCAGCCCGGTCACCGCGGCCAGCAGTCCCAGCCAGGGATTGACCGCCCGGGACAGCCAGACGGCGCGCTGGCCGTCCGGCAGGTCCAGGCGCGGGCCGTCGGGGACGGTCGCGGAGAGCGGCCCCGGCCCCTGCGGCCGGGCGAGCCACCATGCCAGTGCGCCGGCCGCGACCGCTGCCACCAGGACCAGCAGCACCTCGGCGCCCAGCGGACGGGCCTCCTGCCAGGTCGGGCGGTCCAGGTTGGCCGAGACGATCGCGGCCTGCGCGCCCGTCAGCAGCGCGCCCCCGAAGCCGAGGCCGGCCGCCGACCAGCCCCTCGCGTGCTCCCCGCCGCGCCACGTCGCGACGGCGGCCGCCGCGACCGAGGCCATCCACACCGCGGCGGGGAAGCCCGCCGCGGCCGTCAGCGACATCGAACCGTCCGGACGCGTCCCGTTCCAGTGGGTGGCCACGGGTTCCGGCAACCGGCCGTGCGCCATCCACGGCAGTCCGAGCAGCAGTGCCAGCACCCCGAGGACGAGCGCCCCCGACGCGAGCAATCCGATCGCCCGCGCCACCGCGTCCCTGCGGGCGTCGCGTCCCTTCTCCTGCGAAACCTCGGTCACTCCAGCCCCCTGATCATCTCGATGAGCTCCTCCCGGCTGAAGCCTGCGTGCGCCGCGTCCGCGACCAGCCGACGCGCCGCGTCCAGCAGTTCGGCACGGCGGTCGGCGCCGAGGGCGACGGTGATGCCGCGCCCCCGGCGGAACTCCAGCACTCCTTCGTCCCGCAGTGCGCGCAGCGCCCGCAGGGCCGTGTTCGCGTTCACCCCGAGCGCCCGCGCCAGATCGCGCGCCGGCGGCAACCGCTCCCCGGGTGCGCACTCGCCCTCACCGACGGCCCGCCGGATCGCTCCCGCAACCTGCTCGTGCAACGGCCGGGAGTCCCCGGTCTCCAGCTTCAGCAACATGGTGCTAGTGAGAGTAGCACCATCGTCGAATGGTGCCAGTGCCTGGACACCCCCCCGGGGTGTTCCGGCGCGGGCGGGCGCACGGGCGCACGGGCGGGCGGGCGGGAGAGCGGGGTGGGCTGGCATGTTGTGTCGGTGCGCAGGCGGCCCGGCCGACGGGAGGGTCGGCCGTTTCGCATGTCGCTCGGGCCGGTACCCGCGTACTCGGTGCCGACCGCACCGAGCGGGACGGTGGTGGTCCAGGCCTGGTCGGACACCAAGGTCGGTTCGGCCGGATCGTTGCGAGCGACCGTGTTCAACGGTGGCCGGGAGCTCGCGCGGAAGGCGCGGACGGAGGCTCTGGTTCGGACGGGGCAGTGGGACGAACATGGCTGACCCGCCGAACCGCGGCTTCTCGGCGTCGCCCGATCGCCTCGCACAGGATCGGGCGACCTCCTGCGGCTCCCGGAAGGAGAGTCGTAGGGCGCGTTGCTCTGCCTCAGCCGTCGCGCTCGAGCTGGCGGGCCGTGTGATGCGGCGCGAAATCGACTGCTAGGTAAGGTTCTTGCTCATCAGCGTGCACATCGTTTCGTACCGTCGGAGTGAGCCGTCCTCGGCCTCCACGTCCCACGAGTCGAGCTCGCGGCCGAAGGCGCGGTAGCCCAGCCGTTCGTAGAGCGCGCGGGCGCGCGGGTTGCTCTCCTCGACGCCGAGCTCGGCGCGGGTCAGGCCCCTGGTCCTGATCCGCTGCTCGGCGGAGCGGACCAGCAGCGTGCCGATCCCGCAGGACTGGAGCGCCGGATGGACGCCGAGCTGCCAGAGCGTGCCGGCGCCGGGCCTGACCGTGTAGTCGATGCCGCCGACCGCCACCGGGATCCCGACCGGCGTGCAGACAGCCAGGTAGTCGACCTCGCCCGCTTCGGCACGGCGGATCTGGTGGACCAGCTCGCGCACGTGCTTGGGGGAGCCGGCCCAACTGCAGGACGGAAGGTCCGCGTCGGTGAGGTCGCGTACTGACAGGTGCAACTCGATCCCGGCCATCGCCGCCTCCCGGTGACTCGTACGACTGCGGTAGTGGCCGCATCCCATTTCAGCAAGTCGGTTGCGGTGCCGTCCACGGGGTTGCGAAGCGGCCCCGACCGCTGCGGCCCGGTCGGAAGGGCTTGCGGTAGCGGAGATGTTGTTACCTCCCGTCCAACATCCGGGCGCGGCCGCTTGGTGGTGTGGTCGTGGCGGTGGAGCGCACAGAGCCCCAGCCTTCCTCGTGTTGTGGTAGCCGCGAGCGGAGCCTGCACAAAGTCAGGTGCGTGAGCTTCCGGTGCTCCCTACGATCGCCGGCATGAGCCTGAGCCACCATGAGTCCGGCGGTCTCAGCCCCTTGGACGGCCATGCCGTTCGGTGCCGGGAACGGGGAGACGCAGAGCATCATCGGAGCATTCGCCTCCACCCGGTCCATCCCGAACGGAACCTTGCGCTCTATGTTCGGCGGATCGAGGCAGCGGGCTGGTGCCTGACGGAGTGGGCCTTCAGCGACGACGGGGCCTACCGTCGCTGCTCGATGCGTTTCACCCGTACTGCCAGCTGATCACGCGTGCGTGGACGGCTGGATGCTCGCCCCGCATCACCGGTCGGTGGCTCCACGCCTTCCTGTGTCCGACCATCTGCCGCCCGGGCCGGGGCCCGCGCACGTCGGGCGGAGATGCGCATCGGTGGTGCCCGTTCCCGTGTCCGGTCGCTGCACGGCGGGGCTCCTGTGCCCGATGAACGGCAACCGACTCGGTCCGGGACGGCACTCGCCCTCAGGGCGGCCGCGGAGCGCACGACGGCTCTGTCGCGGGCCGCGGCGGGACGGACGAGCACACCCGCGCCGACCAAGGCGGTGACCAGCACCGGCCAGACCCGCGCGGCGGGCGGCACCGCGCCGACGCCGAGGTCCGGCGGCACGGCGAGGCGGACCAGGACGAGGGCGGCCGCCGCGAGCCACCACCGGCGCGAGCCGTCGGCGAGCTGGGGCCGCGTCTTGCCGGGCAGTGGCCGGCGGTAGTGGAACCGAGGCGGGGGCAGGGCCGGTGGTGCGGGCGGGGTGCGGAGACAGGTCCGGCCGGCGGGGCGACGGACGGCTCCGCCCCGCGGCCCGGCGCCGGTCGGTTCGAGGCGGTGTGTGACATCGGATCGGTTCATGTGCTCCTGCTCCGCTCACCTGGTCGTGGGTGGGGGTGGGGGGGTGACGACGACCAGCTTTCCCGCTCGGCCGATCCCTGCCATCTGCCGATCGGCAGGGATCCGGTGCCTTTTTCCGGAGCGAGAACCTGCCGATCGGCACAGGTTGGCGCCCAGGGGCGGGGGCAAAGTTCTGAGCGAGGCGATGGACGCCGACCTGCCGGGGCACCGGCGTGCCGAGCCTTGACAGGTGGTTCGGGCACTGGGTTACTTGGCTCCGGCCAGGGCCGACCGAATGGTCGGTAGTGAGTTCTGAAGGAGGCACGATGAGCGGCGGAGCGACGGATCCGGGTACGCCCTCGGGTCAGGGAGGAGCGGTGCGGGCGCCGGCGCGTCTCGGCGAGGCGCCGCCGGCGGAACTCCTGGACGCCGGTGAGCGGATGACCGCCGACGAGCTGCGGGCGCACCAGCTCAAGCACCTGCGGGCCACGCTGCGCCACGCCTACGACAACGTCGAACTGTACCGGCGGAAGTTCGACGCGGCCGGCGTCACGCCCGAGGACTGCCGTGCCCTCGCCGACCTCGCCCGCTTCCCCTTCACCACCAAGGCCGACCTGCGCGACACGTACCCGTTCGGCATGTTCGCCGTCCCGAAGGAGAAGGTCCGCCGGATCCACGCCTCGAGCGGGACGACCGGCCTGCCGACCGTGGTCGGCTACACCGAGCACGACCTGGACGTCTGGGCGGACGTGGTGGCCCGCTCGATCCGCGCGGCGGGCGGGCGGCCCGGCCAGACGGTCCACATCGCGTACGGCTACGGCCTGTTCACCGGTGGACTGGGCGCGCACGCGGGTGCCGAGCGTGCCGGCTGCACCGTGGTCCCGGCCTCCGGCGGTATGACGGCCCGCCAGGTCCGGCTCATCCAGGACCTCCGGCCCGAGGTCATCATGGTCACCCCGTCCTACCTGCTCACCCTGCTGGACGAGTTCGAGCGACAGGGGGTCGACCCGCGCGGCACCTCGCTGCGGATCGGAATCTTCGGCGCCGAACCCTGGACGGAGGAGATGCGCGCGGAGATCGAGCGGCGGATGGACCTCCACGCCGTGGACATCTACGGACTCTCCGAGGTGATGGGGCCGGGTGTCGCGCAGGAGTGCGTGGAGACCAAGGACGGTCTGCACATCTGGGAGGACCACTTCTACCCGGAGGTCGTCGACCCGCTGACCGACGAAGTGCTGCCGGGCGGCGAGAGCGGCGAACTCGTCTTCACCTCACTCACCAAGGAGGCGTTGCCGGTGATCCGTTACCGCACCCGCGACCTCACCCGGCTGCTGCCCGGCACCGCGCGCCCCGCGTTCCGCCGGATGGCCAAGGTGACGGGCCGCAGTGACGACATGATCATCCTGCGCGGGGTCAACGTCTTCCCTACCCAGATCGAGGAGATCCTGCTGCGGGTGCCCGCCGTCGCACCCCACTTCCAGTTGCGGCTGACTCGCCGGGGCCGGCTGGACCACATGACGGTGCGGGTCGAGGCGCGGCCGGAAGCCGGGTCCGGCGAGCGCGAGGAGGCCGTCGGGGCGATCGTGCGGGGGGTGAAGGGCGGCGTTGGGGTGAGCGTGGACGTCGAGGTGGTGGACCCGTACACCTTGGAGCGTTCGGTCGGCAAGATCCGTCGGATCGAGGACCTTCGGGGGGACGGAGGGGCGAGCGGAGAGGAGGGGTGAACGGACGGAGGGGAGCGAGCCGAGGGACGAGGTCCGCCGGGCGGCAGCGGATCAGTCCGGGTCATGGCTCAGTGCCCCTGGTCGGACTCCAGGTTGAGAGTCATCCGCTTCAGGACGCCGACCGCGGTCCGGTACTCCTCGGGCGAGATACCGGCGACGGAGGCCGCACGGAAGGCGGCGACGTGCTTGCCGACCCGGGCGAGGCGGGCGCGGCCGTCCTCGGACAGGGCGAGGTGCTCCGTTGCCGGTCGGACGGCCCAGCCGTCGGCGAGGACGGTGGTAATGGCGTCGGTCAGCTCGGCGGGTGAGGCGTTGGCGGTCAGAGTGGTGAGGACGGTGGTGTCGGTCACCCGCGGGTGGGTCTCGACGACATTGAGCACCTGCCAGGCCAGTCGGGTGAGGCCGGACTCGGCGAGCACGGTGTTCATGGTGGTGGTGAGGGCCAGGTCGGTGCGGTTGAGCCAGTAGCCGATGGGTTCCACGTCGTCCTCCTGAGTCGGTCGCGACATCGAGGGCGGTGCCGGTTCAGGGCCGGACGAACGCGGCGGTGTTCTCGCCGGCCCACTGGCGGAAGGTCCGCGCGGGGCGGCCGAGGAGGGTCAGGGTGGTGTCGTGAACGGGAGCGGGCCCGTGGGCCGCGGCTTCCCAGAGATTGAGCAAAGAGGTGACGACGGGAACGGGCATGTGACGTCCCATCTGCGCCTCGGCCTCGGAGCGGCTGATCCGCTCGACCGGGATCTCGCGGCCGAGGATCTCGGCGAGGACGGCGAGTTGCTCGCGGAAGGTGAGCGACTCGGGGCCGGTCAGGGTGGGCGCGGAGCCGGTGAGGGAGTCGCCGGTCAGGGCCTCGGCGGCGATGTCGGCGAGGTCCTCGGGGTGGATGGGTGCGATGTGAGCATCCGGGTGGGCGAGTTGGATCGGCAGGCCCTGGCCGATGAAGTGCGCCCAGCCCAGGGAGTTGCTGGCGAAGGCGTCCGGGCGCAGGAAGGTGCAATGGAGGTCGGAGTCCGCGAGGGCGCGCTCGACCAGGAGGCTGTGGCTCGCCAGCGGGTCGTTCTCGGCGTCGGGTCCGAGGACGGAGGACGAGGAGAGGAGGACGACGTGTTCGACGCCGGCTGCTTCGGCGGCCTCGGCGAACGCGTGGATGCCGGCGGGCTGGGGATAGAGGAAGACCTGCTGGACGCCACGCAGTGCGGCGCCGAAGGACTCGGGCCGGTCGAGGGCGAGGTCGGCGCGCTCGATGCCGGCGGGGACGGTCAGCTCGGCGGGGCGGGCGCTGGCAGCGCGGACGGAGTGCCCGGCGGCGTGGAGGCGGGCGATGACGCCCCGGCCGACCTTGCCGCGGGCGCCGGTGACAAGGGTGGTGGTCATAAGAAGGAGTCCGTTCGTTTTCGTCGAGTGGTGAGGCCGACGGGGGCCGAGTGAGCGCACCCCGCCAAAATGGGTGTCCAGGTACATATGCATGATGTCTTGCACATGTTTTCGCGTCAACACATATCTTCGCCGGTTCACGCATACGGATAGGCTGGCCGCATGACGACGAAGCCCGGGTCGGGCGAGGGTGAGGACCTCCTGAACGCCGTGGGGCCGGCCTTCGGGCGGCTGCGGCGCTCCTCGCTGCTCGATGTCGAGGACCCGATCTCCCAGAAGGACCTCAGTCGGACGCTGGTTCTGCGAATCGTCCAGGATGTCACTGGTCAGGACGGCCACGAGGTGACCGTCGGAGCCGTTGCCGAGCACCTGGGCGTCGATCCCTCGGTGGGCAGTCGCATGGTGTCGGACTGCATCTCCGCCGGATATCTGGTCCGCGCCGCCTCCCAGCAGGACGGCCGCCGGACCGTCCTGCTCCTCAGTCCGGAGGGCGAGGACTTGATGGAGCGTTTCCGGCAGTACCAGCGTTCGGCCTTCGAGCAGATCACCGCCGACTGGCCCGACGGTGAGCGGCTGGAGTTCGCCCGCCTGATGGTGAAGTACGTCGAGTCCCAGGACGCCCTGCGTACCCGCGTCCGCCGCACCCACCGCTGAACTCGGCCGCATCGTCAACGGCGGACCGCCCTCCTCGGCTTGACGTGCCGGCCCCGTGGGATGTCTACGATGAGGACATGAGCGGGAGCCTCCAGGTATCAGGTGCACATGCCTCGCAGTTGGCCGAGGGGGATGAACGGCTGGATGTCGCTGCCGGGATCCTTGCCCTGTTGGCCGACCGGACCCGGCTCGCGCTGCTGCAGCGGTTGAGCGAGGGGGAGGCCGATGTGACGACCCTGACCGAGGCGGCCGGTGCGGCGCGTCCGTCGGTGAGCCAGCACCTCGGCAAGCTGAGGCTGGCCGGGCTGGTGTCCACGCGCAAGGACGGGCGCCGGGTCGTGTACGCGCTGCGGCACGGGCACCTGCGGCGGCTGGTCCAGGAGGCGCTCAGTGCGGCCGACCACCAGATCAGCGGACTGCCGCCGCACGACTGAGCCCCGCCGCGCCGCCTCCTGAGGCCTCTTGGGAGGCCTTTCGCGCCCAATGGGTGCACGCGTACGCACATGTTGTCCTATCCTGGAGGGGACCCCACCGGCCCGCGCCGCCCCGGCGCGCTCCGCACGAACGGAGTCCCCGATGCTGTCCGTCCTCCGTAATCGCACCTACCGGCACCTGTTCGTCGCCCAGGTCGTCGCCCTCGCCGGGACGGGCCTGGCCACCGTGGCACTGGGTCTGCTCGCCTACGATCTCGCCGGGGCCGAGGCCGGGTCGGTGCTCGGCACGGCGTTGGCGATCAAGATGGTCGCCTACGTCGGTATCGCCCCGGTCGTGGCCGCGCTCGCGCACCGGATCCCGCGCCGCCGGCTGCTGGTCGCCGCCGACCTGGCCCGTGCGGGCGTGGCGCTCGCGCTGCCGTTCGTCGGCTCGGTGTGGCAGGTCTACCTGCTGATCTTCGTTCTCCAGGCGGCCTCGGCCACCTTCACCCCGGCCTTCCAATCGGTGATCCCCGACGTGCTGCCCGAGGAGCGCGACTACACCCGGGCGCTGTCGCTGTCCCGGCTCGCCTACGACACGGAGACCCTGGTCAGTCCGGTGCTGGCAGCCGCGTTGCTGGCGCTGGTCGGGTACCGGTGGCTGTTCTGGGGGACGGTGGTCGGCTTCCTCGCCTCGGCGGTCCTCGTCGTCTCGGTGGTGCTGCCCGGTGCGGTCCTGGCGGCGCGGAGCAACCGCGACCCGGTCGATGCCGACGACGCCCGGGGAGTCGGCGCCCGTTCGGTCGCCGCACGCTCCCTGGCCGGGATCCGGCTCTTCCTCTCCGTGCCGCGCCTGCGGGCGCTGCTCGCCCTGGACCTCGCGGTGGCGGCCGGTGGCGCCATGGTGATCGTCAACACGGTCGTCTACGTCCGCGAGGAACTGGGCCGCTCGGCGGGCGACGTCCCGCTCGCCCTCGGCGCGTACGGCGGAGGCTCGATGCTGGTCGCGCTGCTGCTGCCCCGGGTGCTGGACCGGGTCGCCGACCGAACGGTGATGCTGCCGGCCGCCTTCGCCGTCGCGGGCCTGCTCGCCGTCCTGGCGGCCGTCACCACCGCGGGCGGCGGGGCGTGGCGCTGGCCCGCGCTGCTCGCCCTGTGGGCCGGGCTCGGTGCGGCGGGTTCACTGATCCTGACGCCGGGCGGACGCCTGCTGCGGTCCGCCGTTCCACCGGCCGACCTTCCGGCGGCCTTCGCCGCGCAGTTCTCGCTCACTCACGTCTGCTGGCTGCTCGCGTACCCGCTGGCCGGCTGGCTCGGTGCCACCGCCGGGCTCCCCGCGGCCACGGTCGCGCTCGCCGTCCTCGCCCTGGTGTCGGCGGTCCTCGCAACCCGGGCCTGGCGCACCGGGGCCACCGTCGCCAGCCCTGTCGCCGGCCCTGCTGCCGGTCCTGTCGCCGGCCCGGTGGCGATCACCGTGACGGTTCGCCCTCACCGCCGCCAGGTCCGTCGACCCGTCCACCGGCTCCCCCTGCACGCCCCGTCCGGCCGGGCCCTGGTCCGGCATCACCACCACCGCCACCCCGCGGCCCACTGACAAGGACCGCCCACCGCGCCCCCGGAAGCCTTCGCTCCCGGGGGCGCTGCACGTTCGGCCGCGCCCGGCCGCGCCCGGCCATGTCCGGACCCGCAGTCGGACCCGCGTCCGGCCTGTGTGCGCACCCCATGGTCCGGGTGACGTCCGGTCGTCGAAGTCGTTGCTCCGAGCGGGGATTCCGGGTGGAGGTTCAGGCTGGGCGGCCGCGCGGGGCGGGTGGTGCGCGCCGGCTCTCGGTCGGTCTGTGAGCATCCGTGGCGGGTGGAAGACTCGGCAGGCCCGGCGGCCGGGTCGCCTCGTACGGTCCGCTGTGCCGACCAGGGAGGATGCGCATTGACGCCCGACCGGCGGCCGATTTCGGAATCGGGGTGGACCCAGGGCTCGCATGTTGATTCATGTTCGATATTGTTTGTTCATGTGGTTGAAGGGAAGCCCCAGGAGAGGGAGCACGTCATGGCCCCAACGGTGACCGACGCGGCCGGCCAGGCCGACGCGAGCGGGTCGGCAGCTGCGAACGGGACGAACGGCGCCGCCGCATCGTCCCGCCCGAACGCGCACCCCGACGCAGGTGTTCAGGCCGACGCAAGCGCTCAGGCCGGTACGAGTGCTCAGGCCGGTTCGAGCGGGCAGGCCGGTGCGACGACCAGGACGGTCACCGAACTGGCCGACGGCCGCGAACTGATCTACTACGACCGGGGCACGCCGCCCACCGGCCGGGCCGTTGCCGACCTGCGTCCGCTGGACGCCGCCGCGCCCTCCTCCGAGGTCCGGCAGGATCCGATGACCGGCGCCTGGGTGACCGTCGCCGCCCACCGCCAGGCGCGCACCTACCACCCGCCGGCCGACGAGTGCCCGCTCTGCCCCAGCCGCGAGGGCCGGTTGAGCGAGATCCCGGCCGACGACTACCAGGTGGCCGTTTTCGAGAACCGCTTCCCCTCCCTCGCGGGCGACCCCGGCACCCACCCCGTGCCGCTCGCCCTCGACGACCCGCTGCACGGTCGCGGGCCGGGTGTCGGCCGGTGCGAGGTGGTGTGCTTCACCGCCGACCACGAGGCCTCCTTCGCCGATCTCGACGAGGACCGCGCCCGCCTGGTGCTGGACGCCTGGACCGACCGCACTGCCGAACTCTCCGCCCTGCCCGGTGTCCGGCAGGTCTACTGCTTCGAGAACCGCGGCACCGAGATCGGCGTCACCCTCGCCCACCCGCACGGCCAGGTCTACGCGTTGCCGTTCGTCCCCCCGCGCACCGCCAAGATGATCGACCAGGCCGCCCGGTACCGCGCCGCCACCGGCCGCAACCTCTTCGACGACCTCGTCGCTGCCGAAAGAGCATCCGCCGGGCAACCGTCCGCCGAGCACCCCGAGCGCCCCGAGCACCCCGACGGCAGTCGGGTCGTGCTGGCGGGGGAGTACTGGACGGCCTTCGTGCCGTTCGCCGCCCGCTGGCCCTACGAGGTCCACCTCTTCCCCAACCGCCGGGTGCCCGACTTCACCGGGCTGAACGAGGACGAGCGCGCCGAGTTCCCCCGGATCTACCTCGACCTGCTGCGCCGCTTCGACCGGCTCTTCAGCGACGAGAACCGGAAGGTCCGCGCTCCCTACATCGCGGCCTGGCACCAGGCCCCGAACGGTCACGAGGACGAACTCGCCCTCCACCTGGAGCTGTTCACCGTCCGGCGGACGGCGGACAAGCTCAAGTACCTGGCGGGTACCGAGTCCGGCATGGAGGCGTTCATGAACGACGTCGCCCCGGAGTCCGCGGCCCGGCGGCTTCGTGAGGTCGGCTCCACCACCCCGGCCGCTGAGGCCGCCCCGGTCACCCCGGCTGCCCCGACCACCCCGGCCGCTCCGGCCACCAAGACGACCGACGAGGAACCGCAGCGATGACCCCCACGCCCCCCACCTCCCCGTCCGCCGCCTTCGAGGAGCTCTACGGCCACGCCCCCGAGGGCGTCTGGGCGGCCCCCGGCCGGGTCAACCTGATCGGCGAACACACCGACTACAACGACGGGTTCGTCCTCCCGATCGCCCTCCCGCAGGCCGTCCGCGCCTACGCCCGCCGCCGCGCCGACGGCGTGCTGCGCCTCGCCTCGACCCGGGTCCCCGGCGAGGTCGTCGAACTGTCCGTCGACGGTCTGGCCCCGGGCGGCGTGTCCGGCTGGGCCGCGTACCCCGCCGCGGTCGTCTGGACGCTGCGCGAGGCGGGCCACGCGATCGGCGGCGCCGACGTCCTGCTCGACAGCGACGTGCCCGGCGGCGCCGGCCTCTCCTCCTCCGCCGCACTGGAGTGCGCGGTCGCGACCACCTACAACGACCTGTACGAACTCGGCCTGGAAGCAGCCGAGCTGGCCCTGATCGCGCAGCGGGCCGAGAACGACTTCGTCGGTGTCCCGTGCGGGATCATGGACCAGATGGCCTCGATGGCCTGCCGCGCCGGGACCGCCCTCCACCTGGACACGCGCGACCTCTCCGCCCGGTACGTCCCGCTCGACCTCGCGGGTTCGGGCCTCACCCTCCTGGTGCTCGACACCCGGGTGCAGCACGACCTCGCCGACGGCGCCTACGCCGCTCTTCGTGCCGGTTGCGAACGCGCCGCCGCGCTCCTGGGGCTGCCGGCGCTGCGCGACCTCGCCGCCGCCGACCTCCCCGCCGCCCTGGACCGGCTGCCGGCCGAACTGGTCCCGCTGGTCCGGCACGTGGTGACCGAGAACGGTCGGGTCGAGCAGACGATGCGGGAGCTGGAGCAGCACGGTCCGGCGGCCCTCGGACCGATCCTCACCGCCGGGCACGCCTCCCTGGGCGACGACTACCGGACGTCCTGTCCGGAGACGGACCTCGCGGTCTCCGTCGCCGTCGCGGCCGGGGCGCTCGGCGCGCGGATGACCGGCGGCGGCTTCGGCGGCTCGGTGATCGCCCTGACCCGGACGGCCGACGCGGACGCGGTGGCCAAGGCGGTCACCGAGGCTTTCCTGGCCGAGGGTTGGGCCGAGCCGCACGTCTACCGGGCCGTGCCCTCCGCGGGCGCCCGCCGGGAGTCCTGACCGCACTCCGCGCCGAGCCCCCGACACCACCCCCCGCCGCGGCCGCGCGACCGCGTCCGCCCCCGCCGACCCCCGGCGGGGGCGGACGCACGCCCGGGCAGCTCCGCCCTCCCGCCAGGGTGGTCCCGCCGGACCCAGGGTCGGAACGGGCCTGGTCCGCCCCTCCTTCCGGCGGCGAGGCTGGTCCCATGACCAATACCCACCGGAACACACCCGCCGCCATCGCCGGCGAGAGCGACCGCACCACCCAGGACCAGGACTTCGACGGCCGGACCGTGCTCGTCACCGGAGGCACGAGCGGCATGGGACTCGCCACCGCGCGGGTGCTGCTGGACCGCGGCGCCAACGTGGTGATCACCGGCCGCGACGACGCCCGCCTTGCCCGCGCCGAGGCCGGACTCGCCGCCGGTGAGCGGGTGTTCGCGGTGCGCGCCGACTCCGCCCGCCCGTCCGACCTGGCCCGGCTGGCCGAGCGGGTGGGGGAGCGGTACGGCCACCTCCACGGTGTGTTCGCCAATGCCGGGGTCGGCGTCTTCGAGACCCCGGCCGAGGTGACCGAGGAGAGCTTCGACCGCACCGTGGACGTCAACTTCAAGGGCGTCTTCTTCACCGTCCAGCACGCCCTTCCGCTGCTGGAGCAGGCCCCGGGCGGCGGCGCCGCGATCGTCCTCAACGCCTCCTGGACCCTGCACCGGGGCCTGCCCAACGCCCCGGTGTACGCGGCGACCAAGGCCGCCGTGCACAACCTGGCCCGCACCCTCGGCAGCGACTTCGCCGGGCGCGGCATCCGGATCAACTCGGTCAGCCCGGGCTACATCGTCACCGAGATGTTCCACGAGGTGATCACCGAACCGGAGCAGCAGGAAGCCGTGCGGGCGCAGGTGCCGATCGGGCGTCTGGGCGAGGCGGCGGACGTCGCCGAGACCGTTGCCTTCCTGCTCTCGCCCCGGGCCGGCTACATCACCGGCCAGGACATCGTGGTGGACGGCGGTGTGGTGGCGGTCGCGAACTCCTGGTGATGCCCGGACGCGGACACTCGGCCGTCCCCTTCCCCCCGGGCCTGCCCGGTCTGCCTGGTCCTGCCAGGACCAGGCAGACCGGGCGCCGAACGGACAGAATGACCGCATGAGCGCGAACCGAACGAGCCGCCCCGCCCCCACCTCCGGCGCCGCCGCCAGTGCCGCCGCGAGCGTTGTCACCGGCGCTGTCACCGGCACCGGTATCGGTACCACCGCCGCCACCGGCACCCCGAGCGGCCTCGCCGAGTTCCTGCGCACCCGCCGCTCCCGGCTCCGGCCCGAGGACGTGGACCTCCCCGACTTCGGCGGCCGCCGCCGGGTGGCGGGCCTGCGCCGCGAGGAACTCGCCCAACTCGCCGGTGTCAGCGTCGACTACTACACCCGGCTCGAACAGGGTCGGGTCGGCAACCCGTCCGACGTCGTGCTCGACGCGGTCGCCCGCGCGCTGCGCCTCGACCCCGAGGAGGCCGGCCACCTGCACCGCCTCGCCCGCACCCGCCAGGACCGCGCCCGCCCCGGTCGCGGCAGGGGTCCCGCCGCCCCGCAGCAGGTCCGGCCGTCGATGGCCCGGCTGCTCGACGCGATGCCCGACGTCCCGGCCGTGGTCATGGGCCGCCGGATGGACATCCTGGCCTGGAACAGCGCCGCCGTCGCCCTCTTCGGCGACTACGGGACGCTCGCCCCCACCGAACGGAACATCGCCCGGATCACCTTCCTCGACCCGGCCTCGCGCACCCTCTACGACGACTGGGTGGCCTGCGCGCGCGAGAACGTCGCCTTCCTCCACCTGGAGGCCGGCCGCCGCCCCGACGACCCCCGGCTCGCCGAACTGATCGGCGAACTCTCCGTGCGCAGCCAGGAGTTCCGCCACTGGTGGGCGGAACACCCGGTCCGCGACAAGACCTCCGGCCACAAGGTGTTCCACCACCCGCTGGTCGGCCGGATGGAGCTGGTCTACGACACCCTCCGCTCCGCCGACGACCCCGACCAGGCCCTGGTCACCTACACCGCCGACCCGGGGAGTCCTTCCGAGGACGCCCTGCGGATGCTCATCTCCTGGGAGGCGGACCGCGTCGTCCGGCCCGGCCGGGCGCCGTCCGGCGGATCCTGACGGAACTCGGCCGGCTCCGGTGCCACCGGGTCACCGGGCCGCGCGGGGTCCGGCCCCGTCGTCGAGCCGTCGTCGAGCCGTCGTGGAGCCGTCGTGGAGCCGTCGTCGAGCCGCTGCGCGGCAGGTGCCCCGACCCGACGACCCCGGTGCGACGGGCCCTCTACGCTGGAGCGATGCTGCTCCCGAGCGTTCCGCGCACCCGCCTGCGTCCCGCCGACCGGCCGGCCGTCGGCACCCCCTTCGGCCCGCTGACCTTCGGCACGACCCTCGGGAACACCGTCCTCCCCCCGTTGCCCGAGGAGCTCTTCGAGCTGCCGAGCGGTTGCACGGTGGCCCGCTGGTCCGTCCTGCGGCCCGCGTCGAGCTGCTGCTGACCCCGTACGACCCCGACCTCGACCCCGAGTACTGGGAGCCGCTGACCGACTGTCGCGCGGCGGTCTGGCGGATCGACGTCCTGGCACCGATCGGGCGGGTGCGGTTCTCGGCGGAGCTGCCGGCGCGGCTCCCGGAGGGTGCCGTCGCGGACTGGAACGGCGGGCAGGCGCTGGCCGCGATCACGGTGGAGGACGATCACACCCGGCTCACCGTCGGCGGCAACGACGAGGAGGCGATCTGCGGCGCGGCCCTCGCGGGCGAGGCGCCCCGGCGCTGGACGGCGCTGGCCGACGAGGTGTACGCCCGCTCGTTCACCACCTGGGGAGTGGACTTCGGCAACCACCACGGCATGTCCTGGACGCTTCCCCCGCTGCAGCCGGGCGACCACTGCGAACTCCCGGTGGTGGCCGCCTGGGCCCCGGCCGAAGCCGCGGAGAGGTGCGCGAACACCTGGTCCGCCGTCATGCCGTCACCGACGGTGCTGCTGCGCCACGTCACCACCCGGCCGACGCACCGGGCCGACGCCCACTCAGCGGGCTGATCGCGGTCACCGGGTGCGGTGCGACCGCCGGTTCGAGCAACGACAGCGTCCGCCGCCGTGCGTCCAGGCCGACGCGGATGCCCACCGGCATCGGCAGGTTCGGCCCGGCATGCCCGAAGTCCACCTGGCCCAGGACCGGGATGTCACGGTCGCCGAGGACATCGAGGACCAGCTCGGACAGGGTCGGGGAGGCGCCGGGTCCGAGTCCCCCGATCTCGCGCGGAACGCCCACGACCATGCCGGCGATCCGGTCGAGAATGCCGCTGCGCCGCATCACCTGGAGGTAGCTCCACACGTACGAGGGCAAGCCGCCCGTCTCCTATCGGAAGAGCACCGCGCCGTCGAACCGTTCGAGCGGCAGCGCGAACGGCGTCGCCTGCGCCAGCACGATGCGGTTGATCACCCCGCCGATCAGCGGGCCCTCGACCCGGCCGGGACGCCAGCACTCCCAGGACGGGCCGGTGGGCAGCGTGCCGATCGCCTCGGTGCTGGTGAGCAACTTGCCGTAGAGCGAATCGAGTTCCGCTCTGCGCGTCGCCGGCAGGGACTGCCGGCTGCCGCCGAAGCCGGGGACGGCCATGTCGGCGTGGAACCCGACCAGCCCCGTGCGCGCGTGGAGCACCAGGTGCAGCAGTGAGATGTCGCTGTAGCCGAGGATCGGCTTCGGGTCGGCCCCGACCGCCTCGATGTCGATCAGGTCGAGGTAGCCGAGCGCCGTCTGCGCGCCGTCACTGGCGACGATCGCGCGCACCTCGGGGTCGCGCAGCAGGCCGTTGAGCTCCCCGGCGATCTCCACCGGAGCCGCCGCGCTCCACCAGTGCTGCTGTCCCGCCCGGAGGAGCGGAGCCCGGCGCACACGGAATCCCGTCCGTTCGAGCACGGCCACCGTGTGCTGGACGTCGGGTTCGTACTCCGCGGGAAGAGGGCCGGACAGCGAGGCGATCACCACGAGGTCCCCGGGCCTCAGGGCACGCGGTCGAAGCGGATGCGGGCGCAGTGGATGCGGTCGGAGCGGATGCGGCAGCGCGGGACCGGTCACGGCGCCAGTGTCGCCGGTACCACTGGCGGGGTCAGGCGGTTTTCGACGGGCGCTCCTTCGGCCGGTAGTCGGTCCCCGCGGCCTCGATGTGCGCCAGCAGGGCCGACCCCGCGTCAGAGACCTCCAGGTCGACGACGACCTCCTCGTCCTCCCAGCGGCCGTGCTCCGAGATGACGAGGCCGATCAGCGCCACGTCGCCCGCCCGGCCCCGCGCCTCGTACTGCTCGATCGTCTCGCCCCGCAGCCCGTCGTCCGGGTCGTCGCGCTCCCAGGCGTCCACCGCTGCCTGCGCCACGGCCCGGGGCAGTCGTACCGTCACCCGACCGACCTGGGCGTGGACGTGCTCGCCGATCGCGGCCAGTACCTTCGCTTCCTCCCGGTACACGGCGTACCGCTCCTCATTCACCATGGGGGTGACGCTACTCGGACCGCCCGACCCGGCTCGACCGAATTCCACGGTCCGGCCGGAGCCCACCGGCCCGGCGGGCGCGGGACCATCGGCCCGCCCGGATCCACCCGTCCGGCCCTGGCGGTCCGCCCGGCCCGAGGAGTGGGATGGAGGTGTGACCGGGGCCCGGGGGGTCGGGAAGCGGCTCCGGCGGCACGAAGGGCAGGAGCACGAACATGAAGGCCGCCGTCGTCCACGACTTCACCCAGCCGCTCGTGATCGAGGACCGTCCGGTCCCGAAGCCGGGCCCGCACCAGGTGCGGGTGCGGCTCGAGGCATCCGGCCTGTGCCACACCGACATCCACGCCGCGCACGGAGACTGGCCGGTCCGGCCCACCCCGCCGTTCGTGCCAGGCCACGAGGGCGTCGGCATCGTCGAGGCGGCGGGCGCCGAGGTCCGGCACGTCCGGGTCGGCGAGCGGGTGGCGATCCCGTGGCTCGCCGACGCCTGCGGCCGCTGCGACCACTGCGTCTCCGGCTGGGAGACCCTCTGCGTCCACCAGCACAACAGCGGCTACTCCGTCGACGGCGCCTACGCCGAGCAGGCCCTCGCCCACGGCGACTACGTCGTTCCCGTCCCCGACGGCATCGACCCGCTGGACGCGGCCCCGCTCTCCTGCGCCGGCGTCACCACCTACAAGGCCCTCAAGGTCTCCGGGGCCGGCCCCGGCACCCGCGTCCTGGTCTCCGGCATCGGCGGCCTCGGCCACCTCGCCCTCCAGTACGCCCGACTGTCGGGCGCCGAGACCATCGCCGTCGACGTCACCGACGACAAGCTCGCCCTGGCCCGCGAACTCGGCGCCGACCACGTCCTCGACGCCCGGGTCCAGGACGTCGCCGCCGAGGTCCGGAAGCTCGGCGGCGCCCACGCCGCGATCGCCCTCGCCGTCAGCAACGCCTCGTTCCAGGCCGCCTACGCCTCGCTGCGCCGCGGCGGCACCCTCGTCCTGGTCGCGCTGCCCGCCGAGGGCAGGCTCGAACTCCCGGTCTTCGACACCGTCCTGAACGGCACCCGGGTGATCGGCTCCATCGTCGGCACCCGCCAGGACCTCGCCGAGGTCTTCCGCCTCCACGCCCTCGGCCGCACCCGCGTCATCCGCGAGACCCGCCACCTCGCCGACGTCAACACCTGCTTCGACGAGGTCCTCTCCGGCAGGACCCCCGCCCGCCTGGTCTTCGACCTCCGCTGACGACCCCACCCACCACCGCCCGCCCCGTCGTTCGCCGCCGCCCGCCCCCGTCGACCGGGGGCGGGCGCCGGCGTCTCCGGACCCTCCCGTGACCTGCGCCGATGCACAGAACGGGACACGTCCGGCGTCCGCGAAAACGGGATTGCCAGCCGGGATCGCCACGCACTAACGTTCGACCGCGCACCGATCGTCGAAGCGCGCCCACGTCATCTGACGCGTGATCGGAACGCGCACCACACTCGGACAAATCCCCTCGTTCACGTCGGTGCCGGCGGACAGCCGGCGATCGGCCGCGGACCGAGGGGTCCCTGCTGCGAAGGCGAACTGACACCTCATGCGAGAAACCCGCTCATCCGCGCCGCCGCGCGGCCGGTCGGCTCGGCACCTGGCGCCGCTGCTCGCGATCGGCCTCGTGCTGGCGGCCCCGGGCGCCGCGTTCGCGGACCCGGGCGCGACCCCGGCGCCGACCGAGACTGCGGCCGGAACTCCGACCGGCGCACCCACGGGTGTGCCGACCGGTGTGCCGACCGGTGTGCCGACCAGCACCCCGACCAGTACCCCGACCGGGGCTCCGGCCGTTGCTCCGACGGCTCAGGAGGCCGCACCGACGGCCGCACCGACGGCCGCCCAGGCCCAGGCCCAGGCCCCGGCCCAGGCCGCGGACGGGCCCGGCCCCTCCGCCCCCAGCAAGCTGTCCGTCAAGCCGCAGCCCGTGGGCCAGGCCGACGACGGCTGCGGAGCCGGCGCGCCCGGCTGGATCGGTCGGACCGTTCCCCTGGCCGACGGCACGTCCGACGTCACCCTGTCCGCCTGGAGCGGCACCGCGCAGCCCGGCGTCGGCACCGTCACCGTCGGCTTCCGGGTGTGGGACATCACGGCCGGCGAGTCCGGCGACACCGGTGGCGTCACGCGGACCAGCCAGACCGTCGTCGGCACCGGAGGCTGGGGCCAGGCCACCGTCGGTCGCGCGCTCGCGGACGGTCACCAGTACGGCTGGAACGCCTGGACCACCGGCGGCGGAGTCAACAGCCCGGTGACGGCGGACTGCGCTTTCAAGGTCGACCTCTCCGCACCGACGCCCGCGTCCATCGCGCCCTCGACGGTGTTTCCGCCGACGGGCAGCGGGGCCACGTCCACCGGCCGCGCCGGTGACCCCGGCATCACCGTCCGAGTCACCAGCAAGGACCCGGTGCCGAGCGGTTGCGCCGGCGGCTGCCTCGCCAGTGGCGTCCGTGAGTTCCGATACACCATCAACGTCGGTTGGCCCGGCGTCACCGGCACCGTCCCCGCCTCCTTCGCCGCAGACGGTACCGCGTACGCCGATGTCCCGATCAGTGTGGGGGCCGACGACTGGGGCTCGCACCAGTTGGTGGTCAGCGCTGTCGACGGAGCCGGCAACTCCGATCCGCGGATCTCCAGTTACAACTACTACGCCCCGTGGAGGGACCGCCCGGACGTGGCCGGCGACGTCGACGTCGACGGCGTGCCCGACTTCCTGGCTCCGGCGGCCGACGGTTCGCTGGTGCTGTTCCGGGGTGGCAGCGGCGGCGCGTCCGAGCCGGAGACGGTGTCCCCGGCCGCGAGCAGCCCCATGCACGACAACTGGAACAACTACCTGCTGGCCCACCGCGGGGCCGTCGTCGGGCAGGGCGACTCGCTCTTCGTCTATCACAAGGAAACCAAGCAGCTTCTCGTCTACGCCAACGACGGGAACGCGACGCCGAACCCGGTGTTCGGTCGCTTCACCCGCGACGTCGGTCCAGTGGGCGGCCAGACCTACTGCCGCACCAAGGGCATCGACGGCACCTGGGACCACATCACCCGGATGACCGCTGTACGGCGGGGTACCGGGGGGACCGGCCTGATCACCGTTGAGCAGGGTCACCTGCGGTACTACTACAGCATGCGCAGCAACGACAGCCGGTGTTTCGACGCCGGTGTCGAACTCGGCGCCCCCGGCGACGACTGGAGCGGCTTCACCCTGATGTACCCGGGCGACATCGGCGGGGTCCCCACCCTCTGGGTGCGTGACACCGTGACCGGCGCCGTCGCGAGCCTGGTCCTGCCGTTCGACCCCAACGGCAAGGTCCTGAGCGGCTTCACGCCGCTGCCGCTGCCCGCCCACAAGCCCCTGGTCTCCGCACTCCCGGGCGACGGCGGCACGAGCCTGTGCGCCGACATCGACCACGGCCGCACCGGCAACGGCACCGCCGCCGTGCTGGCGGCCTGCTCGGACCAGGGTGCGGCGTCCAGCCAGGCGTTCACCCTCGGCACCGACGGTTCGGTGCACGTCCTCGGCAAGTGCCTGGACGTCACGGACGCGCTCACCGAGAGCGGTTCGCCGGTCAACCTGTGGGACTGCAACAACACCCCGGCCCAGAAGTGGGTCGCCGGTCCCCACCCGGGCACGCTGATGAACCCGAACGCCGCCAAGTGCCTCGACGCGCCCGGTACTGCCGGACCCGGCACCCACCTGGTGATCGGCGACTGCCAGGACACGGCGAGCGACCGGTGGACGGCCCCCGCCACCCACACCGTGCTGCCGCTCGGGCTCGCCGCCGGTGCCGCCCCGCTGGTGGACTCGCCCGGTGACTTCGACGCGGACGGTCACGCCGACCTCGTCGTCGCCTTCGCCGACGGCCGCAAGGTGCGCTACCCGGGCCTCGCCCCGGAGGGCGACCAGCCGCGCTTCGGTGAGCCGCGGGCGCTCTCGGCCCAGCCCGCCGGTTACAACATCGGTTCCATCCACGCCCAGGGCCGCTGCCTCGACAACTACGGTGCGTCGAACAACAGCGCGCTCCGGCTGTACGACTGCTGGAACGGCGCCAGCCAGGACTTCTGGTTCGCCTCCGACGGCACCCTGCGCACCGGCGGCCGCTGCGTCGGCGTCGAGGACGACCGGACCGACTGGGGCGCACCGGTCGTGATCACGGACTGCCGGGCCGCCGGCGGCGGCCAGATCTGGACCTTCCGCGAGGACGGCTCGATCTACAACCCCGCCTCCGACAGCTGCCTGGAACTGCCGGGCTGGAACGACGCCAACGGCACCGCGGTGGGCATCTGGCAGTGCTACGGCAACGCCAACCAGCGCTGGACGCTGACCCCGAACACCGCCTGACCGTAACGCCGATACGCCCCCGGGCCCGCGACGCACTCCGCGTCGCGGGCCCGCGGGCGTTTTCCCGGGGCCCGGGCCGTTCGCGCGCCGACCGTGCTCCCGTTGCACGCGGTCGGGCGTGTCCGCATTATGGCCCTCAACTCGTGGTCACGCCTAGCATGTCGAGGGGGAGCACTTGGGGGAGTGATGAACGAACTCTTCACGACGCTCGACCGGGCCGCCGGGCGCACCGCCGCCGGACCGGGGCTGGACGGTCTGGTGGGCGGGCTGCTGGCGGAGGTGGCGGACGGCAGACGGGTGCTGCGGGCGGTGGACCATCCGCTGGGGTTCTACTGCCTGCCGGTGCTGCGCGAGGGTGTGCTCGGGGTGTGCGTGCACGTCTTCGACCCGGTCAGGGCCGCCGGGCGGCGCGAGATCCACTGCCACAGCTGGGAGCTGAAGAGCAGCGTGCTGTACGGGCGGATCGGCAACCAACGGGTCGGCGTGCACGACGAGTCCGACCGGCCGAGCCACCGGGCCTTCGAGGTGTACAGCGACGCGGCCGCCGGGGTGGACGAGGTCCGGCCGACACCGCGGCTGGTCCGCTGGGAGCCGCTGGGCGAGGAGGTCAGCGCGCGGGGCGAGACGTACACCCTGGGGGCGGGGGAGTTCCACGTCACGGCGCTGCCGGACGACGAGCCCGCCGCCACGGTGGTGCTGGGCCGTACCGTGCCGGGCCCGTTGGACGTGGTGCTGGGGCCGGTGGACGGGGGAGCCCGACGGGTGGTGCGGCGTTTGTGCGACGTGGACCGGACGGCCCGGATCGCCGGGGAGGCGGCGAGGAGGATCGGTGGACGGGACGACGGCGGCCCCGGGTGACGGGGCGGGCGGGTTCGCCGAGGAGTGCCGGGTGGCGGTGGAGGCCGCCGAGGCGGCGGGCGCGCTGCTGAGGTCGCGCTTCCCGGGCGCCCCGGGCGCCCCGCGGGGCGCCTTCCGGGTGGACACCAAGGGCACGGACGGCGATGTGGTCACCGAACTCGACCTGCTCGCCGAGGAGCTGGTCGTCGGCCGGCTGGCCGGGAGCTTCCCCGCCGACCGGATCCGGGCCGAGGAGGGCGGTGAGCGCGCCGGCCCGCCCGGTTCCCGCCGGACCTGGCTGGTCGACCCGCTGGACGGCAGCAACAACATGGTCGTCGGCCTGCCCGCGTACGTGGTCGGCATCGCGCTGTGCGTGGACGACGAGCCGGTGCTCGGGGTGGTGCACGACCCGGTGGTGGGCCGCACCTGGCGGGCCGTGCGCGGCGCGGGGGCCTACGGTCCCGGCGGGCGTCTGCGCGTACCGGCCCGGCCGCCCGCCGCCGGCCGCCCGGTGCTCGGCTGGACGCAGGGGCACGGGGTGGGCGGCGACCCGGTGGCGCGGACGCTCAAGGCCGCGCTGGAGGACGGCTCCCGCCGGGTGCTCCAGCTCTGGGCGCCGCTGCTCACCTGGGCCCTGCTGGCCGACGGACTGATCGACGGCTTCGTCGGCTACCGGGCGGAGGAGATCGACCTGCCGGCCGGCTGTCTGCTGGCCACCGAGGCCGGGGTGGCGGTGCGGGGGCTGGACGGCGGGCCGTTCAGCCCCCGCACCGGGCAGCCGGAGACGGCCCGCAGCTATGTCGCGGGCCGTCCGGAGCTGCTGCCGTACCTGCTCGGTCTGGTTGCCGGAGGTCTGGTTGCCGGAGCCGGCTGACGAACCGCGCTCGGTCGGGTTCTCACGCCGTCAGCGCCAGCGCCGCCGTCGCCAGCGCGACGCCGCCGACCGCCAGCACCGCGCTCGCCCCGGCCACCCCCCGCAGCGGCACCCGCAGGCCGGCCGACCGGCAGCGCTCGTACCAGAGCAGGGTGGCCAGCGAGGCCCAGGGGGCCACCAGCGGGCCGACGTTGGTGCCGATCAGCAGCGCCAGCAGCTGGGTGTGGTTGCCCGCCGGCACCGCGGCCTCCCCGGCCAGGTAGACCGGGAGGTTGTTCAGCAGGTTGGACAGGCCCGCGCCGACCGCCGAGGCCCGGAACAGGCCGAGGGTGCCGCCGTCGGTACCGATCGCGTCGGCGAGCAGCCGGTGCAGCCCGTGCGCGTCCACGGTCTGCACCACCAGGAACATGCCGGGCACCATCACCAGCAGCCGCCACGGGATCAACGAGGCCCGCAGCGCCTCCGGCCGTCGCAGGGCGAAGGCCGCCACCACGACGGCCGCCGCCGCGCCCGAGGCCACCCAGAGCGGGACGACCGCCGCCAGGCTGGCCACCAGGAAGCCCGCGCAGGCCAGCGCGCAGATCCGGAACAGCACCCGGTCCCCGGGCCGGTGGGCCGCCGGTGGCCGGTAGTCGTCCGCGCCGCGCCGTCCGCGCCGCCAGTAGAACGCCCACAGGCAGGCCATGGTGGCCAGCAGCGCGGCCAGTTGCGGCGCCCACATGGCCCGGGCCAGGCCGGCCGGGGAGAGCGCGACCCGGTCGGCGGCCAGCAGGTTGGTGAGGTTGGAGACCGGCAGCAGCAGGCTCGCCGTGTTGGCCAGCCAGACCGTGGTCATGGCCAGCGGCAGCGGGGCGATGCCGACCCGGGTGGCGAGCGCGAGCATGACGGGCGTCAGCAGCACGGCCGTGGTGTCGAGGTTGAGCACCGTGGTGGTCAGCGCCGCGAAGCCGACACAGAGCAGGAACAGCGCGGGATAGCTGCCCCGCCCGGCCCGTGCCACCCAGGCCGCGACCACGTCGAACACCTCGGCGGCACTGGTCAGCTCCGCGAGCACGATCACCGAGCCGAGGAAGGCCAGCAGCGGCACGATCCGCTGGAAGGCCGACCCGGCGGCGTCCGTCGGGAGGAGCCCGGTGGCGAGGAAGAGCAGGCCGCAGGCGAGCAGCCCCGCCGCCAGCAGGTCCAGGGGATGAAGCCGTTTGACGGCGGGCCGGTACGCGAACACGGACGTCAGGGTCGCACACGAGGGGTTTCGGGTCGAGGCCGCCGTGCGAACATCCGGCCACCGGTCGACCGGGTGTTCGTGCGGTGTGCCGGAAAAACCACCCGGATCCGTTGCGGTGAAACAGGGTTGAGTCCCTCCTGATCGGTCATAAGCTCCTCCCATGGGGGCTCTTGACGCGATCCCGGGTGGCCCCGGGCCGATCGACTTCTTCATCAGCTACTCCCCGGCCGACGAGCGCTGGGCGGCCTGGATCGCCTGGACCTTGGAGGAGGCGGGCTACCGGGCCTTCCTCCAGGCCTGGGACTTCGTGCCCGGGACCAACTTCGTCGACTTCATGGACCGGGGCATCACCGAGTCCGCCGCGGTGATCGCGCTGCTCTCGCGCAACTACGAGCGCTCCCGCTACGGCCGGATGGAGTGGCAGGCCGCGCTGCGCGCCGACCCGGACGAGCCGGAACGGCGGCTGGTGACCGTCCGGATCGAGGACATCCCGGTCGACGGCCTGCTCGCCACCCTCACCTACATCGACCTGGTCGGCGTCACCGAGCCGGACCGCGCCCGCGGGCTGCTGCTCACCCGGGTCGCCCAGGCGATGGACGGCCGGGCCCGCCCCGAGCTGTCCCCCGGCTACCCGGGCGACGGGAACGGCCCGGCGACGGGCACCGGTGCAGGCACCGCCCAGGACCTCGTCCCCGCTCCCCGGCCGGGCGGCGACAGCGGCCGGGCCGGCCGCCGCCGCCCCTCCGCCCGGCCCGAGTACCCGCAGGCCGCCGGCCGCGCTGCCGGACGCGAGGCGGTCTCCGTCCTCCACCTGGCCGGCCCCGCCTTCGGCCGGGGCGCCGACCCGGTGGACCTCCAGTCGGCCCTCTGGGGCGACCTCGTCGAACTCGCCGACGCCGGCGCCCCCGCGCCCGAACTCGTCGTCGTCACCGGCGACCTCACCGCCACCGGCAGCCCCCGCGAGTGCGAGCAGGCGCTGACCTTCCTCACCGGGATCCGCTCCCTGCTCGGGCTCGAACCGCACCGGGTGGCCGTCCTGCCCGGCGGCCGGGACGTCAGCCAGGCCGCCTCCCGCGCCTACTTCGCCACCTGCGAGGCCGACGAACTGCGGCCCGCCGCGCCGTACTGGCCCAAGTGGCGGCACTACTCCCGGCTGTTCCAGGAGTTCTACCAGGGCCTGGACGTGGTCTTCGACAGCGCCCAGCCGTGGACGCTCTTCCCGGTGCCCGAACTCGGCACCGTCGTCGCCGGGCTCAACTCCTCGATGGCCTGGACCCACCGGCCGGAGGACCGCTACGGCTGGCTCGGACCCGAGCAGGCGGCCTGGTTCGCCCAGGCGCTGCGCCCGTACGAGAACGACGGCTGGCTGCGGATCGGCGCGGTGAGGCACCCGGTCGCGGCCCCGGCCGCCGGCCCGGCCGGTGCCCGGACCGGCGGCCCCGCCGTCGGGGGGCCGCCCGCCGAGGGCGTCGAACCGCTGCGCGACGCCGACCGCTTCACCCGGCTCACCGCTCCCCGACTGCACCTGCTGCTGCACGGCCCCGCCACCGACGCCGACGGTCCCGCCCGCGGGCCCGCCGCGCGTCCGCTCCCGCCGCACCTGCTCGCCACCTCCGCCGGCGAACTGCCCGTGTTCGGCGCCCTCGCCCCCGGCGCCCACCAGCTGCTCCGGCTCACCCGCGACGGCCTGACCCGCTGGCCCGCCTCCGCACCCGTCCCCGGCACCGCCCCCGTGCCCGGCACTGCCTCCGCCACCGGCACCGCGTCCGCCCCGCTCCGCCTCACCGTCCCCTGGCGCCGGGCCGAGCGCGCCTTCCCGGCCCCCGCGCCGACCCCCCGCTCCGGGCCCCCGCAGCTGGAGGAGCCCGGCGCACCCGCCGACACCGACCACGAGACCCGCGCCCTCGCCTCCCCCCAGGAGGCCCTGCTGGCCCGGGTCGCCGAGGTCTGCCGAACCCGCCACCCCGGCGCCCAGATCCGCCCGGTGGCCGGCACCACCACCCAGCTCTTCGTCACCTGGGCCGAGTCCGGGCTGGTCCGCCAGCAGCGGGTGGCTGCCTGCGTCGGCACCCCCACCGAGCAGGAGGTCGAGGAGTTCGTCGACGCCGTGCACGCCGACGGCGCCGGCCTCGACGCCGAACTCGTGCACGACGGCCCGCCGCCCTCCCGCGAGCTGCGCGACCGGGCCCGCCGCCGCGGCGTGCGCCTGCGCAGCTTCCTGGAGTTCCAGGGACTGCTCGACCTGCGCGGCTACGTCGGCGCCCAGACCGAACGCCTCTCCACCGACAGCCAGTACCACCCCGACCTCTACCTACCCCAGCGCTACCGCGACGCCGAACGCCCCGGCGCCGACGAGCGCGAGGGACTGGTCGACGAACTGCTCCGGCTGCTGGACTCCGACCACGGCCGCTTCGTGCTGCTGCTCGGCGACTTCGGCCGCGGCAAGACCTTCGCCCTGCGCGAGCTGGCCCGCCGCTTGCCCGCCGAACTCCCGCACCTGGCACCCCTGTTCATCGAACTCAGCGCCCTCGACAAGGCGCACTCGCTGGACGGCCTGGTCGCCGCCCACCTCACCGAGCACGGCATCGACACCCTCGACCTGCGGGCCTTCCGCTACATGCTCCGGCAGGGGCGGGTGGTGCTGCTGTTCGACGGCTTCGACGAACTGGTCAACCGGGTCAGCTACGAACGCGCCGCCGACCACCTCCAGGTGCTGCTGGACGCGGCCGTCGACAACGCCAAGATCGTCGTCACCAGCCGCACCCAGCACTTCAGCTCCCACGAGCAGGTGCTCACCGCCCTCGGCGAACGGGTCGGCCTGCTCCCGCAGCGCCGGCTGATCGCCGTCCAGGACTTCACCCCGCACCAGATCCGCGGCTACCTCGGCAACCGCTACGGCGACGAGGAGACCGCCGCCCGCCGGATGCGGCTGCTGGAGGGCGTCCCCGACCTGCTCGCGCTCTGCCGCAACCCCCGGCTGCTGAGCTTCGTCGCCGACCTCGACCACGACCGGCTGCGCGCCGTCGCCGGCGCCGGACGGGCGCTCAGCGCCGCCGGCCTGTACGAGGAGGTGTTCACCTCCTGGCTGCGGTTCGAGGAACGCCGCGGCCACGGCGGCCCCGGCGCCGCGCCCGGACTCGCGCTCGAGCAGCTCTGGCAGGCCGTCACCCTGCTCGCCCTGCGGCTGTGGGAGAGCGGCCGCAGCTCCATCCCGCTGGACGAGATCGTCGACATCGCCGGCGTGCTCAGCGGCCTCGCCGAGAACCGGATGCCCACCCCCCAGGTCGCCCACGCCGTCGGCTCCGGCAGCCTGCTGGTCCGCTCCGACGAGGGCATGTTCCACTTCATCCACGGCTCGGTGGGGGAGTGGCTGGTCGCCCGCGCCGCCGCCGAGGCGCTGGCCCGCGAGGACACCACCCTGCTCGCCCGCGGCCCGCTCAGCCGGCTCGCGGTCGAGTTCCTCTGCGACCTGGCCGACCACCAGGCCTGCCAGCGGTGGGCCCGCTCCGTCCTGGACACCCCCGAGACCGCCACCGAGGCGGCCCGGCTCAACGCCGTCAAGGTGCTCGACCGGCTGCGCGTCCCCGCCCACACCGACCTGCGCGGCGCCACCCTGGCCGGCGAGGACCTGTCGCACCGCGACCTGTCCGGCGTCGACCTGTTCGGCGCGGACCTGCGCGGCGCCCGGCTGCTCGGCGCCAACCTCTCCGGCGCGGACCTGCGCGGCGCCCGGCTGGCCGGCGCCCGCCTCGACTCCGCCGACCTCACCGGCGCGGACCTGCGCTTCGCCGATCTGCGCGGCGCCCGGCTGGTCCGCACCGACCTGCGCGGCGCCCGGCTGCGCGGCAGCCACTGGCAGCGGTCCGCGCTGATCTCCGCCGTCACCGACGAGGAGGTGCTTGCCGCTCCCGAACTGCGCGCCGCCGCGATCGCCCCCGGACTCCCGGTCGAGGCCGGCTTCAGCCCCTCCGAGGTCGGCGTCCCCTACGGCTTCGACGTGCGCTCCACCCGGCTGCCCGAGCCGGTCGCCTTCAGCCGCGACGGCCACTTGCTCGCCGTCGGCTCCGAGGACGGCAGCGTGCTGATCTGCGACGCCGTCACCGGCATCGCCCTGCGCACGCTCAAGGACCACATCGGGCGGGTCTACTCGGTCAAGTTCGCCGACGACGTCCTCGCCACCGGCAGCGCCGACGGCACCGTCCGGCTCTGGGACCCGGTCTCCGGCGAGTGCCGCCACCGCCTGGACGTGCACCCCGGCGGCGTCTGGCCGCTCTCGCTCGCCCGGGACGGACGGCTGGTCGCCACCGGCGACCTGAACGGGGTGGTCACCCTCTGGGACACCGCCACCGGCGAGCCCCGGCACCGCCTGCCCGGCCACGCCGCGCCCGTCTACACGGCCGTGTTCAGCCCCGACGGCACCCTGATCGTCACCGGCGACCAGCGCGGCGGCGGCCGGCTGTGGTCCACCGCGAACGGCCGCCGGCTCGCCGAACTCCCCGGCCACCGCGGCACCCTCTACCGCTCCGCGTTCAGCCCGGACGGCACCCTGGTCGCCACCGCCGACGGCGGCCCCGACGACGGCACCGGCGGCACCGTCCGGATCTGGGAGGTCGCCTCCCGCCGGCTGCGCCACAGCATGCCCGGCCACGCCGGACGGATCTACACCCTCGCCTTCCACCCCGACGGCGACCTGCTCGCCAGCGGCGACACCGAGGGGCAGATCCGGCTCTGGAACCCGCTCGACGGCACCGCGGTCGGCCGCCCGGAGGACTCCACCGGCAAGATCTACCAGGTCACCTTCGACGAGGCCGGCACCCGGTTCGCGGCCAGCGACAGCGACGGCGGCGTCCGGGTCTGGCGGGTCGGTCCCGCCGACGGCACCGGCGGGGCCCGGGAGGTGACGCCGCTGCGCCGGCAGCCGCCCGAGCACCGGGGCTCGGTCTGGGCCTGCCGGTTCCGGCCCGGTTCCGGCCGGGGCGGCGCGGAGAGCGACCCGCTGCTGGTCACCGGCGCCAACGACGGCCGGGTCCGGCTCTGGGACCCGTCCTCGGGGCGCAGCCGCCAGCTGCTGCGCGGCCACGGCCGACGGATCGGATCGCTCACCTTCAGCGGTGACGGCACCCTGCTGGCGGCCGGCGGCAACGACGGCCGGGTCCGGCTCTGGGAGCCGTCCACCGGCCGCCGGCTGCGCGAACTCTCGGGCCGCAGCAGCCGGCTGGTCTCGGCCGTGTTCAGCCCGGAGGACGCGGTGCTGGCCACCGCCACCAACGACGGCGACCTGTGCCTGTGGAACGCCCGCACCGGCGAGTACCTGCGCGAGATGGACGTCGAGACCGAGCACGTCTGGGCGGAGGCGTTCAGCGCCGACGGCGTCCTGGTGGCCACCGCCAACGACGACGACACCGTCCGGATCTGGTACCGGCGCACCGGCGCCCACCTCACCACGCTCCGCGAGCACCGCGGCCGGGTCCGCTCGATCGCGTTCAGCCCGGACGGGCGGCAGTTGCTGACCGGCTGCGACGACAGCCGGGTGCGGATCTCCGACGTCGACGCCGGCCGGGTGGTGGCCGAACTCGACGGCCACACCGACCGGGTGTACGCCGTCTCGCCGGCGGCCGACAGCACCTGGCTGGCCAGCGCCTCCTGGGACGGCACCGCGGTGATCTGGGTGGACCGGGCGGTCCGGCACCGGCTGACCGGCCACGTCGGCCGGCTGTGGACCGCCGCCGCCCACCCGCACCGCCCGCTGCTCGCCACCGCCGGCGACGACCGGGTGGTCCGGCTCTGGGACCCGCTCTCCGGCACCGAGGTGGCGGGCCTGCGCGGCCACACCGGCCGGATCCTCGCCGTCACGTTCAGCCCGGACGGCTCCCTGCTGGCCAGCGGCGGCGAGGACGGCACGATCCGGCTCTGGCGCGTCCCCGAGGAGGGCCGCCCCACCGCGCTCGCGACCCTGCTCGGCACCCCCGACGGCTGGGCCGCCCTGCTGCCCTCCGGCGCCTACAAGTGCGAGGGCGACGTCGCGGGCGAGTTCTGGCACGCCGTCGGCATGTGCCGCTTCGAACCGGGCGAGCTCGACTCCCACCTCCCCGGCGTCCACCGCCTCCCCCCGGACGCCCTGCTCTGACCCGCCGAGGAGCATGACGAAGGCCCCGCCGGTACCGGCGGGGCCTTCGCGTGTTCAGCGGTTCACCCGGTGGTGCGGGCTCCTGCCGGTACTGCCTACTGGTACTGCACGGACAGGGTCGCGCCCGCGAAGTCCTGCTGGGCGGCGAGGCTGAAGTAGACCCAGCCGGCCGGGGGTTGGTGACGGTGAGGGTCTCGGCGTTGCCCGGGTTGGCGGACTTGGCGAGGGTGTTGCCGGTGGTGGCCCAGTTGGAGCCGCCGTAGAGGAGGTCGGCGTTGCCGGTGCCGCCGCTGCTGGTGATGGTCAGCGTCTTGACGCCGGCCGGCAGGTTGATGAAGTGGTAGCTGTAGTTGCCGGTGGCGGCGGCCAGGTTGTCGCGGCGGCAGTTGTTGTCGAACTGGCGGGTGTCCGCGATGGTGCACAGCGGGACGGTCGGGGTGACCGGGCCGGTCGGGGCCTCCGGCAGCGGGCCGCAGTCGTTGGTGGCGCAGGCGCCGAGCCAGTTGCTGAAGTCGGCGTCGTAGCGGGTGCCGATGGTGGTCTTCAGGATGGTGCGGGCGCCGTTCCAGTCACCGGTGCGGTACTTGGCGAGCACGGCGTCCATGTCGGCGCGGTGCTGCTGCAGCATGTAGCGGCTGGCCAGCCAGCCCCAGCGGTAGACCCGGTTGGAGTTCTCGTCGGCGTCGGCGGTCTGGTCGTAGACGGTGTCGAACAGCTCGCTGAGCTTGTAGGTCTTCTTGGCGGCCTCGGCGATCGCGTCGGCGTTGCGCACGTTGCGGTAACCGTAGGAGATGTTCTCGGCGATGCCCTCGACCCACCAGATGGTCGGGGTCACCATGCCGGCCTCGAAGTCGCCGTACATGTTGTACCGGCCGTCGAGGTAGTGGGTGTACTCGTGGTTGAGGTTCCAGATCTGGAACTCCGGACGGATCCAGGAGGCCTCGTGGGCGATGAAGCGGGCCTGGTTGCCGGGCACGGCCGGGTTGCCCTCCTCGTACATGCCGCCGTTGTCGACGTCGATGTCGTAGAAGGCCCAGGCGTACAGCGAGTACTGGTCGTAGTCGTCGAAGGCGACGACCTCGAGGTTGGTGTTCACGTCGCCGGGGATGGCGCCCTTGTCACCGATGATCTTGTGGAAGTAGGCATCCTGGTTGATCAGGCTGGTGCAGGTGGTCGCAAGCTGCCCGGGGGACATGTCCTGGGCCTTGATCTTCAGACCGTCGTTGCAGACCTTCTGGATCGGCAGGATGACCGGCATGAGGCGGGTGCTCAGGTCGCAGATGCCGAAGTCGGCGCAGTGGCCCTTGTCGAACTCACGGGTGGACCACGCCAGGTTCATGGTGATCGGGGCGGTCGGGCCGGTGTTCGGGTAGCGGTTGATCAGGTCCTTCATGATCGGCCGCAGCTGGGTCTTCAGCTCCGGGACCTGCAGCGCGTAGCCGAGGTAGCGGCCCATGTTGCTGACGATGTCGAAGCGGTTCAGCAGGGAGTCGTTACGGGTGATGAAGCCGGACCATGAGGTGAGGATGCTGGGGTCGGCGACGAGCGCGGCCTTCCAGCCCTTGCTGTCGTCCTTGGCGGCGAAGCCGTCCTTGAGGACCCACTCGAACTCGCTGACGGTCGCCGCCATCCGCTCCGGCCAGGTGCCGCTGTAGTTGTTCAGCAGCCACTTGAAGAAGCCGGCGTAGCGGCCGAGGGTGTCGGTCTGGCCGATCACCTTGACGACCTCGACCAGCAGCTCGCCGTTGGCGGTGGTGGCGTCCTTGCTGTGGTTGTTCGCGAAGAACGCGTCCAGCGCGCCCTTGAGGGCGGCGGCCAGCGTCGGGCCGTAGCTGCCGACGGCGTTCGGGTTGGTCTCGTGCAGGTAGTAGCCGGCCCGCAGGAAGAGCACCAGCTGGCCGACGGCCGTGCTGTTGTCACCGGGGTAGGCCGGGGAGGCGTCGCGCAGCGCGTTGGCCACGGTCACCATGTTGGCCTCGCGGAAGGCGGTGCCCGCGGCGGCGGAGTCGAGGTTGAAGAGGCCGTACGTGCAGTCGACCCGTGGCAGGGCCTTGAGCTGCTGGACCAGCGAGCTGCCGGTGGCGTTGATCACGCCGGACAGGTCGGGGCAGGGGTCCGCCGCGGCGGCCGAGAAGCCCTTGGCGGCCTTGACCGGCGCGGTGACCGGGGCGGCCGGCGGGGCGTGCACCTCGTCGTTGTCCTGGGCGGAGATCTTGTAGGCGCTGGTGCTCTTGGCATCGGGCGACTTGGGGACCGGGATCGACCGCGGCGTGGCGGTGGTGGTGCTGGCGCCGGCCGGGGTGGTGACGCCGGTCGGGGCGGCCTGGGCCTGAGGGGCGAACAGGCCGAGGGCGATGAAGAAGGCCGCGCCGAGCGCAGGGAGCTTGCGCGCGTTGGCCGTGGATATCCGGGAGGGACGCATCTGTGGGGGCCTCCGGGGCCGTTAGGGGCCGCGGCATGGGGGGCGCGGCCTCTCGATGTGTGACATGTAAAATGGCACACACCTCCGGTCGTCGGGAAGATCCGGGGCCGAATTATCGTTCGCCGCAACCGAAACGTTGTCAGGGAGCCCCGAGCTGGGGCCTTTGTCCGGGTTGGGGCTCAGGAGGCGGGTGCTACCGGACGAGCCGCGACGGCCCGCGGGGTGAGCGCCGCGGCCTCCAGTGGCGCCGAGGGGTCGACCGAGAGGTCCGCCGGGGCCGGCTCCGCCCCGGCCCGCACCAGCAGGTCGCCGATCGCCGCCACCATCGCCCCGTTGTCGGTGCACAGCCGCAGCGGCGGCACCCGCAGGGTGATGCCGGCCGAGGCGCAGCGCCGCTCGGCAAGCTCCCGCACCCGCGAGTTGGCGGCCACCCCGCCGACCACCACCAGCGTGTCGATCCCGTGGTCCCGGCAGGCCCTGACGGCCTTGCGGGTCAGCACGTCGGCGATCGCCTCCTGGAGCGCGGCGGCCGCGTCCGGGACGTTCGGCTCGGTGCCGGCGGCCCGCTGTCCCTCCACCCAGCGCGCGGCGGCGGTCTTGAGGCCGGAGAAGGAGAAGGCGTACGGCGGGTCGTTCGGCCCGCTCAGGGGGCGCGGGAGCCGGACGGCCCTGGGGTCGCCGTCGCGGGCGGCCCGGTCGATGGCGGGCCCGCCCGGGTAGGGCAGGCGCAGGATCCGGGCGACCTTGTCGAAGCACTCGCCGGCCGCGTCGTCCAGGGTGTCCCCGAGGTGGACGATCGGATCGCGCGCCAGATCGCGGACCAGCAGCAGCGAGGTGTGCCCGCCGGAGACGATCAGCACGACGCACGGGTCCGGCAGTGGCCCGCCGTCGAGCGTGGCGGCGGCCACGTGCCCGGCCAGGTGGTGCACCCCGTACAGCGGGACGCCGAGCGAGAAGGAGTACGCCTTGGCGGCCGCCACCCCGATCTGCAGCGCCCCGGCCAGGCCCGGACCGGTCGTCACCGCCACCGCGCCGACGTCGCCCAGGGTGAGCCCGGCCCGCCGCAGCGCCTCGTCGACCACCGGCGCCATCGCGTGCAGGTGCGCGCGGGCGGCGATCTCGGGGACCACGCCGCCGTAGCGGGCGTGCTCGTCCATCGAGGACGCCACCGCCTGGCCGAGCAGCACGCCGTCGCGCACCAGCCCCGCGCCGGTCTCGTCGCAGGACGACTCGATCCCCAGGACCACCGGTGATCCGGCCACGCTGCTCACCCTTATTGCTCGTAGTTCCTACCTGCAACTATTGTGCAACAAGGATGGTGGCGAAGTTCTCCGGGGTGGGAGGAATACGCAGGAGCCGGTGCTTAGTTTCTGCAACCGATACGCAATAGTGTTGACCCGGCACGATCGTCACCGTTGAACTCGCCGAAAGGGCCCGTCTCCTGATGAGCACCTACTCGCTTCCCGACCTGCCGTACGACTACTCCGCGCTGGAGCGCGCGATGTCCGCGGAGATCCTGGAGCTGCACCACTCCAAGCACCACGCCGCGTACGTCAAGGGCGCCAACGACACCCTTGAGCAGCTCGCCGAGGCGCGGGACAAGGAGCAGTTCGGCGGTCTGGTCGGCCTCCAGAAGACCTTCGCCTTCCACCTGTCCGGCCACGTGCTGCACTCGCTGTTCTGGGAGAACCTCTCCCCGGAGGGCGGCGACCGCCCCGACGGCGAGCTGGCCGACGCGATCACCGAGCACTTCGGCAGCTTCGAGGCGTTCAAGAAGCAGCTGACCACCGCCACCACCGGCGTCCAGGGCTCCGGCTGGGGCATCCTCTCCTGGGAGCCGCTCGGCAAGCGCCTGATCGTCGAGCAGGTCTACGACCACCACGGCAACGTCGGCCAGGGCACCACCCCGCTGCTGGCCTTCGACGCCTGGGAGCACGCCTACTACCTGCAGTACCGCAACGTCCGCCCCGACTACGTCACCAAGCTCTGGGACGTCGTCAACTGGCAGGACGTCTCGACCCGCTTCTCGGCGGCCAAGAGCGCCTGACCCCTCACAGGGGTGAAGCGCCCGCACACACCTGACCCAGGGCAGGGCAGGTAAGGAAGGGCCCCCGACCGGTTCACACCGGCCGGGGGCCCTTTCGTGCGCGTCAGGCAGACGCCTTGCCGTCGATCTCGTCGAGGAACGTGACCTCGAACGATTCGAGGTACTGGCCGCGCTCGGTCAGGAACCGGCGGACGTGGAACTGTCGCTCGTGCTCCTCGAACGCCTCGCGGTCCGCGTACAACTCGTAGAAGACCCGGACGCGCGGCTCGTCCGGCACGGTGTGGCTGACGTAGACGAGAGTGCCGGGCTCCTCGGCACGAATCCCTTCGAGTGCTTCCCGGGTCAGTTCGTCGAAGGCGAGAGCGGCTGCCGTATCGCGGGCGACGAAGCGCACAACGAGGCCGAATCCCATGGTTTCCCCTTCCTCGATCGGTCAGCGCCGGGCACCGGCGGGCCAGAGTACCTGGACGGGAACACCCAGTCGCCGCGCGTACGCAACGACGTCCGCCGTTCCGCCGAAGCCGCGGGCGGGCAGGCCGTCCCAGACGGCGATCAGCCGGTCCACCTGCCCGACCAGCAGCTCGCTCCCGGCCATGTGGGCGGCCTCGTCGGACTCCACCCGGCCGGTGTGGTGCTCCTCGGAGGCGTCCCGGAGGAGGCGGTCGTAGACCGGGTGGTGCCACTCCGGCAGGCCCTCGCGGTACCGCTGGGCGGGGACGACCACTTCGAGCCGGGCACCCCGGTCGAGCGCGAGCTCGGCGATCCATGCGTCCGGCCCGTCCGCGATGCAGGACACGACCGTGAGCTCGGCCGTGTCCTCCCCGGCCACGACCTCCGCGAGCAGCCGCCGGACCTGTTCCTCCAGTTCGGCATCCAGCCCCCGGTGCCCCGTGATTCCGATCCGCATCGTGCCCCTTCCTACTGGACGGCGTTGCCGGTGTGCGCTTCGAACTGGGCGAGGCTTCCCACCTGGTAGGCGGTGAGCAGTGGGTTGTGGCTCGACCGGGCCGCCTGGATCGCGGCCCCGTAGAAGGAACGCGCCGACCCGTGGTCGCCCATGTCCCAGGCGAGCCAAGCCGCCGGGCTCGCTGCCTCGCTCGCGATCCCGGCGAGTGCGATCCGCCGGTCCTCGGTCGGTGCCGTGCTGATGATTCCTCGAATCAGCCGCAGGTGTGAGTGAACGGCCTCGCCGAGTTCGCGGGAGGGTGTCGATCCGTCCAGCGTTCGGTACGAGGTCGTGGCGAGCCGGAGCGCGGCCACCTGCGATTCGCTCGCGTCCGAGGAGGGACCGAGGGCGGCGACAACGGGCGCGGCGACGGCGATCGCCGCCGCCGCGCCCAGGAACTGACGCCTCTGCACGCTGTCGCCTCCCTTCGTTGTCCGGTTCGGCGCTCCGGCCAGGCCGAGCACGGCCGGTGGGATGTCCAGGTGGCGTGAGATCCGCAGCAGGACATCCATGGCATAGGGACCACTGCCGCGCTTCTCCAGCCGTGAGACGGCCGACTGCGACAACCCGCATGCCGCACCCAACTGCAGCTGGGTCAGCCGCTTTTGGATCCGTGCCAGTTCGACGACCTTGCCGTAGTTTCCGGTCTGGGACGCCTCCCGGACCACCGCCGCGTTCCAGTTCACCAGCCCACCCAAAGCTACGGGCCCACCCGGGGCCGCTGACGCGCTTCGATGCGGCGCCCGCATACGCGTATGCGGGCGCCGCATCGTCGATCGTCCCACAGCTGTCACGGCTTGTTGACTGTTGGTGATCATTCGTTCGGTCCTCGGCAGCTCGCCTGCCCCGTCGACGTGGAGGCGTTCATGGTGGTCAGCCCGCTCAGCAGTGCCCGGTTCCCGGTTCCGCTGGAATGGGGGGCGCCGCCGGGGCCGGAGGCGGTGCCGGGTGCGCGGTGGCTGGTGGCGGCGATCGTGCGGGAGTGGGGTGTGCCGCTCTCGGACGATGCGCTCCAGGACCTGGAGCTGTGTGCCAGTGAGGTGATCGCCAACGCGCTGCTGCACACCGGGGGCCGCTGCCTCGTCACGGTGCTGCGGCGGCCGGGGCGTCTCCGTGTCGAGGTGGCCGACCGGTGCCCCGGGCTCCCGGACCGGGAGCGCGGGGCCGAAGAAACAGGCGGGCGTGGGTTGTTGCTGCTGGAGGCCTTGGCCGGGGCGTGGGGGTGGCACTCCGAAGGCCCCGGCAAGGTGGTGTGGTTCGAGTTCCCTGAGCAACGCGAAGCGCCGTGCCCCCATGGATGGGGCACGGCGCTCGGGCTTGTGGCGGCGTAGCGCGCAGGGTCAGGGCACCGGTGGCAGGCCGAAGGCGTCCAGGATGCTGTCCGCCGCCAGGGTGGCCGTGAGGGTGCCCTCCCGGACCCGGCGTTCCAGTTCGGGGACCAGACGGGTCACCTCGGGGTGGGAGTGCAGCCGGGTGAGGAGCTGGTCGTGGACCATCGCCCAGGTCCACTCCACCTGCTGGTCGCGGCGCTTGGCCGCCAGTGCGCCGGTCGCGTCGAGCACCTTGCGGTGCTGCTGCAGCCGTTCCCAGAGCACGTCCAGGCCGCTGCCGTCCTGTCCCGAGCAGGTCAGCACCGGCGGTGTCCACGGCGCGTCGGGGGCCTGCAACAGCCGCAGCGCGCCGGCGAGTTCGCGGGCGGCGGCCTTGGCGTCGAGTTCGTGCGGGCCGTCGGCCTTGTTGACCGCGATGACGTCGGCCAGCTCCAGCACGCCCTTCTTGATGCCCTGCAGCTGGTCGCCGGTGCGGGCCAGCGACAGCAGCAGGAAGGAGTCGACCATGCCCGCCACCGTGGTCTCCGACTGGCCGACGCCGACCGTCTCGATCAGCACCACGTCGTAGCCGGCGGCCTCCATCACGAGCATCGACTCCCGGGTGGCCTTGGCCACCCCGCCGAGCGTGCCCGAGGTCGGCGACGGCCGGACGAAGGCGGCCGGGTCCACCGCCAGGCGCTCCATCCGGGTCTTGTCACCCAGGATCGAGCCGCCGGTGCGGCTGGAGGTCGGGTCGACGGCCAGCACCGCGACCTTGTGGCCCTGCCCGGTGAGCATGGTGCCGAAGGCGTCGATGAAGGTCGACTTGCCGACGCCGGGCACCCCGGTGATGCCCACCCGGACCGCCCCGCCGGCGTGCGGCAGCAGCATCGTCAGCAGCTGCTGCGCCAGCGCGCGGTGGTCGGGCCGGGTGGACTCGACGAGGGTGATGGCCCGCGCGATGTACGCGCGCGAGCCCTCCCGTACACCGGTCGCGTAGCTGTCGAGGTCGATCGTCCGGGGCGGCATCCGACCCGGGCCTCAGATCTCGTGGCCGAGGTCGGCGGCGAGCGACTTCAGGAGGTCGTAGGCGGCCTCCGGGATCACCGTGCCGGGCGGGAAGACCGCCGCGGCGCCCGCCTCGTAGAGGGCGTCGAAGTCCTGCGGGGGGATCACCCCGCCGACCACGATGGTGATGTCCTCGCGTCCGGCGGCGGCGAGTTCGGCGCGCAGCGCGGGCACCAGGGTGAGGTGGCCGGCGGCGAGCGAGGAGACGCCGACGATGTGCACGTCCGCCTCGACGGCCTGCCGGGCGACCTCGGCCGGGGTCTGGAACAGCGGGCCGACGTCGACGGTGAAACCGAGGTCGGCGAAGGCGGTGGCGATCACCTTCTGGCCGCGGTCGTGGCCGTCCTGGCCCATCTTGGCGACCAGGATGCGCGGCCGGCGGCCCTCGGCCCGCTCGAACCGCTCGACCAGGTCGCGGGTGCGCTGCAGGGGGGCGGAGGGGCCCGCTTCGTCTCGGTACACACCGGAGATGGTACGGATCTGGCCGGAGTGGCGGCCGTACACCTTCTCCAGGGCGTCGGAGATCTCGCCGACGGTGGCCTTGGCACGGGCGGCGTTGACGGCCAGGTGCAGCAGGTTGCCGTCGAGCGAGCCGCCGCGCGAGGGACCGGCCTCGGCGGCCCGGGTGAGCGCGTCCAGGGCGGCGCGGGTGGCGGCCTCGTCGCGCTCCGCGCGCAGCCGGCGCAGCTTCTCGAGCTGGGCGGCGCGCACCGCGGAGTTGTCGACCTTGAGCACGTCGATCTGCTCGTCGCTCTCGACCCGGTACTTGTTGACGCCGATCACCGGCTGGCGGCCGGAGTCGATCCGCGCCTGGGTGCGGGCGGCCGCCTCCTCGACCCGCAGCTTGGGGATGCCGGCGTCGATGGCCTTGGCCATGCCGCCGGCCGCCTCGACCTCCTGGATGTGCTGCCAGGCGCGGTTCGCCAGGTCGTGGGTGAGCTTCTCGACGTAGGCCGAGCCGCCCCACGGGTCGATGACCCGGCAGGTGCCGGACTCCTGCTGCAGCAGCAGCTGGGTGTTGCGGGCGATCCGGGCGGAGAAGTCGGTCGGCAGCGCGAGCGCCTCGTCCAGCGCGTTGGTGTGCAGCGACTGGGTGTGGCCCTGGGTGGCGGCCATCGCCTCCACGCAGGTGCGGGCGACGTTGTTGAAGACGTCCTGGGCGGTGAGCGACCAGCCGGAGGTCTGCGAGTGGGTGCGCAGCGACAGCGACTTGGCGTTCTTCGGGTCGAACTGCTTGACCAGCTTGGCCCAGAGCAGCCGGGCCGCGCGCAGCTTGGCGACCTCCATGAAGAAGTTCATGCCGATCGCCCAGAAGAACGACAGCCGGGGCGCGAACGCGTCCACGTCCAGGCCGACGTCCAGTCCGGCCCGCAGGTACTCGACGCCGTCGGCCAGGGTGTAGGCCAGCTCCAGGTCGGCGGTGGCCCCGGCCTCCTGGATGTGGTAGCCCGAGATGGAGATCGAGTTGTACCGGGGCATCTTCTGCGAGGTGTACGCGAAGATGTCGGAGATGATCCGCATCGAGGGCTGCGGCGGGTAGATGTACGTGTTGCGGACCATGAACTCCTTGAGGATGTCGTTCTGGATGGTCCCGGCCAGCTTCTCCGGCGGCACCCCCTGCTCCTCGGCCGCGACGATGTACAGCGCCAGGACGGGCAGCACCGCGCCGTTCATGGTCATCGAGACGGACATCCGGTCCAGCGGGATGCCGTCGAACAGCTGGCGCATGTCGTAGATCGAGTCGATCGCGACGCCCGCCATGCCGACGTCGCCGGTGACCCGCGGGTGGTCGCTGTCGTAGCCGCGGTGGGTCGGCAGGTCGAAGGCGACCGACAGGCCCTTCTGGCCGGCCGCCAGGTTGCGGCGGTAGAAGGCGTTGGACTCCTCGGCGGTGGAGAAGCCCGCGTACTGCCGGACCGTCCACGGCTGGTTGACGTACATCGTCGGGTACGGGCCGCGCAGGTACGGGGCGATGCCCGGGTAGGTGCCCAGGAAGTCCAGGCCGGCGAGGTCCTCGGCGGTGTACAGCGGCTTGACGCCGATGCCCTCGGGGGTGTCCCAGAGCTGCTCGTCGACGTCCTTGCCGGTGGCCTGCCGCCAGGCGGCGCGCCACTGGGCCTCGGTGGCCTCCGGGCGGCCGGTCCCGGCGTCCGGGCGGTCGGCTCCGGCGTCCGGGCGGGTGGTCCCGGTGTCCTGGTCCGCGGGGGCGCCGTCGGCGTCCGGGTCCAGCCCGATCGCGGTGAAGTCGGGGATCATCGGGCCACTCCGATCTCGTCGAGCAGGGAGGTCAGGACGGCGACGGCGTCGCCGCCGGCGAAGACGAAGCCGTCCACGTCCGCGGGCGGGTTCTCGCCCGGCCGGCCGGCCAGCAGGACGCGGCGCGCGCCGGCGGCCCTGAGCGCGCCGGCCACCGCCCCGGCGTGCTCGCCGTACAGGGCGTCGCTGGAGCAGAGGCAGGCCACCGCGGCGCCGCTCGCGGCGAACGCCTCGGCGAAGGCCGCCGGGTCGGTGCCCTCGTGCGCGCTGGTGGCGATGCCGCCGGCCTGGAACAGGTTGGCGGCGAAGGTGGTGCGCGCGGTGTGCGCGGACGCGCTGCCGATCGACGCCAGGAACAGCGCCGGCCGCCCGCCGGTGGCCGCGAGGTGCGCGTCCGAGCGGTCGCGCAGGGCCTCGTACGCCTCGGCGCGCCGCACCGTCGGCAGCCCGCCGCCGGGGCCGGCCGGGGCCGGTTCGCGGACCAGTGCCTGCTCGCCGAGGTTGGGGAACTCGCTGACACCGGTGACCGGTTCGCGCCGCTTGGCGAGCCGGACCGAGCGCTCGGCCCAGGTGGCGGCGATCCGCTCCTCGACCAGGCCGGACTCCAGCGCCGCGCGCTGGCCGCCGGCCCGCTCGATCTCCTGGAACCAGGCCCAGGCGGCGTGGGCGAGTTCGTCGGTCAGCCGCTCGACGTACCAGGAGCCGCCGGCCGGGTCGACGACCCGGGCCAGGTGCGACTCCTCGAGCAGGATCGCCTGGGTGTTGCGGGCGATCCGGCGGGCGAAGGCGTCCGGCAGGCCGACCGCCGAGTCGAACGGCAGCACGGTCACCGCGTCGGCCCCGCCGACACCGGCGGCCAGGCAGGCGATGGTGGTGCGCAGCATGTTCACCCACGGGTCGCGGGCGGTCATCATGACGTCGGAGGTGACGGCGTGCTGGCGCTGCGCCGAGGCGGCCGGGGTGGCGCCGGAGGCCTCGGCCACCCGGGCCCAGAGCCGGCGCGCTGCGCGGAGCTTGGCGATCGTCAGGAACTGGTCGGCGTCCGCCGCGTAGCGGAACTCCAGCTGGCCGAGCGCGGCGTCCACGGAGAGCCCGGCGGCGGTGAGGGTGCGCAGATAGGCGACGCCGGTGGCCACCGAGGCGCCCAGCTCCTGGGCGGGCGAGGCGCCGGCCCCGTGGTACGGCAGGGCGTCGACGGCCAGCGCGCGCACGCCGGGGAAGCCCTCGGCGCAGCGGGCGGCGAGCGCGGCGGCCTCGGCGAGCAGGGCGTCGGTGCGCGCGGCGTCGCCGGTGCGGGCCTGCAGGCCGAGCGGGTCGGCGCCCAGGGTGGCGACGGCGGAGCCGGGGGAGACCTCGCGCTCCCGGTACAGCGCGAACAGCTGCTCGGCGGCTGCGGGGAACTCGGCGCCGGCGTCGAGGACCACGGCGGCCAGGTCGAGGTAGACGCCGGTGAGCGCCTCGCCCAGCGCGGTGACCGGGAGCCCGGCCCCGCCGAGCTCCAGCCAGAGCGAACCGCCGCCGTGCTCCAGGTCGGCCAGCGCGGCCTGGTTGGTGCGCCGCGGATCGGGGTCGCTGTGCCGCTGGCGGACGTCCCAGCCCGAGACCGAGGCGCCCTGCGGCCGGGCGCCGCGCACGAACGGCGGGAAGCCGGGGAGGCCGGGGTCGGCCGGGGCGTCCTCGGCGGTGTACAGCGGGCGGGCGCGCAGCCCGTCCTGGAGCGCGGTACCGAGCGCGTGCTCGGCCGCGGCGCCGTCCTCGGGCTGCGCCCCCGCCTTGCGGAGCACACCCTCGACGAGGGTCTGCCACTGCTCGCGGTGGGCGGCCGGGAACTCGGCGGCCAGGGGAAGCCCTTCGGGCGGGACCGTCATGCCCCGCAGGTTAGCGCCCGTTCGCGGGGGCGCAGGAGAGGCGAAGGGTGTGACCTTGCCCTCGCTGTGCACTCTGTTGCACTACCGGTGCCACAGGGGGCGCGAGAGGGGGTGCGAACAGGGGGTCGAGCAGGGGTGGGACAGGGGTTGAGCAGGGGTTGAGCAGGGGTCCGGAAGGGGGTGCTCGCGGTCCGGGGCGCGGTTTCGGAGGCGGGTGGCTTGCGGAACCTCGGTGGTCATCTATTAAGTTACTTAGTAGAGCGCGGGTGGAGGGCGCCGGAGGGCGCCGCGGAGGGCGCCGTACCCCTCGCCGTACGCCGGCCTGCCCGTTCACCCGCCCGTGTTCACGCCCTTCGGTTCGACCGTCACCCCTGCCCGTCCCTACTCGTCGCCAGGAGACCGCCACCATGGGAAAGCGCCGCAAGCCCAGCCCCCCGAGCCGGGCCCGCCTGGCGGTCCTCACGACCGCGATGGCCGGCGGCGTCGTCCTCACCGCCGGTCCCGCCCAGGCCGAGCCCGCGCCGGGCCTCGCCAGCGTGAAGGAGGAGGTCGACCGGCTCAACGAGGAGGCCGAGCAGTCGATCGAGCGCTACAACGGCTTCCAGGAGAAGCAGCAGAAGCTCCAGGGCGAGGCGAGCCGGATCCAGGAGAAGGTGGCCCGGGGCCAGGACGCGATGAACGAGCTGCGTACCCAGCTCGGCGGCGTCGCGGCCGACCAGTACCGCAACGGCGGCATCGACCCGTCCGTGCAGCTGATGCTCGACTCCGACCCCGGCGCCTACCTGGCCCGGGCCGCCGCCCAGAACCAGGTCGTCGACTCGCAGGCGGCCCTGCTGCGCCAGGCCCTGGCCGAGCAGCGCCGGCTCGACCAGGACCGCGCCGAGGCCACCGCCACCCTCGGTCAGCTCGACCAGGCGGCCGCCGCGCTCGCGGGCGAGAAGAAGGCGGTCCAGGACAAGCTGGCCAAGGCCCAGGCGCTGCTCAACAGGCTCAGCGCCGCCGACCGGGCCAGGATCAACGCCCAGGAGGCGGCCGCCACCCGGGCCTCCCGCTCCGCCGCCGAGCGGCCCGACCCCGCCGTGCCCGCCTCCGGCCGCGCGGCCGCCGCGATCCGCTTCGCCTACGCGCAGCTCGGCAAGCCGTACGTCTGGGGCGCCACCGGCCCGTCCGGCTTCGACTGCTCCGGCCTCACCGGCGCCGCCTACCGCGCGGCCGACGTCAAGCTCCCGCGCGTCTCCCAGGCCCAGTGGAACGCCGGCGCCCGCGTCGCCCGCGCCGACCTCCAGCCGGGCGACCTGGTCTTCTTCTACGGCGACCTGCACCACGTCGGCCTCTACATCGGCGACGGGAAGATGATCCATGCCCCGCGCACGGGGAAGAACGTCGAGATCCTCCCGATCGACGCCATGCCCTACGTCGGCGCGGTCCGCCCCTGACGGGCCCCGGGCCCCGGGCCCCGGGCGCGGGCGCGGACGCGCGGTCGTGCTCAGTCGACGATCAGCAGGCTGGCACCGTTCGGCGCGCTCGAGCGGTGCGCCTCCGCGTCGTCGGCCACCTGGTAGCTGCCGCCCCGGCCGGTCACCACGACCCGGCCGTCGTCGAGCGTGGTGACGAGCTCGCCCTCCAGGACGAACAGGACGTGCCCCTTGCGGCACCAGTGGTCCGCGACGTAGCCCGGGCTGTAGTCGACCCGCCGGACCCGGACGTCCCCGAACCGCTGGACACGGCTGGTGACTTCGCCGCGCTCGCCGGGCTTGCGCTCCTCGGCGACCCGGGTCCAGTCGGTGGCGGTGAAGGGGAAACCGGTGAGGTCCATGCCGTCACCCTGGTCGGTCGTTCCGGACTGCCCCCGGGTCACGGGTGCGGGGCGCAGGCCAGCAGGTAGGGGAGGAGCGGGGCGGCGAGGGCGGCCAGGCGGTAGGCGGGCGCCGGGGCCGCGGGGGGCCGGGCGAGGCGCTGGACCCGGGCGAGCACGCCGGTGGACGCGGCGGCGAGGGCGGCCGGGGCCGGTCCGGGCCCGGTGGTGGCCAGGGCGCAGAGCGCGCCCGCGAGTTCGGCGCGGGTCACCCGGGCGAGCGCGGCGTCGTCGGCCGCCATCTCCAGCAGCAGCGCCACCTCGGCCCGCCCGAGCCGGGCGAGCGGGAGGCGGCCGAGGAGGAGCGCGAAGGTGTCCGCGGCCAGCAGGACCAGGTGGTGGCGTCCGCGCAGGTGCCCGTACTCGTGGGCGACGGCCGCGGCGAGCCCGCGCTCGTCCAGCAGGTCGACGGCGCCCCGGGTCGCCACCACCCGGGCCCGGCGGCCGGGCAGGCAGTAGACGGCGGGCCGCGGGTCCTCCAGGACGAGCAGCCGGAGTCCCGGTTCCCGGGTGGCCACCAGGTCGAGCGTCCGGCGGTGCCGTCGCCGGGCTCCGGCGGCCCGGGCGGCGAGCACGGCGGTGACCGCCGCCACCGCGCCGCCGGCCGCGACCGGGACCCACCGGTCGTGGACGTGCGGTGCGACGGCCGGTTCCAGGTGCGGGAACAGTCCGACGAGGCCGGCCGGTTCGTGTCCGAGCGGCGCCACCAGGTGGTGCGCCGCCAGCAGCAGTCCGGTGCCGAAGGAGGCCATCAGCGCGAGCCAGAGCGCCGCACCGAGGGCGGGTCGCGCCTGGAGCCGGGCCCGCAGCCGCGCCGAGCCGGCCAGCCGGCGCGGGAGCAGGACGCCGACCAGGAGCAGGTGCAGTGCCAGCAGGGCCAGGGTCACCGTTCGTCGTCCCGCGCCTTGACCTGCTCCAGTGCGGCGAGCAGGGCCGTCGCCTCGTCGCCGCTGATCCGGTCGACGAAGTGCAGCAGGGCCCCGGCGCGGTCCGGACTGCCCTCCAGGGCCTGGTGCATCAGCTGCGCGGTGTACGACTCCCGGGTGCAGGTCGGTTCGTAGACCCAGGCCCGGCCGACCTTGGTCCGCCGCAGCCACTCCTTGGTGTTCAGGATGTCGGCGACGGTGTTGACGGTGGTGTACGCGACCGGGCGCTGCCGCCGCAGATCGTCGACGACCTCGCGCACGGTGGCCGGGCGGCCCCAGGACCAGAGCCGGTCCATGATCTCGGCCTCCAGATCACCCAGTCCGCGCAGCACCCGTCCGCTCCTCAGCCGTCCCGCCCCCCGGGTCTCCTGTCCCTGTGCCCGGTGCCCGCCCATCGTACGGCCGGGTCCGGCCGCGGAGGCCGGGCGCCGGGCCCGGTCCGGGAGCCCGGGCGCCGGGTCCGCGCTCAGCTGCGCATCCGCCGGAGCAGGTCGGTGGCGGCCGCGGGCCAGTGCGGGTGCTCGAAGCCGAACCCGGCCGCGAGCAGCCGCCCCGGCGCCACCGCCCGGCTCTTCAGCAGCAGTTCGGTGTCCGAGCGGAGTGCGAACGCGCCCAGTTCGGCCATCCACCGGGTGGCCGGGAGCCCCACCGGGATGCCCTTGGCCCGCCGGATCGCCTGCATGAACACCCGCTGCGGCAGCGGCGTCGGCGCGGCGAGGTTGACCGGTCCGGCGATGTCCTCCCGGTCGAGCAGGAAGCGCACCGAGCGGACCAGGTCCCGGTCGTGGATCCACGACAGGTACTGTCCGCCGCCGTCGACCGGACCGCCCAGGCCGGTCCTGGCCAGCCGCACCAGCTGGTGGAAGGCGCCGCCCGCCTCCGGGCTCATCACCATGGCGCAGCGCAGCGCGACCCGCCGGGTGTCCGGGGTGGCCGCGTCGGTCTGCTCGCGCTCCCAGGCGCGGGCGATCCGCACGCTCCGCTCCCAGTACGCGGGGACGCCGGGCTCCTCGCCGCCGATGACGCCGGTGTCCTCGTCGTGCGGGGCGCCGTAGGTGTGGGAGTAGATGGTGGCGGTGCTCATCTGCAGCCACACCCGGGGCGGGCGCCGGGCGCCCGCGATCGCGCGGCCGACGGCCCGGGTGGAGTGCACCCGGGAGTCCATCATGTCGCGCAGGTTCTCCTCGGTGTAGCGGCAGTCGACGCTGCGCCCGGCGAGGTTGATCACGGCGTCGGCGCCGTCGACCGCGGCGGTCCAGCGGCCCAGCGAGCGGCCGTCCCAGAAGATCTCCTGGTCGCGCCGGGGCCGGCGGGTGAGCAGCACCACCTCGTGGCCGTCGGCGGTGAGCGCGCGGTCCAGGACGCGCCCGATCTGGCCGGTCCCACCGGGTATGACGATCCTCATCGAGATCCCCCCTCGAAACGATTGGTCGTGCGCACCCTAGCGGTCGACCTGAACGTGTTCAAAATGCCGGTGTCGCCAGGACATGGCCGGAAATGTGTCCGAATCCGTGGAACCACCGGCGGCGTTCACCCGACTGGTGGTCCGGATCCGATCGTCTGCTCGCCCAAGCTCGCCAAAGCTCGCCCTAGCTCGTTCAAGCTCGTTCAAGGAGTGCTCGCGCATGTGCGGAATCACCGGCTGGGTGTCCTTCCACCAGGACGTCCGCCAAAGCGCCCCCGTCATCGAGGCGATGACCGCCACCATGACCCTGCGCGGCCCCGACGCCGGCGGCGTCTGGCTCGGCCGCCACGCCGCCCTCGGCCACCGCCGCCTCGCCGTCATCGACATCGACGGCGGCGCCCAGCCGATGCCCGACCGCCGGGACGAGCCCGGCGTCGTCCTCACCTACAGCGGCGAGGTCTACAACCACCACCAGCTGCGCGCCGAACTCCGTGCCAAGGGCCACCGCTTCGAGACCCGGAGCGACACCGAGGTGGTGCTGCGCGCCTACCAGGAGTGGGGCGACGCCCTCGTCGAGCGGCTGGAGGGCATGTACGCCTTCGCCGTCTGGGACGAGCGCGAGCAGCGCCTGCTGCTGGTCCGCGACCGGCTCGGCGTCAAGCCGCTGTTCTGGGCCGAGATCGACGGCGGCCTCGCCTTCGGCTCCGAGCCCAAGGCGCTCTTCGCCCACCCGGAGATCACCCCCACGGTGGACGCCGACGGCCTGCGCGAGGCCTACAGCCTGCTCTTCAACACCGGCCCCACGGTCTGGGCCGGCGTCCGCGAGGTCCACCCCGGCGCGCTGCTCGTCCTCGACCGCAGCGGCATCCGCGAGACCCGCTACTGGGAGCTCACCGCCCGCCCCCACACCGACGGCCTGGACGCCACCAAGGAGCGGATCGGCGAGCTCGTCAACCGCGCCGCCCGCGCCCAGCTGGAGGCCGACGTCCCGCTCTGCAGCCTGCTCTCCGGCGGCCTCGACTCCACCGTCGTCACCGCCCTGGTCGCCGACGAACTGCGGCTCCAGGAGGGCCCGGACGCCAAGCTGCGCTCCTACGCCGTCGACTACAGCGACCAGGCCGAGCAGTTCACCGGCGACGTGCTGCGCACCGGCCACGACACCCCGTACGCCGCCGAGGCCGGCGCGTTCATCGGCAGCGACCACTCCACCGTGGTGCTCGACCCGCGCACCCTGCTGGACCTGGAGCACCGCCGCGCCGTCGTCGTCTCCCGGGACTCGCCGATCGGCGTCGGCGACATGGACACCTCGCTCTACCTGCTGTTCGGCGAGATCCGCAAGCACTCCACGGTCGCGCTCTCCGGCGAGGCGGCCGACGAGGTGTTCGGCGGCTACCCGTGGTTCCACAACCCCAAGGCGCTCGCCGCGCAGACCTTCCCCTGGCTGCTCGTCACCGGCGACGAGGCGGCCATGCCGATCAACCCGGACCTCGCCGCCCACCTGCGGATCGCCGAGTTCCGCGACGACACCTACCGCAGCGCGCTGGCCGCCGTCCCGCACGCCGACGGCGAGAGCCCCGAGGAGCACCGCCAGCGCGAGATGCAGCACCTGTCCATGACCCGCTGGCTGCGCCAGCTGCTGCACCGCAAGGACCGCCTCTCGATGGCCCAGGGCCTGGAGGTGCGGGTCCCGTACTGCGACCACCGGCTGGTCGAGTACGCCTTCAACACCCCCTGGGCGATGAAGAGCTACGACGGCCGGGAGAAGAGCCTGCTGCGCGCGGCAGGCCAGGGCATCGCCCCGGACTCGGTGCTGTGGCGGCCCAAGAACCACTACCCGGCGACCCACCACGCCGACTACAACGGCGGACTGCAGCGGCTCGCCCGCGAGGCGCTGGACGCGCCGCACGTGCGCGACATCGCCGACGAGACGGTGATCAAGGCCAGCCTGGACACGCCGGCCGACCAGCTGGAGTGGGGCCACCGGCTCAGGCTGGAGCGGGTCGTGGACCTCGCCCTCTGGCTGGACCACCACCGCCCGGCGCTCGCCGTCTGACGGTCCCTCCGGCGGCCCGGCACGCGCGTGCCGGGCCGCCGGGGCTTAGGCTGCCGTGAGGCGAGGACCGGCGCAGCGGCAGGAGGGCGAGGATGCGCGACCCCCGGCACGGGCCGCTGGTGGCGATGCTGCTGGTGCTCACCGTGGTCACCGGACTGGTCGACGCCGTGAGCTACCTCGCCCTCGGGCACGTCTTCGTCGCCAACATGACCGGCAATGTGATCTTCCTGGGCTTCGCCCTGGCCGGCGCGCCCGGCCTCTCCGCGCGCGCCTCGCTCGCCGCCCTCGCCGCCTTCCTGGCCGGCTCGCTCGCGGGCGGGCACCTCGCCCGCCGCCGCCCCGGCCACCGGGGCCGGCTGCTGGTGCTCGCCGTGGCGCTCCAGGCGGCGCTGTTCGCCGGCTGCGCCGTCCTCACCGCGTTCCTCGGCCACACCGCCGAACCGGTCCGCTACACCCTGATCGGCGTGCTCGGCGGCGCGATGGGCCTGCAGAACGCGGTGGTGCGCGCGCTCAAGGTGCCGGACCTGACCACCACCGTGCTGACGATGACCCTCACCGCGCTGGCCGCCGACCGGGCGGGCCCGCGCCGTCTCGCCTCGGCCGCCTGGATGTTCGCGGGCGCCCTGCTCGGCGCGGTGCTCGTCCTGCACGCCACCGTCCCGGCCGCCCTCACCGCCGCCCTGGCCCTGCTGCTCGCCGTCGCCGCCCTCACCCACCGCGCCTCCGGCCACCCGGCCGCCCCCTGGACCGACCCGGACGGCGCGCGCTGACGGCGGTCCGGCCGACCGGGGATCAGGTGATCGCCGAGATCAGGTAACTCCCGTCCGACTGCCTGCTGAGGACGAGATTCCAGACGATGCTTCCGCTCGCACCTGCGGCAAGCGGCGCGGTCCAGCCGTCCTCGGCGTAGTAGGCGCCCCATACCGAAGCGGTGAGCCTGACCACGGGCTCGTCCAGCTGACCGGTCGGGTGGGGGTCAGGACGGTCGGGATAGACGAAGGCCGATGCTACGACCGACCGCGCGCGATGGCTCTGTACGTCCTCGGCCCCGGTGGCTGCCTCCGCCCGCCCCGGGCGGGCGGAGGCCGGGGAAGCCGCCAGCGCGGGGACGAGGTACGGCACGGCCCTAGCGATCCCGCCGTCCGGGCCGGGGTCGCCGAGCGCCTGATCGAACGAGCTCCGGGTCACGGCCCAGGCGGTCGCGACCGACTCGGGGTCCCTGCGGTCCACCACGAGGACCGGTGCCGTACCGGCCGGCGGAGGCGGTGGGGGAGTCCGGGGCCAGCCTGTCGCGGGTTTCGGAGCACCCTTGACCTCGGTCCCGGGAAGGACCTCGCCCGCCTCGTGGCAGGGATTGCACCGCTCACCCGCGCCGAAGTCGGTGTCGTAGGAGGTGGCCCAGCCGAGCACCATGCTGTGCAGGGTGTTCGCGCGTTCTTTGCGGACGCCGGAGATCCGGAACGGTCGGCCGTCGTCCTGGAGCCGCCAGCTGTGCCGCTTCCCGTCGACCGAACCCTCGACGACCAGCACGTAGTCGTAGCTGTGGTCGGTCGCGAGCACGGTGAGGCCGATGAGCTCGGGCTTCAGGGACTCCAGGTAGAGGTACTTGTTGCGGAAGTACGGAGCGTAGGAGACCCCGTCGGAGCCGGCGATCAGAGCGGCGGGATCGGGTGAGTCGAGGTCGATGCCGAGTTCGGTCCAGTCGCCCTCGCCCTGGCCCCGGCAGGCGAGCACGGTGCCGGGCTCGGGGTCGCGCGGTGCTCCGACGATCTCGGCCCGGACGCTGTCGATGACGACGGAACGTCCCACGCCGCCGACTGCGGTGACGGCCAGCCTTGAGGTGCCGTAGTCCATGCCGCCCTGCCGGTGTGCCCAGGTCCGGCTGCCCGAGCAGCCAGCGGCCTCCGCCGGAATCTCGTTGGCGCGCGCGGCACGGGGGAGGACGGTGTGGACGGGAGGGTCGGCCTGTTCCAGCAGGTACCGGGCGGTGACCCCGGGTACGCCGTGGTCGGTGCTGAGCGCGACGTGGGTGCCGAACGCGAGGGCGCTCGCGAGGACCACCGCGACCGCGCCGTGCCAGAGCCGGAACCGGCGCCCGGGCGGCCCGGGCGGTAGCAGGGTCACGGTGGCCTGCCCGGCCTGGATCACCGGCCCGTGGAACGTCGAGCCGTGGATCGTGTTCGTCACCTCGGAGGAGTGCTCCGGACCCGTCATTCCCCGCCCCCCGTCGTGCCGGCCGCCCCCGTGCCGGTCCCCTTCCGGTGCGTGCCCGGTCGGCTGCCCCATCGTAAGGGGCCCGGCGCGGGCCCGGGAGGGCCGCCGTTCCTGCGCGGCCCTTCCTGCGCGGCCCTTCCCGCGCCGCCCTTCCCGCGCCGCCGGCCTCAGGGCCGGGTGGCAAGGAAGGCGTCGAACTCGGCGCCGTACCAGCGGGTGGTGCGGCCCTGTGCGGTCATGCCGAGGCGGCGGCAGACGGCGGCGGAGCGGTCGTTGCCGGGGCGGACCACGGCGTGGATCTCGGTGAGGCCGTCGGCGAAGCCCTTGGCGAGGGCGGCGCCGGCGGCCTCGGTGGCGAAGCCGTGGCCCCAGGAGTCGGGGTGCAGGTGCCAGCCGACCTCGATCTCGCCGTCGCCGCTGCCGTCCTCGTCCGGCAGCGGGATCAGGATCACCGAACCGACCACCACGCCGGTGTCCCTGCGCTCCAGGGCCCAGATCCCGTAGCGGGGGTCGGCCGAGCGCTGCCGCCAGCGGTCGATCACGGCGGGCACCTCGGCGGGCGACTCCAGGACCCGCGGGGTCGCGCCCAGCCAGCGGGCGACCTCCCAGCGGGAGTAGGTGTCGTACGCCCGGTCGGCGTCGGCGTGGGCCCAGAGGCGGGCGGTCAGCCGTTCGGTGCTGAACGAGGACAAGGGGGTCTCCATCGGGTGTCCGGGTGTTCGAGGGCGCGCGGTGCCGTTCAGTCGTCCTGGGGCTGGCTGGCGCGGCCGGACCAGCGGGGTTCCCAGTGGGCCCAGGAGCGTTCCCAGTCGCGGTCGGCCCGCCGGTCGAGGGCGCGCAGCCGCAGGGTGAGCAGGCAGCCGATCAGGGCGGCCAGGCTGGCGGCTCCGGCCAGGCCGGTGCAGGCCACCCCGACGGCCAGGCCGATCGCGGTGGCCGGGGGAGTGGCGGGCCGCCCGTCGTCGTCGACCCAGAGGGTGACGGTGGATCCGGTGGCGGCGCTGCGCGGGACCTCGACGGTGCCGGTGCGGGCCAGGCCGTCGGGGGCGGTCCAGGAGAGCGAGGTGTCGACCCGCTTCTCGTAGCCGCCGCTCCACCGGCCGGCGCCGGGGTCCTCGGCGCGGAGCCGGCCCAGGACGAGTGCCTCGGTGCGGTGCAGCCGGCCGCGTTCGGCCTCCGCGGTGCGTCCGGCGGCGCGGTGGCCGAGGACGGCGGCGGCGGTGATCCCGGCCAGGCCGAGGAGCAGGGCGAGGCCGGCGGCGAGCCAGGCGCGGCCGCGGGCGCGGTCGACCGGGCGGGCGAGGGGTTCGCGGGCCCCGACGGTGCGTCGGCGGCCGACGGCGCGGCGCAGCGCGCGGCCGGCCCGCCGGGGCGGCGGCACGGTGCGGGCCGGGCGGGGTGTCCTGGACACGATGCGTGCTCCTCACGGCGGTTGGCGTGCGTGGGCCCCGTCGGACTCCAATTTCCCCCGGCACCTGCCCCGGGCACAAGAGTCGGTCGGGCGGTCCGGTGCGGGACTCCCGGCCCCGGCCGCGCTCCGGGACCGGGACGTTCGGCCCTCGGCGGGACGGGGGTGGGGGCGGCAGGCTGGCACCGGCCGCGTCCCCGTGCCGGGGGCGCGGTGGTCCGGCCCGCTGTGGGGGCTCGCCGGGCCGCCGTGCAGGGCGGGGGACGGGGTTTGGGGCCGTCCCCCGCTCGCGGCGTTCTCTGACCGGTCTTCAGTCGCGCGACACGACGTTCTTGCAGCTCAGAGCCGTATTCTCGCGAGCTATACACTCGGTGTATATCTCTGGTGTATGTTCCTCCCATGAGTGTTCCCCTCACCCTTCTCGGGCTACTGGAGCGCGAGCCGAGCCACGGCTACGACCTCAAACGCGACTACGACGCCCTCTTCGGGCGCGGCAAGCCCCTGCCGTACGGTCAGGTCTACTCCACGCTCGGCCGCCTGGCCCGGGACGGCAAGGTCGTCGCCGGCGAGGCCGAGCCCGGCGACGGGCCCGAACGCAAGCGCTACGTCATCACCGAGGCCGGGGTGACCGAGTTCGAGCACTGGCTCGCCGAGCCCGTCGCCCCCGAACCCACCCTCCAGTCGGTGCTGTTCACCAAGGTCGTGCTCGCCCTGCTGCTCGGCCGCGACGCCGAGGCGTACCTCGACACCCAGCGCGCCGCCCACCTGCGCCGGATGCGCGAACTCACCGAACTGCGCCGCACCGGCCCGCTGGTCGACGGCCTGCTCGCCGACCACGGCCTCTTCCGCCTGGAAGCGGACCTCCGCTGGATCGACCTCACCACTGCCCGCCTGGACGCCCTCGCCGCGGAGGTACGCGCATGAGCCCCCTGATAGAAGCCCGCGACATCGAACTCGCCTTCGGCGAGACCCCGGCCCTGCGCGGCGCCAGCCTGGCCGCCGACGCCGGGGAGGTGCTCGCCGTGATGGGAGCCAGCGGCTCCGGCAAGTCCACCCTGCTGCACTGCCTGGCCGGCATCCTCGTTCCCGACGCGGGCGAGGTCCACTTCGACGGACAGCGGATCGACCGCCTCGACGAGAACCGGCGCAGCGCCCTGCGGCGCGACGCCTTCGGCTTCGTGTTCCAGTTCGGCCAGCTCGTCCCGGAACTGACGGCCGAGGAGAACATCGCCCTGCCGCTGCTGCTCGGCGGCGTCCGCCGGAGCGCCGCCCTCGCCGAGGCCCGCCCCTGGTTCGCCCGGCTCGGCCTCGACGGCCTCGGCGGCCGCCGCTCCGGCGAACTCTCCGGCGGCCAGGCCCAGCGGATCGCGCTCGCCCGCGGCCTGGTCACCCGCCCCCGGGTGCTGTTCGCCGACGAGCCGACCGGCGCCCTGGACTCGCTCACCGGCGAACAGGTCATGGAACTGATGGTCGGCGCTGCCCGCGAACAGGGCACCACCGTCGTCCTGGTCACCCACGAACCGCGGGTCGCCGCCTACGCCGACCGCGAGGCCCTGGTCCGGGACGGCCGGGCCCGGGTGCTCACCAACCCGTACACGCCGGCCGCCGCCGCGGAGCGGGTCGCCCCGTGATCCCCTTCGCGCTGCGCCTCGCCGTCAGCGGCGGCCGCCAGGCCGTCGCCCGACTGCTCACCATCACCGCCGCGACCGCCATCGGCGTCGGCCTGCTGCTCTCCACGCTCGCCGCCGTCAACGCCGTCGGCGCCGCCAACGACCGGGTGCTCTGGGCCAACAGCGGCGCCAAGAGCCGCACCGAGAGCGGCACCGGGAGCGGCACCGGGACCGCGGCCGCCGACCCGCTCTGGTGGCGCGACCGCACCCCCGAGTACTACGACGGCCACGAACTCCTCCTGGTCGAGGTCGCCGCCACCGGACCGGCCTCGCCGGTCCCCCCGGGCCTGTCGAAGCTTCCCGCCGCGGGCGAGTACTACGCCTCGCCCGCCCTGGCGAAGCTGCTCCGCGAACGCCCCGCGGACCAGCTCGCCGACCGCTTCCCCGGCCACCTCGCCGGAGAGATCGGCAAGGCCGCCCTCGCCTCCCCGGACTCCCTGGTCCTGGTGAGCGGCCAGGACCCGGCGGCCCTCGCCGCCCGCCCCGGCGCCCGCCAGGTCACCTCCATCGCCACCGCCCTGCCTCCGGCCTGCGACGGCGACTGCCCGGGCAGCGGCGTCCGCGGCGACGCCATGACCCTCATCCTCTCGGTGGTCGCCGGCGCGCTGCTCTTCCCCGTGGTGATCTTCATCGGCACGGCCACCCGCCTGTCCGCCGCCACCCGGGAGCAGCGCTACGCCGCGATGCGCCTGGTCGGCGCGACACCCCGGCAGATCACCCTGATCGCGGCCGCCGAGTCCACCGTGGCCGCCGTGGCCGGCACCGTCCTCGGCTTCGGCGTCCACCTGCTGCTGCGCCCGCTGGTCGCGACCGTGCCGTTCACCGGCGACCGCTTCTTCGTGGACGACCTCGCCCTCACCCTGCCGCAGGCGCTGGCCGTGCTGGTCGGCGTCCCGGTGGCGGCGGCCGTCGCCGCCCGGCTCGCCCTGCGCCGGGTCACCGTCTCCCCGCTCGGCGTCAGCCGCCGGACCACCCCGAAGCCGCCGTCCGGGTGGCGGGTGGCCCCGCTGCTCGCCGGGCTCGCCGAACTCGCCTGGTTCGTCGGCCGCCGCCCGCAGACCACCGACGGGCAGACCGCCGCCTATCTGACCGGCTTCCTGGTGGTCATGGTCGGCCTGGTGGTCGCCGGTCCCTGGCTCACCATGTCCGTCGCCCGCCTGGTCGCGGCCCGGACCAGCCGGCCCGCCACCCTGATCGCCGTCCGGCGGCTCGCCGACGACCCGAGGGCCGGGTTCCGCTCGGTGGCCGGTCTGATCCTGGCCCTGTTCGTCACCACCGCGACCGTCGCCGTCATCGGCACCATCGACACCAACCGCGGCACGCTCGGCGGCGACCCGGAGACCCGGGTGGCGGTGGAACACGGCGCCCTGCCCGGCGACCCCGTGATGGCCGACGCCCTCCCGGCCCCGTTCCTCGCCGAGCTGCGGGCCGTCCCCGGCTACCGGGGGGTCGCCGTCGCCCACGCCAACCCGGACGGTCTGGCGCACGACCCCACCGCGCCGCCGGACTGGCCCGAGGCGTCCCTGGTGTCCTGCGCCGACCTCGCCCGGACCCCGGTGGTCGGCCACTGCGCCCCCGGCGCCGAGGTCGCCGCGGTCGAGCCGTTCGGCTTCCTGAGCCTCACCTCCCAGGCCGCGCGGGAATGGCCGACCGCGCCGATCAGTGCGGCGGAGGCCGACCGGCTGCCGGTGCTGTCGCTCTACGTGACCACCGACGGGAGCACCGCCGCCAAGGAGCGGGTCCGCACCCTGCTGACCCGGACCTTCCCGGAGCAGCACGCCCGGATGGTGCAGGACTTCGGCTCCGCCCAGCAGAAGACGCTCGCCGGCTGGCGCCAGCTCGCCGACGTGGTGCTGCTCACCACCCTGCCGATCGCCGGCTGCAGCCTGGCGGTGAGCGTGGTCGCGGGCCTGTCCGACCGGCGGCGGCCGTTCGCGATGCTCCGGCTCACCGGGGCGCCGCTGCGGATGCTGCGGGCGGTGATCGGCCTGGAGAGCGCCCTGCCGCTGCTCCTGGTGTCGGCCGTCGCGATCGGGACGGGCTTCGGCGCGGCCGCGATGTTCCTCAAGTCGCAGATGGACTACGACCTGGTGTCGCCCGGTTGGGTGTACTTCGGGCTGGTGCTGTTCGGGCTGGTCGCCTCGCTCGGGATCATCGCCTCGACGCTGCCGCTGCTGAAGCGGATCACCGGTCCTGAGGCGGCCCGCAACGGCTGACCCCGGGCTCGGCCGGACGTGCGGACCCCGCCCCCTGGAAACCGCCCAGGGGGAGCGGGGTTCACGCGTGTGCGGACCGGCGGGTCGTCAGCGCAGGACCGGGTACGCGTGCGTCCCCGGCCGGGGCGCGAAGCCCAGCTCCGCCCGCCAGGTGCCCAGCACCAGCCCGGACGGGTAGAACATCGGCTCCGGCAGCGCGTCCAGCGGCAGCCGCTCCCAGCCGCCGCAGGAGGCCGGCTCCATGACCACCGCGGGCGCCAGGCTCGGCGGGGCGAGCACCGCGGCGGTGAGCCGGGGTCGGCCGAGCTCGTGGTCGAGCAGCACCGCGAGCACCCGCAGCTCCTCGGCGGGCAGCACGATCCCGGTCTCCTCGGCGAGTTCGCGCGCGGCCGTCCGCTCGAAGGACTCGCCGGGATCGACCTTGCCGCCGGGAAGGCTCCAGGTCGGCGGCTCGCCGGCCGTGGTGCGACGGCCGATCAGCACCCGGCCGTCCCCGGTGGGCACGATCACTCCGGCGCCGAGCAGCGGTGCGTGGGTCACGTCGGTTCCTCCGAACGGGGGTGACGGGGTGACGGTGCGACAGGGGACGGCGGGACGGCGCCGCAGGGGGGTGGCGGGACGGCGCGGTGCCGCGCCGTCCCGCCGGGCGGCTACCAGGCGGCGCGGTCGAAGTCCTTGAGGAAGCACCCGTAGAGGTCCTCGCCCTGCTCGCCGCGCACGATCGGGTCGTAGACCCGGGCCGCGCCGTCGACCAGGTCGAGCGGGGCGTGGAAGCCCTCGTCGGCGAGGCGCATCTTGTCCGGGTGCGGACGCTCGTCGGTGATCCAGCCGGTGTCGACGGCGGTCATCAGGATGCCGTCGGTCTGGAACATCTCCATCGCGCTGGTGCGGGTGAGCATGTTGAGCGCGGCCTTGGCCATGTTGGTGTGCGGGTGTCCGGCGCCCTTGTAGCCGCGGGTGAAGACGCCCTCCATGGCGGACACGTTGACCACGTACTTGCGGCGGGACGCCGAGGCGGCCATCGCCGGGCGGAGCCGGCTGATCAGGATGAACGGCGCGGTGGAGTTGCAGAGCTGCACCTCCAGCAGCTCCACCGGGCCGACCTCGCTGACGGTCTGCACCCAGCTGTTGGTGTCCGCGAGGTCCGGGACCAGGCCGCCGGCGTCGATCGCCGTCCCGGCCCGGATCCGGTCCGGCGTCGCCGAACCGGTGACCAGCGCGAGCGAGGTGACGTCCTCGGCGGAGATCCGCTCGGCGCCGTCCGAGGCCTGGTGCGGCAGCGCGGGCAGGTCGACGCTGCCGCTGTTGAACCGGCCGATGGTGGTCGACTGCGGCAGCTCGCCGGCCGGCAGCGGCGCCGACTCGGCGGCGACCAGCTCCCGGTAGGACTCGGGCGGGCGGCGCACGGTCTGCGCGGCGTTGTTGATCAGGATGTCCAGCGGGCCGTCCGCCGCGACCTCGTCGGCCAGCGCCATCACCTGGGCCGGGTCGCGCAGGTCGATGCCGACGATCTTCAGCCGGTGCAGCCACTCGGCACTGTCCGGCATCGCGGTGAAGCGGCGGATCGCGTCATTGGGGAAGCGGGTGGTGATGGTGGTGTGCGCGCCGTCGCGCAGCAGCATCAGCGCGATGTACATACCGATCTTGGCGCGGCCGCCGGTCAGCAGCGCGCGCTTGCCGGTCAGGTCGGCGCGGGCGTCGCGCCGGGCCCGGTTCTTGGCCGCGCAGCCCTGGCAGAGGTTGTGGTAGAACGCGTCGACCTCGACGTAGCGCTGCTTGCAGATGTAGCAGGAGCGGGGGCGCTCCAGGATCCCGGCGATCTCCGTGGTGGTGACGGTGGTCAGGCCGAAGGCGCCGGCCGTCTCGTCGTCGATCCGGCTCGGGGCCCCGGTCGCGGTGCGCGCGGTGACGTCGCGGTCGTTGGCGGTCTTGCGGGCCCGGGTCTCCTGGCGGCGGCGCTGCTTGAGGGTGCGGAATATGCCGCCGACGGCCTGGCGGACGGTGATCGCGTCCGGGTGGTCGACGTGCAGCTCGTCCAGCTCGGCCAGCACCTCCAGGCAGAGCCGGAGCCGCTCGGGATCGAGGCCGGGGCCGTAGTCGATCTCCTCGGTGTCCGCCTCGCCCCGCCGCTGCCCGCTGTCCACGCCCGCTGCTGCCGTCAGTCCCGCCGCCATGCCTCTGCCGTTCCCGCTCGCCTCGCCGATCACGGCGTTCGCCGCGTCTACCGCGTGAATGCTACGGGAGCGGCCCCGGCCGGGGCGAAAGTCCGGGATTTGGAGGATCCTCCATATCTACGCGCGGAGCTTTGATCATGGCTTGTACGCAGACCCAGCAAACAGCGGCCAGCTGGCGTTTGTCCTACCGGTACCGGAGAATCGAACGTTGGGTGCAGGGGCGCCCGAGTGCGCCCTGCGGCCGTGCCGCACCCGCACCCGAGGTGTAATTTCTCCCAGCCAGAGAGCCCCGTTTCATGCGCTTCCTGAACGACCTCATGCCCTCGTACGACCTCACGTACGACGACGTCTTCATGGTCCCCAGCCGATCCGCCGTGGGCTCCCGCCAGGCTGTCGACCTCTCCTCCAACGACGGCACCGGCACCACCGTCCCGCTGGTCGTCGCCAACATGACCGCCATCGCGGGCCGCCGGATGGCCGAGACCGTCGCCCGCCGCGGCGGCCTGGTCGCCATCCCGCAGGACATCCCGACCGAGGTCATCGCCGAGGTCGTCGGCTGGGTCAAGCAGCGCCACCTGGTGCACGACACCGCCATCACCCTCGACCCCGGCGCCACCGTCGCCGAGGCGCTCTCGCTGCTGCCCAAGCGCGCCCACGGCGCGCTGGTCGTGGTCGAGGACGGCCGCCCGGTCGGCGTCGTCACCGACTCCGACTGCCAGGGCGTCGACCGCTTCACCTCGCTCGCCGAGGTGATGTCCCGCGACCTGCTGCTGCTCGACGAGGACATCGACCCGCGCGACGCCTTCGACCGCCTCAGCGAGGCGCACCGCAAGCTCGCCCCCGTCGTCGACCGCGACGGCCGCCTGGTCGGCCTGCTCACCCGCAAGAACGCGCTGCGCGCCACCCTCTACACCCCGGCCGTCGACGCCGCCGGCAAGCTGCGGATCGCCGCCACCGTCGGCATCAACGGCGACGTCGCCGGCAAGGCCAAGGCCCTGCTGGAGGCCGGTGCCGACACGCTCGTCGTGGACACCGCGCACGGCCACCAGGAGTCGATGATCAGCGCGCTGCGCGCCGTGCGCGGGCTGGACCCGCAGGTCCCGGTCGTCGCGGGCAACGTCGTCTCGGCGGCCGGTGTGCGCGACCTGGTCGAGGCCGGCGCGGACATCCTGAAGGTCGGCGTCGGACCGGGCGCCATGTGCACCACCCGGATGATGACCGGCGTCGGCCGCCCGCAGTTCTCCGCCGTGCTGGAGTGCGCCGCCGAGGCCCGCCGCCTGGGCAAGCACGTCTGGGCCGACGGCGGGGTGCGCCACCCGCGCGACGTCGCCATGGCGCTGGCCGCCGGCGCCTCCAACGTGATGGTCGGCTCCTGGTTCGCCGGCACCTACGAGTCGCCCGGCGACCTCCAGACCACCGCCGACGGCCGCCAGTACAAGGAGTCCTTCGGCATGGCCTCCAAGCGGGCCGTGAGCAACCGCACCGCCCAGGACTCCTCGTACGACCGTGCCCGCAAGGCGCTGTTCGAGGAGGGCATCTCGCACTCCCGGATGTTCCTCGACCCGGCCCGCCCGGGCGTCGAGGACCTCATCGACTCCATCGTCGCGGGCGTGCGCAGCTCCTGCACCTACGCGGGCGCGGCCAGCCTGGAGGAGTTCCACGAGAAGGCCGTGGTCGGCATCCAGAGCGCGGCCGGCTACGCCGAGGGCAAGCCGCTGCACTCCAGCTGGGCCTGATCACCGCCCGGCGCCCGTCCGCCGGTGGCCGGTCCGCTCCTCGCCACGGGGAGCAGGCCGGCCACCGGCGTGCCGGGCGCCTGCGCGTCGAGCGCCGGTACGTCGGATTCCAGTGCGTCCGGCACCGGTACGTCGGCTGCGAGCGCGTCGAGTGCCGGTACGTCGGCCGCCGGGTCGCGCAGGCCCAGCGGCAGGAGCAGTGCACGGCCGAGCAGCCCGACCGCCCCGTCCAGCGCCGTCGCGCAGGCCCGCGCTGCCGACGGGCGCCCGCGCAGCCCCCAGAGCAGCCGCACCGAGCCCCAGGCGGCCTCCCGCGCGGTGTCGACCGACCACGCCCCGATCCGGTGCGTCATCGGCTCCAGCCGCTCCAGTACGTCCGGTCCGGGCATCAGCTGCTCGCGCACGGCCGTCTCGACCCCCGCCAGCAGACCGTTGATCCGGTGGTAGTCGTCCTCCAGCTGCTCCGGCTCCCGGCCGAGCCGACGGCAGGTGTCGACGACGGCGAGCGGCAGGTCGTGCTGGATGTGGGCGTTCATCCCGGCCAGTGCGAACTGCAGCGGGTGCACCTCGGGGTCGGCGCGCAGCTCGAACAGCGGCCGCCAGCAGGCCGGTGGCCGCCGCCCCGCCGCGACCGCGTCCACCGCCAGCAGGTAGCGCCCGGCGAAGAGCACGTCCAGCTCGGCGACAGCGGTCGGGTCGGCGAACCCGTCCAGCCCGGCCCCGACGCCCTCGGTGACCGTCAGGTACATCCGGTTGAACACCGCCACCCCGTCGGTGGGCGGGAGTTCGGCCGCGATCGCACGCAGCCGCCGGACGACGCCGTCGATCCCCCGCGCCCCGTCCGTGATCCCTGTGGGCACCCCGGCCATCCGTCACCCTCCGACGTCGATCGTGTATTGATCGCATCATCGTGACAGGAGTCGGAGGAGCCGCACAGGCGCCGCGCCTCAGCCCAGTTCGTACTCCAGGACGTACGTGTGCCGGCCCTCCTCGTCCACCTCCAGCTCGAACACCCCGGTGATTCCCGCCAGCTCGCCCGTGCCGGTGCCCGCGACCACCCGGATCGCCAACCGCTCGCCGTGGCTCCCCGGCGCCGAGTGCTGCAGCACGAACGACCCCTGCCGCCCGTCCAGCGCGCCCGTGAACCGCTCCACCGCCACATAGGCGGCCGGGCCGCCCGCGCCGTCCAGGACCGACAGCATCCGCACCACGCTCGCCCCGGTCAGCCCGCCCGTGAACTCCTTGGTGATCCGGACCCGGCCGAGCGTCGCGCCCGGCTGCGCGTCCGTCTCCTCCGGCTCGAACGCCGTCACCTCGAAGGCCCCGCTCGCCCTGCCGCCCATCGCACCGTCCCCTCGACGAAAGCCCGTGCGCCCGGTCGGTACCGACCGCGGGACCACCCTCGCACGCCCCACTGACAACCGCCCCGGAACGGCGGGCGGTCGGCTGCGGGCCGGTCGCTGCTCGCCGGTCGCCGGTGACCGTGTGCCGGTCACCGTGCGCGCCGCTCACCGGTCCCAGCGGACGGCGAGCGCCGCCGCGTCGTCGGCGAGGCCGCCCGGGGCGACCCAGGAGGCGAGGTCGGGCAGCAGGGCGTCCATCAGGTCCTCCGGCGTCCCGGCCGGGAGTGCGGCGAAGCGGTCGGGGAGGGGGTAGAACTCGCCCGCCGCGTCGCGGGCCTCGGAGACCCCGTCGGTGTACAGCAGCAGCAGGTCGCCGGGCCACGGGTCGACCGGCTCGGCGGTGTAGCGGCCGTCGCCGAGCAGGCCGAGCAGGCCCAGCGGCGGGGTGTGCCGGGAGGGGACGAGCTCGGTGACCCGGTCGGCACGGCGCAGCAGCGGGTGCGGGTGGCCGCAGTTGACCAGCAGGGCCGCGTTGTCCCCCCGGTCCACGCCGAGCAGCACGGCGGTCACGAACCGCCCGTCGGCGGGGCGCCCGGCCAGCGCGGCGTCCAGGTGCTCGGCGAGCCTGGCGAGGTCCGGTTCGGTGCGCGCGGCGGTGCGGAAGGCGCCGAGGACGTCCGCCGCGGTCTCGACGGCGGGCAGGCCGTGGCCCTGGACGTCCCCGAGCAGGATCCGGATCCCGAACGGCGTGTCTACCACGTCGTACAGGTCCCCGCCGATCCTCGCCTCGGCGGCCGCGGCCACGTACCGGACGGCGATCCGCAGCGGCCCGATCCGTTCGGGCGGTGGGCGCAGCAGTGCCCGCTGGGCCGCCTCGGCGACGGTCCGCACCTCGAACAGTTCGCGCTCGCGGGCGGCGATCAGCACGACGTTGGCGGTACTGGCGAGGGTGGTGGCGGTGATGGTGACCAGCGAGACGAGGTGGACGGAGGCGGGCAACTGGGAGTTGAGGTCCTCCAGCAGGCCGGCCACGACCACGGCGGCCGCGCCGGTGGCGAGCGGTACCCGGGCCCGGCGGGTGGTGGCCCCGACCAGGACGGGCGCGGCGGCGAGCACGGGGGAGAGGGTGCTGCCCGGGCCGGTCAGCAGGTCCGTCACCACGGCCGCGACCAGCAGCAGGAAGGCGCCGCCGAGCAGCAGCCTGGTCCGCCGCGGCAGCCGCGGCGGCGGCACGGCGCCCGGTGCCGCGGCGCCCTCGGGGTCCTCGCCGCTCGCGCTCACGCACCCGCCTCCAGGCCGCTCGACGGGTCCGACCGCTCGACGGCCGGACCACTCCGCTCGGGGGCGGCACCCGTCGGGGTGCCGCCCCCGCCGTCCACTCCGTCCCCTTTCGTCGACTCCGCCCCCTTCGTCCACTCTCCACCGCCGACCGCCGCACCGGCATCCCGGCGGTCGAGCGGGGTCCGTCCGCCGTTCCCCGCCCGTGCGCCGTCCCGCGCCCGCCCGCCGTCCCCCGCCGGTGGGCCGTCCGTCCGCCGTCCGGGACGAACTAGGCTGACGGACGCGATGAGACGAAGGAGCGCGGCCCCGACCTCCCCCCTGCCCCAGCGGCAGGGGGTCGATCCGGTGCATCTGCGGCTGCCGGTCACCGGCGGCCCGTGGGAGACCGTGCGGGAGTACCTGGGCGAGCGGTTGCCGGCGGTCGCGGCGGAGCGGGTGGACGGTCTGCTGCGGGCGGGGGAGGTGGTCGGCGAGGACGGCAGGTCCGTCGGTCCGGCCGACCCGTTCCGGCCGGGAGCCCACCTGTGGTTCTACCGGGAGCTGCCGGCCGAGGTGCCGGTCCCGTTCGAGCTGGAGGTGCTGCACCGGGACGAGCACCTGGTGGTGGTCGACAAGCCGCACTTCCTGGCCACCACCCCGCGCGGGCGGCACGTCGTGGAGACGGCGCTGAGCCGGCTGCGGCACACGCTGGCCCTGCCCGCGCTCAGCCCGGCGCACCGGCTGGACCGGTTGACGGCGGGGCTGGCGATGTTCGTGGTGCGGCCGCAGGACCGGGGCGCCTACCAGTCGCTGTTCCGGGACCGGCTGGTCCGCAAGGAGTACCGGGCGGTGGCGGCGTTCGACCCGGCGGTGCAGCTGCCGCGCACCGTGCGCAGCCACATCGTGAAGGAGCGCGGGGTGATCGCCGCCCGGGAGCTGGACGCGCCGCCGAACAGCGAGAGCCGGATCGCGCTGCTGGAGCGGCGCGGCGGGCTCGGCCACTACCTGCTGCGACCGTCCACCGGCCGCACGCACCAGCTGCGGCTGCACATGAGCGGGCTGGGCCTTCCGATCCTGGGCGACCCGGTGTACCCGGTGGTGCTGCCGGAGCCGGCCCCGGACGACTTCCGCCGGCCGCTGCAACTGCTCTCCGCCGCGATGGAGTTCACCGATCCGCTGACCGGCCGTCCGTGCCGCTTCGAGAGCCGCCGGACCCTGGCGGCCTGGTCGGACCCGGAGTCCTGGTAGCCGTGCCCGTGGGGGTCTTCTCCCGCGGCCACGGACGGAGTAATTTAGTTGACCTCAGCTAAATATTCCCGGGCCCGGCCGGGCCCGGCCCATCCGGGGGAGGACGGGGCGATGGACGTGGACACGGACCACCCGCGCTACAAATGGGTGGCACTCTCCAACACCACACTCGGCATGCTGATCGCGACGATCAACTCGTCGATCGTGCTGATCTCGCTGCCCGCGATCTTCAACGGCATCCGCCTGGACCCGCTCCGGCCCGGCAACGTCGGCTACCTGCTGTGGATGCTGATGGGCTACATGCTGGTCACGGCCGTGCTCGTGGTCACCCTCGGCCGGCTCGGCGACATCTGGGGCCGGGTGCGGATCTACAACGCCGGCTTCCTGATCTTCACCCTCACCTCGGTCGTCCTCTCCCTCGACCCGCTCCAGGGCGGGGGCGGCGCGCTCTGGCTGATCGGCTGGCGCGTGGTGCAGGCGGTCGGCGGCGCGATGCTGATGGCGAACTCCGCCGCGATCATCACCGACGCCTTCCCCGCCCGGCAGCGCGGCATGGCCCTGGGCGTCAACATGGTCGCCGCGATCGCCGGGTCCTTCGTCGGGCTCGTCCTCGGCGGACTGCTCGCCGAGTGGAACTGGCGGTCCATCTTCTGGGTGAACGTGCCGATCGGCGTGATCGGCACCGTCTGGGCCTACCGCTCGCTGCGCGAGACCGGGGTCCGCCGCCCGGGCCGCATCGACTGGTGGGGCAACATCACCTTCGCCGTCGGCCTGACCGCCCTGCTCGCCGCGATCACGTACGGTATCCAGCCCTACGGCGGGCACACCATGGGCTGGACGAACCCGTGGGTGCTGGCCGGGCTGCTCGGCGGCGCCGCCGTGCTCGGAGTGTTCGGCCTGGTCGAGAGCCGGGTCGCCGAACCCATGTTCCCGCTGCGGCTCTTCCGCGATCCGGTGTTCACCGGCGGCAACCTCGCCACCCTGCTGGGTTCGGTCGCCCGGGGCGGGCTCCAGTTCATGCTGATCGTCTGGCTCCAGGGCATCTGGCTGCCGCTGCACGGGTACGACTACGCCGACACCCCGCTCTGGGCGGGCATCTACCTCGTCCCGCTCACCGTGGGCTTCCTCGCCGCCGGGCCGGTCGCCGGGTACCTGTCCGACCGGTTCGGGGCCAGGCTCTTCGCCGCGGGCGGCCTGCTGGTGATGGCCGTCTCCTTCGCCGGCCTGCTCGCCCTGCCCACCGACTTCGGGTACCCGGTGTTCGCGCTGCTGGTCTTCCTCAACGGCCTCGGCGGCGGCCTGTTCGCCGCGCCCAACACCGCCCTGGTGATGTCCAGCGTGCCCGCCGCCGACCGGGGTGCCGCCTCCGGCATGCGGGCCACCTTCCAGAACGCCGGCATGGTGCTCTCCATCGGCGTGTTCTTCTCGCTCATGGTCGCCGGCCTGGCCGGTTCGCTGCCGCAGACCCTCTCCGACGGGCTCACCGCCCAGGGCGTGCCCGCCGCGGACGCCCACACCGTCGCCCAACTGCCACCGGTCGGCACGCTGTTCGCGGCGTTCCTGGGCTACAACCCGATCCGCGAACTGCTCGGCCCGCAGGTCCTCGCCCAGGTGCCCGCCGCCGACGCCGGGACGCTCACCGGCCGGGAGTTCTTCCCCCACCTGATCTCCGGGCCGTTCCACGACGGCCTGGTGGTGGTGTTCTCGCTCGCCATCGCGATGTCGCTCGTCGCCGCCGTCGCCTCGCTGCTGCGCGGGCGCGCCGGACGGGCGGCCGCCGCGGCGGGGACGGGCGACGGTAGCGGCGACGACGGCGGTGACGGTGGTGCCGGCAACGGTGCTGACGGTGCCGGCAAGGCCCGGGCGGCGACCCGGGGGGCGGGCTCGTGACCGCCCCGGAGCAGGCCGGACCGGCGCCCGGGCCGGAGGCCGGGGGAGCGGGACCGGGCCCGCTGGACGCGGCGGCCGTCGCCCGGCTGCGGCTGGTGATCGCCCGGCTGCACCGCCGGCTCGCGCAGTCCTCCGCCGGTCAGGAGTTCACCTTCGCCCAGCAGTCCGCGATCGCCAGGATCGAGCAGCACGGACCACTGCGGCTCGGCGAACTCGCCGCCCTGGAAGGGGTGTCCGCACCCTCCATGACCCGCACCGTCGGCCCGCTGGTGACCTCCGGCGTGGTCGAACGGCTCCCCGACCCCACCGACGGACGGTCCTTCCTGGTCGCCGTCGCCCCGGCCGGCGCCGAACTGCTCGCGGGCATCCGCCGACAGCGCTCCGAACACCTCGCCCGCCGGGCGGAGGCGCTCACCCCGGAGGAGCAGGGGCTGCTGCTCGCGGCCCTGCCGGTGCTGGAACACCTGCTGGCGGCCGAGGACGCCTGACCTCGGTCCCTGGCCCTCGCAACGCCCGGATATGATCCACCGTCCGATCGGATGATCATCCGGAAAGAGGTCCCATGCGACTCACCCGTCTCCTCCGGCGCGGCGCGACCGTCCTGGCCGCCACCGCCCTGCTGGGCTCCGGCGCGGTCACCGCCCACGCCGACCCCGGTCTCCCCAACACCGGCTACGGGTACCCGAACTGGTCCCACACCGTCCGCTGCATCCAGTACTACGTGAACCAGCTCACCGACGTGCACATCCTGGAGGACGGCCGGTTCGGGCCCGAGACCGATCTCGGGATCCGGCGGATCCAGAAGCTGGCAAGCACCGATTGGGCCGCCGCCCCGCTCGTGGTCGACGGCGTCTTCGGCAAGGCCACCGGCCAGGCCGTGCTGGAACGCGTCAAGTACCACCCCTGGCTGGTCGACAGCTTCGAGAAGGCGTCCAACTGCGGCCACTACGTGCCGTCGTACACCGTCGTCCTCAACTGACCACCCCTCGGCGGGACGGTCCCCGGGCCCGTCCCGCCGGGTACTCACCGCTCCGACAGCCCCGGCGGCAGCTCCAGTTCGAACCACACCACCTTGCCGTCCGGCGTCTGCCGGGTGCCCCACCGGTGGGCGAGTTCGTTCACCAGGTGGATGCCGCGCCCGCCCTCGTCCTCCTCGGCCGCGCGCCGCATCCGGGGCGAGCCGGCGTCCCGGTCGGCCACCTCCACGGTCAGCGTGCGGTTGCACAGCAGCCGCAGCCGGGTCGGCGAACCCGCGTGCACCAGCGCGTTGGTGATCAGCTCGCTGGTCAGCAGCTCGGCCCAGTCGGCCAGTGGCGCCAGCCCCCAGCCCGTCAGCGTCTCCCGGGTGAACCGGCGCGAGTGGGCCACCATCGCGTGGTCGTCGTCGAGCGCGAGGGTGGCGATGCGGTCCGAACCGGCCGGCCGGGCCTGCGCCATGATGACCGCGATGTCGTCCTCGCTGCTGCGGCCGGTGAGTTCGGAGAGCACCGCGTCGCAGGTCTGCTCCAGCGAGCCGCGCCGGTCCGCGATGGTGCGGCACAGCAACTGCAGCCCCTCGTCCAGGTCGCGGCCGCGCCGTTCGACCAGACCGTCGGTGTACAGCGCCAGCAGACCGTCCTCCGGGAGGGTGAACCCGACACTCTCGAACGGGACTCCGCCGACCCCGAGCGGCGCGCCGGGCGGCAGCTCGACCAACCGGGCGTTCCCGTCCGTGTCGGCCACCACCGGCGGCAGGTGGCCCGCACAGGCGGCGGTGCAGCTCCGGTCGACGGGGTCGTACACGACACAGACACACGTGGCGAACTGGCCCTCGCCGATCGCCGTGGTGGCCTCGTCCAGCCGCTGCATCACCCGGTCCGGCGCCAGCTCCAGGGTGATCAACGTCCGTGCCACCGTACGGAGCTGCCCCATGGTCGCGGCCGCCCTGATGCCGTGCCCCATGACGTCGCCGACCACCAGCGCGACCCGGCCCGAGGAGAGCGGCACGACGTCGAACCAGTCCCCGCCGACCTCGCTCACCACACTGCTCGGCAGATAGCGGTAGGCGATCTCCAACCCCAGCGTGCGGTGGATCTCCTGCGGCAGCAGGCTGCGCTGGAGGGTCAGCGCCGTCTCCCGCTCCCGCCGGTAGAGCCGGCCGTTGTCGATCGCCAGCGCGGTGCGGCCGACCAGCTCCTCGGCCAGCGCCCGGTCCGCCGGACCGAACGACAGCGGATTGCGGGTACGGATGAACTCCGCGCCGCCCAGCACCAGTCCGCGCGCCAGCAACGGCACCATCAGGTACGAGTGCACACCCGCGTCCAGGCCCGGCTGCACCCGGTCCTCGGACGCGACGATCCGCCGCAGCGCGGCCTCGTCGACCTCCGACACCAGGATGGACCGCCCGCTGCGCAGGCTCTCCGCGTACACCTGGGCCGACTGCGAGGTCTCGCCGACCGCGTCCGCCGCGTCCGACATCAGCCCGTCGGCGTCCAGCTCGCCGACCGCCACCGCCCGCATCAGCACCGAGCCGTCCGGCGGCACGGGCGCCGGGTCCTCGCCGCCGAGCACCGCCTCGCGCAGGTCGACGGTCACGAAGTCGGCGAACCGCGGAATCACCACCTCGATCAACTCGTGGGCGGTGCGGTAGAGATCGAGGGTGGTGCCGATCCGGTTGGACGCCTCGTTGAGCAACGACAACCGCTGCTGCGCGGCCCACGCCTCGTCCAGCGCGCGCTGCCGCGCCGCCGCCGCGTCCCGCTCCCGGGTGAACAGCAGCGCGTTGTCGATCGACACGGCCGCCCGCACCGCCAACTCCCCGGCCAGCGCGAGGTCGTCGTCCTCGTACGGGCGCTCCACCACCGTCCGGTAGAACGCCGCGACGCCGACCGGCGAACCGCGCGCGATCAGCGGCACCACCATGAACGCGCGGACCTGCTGCTCGTGCACCGCCGCGGCGCGCACCGGATCGTCCCGGAACCAGGCCATCCCGGCCTCGTCCATCCGCGGCACCAGCACCGGACGGCGGTGGCGGAGCGCCCACGCGTACGGGGAGGAGGCCGGGAACCGGTGCACCCCGCCGCTCCGGTCGATCGGCCGCAGGGTGGAGCGGTCCGCCGAATGGAAGGCCATCCGCCGCAGCACCGCCGAACCGTCGCCGGACGGCCGCGCCTCGCGCTCGCCGCGCACCAGGTCGTCCAGCACCTCGACCACCACCGTGTCCGCCAGCCGGGGCGTCGCCACGGCGGCCAGCTCCTCGGCGGTCTGGGTCAGGTCGAGAGTGGTGCCGATCCGGGCGGACGCCACGTTGACCAGCGCCAGACGCTCCTGCGCGGCCTTCGCCTCGCGCAGCGCCTGCTGGCGGGCGAGCACGATCTGGTGCTGGCGCAGGTAGAGCCGGGCGTTGTCGATCGCCACGGCGGCCCGCGAGGCCAACTCGTCACCGAGCGTGATGTCGGCCTCGGCGAAGGACTCCCGTTCGCCGCGCCGGGAGTAGACGATCATGCCGAGCGTGGTGCCGCGCGCCACCAGCGGCGTGATCCGCACCGAACGCGGACGGTCGCCCAGGAACGCTTGCCGGCGGCTCTCGGTGATCGCGTCGCTCAACGGCGGCAGCTCCCACGACGGCACCACCACCGTCCGCCCGGTGGCCAGCGCCCGCGCGTACGGGGTGTCCGGGGTCACCTCGTACACGGTGTCCACCGGCAGCGCCTCGGCCGGGTACAGCGGATCGGAGGTCGCCAGGGCCAGCCGGCGCACGTGCTGCGGCGCCGCCGGGTCCAGCGGCTCGACGTTCCGGCCGGCCGCCAGCGCCTCCAGCGCGAAGACACCGCTGATGTCGGCCACCTTGGGCACCATGGCGTCGGCCAGCTCCCGGGCGGTCTGCCGCAGGTCCAGCGTGGTGCCGATGGAGGCGGTCGCCTCGACCAGCAGGGCCAGCCGCTCCTGCGCGCGGGCGGCCCGGGCGTCGGCCCGGAAACGCTCGGTGATGTCGATGATGGTCGAACTCACGCCCAGCACCCGCCCGCCCGGCTCCTCCAACCGGAAGTAGGACGCGGACCAGGCGTGGTCGTGCGTCGGATCCCCCGGGGTGCGGCCGTGCGAACGGGCGTCCAGCACCGGTTCGCCGGTCTCCAGCACCCGGCGCATCACGGCCTCGCTCTCCGCACCGTTGATGCCCGGCAGCAACTCGGTCAACCGGTGCCCGAGGTGCCGCGCGACCGGCAGCCCGTTGACCCGGGCCAGCGCCTCGTTGATCCGCACGAACGCGAGCTGCGCGTCGTAGACGGCCATCCCGACCGGGGACTGCGAGAAGAAGCCGTCCAGCACCGCCAGGTCCGCCTGGATCCGACGCAGCGTGGTCACGTCCGAGGCCACCGCGAGCACCAGCGGGCTGCCCGCCGGACCGGCGATCGGATGAGTGCGGAACTCCAGATTGACGTGGTGCCCGTCCCGGTGGCGCACCGGGAACACACCGGACCAGCCGCGGCCGTCCACGATCTTCTGGAACAGCTCCAGCACGCCCGGCCGCTGCTCCTCCGAGGCCAGCAACTGCGCGGCCCGCGCACCGATCGCCTCGGCCGCGGAGTAGCCGAGCAGCGCCTCGGCATCACTGCTCCAGTGCAGGATCCGGCCGTCGGCCTCGATCAGCGCCGTGGCGATCGGCACCATCAGCAGCGCGTCCGGGCCCTCGGCCGGCTCCGGCCGCGGCACAGGGCCGGACGGCACCCGCCCGGGCCCGCCGGCCTCACTCTCACGACGCTCGTTCACCATGCTCGGTCACCATGGGCCAGCACCGCCCGGAGATCGTCTCCACCAGCCCTGCCATCCTCCCACGCACCCCACCACCCCCGCGCGGCACGCCCGCCCGGCTGGCGGCGCGGTCGCGCCCGGCGAACGGGGCGACCGGCGGGCCCGCTCCCCGCGACCGCTGCGTCCCGTGTGCCTCCGTGCCGTGGCCGGCGGGCGGTCCGTTCGGTGCCCCGGTCGCCGCTTCCGCGGCGGCCGGGAGACCCGCGCGCGATGTCCGGTGGCTCTCCCGGGGCCACTTTGCAAAGTGCACTTTGCAAAGTGGCCCCGACTCTTTGCAAAGTTTTTCTCCACCGCCCGGGAGAGGTGGCGCCGGTGGCCCCCGGGGTGCCACCGGCGCCGCTGGGGCCCTTGTGCCAACGCGTATCGGCGGAGCAACAGGTGCGCTCCGGGCCGATCCTGTCGGCCCGGAGCTCGGGCTGCAGGCTGCACTTTGCAAAGTCCGGACTTTGCAAAGTGCAGTCCCGGACCCCTACCGCCCCGGGAAGGTGGCGCGGGTGGTCTGGAGGGTGCGCAGGAGGCGGACGCCGGGGGCGTCGACGGAGCGGCGGGTGTTGGCGAGGACGATCACCCCGACCTGGCGCTCCGGGTCGAACGCGACGAACGAGCGGTAGCCGCCCGTGCCGCCGTTGTGCCATATCTGGAGGTGGCCGCCCTGGCGGTCGTGCAGGCGGTGGCCGAGCCAGCCGAGGTGCATCCAGGCGACCGGGTTGACCCGGTGCCGGACCTCCCGGGTGAGCGCGATCGCGGGCGCCAGCACCGTACTGGGCGCCGCCTCGCCGGACCGCTCGGACGCGGCCACCGACGTGGCGAGCGCCTCGCCGGACGCCTCGGGCGCCGCCGACACCGTCGTCCCGGCACCGGACGCCTCGGGCGCCGCCGCCAGCTGGGCCCGCAGCAGTACCGCCAGGTCGGCCGCCGTGGAGCGGAGGCCGCCCGCGCCGGCGAGGTCGGCGAGGTGCCAGGCCGGTACCGGCCGTCCGCGAGTGGTGTGGCCGGGGGCGAGGCGTGCCGTCTGCTCGGGGGAGGGCTCCAGGACGGTGTCCTTCAGACCGAGCGGTTCGCAGATCTCCCGCCGGACGAGCTCCCCGTAGCCGACGCCGGCCCGGTGGGCGAGGGCGAGGCCGAGCAGTCCGGCGCCGAGGTTGGAGTAGCGGAAGCTGCGGCCGGGGGCGGCCCGGAGCCTGGTCCGGCCGAGGCCGTTCAGCAGGGACTGCGCGGTGCAGTGGGCGTACGGGTCGGGCTTGTTGGGGCTGAGGAGGGAGGACAGCAGCATGCCGGAGGGCAGCCTCGGCAGGCCGGAGGTGTGGGTGGCGAGGTGGCGCAGGGCGAGCGGTTCCGGGCCCTTGGCGGGGACGGTGACGCCGGAGGGGAGGGCGTCGGCGAGTACCTCGGCGAGCGGGTCGTCGAGGGTGACGGTGCCCGCCAGCGTCAGCCGGGCGAGCGCGAGCGAGGTGAAGACCTTGGTCACCGAGCCGATCTCGAAGAGCGTGTCGGGGCCGGGGGGACCACCGGCGGCCCCGGGCCCGGTGCGTCCGGCGCCGCGGATCTCCACCGCGCCGCGGGCGAGACCGGCGACCACCGCGCCGACCTGTTGGCCGGCGAGGCGGTCGGCGGTCTGCTGGACGAGGCTGCCAAGATCGTTCATGAGTACGAGCCTAGGAGGGGCGGGACGGTGGTGGCGTCCACCGCGACGACGATTTCGGCACCCGCCGCTCGTCCGCGGGAGGTACGGCCGCCGTCCCGCCGCTCCGTCAGCAGCTCAGGTTGTTGCCGGGGACGGTGCCGAGCAGCTGGGTGAAGCGCTGGTAGGCGTTGATCCGGCTCTGCACCTGCGCGGGGTTGCCGCCGTTGCACTCCAGCGAGCCGTTGATGCTGCGGATGGTCTCGCCGAAGCCCGCGCCGTTGACCATGGCGTTGTGGGGGGTCATGGTGCCGGGCCCGTTCTGGGTGTTCCAGTACCAGAGCGCGGTCTTCCAGGCCACGGCCGGGTCGGTCTGCACCAGGTTGGGGTTGCGCAGCAGGTCGATGCCGAGGGCGTCGCCGGCGGCCTTGTAGTTGAAGTTCCAGCTCAGCTGGATCGGCCCGCGCCCGTAGTAGGCGGCCTGTCCGGCCGGGCAGCCGTAGGGCTGGGAAGTGTCGCAGTAGTGCGGGTAGTTGGCGGTGTTCTGCTCCACCACGTAGACCAGTGCGCCGGTCTCGTGGTTGACGTTGGCGAGGAACGCCGCGGCTTCCTGCTTGCGGACGGTGTCGGTGCCGGTGGCGGCGAACGCGGGGTACGCGGAGAGGGCGTCGATCAGGCCCTGGTAGGTGTAGAAGGGGTTCCGGTTCGGGAACATCTGGTTGAACTGCGCCTGGCTGACCGGGAATCCGCCCGGGTTCACGGTGCCCGTGGGGGTGGGCGTGCCGGTCGGGTTCGGGCCGGTGCCGCAGCCGCCCTGGTCGGACCAGACGCCCGAACCGCCGGTGCTGGGCGGCTCGTTCTGGGTCCACCACTTGGCGAGCCAGTTGTGGCCGTTGTACGAGACGGTGGCCCCGCCGGTGTAGACGGCGGAGGAGTTCCAGGGCGTCGCGCAGGCGGCGGCGCTGGCGTTGGCGGCGGGCAGCAGCAGGATCACCGCGAGCGCCGTGAGAACGGCGGAGAGCAGTGCGAGCAGGCGTTTCGTGGACACTTGATCACCCCTTGTGCGGTGGGGGCCGCACGGTCGTGGAGGAAGGGACGTCGGGGCAGGGGAGCCGGGGCCCCGCGGTGGGGGCGCGTCGTGGGGGACGGGCCGACCGGGGTGCGGGCCGGGTGCGGGGCTGTTCCAGACTCAAGCGGAGTGGTCTATACCTGTCAAGGGGGTCGGGGCGAATCGCCCGGAACGCGGCCGGTGGTGCGCCGGGGAGACGAGGTCCGGCGGCCCGCGGGCGGCCGGGGCGGATCGGGTCGGCCGGGTCGTGGCGGGTCGTGGCGGTCGGGTCGTGACCGCGGCGCCGGCGACGGCGGTGCCCGGCGGTGCCCGGCGGCCTGTCATGGCCCGGTCCCCGGGTCTGGGAGGATGTCCGGGTGGATCAGACCCCCGACGCCGACGCCAGGTCGGGCCCCGGCGCCCCGATCAGGTCGGGCATCCCGGAACACGGCCGGGTGCCCAAGTACTACGCCGTCAAGGGCCAGCTGGAGGCGCTGCTGGACGAGCTCGGCGAGGGGGGCGTGCTGCCGACCGAGCGTGAGCTCGCCGCCCGCTTCGAGGTGGCCCGGGAGACCCTCCGGCAGGCCCTGCGCGAACTGCTGATCCAGGGCCGGGTCCGGCGGCGGGGCCGCAGCACGGTGGTGGCCGGCCCCAAGCTGGAGCAGCCGCTCTCGCTGGCCAGCTACACCGAGGGCGTGCGGCGCCAGGGCCGGGTGCCCGGCCGGACCCTGATCGGGCTCGAACGAATCGGCGCGGACCCCCAGTTGGCCGGGCAGCTGCGGATGGACCCCGGGGATCCGGTCTGGCACCTGGAGCGCGTGCTGCTCGCGGATGGTGAACGGGTGGGTCTGGAGAGCACCTATCTGGCGGTCGGGCGGGTGCCGGGGCTGGAGGAGGAGTTCGACCCCGGGTCCTCGCTGTACGCGTACCTCGGCGAGAAGGTGGGCATCTCCCTGGGCGCCGCGGACGAGCGGATCGAGACGGTGCTGGCGACCCCGCGCGAGGCGCTGCTGATCGGCACCCCGCCCGCGCTCCCGATGCTGCTGCTGCACCGTCTGACCAGGGACTCCGCCGACCGGCCGGTGGAGCGGGTCCGCTCGCTCTACCGGGGCGACCGCTTCAGCTTCACCACCCGGCTCGAGGCGGACTGACCTTCCCCCGATCCCCTCCGCGGGTCGGGTTTGATCACAGAAAGATAACGGGTCTGGACCGAATTCGGGCGTTGTTCACACCCGGGTCGGAAACCCGGCGACCTCCGGCCATCCGCTGCTCCGACCGTAGTCACCGCCCCGCTCCGCGCCATGACGACGCATCAGGAGGACGACGTGAACCGCCGGATCCCCGCCGCACAGCAGACCCACGCCACCCCGCAGAGCCCCACCGCCCCCGGCCTGTCGCGCCGAGGCATGCTCCTCGGCGCCGCCGCGGCCCTCGCCGCCGGCCCGCTGGCCGCCACCGCCGCCCGCGCGGCCACGGCCGCCACCGCCGCCCCCGCGACCGCCCCCGCGACGGCCACCGGCCCCGCGACCGCTGCCGCCGCCCGCACCCCCAAGGTCCTGGTCATCGGCCTGGACGGCACCATGGTCACCCGCGTCAAGGACTCCGGCGCCCCGAACCTCGCCGCCCTGATGGCCGGCGGCCTCACCGCCGCGAGCAGCCTCTACACCGCCCCGATGGCCGGCACCTCTTCCGGCCCCGGCTGGTCCACCATCGCCACCGGCGTCTGGCCGGACAAGCACAACGTCCGCGACAACGACTTCACCGCCCCCGCCTTCGCCGCCTACCCGGACTTCCTGACCCGGGTCGAGACGGCGAACCCCGCGCTCTCCACCTACGTGGTCGCGTCCTGGGCGCCGATCGCCGACACCATCTACTCCGGCCGGGTCGACACCCGCGTCGCCACCCCGTCCGCCGAGTACGACACCGGCACCACCGCCCGCGCCGTCGCCCGGCTGCGCGACGGCAACCCCGACGCGGTCTTCGTCCAGCTCGACAACGTCGACCACGCCGGCCACAGCAGCGGCTCCGCCAGCAAGGCCTACCTGGACGCGATCCGGGGCGTGGACGCCCAGGTCGGCCAGATCCTCACCGCCGTCCGCGGCCGGGCCGGATACGCCCAGGAGGACTGGCTGGTGATGATCACCGCCGACCACGGCCACACCCCCACCGGCGGCCACGGCGGCTCCACCTGGGAGGAGCGGCAGACCTTCGTGATCGCCAACGGCTCGGCGTTCCCGGCCGGTTCGGTCCGCCACGACGTGCGGATGGTCGACATCGCGCCCACCGCCCTGGCCCACCTCGGCATCGCCACCGACCCCGCCTGGGGCCTCGACGGCACCCCGATCCCGGCCCTGGTCCCGGACGACTTCGACGCGCTGCGCCCGCAGCTCACCGGCCGGGTCGACGAGACCGGCATCGCCGCCGGCGTCCTCGGCTTCACCCGCACCGCGCCGGCCGGCTGGTCCGTCGACAACTCGGCGATGGGCACCGGCGGCGTCACCGAGTGGCGCGGCTGGTCGTTCACCACCGACGAGTTCTGGACCAAGGCCCAGCGGGACCAGAACCGCGAGCTCAACGTCCGCTCCCGCAACGTCTTCGCCGTCGCCGACTCCGACGAGTGGGCCGACAAGACCTTCCAGGGGAACTACGACTCCACCCTGGTCAGCCCCGAGTACCCGGTGGCGGGCCGGAGCAGTGTCCCGGTCACCTTCAACACCTTCTACCGGCCGGAGGGCGTCCAGACCGCCCGGGTGCTCGCGGTCTGGGACGGCGGCACGCCGGTCGAGGTGAAGAGCTTCACCGCCGACACCAACGGGCGTCAGCGGCTGGACCTTGCCGTCCCGGCGGGCGTCGGCCGGCTGCGGCTGCGCTTCCGGTACACCGGCAGCAACAACTGGTACTGGGTCGTGGACGGGGTCCGGGTCGGCTGAGCCCGGACTGCCCGCGGGCCGGTCCGGCGCCGCGCGGGCGCGATCCGGGCGGCCCGGCCGGGGTTCAGGGGGCGAGCGCGGCCCGCAGCCGTTCGGCGACCAGTGCCGCGTCCGCCTCGTCGGAGTACGCCCGGCGCGGCCAGAAGAAGCCGCGCAGCCCGTCCTTCGGGTTGCGCGGCACCACGTGGACGTGCAGGTGCGGCACCGACTGGCTGACCCGGTTGTTCGCCGCGACGAAGCTCCCCGCCGCCCCGAGCGCGGTTTCGACCGCCGCGGCCACCCGCTGCACCCGCAGGAAGAACGGGCCCACCGCCGACGGGGGCAGGTCCGTGAGGGTGCGGCGGTGGTCGCGGGGGACGACCAGCACATGGCCGGGGAAGAGCGGCCGACGGTCCAGGAAGGCGACCGCCACCTCGTCGTCCAGCACCCGGTGCGCGGGCTCCGTGCCGGCGACCACCGCGCAGAAGACGCAGTCCATCCGTCCATTCAACCGGCCCCGGGCCGCCCCGGCACCCGCTCCCGCCCGGGTCACCCGTCCGGACCCCGAGCGGGTGCGGGCCCGCGGTGGCCGGGCGCACCGTGCAGGTGGGGCGCGCGGCGCGTCCCGTCGACGAGGAGGTGGCCCGGATGGCGGGCAAGTTCGAGGTGTACGAGGACGCCGGCGGCAAGTACCGGTTCCGGCTCAAGGCGGGCAACGGCGAGATCGTCGCCACCGGCCAGGGTTACGCGAGCAAGGACGCCGCCCACAAGGGCGTCGAGGCCGTCCAGCGGGCGGCGAGCGGGGCGAGCGTGGTGGACGTCGCCAAGTCCGGGGCCGCGGCCTGATCCCGGCGGTCCGTGCGGGGCCGGCCCGGGGCGACACGAGTGCCCCGGCCGGCCCCGCACCGCCGTTCTGGCCCGGCACCGCCGTTCCGGCTCTGTGCCGACCGCCGCCTCTGCCTCCGCATCCTCCGACCGCGAGCCGGCTCCCGGTGAACCCCCGCCGCTACTCGTAGCGGTACAGCAGAGCCTCCCGCTCGGTCTGCTCGATCGCCTCGAGGGTCAGCGACGGGTCCGCCAGGTGCGAGAGCGTGACCTGCGCCGAACTCGGCTGGGCGTCCTTGCCGAGCCAGTTCTCCGGTTTCCACGCCGAGGCGCGCAGGAACGCCTTCGGGCAGTGCGCGAACACCTCCTCGACCGCGACCACGATCGCGCTGCGCGGCGGCTTGCCGACCGCCGTCAACTGCTCCAGCAGCCGGGGGTCGGTGGAGACGCAGGCCCGCCCGTTGACGCGCAGGGTGGTGTCCCGGCCGGGCACGACGAACAGCAGCCCGATCCGGCCGGTCTCGACGATGTTGTGGAGGGTGTCCAGCCGCTTGTTGCCGGTCGCGTCCGGGATCGCCAGGGTGAACTCGTCGAGCACCGACACGAGTCCGGCCGGGCCGCCGCGCGGGGACACGTCGCAGCGCCCCTCGGCGTCCGCGCTGGCCAGGAGGACCAGCGAGGAGCAGGCGATCAGCTGCCGGGCGACCTCGTGGATGCGGTCCACCTGCTTGCGGCGGGCGTGGTCCCCGGGCTGCTCGTAGACCTCCCGCAGCACGGCCGGGTCGCGGACCGAGGCGGCGGCGAGTGCCTCGAACAGGCCGGTGGGCCGATCCGGCCCGGGGGTTGACGGAACGACGGTCTCCGGTGTGCTGGTCATACCGATGAAGGTAGCCGTGGCCGAGTCCGAGCGGCCGTCCGCCGCCCGGAAATCCTGCCCGAACCCCTCGCAACTAGCGATTTCGCGTCGATAATGGGGCCAGGACGCTTTCGGGGCAGGTGGTCGCGGTGATCATCAGAATCTGGGCCGGCCAGGTCATGGCCGGGCACATCGAGGAGTTCTGCGAGGTGCTGACCAGCAGGGTGCTGCCACAACTCGGGCGCACCGACGGCTGTCTCGGCGGCGAGCTGCTGCGCTCCGTCACCGAGGGCGGGCACCGGGTGCTCGTGGTCAGCCGGTGGCGCGACGAGGCGGCACTGCTCGGCTACGCGGGGCCGATGTGGCGGATCCGGCCGGTCTGGTCGGAGGGCGAACTCCGGTACCTGGCCCACCCGCCGGAGGTCACCCACTTCACGCCGGTCCCCGCATCCTGACCCGGTCTGCTCCGCCGAATTCCACCGTCGGGCCTCCGTCGAGCCGCCGTCGAGCCCCGCCGCCCGGCCGGGTTCGGCGGCCGGGCAATTGGGCGGCCGAACAACAGCTATTGGTCAAGTGACCAACTATGCAGTTGGGCAACTGCCCAATGGGGTGATCGGCCAGTTGGGCAGCCGACCAAGAGTGTAGTTGGGCGGCCGCACAACAGGATGGCCGATTAATTGGGTAGGAGGCCAATAAGGTGCTTGGGCAAGCGGCCAACCGGCAATTGGCCAGCTGTACAGCCGAGCGGTCAGACGATCAGCGGAACGGGGTGCACCTCGGCCGCCGGATGCCCGGTGCGCTCGTGGATCCGCTGCACGGCCTCCTTCGACGGAGCCTCGGACAGGCAGTAGACGTGGCCCGACTCCGGATCGGCCCAGGCCTGCTCGAAGGTCACGCCCTCCTCGGCCTGGATCGCCAGGTCCGCCTGGTGAGCCATTCGCAACTGCTCCTCGGTGATGCCGGCCATCCCGTGGTGGACGTCCATGAACTTGGCCATAGCTCCCGCACCTCCCGCGGTCGCCCGCGACGGCGGGTGTCGCCGCCCCGGTACCACCAGCCTGCGCCCGACGCACCCCGGGCCGCCACCGGACACCCGGTCGACGCCGCGGCATGCGCCAGCCGATGCCCCGGTGCTCGCGGGACGACGTCCCGGACGACGCCCCGAGGCGCCCCCGCCGGACAGTTCCGGACTCCCGTGGCCAGGTCGTCGAATGCGCCACCGACAACCCCGCTCCACCCCGACCACCCCCGCAGCGCCCCACCCCGCCCCGCCCGACGGCGACGGCGACAGCGGCGCTCCGGCAACCCCGTGCCGCCATTCCCCGGGGCCGAGTGAAAGAGGCCACAGTGGACACCTCTCCCTTGCTCCGCGCGGATCATGGCAGAATGACGGCAGAAGTAGCAGTGACGTTCAGCGCACTCCGGGGTCGGTGAAAATCCGAACCGGCGGTTACAGTCCGCGACCCGTCCGCAGCCAGCGGCCGGTTGACCAGGTGAAATTCCTGGACCGACGGTTAAAGTCCGGATGGGAGGCGTGCGCGGCGGACGAGTGAGCAGGGCCCGTGGTCCCCCGGTGGACCTCGGGAGGCGGTGTGCGGCGACGAACGGGGATCTCCTCGTTCCGGCGCCCGGTTCGGCGGCAGCCCGGCAACGGGTCCCGTTGTCGTCCGGCGGCCCGCGTACCCCCGTGCCCACACGTGTCCGTGTCCCTCTCCCGTGCCACACCCCGGAGTCCGCGCCCCAAGCGCGAGGAGAACCCGGGTGTTCACCGGCATCATCGAAGAGCTCGGCGAGGTCGTGTCGATCGAGGAGATCGGCGAATCCTCGCGTATCCGTCTGCGCGGCCCGGTGGTCTGCGAGGGCGCGCGGCACGGCGACTCCATCGCGGTCAACGGCGTCTGCCTGACCGTCGTCGACACCCCCGAGGAACTCGCTCTCGGCACTGGTGAGTTCAGTGCCGATGTGATGGCCGAGACGCTCCACCGTTCCAGCCTGGGCGAGTTGAAGCCCGGCGGGCGGGTCAACCTGGAGCGCGCGATGGCGCTCGGAGCCCGACTCGGAGGGCATCTGGTGCAGGGTCATGTCGACGCCACCGGGCGGCTGTTGAGTCGCGAACCGGGGGAACGCGACGCGGCCGGCGAGCTCCGCTGGGAGGTGCTGCGGTTCTCGCTGCCCGACTCCGTCTCGCGCTACCTGGTGGAGAAGGGCTCGATCACCGTCGACGGCGTCAGCCTCACCGTGGTCGAGGCCGCCCGCGACAGCTTCACCGTCAGCCTCATCCCGGCCACCCTCGCGCTGACCACCCTCGGCACCAGGGCCGTCGGCGAGAGCGTCAACCTGGAGGTCGACGTCCTCGCCAAGTACGTCGAGCGGCTGCTGGAGGCCCGCACCCTCCCGCCCCTGCCCGGAGTCGACGCACCCCACGCGGCCAACGCCGTGGACGCGACGAATGGGACGAACGCGACGAACGCGACGAACTCGGCGGACCCGGCCGACGACACCCCGGGGGAGCAGCGGTGAACTGGCTCAACGGCACCGTTCACCTGCTCGGCCAGGACGTCTACCGCTCCGACATCATCGGCAACCTGCTCGGCCTCGCCGCCCTGGCCCTCGGCTGGCAGCGCTCCCGGCTGACCTGGCCGGTCCAACTGCTCTCCGGCCTGGTCCTGGTCGGCGCCTACTGGAGCGCCCATCTCAGCGGAGGCGTCGGCAAGCAGATAGTCGTGATCACGGCCGCCGTGTGGGGCTGGACCCGATGGCAGCGCGCCGCGCGGGGCGACGGTGGCGGCAACGGCGACATCGCCGTCCGCTTCGCCACCGGCCGCGAGCGCGCCGTACTGATCGGCGGCACCGCGCTCGGCACCCTGGCGGTCGGCACGCTCTTCACCGCCGTCCCGCAACTGTCCTGGGACGCCTGGCCGGACGCCTACATCTTCGTCGGCACCCTGGCCGCGATGGTCGCCCAGGCCCGCGGCTGGGTCGAGTTCTGGTTCGCCTGGATCGCCGTCGACCTGGTCGGCGTGCCGCTCGCCTTCAACAACGGCCTGGTCTTCTCCGGCTTCACCTACTCCGTGTACTTCGTCCTGGTCCTGCTCGGCCTGCGCGCCTGGTGGCTCCGCGGCCGCACCGCACACTCCGTGACCGACCCCGTCCTCCAGGGAGCCTCCGCATGACCGAGAACCCCGCCCCGCGTCCGGCAGAGAACCCCGTCGCGATCCCGCCCGGAGGCCCCGTCGCGACCCCGGTCGGCGAGTTCGTCCTCGACCCGGTCGAGCGGGCCGTCGCCGACATCGCGCTCGGCCGCGCCGTGATCGTCGTGGACGACGAGGACCGCGAGAACGAGGGCGACATCGTCTTCGCCGCCTCCGCCGCCACCCCCGAGCTGATGGCCTTCACCGTCCGCTACAGCTCCGGCGTCATCTGCGCCCCGATGACCGGCGCCGAACTGGACCGGCTCAAGCTCCCGCCGATGACCCAGGTCAACGAGGACCGCAAGGGGACCGCCTACGCCGTCTCGGTGGACGCCAGGGAGGGCGTCGACACCGGCATCTCGGCCGCCGACCGGGCCCGCACCGTGCGCCTGCTCGCCTCGCCCGGCACCGGGTCCGGCGACCTCGCCCGGCCGGGGCACGTCTTCCCGCTGCGCGCGGTCGAGGGCGGTGTGCTGGTCCGGCCCGGCCACACCGAGGCCGCGGTCGACCTGGCCCGGCTGGCCGGTCTGCCGCCGGCGGGCGCGATCGCCGAGGTGGTCAACGACGACGGCACCATGGCCCGGCTGCCCGAACTGGTGGCCTTCGCCCGTGAGCACAACCTGGCGATCATCTCCATCGAGGACCTCATCGCCTACCGCCGCCGCACCGAACTGCACGTCGACCGCGCCGCCGTCACCTCCCTGCCGACCGCGTACGGCGAGTTCACCGCCGTCGGCTACCGGGGCACCCTCGACGGTGTCGAGCACATCGCGCTGGTCGCCGGTGGACTGGCCGAGGACGGCCGGCTCCCCGACGGCGAGGACGTGCTGGTCCGGGTCCACTCCGAGTGCCTGACCGGTGATGTGCTCGGCTCGCTGCGCTGCGACTGCGGCCCCCAGCTCCAGGCCTCGCTGCGGCGGGTCGCCGAGGCCGGCCGGGGCGTGGTGCTCTACCTGCGCGGCCACGAGGGCCGGGGCATCGGCCTGGCGCACAAGCTGCGCGCCTACGAGCTCCAGGAGCGCGGCCGGGACACCGTGGACGCGAACCTCGACCTCGGCCTGCCCGCGGACGCCCGCGACTACAGCATCGGCGCCCAGATGCTCGGCGACCTCGGCGTCCGCTCGCTGACCCTGCTGACCAACAACCCGGACAAGCTCACCGCGCTCACCGAGCACGGGCTCAAGGTCAAGGGCCGCGAGCCGGTCGAGATCCCGGCCGGCGAGCACAACGCGCGCTACCTGCGGACCAAGCGCGACCGGATGGGCCACGACCTGCCCGGCCTCGACGGCTGACCCGCACCCGGGCCTCGCACACCCGGACCTCGCACACCGCGCACCCCGTACACCCCGACACACCGCGCACCCCGAACCCTGCACCCCGAACCCCGAACCCCGAACCACCGAAAGGCACCGCACATGAGCGGCCACGGAGCCCCCGAGCTGACCATCGACAACGCCGCCGACCTCAAGGTCGCCGTGATCGCCGCCCAGTGGCACGATCAGGTGATGAACGGCCTGCTCGACGGCGCCCACCGCGCCCTCAAGGAGCTGGGCGTCGCCGAGCCGACCGTCCTGCGCGTCCCCGGCACCTTCGAGCTGCCGGTGGCCGCCAAGCGCCTCGCCGACCGCGGCTACGACGCAGTGATCGCCCTCGGCGTGGTCATCCGGGGCGGCACCCCGCACTTCGACTACGTCTGCCAGGCCGCCACCGCGGGCCTCACCCAGGTTTCCGTCGACACCGGCGTGCCGGTCGGTTTCGGTGTGCTGACCTGCGACAACGAGCAGCAGGCCGTGGACCGCGCGGGCCTGCCCGGCTCCAGCGAGGACAAGGGCCACGAGGCGGTCACCGCGGCCGTCGCCACGGCCGTCGCGCTGCGCTCGCTCTGACCCGACCGGCCGGAGCACACCCCGGACCGTGGACGTCCACCGGACTGTCCACGGTCCGGAACCGTTTACCGCCCGTCAGCCCGCACGCCGTATGGTGAGTCCCATCATGGCTTCGAAGACATTCGAGGAGCTCTTCACCGAGCTCCAGCAGAAGGCCGCCACCGGCGACCCCTCGTCCTCCCGTACCGCGCAGCTCGTCCAGCAGGGCGTCCATGCGATCGGCAAGAAGGTCGTCGAGGAGGCCGCCGAGGTCTGGATGGCCGCCGAGTTCCAGTCCGACGAGCAGACCGCCGAGGAGATCTCGCAGCTCCTCTACCACCTTCAGGTGATGATGGTCGCCCGCGGGCTGACGCTCGACGACGTCTACAAGTACCTCTAGACCGACGGACCTCCGGACCGACGACCTCCCAGGCGACGGATCTCCGGACCGACGGACCTCCGATCCCGGACCGTCCCGGCCCCGGAAACCCCACCCACACCGAACGAGTAAGGAACTGACCTCCATGCTGCGCATCGCCGTGCCCAACAAGGGTTCGCTCTCGGGTCCCGCGGCGGAGATGCTCCATGAGGCCGGCTACCGGCAGCGCAAGGACTCCAAGGAACTGGTGCTGGTCGACCCGGGCAACCAGGTCGAGTTCTTCTTCCTGCGCCCGCGCGACATCGCCGTCTACGTCGGCTCCGGCCGCCTGGACGTCGGCATCACCGGCCGCGACCTGCTGCTGGACTCGCACTCCAACGCCGAGGAGGTGCTCGCGCTCGGCTTCGCCGGCTCGACCTTCCGCTTCGCCCGCCCGGTCGGCGCGGCCGTCGAGGACGTCTCGGACCTGGAGGGTCTGCGGATCGCCACCTCCTACACCGGCCTGGTGGAGCAGCACCTGGCCGACCGGGGTGTGAAGGCGACCGTCACCAAGCTGGACGGCGCGGTGGAGACCGCGGTGCAGCTGGGCGTCGCCGATGTGATCGCGGACGTGGTGGAGACCGGCACCAGCCTGCGCAACGCGGGCCTGGAGGTGTTCGGCGAGCCGATCCTGATCTCCGACTCCGTGGTGATCCGCCCCAAGGGCGCCGGCGAGGACCCGCGCGTCGACCAGTTCCTGCGCCGGCTGCAGGGCGTGCTGGTGGCCCGCCGCTACGTGCTGATGGACTACGACATCCGCGCCGAGCAGGTCGGCGCCGCCGTCGCCCTGACCCCGGGCCTGGAGTCGCCGACCGTCTCGCCGCTGCACACCGAGGGCTGGGTGGCCGTCCGCTCCATGGTGCTCCGCAAGGAGGCCCAGCAGATCATGGACGATCTGTGGGGCATCGGCGCCCGGGCGATCCTGGTCACCAACATCCACGCCTGCCGCCTCTGAGCGGTGCCGGCATAAGCACCGGTTGAATGGGGTGGGGCCGCCGTCGGCGCCCCACCCCGTTTCCGTTGGCCGACTCCCGTTCGCCGACCGCCCGACGGCTCGCCCGCTCGCCCGCCGGCCCGCCCGACCGCTCACTCGCCCGCCCGCCCGACCGACCGTCCGACCCTCGAACCACCCCGGAGCCCCTCGTGTCCACCCCCGCCGAGTTCCCCGTCACCTGGGCCCCGCGCCGCACCCGCGCCGTGCTGCTGCCGGTCTGCGTCGTGCTGGTCGTGCTGTTCGCCGTGATCGCGGTCGCTCTTCCGGCCAACTGGCAGCTCAACGACCGGATCATGATGATGGTCAGCGGTGTGCTGTTCGCCTCCGTCGGCCTGATGCTGGCGCGGCCGCGGGTCAGCGCCGACGCCGAGGGCGTGACCGTGGTCAACTTCGTCCGCCGCCGCCGACTGGCCTGGGCGGAGATCGTCGGAGTGAACTTCCGCCAGGGCGACCCGTGGGCCACCCTCGACCTCGCCGACGGCACCTCGCTGGCCGCCGTCGGCATCCAGCCCGGTGTGGGCCGGAACCAGGCGATCGCCGACGCCCGCGCCCTGCGCGACCTGGTCGCGCGCCACGGCGGCTGACGCCCGCCCAACCCCCCGGACCGAACGGCCTCGACCGAACGGCCCGACCGACGACACCCACCGGCACGCCCACCGGCACACCCGCCCGGCGCCGCCATCCCGCACCCGCTACCGGGCGCCCGCTACCCGGCGCCCGGTGACCGGAATCCGACGCCCGGCCGCGCCCGAACGTGAATCCTACGGTCGCACGGGTATGGTCTACGCTGGCAAAGCGGGGCAAAGGCATTGCCCTGCCCGAAATCGACCTGAGGAGTGACACTCCCCGTCCATGGACGATCCGTCCGGTAGTACCTGCGCCGCCCACCATCCGACCGACGGACGGCAGGCGGCACTGTGATCACGGCCTGGCTGCTGCTTCTCGCGGCCCTCCTGCTCATCCTCGCCAACGGCCTCTTCGTGGCCGCCGAGTTCGCCTTCGTGACCGTGGAGCGCGGCGCCGTCGAGCGCGCCGCCGGAACCGGGGACGCCAAGGCCGGCCGGGTCTCCCGCGCCCTGCGCCACCTCTCCTTCGAACTCTCCGGCGCCCAGCTCGGCATCACCGTCACCTCGCTGGTCGTCGGCATGCTCGCCGAGCCCGCCCTGTCGACCCTGCTGAAGCCCCTGTTCGGTGCCGTCGGCCTCCCCGACGGTGCCTCCCGCGGCGCCTCCGTGGTCATCGGCATGCTGCTCGCCACCGTCGTCCAGATGGTGATCGGCGAACTGGTCCCGAAGAACTGGGCGATCTCCCGCCCGCTCCAGGTGGCCCGCGCGGTCGCCGCCCCGCACATGGCGTTCTCCCGGGCCTGCCGCCCGCTGATCCGGGTCCTGAACGGCTCGGCCGACCGCACCGTGCGGGCCTTCGGCATCGAGCCGCAGGAGGAGCTGGACCACGCCCGCACCCCGGCCGAACTGGTCTCGCTCGCCCGGCACTCCGCCCGGGCCGGCGCCATAGACGAGGAGTCGGCCACCCTGTTCGTGCGGACCCTCGGACTCGGCGACCTCACCGCCGAGTCCGTGATGACCCCCCGCGTGGACGTCTCCGCGCTCCAGCGGGACGCCAGCGCCGCCGACGTCCTCAACCTCACCCGGGCCACCGGGCTGTCCCGCTTCCCGGTGTACACCGACACCCTGGACGAGGTCACCGGCACCGTCACCCTCAAGGACGCGCTGGCCGTCCCCGCCGCCCGGCGCGGCACCGTCCGGGTCGGCGACCTCGCCGTCCCGCCGCTGCTGGTGCCCGAGAGCCTCCCCGCCGAGCGGCTGCTCGACCAGCTGCGCCGCCTCCAGCCGATGGCCATCGTAGTCGACGAGTACGGCGGCACCGCCGGCGTGGTCACCGTCGAGGACATCGTCGAGGAGATCGTCGGCGAGGTGCAGGACGAGCACGACCCGGCCGACGGCCCCGAACTGCTGCCGTTGCCGCCGGTCGACGGACAGCCCGTCTGGGCGGCCGACGGCCGGGCCCGGCTCGACCAGCTGGAGGCCATCGGCCTGCACGCCCCGGAGGGCCCCTACGAGACGCTGGCCGGACTGGTCACCGACCTGCTCGGCCGGCTGCCCGCTCCCGGCGACCGGGCCGAACTGCCCGGCTGGCGGTTCACCGTCGAGGCCGTGGACCGGCACCGGACCAGCAGGGTCCGGGTGGAACGCACCTCCGGGCACGACCACCCGTACGACGGCACCGAGGACGAGGACCGGACCCGATGACCGTGCTCCAACTCGCCGTCGCACTCCTGCTGCTGCTCGGCAACGCCTTCTTCGTCGGCGCCGAGTTCGCCGTGGTCTCGGTCCGGCGCAGCCAGATCGAACCGCTCGCCGAGGCCGGCAACAAGCGCGCCCGCACCGTGCTGCACGCGCTGTCCAACGTCTCCGCGATGCTCGCCGCCGCCCAACTCGGCATCACCGTCTGCTCGCTGGGCCTGGGCGCGCTCGCCGAGCCGACCATCGCCCACCTGCTGGAGGGGCCGTTCCACGCGCTCGGCGTCCCGACCGGCCTGATGCACCCGCTCTCGTACGGGATCGCGCTGGCCGTCGTGGTCTACCTGCACATGGTCATGGGCGAGATGGTGCCCAAGAACATGGCGCTGGCGGGCCCGGAGAAGGCCGCGCTCTGGCTCGGCCCGCCGCTGGACCGGCTGGCCCGCTGGCTGGCCCCGGTGATCGCCTTCCTCAACGCCTTCGCCAACGGTGTGCTGCGGCTGTTCAAGGTCGAGGGCAAGGACGAGGTCGAGTCGGTCTTCACCACCGAGCAGCTGATCTACCTGCTCGCCGACTCCGGTGACGCCGGACTGCTGGCGAAGGACCGACAGGAGCGGCTGGAGGACGCCCTCGAGCTGGGCCGCCGCCCGCTGACCGAGGTGCTGCTCACCCCCGAGCAGCTGGTCACCGTGGACACCAAGGTGACCGCCGCCCAGGTCGAGGAGCTGGCGCTGCGCACCGGCTTCTCGCGCTTCCCGGTCACCGACGGCGACCCGGCCGGCCACGGCTACCTGGGGTACCTGCACCTCAAGGACATCCTGGAGGTCGACGACCCGTCGGTGCCCGTCCCGGCCCGGTTGTGGCGGCCGATCACCGTGCTCCGGGGCACCCTGCCGCTGGACGACGCGCTCGGAGCGATGCGCAGGGCCACCTGCCACCTCGCGGCCGTGCTCGACCAGGACGGGCGGACGCTCGGCGTGGTGATGCTGGAGGACGTGCTGGAGGAGCTGGTCGGCGAGGTGCACGACCCGGACCACCGCTCGGCCGCGTAAGCCGCGTAAGCCGCGTACGCCCCGTGAGCCGCGCCGACGTCGGCGGCGTAGGCGGCGTCGGCCGTGCGCGCGGCCCGCGCCACGGCAAGGACACCCCGGGAGGCCCCGGGAACCCCGGTTCCGCCCGGGGTTCCCGGGGCCCCTTCGCTCTCGGCGATTCCGCTCTGAGCGTGGGACGGTTCCCCTGCCGATCGTCGCCGGGCAGGGTGGTCGGCATGAGACTTCTCCTGCTGGGTGGGACGGAATTCGTGGGGCGGGCCGTCGCGGAGGCGGCACTGGAGCGGGGCTGGGAGGTGACGGTCTTCCACCGGGGTACGCACGCCGCGCCGGAGGGGGCCCGGGTGCTGCACGGGGACCGGACGGCCGAGGGCGGGCTCGCGGCCCTGGCCGCGGGGGAGTGGGACGCGGTGGTGGACACCTGGTCCGCCGCCCCGTCGGTGGTGCGCGACAGCGCCCGCCTGCTGGCCGGCCGGGTCGGCCGCTACGCGTACGTGTCCAGCCGGTCGGTGTACGCGTACCCGACGGCGGCCGGCGCGGACGAGAGCGCTCCGCTGGTCGAGGGCTCGCCGGACGACGGCGAGATGCCCTACGCCGAGTCCAAGCGCGGCGGCGAGCTGGCGGCGCTGGACGCCTTCGGCGACCGGGCGCTGCTGATCCGGGCCGGGCTGATCGTCGGACCGTACGAGAACATCGGCCGCCTGCCCTGGTGGCTCGACCGGATCGCCCGCGGCGGCCCGGTGCTCGCCCCCGGTCCGCGCGACCTCGCGGTGCAGTTCATCGACGTCCGCGACCTCGCGGCATGGACCCTCGACGCGGTCGAGGCCGGCCTCGGCGGCCCCTTCGACCTGGTCGGCCCGCGCGGGCACACCACCATGGGCGAACTGCTGGAGGCCTGCGCGAAGGCCACCGGCGCCGAGCCCGAGCTGCGCTGGACGGAGCCCGGGGCGATCGCCCGGGCCGGCATCGCGCCGTGGGTCCAGCTGCCGTTCTGGGTCCCGCCGGGCGAGCTGTACGACACCGTGCACGGCGCGGACGTGAGCAAGGCGCTGGCCGCCGGGCTGCGCTGCCGGCCGGTGGCGGAGACGGTCGCCGACACCTGGGCGTGGCTGCAATCGATCGGCGGCGTGGCGCCGCAGCGCCCGGACCGGCCGACCCTCGGCCTGGACCCGGAGCTGGAGGCCGCGGCGCTGGCCGGCTGACGCCCCGCGCCCGCGCCCGACGCGGGGGCAGGGCGGGGCCGGGCCGGGCGGGGCCGAGCGGGTCGGTCCGGCGCCGGCCCCGCCTCAGCCCCGGCCGTCGATCAGTTCGCCGTACGCCTGCACCAGGTCCGGCAGTCGCAGCGTGGCGAGGTCCTCCCGGCCGGGCGGCTCGCGCAGCAGGCTGAGCCGCAGGTCCCGGTAGGCGCAGGACTTCTCGTACAGGGTGCGGATGAAGCGGCCGTTGCCGAGCTCGTCGATCCAGCCCTCGCGGACCACATGGGTGCAGATCGAGGCCAGTTCCTCGGCCGCGTCCTCGTCCCAGCCGTCGCCGTCCTGCCCGGCGAGCGCCGCGCCGATCGCGGTCAGCTCGCCGGGGCGGTAGCTCGGGAAGTCGACCCGGCTGGTGAAGCGGGAGTTGAGCCCGGGGTTGGTGGCCAGCAGCCGGTTCATGCCCTCCGGGTAGCCGGCCAGGATCACCACCAGCCGGTCCCGGTTGTCCTCGGCCCGCTTGAGCAGCACCTGCAGTGCCTCGTCGCCGTACGCGTCGCCCTTGCTGTAACCGGAGTTGGAGAGACTGTAGGCCTCGTCGATGAAGAGCACGCCGTCCAGTGCGGAGTCGATCAGCTCGTTCGCCTTCACCGCCGTCTGGCCGAGGAACTCACCGACCAGGTCGGCTCGTTGAGCCTCCACCAGATGGTCCCCGGAGAGCAGGCCGAGGGCGTGGAAGACCCGGCCGAGGATCCGGGCGACGGTGGTCTTGCCGGTGCCGGACGGCCCGGAGAAGACGAAGTGGCGCTTGGGCGGCTGGACCGGCAGGCCCTGCTCGGCGCGCAGCCGGGCCATCCGCAGCTGCGCCGAGAGCGCCCGCACCTGCCGCTTGACCGGCTCCAGGCCGACCATCCGGGAGAGTTCGGCCAGCGCGGCGTCCAACTCGGCGCGGTGGTCCTCGTGTTCAGGGGTCGAACTGATGCTCGCCACGTGGGCCGGAGCGGTTTCGGCGCGCGCCGCCGCGGGGGCGGCGGGGGAGGCGGCGGCAGGCTGCGGGGCGGTCGAGCCGGCGCGTCCGTTGGTCACCAGCGGTGGCGGTGCGCCCGCCCCGCCACCGGGCCTGTTCCCGGTTCCGCCGGTACCGCTGGTGCTGCCCGGTCCGGCCGGGGTCGGCACGGTCGGGTGGCCGTCCTCCGCCTCGTCGTCGGTCCCGGCCGGACCGCCCGGGCCCGGGTTCCCGAAGGGGTCCGCGCCGCCGGGCCCGCCGAACGCACCGGCTCCGGTCGGCAGCTCCGCGCCCGACGGCTCGGCGCCCGCGAGGGCCGACGCCTGTTCGGTGGCGAACTCCGCGCCGAACTCGGCCCCGGACTCCGTCGCCGCCTGCTCCGCCCCGAACTCCGCGCCCGCGCCGAACTCCGCCGCCTGCTCGGCTCCGAACTCCGTACCCGCCCCGAACTCCGTACCCGCCCCGAACTCCGCGCCCGCCCCGAACTCCGATCCGGCCCCGAGCGCCTCGAAACCCGCCTGCTCCAGGACCGCCGCGTCCAGCAGCGCCGCGTCGATCGCGTCGTCCTCCGCCCCGCGCCCCGCGTCCCGGCCGCCGATCCCGGCGCCGTCCAGCAGGGCGTCCGCGAGGCCGTCCTCCGCCGAGATCGCCGCCAGCCGGGCGGCGGTGTCCATGAACGCCGGGTCGGCCCGGTGCACGGCCCGGTACAGCGGCAGCGCGGCCGCGCTGCGCCCGGCGCCCTCGTAGGCGCGGGCCAGCCAGTACCGCAGCTCCTTGCGCTGCGGCTGCTCGGAGCGGCAGCGGGCCAGCGAGGCGGCGAGCGGCGGCTGGGCCTGCGCGCACATGTCCAGCCGGACCCGGGCCATACCGGCGAACAGCCCGGCCTCGATGCCGAGCAGCGGATCGTCGAGCAGCCGGTCGGTGTCCCGGATCAGTTGCTCCCAGTCCTTGAGGAGGTAGGAGCGGCAGGCGTGCAGGAAACGCGCGGACGGGTCCTCGGCGGGGGCCGGGCACTGCTCCAGGGCGTGGTCCAGCTCGGTGAGGTGGCGGCCGTCCAGCCAGTGCGAGGCGTGCGCGAGGGCGAGGTCCCGGGCGGTCTCCAGCACCGGCTGCACCCACCAGCCCAGCCAGTACCAGGAACTGAGCGGGCGTCCGTGCCGTCGGCGCTGCTCGCCGAACCGCTCCCGGTGCCGGTGCATCGCGAGCAGCGCGCCGGAGGTGTCACTGCGCAGCGCGTGCAGGCCGAGCCAGGCGTCGGCCATGCCGGGGTCGAGCCGGACGGCGGCGCGGAACTCCTCCTCGGCCCGGGTGTACGCCCCGGCCGTGTAGGCGTCCATGGCACGCAGCCAGGCCCGGTCGGCGAGCCGGTTCGGAGCCGGTCCGCCCGCGGTGTTGCTGTTGGAACTCTCCACTCAACGCCCCCCGCGATGTGGCTCGGGGCCCGACCGGTGCGGCGGTGTGCGGACCCGCCGGTGGTCGTCCGCCCCCGGGGCGCATCTGCGCCTGCCTGGAATCGTACCGGCGCGGCGCTGATCCGGAAGGGTGTCGCACGATGTCAAAAGCGATCGGGCGGGCGGCCGTTGAGGGGTGGCCGGCCCCGGGGTGGGGGAGTCGGACGGCACCCCCGGCTCACGGGGGAACAAGCCGGGGATGCCGGGTCCGAAGTTGCGGAATCAACAATTCCGCGAACGAGAGAGAACCTATTTCCTGGTGACGTCGCAGGTCAAGGTCATTGTTGAAGGTTCACCGACGGTGCCCGGCGCGATCCGTCCGGTCACCCCGTCGACCAGGGTCCCGGCGTGCGGGCGGCTCGGGTCCGCGGCGAAATGTGCCGATTCGGCCAGTGCCCAGCCGGCCCAGAACTCCGCCAGCGCGGGACCGTCCCGCTCCTCGCCCCGCCGCCGGGCCGCCGCCGCGTCCAGTTCCATCCACACCAGGCGGGCCAGCTCCGGCCGCACCGCGCGCCGCCCGGCGCCGACCCCCTCGACCAGGACCACCGGCGCGAGCGGCACCGCCGCCGTCCCGGCGAACCGGCGCAGCGTCCAGTCGTACACCTCGTACTCCGCGTCCCGGCCCGCCGCCAGCGGCTCCAGCACCTGGTCGCGCAGCCGCCCGGTCCAGCCGAACGGCTCGGCGTGCGTCGCCAGGTCGTCCAGGTGCACCACGGGGGCGCCGCCGAGCGCGGCCGCCAGCCGGGCGGCGAAGGTCGTCTTGCCCGAGCCCGCGTGGCCGTCCACCGCGACCAGGCGCACCGGGCCGCAGGACGGCGGCAGCGCCCGCAGTTCGGCGGCGAGGGCGGCCAACGCGCCGGCGGCCGCCGGGGTCCGTACCGGCCCGCCTGGGCCGGGCCGCGCGCCCGGCCGGGCGGTCGGGCGGGCGCCCGGCCCCACTGGCCCCACTACCGGGGCGGCGGAAGTCTTGGAAGAAGCCACAACGTCAACCCTACGGCGGACTCCGCGCCGGTCCGGACAGTGTTCGAGTGCTACCCGTGACGGCGGCGTCCCGATCAGGCATACTCGCATCGCCATGCCTGTGAACGGCCGTTCACCGCAATCCGGTGCCGCCCGGCCGAGGCTGCCACACCCCGCGCGGGCCCGACCACACCCCGGGGCCCGGCGCACGACCGAGGAGGCGACCAGCCGCCATGACCACCTCCCCCGCGAAGTCCGTGGACCGCCAGCTGCCCAGCGAGGAGGCCCGCGAGCTCCTGAACCTCACCCGGGACCTCGTCCAGCGCGAGCTGAAGCCGCGCGCCGCGGAGGACGAGGCCGCCGGCCGCTTCCCGCGCGAGGTCTTCCGCACGCTCGGCGAGGCCGGTCTGCTCTCCCTCCCGTACGACGAGGCGTACGGCGGCGGCGAGCAGCCCTACGAGGTCTACCTCCAGGTGCTGGAGGAGCTGGCGTCCGGCTGGCTGGCCGTCGGCCTGGGCGTCAGCGTGCACACCCTCTCCTGCCACGCGCTCGCCACCTTCGGCACCGACGAGCAGCGCGGCCGCTGGCTGCCCGGGATGCTCTCCGGCGAGCAGCTCGGCGCCTACTGCCTGTCCGAGCCGCAGTCCGGCTCCGACGCCGCCGCCCTGCGCACCCGGGCCGACCTGGACGGCGAGGAGTACGTCGTCGGCGGCACCAAGGCCTGGATCACCCACGGCGGCGAGGCCGACTTCTACAGCGCGCTGGTGCGCACCGGCGAGGAGGGCGCCCGGGGGATCAGCTGCCTGCTGGTGCCCGGCACCCAGCCCGGCCTGTCGGCCGCCCCGCCGGAGCACAAGATGGGCATGAAGTCCTCGCCCACCGCCCAGCTGCACTTCGACGGTGCCCGGGTCTCCCGGGACCGGCTGATCGGCAGCGAGGGCCAGGGCTTCCAGATCGCGCTCGCCGCGCTGGACTCCGGCCGGCTCGGCATCGCCGCCTGCGCGATCGGCGTCGCCCAGGCCGCGCTCGACACCGCCGTCGACTACGCGCGCGGCCGCCACCAGTTCGGCCGGCCGATCGCCGACTTCCAGGGCCTGTCCTTCATGCTCGCCGACATGGCCACCCAGATCGAGGCCGGCCGCGCGCTCTACCTGTCCGCCGCCCGCCGCCGCGACGCCGGCCAGGCGTTCTCCAAGGAGGCGGCGATGGCGAAGCTGTTCTGCACCGACGCCGCGATGCGGGTGACCACCGACGCCGTCCAGGTGCTCGGCGGCTACGGCTACACCCAGGACTTCCCGGCCGAGCGCTACATGCGCGAGGCCAAGGTGCTGCAGATCGTCGAGGGCACCAACCAGATCCAGCGCCTGGTGATCGGCCGCCACCTCACCAAGGGCTGACCGCCGCCCGGCCCGCCGCCGCCCCCTGGGGCGCCCGGCGGGCGGCACGCGAACGGCCCCCGGTGCCGCTCCTGGGTACGGAGCGGGACCGGGGGCCGTGCCGCCGATCGTCGGGGCCGACGCGCGATGCCCTGGCGCGCGGCCGGCGCTCAGCGCCGGGAGAACCGGCTGCGCTGCTCGGGGATGGCCGGGACGGAGCCCGAGCGGACCGGGCGGTGCACCAGCGCGTGCGAGAACGGCTGGGTGCGCCAGTCGTGCTCGCCCGGCAGCGCGAGCAGCGCGGCCAGGCCGGCCGAGTCGGCCTCCTCGGCGCACTCCACCTCGGCCAGGTCGTCCGTCGGGGTGCCCGAGCCCGGGCACAGGGTGGGGGAGAAGGGGTGCCAGGCCCGGGGCAGCACGGCGTGCTGCGGCAGCCGCTCCTCGTCGCCCACCAGGGCGATCGGACGCCGGCAGGACGGGCAGTCGACCCGGACGGTCTCCCACGGCTCGGCCTCGCCCGGATCCACCCCCGGCGCGGCGTCGTAGGGGACCGCGAGGTCCTCGCGGTCGGTCGTATCGTGGGCGTCGTCCGCGCCCGTCGGGCGCTGGTCGGTAACGCGCATGGTGATCCCCCTCGGATCGGGCCCGGCGTGGTCGCCCGGGGCCACAACCAGCACTTCCCGCCGACGCGGACTCATAACCCTGCAGTTCGGCGCACTGTGATGCACCGGGTGTGTCCTTCGCCACATTCGTCCGGCATGTGCCCGTACGGCACCCCGGGGCGCGCCGGACGCGTCTCCGCGCCCCCCTGCCGGTCCCGCGTGCGCCCCCGGCCCGACGCCGTCCGCGCCCCCCGCCGCGGCGATCCGCGCGCCCCCGAGAGGGTAGGTTTGCGCCTTGTGGAGGATCTCGATCAACGCATCGTCCGACTGCTCCTCCAGGACGGCCGGATGAGCTACACGGACCTGGGCAAGGCCACCGGCCTGTCCACCTCGGCGGTGCACCAGCGGGTGCGCCGCCTCGAACAGCGCGGAGTGATCCGCGGCTACACCGCGATCATCGACCCCGACGCCGTCGACCTCGCGCTCACCGCGTTCATCTCGGTCAAACCCTTCGACCCCAGCGCCCCCGACGACACACCCGAGAGACTGGCCGACCTGCCCGAGATCGAGGCCTGCCACAGCGTCGCCGGCGAGGAGAACTACATCCTCAAGGTCCGCGTCGGCGCCCCCGGCGACCTGGAGGACCTGCTGGCACGCATCCGCAGCGCCGCCGGCGTCTCCACCCGCACCACCGTCGTCCTGTCCACCCCCTACGAGGCCCGCCCCCCGAGGCTCTGACCGGCCCTCCGGGGGGTGCAGACTTGGCCCATGACCGAACGCAACTCCCGGACCGTCCTGCTGCGCGGCGGCGCCGTCTACAGCCCCGCCGACCCCTTCGCCACCGCCATGCTCGTCGAGGGCGAGCACGTCGCCTGGGTCGGCAGCGACGGCGCCGCCGAGGCCTACGCGCGGACCGCCGACGAGATCGTCGAACTCGACGGCGCCCTGGTCACCCCGGCCTTCGTCGACGCCCACGCGCACGCCACCGCCACCGGCCTCGCGCTCACCGGCCTCGACCTCACCGGAACCCCCTCGCTGGCCGCCGCCCTGGCCGCCGTCACCGCCTTCACCGCCCGCGAGCAGCCCGGCGGCGTCCTCATCGGCCACGGCTGGGACGAGACCGGCTGGCCCGAGGGCCGCCCGCCGACCCTCGCCGAGCTGGACGCCGCCGCCGGCGGCGCCGCCGTCTACCTCTCCCGCACCGACGTGCACTCCGGGCTCGCCACCACCGCGCTGCGCGCCCTCACCGACGGCCTCGCCGACCGGCCCGGCTTCCACCCCGACGGCCCGCTCACCCGCGACGCCCACCACGCCGTCCGCGCGACCGCGCTGGCCCGGCTCACCCCCGCCCAGCGCCGCCACGCCCAGCGCGCCGCCCTCGCCCGCGCCGCCGAACTCGGCATCGGCGCCCTGCACGAGTGCGCCGGCCCCGAGATCTCCTCCGAGCAGGACCTCACCGCCCTGCTCGAGCTGGCCGCCGAGGGCGACGGCCCCGAGGTGTTCGGCTACTGGGGCGAGCTCGCCGAGCGCGGCGGCGTCGACACCGCCCGCCGGCTCGGCGCCGTCGGCGCCGGCGGCGACCTCTTCGTCGACGGCGCGCTCGGCTCGCACACCGCCTGCCTGCACCACGACTACGCCGACGCCGCGCACACCGGCACCTCCTACCTCACCGCCGCCCAGATCGCCGACCACGTCACGGCCTGCACCGAGGCCGGCCTCCAGGCCGGCTTCCACGCCATCGGGGACGCCGCGGTCGCCGCCGTGCTGGAGGGCGTCCGGGCGGCCGGCGACCGGATCGGCGCCGACCGGGTCCGGGCGCTGCGCCACCGGGTCGAGCACGCCGAGGCCCTCGACGACAAGACTGTCGCCGCCTTCGCCGAACTCGGCCTCACCGCCTCCGTGCAGCCCGCCTTCGACGCCGCCTGGGGCGGTCCGGACGGCATGTACGCCCGTCGTCTGGGCGCCGAGCGGGCCGCCGCGCTCAACCCGTTCGCCGCGCTGCTGCGCTCCGGTGTCCCGCTGGCCTTCGGCTCGGACGCCCCGGTCAGCCCGCTCGACCCCTGGGGCACCGTCCGGGCCGCCGCCTTCCACCGCACCCCCGAGCACCGGATCTCGGTCCGGGCCGCGTTCACCGCCCACACCCGCGGCGGCTGGCGGGCGGTCGGCCGCGACCAGGACGGCGTCCTCGTCCCCGGCGCGGTCGCCAGCTACGCGATCTGGGCCGCGACCGACCTGGTCGTCCAGGCCCCGGACGACCGGGTGGCCGGCTGGTCCACCGACCCGCGCTCCGGCACCCCCGGCCTGCCGGACCTCACCCCGGGCCACCCGCTGCCCACCTGCCTGCGCACCGTCGTCCGCGGCCGCACCGTGCACCTGGCCGGGGCCGCCGCCCCGGCCCCCGCGGAAACCGAGTGACCGGCGCGGGCCGACGGCCCCAGGTCGGCCCCATGACCGACCAGCCGTTCGTTCCCGCCGACTTCACCGTCCCCCGTGCGCTCGACGCCGAGGGGTTCCGCCTGGAACCCCTCGGCGAGCAGCACAACGAGGCCGACCACGCCGCCTGGACCGGCAGCATCGCCCACATCCGCGCCACCCCCGGCTTCGGGCACGGCACCTGGCCCCCGGCCGAGGGCATGGACCCCGACCGCAACCTCGCCGACCTGCGCCGCCACGCGGCCGACTTCGAGGCCCGCCGGGGCTTCACCTACAGCGTGCTCGCCGTCCCCGGCGACGCGGTCGTCGGCTGCGTCTACGTCTACCCGGACCGCGAGCGGCCCGGCGTCGCCGCGGTCAGCTCCTGGGGCCGGGCCGACCGGGCCGGGCTGGACGCCCCGCTGTACCGCGCCGTCTCCGACTGGCCGACCACCACCTGGCCGTTCGCCGAGGCGACCTACGCCCCGCGCTGACCGGCCGCGGCGGTCCGCGCCCGCCGCCGTCCCCGCGCCCGCCGCCGCCGTCCCCGCGCCGACCGCGCCGACCGCGTCGTCCCCGCGCCGACCGCGCCGACCGCGTCGACCCCGCGCCGACCGTCCCCGCCGGGACGGCGCAAAGCGACCCTCAGCTCACGGCGGGGTGTCCGGTCGGGGTACCTTCTTCGGACAGCGTCCGAACAGCCGTCCCCGTACACCACAGCGGGACGGCGTCGAGAGAGATGGTGCGACGGTGGTCATGCCCGTCACCCAGGAGCGGTCCGGTACCGCACCCGAAACCCCCGACGAGGCACCCGGCCCCGGCCGCGTGGCCCGGGCCCTCGCCAGGATCCGGGCCGGCCTGCCCCGCACCGGACTGGCCGCGCTCGCCGGGCTGCTGCTCGCGCTGGCCTTCCCGCCGTTCGACCTGTGGCCGCTTTCCCTGCTCGGCGTCGCCGCGCTGTCCCTGCTGACCCGGGGCCGCACCGCCCGCCAGGCGGCCTGGACCGGCTTCGCCTTCGGCCTGCCGTTCTTCCTGATGCTGCTCAGCTGGCTGCGGGTGGTCGGCTGGGACGCCACCGTCGGCCTGTCCGTCGTCGAGGCGCTCTTCCTGGCCGCCCTGGGCTCCGGCCTCGCCGTCACCTCCCGGCTGCCCGGCTGGCCGCTCTGGGGCGCCTGCCTGTGGATCACCCAGGAGTGGGCCCGCGACCGGCTGCCGCTCGGCGGCTTCCCCTGGGGCCGGCTGGCCTTCGCCAACACCGCCACCCCGTACACCCCGTTGGCCGCGCTCGGCGGCGCCCCGCTGGTGACCTTCGCCGTCGCCCTCTCCGGCACCCTGCTGGCCTGGTCCGTCGTGCGGGCCACCGGCCGCGGCGCCGACCGCCGCCCGGTCGCGGCCGCCCTCGCCGCGCTCGGCGCCGTCGCCACCATGCTCGCCGGGTTCCTGGTGCCGGTGCCCACCGCGGCCGCCGACACCGTCAAGGTCGCCGTCATCCAGGGCAACGTGCCCAACCCCGGCATGGACTTCCTCGGCCGCCCGATGATGGTCCTCAACAACCACGCCTCCGCCACCGAGAAGCTCGCCGACGACATCACGGCGGGCCGGGCCGAGCGGCCGGACATCGTGATCTGGCCGGAGAACTCCTCCGACCTCGACCCGTTCTCCGACCCGGCCGCCTACCGGCGGATCGACCAGGCCGTCCGCGCGATCGGCGTGCCCACCCTGGTCGGCACCCTCGTCGACGGCCCGGACGAGCAGCACGTGCAGAACGAGGGCATCGTCTGGGACCCGAAGACCGGCCCCGGCGCCTCCTACACCAAGCAGCACCCGGTGCCGTTCGGCGAGTACGTGCCCTTCCGCGACCAGCTCTCCAAGGTCATCACCCGTCTCCAGCGGGTCGCCCGGGACTTCTACCCCGGCGACCACAACGGCGTCATGCAGCTCGGCCCGGCCCGGATCGGCGACGTCATCTGCTTCGAGGTCGCCTACGACGAGATCGTCCGCGACACCGTCGACCAGGGCGCCCGGGTCCTCGTCGTGCAGACCAACAACGCCACCTACGCCAAGACCGGGCAGCCGGAGCAGCAGCTCGCGATGAGCCGGCTGCGCGCCGTCGAGCACGGCCGCGCGGTGCTGATCGCCGCGACCAGCGGCATCAGCGCGGTGATCGCCCCGGACGGCACGGTCGTCCAGCGCACCGAGGAGCTGACCGCCGCCGAGCTGACCGCGACCGTCCCGCTGCGCGACGGCACCACCGTCGCCGACCGGGTCGGTGCCGCCCCCGAGTGGACGCTCGCGGTGGCCGGCCTGCTGGCCTGCGCCGGGGGCGTGCTGCTGGCCCGCCGCCGCCGCGCGACGGCCCCCGCGGACGCCGGCGCCACCGCTCCCGGCGGCCCGCCCGCCCCGGGCGAGTGACCCGGTGTTCCGCCCGGCCCGCGCCCGGCGGAACACCGGCCGCCGGCCGGCCGTTGGACCAGGTGGTGCCGTAGCCGGCCCGGACCTCCCGTGCGGCGCGCAGAGCACCGCCTGGAGTGGATTCGTACCGTGACCCGGCAAGACACCCCCACCCGTCCGGCCCCGCGCTCGAAGCTGCGGCGCGCGCTGCCGCTGCTGCTGACCGCCTGGCTGGTACTGGAGATCTGGCTGCTGGTGCAGGTGGGCTCCTGGCTGGGCGGCCTGACCGTGGTGCTGCTGCTGATCGCGGGCGCGCTGATCGGCGGCTCGCTGATCAAGCGGGCCGGCGCGCGCGCCCTGTCGGCGGCCTTCGAGCAGACCCGCGACCCGCGGCCGGAGCAGCCGCAGACCGGGACCAGCTTGACCGTGCTGGCCGGCCTGCTGCTGATCCTGCCGGGCTTCCTCTCGGACGCGGTGGCGCTGACCCTGCTGTTCCCGCCGACCCGCGCGCTGTGGCGGGCGGCCGGGCGCCGGGCGGCCGACAAGGTGCTGCGCTCCACCGCGACCGTGGGAGCCGACCCGCTGGCGGACGCGATGCGGCTGCAGGAGCAGCTGCGGATCCACCGCCCGGACGGCAAGGTGATCCAGGGCGAGGTGGTCGAGCCGGGCGCCGGTCCGGCCGCCGGACCGCAGGGCCCGGACACCGGCTACCGCCCGCCCCTCAACGGCTGACCCGCGCGCCGACGGCGGACCGGGCCCGTCCCTCCCGACCGGGTGGGGCGGGCCCGCGGGCGGAAGCCGCTCCTGTCGGCGGCTCCTGTCGGCCGGGCGTGTCGGCCGGGCCGAAGCCGTCTCCGCCCGGCCCCGGAGCGAGCGGGAACGCGAAAGGGACCCTGGTGACCAGGGTCCCTTTTCGCGTGCCCCCGCCGGCCGGCGGGAGCGGGGTCAGGCGCTCTTGCGGGTGTCCCGCGGGTGCACCGCGAGGTTCATCCCACCGGAGCGGAGCACGGCCAGCCGCTCGGCCAGCACCTCCTCCAACTCCTCACGGGTCCGGCGCTCCATCAGCATGTCCCAATGGGTACGCGTCGGCTTGGTCTTCTTCTCCTCGGGCTCGTCACCGTCGAGGAGTACCGCCTCCTGGCCGCAGAAGCGGCATTCCCAGGCGGAGGGGATCTCGGCCTCGACCGAGAAAGGAACCTCGAATCGGTGTCCGTTCTGACATGCGTACTCGACGGTCTGGCGGGGAGCCAGATCGATACCGCGGTCGGTCTCGTAGCTAGTGGCCCCGAGTCGCGTGCCGCGGAGAGCTCGCTCGCTCATGAATCGTGCCTCCCGGGCTTATGGCCCACAGGACTAGTGGTCGCTGTTCTTCGTCGTTCGGTCAACGCGCGGCCTCCGACGAAGATTCCCGTCCCGGGACATGCGTCGTCTGTTGTGCCGTCCCTGTTTGTACCCACCGGCGCCCGATTTGTCACATCTGGCCGGTGATATCACCCCAGGTGTCACCTATTTCACATCTGGTGATCGGTCGGCCTTTCCCGGACGAGCGTACCGGGCCGGGATTCGACGGTGGGAGCCGCCCCTCCCCTTCGGATGCATGGCCGCCGGTCAGGCGAGTGGGCGGAAGCGTAGCGCGGCCGGGCCCTTGGCGAGGTCCACCCCGGCGTGCGCGGTCGGACCGAGCTCCACCGGGACGGTCGGAGTGCCGTCCTGGTGCGCGGGCAGCGGCTGCGCCGACGGGACCGGCGCGGGCGCCTCGGTGCGGGTGTCGCGGTGCGGCAGCAGGGCGATCACGGCGTCCCGCAGCGCGGCCGGCGCCTCCTCGTCCAGGGGGTCGACGGTGGCCGGCAGCTGGAGCCGGACCGGGGCGCCGGTGCCGATCCGGGCGTAGCCGCGCCCGGCCGGGGCGTGCGCGGCGGGCACGATGTCCAGCGGCACCCCGAGGGCGGCGTGGCTCTCCTCCGGGCCGGCCGGGCCGAGCACCACCCGGGCCCGGGCGGTGGCCCGGACGCTCGGCGAGATCCGGTCCCGGGCCTCGATGTCGTCGGCGACCACCACGGTGACCCGGGCGGCGCGGCCGTGCCGCAGCGGCAGCTCCAGCAGGTCCTGCGGGTCCGGGCGGCCCTCGGCGTGGGCCAGTTCGGTCAGCTCGGTCGGGTGGTCGAGCAGCAGCCACAGCGGCCGGGTGACGTCGGCGGGCGGCGCGGTGCCGGCGTGCCGGGCGGCGTTCAGCGCGGTGAGCCGGCGCTCGGTCTCCTGGGCCGCCCAGTGCAGCGCGGCCAGCGCGCCGTGCAGGCTGGTCTCCACGGTGTGCACGCCGGGCCGGTTGACCAGGCAGGCGTGCTCGCCGGTACCGGCGCCGTCGATCACCATCAGATCGGCGTACGGCAGGACCTGGAGGGCGATCGAGCGGATCAGGCTGGAGGTGCCGTAGCCGCTGACGCCGAGCGCCAGCAGGTGCGGCTCGGCCGAGCGCGGACCGGTCCGCCAGACCACCGGCGGCTGCTGGGCGGGCGCGCCGCCCTGCTGTACCGGGATGGTCCTGGCGCTGCCGTCCTCGTCGGTGAAGCCGAGCACGATCTCGCCGGGCGCGGCTACGAAGCGCTGGGCGGCGATGTCGGTGGGCAGCGGGGCCAGGGCGGCGATCCGGAGCCGGTTGGACTCCTCGTCCCAGTCGAAGCGGTACTCGCGGGCCCGGCCGGCCTTGCCCTGGACGACCTGCTCGATCCGGGCCCGGGCGGCCGGCTCGGTGTCGGTGAAGTACGCGGGGTAGGCGATCTCCAGTCGGGAGAGCCGGCCCCCGGTGTCGAACTCCCAGCCGGAGAAGACGTTCTTCCAGTCGCCCTCGTGGCGGTAGAGCGGCACGAGCTCGTCCGGTCCGGCCAGGTACGGGGTGAGGGCCGCGTACAGGGCGGTGAGCTTGACCTCGGCGACGTCCGGCTCGGGCGGGGCCGGCGGGGCCTTGGGCGCGCGACCGGCCCAGGCGGCGCTGGCCATCAGCGCGACCAGGGCGAACAGCAGGCCGTGCGGCAGCAGGAAGATCCCGACCAGCATCGCGGCGACCAGGAACACCGTCGGCCCGCGCCGCTCCTTCGGGGTGGCCTGCCAGCGGTCCCTGGCCCAGCCGGCGTGGTGGCGCAGCCCCCGGCCGACGACGGTGAGCGGCGCGAACATGTCGGAGGCGTGGTCGCCAGCCGTGCGGACGAGGTCGCGGCCCTTGGTGAGGTGGTGGCGGTTGAGCGGCATTCCTGGCTCCCCGGGCGAGTGGGACGGTCGGGTGGAACGGGGTTCGCGGCGGCGGCCGGTCCGGTGGCGGCTCCGGCGGGAACGGCCGGGTGGGGCGGGAACGACCGGGCCCGGGGCGGTGGGATCCGCACCCGGGCCCGTGGGGCGGGGGAGGCCCGCTAGAACTTGATGCCGCCGAGCAGGCTGGCGAGGGTCGCGCCGCCCGCGGTGATGCTCGGCGCGATCGAGGAGCCGGCGATGTAGAAACCGAGGAGGGCGCAGACGATCGCATGGGAGACCTTGAGTCCGTCCCTGCGGAAGAAGAGGAAGGTGATGGTGCCGAACAGGACGATGCCGGAAATCGAGAGGATCACGTTCTGCTCCTCGGAGGAGGGGACGGGGACAGTGTCACGGAAAGTGCCACAATCGTGACAAAAAGTAATAGATGATGGAACGGTGCAAATGGGTGGATCTTCGGAGATGCGCCATTCCGTGACCCGGACGGCGGTGTGCGAACCGAGCCCGCCGGGGCCCGTGGGTGCCGCATTTCCGGCGTGCCGAGCCATTCCCGCCGCCCGGGCGGGAAGTTTCCCGGGGTGGGGAGAAGTTCCCCCGAACGGGCGCGCAACCTTCCCGCCCCCGTGTCGTGCGCTACGGTGCGTCCGGCGCGACCACCGACCGCACCGGCACGGCCCCGACCCGGGCCGCGCCGTGGAGAAAGGCCGAGACATGACCGACACCCCCGACGCCGACGTGATCGCCCTGGCCGGCAAGCTCTTCGACGCCGCCCGGGCCGGCGACTCCGCCGTCCTCGCCGCCTACGTCGACGCCGGCGCCCCGGCCGACCTCACCAACGACCGCGGCGACACCCTGCTGATGCTCGCCGCCTACCACGGCCACGCCGTCGCGGTCACCGCCCTGCTGGAGCGCGGCGCCGACCCGAACCGGGCCAACGACCGCGGCCAGACCCCGCTCGCCGGCGCCGTCTTCAAGGGCAACGACGACGTCCTCGACGCCCTGCTCGCCGGCGGCGCCGACCCCGCCGCCGGCACCCCGTCCGCCGTCGACACCGCCCGGATGTTCGAGAAGACGGCACTGGTCGCACGGTTCGAGGGCCGACCGGAGGCGGGCTGAGCGGGCGCCGTAGGCTTGACGACCATGGAGAGCACCACCACCGGCGGAACCTTCGCACACGACCGCAAGGGCGACCGCGTCGAGCTGCGCGTCACCGGCTTCGGACACCCCGACGCCCAGCTCCTCGCGGCCGAGGTCCAGCAGGAGTACGTCGTCCGCTACGGCGAGGGCGACATCACCCACCTGCACCCCGACCACTTCGAGCCGCCCGCGGGCCTCTTCGTCATCGCGTACCTGGACGGCCGGCCGGTCGCCTGCGGCGGCTGGCGCGCCAAGTCGGCGGCCCCGTTCGGCATCCGCGACGGCGACGCCGAGCTGAAGCGGATGTTCGTCCGCCCCGAGGCGCGCGGCCGCGGCCTGGCCCGCACACTGCTGCGCCACCTGGAACGGACCGCTGCCGACGCCGGCCGGACCAGGTTCGTCCTGGAGACCGGCACCGAGCAGCCCGAGGCCATCGCCCTGTACGCCTCCGAGGGCTACGCGGCGATCGAGAAGTTCGGCATCTACCGCGAACACCCGCAGAGCATCTGCCTGGGCAAGGAGTTCGACGGCGCGTCCGCCGTCTGACCCGCGCCCGGGCCGGGTAGCCTCCCGAGGGGGACCGACCGGACCCCTCGGGAGGGGCGCCGGCCGACGACGGCCGGCGACGGGCGGGGGAGAACCGCGGATGACCGGACCGGTACTGCCCGCCGCGCCTGCCGGACCCGCCGCACCTGACGGACGCGCTGGTCCTGCCGCCCCCGCCGGTCCTGCCGGACCCGCCGGACTCGGAGAACTCGCCGACCCGGACGGCCCGTTGGCCCGACTGGTCACCGGGGGCCTGCGCACCGCCGGGACCGGCGGCGTCTGGTCGGTCGGCGACGCCGGCGGCGTCCGGGCCCGCGGCCGGACCGGCCCCCTCGGCCAAGGCCCCTGGGCCGCAACGGAGATGGACCACGACACCCTCCTCGACCTGGCCAGCATCACCAAGATCGTCGCCCTCTGGCCGTGCGCCGGAGCCCTCCGGCAGGCCGGCCGGCTCCCCCTCGACCGCCCCCTCGCCGACTACTGGGCCCCGGCCGCCCGGCACCCCGTCGGAACGGTGACGGCCCGTCAGCTCCTCACCCACACCGCAGGACTGCCGCTGCGCACCCGATTCGCCGAACTCTACGGCGACGACCCGGTGGCGATCCGGGCCGGCGTCCTCGCCGCCCCGCTGCACCGCCCGCCCGGCCTCGCCGTCGAGTACACCGACCGGGCCGCCGTCCTGCTCGGCCACCTCGTCGAGGACCTCGCCGGCGCACCGCTCGACCGGCTCGCCGCCCGGCAGGTCTGGCAGCCGCTCGGCATGACCGACACCCGCTACGGCCCGCTCGGCCCGGACACCGCCCACCGCACCGCGCCCACCGAGTACGAGCGCAGCGCCGACGGCATCCTGTGCGGCACCGTCCACGACCCCTCGGCCCGGCTGCTCGGCGGCGTCTCCGGCAATGCCGGCGCCTTCTCCACCGCCCGCGACCTGGAACGCTTCCTCACCGCCCTGCTCGCCCCGCCCACCGGACTCCCCTGGGGAGAACCGTGGATCACCGAGTCCCTGCGCGTCCACACCGGCGGACTCGCCCCCGCCCGCGGCCTCTCCTGGCTCTGCGCCGCCGGCACCGACCCCGCCGCCGGCACCTTCGTCCACTACGGCTTCACCGGCACCGGCATCTGGGTCTCCCGCCGCCGCGGCCGCTGGGCACTGCTGCTCACCAACAAGGTCCACTACGACCGCGACTTCCAGCCGCTCACCGACCTGCGCAACGCCTTCCGCCGGGCCGTCCTCGGCTGACGGCCCGGCGGGGGCGTGCGCGCGGCGGTGCCGGGCGTCAGATCAGCGTCGACCAGTACGACCAGAACCGGTTCAGGACCAGCAGCGCGATCACCGCCGCCCACAGCACCGGCAACGCCCAGTGGTAGCGGGCGGCCTCCCGGACCACCGGCCGCAGCCGGGGCCCCACCGGGACCACCCCCGACCGCAGATTGTGCAGCGTCGTGTACCAGAACAGCGCCACCACCGTCACCCACACCACCATGCAGTACGGGCACAGCGCACCGATGTCGTACAGCGCCTGCACGATCAGCCAGTGCGTGAACCCCACCCCGAACAGCGTCCCGGCCTGCAGCCCCAGCCAGAACCAGCGCCGGTACGCGGCCCCCGCCAGCAGACCCGCGCCCACCGCCGCCAGCGCACCGAACGCGGCCAGCCCGAGCAGCGGGTTGGGGAAGCCGAACACCTCGGCCTGCGCGGTGCGCATCACCGAACCGCAGCTGATCACCGGATTGATGTTGCAGCTCGGTATGTAGGAAGGATCCTCCAGGATCCGCAGCTTGTCGAAGGTCAGCACCGCCGAGGCGGCCAGCCCGACCAGCGCGGCCAGCAGGACGAACAGCGAGAACGCGCGGCCCGCGCCGACCGGCCCGGGAGCGGGCCCGGACGCACCGGCGGGACCCGCGGCGCCGGGACGGGAGGAGGAGTGGGACGGCAGAGCGGTCGATGCGGTCATGGCAGAGCACTCCGTGGGTGAGGAAGGGCCGGCCCGGCCGGGAATCGGCCGGGCCGGTGGTGCTCACTGCAAGCCCGCGGCCTGCTTCACCTGCGCGGTGAACTGCTCCGCCGTCAGCGCCTTGTTGCCGCTGAACAGCGTCAGCGGCTTGCCGTCCACCTTCACCGTCGGCGTACCGGTCACCCCGCTGTCGTTGAACGCGTCCGCGACCTTCTTCGCCCACGGCGCGTACGTCCGGTCCGTGACCGCCTTGACGAAGGCGTCCGTCTTCAGCCCCGGCACCTTGTCGGCCAGCTCCAGCAGGTGGTTGACGTCGCCGAAGGCGTCCTCGCGCTCGTCCGGCTGGTTGGCGTACAGCACGTCGTGGTACGCCTTGAACTTGTCCACGCCCTCGTTCACCGCGGCGCCGATCGCCGCCAGCGCCGTGCGCGAACCCTTGCCGCCGAGGTTCTTGTCCAGGAACGCGGCCAGGTGGTACTCGACCTTGACCGTTCCGTCCTCCGTCAGCTTGCGGACCGCGTCGCCGTTCGCCGCCTCGAAGTTCTTGCACACCGGGCAACGGAAGTCCTCGAACACCTGCAGGGTGTGCGCGGCGTCCGCCTTGCCGTACGTGATGACCGTGCCGTCCGCACCCGAGGTGTTCGCCGGCACGACCATCGCGGTCGGCTCGACCGCGTCCGCCGACGAGGACTTGCTGTCGCCGGCCGTGCTGATCGCCAGCGCGGTGCCGCCGACCAGGGCGAGACCGACGGCCAGCGAGACACCGACGACGATCCGCCGACGGCGCGCGTTCGCCTGCTTCTCCAGACGCTGCGCCTCCTGGATGCGCTCACGGGCGCTGATCTTCTGGGCCTGCTTGCGGGACGGCTTCTGGTTGGGGTGAGTCATGTCGGACCAACTCCGTAATGGGGCGCGCCGAGGGGCGCGCGGAATGTCCCCACCCCGGCACGCGGCGTACGGCACGGGCGCACGGGGGCGCCGGCGCAAGGTACGGGTACGGGCCGGAGGGGACTACTGGGCGGGGGGCGGAGTCGCGCACCGCCCGCCGGACACCCGGGGGCCCGTCATCGGGCGGTCCTCAGGACGTCGTCAGCGGGCGGGCGCCGGCAGCGGCGGACCGCGGCGCGGCGCCGGACTCAGCACCACGTCCTCGCGGCGCGGGCGGCGACGGTCCGGAACCGGCAGCGGCACCCGCAGCACCGGTCGGACCGGCGCCGGGAGCAGCAGCGCGACCAGCGCGCGCAGCGGCGCCGCGACCGCCAGGCGCAGCGCGCGCAGCGCCCGCACCAGGCCGGACAGCGCCGCGTCGCCCAGCCGCAGCCAGGCCGCGGCGGCCAGCGCGATCACCAGGTGCACCAGCAGGAGCAGCAGTTGGGTGGCCGCGGGCGCCAGCCGCCCGGAGTGCCCCAACTGGCCGTAGAGCAGGGACGACCCGTCCACCGAGCCGCCGCCGCAGACCAGCAGGTTCATGCCGCGGGCGGGGAGGTCGGCGCCGAGGACCGGACCACAACTGGTCTGGCCCAGGTTGAACGTCGTGTTGAGCAGCAGTTCGACCGGGACCATCACGGCCGCGATCTGCGTCAACCGCCGTTCCCCGCCGGCCAGCGCGGCCGCGACCAGGAACACGACGGCGGTCGCGACCGCCACCAGTGTGAGCGGCAGCGGGCGACCGGTGATCACCACCTGGCCCAGCGCGGACAGCGGCACGGCGAGCGCGGTGAACACCGCGGCCCGCAGGGCCCTCGTCGCGTGGGTGGAGGTCGTCACGCTCGGGAGTATGTCACGGCCCTTACGCCGGGCACGAGGGTGCGTGGGGGCCGGCGGCCGGATCGGCGCACAGATTGTCCCGCATCGGTCGTTCGTTCGCGGTCCGGGGGCGGGGAGTTCACCGGGGCGATGGGTTTGACGGCGCGGCGGCGGGTGAGGGGCCGTCAGCCGCTGACGGGGCGGTGGGACGGTCCGACAATCGGGCGATGGACTATGCCCATGGCCCGGGGCCGGGGGCGCCCGATGTGCCGGAGGGGCCGGAGGTGCCGGGGACGCCCGCGGTGCCGTCACCGCCGTGGCCGCCGTGGCCGTGGTTCCCGCCGCACACCCCGCAGCCCCCGCACCCCTCGCACCCTTCGCACTCCGCGACGCCCTGCCCGTCGCCTTCGCCTTCAGCCACCCCGCTGCCGACGCCCACGCCCACGCCCACGCCGACCTTCCCTCCCTCGCCGTCCCCGTCGGTGCCGGCCGTACCGTCGCCCGTCCCGACCCCGGCTGCGACCGCACACCCCGAGCCGTCCGCCGCCCCCGAACTGTCCGCGCCGTCGCCCGTGCGGACCGACCCCGCAGCCCCGGCCGTCACCCGGCAGCCCGCGAAACCCGCCCCGCCACCGCTCCCGCCGCACGGCCCCGTCACCCTCCGGCCGGGACCCGGAGCACACCCCTCGCCCCCGCACCCACAGGGCCCGCACCCACAGGCTCCGCCCGACTGGACGGCACAGCCCCCGCCCATGCCGCCGCCCCCCGCTCCGACCGCCACCCTCACCGCCGTCGTCGCCGCACCCCCGCCCCCCGCCGCGCCCCCGACCGCCGGCCTCGACCCCACCACCTGGACGACCGTCCTCCTCCTCACCGTCCTCGTCCCGGCCGCGCTCGCCGCAGCCCTCGGCCACCACCGCACCAGCTCCCGGAGCCGCCGATGAACCCCCTCCCCCTGCTCAGCGCCGCCGCCTGCGTGACCCTCGCCGTCGGCTCCCTGGCCATCGCCCACCGACTGCGCCCCGCCGTCCCCGAGGGCGAACTCCCGCCCGAGCCCCACCCCGTCCTCTCCAGCATCGGTTCCGGCCTGCTCTCCGGCTTCATGCTGCTCACCGGCTTCCTCGTCGCCACCGGCTGGGCCGCCCGCAGCACCGGCGTCCTGCCGCCCCGCGGCCTCTACCTCGCCGACGTCGCCGCCGGCATCGCCGTCCTCCTCTACCCCGCCCTCGCCGGCCTCCCCTTCGTCCCCCGCTACACCACAGCTGTCGTCTTCTTCGCCGCCCTCGTCGGCTACACCCTGTGCCTCGCCATCCAGCTGCGCCCCTGAGCGCCGCCGCGCTGCGGCGGTGGGGGCGGGGGCCGGGACGGGCGCGGGGACGGGTGCGGCGGGTGGCGCAAAGGTGCGCTGCCCCGGGCCGGGGTGCGGGCTAGCCTGGGGAGCGATTCCCGGACGCCCCGGAAGGGGGTGCAGACGGATGGCCGATGACATGGTCACCGTGGGTGAGGTGGTGCTCGGACGGATCCGGGCGCAGACGGAGGTACTGGCCGGACTGGACGACGCCGTCCGCGCCGACGAACCGGACGCCGTGCACCGGATGCGGGTCGCCTGTCGACGCCTGCGCAGCGCGTTCCGGACCTACCGGCGACTGCTGGCCCCCGGAGCGACCGACGAACTGGTGGCCGAGCTGCGCTGGCTCGCGGCCGCGCTGGGCCGGGCCCGCGACCAGGAGGTCCTCGGCGAACGGCTGGCGGCGCGGGCCCGCGAACTGCCCGCGGAATGCGGACCCGAACAGGTCGCCGCCGAACTGGAACGCCGGGGGAAGACCGAGTACCGCCGCGTCTGGCCGGAGGTCGTCGCCGCCCTGGACAGCCCGCGCCGCCGGGCACTCGCCGACGGACTCGCCGCACTGCTCACCGACCCGCCCTTGCGCGGCCGGGCGGACCGGGCGGCCGGCCCCGAGCTGAGCCGCGTCGCGGCGAAGGAACAGCGGCGCACCGCCGACCGGATCCGCACCGCGCTGGCCGACGAGGGCACGGAACAGGACATCGCGCTGCACGAGGCCCGCAAGGCCGCCAAACGCGCCCGGTACGCGGGCGAGACGGCGCTGCCGGTGGCGGGCCGGGCGGCCGAGCGGTACGTCTCCCGGATGAAGGCCGTCCAGGAGGTCCTCGGCGAGCACCAGGACGCCGTGGTGGCCTCGACCGCGCTGCGCGAGCAGGCACGGGCCTCGAAGGAGCCCTTCGGCTACGGCGTGCTGTACGGACAGCAGTTGGCCGAGGCGGAGCGGGCGCGGCGCGCACTGCCGGAGGTGTGGGAGCGGGCGGCCCGGCCGAAGCTGGCCCGCTTCGGCTGAGCCGAGGCCCGGAGCACGACCGACGCTCCGCGCCGTCACTCCTCCACCGGGTCGAGCCCGGCGGAACGGGCGGCGGTGCGGAGCAGCTCGCGCAGCATCACGGTGCTGAGCCGGCCGGTGTTCGTATTGCGCGGACTGACGTGGTAGCAGCCGTACAGCTCCAGCGGCGGCCCGCCGTCACGGGCGGCCAGGGTGACGTGCGCGCCGTGGCCGAACCGCGGCCGGGGACGCGGAACGGTCCAGCCCGCCGCGTCGAGCACCGGGAGCAGCGTCTGCCACGCGAACCCGCCGAGCGCCACCACGCTGCGCACGGTGGGGCGGAGCAGCTCGAACTCGCGGGCGATCCACGGCCGGCAGGTGTCGCGCTCGGCGGTGCTCGGCCGGTTGTCGGGCGGCGCGCAGCGCACCGGGTCGGTGATCCGCACACCGTGCAGCGCGAGGCCGTCGCCGTGCCGGACGGAGAGCGCGCGATTGGCGAGGCCCAGGCGGTGCAGGGCCGCGTAGAGCAGGTCGCCGGAGGGGTCGCCGGTGAAGATCCGGCCGGTGCGGTTGGCGCCGTGCGCGGCGGGGGCGAGGCCGACCAGGACGAGCGGGGCGTCGGGCGGGCCGAAACCGGGGATCGGGCGGGCCCAGTAGTCCCAGTCCAGGTAGGCGCGGCGTTTGACCCGGGCCGTCTCCTCGCGCCACTCGACCAGCCGGGGGCAGGCCCGGCAGCCGGTGACGACACGGTCGAGGGCGGCGAGGTCGGGCGCCCGGGCGGCGGCCGCGGCGGGGTGCCGCGGGTGGTCCGGGGTGTCCGCGTACTCGTCGGGGGGCTGCGGCATGGCGACGATCCTAGGGCTGCGCGGGGTTCGTCCCGGCCAGGACGGGGCAGGCGTAGCGTGGAACCGGCTGTTCCGGCTGCCGTCGGCCGGCTGGGCCGGCGACGGCCGGGGCTCGCTGCCGCGCGAGGAGGCCGTGATGGTCGTCGATGTGGTGATAGCGGTGGTCGTCGTCGTGCTGATGCTGACGGCCGTGGTGGCGGGGCTGAGCGTCCGCGTGGTGCAGCAGTTCCAGCAGGGTGTGGTCTTCCGGTTCGGCCGGGTGCTCGACGAGGTGCGCGGGCCGGGGCTGGTCACGCTGATACCCGTCGCGGACAGGCTGCGCCGGGTGAACGTGCAGATCGTGACGCTGCCGATCCCGGCACAGGAGGGCATCACCCGTGACAACGTGACCGTCCGGGTGGACGCGGTCGTGTACTTCCGGGTGGAGGACCCGGTGAAGGCGATCATCAATGTGCAGGACTACAACTTCGCCATCTCCCAGGTCGCGCAGACCTCGTTGCGGTCGATCATCGGCAAGAGCGAGCTGGACGACCTGCTGGCCAACCGCGAACCGATCAACCAGGGGCTGGAGCTGATGATCGACAGCCCGGCCCTCGGCTGGGGCATCGAGATCGACCGGGTGGAGATCAAGGACGTCGCCCTGCCGGAGTCGATGAAGCGCTCGATGTCGCGGCAGGCGGAGGCCGAGCGGGAGCGGCGGGCGCGGATCATCACGGCCGACGGCGAGTACCAGGCGTCGGCGCGGCTGTCGGAGGCGGCGGCGGTGATGAGCGCGACCCCGGCGGCGCTCCAGCTGCGGCTGCTGCAGACGGTGGTGGAGGTCGCGGCGGAGAAGAACTCGACGCTGGTGCTGCCGTTCCCGGTGGAGCTGTTGCGGTTCCTGGACAGCGCGGCGGAGACCCATCGGCGGGCCGCGGGCACGGCCGCCGGCGCCGGACCGGGGGAGTCGGGGCCGGGGGAGCCGAGGGCGGGGAAGTCGGCCGAGGTCCCGGGTGCGGAGGACGGGACACCTTCGGTGCGCGCTGCCGAGGTGCACGAGCTCCCGCCGTTGGAAGAGGTGTTGGAGAGCTCGCCGCTCGACGTGCCGGGCGAGGTTCCGGCCGACGACCCGGCCGGGTCGTCGGAGGGCCCCGAGGGTGGGCGGGGAGCCGCCGCGCAGGCCCGGTGGCGGGGCCCCGGCGGCCGGACCACGATGGAGTGACGGGAGTGGCAGGCAGGTCAGGAGGCCGATCATGACCAGTGCGGGCGACATCATGCATCAGGGGGCCGAGTGCGTGCGCGAGCACGAGACGCTCGCCACCGCGGCCCGGCTCATGAAGGAACGCGACGTCGGGGCGCTGCCGATCTGCGGTGAGCGGCAGAAGCTCCTGGGGATCCTCACCGACCGGGACATCGTGCTGAAGTGCGTCGCGGAGGGCCTCGACCCGGAGCAGGTCACGGCGGGCGAGGTGGCCCAGGGGCGGCCGATGACGGTGGAGGCGGACGAGGACGTCGAACAGGTGCTGCGGGTGATGGAGCAGTACCGGGTGCGGCGACTGCCGGTGATCAACCACCCGGAGCACGAGCTGGTCGGAATGATCAGCGAGGCGGACATCGCGCGCGGCATGCCGCAGACGCGGCTGGCGGAGTTCGTGACGGCGGTCTGCGCCGAGGACCCGCCCCGCTCGAAGGAGGTACTGGACACGCCGCAGGGCGTGTGACGGGGAAGGGGAAAGCGAGGAGGTGCGGGGCGGGGCAGGTGCACGAGGGAGCGGCGGGGGTGCGGGTCGGCCCGGGGCCACGCCCCGGGCCGACCCGGTGGGGTCCACGGTGGCGCGGATCGGCATCGGACGCTCGCTGGGCCGAGGACATGTCCGGCCGAAGGGGACGAACCTGTCGGCCGGTCAGGGCAGGTCCGGCCTCGGTCGGGAGGGCGCCGCGTGGTGCCGGTACGATCCTCCTCGCCGTGCACACGGGTGCGAGGGCCAGGGCTGGCGCGGCGCGTCCGCACGATGTCCCTCGCCGCGCCCGGTGCCCACCCGTGACCGCCCGGATCCGGACGGTTTGTCGTTGCCTCGCCGGCCAGGAAAGCAGTTCATGATCCTCGTTTCCGTCCTTCTGACCGCTGTCGTGCTCGTGGTCGCCGGTGCGGTCAAAGTCGTTCCGCCGCTGCTCGCCAAGGGGCGGCAGAGCCGCCGGGAGGATGAGCTGCGGGCGACCCTCGTCCCGCGCGAGCAGCTCGTGCTGAAAGGTGAGGAACCGCCCGCCGAGCTGGCCGCCGCGCTCGACGCGGCCCGGGCCGGTGACTGGCGTCCGGCGGCCGGGTACCTGGCCGAGGTCGGTGGCTACCCCGACGCGTCCTGGCGCTGGGCGCGGCTGGGGCCCTGGTGCAAGGTGGCGGCCGAGGACGACCGCTGGCTGCGGCAGTGGCGCGAGGAGGACCCGCGCAGTGCGGCGGCCGCTCTGGTGCAGACCCTTGTACTGGTCGATCGTGCCTGGGAGATCCGCACCAGCAAGTTCGCCTCGGAGGTGAGCGAGGAGCAGTTCCGGGGGTTCCGCCAGGTACTGCGCGAGGCGGAGCAGGTCGCGCAGCAGGCCGTCGACACGGCGCCGGCCGAGGACCCCAACCCCTGGGTGGCGCAGATCGCCATCGCCATGGGCATGAGCTGGTCGCGCGAGGACTTCGGTAGTCTCTGGGCCGAGGTGGTGGCCCGTGACCCGCACCACCTGGGGGCGCACGAGGGTGCGCTGCAGTACTGGTGCGCCAAGTGGCACGGCAGCCACGAGCTGATGCACGCCTTCGTGGACACCGCGCTCGCCGGCGCGCCGGCCGGCAGCCTGCTGCCCGTTCTGCGGATACGGGCGTTTCTCGAAAAGGTCTCCCGGGACAAGGCCCCGGCCGCCGCCTACCGGACGCCGGAGTTCACTGCGGCCGTGGACGCCCTGCTGGCCGACCTGGCGCAGGCCGACCCGGCACATCCGCGGCTCCAGCAGGCCCGGGGCTGGGCGGCCTGGGGGCTCGTCATGAATGCCCGGACGGTGGACGCGTTCGAGCTGTTCCGGGTGATGGGCCGGGAGGTGGACGGCCCGTGGCGCGACTACGACGATCCGCTGGGGGCCTTCGACCGGATGCGCGAGATCTGCGTGCAGGCGATCGCCCGCGCCTGGGTCGCGATGGAGCAGGGACAGGGCTCGACGGTGTAGCCGGGCCCGGGCGGCTCGCTCGGGCCGGCCGCCCGAAGTCCGTGAGCGAGTGGGGCAGCGGTCATGCCCGGGCCCCCGGGGCAGAGCCTGCCAGGGGGCGGGTCAGTGGCCGGCGACGAGTTCGCCGGTGAGGCGGCCGTGGAGTTCGGCGCTGGGCTCGTTGAGGCCGGTGATCCGGACGGTCTTGCCGCGCTGGGCGTACTTGGCCGTCACGGTGTCCAGGACCGCGACCGAGGAGGCGTCCCAGACGTGCGCGCCGCTGAGGTCGACGACCACGTCGTCCGGATCGTTCGCGTAGTCGAACCGCCCGACCAGCTCGTTGCTGGAGGCGAAGAACAGCTCCCCGGTCACGGCGTACACCACCTGCGTCCCGTCCGGGTCGGTGACGGCGGTGACGTCCGCGTGCCGGGCCACCCGCCGGGCGAAGACCATCATGGCGGTGACCGAGCCGACGACGACCCCGATCGCGAGGTTGTGGGTGGCGACCACGCAGACGACCGTGATCACCATGACCGCGATCTCGCCGAGCGGCATCCGGCGCAGCGTCGCGGGGGCGATCGAGTGCCAGTCGAAGGTCGCGAAGGACACCATCACCATCACGGCGACCAGTGCCGCCATCGGGATGTCCGACACCACCGGCCCGAGGACGACGCACAGCACCATGAGCAGGGCGCCCGACAGGAACGTCGACAGGCGGGTGCGGGCCCCGGACACCTTGACGTTGATCATGGTCTGCCCGATCATCGCGCAGCCGCCCATGCCGCCGAACAGCCCGGTGACGATGTTGGCGATGCCCTGCCCGATCGACTCCCGGGTCTTGTTCGAGCGGGTGTCGGTGATGTCGTCGACCAGCTTGGCGGTCATCAGCGACTCCATCAGGCCCACCAGTGCCATCGCCAGCGCGTAGGGCGCGATCGTGGTCAGCGTCCCGAGCGTGAACGGCACGTCGGGGAGTCCCGGCACCGGAAGGGAGGTCGGCAGCGCGCCCTTGTCGCCGACGGTCGGCACCGCGATCCCGGCGCCCAGGGTGATCGCGGTCAGGACGGCGATCGACACCAGCGGCGCCGGCACCACCGTGCTCACCCGCGGCAGCAGCACCAGCAGCGCCACACCGCCCGCGAACAGCGGGTACACGGCCCACGGCACCCGCCCGAGTTCCGGCAGCTGCGCGACGAACACCAGGATCGCGAGGGAGTTGACGAAGCCGACCATCACCGCGCGCGGCACGAACCGCAGCAGCTTCGCCACCCCCAGCGCGCCCAGCGCGATCTGGAACACGCCGGCCAGGACGACGGCGGCCACCAGGTACCCGAACCCGTGCTCGCGGTTGAGCGGCCCGATCACCAGCGCCACCGCGCCGGTGGCGGCCGAGATCATTGCCCGGCGTCCGCCGACGACGGAGATGGTCACCGCCATCGTGAAGGAGGCGAACAGGCCGATCTTCGGGTCCACTCCGGCGATGATCGAGAAGGAGATCGCCTCCGGTATCAGCGCCAGCGCCACCACCAGGCCGGCCAGTACCTCGGTGCGCCAGACCTTCGGGTCCGAGCACCACGCGGGCAGCAGACCGCCGGGCCCTGCGGAGCGGACCACCCGGGACGTGCGGGGCGTGCGGGACGAGGGGGGAACGGACACGCGGAGGACCTGTCGTACTCGGGCGCGGCCGGGGGCACACCGGGCGCGCTGGGTGGAGGCGGGCGCGGGTGCGGAGGGCACCCCGCCGAGGCCCGGCGAGGAGGCCGGGGCCGGAAGCACGGAGGGGCGCGGTCGTGGCCCGCGCGCCGAGCGCGGGCAGGTCTCACGCCCGGGGGCGGGGCGTCACGGCGGGCAGGCGGCGGTGCCGGGCGTTCTGGCCTCGTGCACGCTCGTCTCCTGCGGAAGAGGGGGACCCTGGCCGGGGGCGGCGACGGCCCCGGCCCACCGGACCGTCGGGCAGCGGCAGGAGCCCGACAGTGGGCCACTCTACCCGGCGCGGTTCCCGGCATTGCTTCCGGCATTGCTTCCGGCACTGCTTCCGGTACTGCTCCCGGGCCGGTCACCGGGCCGGGAGCAGTGCCGGGACCGGTCGCGGGACCGGGCGGGGGCTCAGGCCAGGGCGTAGACCGTGGTGGCGTGGGCGGCCGGCTCCTCCTCGCCCTCGGCGGTGAGGGTGATGTCCAGGAAGGCGATCCGCCGGCCCAGCTTGGTGACCCGGGCGTGCACCAGGACGTCCTGTCCGACGACCGCGCGCTGGAAGCTGGTGGACTGCTGGACGGTGGTCATCGGGCCGAAGCCGCCCCGGGCGGCGGACACCGCGATCACGCTGGCGGTGTCCGCCGCCGCCATCAGCGCCTGGCCGGACAGGCCGCCGCCCTCCCGGGCGAGCTGGTCGGACCACGGCAGCCGGAGCACGGCGTGACGCTCCCCGGTCGCGGTCACCGACAGGCCGAGCGCCTGCACCCAGGGAGCGAAGTTGTCGGCCAGGATCTTGTCCGCCTCGGCGGTGGTGAGGGTCATGCCGTCATTGTGGTGGCCACCGCGGGCGGTGTCAGGGGTGTCGGGGAGTCGGGGCGGCGGAGGACGGCGCGCCCGGGCGGCGGCGGACGACGCACCCGGGCGGCGGAGGACGGCGCACCCGGGCGGCGGAGGACGGCGCGCCGGCTACCCCGCCGAGGGCCCGTCCGGCCGCTCCCGCAAGGCCCGGGCCATCAGCTCCGCCAGGTGCAGGGCCCGTCGGCCGTCGGCCAGTTGGGCGATCTGGGTGCGGCAGCTGAAGCCGTCCGCGAGGACCACGGTGTCCGGTCCGGCGGCCCGGACCTCCGGCAGCAGCACCCGCTCGGCGATCGCCGCCGAGATCTCGTAGTGCCCGCGCTCGAAGCCGAAGTTGCCCGCGAGCCCGCAGCACCCGGAGTCCAGGACCCGGTTCTCGACGCCCATCCGCCGCTCGATCCGGCGGTCCGCCGTACTGCCGAGCACCGCGTGCTGGTGGCAGTGGGTCTGGGTGACGGCGTCCACCCGCAGCCGCGGCAGCGGCGCGTCCGGCGCGTACTCGTCGACGAACTCGGCGAAGGTGCGGGTGCGTTCGGCCAGCGGGCGGCCCTCGGCGCCGAGCAGGCGCGGCACCTCCTCGCGCAGGGTGGCGGTGCAGCTCGGGTCCATCCCGACGACGGGTGTGCCGGCGGGCAGGCCGGTGGCGGCGAGCGAGGCCAGGCTTCGACGCATCGTCCGCCGGGCGCCCGGGAGTTGGCCGGTGGAGTACCAGGTCAGACCGCAGCAGACCGGGCCGGACGGGAGCCGGACGTCGAAGCCCAGGTGTTCCAGGACCTCGACGGCCGCGCGCAGGACCTCCGGCTGGAGGTGGTCCGAGAAGGTGTCCGGCCAGAGCAGGACGGGCCGGGCGCCCGCCGGGGCCGGGTGCCCGGCGCGGTGCCGCCGGAACCAGCGGGTGAAGGTCTCCGGCGGCAGGACCGGCAGTGCCCGGCGTCCGTCGATGCCGCCGAGCCGCTTGAGCAGCGGGGCGGCCGGTGAGCGGGTGATCGCGTTCACCAGGCCGGGTGCGAGCGCGGCGCCGCGCAGCCACAGCGGCAGCCGGCCCATCGCGTAGTGCGCGGCGGGCCTCGGCCGGTGCCGGTAGTGCTGGTACAGGAACTCGCTCCGGTAGGTGGCCATGTCGACCTGGACCGGGCAGTCGCTCGCGCAGCCCTTGCAGCCCAGGCAGAGGTCCAGTGCCTCACGGACCTCGGCGGACCGCCAGCCGTCCGTGATCGCGGCCCCGGCACCGGGGCGTTCCCCGGCGCCGCGCAGCATCTCGGCGAGCAGCCGGGCCCGCCCGCGGGTCGAGTGCCGCTCCTCACCGGTGGCCATGTAGCTCGGGCACATCACGCCCGTGGTCGGGTCGACGCACTTGCCGACCCCCACGCAGCGGCGGACCGCCTTGGCGAGGCTGCCGTCGTCCCGCTCGTACGGCAGGGCGAGCGGCAGCTCGCGCACCGGCCGCCCGCCGAAGCGGAGGTCGGCGTCCAGCGGACGCGGGTCGACCGCGGTGCCGGGGTTGAGCAGGTTCTCCGGGTCCCAGATGTGCTTGAACTCGCGGAACAGGTCGATGACTTCGGGCGGGTACATGCGCGGCAGCAGCTCGCCGCGGGCCTGCCCGTCCCCGTGCTCGCCGGAGAGCGAACCGCCGTGCGCGACCACCAGATCGGCCGCCTGCTCCATGAACTCCCGGAACACCGGCAGCCCTTGCGGCCGCGTGAGCGGGAAGTCGATCCGCAGATGGACGCAGCCCTCGCCGAAGTGCCCGTACGGCACGCCGCGCAGGCCGTGCCGGCGCAGCAGGGCGCGCAGTCCGCGCAGGTAGTCGCCGAGCCGCTCCGGCGGGACGGCCGAGTCCTCCCAGCCGGGCCAGGCCTCGCCGCCGTCGGGCAGCCGGGTGACGATCCCGGCGCCGGCCTCGCGCACGGCCCAGAGCTGGCGCTGTTCGGCCGGGTCGGTGACCACGGTGGCGGTCGCGGTGCGTTCGCGGCGGACGGTCCCGGCGAGGCGGCGGGCGGCGTCGAGGGCCTCGGCGGCGGTGGCGCCGCCGGTTTCCAGGAAGAGCCAGCAGGCGCCGTCGGGCAGCCGGTCGAGCGCGGGCGGGCGCGGTCCGGCGGCGAGCAGGGCGGCGATCAGGTCGGCGGCCATGCCCTCGACGGTGAGCGGGCCGTCCGGGAGCAGCGCGGGAACGGCGTCGGCGGCGGCCGTCTCGTCCGGGTAGCCGGCCACCACCAGGGCGCGGGCGCGCGGTTCCTCGACCAGCCGGACGGTGGCGCCGAGCAGCAGCGCGCAGGTCCCCTCGGTGCCGGTGAGGGCGCGGGCCAGGTGGTGGCCGTGTTCGGGCAGCAGGGCGTCCAGCGGGTAGCCGGAGACCCGGCGCGGGAGTGCGGGCAGGCCGCGGCGGAGGGTGGCGAGGTTCCGGTCGGTGAACTCCTGGAGCCGTCGGTGCAGATCGCCCTCGGGGCCGGGCCGGGCGGCGAGGGCGGTGCGTTCGGCGGGGATCAGCGGGCCGCCGACGGTCAGTTCGGTGCCGTCGGCGAGCAGCAGGTCCAGCGATTCGACGTTGTCCGCGGTGCGGCCCCAGGCGACGGAGTGGGCGCCGCAGGAGTCGTTGCCGATCATGCCGCCGAGCGTGCAGCGGCTGTGGGTGGACGGGTCCGGCCCGAACCGCAGGCCGTAGGGGCGGGCGGCGCGCTGGAGGTCGTCGAGGACGGTGCCGGGCCGGACGCGGGCGGTGCGGCGCTCCGGGTCGATGCCGAGGACGCCGCCCAGGTGGCGGCGGAAGTCCAGCACCACCGCGCCGGGGCCGATCGCCTGCCCGCCGATACTGGTCCCGGCGCCGCGCGCCACCACGGGCACCCGGTACTGACGGCACAGGGCGAGGGCGGTGCGCACGTCCTCGGTGTCGGCGGGCTTGACCACGCCGAGCGGCAGCTGCCGGTAGTTGGAGGCGTCGTGGCTGTAGACGGTCCGTTCGGCGGCGTCGAACCGGACCTCGCCGCGCAGTGCGGCGGCCAGCTCGCGCGCGAGTTCGGGCGCGAGCTCGGGCGCGGGGCCGGGCGCGAGGCCGGAGGTGGGGTCGGGGCGGCTCACGGGCGGTCCTCCCGGGCGGTGGCGAACGGTCCTCACCGATCATCGCAGCCCGCCCGGGGCGACGGGGACGGAGCCGGGGCGCACGGAGCCGGGACGTGGAGCCGGGACGTGGAGCCGGGACGTGGAGTCGAGGCACACGGGGGCGGGGCACGGAGCCGGAACGCGGAGGCGGGCGGTGCGGGCCAGGACAAAGGCCCGCAGGTCGGACCGGCGGGACGGGCACGGAGGAAAAGCGCTGGCGGCGCTCCCGGGGAGTGTGGGACGGTCGGTCCCCGTGACCATCGAGAACCCTGACGACCCCCGCCGTTTCCGCGCCCATCTGCCGATCGGCGAGCGGCTCCCGATACCGGAGGACGCGGCACCCTCCTGGTCGATCTTCCCCTACGAGGGCGAGCTGACCGTCCGTCCGCTGGAGGCCGCCGAGCTGCCCGAGCCCGCCCGGCACGGCGAGGCCGGGGCGGCGGAGTGCCACGAGTGCCGCCGTCCGGAGGAGGACTTCGTCTGGACCGACGAGCACTGGCGGCTGAGGGCCTTCGACCCGCCGCACGGCCTGCCCGCCGTGCTGTTCCTCGGCCCGCGCGACCACCACGACCTGACGGACCTCCCGCCGGCCCGGGCGGTCGAACTCGGCCCGATGCTCCAGCGGGTGGAACGGGCGGTCCTCGGGCTCGGCGGTGTCGGGCGCGTGCACGTGAACCGCTGGGGCGACGGCGGGGCCCATCTCCCCCTGTGGCTGATCGCCCGCCCCGAGGGCCAGCGCCAGCTGATCGGCTCCACGCTCGCGCTCTGGATGGACCTGCTCCCGCCGCTGCCGGACGAGCTCCGCGCGGACACCCTGCACCGCATCGCCACCGCCATGGCCGCCGACGGGGGCACGGCGCACGCCTGACCCGACGGCCCGGGGACGGCACGGACCCGCGCGCCGCCCCCGCCCCGGTCCGCCGCCCACGGCGACGCCGAAAGGCCCCGCACCGCCCTCAGCGGCGCCGGGAGGCCCCGGTGAGGGTGCCGGCGGCGATGTGCGAGAGCTTCGCCACCTCGAAGGCCGGGTACGCGCCCCCGGCCAGCAGCGAGAACTTGACCCCCTCCCGACCGCCCGGGCGGCGGTGGCCCGGCGGCTGGAAGCGCCGGTGGTGCTCGGCCGCGCGGTGGAAGAACTGCGGGCGCTCGGCGCGGGCGACGCAGCCGGCCAGGTCGAAGACGAACAGGTAGTGCCGGACCATCCGGGTGAACAGCGCTTCACGGACGGCGTCGGGGACGTCCAGCTCGTCCAGCAGCGCGAACGTCCGCTCGTACTGGTCGAAGAGGTCGAAGCTGCTGCTCCCCGGCGATCCGGTCGGGTGCACGGTCTCGCGGCGGCGCAGCTGCACGCAGGCACGCGGCAGGACGGCGATCCGCCGGGCCGTCAGCATCGCCCGGTGCACGACGGGGACCTCCTCGTAGCGGCCCTCGGGGAAGGCCAGCGCCTGCCCGCGCCAGTGCTCGTGCCGCACCAGGCGGTCCCAGACCAGCGGCGGTGCGCCCAGCAGCTCCGGACGGTCCGCCGGGCCGAAGACCCCGGGTCCGGCCTCGGCCAGCAGCGTCTCGGCGCCGCCCGGCCAGTCCCGCCCGCCGTGCTGCCGGGTGTGACCGAACAGCAGCAGGTCGACCGGGCCGGTCCGCTCCAGGTGGTCGGCGAAGGAGCCGAGGGCGTCGCGGGCGAGCAGGTGGTCGGCGTCCAGGAACAGCAGGTACTCGCCGCGGGCCCGGGCGGCGCCCGCGTTGCGGGCGACGCCGACGCCGACCGCCGCGTCGAGCTGGAGCACCGACACCCGGGGGTGCCGGGCGGCGTAGCGCTCGACGAGCTGGGCCGGGCAGTCGGGGGACCGGTCGGCGACCACCAGCACCTCGAAGTCGCGGAAGGACTGGGCGAGCAGCGAGTCCAGGCAGTCCGCCAGCTGTTTCTGCTGGTCGTAGGCGGGGATCACGACGCTGATCAGGGGTGAGGGCATGACGCCGGAGCGTAGGAGCGCCTGCGAACGGTGGCAAAGCCCTGACGGTCCGTAAATCAGGGCAAGGTCTGTCAAATCGTATGGACGTACGCCATATCTTCACCAGCCATTCCGGTCGCGTCCACGTCAGGAACCTCGTCCCCCCCGACGTCCCCCCGACGTCCCGCCGAGCTCCCACCGAGGTTCCCCGCCGCCGACGTCCCCGCCGCTGGTTCGGCGCGCGGCATCCGGCACCGGCGGGCAGTCTGGAGGCGATGCCGCGGGGACGCCGCGGCGGCGCGCGGACGGAGGCGGGTATGGAGCAGCGGACGCGGCCGCCCCGGCGGGGCGAGCTCACCGCCTTCCTGACCCGGCTGACCTCCGTCCTGCTGCGCAACAGCGGGGAGGGCGTCCAGCGGCTGGAGCCCGAGGTGGAGGGCGCGGCCCGGGCCTTCGGCGGCGCGGCGCAACTGCTGGTTGTCCCGGACGGCGCGGTGCTGACCGTCACGGCCGGCGGCGAGACCGGGACGGTGACGGTCCGGGCGTTCCCCGAGGTGTTCCGACTGGACCAGGTCGCCGCCGTGAAGCCGATGCTCGCCGAGATCGAGGCCGGCCGGCTCGACCTGCCGGCCGCGGCGGCCCGGCTCGCCGTCATCGACTCGGCCCCGCCACCGTACCCCTGGTGGGTGAAGGCGATCGGGATCGTGCTGTTCGCCGTCGGCTTCGCCCCGCTGATGCAGCCGACCTGGTGGGAGATCGGTTCCACCGCCGTCCTCGGCACGGTGAGCGCGGCGCTCGCGGTCGGGGCGGCCCGCTGGCCCCGGCTGGGCGCGGTGCTGCCGTTCGTGGCGGCCGTCCTGGTGTCGGTGGTCGCGCTGCTGGTGTTCGCCCGGACCCCTGAGCACGGCGGGCCGGTGCTGATCATGCTGCCCGCGCTGTTCTTCTTCGTCCCCGGCGACTATCTGAGCGCGGCCGCCGCCGAGCTCGCCGCCGGGCACATCACCCCGGGCGCGGTACGGCTGGTGTACGCGGTGTTCCTGCTGCTCCAGCTGTACGTCGGGGTGCTGGTCGGACTCGCCGTCACCGGGCAGGACCGGCACGAGCTGTTCGACGTGGCCGTCGCGCAGGACCTGCCGCGCTGGGCGCTGTTCACCGCCTGGATCGTCTTCACGGCCGGCACCGTGCTGGCCTTCGCGATCCCGCTGCGGCTGGGGCTGCCGCTGCTGCTGCTGGTCTATCTGACGGTGGCGGTGCAGACCTTGTTCACCTGGCTGGCCGGCGAGGTAGTCGGGACCTTCGTCGCCGCGGCGGCGCTCAGCGCCGCAGCGACCCGGGTCGCCCACCGGCCGGACGGGCCGCCGCGGCTGATCCTGCTGCTGCCCGGCTTCTTCACCCTGACCGTCGGCTCGCTCGGCATGCGCGGGCTGACCGACCTGGCGGGCGGCCACCCCATCGCGGGTTTCCGCGATCTGACGCAGCTGGTGACGCTGCTGACGACGATCGCGGTGGGCCTGCTGGCGGGCGAGGTGCTGGCGGCCGCCCGGCGCGGGGAGCGGACACCACCGGAGCCGGCGTAGGACCGGGCGGGCCGTCAGACGCTGCAGCCGGCCGCCGGGACGGGGCGTTCTGCCGGGACGGGGTGCTCCACGGGGGCCGCGGCCAGCTCGCGCAGGTACCAGTCGAGCCGGTTGCCCGTCGGTTCCATTACCCGTTCGGAGTACCGGAACCCGGCCCGCCGGGCGACCGCCGCCGAGGCGGTGTTCTCCGGGTCGACCCGGATCACGCCCTCGCTCGCGCCCTCCTGCGCCGCGTAGCGGCACACCAGGTGCACCGCCCGGGTCGCCAGGCCCCGCCCCCGCCAGCCGGGGTAGAGGCCGTAGGCGATGTTGACCTGCCCCGGGCCGAGGCGCGGCATCGCGAACCGCAGGTCGATCGTGCCGGCCAGCACCGGCTCCGGACCGGTCCGGATGCCGAAGACCCGGGCCGGTCCCCGGTACAGCCACTGCGCGGTGCACCGCCGCACGTACTCCTCGGTGCCCGCGCGGGTGCTCGGCCCGCCGTTCAGCCAGCGCACCAGCTGGTCGTCCTCGCCCGCCAGGTGCGCGTCGATGTCCGCCGCCCGGAACGGGGTGAGCGTGACGACCCCGTCCGACAGCCTCACCTGATCCATGGGCCCACTCTGGCCCGGCGCGCGCCCGCCGGGCCACTGGGATTTCGGCCAGCCCGCACCCGAACGGACTGTCCACGAAACACCGTGAACCGTCCTCGAACGAGCCCCCGGCGAACCCTCGACGAGCCCTCAACGAGTGTCGGGCGAGCGTCGGGCGAGCCATGAACGAACCCCGGGCCGCCCCCGGACGGCACGGGGACGGCCCGGAGGCGCCGCGTCCGCGGGGTGCGCTCAGCGGCCGGTCCGCGTCGTCGTGCCGCGCAGCAGCAGCGCCACCGCGACGGCGGCGAGGGCGACGACCCCGGCGGCGGTGAGGACGGTCAGGTGCATGGCACCGACGAAGGCGTCACGGGCCCGGTCGGCGACCGGCGGCCCGAACCGGGAGGCGGCGCCGAGGGAGGCGCGGGCGGCGTCGGCCAACTGCGGCGGCAGACCGGTGACGTCCACGCGGGCGCGGTAGCCGGCCGTCAGGACGCTGCCGAGCACGGCGATCCCGAGGGCGCCGCCCAGCTCCCGGGCCAGGTCGTTCATCGCCGAGCCGACGTTCTGCAGGGCGCTCGGCAGGGCTTCGGTGATGGCGGTGGTGGCGGGCGTCATGGCGAGCCCGGCGCCCAGGCCGAGCGGGAACAGGACGGCCGCGATCTGCCAACCGGAACTGCCGGCGTCCAGCAGCGCGAGCGAGGCCAGCGCGCCCGCGACCAGCAGCAGGCCCGCGACCCAGGGCCCGCGCGCGCCGAACCGGTCGGTCAGCCGGGGGCTGAGCCGGGCGCCGGGCATCATCCCGAGCGCCATCGGCAGCAGCGCGACGGCCGCCGCCAGGGCGCTGCGCTCCCGGACCAGCTGGAGGTACTGCATGATCACGAAGAGGTAGCCGAAGAAGGCGAAGAACTGGCAGGTGATCGACAGCGTCCCGGCCGCGAACCGGCGCTCGCGGAACAGCCGGGGGTCCAGCAGCGGGTGCCGCCGCCGCAGCTCCCACCGGACGAAGCCGACCAGCAGCGCCAGCCCGGCCAGCCCGCAGACGAGGGTCCACGGGTCGGCCCAGCCCCGGACCGGTGCCTCGATCACCGCGTAGACCAGGGCGCCGAGACCGGTCACGGCCAGCAGGGCGCCGACGACGTCCAGCCGGGGCGCGTCCGGCTCGGCGGACTCCGGGACGAACAGCAGGGTGCCGGCCAGGGCCAGGACCGCGAGCACCACGTTCAGGACGAAGATCGACGGCCAGGACCACAGCTCCAGCAGGACGCCGGTGGCGAACAGGCCGAGCACCGCCGCCGCGCCCGCGACCGCCGCCCAGGCGGCGACGCCCCGGGCCCGCCGCTCCGCCGGGAAGGTGCTGGTGATCGTCGACAGGGTGGCCGGCATGACCAGCGCCGCGCCGACGCCGAGCAGGGCACGCAGCGCGATCAGGGCGCCGGGGTCGGTGGTCAGTGCGGCGAGCCCGGAACCGGCGCCGAACAGCGCCAGGCCCACCAGCAGGGCCCGCCGCCGTCCGAACCGGTCCCCGATGGCGCCGGCCGGCAGCAGCAGGGCGGCGAACACCAGGCTGTAGGCGTCGATGATCCAGGACAGCTGGGTCTGGCTGCCGCCGGTGGCGCGGGCGATGTCCGGCAGGGCCACGTTGAGCGAGGCCATCGCGGCGACCACGGTGGCCAGCGCGAGACAGGTGACGAGGAGGACGGCGCGGTGGCGGCGGTCCGGGGAGGCGGCGGCGGCCGCCCGGTCGGGGGGCGCGGCGGTGGCGGGCATGGCGGGACTTCCTCACGCTGGACGGTCGGTGCCCGACCAGCGTGGGCGCGCTGCGGCTAGCATTTCAACCATGATGAATTCTGCGGAGGCGGAGGCGGAGGCGGAGGCGGGGCCGGCGGGCGACCGGGCCGGGGCGTCGGAGGTCGCCGCGGGCGGGGTGCCGGACGGAGCCCGGGCCGGGGGGCCGTCCGGGGAGCCGTCCGCCGGACCGTCGGGGAAGCCGTCCGGGAGGCCCGTGGGGGGACCCGCACCCCGGCGCGGGCGCCGCAGCGGGAACTCCGGGGCCAGGGAGCAGATCCTCGCCGTCGCCCGCCGCCGCTTCCTGGCCGAGGGGTACCAGGCGGTCACGCTCCGGTCGGTGGCCGCCGAGGCAGGCGTGGACCTGGCACTGGTCAGCTACTACTTCGGCAGCAAGAAGGGCCTGTTCGGGGCCGCCCTCGCCCTGACCGGGAACCCGGCGGTGCTGCTCGCCGGGGCGCTGGAGGGCGGGCTGGAGACCTTTCCCGAGCGGGCCCTGCGGCTGCTGCTGGGGGTCTGGGACGCCCCCGACAGCGCGGGCCCGCTGCGTGCCATGATCGGCGGCTCGGCATTGGACCCGGCGGTCGCGCAACTGGTGGGCGAGGTGGTGCAGCGCGAGATGGTGGACCTGATCGCGGCCCGGCTCGGCGGTGCGGACGCCCGTCGGCGGGCCTGTCTGTTCGGCACTCAGCTGGCCGGGCTGATCATGGCCCGCTACGTGCTGCGGCTCCAACCGCTCGCCGCGCTGCCGGCCGATGAAATCGCGCGCTCGTACCTGCCGCTGCTGCGGCAGGCGCTGTGGGGGCGCCCGGGCGGTCCCGGTAGTCCGGGAGGTGTTGGTGGCCCGGGAGGTGCCGGTGGACCGGGAGGTGCCGGTGGTACCGGAGGTCCGGGCGGCGCGGGGAGCACGGGCGGGCGGCGGTCCGGCGGGGCCCGGACCTGACGGGTGCGGGGTCGGGGGCCGGGGCCTGATGCCGGGGGTCGGGGCCGGAGTTCGCGGACCTGCACCCGGGCCGGGTTCGGACGCCGCCGGGTCCTGACGGCGGCCGGACTCCGGACGCCGCCCTGACGGGAGCGGCGGCGGGAGCGCTCGCCGGGCCCGCCCACGTTCGGGGCCGAGCCCGTACGCCGCTGAGTCCGTACGCCGCCGAGCCCGCAGGCGTGGGCCTGCGGGCTCGGGGGGCTGTTCGTTCTTCCCTGCACTTTGCAAAGTGTGACTTTGCAAAGTGCAGGAAACGGTGGTTCACGGCTTCCCGCAGCTCCACCAGCCGCTCTACCTGCAGTTCTAGTGGTGGGGCTGCACTGCTCTGGGTATGCCTCAGCACTTTGCAAAGTCACACTTTGCAAAGTGCTGAGGGCAGAGGCCGATGCCGGGGTGGGCCGAAGGCCGACGACGGGCCGGGGTCGGCTCAGTACCAGTGGTGGGACTGCCAGAACGACCAGGCGCCGCACGGGCTGCCGTAGCGGGAGTTCATGTAGTCCAGGCCCCACTTGATCTGGGTGGCCGGGTTGGTGCGCCAGTCGGAGCCGGCCGAGGCCATCTTGGAGCCGGGCAGGGCCTGGACCAGGCCGTAGGCGCCGGAGGAGGCGTTGGTGGCGGTGACGTTCCAGCTGCTCTCGCGGGACACGATGTTGTTGAAGCACTGGAGCTGGCCGGCCGGGACGATCTGGGCGGCGATCTCGCGCGGGCTGCCGGAGTAGGTCGGCTTGCTGTTCAGCGCGGAGCGCTCCTGCGAGCGGGAGGCGGCGGCGTCCGACTTCGCCTTGGCGTCGGCCTGGGCCTTCGCCGCAGCCTGCGCCTCGGCCTGAGCCTGCGCCTGAGCATCGGCCTGCGCCTGCGCCTGCGAGGCGGCAGCGGCAGCGGCGTCCGCCTCCGCCTGTGCGGCGGCCTGCGCGGCGGCCTGGGCCTTGGCGTCCGCCTCGGCCTGTGCCTGCGCGGCGGCCAGCGCGTCCGCCGATGTCCCGCCCGTGGTGGCGGCCACCGCGGCGACGGGCGCCTCGGCGACGGCGGTCCCACTCTCCGGGACGGCGAGGGCGGCGGTGGCCGCGCTCGCCACCACGAGAGTGGCGACACCGGTGATCAGCGAGTTGCGGCGGGCATGGCTGAGCTGCATGGAGCGGACAATCCTTTTCCGTCGGGGTGCCGTCAGGGCCTGGGTGGCCGTCGTGGCGTGCCGGCCCCGGGCGGGGCGGCGGCGCGGGCGCCGGGCATCACACGGGGCCCGCTCGGGGGAGCGGCCCGTGATGGCGTACGGGACGGCCGTGGTGTGCGTGCCTGCCCCGGCGGAGGTGCGGGGCGGCGGGAGCTGCGCGGCGGGGGGACCGCCGCGCTGCCTGGCGACGGACCATTCTTGGCAGAGCCCGACACGGGCGGCAAAGGCGCCGGCTACTACGGCCGGTAGTGGAAGGAAGGCCCGGAAATGGCGAAGCGCCCGACCGATGGCGGGCGCTTCGACAGCATTTGTCCGTTTTTGTGAATCGATGGGCCGTGCCCCGGGATCGTCGACGAACGATCGGCCCGAACCGGCCGACCGCCTGCGTTCTCCGGGTCCGTGACGGCCGGTCCACCGACCCGGCCCGGTGGCGGGCCGTCCACCCCCGGCCGATGGCGGGGGGCCGACGCGCGGCTCGCCACTATCGGCGGTAGTGGATCGCCGAAGGCCTGTGGGGGGCCTCACACGCGGGGGCGGCGAACTGCACGCGCTGTGACGGTCCGGTCACGTGCTCCGGTACGGGTTCGGCTCCGCGGGCAGCGGTGCGCCGGTGCGGGAGTCCTTCGTGTACGGGTTGTCCACGTACGGGTTGTCCACGTACGGGTTCCCGGCGTACGGGTTGGCCGCCGCCGGGCGCTGCGCCCGGTACTCCGGTACGTCCGGGACGGCCGCCGGGCCCGAGGGCTCCCCGTCCGACGCCTCCCCGTCCGACGGGTCCTCGTCCGTCGCGGGCTCCTCCTCGACCGGCACCAGGTCGCGGGCCAGCAGGGTCGCCCCGGCGACGGCGCCCGGCATGGCCACCACGGTCACCAGCGGGACCAGGAACCCCAGCACCAGCGGCACGCCGAAGCCGAAGGCCAGCCCGAGCCGCCCGCGCAGCAGCCGCAGCCGCTCCCGCTGCGCCACGCCGCGCCGCTGCAGGGCGACGGAGGTCAGCTCCAGGGTGAGGAAGAAGCCCGAGACCAGGAAGCCCAGCACCGGGACGACGGTCTGCCCGACCACCGGGATGAAGCCGGCCGCGAACAGCAGCAGGCCGAACCCGCCCGCCCGCACCAGGACGAAGAGGCTGTCCCGGGCCGCCACCACCAGCTCGCGCCAGAGCGGAACGTCCGGCGGGGTCGGCGCGCCGCCCTCGGTCTCGTCGACCTTCTCGCAGAGTTCCTCGTAGAACGGTTGGCCGACCAGCAGGGTGACCGCCGTGAAGGTGAGCACGGAGAGCAGCAGGCCGCCGACGAACACCAGTGCGGCGAGCGTGGTGCGCAGCAGGTCCTGCCAGAACGAGGTCCAGTGGTCGGCGAACGGGGTGGCCCAGGCGGCGATGTCCCCGGCCCAGCCGCCGAGGAAGAACAGTGCCACCACGTAACCGGCCAGGGTGATCAGCGCCGGGATCATTCCGAACGCCCACCAGCGGCCGTGCCGCGCCACCCACCGCTGGCCCTTGGCCAGGTACCCCATCCCCGCTGCAAGATCTCGCATGAGGGGAAGGGTAGGTGCTGACGGGTCGCCGGGTCATGTCCGTCCGGTCACGGAACGGAACCGGAGCCTCCCGGCCCGGCGACGCGCGGAACGGTGTCGGGGACGGCCGCAACGGTGACCGGGGTCAGGGGGCCGCCGTCAGGGGCCCGGCGCCCGGGACAGGCGCCCGGGACAGGCGCACCGGCGCCGGCCCAAGGCGCACCGGGCCGGGACGTGACGCCCGGACGCGATGCCCGGACACAACGCTCGGACACGACACCCGGGCACAACGGCACCGGGCCCGGGAGCCTCCGCAACGGCTCCCGGGCCCGGTGCCCGCGGACGGTACTGCGCGCCGGCTCAGGATGCCGGCGCCTCCGCCGCGGCCCGCCGCCGACGGCCCACCACGGCCGACGCCGCGAGCACGATGGCCGCGGCGACCAGCGACAGGTACATCTGCTTCCGACCGTCGGCGTCGGTGAACATGTACGCCATCACGAACCCGATCATGCCGATCGCGGCCCAGGTGAGGTACGGGTACAGCCACATCCGGACGGTCAGCCGCTCCGGCATCTCGCGCTCGATGATCCGGCGCATCCGGAGCTGGGAGAAGCAGATCACGAGCCACACGAAGAGCGCCACCGCGCCGGAGGAGTTCAGCAGGAAGGAGAAGACCGTGTCGGGGGAGGTGTAGTTGAAGAAGACGGCCACGAAGCCGAACACCACCGAGGACAGGATCGCCACCCGCGGCACGCCGCGCTTCGTCACGGTCGCGAAGGCCTTGGGCGCGTCGCCGCGCTGCCCGAGCGAGAAGGCCATCCGGGACGCGGTGTACATGCCCGAGTTGAGGCAGGACAGCACGGCGGTGAGCACGATCACGTCCATCACCCGGCCGGCGCCCGGGATGCCCACGTGCTCCAGCACCGCGACGTAGGGGCTGCCCTTGACGGCGGCGGAGTCCCACGGCAGCAGGGTCACCACGAGCAGGATCGAGCCGAGGTAGAAGATGCCGATCCGCCAGATCACACTGTTGGTGGCCTTGCTGACCGCCTTCTCCGGGTCCTCGGACTCGCCGGCGGCCAGGGTGACGATCTCGCTGCCCATGAAGGCGAAGACGACGGTGAGCATGCCGGTGAAGACCGCGCCCACCCCGTGCGGCAGGAAGCCGCCGTGACCGGTCAGGTTGGCCGTGCCGACGGCGTGGGTGCCGGGGAGCAGGCCGAACACGGCGAGGCCGGCGACCACCAGGAAGGCGGCGATGGCCACCACCTTGATACCGGCGAACCAGAACTCGAACTCGCCGTAGGAGGCGACCGAGCCCAGGTTGGTCGCGGTCAGCACGGCCATCACGATCAGGGCGAACGCCCACTGCGGGACGCCCGGCATCCAGTTGTTGAGGATCTTCGCGCCGGCGGTGGCCTCGACGGCCAGCACCACGACCCAGAAGAACCAGTACAGCCAGCCGATGCTGAACCCGGCCCACCGGCCCAGCGCCCGGTCCGCGTACGCGGAGAAGGAGCCGCTCTGCGGGTCGGCCGCGGCCATCTCGCCGAGCATCCGCATGACCAGGACGACCAGCACACCGGCCAGCGCGTAGGAGAGCAGGATGCCGGGGCCGGTGGCCGCGATGCCCGCGCCCGAGCCGACGAACAGGCCGGCGCCGATCACGCCGCCGATGGCGATCATCGACAGGTGGCGGTTCTTGAGCCCGGCCTTGAGGTGGCCGTCGCCGCCGTGGCCGTGCCCGCCGTGCCCGGCGGGGTGCTGCTGGGCGGAGTCGCGGGGCGGGGGTGATCCGGCCCGGGTTGTGGTGTCCGCACTCATCGTGAGGGTGCCCTGTGCCTTTCCGGCGCGGCCCGACCCTCGGCTCGATCACCGAAGGGTGGGGGACGGATCCGCGCATTGCGGTGCAACCTAACCTCTACCTCCGGGTATCGGAACAAGGCACCGGGAACTGTTCGCTCAGCGGACGTAAAAGCCCAGGTCAGGGCGGGTGAAGTGGGGGCCCGGAAAGCTCAGATCTGACGCACCGCCAGCAACTCGGGGCCCTCCCGGGGGGTTTGTCGGGCCGCCGTACATACTGGCGGCGTGATGATCGTCCTCGTGGTGCTCGGCGTTCTCCTCGTGCTCGCCCTGCTGACCCTCGTCCACTGGTACCTCTGGCGCCGGCTGGTGCGCGACGTCTCGGCGCCCGGCGGCCGCTGGCGCCGGACCGGCACCGTGCTCGCCTTCGTCCTGCCGCTGCTCTCGGTGGGGGCGCTGATCGGCGGGCGGGCCTTCCCGATAGCGGTCGAGCGCTGGTTCGCCTGGCCGGGCTACCTCTGGCTCGCGGTGCTGCTGTACCTGCTGCTCGCGCTCGCCGTCGGGGAGCTCGTCCGGCCGCTGCTGCTGCGCCTGCCCGCCGGCCGCAGGGCACCCGTTCCGGTCCCCGGGGCCGTTGCGGTCCCCGAGGCCCCCGCGCCCGTCGAGTCCGCGTCCGTCGAGTCCGCGCCTGCCGACGCCGCACCTGCCGAGTCCGAGTTCGAGTCCGAGTTCGAGTCCGAGGCCGCACCCGCCGAGTCCGCCCCCGCCGCCGCCCCGACCGCGCCCTCGCCCGAGCGGCGGCTGTTCGTCGCCCGCGCGGTCGCGATCGGGGCCTCCGGGGCCGCCGCGGCCGTGGTCGGCACCGGCATGTACGGCGTGCTGCGCGGACCGCGGCTCAAGCAGGTGACCGTCCCGCTCGCCAAGCTGCCGGCCGGTGCGGACGGCTACCGGATCGCGGTGGTCAGCGACATCCACCTCGGCCCGATCCTGGGCCGCGCCCACACCCAGCGGATCGTGGACACCATCAACGCCGCGAAGCCCGACCTGATCACGATCGTGGGAGACCTGGTCGACGGCACGGTCCCCGAGCTGGGCCGGGACGCCGAGCCGCTGGCGCAGCTGCGGGCCCGCGACGGGGCCTACTTCGTCACCGGCAACCACGAGTACTTCTCCGGCGCGGCGCCCTGGGTGGACTTCGTCCGCGAGCTGGGTGTCCACCCGCTGCAGAACGCCCGGGTCGAGCTCGGCGGCTTCGACCTGGCCGGGGTCAACGACATCGCCGGGGAGCGCGAGGGCGATGGTCCCGACTTCGGCCGGGCGCTCGGGGACCGCGACCCGGCCCGCACCGCCGTCCTGCTCTCGCACCAGCCGGTCACGATCCACGACGCGGTCCGGCACGGCGTCGACCTCCAGCTGTCCGGGCACACCCACGGCGGGCAGCTCTGGCCGGGCAACTACATCGCGGAGCTGGCCAACCCGACCGTCGCCGGGCTGGAGCGGTACGGCGACACCCAGCTCTACGTCACCCGCGGCGCCGGCGCCTGGGGTCCGCCCGTGCGGGTCGGTGCCCCGTCCGACATCACGATCGTCACCCTCGCCTCGCTCCGGGTCTGAGCGCCGGGCGGGTCCCGGTCCGACCGGTTCAGGCTTCGGTGACGTCGAGGAGGACGACCAGGCGGCCGCCCGGACGGGGGTCGAGCCGGGCGGCGAGCAGGGCCGGGATGTCGCTCTCCCGGGAGTGACCGGGGACGAGGGTGATCTCCGCCTGCCGCACGTCCGCGCTGCCGGACAGGGCGTAGCGGACGCGGTACGTCGTGGTGTCGGGCGGCGGGGGAGGTCCGGGTTCGCGCACGGTGCGTTCACCTCCGTTCCGCCGTCCATTGTCCGTCGGTCGGCGGCCGGTGGCCGATCGGGGCGAACCCGGGCAGAGTGGAAATCTCCGGAGCCGGTCACCCCGGCCGGCGCGACCCGTCGCGTGAACCACCGGGACGGCTCCGGGAAGGAGCGACCCCATGCAGACCACCTGGAAGGGGACGATCAGCTTCGGCCTGGTCTCCATCCCCGTCCACCTGTACTCCGCCACCAAGGAGCACGACGTCCCCCTGCACCAGGTGCACGCCAAGGACGGCGGCCGGGTGCGGATGAAGCGGTACTGCGAGCAGGAGGAGAAGGAGGTCCCGTACGCGGAGATCGCCAAGGGCTACGAGTCCCCGGACGGCCGCACGGTCACCCTCACCGACGAGGACCTCGCCGACCTCCCGCTGCCCAGCAAGAAGATCATCGACGTGCTGGCCTTCGTCGACGAGGGCGAGATCGACCCGTTGATGTTCTCCAAGGCCTACTACGTCGGCGTCGCCGACAAGGCCGCGTCGAAGCCCTACGCGCTGCTGCGGGACGCCCTGGTGGATTCCGGGCAGATCGCCGTCACCAAGATCGCGCTTCGCAGCCGGGAGTCGCCGGCCGTGCTGCGGGTGCACGACGGCACGCTGGTGCTCCAGACCTGCATCTGGCCCGACGAGGTTCGCCCGGCGGCCGGGATCGCGCCCGAGGAGGACATCACGGTCCGGCCGCAGGAACTGAGGATGGCGCGCTCGCTGATGGAGACCCTCTCCGAGGACTTCGACCTCGAGCAGCTGCACGACGACTACCAGCAGGCGCTGCAGCAGGTGATCGAGGCGCGGCTGCAGGGCGTCGAGATGCCGCACGAGGAAGAGGCGGGCGAGGCGCCGGACAACGTGATCGACCTGATGGAGGCGCTGCGAAGCAGCCTGCGGAAGGCCAAGGACGCCCACCCGGGCCGGCCGGCCGCCGAGCCGGAGCCGGAGTCGGAGTCGGAGCCGGAGCCGGAGTCTGAGCCGGCCGAGGAGCAGTCGCCGCCGCGCAGACGCGCCGCCTCGAAGAGGACGACGGCCCCGAAGGCCGCGGCGGCCACGAGCAAGAAGCCCACGACCGCGAGGAAGTCCACGACCGCGAAGAAGTCCGCCGCCGCGCCGACGTCCGCGACCGACAAGAAGAGCACGAGCGCGAGGAAGAGCACGACCGACAGGAGCGGCGCGACCGACAAGAAGAGCACGACCGCGAGGAAGCGCACGACCACCGCGACCCGGAAGCCCGCCGCTCCCCGGAAGGCCTCGTGACCTCCCCCCTCACCCCCGGAGGCGATTCCCGATGGACCTGATCACCTACAAGGCGCAGGACACCGGCCCCGACGCGCCCGCCCACCCGAGTCCGGCGCACCGGGCCTGGCACTGGCTGTGCAGTCTCTCCCCGACGGCCGTGGTCTTCCTGGTCGGCCTCTCGATCGGCCTCGGCGCCATCGGCACCCAGGCCTCGCTGACCTGGCTGATCGTCTTCAGTGTCGTCTGGGGCGTGACCGTGCTGGCGCTGGTCGGCGTCGTCGCCCGGTGGGCCACACCCGGCCGGGGCCGCCACCGGATGGCCACCTGACCGTCCCCAGGAACCCCAGGAACCCCGGGGAACCCCAGGAAGCGGAGAGGTCCCGTGCCCGGGCAGCGGCCCGGGCACGGGACCTCTCCGGCCCTCAGCCCTTGAAGAGGTTGTGGCCGACGTCGGACGGCACGATCTCCTTGACCGGCGTACTGCTGTCGTCGGGCACCCTGGCGCCGGGCACCGGTTCGTCGCCCTCGCGGTGCAGCAGCACCACCCCGTGCTCGCCCCAGACCTGCCGGTAGCCGTGGGCCAGCAGCAACTCGATCCGCTCGGCCTGCTCCGCCGAGGTCTGGAACGGGAAGGTCCGGGTGTCGGAGCGGATCAGGACGTAGTCGCGGCCGCGCGGCACGCCGTCCACCAGGACCACGTCGGTGCGGCCGACCAGTCGCGGCACCACCTGGTTGTCGGCCTCCACCAGGGCGCCGTCGGGGATCTGCGCGGCGCCCCGGACCAGGGCCGCGTTGCTCGCCGAGGGGCGCCAGAAGGCCGGGGTCAGCAGGCTGATCCCGCCCAGCAGCAGGCTGCTGACCAGGGAGATCGCGACCGCCGCGATGCCCAGGCCGTGGCCGGTGCGCCGGTGGGTGCCGCCCCGGGCGTGCAGGCGGCCGAGCGCCTCCAGGGTGGCGGTGAGCAGCACCGGCCACAGGAAGGCGTCGTAGTGGTGGGCGATCGACCAGTGGTTGGGGTTGTCCGACAGGACGCGTTCGGCGAGCAGCGGCACCAGGCAGAGCGCGGTGGCGGAGCGCAGCGGCAGCAGCAGCAGGGTGCCGAACAGCCAGAGCAGCAGCAGCGGTTTGACGGTGGCGTTGGTGGCGACCTGGAGCAGCAGCAGCGGGTCGCCGAGGACGTTGCCGATCGCGGTCCCGGCGTCCGGGCCGAGCGGGCCGTACACCCAGTAGTAGTCGGGCTGGCCGCCCATGGCGGGGATCAGTTCGACGATGGCGAGCGCGGAGGCCAGCGGGCCGCCGATCAGCAGGCCCGCGCCCCAGGCGAGGGCGCGGCGGTCCCCGGCCCGGTCGCCCCCGCGGTCGCCGCGCGGGCGGCCGCGCCACAGCAGGACCAGGCCGTAGGTGCCGACCAGCAGCCCGAGGTCCTCCTTGGTGAGGCAGAGCAGGGCGGCGGCGAGCGCGGCGGTGCCGTAGCGGCGGGCCAGGCCGCGTTCGAGCATCAGCAGGGTGAGCGGGACGGCGAAGGCGACCTCGTGGAAGCCGCCCCGCCCGGCGGCGAGCAGGGGCCAGCCGAGGCCGTAGACGAGGCCGGCCAGGTCGGCGGCCAGGCGCACGGTCCGCAGGCGCGCGGGGTCGGTCCCGGCCGGGTCACCGTGGCCCGTCCCGGTCCCGGTCCCGGTCCCGGTCGCGGTGACGTCGGTCGGAGGGGTGAAGCAGCGCACCGCGATCCGGCGGATCAGCGGGACGCCGGCGGCGAGCAGCAGCGCCTGGCCGAGGATCAGGGTGCGCGGGTCCTCCCAGATCCAGTAGAGCGGGGCGAGCGCGGCCAGGATCGGTGAGAAGTGGTCGCCCAGGAGGGAGAAGGAGGGCGGGAACTCGTGGTGGTAGCTCTTCACCGGCGAGATCGGCAGCTCTAAGTGCGCGTAGCCGGCCACACCCTGGTGGAAGATGCCGAGGTCGAATCCGCCCAGCAGGACCGCGGACCACTGCTGGAGCCCGCACGCCGCGGTGACGGCGAAGCAGAGCAGCGTCAGCACGGCGGTCCGGCGGCCGGAGAGCGCGGCGGCGCCGGGTGCGGGCGGGCGTACGACGCGCGGCAGCAGCGGACGGTTCTGGCGGGTGGACGGGCTGAGCCCGGTTTCGACTGGCACGGGATCCCTGAGGTGGTCGGGGGCGGGGGTTGCTGTTCGGGCGGGCCGCGGGGCGGCCGCCCCGGATCAGCCGGCTCCGGGAGCGGCGGGCGGCGGCGTGGCGGCGGCCGGCGGTGCGACCGTGCCGGGGGCCCGCCGCAGCAGGGTGATGCCGTGGTCGCTGCGCACCACCTGGTAGCCGCTGTTCTTGACGGTGGCGACCTCCTGGCGCTCGCGGTCGGGCGACATCGGCCAGCCCATCGGCTGTCCCTCGTCGACCACGATCCACTCGGCCGTCGACCAGTTCTGCGGCCAGCCGAACACGATGACCTCGCAGCGGTTGGTCAGCTGCGGAACCAGCCGGTTCGACGCGGCGACCCGGGCGTCGTCCGGGACGGTGGCGAGCACCGAGCGGGCCGCCTCGACCCGGGCCGGGGTCCGCCACAGTTCGGTGGAGAAGAGCTGTCCGAACGCGAAGCCCGGCAGCAGTGCCAGGGTGACCGTCAGGCTGACCGGCAGTGCCGCGCGGGCGATCCAGCGGGGTACCGTCCCGCGCCAGCCGCGGGCCTTCACCAGGACGTCGACGAAGGCGGCGAACACGATCGGCATCAGTACGGCGCTGTAGTGGTAGTTGGTGCCCCAGTAGGCCGGGTTGTTGGAGAGCAGCCGCCAGCCGAGGGTGGGCAGCGCGACGATCATCAGCGGGGAGCGGGCGGCCAGCAGCACGGTCGGTGCCAGCAGCAGCAGGACGGTGGTGACCTTCTCGCCGGGGGTGACCAGGTCGAGCGGCAGGGTGAGCAGGTTCCGCCCGCCGGAGCCGCCGCTCAGGTTGTCCCAGTAGGCGAAGCTGCCGCCGGGGCTCATCGCGGGGAGCAGCACCAGGAGTTCCAGCAGCGAGGAGCCGACGCCGAGCAGGATGCCGGCCACGCCGACGCGCCGGTCGCCGCGCCACAGGATGCAGGCGCCGACGGCGGCCACGGTGATGCCGAGGTCCTCCTTGACCAGGACCAGCGGCGCGGCCCAGGCGAGGGCGGCGGTCCAGCGCCGTTCGCCGAGCGCGACGACGGAGAATGCGATCAGCGGGACGGCGAAGGTGATCTCGTGGAAGTCGAAGCCGAGGGCGGAGGCGAGCCCCCAGGAGAGCCCGTAGCCGAGGCCGGTGACCCCGGCGGCGGCCGGTCCGAGCTCGCGTTGTGCCCAGCGGGTGATCGGGACGGCGGCGACGGCGACCAGGGCGGACTGGGCCAGCAGCAGGACCTTCGCGGAGGGCCAGAGCCAGTAGAACGGGGCGAGGGCGGCGAGGGCGGGCGAGAAGTGGTCGCCCAGCAGGTTGAAGCCGGGGCCCTTGAGTTCCACGATCGGGCCGCGGCCCTCGGCGTAGCCGCGCACGCCCTGCTCGAAGATCCCGAGGTCGTACCCGCTGGTGAGGAGGAGTTCATGACGGCGAATGGTGAAGAAGGCGTAGACCAGGAAAAGGGTGAGGGCGACCGCCCAGGGGATGAATCGCACCCGCCGATCGGCGGGTGGTGTCGTGCTCGACGGTTCGTCACCCTCCGTCCTGCGCTGAAGTGCTGATGTGAGTGTACTAATTGTCACTGAACATCCCCGTCGTTCCGGGTGCGAGTGGTCTGCGGCCGATTCTTGTTCGACGCCTCGGGGTGGCGGGCGGGTTCAGCCACGGGCGAACGCCGCCGGGCGTGTCGGCCCCCGGGCGGGCACCGTAGCATGGAGAAGCCCTCCCCGGCGATTGAGGCGCCGGGGAGGGTGATCATTTCTGTCTGATCGTCAGATCATTTTGCTGGAGCGACGATCGGCGATCTGATCGGCATTCACTTCCACTGCTGGTACGAGCCGCCGTTGCCGCCCAGGGTGTACACGTCGCCGTTGCCGTTGCTGTCCAGGTAGAGGCCGGTGGCGAGGTTCCGGTAGGTGTGGCCGTAGGGGCCGTTCCCCCGGACCCACTTCTGGTAGCTGCCGCCGTTGCAGCTCAGCGTGTAGACGTTGCCGTTGCCGTTGGAGTCGAGGCAGAAGCCGGTGGCCTTGTTGCGCAGGTTGAAGGTGGAGCTGCCCAGGTCGCTGGCGTACCAGCGCTGGTACGAGCCGCCGTTGCCGGGGAGGGTGTAGACGTTGCCGTTGCCGTTGCTGTCCAGGTAGCGGCTGGTGGCGACGTTCTGGAGGGTGATCTCGGTGGTCGCGGCGCTCGCCTGACCGGCGGCCAGAACGGTCGCGCCGCCGGCCAGGACGGCGGTCGAGGCGACGAGGGCGACGGTGCGCTGGAGGAGATTCATCGCATTTCCTTCCCGTGGTGACCGGCCCTCCGGCCGGTCGTTGTGGAACTTATCCGGAAATGCGTGCCCGGCGATATGGTGGCCGGTTCCGACTGTCTTTCTTCGGCCATCGGGAATGTTGTCGGAAAAATGCTCTGAATATCAGCTCAACAATTCACAGCCGTTCGTTGTCGAAGGGGTTTTTGTGGAGGGTCTGTCCGGGCCCGGTGAAGGGTGGCGGGTTCCCCTTCGGGTCGCCGGTCCGGGACAAACGGGCAAATCGGAGCAATCGAGAGTGCCCGAACTTGGCCGGATCCGGCCGGGGCGCTCGGCCCCGGCCGGGGGCGCACAGGTCGCGCGAGGGGAGCGGACTCAGGCGATCCACACCGTGGTGACGTTGCAGAACTCCTTGATGCCGTGGCCCGACAGCTCACGGCCGAAACCGGAGCGCTTGACGCCGCCGAACGGCAGCGCCGGGTGCGAGGCGGTCATGCCGTTGAAGAACACCCCGCCCGCCTGGATGTCCCGGACGAACCGCTCCTGCTCCGCCGGGTCCTCGGTCCAGACGTTGGAGCTGAGCCCGAACGGGGTGTCGTTGGCCAGCGCCACCGCCTCGTCCAGGTCGGCCGCCCGGTAGACCGTGGCCACCGGGCCGAAGGTCTCCTCCTGGTGGATCCGCATCCGCGGGGTGATGCCGGTCAGCACCGTCGGCTCGTAGAACCAGCCCGCGTCCAGGCCCTCCGGCCGCCGCCCGCCGCACTCCACCCGGGCCCCGTGCGCCCGGGCGTCCTCGACCAGCTCGGCGATCTCGTCCCGGCCCTGCCGGCTGGCCAGCGGGCCGACCTGGGTCGCCTCGTCCATCGGGTCGCCGACCCGCAGCGCCGCCATGGCGGCGGTGAACGCCGCGGTGAACCGGTCGTAGACCTCGGTGTGCACGATGAACCGCTTGGCGGCGATGCAGGACTGCCCGTTGTTCTGCGCCCGCGCCGTGACGGCGGTGGCCGCGGCCGCGTCCAGGTCCGCGCTCGGCATCACCACGTACGGGTCGCTGCCGCCCAGCTCCAGCACCGCCTTCTTCACCTCGTCGGCCGCCGCCGCCGCGACCGCCCGCCCGGCCGGCTCGCTGCCGGTCAGCGTGACCGCGGCCACCCGGGGATCGCGGACCACCCCCTCCACCGCCGCCGAGCCGATCAGCAGGGTCTGGAAGCAGCCCTCCGGGTAGCCGGCCCGCAGGAACAGCTCCTCCAGCGCCACCGCCGTGCGCGGCACGTTGGACGCGTGCTTGAGCAGCCCGACGTTGCCCGCCATCAGCGCGGGCGCGGCGAACCGCACCACCTGCCAGAACGGGAAGTTCCACGGCATCACCGCCAGGACCGCGCCCAGCGGCCGGTAGCGCACATAGGCGCGGGCCGCCCCGGCGTCGGCCACGTCGGCCGGCTCCGGGTGCTCGTCGGCGAGCAGCGCCTCGGCGTTCTCGGCGTACCAGCGCATCGCCTTGGCGCACTTGGCGGCCTCGGCGCGGGCGGCGGCGATCGGCTTGCCCATCTCCTCGGTCATGGTCCGGGCGATGCCCTCGCGGTCCTCGTCGAGCAGTTCGGCGGCGCGGCGCAGCAGTCCGGCGCGCTGGGCGAAGGAGGTGGTGCGGTAGGTGCGGAAGGTCGCCTCGGCGCGGGCCAGCCGTTGTTCCAGACCGGCCGCGTCCAGCGGTTCGAAGGTCTCCAGGGTCTCGCCGGTCGCCGGGTTCACGCTTGCGATGGGCATCGGGGCCCCTCCCAGGGGTGCGCGGGGGTGGAGGTGTCGGTCCTCCCACCCTGGCCCACCGCCCGCGCGCCGGGTACCACCCGCGCCCGGCGTGTCCCGCCGCGCGGGGCCTTCCGGTGCTACTCCGGCAGCGCCTCCGCCCGGGCCGCCGCGTCGCGGGCCCGGGCACCGGCCCTGGTCCGCCCGGCGGTGGTCAGGCGGTTGGGGAACCGGTGCAGGTACTCGGCCTCCAGTTGCCCGGTGCGCAGGGTGTGCCGCTTCAGGGCGTCGTCCGACCCGTACAGGAAGGTCTCGTGCCTGGTCCGGTGCAGCTGCTCCAGCTCGTGCAGCAGCGTGTCGTTGCCCAGGGCGTGCGGGGAGATGCCCTCGGGCCTGGCGTGCGCGGTGTCGGGGTGCGCCATGTCCACTGCCTCCTAGAACGGGAACTCCCCCCAGTACCCGGTGCCCCGTCGGCCCCGCCGGTACACCCGTTCGAGCCGGGCGGGGGCGCGCCGGGGCCGCGCCGGGGCCGCCGCCGGGACCGCCCGGCTCCGGGCGGAGGCGGGAAAACGTAGGATGAAACCTTCGTATTCGCACCGAAACCACCGGACAGGCGTCGATGGCAATTCCCAAGGCCGAACTCCACCTGCACATCGAAGGCACCCTGGAGCCCGAGCTGGCGTTCGCGCTGGCCCGGCGCAACGGCGTGGTGCTGCCGTTCGCGGACGCCGAGGAGCTGCGGCGGGCGTACGCGTTCGGCGACCTGCAGTCCTTCCTCGACCTGTACTACGCGCTGATGGCGGTGCTGCGGACGGAGGAGGACTTCGAGGAGCTCGCCGAGGCCTATCTGGCGCGGGCGGCGGCGCAGGGGGTGCGGCACGCGGAGATCTTCTTCGACCCGCAGGCGCACACCGCGCGCGGGATCCCGCTGCCGGTCGTCGTGGACGGGCTCGGGCGGGCGCTGGACCGGGCCGAACGGCGGCACGGCATCAGCACCCGGCTGATCATGTGCTTCCTGCGGGACGAGTCCGCCGAGTCGGCGCTGGAGACCTTCGAGGCCGCCCGGCCCTGGTTCGGCGGGCGGATCACCGGGGTCGGCCTGGACTCCGCCGAGGTCGGCCACCCGCCGGCCAAGTTCCGCGAGGTCTACCGGCGGGCCGCCGAGGCCGGGCTGCACCGGGTCGCGCACGCCGGGGAGGAGGGCCCGGCCGCGTACATCACCGAGGCCCTGGACGTGCTCGGGGTGGAGCGGATCGACCACGGGCTGCGCTGCCTGGAGGACCCGGCGCTGGTCGAGCGGCTGGTCCGGGAGCGGATCCCGCTCACCCTCTGCCCGCTCTCCAACGTGCGGCTGCGCTGCGTCGACACCCTGGCCGACCACCCGCTGCCCGCGATCCTCGCGGCCGGGCTGCTGGCCACCGTCAACTCCGACGACCCGGCCTACTTCGGCGGCTACGTGGGCGACACCTTCGACGCCCTCGCCGAGGCGCTCGGCCTGGACGAGGACACTCTGCGACTGCTCGCCGCCAACTCCTTCCGGGCCTCGTTCCTCGACGAGGAGCGCCGGGCCGCCCTGCTGGCCGAGGTCGCCGCCTACGAGTTCGGCACCGCCCGGGCCTGACGCCGGCCGGGCCTGACGCCGGCCGGGCCTGACGCCGGCCGGGCCTGACGCCGGCCGGGCCTGACGCCGGCCGCGGCTGAGCCGCCCGCGGCGCCGCCCCCGGGAGCGGGGACGGCGCCGCGGCGCGTCGGAGCGGGGTCGACCGTCGGGGCGTGCCGACGGGGTCACTCCGACCGGGTCACTCCGCCACGGGCACGCACTCGGAGAGCAGGTCGAGGACGTCGCGCCAGGCCCGCCGCGCGTGCCCCGGGTGGTGACCGACCCCGGGGACCGTGGCGTGGTCGACCGGGGGATGGTGGAAGGCGTGCAGGGCGCCGCCGTAGACCGTGAGGCGCCAGTCGACACCCGCGGCCTGCATCTCGGCGGTGAACGCGTCCCGTTGCGCGGGCGGCACGATCGGGTCCTCCGACCCGACCCCGGCCCACACCGGGCAGCGGATGCGCGCCGTCTCGCCCGGCCGGCCCGTGGCCAGTCCGTTGACCGTCCCGATCGCCCGCAGGCCGGCGCCGTCGCGCCCGAGTTCCAGCGCGATCACGCCCCCGGTGCCGTAACCGACGGCGGCGATCCGGTCGGGATCGGTCCGCGGCTCGGCGCGGAGCACGTCGAGCGCCGCGTGGCCGATGCCGCGCATCCGCTCGGGGTCGGCGAGCAGCGGCAGGCAGCGGGCCAGCATCTCCTCGGGGTCGCCCAGATAGCGCCCGCCGTGCAGGTCGAAGGCGAGCGCCACGTATCCCAGTCCGGCGAGCGCCTCGGCCCGGCGGCGCTCGACGTCGCCGAGCCCCATCCCCTCGGGTCCGACCAGGACCGCGGGCCGGCGGCCGGCACCGGCCGGCAGTGCGAGGTGCCCGATCATCGTCAGGCCGTCGGCCGCGTACTCGACCGTGCGTGCGGTAACCGTTGTCATTGCCCGGACTGTAGTGAGCGCCGGGCCCGTGGGGCCGGTGTTCCGCTGCCGGCGGAAGGCGGGACCCGCGAAACCGGTCGGCCGGGTCCGGAGGGGACGGCCGAAAGCGATCTCCGCTCGGCGGGCGACCGCTTCCCGGGCCCCGGCGCCCGCGTCCCGGCGGACTGTTCCGGTCGCAATTAATGTCAGATTGACGATAAGCGGGTCCCGGGGCTACCGTGCCGGGCATGACCGTGAAAGTGGTCCTGACGCGCGACAGCGTGTGCATGGGGGACGACAGCTTCGCGCCGCACCGGCAGGACACCACCGTCGACGGCGCCACCACCCTGGGCGATCTCGTGGCCCGGGTGGCCGACTACCCGCTCCGCATGCGTGGAGCCCGCTGGGTGGTGTTCCTCGGCCCGGACCGTGCCGGAGGCTCCCCGATCGCCGAAATCTCGCCGGAGTGGGAGAGCCCGCGCTTCCCGGCCGGAGTCGACCGTTCGCTTCCCCTGGCCTCCCTGGCCGCGGGCGACGGCGAGCTGAGCCTCTTCTTCCAGTACCACCCCGGCAGTGTCCCCCGGGTGGGACCGCGCGATCCCGGCCCCACCGCCCTCGACCCGCTCGCGGGCCGGCTCGCCCTGTGGCTCGTCGAGCGCCGCTGAGGCCCACCGGCGACTGCCCACCGGCGACCTCCCGGCGGCGGCCTCCCGGCGGCGGCCTCCCGGCGGCGCGGAGCGGACAAGCCGACGGCTCCCACCCGGGAAACCGCAGGTGGGAGCCGTCGTGGGTGTCCGGTCAGAGCAGGGTCGACCAGTAGTACCAGAAGCGCTTCAGGATCAGCAGGGCGATCACCGCGTACCAGAGGGCCGGGACGACCCAGTGGTAGCGGGCCGCCTCGCGGACGGCCGGGCGCAGGGCGCGGGGGACCGGGACGACGCCGGTGCGCAGGTTGTGCAGGGTGGTGTACCAGAACAGCGGGATCATCGCCGCCCACACCACCATGCAGAACGGGCAGAGCGCGCCGATCCGGTACAGCGCCTGGTACATCAGCCAGGTGACGAAGCCGATGCCGAAGACCGTGCCGGCCTGGAGGCCCAGCCAGAACCAGCGCCGGTAGGTGGCGCCGGCCAGCAGTCCGGCACCGATCGCGATCACCACGGCGAAGCCGGCCAGGCCGAGCAGCGAGTTGGGGAAGCCGAAGGCCTCGGCCTGGTCGCTGCGCATGATCGAGCCGCAGCTGATGATCGGATTGATGTTGCAGTTCGGGACGTAGGACGGGTCCTTCAGCAGCCGGATCTTGTCCAGGGTGAGGACCGCCGAGGCGAACAGCCCCAGTGCGCCGCCGATCACCAGCAGCAGGGCGAACGGGCGGCTCGCGCCGTACCCGGTCCGGGTGCCGGCGGGGGACGGGGCGGCGGGGGCAGGGGCGGGGGCGGCCGTCATCCGGTCACCTGCTTGACCATCGCGGTGAACTGCTCGGGCGAGACGGCCTTGCCGCCGGAGAACACGTCGAGCTTCTTGCCGTCCAGGCGGACGGTCGGGGTGCCGGTGACGCCGCTCTTGTCGAAGGCCTTGTTGACCTGGCCGGCCCAGGGCAGGTAGGTGCCCTCGCGGACCGCCTTGACGAAGCCGTCGGTCTTCAGGCCCGGCACCTTGTCCGCCAGGTCGAGCAGGTGGTTGACGTCGGCGAAGGCGTCGTCGCGCTCGTCCGGCTGGTTCGCGTAGAGCACGTCGTGGAACTGCTTGAACTTGTCCACGCCCTCGTTCAGCGCCGCGCCGGCGGCGGCCAGCGCGGTGCGCGAGCCCTTGCCGCCGAGGCCCTGGTCGAGGAAGGTCGCCAGGTGGTACTCGATCTTGTAGCTGCCCGCGTCGGCGAGCTGCTGGACGGTCGGGCCGGTGGTGGTCTCCAGCTGCTCGCAGAACGGGCAGCGGAAGTCCTCGTAGACCTCCAGCGTGTGCGGGGCGTCCGCCTTGCCGTAGGTGACCACGGTGCCGTCCGCGCCGCTCGCGTTCGCCGGCACGACCAGCGGGCCGGAGGCCGCGGTGTCGCCGGAACCGGAGCCGCTCGAGCCGCCGACGGCGAAGGCGACGCCCGCGGCGAGGGCGAGCAGGACGGCGGAGGCGGTGCCGACCACGGCCCGGCGGCGGATCCGGGCCGAGCGCTCGGCCTGCTCGCGCTCCTGGCGCATCCGCTCGGTGGCGGCCCGGCGGGCGGCCTTCCGGTCGCCGGGGGTGGTGCTCTTCTTGGGGGAGGTGCTCATGGTGGAGGTCGTCCTGGTGCTCGTGGCGGGGCGTGCGGGCGCGTCGGGCGCACGGCCGGCCGGGGACCGGGGGACCGGGAGGGTCCGCGGGGTCTCCTAGCGGGCGGGCGCCGGCAGCCGCGCGGGCGGGCCGCGCCGGACGGCGGGCCGGAGCCGGACGGACTCGGCGGGGACCAGCACCCGGCTGGCCCGGGGGAACGGCACCCGCGCCACCGGGCGGGCCGGCAGCGGTGCGGTCAGCAGCGTCAGCCAGTGACCGGCCGCGGCGGGGAAGCGCCGGGCGAAGTCGCCGAGGATCCGCGCGGCGCGGGCCAGCCCGGACAGCGCGGCGTCGGCGCTGCGCAGCCAGTACGCGGCGGCCAGCGCGAGCAGGGTGTGCAGGAGCAGCAGCAGGGCGAGCCCGACCGGCCGGGAGAGGCCGTGGCCGAGCAGCAGGCCGCCGAGCGAGCCGCCGCCGCACAGCAGCGGTTCGAGGCCGCGGGCGGTGCCGGGCGGCAGCGAGGGGCAGGTGGACTGGGCGAAGTCGAACAGGGCGCTCAGGCCGAGTTCCAGCGGCAGGAAGACCGCCGCGACCACCCGGTAGCCGCGCTCGCGGCCGGACAGCGCGAAGGCCACCGCGAAGACGGCGGCCCCGGCCACGGCCAGCGTGCCGAGCGGCAGCGGGCGGCCGGTGACCAGCACCTGGCCGAGCCCGGCGAGCAGCACGAGCAGCGCGGCGAAGACCGCCGCGCGCAGCGTCCTGGTGTCCCGGGCACAGTTCATGACTCCCGAGTGTGCCACAGGTCGAACGCCCGGCGAGTGGCTCCCCGGCCCGCTGTGAAGATCCTCACCACCGGCTCTGAGCTGGGCTTATACGCCGTTTACGGTGACCGTGCCGGGAGCCTCGACGACCGGCTCGGGCGGTGTCGCGGCGGCCGCGACCCGGGCCTCGACCAGCTCCCGGAAGTGCTCCAGGTCGCTCCGGACGGTCCGTTCGATCGCCCCGGCCAGCGCGAAGCCGCCGGGCCCGCCGAACACCTCCCGGACCACCCCCGGGTCGTACTCGATCCGGACCTGCACCCGGGTGTGCGCCGCGTCGAGCGGGCGCAGCGCGAAGGCGCCGTGCAGCGCCGGACCGTCGAGGGTGCGCCAGGCCATCACCCGGCCCCGGCCCCGGTCGGTGATCTCGGTCTCGACGTCCAGTTCGGCGCCGGCGATCTCCACCCCGAGGTGGGCCAGGTTGCGGCCGTGCGGCTGGGCGGTGCGGACGCCGTCGACGAAGCGCGGGTACTCGTGGACGCGGTGCAACTGCTCCCAGGCCGCCAGGACGGGGGCGTCGATGTCGATCTGTTCCTCCAGCGTGCTCATGGCCGGCCGGACCTCCTCGGGTTGGCGCGCGGGCCGCCCCTCCAGACTGCGCCGCCGGGCGGCCCCGGGCAAAGGGCGGGGCGGCGGAAGAGGGGAACGGCGGGGTGACGGTGGGGAACGGCGGGGCGGCGGAAGAGGCGGACGGCGGGCGGTCGGGCGAGACTGGGCACATGCCGGAGCTGCCCGAGGTCGAGGCCCTGACCGTCTTCCTGTCCGCACGGCTGACCGGGCGGGTGATCGCCGAGGTGCGGCCGGTGGCGATCAGCGCGCTCAAGACCTACGACCCGCCGGTGACGGCACTGGCCGGGCGGACGGTCGGCCCGGTGGTCCGGCACGGGAAGTTCCTGGACATCGGGGTGGACGGGCTGCACCTGGTGGTCCATCTGGCCAGGGCGGGCTGGCTGCGCTGGCGCGAGCACCTGCCGGTCGAGCCGCCGAAGCCGGGCGGCCGCAATCCGCTGGCGCTGCGGGTCCGGCTGGAGGGTCCGGACGGGGACGGCTTCGACCTCACCGAGGCGGGCACCAAGAAGGGTCTCGCGGTGTACGTGGTGCGGGACGCCGGGGAGGTGCCGGGGGTGGCCCGGCTGGGCCCGGACCCGTTCGACCCGGACTTCGACCTGGAGCGCTTCCGGGCGCTGCTGGCCGGTGAGCGCCGCCGGATCAAGGGGGTGCTGAGGGACCAGAGCGTGCTGGCCGGGGTGGGCAACGCCTACTCGGACGAGGTGCTGCACGTGGCGCGGATGTCCCCGTACAAGCTGGCGGCCGACCTGTCGGCGGAGGAGACCGCGCGGCTGTTCGAGGCGCTCGGTTCGACCCTGCGGGAGGCGGTGGAGCGTTCGCGCGGACTGGCGGCGGGGGAGCTGAAGGCGGAGAAGAAGCTGGGCATGCGGGTGCACGGGCGGACCGGGCAGCCCTGCCCGGTCTGCGGGGACACCGTGCGGGAGGTGTCGTTCGCGGACTCCTCGCTGCAGTACTGCCCGACCTGCCAGACCGGGGGGAAGCCGCTCGCGGACCGGCGGATGTCCCGGCTGCTGAAGTAGTGCGGCCGCCGGTGGCGCGCGCCGGAGCGGCCGGCCCCGTTCCTCCGGAGGAGGCGGGGCCGGCGGGGCGCCGGAGGGGACGGCCTACGGCTTGCGGGCGAGGCCGCCCCAGTAGTACGCCGCGTACGGGTCGGCCGGCTGTTCGCCGTCCGGGTGCCAGGCCATCACCGGGGCGACGCCGGGCTCGATCAGCTCCCAGCCGTCGAAGAACCGGGTGACCTCCTCCTTGCTGCGCGGCACCAGGGTCATCCCGGCGGCGCGGGCGGAGGCGGTCACCTGGGCGACGGCGGCCTCGTTGAAGTCCTGGGTGGGGTGGGTGAGCGCGAGGTAGCTGCCGGAGGGGAGCGCGTCGCGCAGGGCGGCGACCTTGCCCCACGGGTCGTCCTCGTCGGCGATCAGCATCAGGACCGCGATCATCAGCATGCCGACCGGCCGGTCCAGGTCCAGCGTGGTGTTGAGGGCCGGGTCGGCCAGCAGTTCGGCGGGCTTGCCCAGGTCGGCGTGGATGTAGGTGGTGCGGCTGGCCGGGGTGGAGACCATCAGCGCGCGGGCGTGGGCCAGCACGATCGGGTCGTTGTCCACGTAGACGACCCGGGTGCCGGAGCTGACCGACTCGGCGATCTCGTGGGTGTTCGGCGAGGTGGGGATGCCGGTGCCGAGGTCGAGGAACTGGCGGATGCCGTAGCGCTCGGCGAGGTGGCGCACGGCGCGCTTCTGGAAGCCGCGGTTCTCCTTGGCCTGCGCCTTCATGGTGGGCACGGCCTGCTCGATGGCCTGGCCCATCGCCCGGTCGGGCGGGAAGTTGGTCTTGCCGCCCAGCCAGTAGTCGTAGACGCGGGCGGAGTGCGGAGTGCTGGTGTCGACCCCGTACTTCTCCCACTGGCTGAGTTCGGCGGCATCGTTCTCGGACCGGTCGGCGAAGTCCTGACTCGTCGTCATGGCCACGTCCTTTTAAGACAGATCATCACACTGGGAGAGGTCAGATTAGCGGGCCCGGCGGCGATCCGGTCACGGGGTGGGCGAACAGCCGGTGCACGGGGGACGCCTTGGGCCGTTGGGGTGGTGATCGAACCCGTCGGGGCGGCCGCTGGGAGACGGGCGGATGAACGGGGGACAGATCCGTCATGCTGTCTGATCGTCAGATTACTTCGCGAAGATTGCTGCTGGTCGCGGCGGGGATGTCGCTGCTCGGGGTCGCCGGCTGCGGCCGGGCGGAGGAGGTTGCGGCGACCGCCGCCCGGCTCCGTTCCGCCGAGCCGGACCCGACGCCGGAGGCCGGGGCGGACCCGGCGCCCGCGGCGCCGCCCGGGGCGCCGGTGGCCGACGGGCCGCCCGCGACCGCCTCCGCCGCCCCGTCCGCCCCCGTCCCGTCCGCCGCGGTGCCGAGCGCGCCGCCGAGCGCGCCGTCCTCGGGCGACCAGGCGGGAGCGGCGCCCGCACGGGCCCTGACGGAGGCCGAGAGCCGTCCGGTGTACGAGCTCGACGCCGACCGGCGGGTGGTGGCGCTCACCATCGACGACGGGCCCGACCCCCGGCACACCCCGACGGTGCTGGCCCTGCTGGAGCAGCACGGCATCCGGGCCACCTTCTTCCTGATCGGGGAGAACGCCGTCGAGCACCCCGAGCTGGTCCGGGAGATCGCCGCCCGGGGCCACCACCTCGCCAACCACACCTGGACCCACCCCGACCTGCGCCACCTCTCCGAGGCCAAGGTCCGCGAGGAACTGGAGCGCACCTCCGAGCTGCTGCACCGGACCACCGGGAAGGCGCCCACCTGGTTCCGGGCGCCCGGCGGGGACTGGTCCCCGGCCTCGCTGAAGGTGAGCGCCGAGCTGGGCATGCGCTCCATGGCCTGGTCGGTCGACCCCCGGGACTGGGCCCGCCCGGGGACGGCCGTGATCACCGACCGGATCCTCAAGGACGTCCGGCCCGGCGCGATCGTGCTCAACCACGACGGCGGCGGGGACCGTTCGCAGACGGTGGCGGCGCTGAAGGCGTACCTGCCGGTGCTGATCGACTCCGGGTACCACTTCACGGCCCCGCCGGGGTGAGTCGTCGAGGGTGTGGGGCTGCACGCGAAAAGGTCGCGCAAACCAGGGATAAACCACCCGAAAGGATGGACAAGCAGAATCGTTTCCCCAATTTTGGGGCCTCTAGGGTGATCTCACACCATTTCCCTCGGCACCCCTGTGTGCCGCCCGAAAGGCCCCCTGTCATGCGTCTGCGCAACACCGTGATCGCCGCCGCCAGTGCGGTCGCGCTCGTCCTCGCCGTCCCCTCCTCCGCCAACGCGGCGACCGGTGAGTTCCTCTACAAGACCGGCCCCGGCCTCCCGCACGGGCTGACCGACCCGCCGAGCGAGGACTGCCTCAACCTGCCCGGCACGTCGGACGACGAACCCGCCCACTCGCCGCGGAACCTCACGCTGTCGACCGCCACGGTCTTCGTCGAGTTCGACTGCGCGGGCGACGTCTACTACGTGATGAACCCCGGCAAGATCCTCGGCCAGCGCCTCAAGCTGCGCTCCGTCGTCTTCTCCTGAGCCGGCCCACTTCGGCGAAGTGCGGGACAGTCCGGCGATTGGTTGAGACCATTCCGGTGAACCGACACCGGGAGCGGCCGTGCCGAGAAGAATCGCCGGGCTGTCCGCCCGGGCCCGCACGTTGTTGACCGTCCTCTGCCTGCTCGGCCTCACCGCGACCGGGTGGGGCCTCCAGCACGTGTTCGGCTCCCCGGGCGGCACCGCCGCCCGGTCCGTCCCCGCCGGACCGCGCACCGCCGACCGGATCGTCCCGGTGCCGCTCTCCGTCACCCCCGGCTCCGGGCCCGGCTACCGGCTCACCGACCGCACCGTGATCCGGACCGCGCCCGTGAGCACGGCGCAGGAGCGGCAGGCCGGGGAGGTGCGGGGGATCGCCGAGCGGCTCGCCGAGGCGCTGCGCCGCCCCACCGGACTGCCCCTCCCGGTGGTGGAACCCGCCGCCGGCGGCGGCATCGCCCTGGTGCTCGACCCCGCGCTCCCCGAGGCCACCGGCACCGAGGGCTACCGGCTGACCGCCGACGCCGACGGGGTGCGGATCGCCGCCCGCGCCCCCGAGGGCCTGTTCCGGGGCACCCAGACGCTCCGGCAGCTGCTCCCCCCGCGGATCGAGAGCCCGGCCCCGGTCGCCGACGGCCGGGAGTGGACGCTCGCCCCGGTCACCGTCGAGGACCGCCCGCGCTACCGCTACCGGGGCGCGATGCTCGACGTCGCCCGGCACTTCTTCACCCCGGCCGAGGTCAAGGGCTTCATCGACCGCCTCGCGCTTTACAAGCTCAACCACCTGCACCTGCACCTGACCGACGACCAGGGCTGGCGGATCGAGATCCCGGCCCGGCCCGCCCTGACGGCGGTCGGCGCGACCAGCGAGGTCGACGGCACCCCCGGCGGGTACTGGACCGCGGCCGACTACCAGGAGATCGTCCGCTACGCCCAGGAGCGCTACCTGACCGTCGTCCCGGAGATCGACCTGCCGGGACACAGCAACGCGGCCCTCGCCTCGTACCCCGAACTGGACTGCACGGGCAGCGCCCGACCCTGGCCGTACACCGGGACCGAGGTCGGCTTCTCCACCCTCTGCCCGACCGGTGACGCGGTGTTCGCCTTCACCCGGGACGTGGTCGCCGAGCTGGCCCGGCTCACCCCGGGGCCGCTGCTGCACATCGGCGGTGACGAGGTGAAGCGGGTCGCGCCGGCCGAGTACGCGGAGTTCGTCCGGCGGGTCGGCGAGCAGGTGCGCGCGGCCGGGAAGACCCCCGTCGGCTGGAACCAGACCGCGCCGGGCGGGATCGGGCTGCTGCAGTTCTGGGACGGCCGGGCCGGGCGCGACACCGAACTGCGGGAGGCCGCCGAACGCGGCGCCGAGGTGATCATGTCGCCGTCCGGCCGCAGCTACCTGGACATGAAGTACGAGTCGGGCTATCCGCTCGGCCTGGTCTGGGCCGGCACCATCGACGTCCGGACCGCGTACGACTGGGACCCGGACACCCTGCTGCCGCTGCGGGACGGCTCGGTGGTCGGCGTCGAGGCCCCGCTGTGGACCGAGACCCTGGACACCCCCGGTGAGCTCGACCTGATGCTGCTGCCCCGGCTGCCGGCGCTCGCCGAGCTGGGCTGGTCGCCCCGGGCGAGCCACGACTGGGGACGGTTCAAGGCCCGCCTCGCCGAGGAGGGCGCCCGCTGGGAGGCCGCCGGATACGCCTACGAGCGCCGGCCCGAGGTGCCCTGGCCGGACCGGTAGCCGTCACGGACGGTGGAACGCACCCGAACGGCGTAGCGTGGCCGGGGGAGGGGTTCGCGCAGGTCCCGACACGGCGCAGGAGGAACGATGTCCGAACGGGAACCGGACCCGGCGGAGCAGGAGGAGTTCGCGGGTCGCGTATTGCAGGTGCTCAACGACGCCTGCCTGGGATTCATGGCCAGTGTCGGCCACCGGACCGGTCTCTTCGACACTATGGCCGGCCTTCCGCCGTCGACGGTCGAGGACCTCGCCCGGACCGCCGGGCTTGACGGGCGCTACGTCCGGGAGTGGCTGGGCGCGATGGTGGTCGGCAGCTTCGTCGAGTACGAGCCGAAGCAGGGCACCTACCGGCTGCCGCCGGAGCACGCCGCCTCGCTGACCCGGGCCGCCGGGCCGGAGAACCTGGCCGGGATGATGCAGTACCTCGCCCTGTTCGGCGAGGTCGAGGACCGGATCGTCGAGGCGTTCCGCACCGGCGGCGGGCTGCCGTACTCGGCCTACCCGCGCTTCCAGGAGCTCCAGGCCGAGGAGAGCGCGGCGGGCTACGACCTGGCCCTGGTGGACGCCGTGGTGCCGCTGGTGCCCGGCCTCGCCGAGCGGCTGCGGGAGGGCATCGACGCGGTGGACATCGGCACCGGGCAGGGCCACGCCGTCAACGTCCTGGCCAGTGCCTTCCCGGCCAGCCGGTTCACCGGGGTGGACATCTCCGAGCAGGGCATCGGCGCGGCCAAGGCCGAGGCCGCCGTGCACGGCCTGGACAACGCCCGCTTCGTGCTCGCCGACTCGGCCGAGCTGACCGGCGGGTACGACCTGGTGACCGCCTTCGACGTGGTCCACGACCTGGCCCGCCCCGACCGCACCCTGCGGGCCGTCGCCGGGGTGCTGCGGCCCGAGGGCGTCTTCCTGATGGGCGACATCGCCGCCAGCAGCCTGCTCGAGGAGAACATCGACCACCCGCTCGCCCCGGCGCTGTACACCTTCTCGACCTTCTACTGCATGACGGTCTCGCTGGGCGAGGGCGGCGCCGGGCTGGGCACCGTCTGGGGCGAGCAGACCGCGCGCCGGATGCTCGCCGAGGCCGGCTTCGGCTCGGTGGACGTGTCGCGGATCGAGGGCGATCCGCTCAACCAGTACTACGTGGCGCGGCTGGCCGTCGCGGCCTAGGGCCCCGGCGGGGGCAGGCCCCGAGGACCCGAGCGAAGGAGAGCGGCGATGACCGGCAACGGCTACGCACACCCCGAGGCACTGGTCGGCACCGAGTGGCTCGCCCGGCACCTGGACGACGGCACGCTGCGGGTGGTCGAGGTGGACGAGGACAACGGCGCCTACGAGCGCGGGCACCTGCCCGGCGCGGTCGGCTGGAACTGGGCCACCGATCTGCACAGCCCGGTCGGGCGCGACTACGTGGACCGCGCGGGCGTCGAGCACCTGCTGCGCGCGGCCGGGGTCGAGGAGGACACCACCGTCGTGCTCTACGGCGGCAACAACAACTGGTTCGCCGCCTACGCCTTCTGGCTGCTGCGGCTGCGCGGCTTCGGCCCGGTGCGGCTGCTGGACGGCGGGCGCCGGAAGTGGGAGCTGGAGGGGCGGGAGCTGACCGCGGAGGTGATGGACCACCAGCACAGCCCGTACCGGCTGACCGGGCCCGAGCGCCCGGAGGTGCGGGCGCTGCGGGACGAGGTGCTGGCCAAGGCCGAGGTCTTCGCCAAGCCGGGCTCGGACGCGACGCTGGTGGACGTCCGCTCGCCGGCCGAGTTCCGGGGCGAGGCGCTGGCCCCGGCGCACCTGCCGCAGGAGCAGGCCCAGGTGCCCGGGCACATCCCGGGCGCGGTCAACATCCCCTGGTCGCAGGCGACCAGGGAGGACGGGACGTTCCGCCCGGCCGAGGAGCTGCGGGAGCTGTACGGCGGCCGGGGCGTCGGGCCGGAGCAGGAGGTGATCGCCTACTGCCGGATCGGGGAGCGCTCGGCGCACACCTGGTTCGCGCTGACCGAGCTGCTCGGGTACGAGCACGTCAAGAACTACGACGGCTCGTGGACCGAGTACGGCTCGCTGGTCCGGGCCCCGGTGGCGCTGGGCGCCTGACGGTACAGCAGTGGCGCCTCGACGGCCGGGCGGTGACGTCGTGTCACGACTGGGCCGCCCGGCCATTTCGGCCTGTTTCTTCTCATGAACATTTCATCGTTCAGGCGTAGGACCGGGTTCGTTGGGACAAGGATCGATCCGACCCGTTGTCCCAGTGACCCTGTGGAGGACCCCTGTGCGCAAGAGGCTGATCGTCTCTGCCGCTGCCGGCGCGCTCGCCCTGCTCCTGTCCGTCCCCGCCTCCGCCGCCCAGGCCGGCCCGGGTGCGGCGGGCATCGGCGATCCCTACTACCCGAACGCCGGCAACGGCGGCTACGACGTCTCGCACTACGACATCCGGCTGAAATACACGCCCACCACCGACGAACTGGAGGGCACCACCACCGTCCTGGCTACCGCCACCCAGGACCTCACCCGCTTCAACCTCGACTTCGTGCTCAGCGTGAAGGAGGTGCTGGTCAACGGCCGGGCCGCCAAGTTCACCACCAGCGGCGAGCAGGAGCTGGTGATCACCCCGTCCCGCACCGTCGCCAAGGGCAGCCCGCTCACCGTGGTCGTCCGCTACGCCGACAAGCCGGGCGAGGTCGAGCGCGGCGGGTACTCCGCCTGGCTGCGCACCCCCGACGGCGGGGTGGCCGCCAACGAGCCCGAGGGCGCCGCCTGGTGGTTCCCGGCCAACGACCACCCGACCGACAAGGCCACCTTCGACGTCTCGGTGCTGGTCCCGGAAGGCACCCAGGTGGTCAGCAACGGCACCCAGACCACCAGCTCCCGGCCCGGCTGGACCCGCTACAACTACCGGCAGACCAAGCCGCAGGCCACCTATCTGGCGACGCTGGCGATCGGGAAGTTCGACATCCGCAAGGACACCACCGAGGGCGGACTGCCGGTCATCACCGCCTACAGCCCGGACCTGGGCGTCAACCTCGGCGCGGCGCAGGCCAGCGTCGAGCGGACCGGCGAGCTGACCGACTGGCTGAGCACGGTGTTCGGCCCGTACCCGTTCGAGACCGTGGGCGGTTACGTGCCCAACGTGCCGACCGGGTACGCCCTGGAGACCCAGGGACAGGTCTTCTACAGCCCCGCGCAGTTCGCGCGCGGTGCCAACACCTCCGTCGTGGCGCACGAGCTGGCCCACCAGTGGTACGGCGACAGCGTCTCGGTGCAGCGCTGGAGCGACATCTGGCTCAACGAGGGCTTCGCCCGGTACGCGCAGTGGCTCTGGTCGGAGCACGAGAACGAGGGCACCGCGCAGGAACTGGCCGACTACGTCTACAACAACTACGCGGCCGACAACGCGTTCTGGTCCGTGCGGCCGGGCGACCCGGGCCCGGACCACCAGTTCGCCGGCGCCGTCTACGACCGGGGTGCGATCGCCATCCAGGCGCTGCGGAACACGGTCGGGGAGGACAAGTTCTTCGCGATCCTGAAGGGGTGGCCGACCGAGCGCAAGTACGGCAACGCCACCATCCCGCAGTTCCAGGCCTATGCGGAGAAGATCTCCGGCAAGCCGCTGGGCGGGCTGTTCAACACCTGGCTGTTCACCGCCGGCAAGCCGGCGGTGGGCTCGGCGGGTGCGGCGGCCGGCTCGGCGCTCGCGGCGGCGCCCGCGGCGGAGGGCCTCGCCCCGGGGGCGTCGGCGGCGGCTCCGGCGCAGCCGAAGTCCTGGCAGAAGATCCAGGACACCAACGCGGTGCACGAGCACCGGGGCTGACGCGTCGTCGCCCGCGCGGAGCGGGCACGGGCCCGGCCGGCCGCCCCCGCGGGCGGTCGGCCGGGCCCCTGGTGCTCCCCCCGGGGTGTTCCCCCGTGGTGCTCTCTCCCGGTTCCAGGGGCGCTCTGCCGGGGCGCGGGTCAGGGGCGCAGCGCGCGCTCCTCGGTGAGGACCAGTTCCTCGATGCCGCGCAGGAAGCGTTCCATCGTGGCCCGGGGGAGCACTGCGGGGTCGGCCGTCATGGCGAGTTGCAGGGCGGTCGGGGTGCGCTGCGCGTCCAGGGCGTAGGTGAGCCCGGGGCGCGGGTCGAACTCGACCGGCCAGTCCAGGGTGGTGTCCCCGTCGGCCGCGGCCCCGGCGACGGCCGGGTCCGGGGCGGAGAGGCCGCCCGGGAGCAGGTCGCGGGTGTCGTTGAAGACGCAGGAGCGGTCGGCGAGCGGCACCCGGTCGGCGGTGAGGCGTTCGATCTCGGCGTCCAGCAGGCGCCGGTCGTAGTAGGCGTGCCGGTAGGCGGCGATCGACGCGGCGTGGGTGCGGCGCACGGCCGCGCCGAACTCGCCGTCGGCGTCCTGGAGGTGCAGCAGGGCGTCGCCGGCGACCACGCTCACCGCGTCGGTGAGGCCGGACAGGAAGCGGTTGTTGACCACCACCTGGAGCACCGCGTCCGGGCGGCCGGCCAGCCGGGCCGTCATGGCGGCGGTGGCCGCGAGCAGCACGGCGGAGGAGCCGGCCCGGTGGGCGGCGGCCACCGTGTCGACCGCGCGGAGCAGCGTGGGCGAGCTGAGGACGGCGTTCGGGAACCGGGCGGCGGGGTCGGCCGCCGGGGCGGGCGGGAACAGCCGGGCCGGGGCGGAGCGCAGTTTGCGCAGGGTGTGCGCGCGGGCGTTGGCGTCGCGCTTGCGGCCGCGTTCGGAGGTCTGGAACTCGGCCTCCTCCAGGGGCTGCTGGGTGGTCCGGCCGGCCCGGAGCGCGGCCGGGTCGGCGCCCAGGGCGAGCGCGGTGAGGTCGCGGACCAGCAGGCCCATCCCGGTGCCGTCCACGGCGGTGTGCGAGAGCACCAGCGAGATGTGCCGCACCAGGCCGTCGGCGACGACCAGGCCGACCCGGATCGGCCACTCGGTGGCGCAGTCGAAGGCACGGTCGGTCAGTTCCCGGTACAGGGCCGTTCCGGCGGCGGTGAGCCCGGCCCGGTCGGTGCCGGCCGGGAGGTCCCGGACCAGGGCGGGCAGGGTGCCCGCCGGGTCGACGGTCTGACGCAGCGCGGTGCCGTCGGGTGTCTCGGTGCGATCCGGTGCTCCGGTGTCGTCGGGTGCCTCGGTGCGGTCCGGTGCTCCGGTGCCGTCCGGGCCGGGGAGCAGCCGGGTGTGCAGGGAGTCGTGCAGGTGCAGCAGGTGCCCGAGGGCGTCCAGGACCACCGGGAGCGGCAGGCCGGGGTCGAGCGGGGTGGCGGTGCCGATGTTGTAGCGGGGGCGGTCGGCGGGGGCCAGACGGTTGACGACGTCCCAGATGGCTCGCTGGCCCCAGGTGGCGGGGCCGCTGCCGGAGCGGCCGTCGGCGAAGGGTATCTCCAGTTGTCGACTCGTGGTCACCGTGGGGGTTCTCCGATGCGCTGGTGCGGATGCGGGGTGGTGCTGGGGTTGGTGCGGGTGGGTGCGGTGGGAGCCGTCCCGGAGAGTCTGCGGCACGGCCGCGAAATCGCGCCAGATGAAGGTCAAATCCGGTAAGGATCTTCGGAACCCGGGCTACCGGGCGGTAGTTCCGGGGCGGGCGTGGCAGCATCTCGCATGTGAGGCGTGACATTGCACATGTGACGTGCGATCGGACCTGACGGGCGATCACCTGCGATGTCTGCCTCGCGAACGAAACCACCCTCCGTTCGTCCGAAGGAGAAGTACCGAGATGAAGCGATTCGCCGCGCTCCTCGCCACCGGCGCCGCGCTCTCCGCGCTGGCCGTCACCGGGGCCACCCAGGCCTCCGCCCAGACCACCGGCGGCCCCTCCGGCCCCGGCACCAAGAACTGCGTCGACGGGTTCCCGGGCATCGTCAACCTGAGGCTCTGCGCCTCGGTGACCGGTGACCAGGTCGTGTTCTCCGGGTACGCGACCCCCGCCAGCATCGCCTGGACCCCGCAGAAGGTCGCCTTCAACCTGACCGCCGGTGTCGTCGGCGGCGCCCTGATCGGGAGCGACTCGCCCTACGTGCTCATCCCCGGCGGCGGCATCCCGGTCGGCAACGTCTCCGGCACCGCGCCCTGCGGCTCCAGCGTCCAGGCCACGTTCAACGTGACCCAGTGGGGCTGGCCGCCGTCGACCGCCACCGTCACCGTGCCGGTCACCTGCTGATGAAGCACTGACCGGGGCCGGTCCCGCGGATCCTTCCGGGGCCGCGGCGAAATCGGCGGGACCGGCCCCGGTCCGCGGCACGTGGCACCTCGTGCCGCAGCGGTGCGGTGGTGCAGCGGCGTGACGGCGTGACGGCGCAACCAGGGTCTGCCGGACCCAGGGTCCACCGGACCCGGGTGGAACAGGGCCCTGGGTGGCGCGCGACGGTGGGACCAGAGTGGTCCCGTCAGGCCGTCCGCGCCAACGAACCGCACCGGAGCAGAACATGAACCGCACCGCCCAGCCCGCCCTCGCCGCCCGCACCGCCGTCGTCACCGGGGCCGCCAGTGGCATGGGCGAGGCCACCGCCCGGCTGCTCGCCGCCGGCGGGGCCCGGGTCGCCCTGCTGGCCCGCCGCGCCGAGCGGCTGGACGCCCTCGCCGCCGCGATCAGCGCGGACGGCGGCCGGGCCCTCGCCGTCACCGCCGACGTCACCGACCAGTCCTCGGTGGACGCCGCCGTCCGGACCGTGCACGACACCTGGGGCCCGGTCGACCTGGTGGTCAACAACGCCGGGGTGATGCTGCCCAATCCGCTCGCGGACGGGCGGATCGACGAGTGGACCCGGATGATCGACACCAATCTGACCGGCGCGCTGCGGATCGTCCGCGCCTTCTCCGCCGACCTCGTCGCGGCCGCCGCCGAGGGCCGCGCCGCCGACCTGGTCAACGTCTCCTCCATCGCCTCCCACGTGCTGTTCCCCGACTACGCCGTGTACGGGGCCACCAAGGCGGCGCTCACCCAGCTCTCCGCCGCGCTGCGCACCGAACTCGGCCCCCGGGACGTGCGGGTCTCCGCGATCGAGCCCGGGCTCACCGACACCGAACTCGGCGGCCACATCGACAACCCGGTGCTGCGGCAGCAGCTCGACGGCATGTTCGAGGCGATGCCCGCGCTGACCGCGCAGGACATCGCCGAGCTGATCGCCTTCACCGTCACCCGTCCGCGCCATGTGAACCTCCGCCACCTGGTCGCCCTGCCGACCCGGCAGGCCTGAGCGTCGGGCGGGCCCGGATCGGGGGCGCGCCGGAGTCGGCCGTCCGGAGCATGCTGCCGGTGCACAGCGGCCGCCCGGGGCTGGGCGGTCCCCGCGGTGTGCGGGGATCGCTCGGGTGCCGGTCGGCGGCGCGGCCCGCCGGACCGGTGACGGACCGGCGGCGGGTCGGCGGCGGCTCAGCCGCGGGTCGCGGTGAGCAGGTAGTAGTCGAGCAGGCCGTCGCGCCAGGCGGGGAGGAAGTTGCGGGTCCAATGGCCGGGCGGGACGGTGCCCTCGAGATAGCGGTCGAGGCCGGGCCAGACGTCCGGGCCGATGGACTGGGCGGCGACCTCGGCGAAGCCGGCCGCCCCGAGGTCGGCCGTGAAGCCCGCCAGCGGATGGGCGACGTCCAGGCCGTTGGCGAAGCTGCCGAGCAGGATGCTCAGCCGCTCGACCGCGTCGGGCCCCTCGGCCGAGAAGAAGGTGGCCACCGCAAGCCGGCCGCCGGGGCGCAGCACCCGGGCCGCCTCGTGGGCGAAGCCGGTCAGCTCACGGAAGTGCTGGGCCGCCTCGACCGAGTACAGGCCGTCCAGCGAGGCGTCCGCGAACGGCAGGTCGTCGGCGGAACCCAGGGTGTAGCGGAGCCGGTCCGGGAAGGTCGCCAGCGCCTTGGCGTTGACGGTGCGGGCGCGCTCGATCTGGTCGGGGTGGATGTCGACCCCGGTGACGGCGGCGAAGCGGAACTCGCAGAGCGCGAGCGCCGCGCCCAGCCCGCGCCCGCAGCCCACCTCGCCGAGCCGCAGCGACTCGGCCGGCCCGGGGAAGGTGCGCAGCACCCGCCGGTAGAGGTTCTCCTGGCTGCGGATCCGGTCCTCGGTCGTCGGGTCGGTGGTGCGGATGCCGCTCCAGTCGCCGAAGTTGATGAATCCGCCCGCGAAGGAGGCGGCCTGCGAGAGGTCGTCGGCGCCGTAGGTCCGGCGTACCGGTCCTGGGATGCGGTCCTGGTTCATGGTTCGCTCGGGCTCCTCGTGTGTCGTGGTGACGGCCGGGTGACGGCGGTGGCCGGGGTGACGGTGCGGGCGGGGAGGGGCCGGTGGACCGGGCCTCCCGCGGGCGCGCGCCGCAGTACGTACCCAAACCGGCCACCGGTGGAACTACCCGAAGGAGGTGGTTTCAGGAGGGGCGCAGCAGGTCAGGAGGGACGGACGGGAACTCGCTGTCGACGGGGCGGTCGGCCTGCCAGACTGGGCGCCGATCGATCGTTCGGATCCGAAGGGGACGGGGAGCACCATGGGTACGGGTACGGGTACGGGTACGGGTACGGGTACGGGTGTCGGCGCGGCGAGCGGCGCGGGGGACGGGCGGATCGCCCCGCCGCTGACCGGGGGCGAGCGCGAGACGCTGCGGGCGTTCCTGGACTTCCACCGGGCCACCCTGGCGATGAAGTGCGCCGGGCTGACGGACGAGCAGCTGCGGCTGCGGTCGAGTCCGCCGTCCACGCTGACCCTGCTCGGGCTGGTGCGCCACATGGCGGAGGTCGAGCGGACCTGGTTCCGGCGGGTGATCGACGGGGAGGACGTCCCGCTGGTGTGGTCCGCCGAGGGCGACTACCAGGCCGCCTACGACGCGAGCGGCGCGGACCGGGCCGAGGCCTTCGCGGCCTGGGAGGCGGAGGTGGAGCACGCCCGCCGGATCGAGCGGGAGGCGCCGTCGCTGGACGTCACCGGGTACCAGCCGCGCTGGCAGGCGGACGTCTCGCTGCGGCTGGTGATGCTGCACCTGATCCACGAGTACGCGCGGCACAACGGGCACGCGGACTTCCTGCGCGAGGCGATCGACGGGGAGGTCGGGGCCTGAGGCCGTCCGGCGGCCGCCCGGTCGGTGCCGGACCGGGCCCGGACCGTCCGGTCCGGTGAACGCGCGGCGGGGTCCGGGCCGTATCCGTCGGTGTGACAGTGATGACCTCGGGACGTGGTGCTGGCAAGCTGGCCGCCATGGCGGAAGCGGTGGGTGAGGCGGGAGTCCGGGAGCTGGTCGCGGGGTGGCTCGCGGCGGAGCGGACCGGTGAGGACGGGCCCGGCGGCGGGTGGGCGGTGCCCCCGGCGGCCGGGGCGGTGGTGGTCGCGGCCGCCCGGCGGTTGGCCGGGGACGGTCCGCCGTCGGTGGTGCCGGAGGGGCTGCGGCTGGTCGCGGAGGCCCTGGTGGTGGACGAGCACCCGTCGGCGGGCGCGTGGACGGCGCGGGAACGGGCCGAGGCCGTGACGTGGGTCGCGCTGCTGCTGCACCGCTTCGGCGAGGACGGCGTCACGATGCTGACGGCCGAGCTGGCGGGGCAGGGGGAGCCCGGGGTGGGGGACCCGGGGTCCGGACGCGCCTCAGCCGGCTAACACCGCCAGCCGCCGGTCCAGTTCGCCGACGACCGTGGTGTCGCCGAGCCGCCCGTACAGTCCGCGGGCCGCGCGCAGGGTGCCGACGGCCTCCGGGGTGCGGCCGGTCGCCAGCAGGAAGTCGGCGAAGTGGCGTTCGGCGACCGCGTGCAGATGGACGGCGCCGGCGAACCGGCAGCGCTCCACCGTCTGCCGCCAGGCCTCCTCCGCGTCGGCGTGGCGGCCGAGCAGTTGCAGGGCGTGCGCCTCGTTGATCATCGCGGACAGGTGGAAGACGGCCAGCGGGTGCTCGACGAGCAGGGCCCTGGCCTCCCGGGCCCGGCGCAGCGCCTGGGCCGGATCACCGGCCAGGCCGTACAGACCGGCGGTGTTGCTGAGCGCGTAGGGGGCGTGCTCGGCGTGGCCGTGCGTCTCGGCCAGCGCGATCGCCCGCTCGCCCAGCCGGACCGCTTCGGCGGGCCGGCCGCCGGCCGCCGTGGTCACGGCCAGCACGGTGAGCGCCTGCACCCGGACGGCGTCGTCGGTGCCGGAACTGCGGTCGACCGCCCGGCGGGCCAGCCGGTGCGCCTCCACCGTCCGGCCCCGGCCGCTCAGGGCGCGGGCCGTCACGGCCTCCATCGCGGCCACCGCGGCCGGGTCTCCGGTGCGGCCGGCCGCGTCGAGCCCGGTCCGCAGGCAGGCCAGCCGGTCCGGTCGGCGCCCGACGCTGTAGTAGAGGCCGTCGGCGCGGTAGGCGAGCCGCCACGCGCGGTCGTGGTCGCCGCTCTCGGAGGCGGCGGCGACCAGGCCCCGGACGGCGGGCTCCTCGGCCTGGAACCAGTCCAGGATGGAGCGGACGGTGGGCAGGTGCGGCCGGGCGGCACGTCGGCCGCCGGGCCTCGACGGCGGGCCGACGGGGCCGGTGGGAGCGGTGGCGCCCGGGGCGGGCTGGAGCAGGGCGGCGCCGTGGGCCACCGTCGCCAGGTAGTGGTCGGCCAGTGCGGCGGTGGCGGTGGCGTGCTCGGACGCGTGCCGCTCGTCGAGGAGTTCGGCCCCGTAGAGCCGGACCAGGTCGCAGCGGCGGTAGCGGCCGGGCGCGATCTCGGTGAGCAGGTGGTGCGCGGCCAGGGCGGCCAGGGCGTCCCGGGCCTCGTCCGGGCCGGCGCCGAGCAGTGCGGCCGCGGCGGGGACGTCGGTCTCCCGGCCGGGGTGGACGGCGAGCAGGGCCAGCAGGTGGGCCGCCGTACCGCTGAGGTGGCGGAGCGTGCGGTCCAGTGCGGCGCGGAGGCTGTTGCTGCCCCGGGTGTCCAGGGCGTGCAGCCTGGTCCGCTCGTCGTCGAGTTCCGGCAGCAGGTCGGCGATCGCCCAGGCGGGGCGGGTGGCGAGCCGGGCGGCGACGATCCGCAGGGCGAGCGGCAGCCCGCCGCAGAGCTCGGCGAGCCGGGCGGCGGCCTCCGGTTCGGCGGCCACCCGGGGGCGGCCGAGCAGCTGCTCCAGCAGGCGCCCGGCGTCCTCGGCGGGCAGCGGGCCGAGGCGCAGCAGGGCGGCGCCCTCGGTGACCACGAGGTCCGCCAGGGTGCTGCGACTGGTGATCACGGTCGCGCAGCCGGGCCCGGCGGGCAGCAGATCGGTGACGTCCCCGGCGTCCGCGACGTCGTCCAGCACCACCAGCAGGCGGCGGTTCCGGCTGAGCGAGCGGTAGAGGGCGGCGCGGGCCGGGCGGTCCTCGGGCAGTTCGGACTCCGGCACGCCCAGGGCGCGGAGGAACCGGCCGAGCACGGCGGCGGGTCCGGCGGGGCGGCCCGGCCCGAAGGCGTTGACGTCGGCGAAGAGCCGCCCGTCGGGGTAGCCGGCGGCCGCGTCGTGGGCCCAGCGCAGGGCGGTCGCGGTCTTGCCGGTGCCGGCCGGGCCGACCAGGACGGCGAGCGTGCCAATGCCGGGCGCGTCGACGGCGTCCGGGCCGACGGTGTCCGGGCCGACGGCGCGAGAGCCGCGCAACCGGTCCGAGAGCCAGTCGAGTTCGGGGATCCGGCCGACGAAACCGGAGGCCGGGCGGGGGAGTTGGTCGGGAGCGGCGACCGGCTGCGCACGGGTCGGAGCCGGGGGTGCGACCGGGGTCCGGGCCGGGGGTGCGGGGGCGGGTGCGGCGGTCTTGGCGGTCGTGGGGGTCCCGGCGGACGTGGACACGGGCGTGGGCCGGGCGACGGGCGGGCGTCCGCGGTCGGCGGGGCGCGGGGCCGCCTTGCAGCTCGCGAACGGCGTCGTCGCCGTCGCCGTCGCCGGTCGGACGGTGGCGGCGGTGGAAGCGGCCCGGGCGGCGGTGGCCGTGGCGGCCGGGGCGGCGGTGGCCGGTGCGGTGCCGGGCCGGGGGCGGCCGAGGAGGCGGACCGGTGCCGGTGCCGTCCCCACCGCCGGACGCCGTGCCCCGTCCTCGGACAGCACCCCCGACACCGCCGAGCGCAGCGCGCTGCCCGGCCCGACGCCGAGGTCGGCGGCCAGCCTGCGGCGGGTGCGGTGATAGGTGTTCAGCGCGTCCCACGAACGGCCGGACTGCTGCAGGCAGAGCACCAGCCGCGCGGCCAGCGCCTCGTTCCACGGATCGGCCTCCGCCGCGCGGTCGAGCTCGGGCACGGCGTCCGCGCCCAGCCCGAGCCGCAGCAGACGGTCGGCCCAGGCTTCCAGCGCGAGGGTCCGGTCCTTGCGCAGCCGGTCGGCGAGCGCGTCCCGCAGGTCGGTCTCGGGCAGGTCCGCGAGCGCGGCGGACCCCTGCCACAGGGAGAGCGCCCGGCGCAGCAGTCCGGCCGCCGCCTCGTCGCCGTCCGGGGTGCTCCGCGCGGCGGCGTCGGCGACCAGCCGTTCGAACAGCAGCGAGTCCACCGCGTCCGCCGGGCCGTCCAGCCGGTAGCCCGGCGGACGGGTGGAGAGGACGAGGCCCGAACCGGCGATCAGCTTGCGCAGCGCGGCGATGTGGCCCTGCAGCGCGGCCCGGGCCCGGGCCGGCGGCGCGTCCCCCCACAGCAGTTCGAAGAAGCGTCCGACCGGGACGGTACGGCCGAGTTCGAGCGCCAGCAGGGCCAGCGTGGCGCGCCGCTTGGCGGCGGCGGGCTCGACGGACCGGCCGTCGGCGGTCCGCAGTTCCACCGGGCCCAGCAGCCGAACGAACACGGATCCTCCCTGGTGAGAGCGGGTGGACGAGGGTTTCCATCCCTGTGCGGGGCGCAGTCTAGCCACGCTGGAGGTTCGTTCTGTGACGTTCGGTGTGCGATTTCGGGAATGGTGGGTATCTGTCCGACCGGGGGGTTGACGGCAGCCGGTTCGTCGTCCTCGCAGGCGCGCGGGGAGGTGTCCCCCGGCCGTGCGAGGCTCCCGGCTCCGCCGCCGCGCCGCCGGTGAGGCGCTGTCGTCCGCGTGCTGACGAAGGGACGACGGGCAGCCCGGGTGCCGCGGTGGCGGGTACGGGCGGCGGGTGCGGGCGGGCGGGCGGTGGCGGCGACCGGGAGCAGCGGCCCGGGAGCGGGGTCCCAGTGGCGCGGACCGTCCGGGCGGAGCGCGTGCCCGGCGGTTCGGGAGGTGTGCGCGATCGGTCCTGCCGGGCTGCCCCAAGGGGAACGCCTCGGTCCGGGTGCCGGGACCGGCCGCGGGCGCCCCGGGCGGAAGTCGGGGCGCGCGCCGGGGCGGAAAGCCGGACGCGCCGTCCCCGGGGTTCAACGGACGGACGTCCACCTGGGGTTCACCTGCGGTCCGGAGGTGAACCCGGGCCTGCGGACGCCCCGTCGATCGGAGTGCGGGGCCGTCTCGGTTCCGAGAGCTTCGACCACCGGGAAGGGCCACCATGCTGCGAATGAACGGGCCGCTGCGGATCACCGTCCTCGACAAGGACGCCTACTACGAGCAGCGCGCGGTGGTGCGCACCCCGTACGGCACCTTCGTGCTGGAAGGGCGGGCCGGGGCCTCGCTGGACGTGCGGGCCGAGGAGTGGGAGCTGGAGCTCCAGCACTGCGTGCCGGGTGTGGGCTGGCGTCCCAACGTCCGGGTGCTGCCGTACCCGTGGCAGACCTCCGGGGGTCTGCGCAGCCGGATCGTCCGCAGCAAGGACTGCGACTGGCCGCAGGGCGATCCGACCGAGCGCAACTTCGTGCTCCGGCTCTCGGCGACGGTGGCCGAGCGTCCGGGCGCGGCCGCGGCCACCGCCGAGGCGGTGGGCCCGGCGGTCCGAGGGGGGCTGCGGACCAGCTCCGGGGCGGGCCTGGGCACGGTCGGCGGGGCGGTGCCCGCGATGCCGGGGGTGCCCGCGGTGTCCGGGGCGGAGGTCGCGCGGTCGGTGCCGGGGGTCGGGGTGGCGGAGGCCGTGCCGAGCGTGTCCGCGGCCGCTGCCCGGCTGGAGCCGGGCGGGCTGTCGGCGGGCGGGCTGTCGACGGGCCGGGTGGCCCCGGCGGTGTGGCCCGCGCCGACGGTCCGGGCCGTGCCGACCCGGGCGGTGGAGGCCGGGGCGGTGGAGGCGGAGCGGGCGGAGCCGGTGACGCGGGCCGAGGCCCGGGGGACCGGCTGGTAGGAGGGCGTTCGTCGGCCGGGGCTCGGGGGACCGGCCGACGAACGCCGGTCAGGCGGCCGTCGCGGTGTCTGGGGCGGCGGTGGTGTCCGGGTCCTCGGGGGTGTCGGGGCCGTCCGGGGAGGTGTCCGGCGGTTCGGGGGTGTCGAGGTGGACGCCCGGCGTGAGGTGGAAGCGCTCGGGGGCGTCGGCGCGGGGGCGTTCGGCCGGGGGCATCGCCGCCCGCCGTTCCAGCCAAGCGCGCAGCCGGGTCAGCGAGTTGCGGTTGCGCTCGGACGGGTCGCCGCCCGACTCCCGGAGCAGGACGCAGGCCGGACGGTCGCCGTCGGCCGGCACCTGGCCGACCACGGTGAACGCCGTGCCGGGCGGGAACGCCGCCTGGGCCGGGCCGTCGGTCGGGTCGAAGACCGAGGTGCGACGGCCGGTGGCCGACCAGACCAGGAACTCCACGGAGGAGCCGGGGAGTTCGGCCCCCGGCGCGGTCAGCCCGGCCAGCGGTGCCGGTTCCCGAAACAGCCGGCCGGTCGGGTAGTGCGCCAGGACGGATTCGGGGTCGAGACCGGCCCCGGCACCGAGCAGCACCGCGCCGTGGTGGCTCGGCAGCCGGCGCAGACCGGCCCCGAGGCAGTGCAGGAACGGCCGCAGCTCCGGGGCCCCGGACCGCGCGGCCGCGATCAGGGCGGCCCGGGGCACGGGCACGCCGCTGTCGGTGTGGTGGAGCAGGACGGCGGCCAGGTCGGGCTTGAAGTCGTCCTGCGAGGTGGAGCGCAGACCGGGGAGCCGGGTGGCGAGCTGGTCCAGTCGTCCGGTGCAGCGGTGGTAGTGGTCGCCGAGCAGGGCGCGGACGGCGTCGCGCTCGGCGGCGGTGCTCGCGGTGACCGGGACCGGGCTGTCGTCGAGACCGAAGTACCGGGCCGGCTGCGGCTGCGGGGACGGGTGGGACGGCTCCTGGGGCGGGACGGGAACGCCCGGCGGCTCCGCGGACAGGGGGTCGCCCGCCGACGGCTCCGTGTCCGGCGGCTCGGTGCTCGACTGCTCGGTGCTCGGCGGCTCCGTGCTCGACGGCTCGGTGGTCGAGGGCCGGGCGGACGGGGCGGCGCCGGGAAGCCCGGACGCCGGGGGTTCGGCCGCGGGGGGTTCGGCCGCGGGGTCCCCCGGAGGGACCTCGGGGGTGCGGAAAGGCAGGGGCGCACCCCCGGCGGGCGCGACGGGCGCACCGGCCGGTCCGCGTCGGCCGTCGAGGTCGGGGCCGGACCCGGCCGCGGTGGTGACGGTTCCGGCTGTCGGCGGGACGGTCGGCCCGCCGGTCGCGAGCGGCACCCGGCGGGGCGGCGCGGTGGCCCCGACGGCGCTGCCGGTGGCCGGTCCGGCGGTGGCTCGGACGGGCGCTGGCGGCGGGACCGGTACCGGCTCGGGATCCGGGAGGGGCTCGGCCCCGGGCTCGGGACCCGCTTCGGGTTCCGGTGCCGGGACGGCGGCCCCGAACCGGGTCCCGTCCCGGCCCTCGGCTCCGGCCCAGGCTCCGGCTCCGGCCTCGACCTCGGCGGCGGTCCCGCTCTCCGGCTCGGGAGCCGGGACGGGCGGTACCCGGTGGGCGGTCGGCAGCTCGGCGCGGGGCTCGGTCCGCGTCCCCGTGTCCGACCCGGTGCGCACCCCTGCGGGGACCTCGGACCGCGAGGCCGGTGCGGGGACGGGCGGCACCCGGTGGGCGGTGCCCGGCCCGAGGGCGGCCGGTGCCCCTCCCGCCGTTCCGGGGACGGCGGCGGCCGCCGCGCCCGCCGGCACCGCCGCCGGGTCCGGCGCCGCGGCCCGGCGGGTCGAGCCCGCGCCGCCGGTCCCGTACGACACCGGCGCGACGGCGGGCGGGCCGCCCGCCGGCTGTTCGGCGCCGAGCCACTCCAGCTCGTACGTCCGGGCGACGAACCGCCCGACGGTCTCGGCGGCGGGCTCCAGCAGCCCGTGCACGAGCAGGCCGAAGCCCTCGGCGCCGACCGCCGGCAGTCGGCCCAGGAGGGCTCCCAGCTCTTCGAAGGCGTCGGCGGGCACCGGGCGGTCCCGTTCCCCGACGATCAGCAGCGGGCGGCTCGGCTCGGGCCGGCGGAAGCGCGGGGTGAGCACGTGCGGCGGTTCGGGGCGCAGCCAGAGCCCGGCCGGGACGGCCTCCAGCGCCCAGTACGGGAACGCCTGGAACACCCCGGGCCCGGCGGTCCGCCAGTCGGCGCCCCCGTTGCGCCAGGCGGCGGGCGTGGTGGGACAGCCCGGGGCGGAGGAGAGGCGCAGAAGGAACGGCTCCCACCCGATCCGGCCCTCGCGGTCCAGTACCCGCGAGGTGGGGCCGCCGTGGCCGAGCACGGGCAGGCCGATCGCGGCCTGCACCGGCCGGGCGGTTCGGGCGGTCAGGGCGCCGATGAGCGCGGAGAGTTCGTCGGGCGCCGCCCACGGGGCGCTGATCAGGGGGCGGTCGGAGCCGAGCGGCAGGGCGAGCACGGCCTCGGCGAAGTCCTCGGGCAGCAGGACGGGCCGGGTCGGGGTACCGATCACGATGACGGCGGTGCCGGGCGCGGCGGCCGCCAGCCGCAGGTCGGGCAGCGGGGTGGTGGCCGGGTCGGCCGGGTCGGTGAGCCAGAACCCGGCCGGCAGCCGCAGGACGCGGACGGCGTTCGCCCTGCCCCGGGCGGCGGCGGGGGCGGGGACGGCGGGCGGTTCGACGAAGGCGGTCGGCCGGGTGCGCCGCGACTCCACGGGGGCGACGGCGCCGATCGTGCCGGCCACCCGCCGGGGCTGCGCGCCGGGTTCGCACCGCCACCACGAGGAGCGCGCGAGCGCGCCCTCGGGGTCGTTGACGGTGAGGTGGCCGGCCGGGGTGATCTCCACCAGGCCGTCCGGGGCGACGACCGGGACCCCGGAGCGTTCGGCGACGACCTCGGCCGGGCGGCGGCCGTTGGGGGCGAGGGCGGCCAGTCCGGAGGCGGCGAGCACCAGGTGGGTGGCGCCCCGGGCGCGGGTGATCACGCCGAGGTCGGTCATCCGGTCGCGCAGGACCTTGGCCGAGTCGGGTGCCGCGGCGATCACCACGACGGCGTCGGGGACGGGGCGCAGGGCGCCGATCGCGGCCCGCAGCTCGTTCGGGTGGGCGGTGGCGGAGGCGATCACGAAGTGCGGGCCGACCTCGCGCAGCACCGACGGGCCCGGTTCCGCGGTGCGGGCGGAGGCCGGCACCGGGAGGGTCTCGACGGGGCCGGACGCGGCGGGAGGGTCCCCGGCGGGCAGCGCGCGCGGCGCCCCGCGCCGCAGTCCGAAGCGGCGGCGGGGCTCGGCCGGGGGTGCGGGGTCGCCGGAGCGCGCACCGGTGCGGGAGAGGCTCATCGTCCAGGACTACGGCCCCCGCCGGGTGCCCGGTTCACCGGGGTCCGGCGGGGGCCGCGGCCGGAGCCTCCGCCCCGGCCCGGTCAGCCGGTCCCGTCCGGTCCCTCGGGCTCCGGCACCAGCGCGGTCTGCACCTGCACCGTCCGGCGGCGGGTGATGTGCAGGGCGCGACCAGGCGGCAGCTGCCGCGGCTTGACGCTGCCGAACAGCGTGCCCTCGCTCGGCGGGCAGGAGAGCAGCGCGACGGGCGTGTTGAGGTCCTGGAGCCGGCGGAGCACCGGGTCGGAGTAGGACCGGCCGATGCCGTTGGCGCCGCGGGCGACGATCAGGTGCAGGCCCAGTTCGGTGCCCTGGGCGAGGTGCGGGAGCAGGGCGTCGAACGGGTGCGGCGAGGTCGCCGGGACGAGGTCGAGGTCGTCGACGATCACGAACAGCTCCGGGCCCGTCCACCAGTCGCGCAGCCGCAGCCGGGCCGGGCTGATGTCCTCGCCGGGCACCCGCGCCTCCATCGCCCGGGCGCCGCCGGTGACGATCTGCTTGACGACGTCCACCGAGACGGCGTACCCGAGCCGGTACTCCTCCGGCAGGCTCTCGTAGAGCCCGCGCCGGAAGTCGACCAGCATGATGCGGGCCTGTTCCGGCGTGTACGCGGTGGTGATGTTCTTGATCAGCAGCTTGAGCAGGTTGGTCTTGCCGCTCTCGGTGTCGCCGACCACCAGCAGGTGCGGGGACTCCTCGAAGTCGTGCCAGAGCGGCGCGATGTTGGTGTCCTCCAGGCCGAGCGGGACCCGCAGCGCGCCCTCCGGGGCGGGCAGGTCGGCGGCGTCCAGCAGCAGCGGCAGCATCCGCACCTCGGGGGCGCGCGGGCCGGTCCAGTGCTCGTTGACGGCGTCCACCAGGTCGCTGACGCCGTCGACGAGGTCCTCGGTGGTGCCGGTGCCGTCGATGCGGGGCAGCGCGGTGAGGAAGTGCAGCCGGTCCTCGGTGAGGCCGCGGCCGGGGATCCGGGGAACGGTCGCCGCGGCCCGCATGTTGATCATCGAGTCGATCGAGTCGCCGAGCCGCAGCTCGAAGCGGGTGCCCAGCTGGTCGCGCAGGCCGCCCAGGACCTCGCCCCAGCGGGCCGCCGAGATGACGAGGTGGACCCCGTAGTTGAGGCCGCGTCCGGCGATCAGGTTGACCGCGGCCACGAAGTCGGGGAAGTCCTGGCGCACGGTGTTCCAGCCGTCGATGACCAGGAACACGTCGCCGTAGCGCTCGTCGGCGAGTTCCCGGTCCCCGGCCGCCCGGCGGCGGCGGAACGTCGCCATCGAGTCGATGCCCAGCCGGGCGAAGCTCTGCTCGCGGCGGGCGATCACGCCGGCCACCTCGGCCAGGGTGCGCCCGATCCGCTCGGGGTCGTGCCGGCCGGTGACACCGCCGACGTGCGGCAGCCCGCCCAGGGCGGCGAGCGTGCCGCCGCCGAAGTCGAGGCAGTAGAACTGCACCTCCTGCGGCGTGTGGGTGAGCGCGAGCGCGGTGATCAGCGTCCGCAGCAGGGTGCTCTTGCCGCTCTGCGGGCCGCCGGCGATGCCGACGTGGCCGCCGGCGCCCGAGAGGTCGGCGGTGTGGATCTCGCGCAGCTGCTGGAACGGGCGGTCGACCACGCCGATCGGCACGGTCAGCCGGCCGCGCTCGGGCCAGCTCTCCGGGGCCAGGCCGTGCGCGCCGGGGGCGAGCGGCGGGAGCAGCTCGTCCAGCGTCGGTGGCACGTCCAGCGGCGGCAGCCAGACCCGGTGCGCGGGCGGCCCGGCGTCGAGCAGCCGCTCGGCGGCGAGGTCCAGCAGGGTGACGGTCTCCTCCGCCTCCGCCGGTTCCTGCTCGACCGGCTCCGGGGCGGGCCGGTTGGGCGTCACGTAGGCGGTGTCGTACGGCACGATCTGCCCGGCCGCCGCGGCCTGCTGCGCGGCACCGCTGCGGCGCCGGTAGGGGCCGGACACGTAGGAGGCCTTGAACCGGGTGAGGGTGGCGATGTCGCTGCGCAGGATGCCGTTGCCGGGCTGGGAGGGCAGCTGGTAGGCGTCGGGCACGCCGAGCACGCCGCGGCTCTCCATGGCGGAGAAGGTGCGCAGACCGATCCGGTACGACAGATGGGACTCCAGGGCGTGCATCCGGCCCTCGTCCAGGCGCTGCGAGGCGAGCAGCAGATGGACGCCCAGGGAGCGGCCGAGCCGGCCGATCATGATGAACAGGTCCATGAAGTCGCGGTGGGCCGAGAGCAGTTCGCTGAACTCGTCGACGACGACGAAGAGCGTCGGCAGCGGGTCGAGCTGGGTGCCGGCGGCCCGGGCGGTCTCGTAGTCCAGCAGCGAGCTGTAGTTCCCGGTGGCCCGCAGCAGTTCCTGGCGGCGGTTCATCTCGCCGTGCAGGGCGTCGCGCATCCGGTCGACCAGGGCGGCCTCGTCGGCGAGGTTGGTGATGACCGCCGAGGTGTGCGGCAGCCGGTCCAGGCCGAGGAAGGTCGCGCCGCCCTTGAAGTCCACCAGGACGAAGTTGAGGATCTCCGAGGAGTGGGTGAGCGCGAGCGCCAGGACGAGGGTGCGCAGCAGCTCGGACTTGCCGGAGCCGGTGGCGCCGATCAGCATGCCGTGCGGGCCCATGCCGCCCTGGGCGGACTCCTTGAGGTCGAGGTCCACCGGGGAGCCGTCGGCGCCCAGCCCGAGCGGGACGCGCAGGCGGTTGGTCCTCCCGCGGTCGGCCCAGGCCCGGCGGACGTCGTGCTGGTGCAGGTCGCGGATGCCCAGCAGGGCGGTGAGGTCGAAGTCGGTGTTGAGGGGCTCGGCGCTGTCCACCGAGTCGCCGAGCCGGTAGGGCGCCAGCGCGGTGGCGTAGCGGCGGACGGCCGGGACGGTCAGTGCGTCGGGGCGCCCGAGCGAGGAGGACTCGTCGTTGCGGTTGCGGTCGGCGCCGACCAGCTCCAGCTCGCCGTCGGTGATCCGCAGCCGCAGCCGGTACTTGTTGTGCTTCCACTCCAGGGCGTCGCCGATGTCCAGCAGGACGGCGTTGCGGTAGCCGGCGAGGGCGGCCCGGCTGCCGGCCGGGAGGCGGACGCCGTCCAGCACGATCACGGTGAACGGCTCGTCCCGGGCGGGCTGCGCGTCGGGCTCGTACGGTGGGCGCTCGGAGAACTCGGGGCCGAGCAGCTGCTCCAGCTCCACCAGGGAGCCGGCCACCAGGCGGACCGGGCCGGCCCCGTCGGTGTCGGTCGGGTGCAGCGCGTGCGGCAGCCACTTGAGCCAGGCCCAGTCCTCCCGCCGTTCGGGGGAGACGGCGGCGGCGATCCGCAGCTCGTCCGGCGCGTGGAAGAAGGCGAGCTGGGCGATCATCGCGCGGGCCAGCGCGCGGGCCGGCTCCGGGTCGACGGCCACCGGGGTGCTGTCGTCGTCCTCGTCCTGTGCGGCGGCGCAGCGCACCAGCACCTGGGCGTAGCCGCGGACGTGGACGGCGATCGGCTGCTCGGCGATCGAGCCGTAGGCGTGGATGAAGCGGCGCAGGGCGTGCGCGCAGAGCGGCTCCAGGTCCTCGACCGGCTTGGTCGCCAGCGGCGCCAGCCGGACGGCGAGCCGCTGCTGGCCGCGGGCGATCCGGACGTCGCCGAAGTCGGGGTGGGCCGAACGCCGTTCCCAGAGACGGGAGGTGCGCACCAGGGAGGCGAGGGAGCCGGGCTCCGGGTGCCGCCAGGCGAGCGCGAGCCGCTGCTTGACGATGTGCCGCCGGACCTGGCGGCGGATCTGGGCGAGGTAGCGCAGGTAGTCGCGGCGCTCGCCGCGCAGCTGGCGCTTGCGGTCCCCGGAGGTGCGGATCAGCTGGGTCACCAGCATGCCGACGGCGGACAGGCCCATCATGCCCATCGCGACGTACTGGAGCGGCCCGCTCCCGCCGCTCGGGTTGAGGAAGATCATCACCATCGACAGCGAGCTGAGCGCCATCGGGGCCATGGTCAGCAGTTGGGAGACGCCGCTCTGCGGTTCCGGAAGGCCGGGCGGCTCCTGCAGCTGGATCTCCCCGTCCGGCATCTCCGGCCCGGGGCGGCGGGGCGGACGGTCGACCAGGACGACGCTCAAAGGGGGTTCTCCTCTCACCGGGCCTCGTGGCCGGCGGCTGCAGCGCGGGGACCGCACCCTGGCCTACGGCCCGCGCGGCGCGCGCGGTTCACCGCCCCGGCGGCCGGCTCCCGCGCGGCACCGCGACGGGGCCGGCCCGCGTACCCGTTCCCGGGGCCGGTGAACCGCCGGGGCCGTGCCGTGCGTAGTCGCGAGTGGGAGACCGGCCGGGGCCGGGCACACCGGGGTGACGGAGGGGCAGGACAAGGTGAGCGGTGCAGTGGCGGCGACCGGACTGTGCAGGCTGCGCTTCCGCGCACCCGAGACCGCGTTCGAACTCGCGGTACCGGGTGACGTCGTACTCGCCGACCTGCTGCCGACCGTGCTCGGCTACGCGGGTCAGGGGGTCGAGGAGGGCGGCGTCGAACACGACGGCTGGGTGCTGCAACGCGCCGGCGGCGCCCCCCTGGACGAGGAACTCACGCTGGAGGCGCTCGCCGTCCACGACGGCGAGGAGCTGTTCCTGCGTCCGCGCCGGGACGCCCTCCCGGAGGTCCACTTCGACGACCTGGTGGACGGGGTGCGCACCGGGGTGACGTCCGGCGCCGACTCCTGGCGGCCGGTGGTCAGCCACCACCTGGCCCTGACGCTCGCGGTGCTCGCGCTCGTCGGCGGACTGCTGCTGCTGACCCTGCCCGGCCCGGACGGCGTCCGCGGGGTGTGCGCCGCCGTCACGGCCGTGCTGCTGCTCGGCGGTGCCGGCGCGGCCTGCCGCATGATCGGCGACGTCCCCGCGGGCACCGCGCTGGGTACGGCGGCCGTCGGGTACGCGGCCGCCGCCGCCGCGCTGCTGCCGGGCCTCGACGGGTCCACCAGGATGCTCGCCGGGGGTTCGGCGGCGGTGGGCGCCGCCGCGGTGGCGCTGGCCGTGGTCGGCGGTGGGCCGTTCTTCCTCGGACTGCTGGCCGCCGCCGTGTTCGCGCTGGTGGCGGGCTCGCTGGCGGCCGCCGGGGTCACCGCCACCGGGATCGCCGCGCTGGTCGCCGGGGGGGCGGTGGCGCTCGGGGCCTTCGTGCCGGGCCTGGCCTTCAAGCTCGCCGGGCTCCGGCTGCCCGCGCTGCCCCGCAACGCCGACGAACTCCAGGAGGAGATCGAGCCGTTCCCCGCCGAGGACGTGCTCGCGCGCAGCGCGGTGGCCGACGGCTACCTGTGCGCCTTCCTGACCGCCCTCGGCACCGTCTGCGCGGGCGCGCTGGTCGTGCTGGCCGGTACCCGGGACGCGGGATGGGGTGCGCCGTGCACGGCCGCCGACCTGTCGTTGCTGCTCCTGCTGCACGCGCGGGACATCGGCGGCATCCGGCAGCGGCTGTCCGTGCTGCTGCCCGGGATCCTGGGCCTGACGCTGCTGGCGGCGCGGCTGGGGGCGGACGGCGACCGGGGCGAGCGGCTGGCGCTGTTCGCGGTCCTGCTGCTGGCCGCGGTGGCGCTCGCGATCGCGTCCTGGACCGTGCCGGGGCGCCGCCTGCTGCCGTACTGGGGGCGGATCGGGGACGTGGCGCACACGCTGTCGGCGATCGCGCTGCTGCCGCTCGCGCTCCAGGCCCTCGGCTTCTACCGGACCATGCGGGGGCTCGGCGGCTGACCCCGCGCCCCGCCCCGCCCCGGCCGTCGCCCGACCCGGGGCGCGGCGCCGTCCGGGCCCGCCACCACCGCCCCCCAGGAGGACCACCGCATGCAGTCCCGCCGTGACCAGGTGCAGGCCCACCTCTTCGTGATGGGCCGGGTCTCCGCCGGCCTGCTGCGGGCCGAGCCGGACGCCCCCGACAGCCCGACCGGGCGGACCAACCGGGGCGCCGTGATCGGCCTGGCCGTCGCGCTGCTGATCGGACTCGGCGCGGGCGTCTACGGGTTGGTCAAGCCCGGTGGCGCGACCGGCTGGCGCAAGGCCGGCACGGTGGTGGTGGTCAAGGAGACCGGAACCCGCTACCTGTTCGCCGGCGGGCAGCTGCACCCCGTCCTCAACCAGGCCAGCGCCCGGCTGCTGTCGGGCGACCAGCTGAAGGTGGACGAGGTGTCGCGCCGCTCGCTGGAGGGCACCGACCGGGGCACCGCGGTCGGCATCGTCGGGGCGCCGGACGGCGTGCCCGCCCCCGCCGACCTGGACCGCTCCGACTGGCTGGCCTGCACCGTGCAGGCGGCGGGCGGTCCGGCGGGCCGCGCCGCGCCGCTGCTGTCGCTGGCCGTGGGCAGCCGGCCCGGCGGCCTCCCCGCCGGTGACCGGGCCGCGCTGGTGGCCGGGCCGGACGGCGTGCCGCACCTGCTCTGGCACGGGCGCCGCTACGCGCTGGACGTCGAGGGAGGGGCGGTTCGCGCGCTCGGGTACGCGGCGGCCACCCCGGCGCCGGTGCCGGCGGCCTTCCTGCAGACCTTCGCCCCCGGGCCCGACCTGCGCCGCCCCGAGCTGCCCGGCCGGGGCACCGCCGGGCCCGACCTCTCGGGGCGGAAGACCCGGGTCGGCCAGCTGGTCGCAGGGGCGGGCGAGGACCGCTACGTGCTCACGGCGCAGGGCCTGGTGCAGGTCTCCACGACGCTGCTGGCCCTGCTCCAGGGTGATCCGCGCACCCAGGAGCAGGCGTACGGGGGCGGCGCGGTGACCGTCGATCCGGTCGGCGCGGCCGACCTCGCGGCCCATTCGGCGCCGGCCGCCGCGGCCGCCGAGATCCTCCAGACGAACCTGCCGGCCCGACCGCCGGGCCTGGTGCCCGTGGGGGCCGGGCAGGCGCTGTGCGCGGGCCTGGCCACCACCGGGGCGGGCGAGGTCGACCTGCGGGTGCTGGACGCGACCGCCGTCCTCGGTCTGCCGCCGACCACCGAGCCGGGCGTCGTGCCCAGTTGCACGCCCGCCGACCGGATCGCCGTGCGGCCCGGGGGCGGTGCGCTGGTGCGCGCGCTGTCCGGTGCCGGGCAGGGCTCGACGCTCTACCTGGTGACCGACAACGGCGTGCGCTACCCGCTGGCCCCGGCCGCCGCCGAGCGGCTGGGTCTCGCCGGAGCCGCCCCGGTGGCCGTCCCCGGACGGCTGCTGTCGCTGCTGCCCACCGGGCCGAGCCTGGACCCGGCGGCGCTGACCGGGACGGGGCTCGTCCAGCCGCCCGCCACCGACGGCAAGTGTGCCCGCTGAGGTGATTCGCCCCGCTCCGCCGGTGCACTGAACCGGCCGGGCCCCCGGGGCCGTTCAGCCTGGCGGGCCCGCCGCCGCGCGGGCCCGCCCCCGAGACGTGAGATGCGAGAGGGACCGAGATGGCCAACACCAACCCGAATGCCGTCACGAAGGCGGATCCGGCCTCGATCCAGGCCGTGAAGAGCACCATCGAGGCGCAGATGGGGGTGATGGACGGAGTCAAGCGGGACATCGACATGAGCATCCAGGAGCTGGAGACCAAGTTCCAGGCCAAGTCGAGCGTCGTCTTCGTGCAGAAGATCGGTGAGTGGCAGCAGAAGTACCAGGAGGTGATCGGCCTCTACAACGACTTCCTGGGCAAGCTGGCCGCCGGTGAGAACACCTTCAACAGCGCCGAGGAGAGCGCCCTGTCGGTCGCGAACAAGACCGGCAGCGGCGGGTACGACCCGATCAAGGACGCCCTGAACCCCAAGTAGGCGGACCGAACCCCAGCCCCACCGGCCGGGCGGTGCGTCCGGTCGTTCCCCCTCTCCAACCCCCAACGAAACGGGAGTCAGCGAAGTGTTCGTCGAGCACGCGGGCGTCGAGGGCGCCATCCAGTACCTCAGCGACACGGCCGAGCGCATGGAGGACGCCATGCGCGTCACCAAGCAGAAGCTGGACAGCTTCTACGGCGGCCCCCTCCTCGGTGTGTTCTCCACCGCCGCGGAGAACCTCTCCGAGGCACTCCGTCAGAAGGACGGCGTGATGATCGGTGACATCAACTCCGCCACCCAGGACCTCGCGAAGATCCACCACATCCTCTGGTCGGCCGACTTCGAGGCCGGCCGGGGCATGGGCTGACGGAGGGTCCGGGCACCATGGGAGACGAGGACAAGGACTCCGGCGGGCACGGGGTCACCAAGATCACCGAGGGCTACGTCGCGGAGTTCGCGGACAAGAAGCTCCAGAACTTCATCAACGGTCTCACGAGCAGCGCGAACCTCAGGGACATCGCCCTCTACGCCACCGACGGCGGCATGGTGAGCGCCAACCGCCCGTCCCACCTGCTGCTGGGCAACTCGAGCGCGACCGCTCCCTCGATCGGGGCGCTCACCACCGCGTTCAAGGGCTACTTCGGGTCGGTCAACGCCGGCTTCAACACCATCAACACCCAGGTCAAGAACATGAAGCAGGACCTCAAGGACGCCGACCTCATCCTGCAGAACGGGGAGGAGGACGCCATCAGCGTCGCCGAGCTGATGTACCTGCTCAACAACGTCGTTCCCGGCGGCGGCTCCGGTACCGGGCCCCGCTGACCCGGCCGCCGTGCCGTCACACGGGCCGGCCCCGGCGCAGGCCGGCCCGCACTCCCGGCCCTCCGGGGCCGTTCCGATCCGACCCGACCGCGCCGGTCCATTCGAAGGGGTTCACCGTGGGCAAGTGGGAGGACGTCCTCGCGATCTTCGCGTCGTCGGCCCAGACCAGCATCGCCGACCGAGGGGCGATCGCCGGGAAGGACGTCAAGTGGACGCCCGGTGACGGCATGGGGCACCCGAGGGTCTACCACGAGTGGCTGAAGACCGGCCAGGACGGGATGCCCAACGACGCCTGGTGGTTCTGGAACTTCCACTTCACCTACAACAACGAGGTGAAGTACGGCTCGTACTACTACGGGATCAACTACGACTACTCGACGCTGGGAGCCGGGTCGCCGTGGAAGCGCTTCGAGGACGAGCCCGCGCTGATCATCGAGCCGCTGCGGAAGGAACCGTTCGCCAACGACCGGATCGACCTGAAGTGCTTCGACGCGGTGGTCATGTCGCACCAGAACGCCCGGTTCTTCCTCGACGGCTGGACGAAGGAGACCAAGAAGTGGGTCGACGAGGTCGACGCGCCGGACGGTGACTGGCAGGGTTCCGCGGCCGGCGCCTTCCACACCGTGCTCGGCGCGCTCTACGGCGAGGTGGCCAGCTTCCGCGGCCAACTGGCGGACAACGGCATCGAGACGGCGCTGCAGGCGGTGAAGCCCCAGCTGGACAAGGCCCTCACCAGGCTGAGCGGTGCCATCACCACCTGGAAGGCCGACAAGCTGTGGCACCCGGCCAATGCCCTCAACGCGGCCATGGCCGACGCCCTCGCGGGCGCCACGGTCGAGGTCAAGTGGCGGACGTCGGTGACCGGGACCACCTGGGACGAGTCGCAGAAGTCGACGGACATCTCGCAGGCCGACGGGTACGGCGACCTCACGTTCAAGGTCACCCAGTCCCCGTACGGCGACCCCACCACCAAGGAGTTCTGGGAGAAGGTGGTGGCCCGCGGCAAGGAGATCTGGCTGGCCCACCTCGCCCCGCTGGACACCGCGGCCGGTGAGGCGCTGCTGACCCTGGAGCAGGCCTACAGCGCCCTGTCGAACCAGATGAACACCAACCACCCCAGGGTCGAGATGCGGATGCCGCCCCCGGTCCAGCCGAAGGTGGAGACGCCGCCCGGGACCGGCGGCAACGGGGCGGGCGGCAAGGACGACCTCGACAAGGACACCAAGGACCTCAAGCAGGACCTCGGGGCCGGGCCGGGCGGCAAGGACTTCAAGCTCGACGGCGGTGGCGGCGGTGCCGGCACCGGCAGCGGGAGCCCCGGCGGCATCGGCGGCATCGGCAACATCGGCGGGAACGGCAGCGGTGGCGGAAGCGGCACGGGCGGGGGCGCGAAGCCGCCCACCAGCCTCCCCGGCGACGTGAAGCTCCCGGAGATCGTCCCCGGCGGCAGCGGCGGCGGGACCACGCTCCCGGGTGGCGGGACCACCCTGCCCGGTGGCGGGACGATCCTTCCGGGCGGTGTGCGCGTTCCGGACCTCCTCGGCGACGGCGCCGGATCCGGCGGCTGGACCGGCGGCATCGGCACCGGTTCCGGCAGCCGGAACGTCGTGCTGCCGCCCGGGTCCCGGATCACCGACGAAGGCCGGGTGGTGGACAGCGAGGGGCGGCCCGTCCTGGACACCCGCGGCAACCCGATGGTGGTCGGCCGGGACTACACCGTCGGCCCGGACGGCACCCTGTTGGACGGTCGCGGCGTCCCGGTGCCCGAGAGCCGGCAGATCATCGACGACCTCGGCCGCAGCTACCTGGACGAGGACGACCTCCTCGCGCCCAACGACTTCGGCCTCGGTCTCTCGGGTCTCGGCGGCACGGGTGTGTTCGGAGGGTCCGGCGCGGGAGGCGGCTCCGCCGTGCTGGGTCCGGGCGGCATCTCCCCGATCACCGGCGTCGGCTCCGGGCTGGGCTCGCGGGCGATCGCCAACGGCGCCGATCCGAGTGTGCTCAAGGCCGCGTCCGACGCGGCGAACGAGCGGCTCGCGGCGGAGCGCGCGGCCCGCGCCGCGGCCGCCGAGCAGTCGGCGCTGACCGGACGCCAGGTGACCACCACCGGCGGTAGCGGCATGCCGCCGATGATGCCGCCGGGCGCGGGCGCCGGGGCCGGGGCCGGCGGCAACGAGAAGGACCGTCAGCGCACCACCTGGCTGGCGGAGGACGAAGAGGTCTGGGGCACCGACAGCGGGGCCGTGGAGGGCGTCATCGGCCGCTGAGGCCGTCACCGCCCACCGCGTCACCGCCCACCGGGCCGGCGCGTCACCGGCGTCGGCGCGTCACCGCCCACCGGGCCGACGCGTCACCGGCGTCGGCGCGTCACCGGCACCGGGCCCGTCCGCCCGGTGCCGGCCCGCCCCGACCGCAACGAGAAACGAGGAGCACCACCATGAGCAACCCCTTCGCGGACCAGATCGCCCAGACCATGGAGGCGATGCGGACCCAGCTCGCCAAGGCCGAGGAGGCGCAGGCCGAGCTGGAGAAGCTCACCGCCTCCGTCACCTCCAAGGACCGCCTGGTGACGGTGAAGGTCGGCCCGCAGGGCCAGGTCCTCGCGCTGACCTTCCACACCACCGGCTACCGGGACAAGGCGCCGGCCGAACTCGGCGCCCTGCTGACCGACGTCCTCAACGAGGCCCGCGCCAAGGTGGGGGAGCAGGTCGCGGCCCGGATCGGGGAGTTCGAGGGGGTGGCCGACAGCCTGCGCCTGTCGATGACCGGCGGCAGCGACCTGGACGACCTGCTGGAGCCGCTGTGGTCGATGCGCCCCGGCTACGCGGACGAGGCCGAGAAGAAGAAGACCCGCAAGCAGGAGGAGTTCGGTGGCTGAGGACCCCAATGTGCTCGCGAAGACCGAGTACATGAAGAAGGCCTTCGCGGAGTTCATCGAGCTCAAGGACCTCCTGAAGGAGATCGAGACCGAGGTCCAGACGATCAACAAGCTCAACAAGACGGTCGGCGGCGACGACGAGATCGGCAAGCAGTACCACGAGCAGATCGACGAGCCGACGACCAACCTGACCGAGCTGATCAAGAAGGTCCGGCAGGTGGTCGGCACGGTCGGCGAGAACGGCGAGAAGCTCGCCGACAAGCTCGACCGCGCGGACGACCTCGCCACCGAGATCGCCAACCACCGCTAGCGGCGGGCTCCGCAGGACCCCGACAGGGTCCCGCAGGACCTCGGCAGGACCCGCACCACCCCCTGGAACGACCGGAAACGGCAGGCTGATCCACGTGCCCTACTCGTCGATCGTGGTCGACAAGACGACCGCGGACTTCTTCTCCAAGGTCACCGGCATGCCCTGGCCGGAGATCCGGGAGGGGGACCTCCGCGAGGTCCGGGACGCCTACCAGAAGCTCGCCAAGGACCTGCCGGAGCTGCGGCGCCTGATCGCCGAGGTCGCGATCAAGGCGCGGCAGCAGTTCGAGGGGCAGGCCGCCCAGGCCTTCTCCGAGCAGATGCGCCAGTTCATCGGCGAGACCGGTGCGTCGGACTACATCGCCTCGGCGACCAAGACCGCCGAGGCGCTCGCGAAGTGCGCCAACGACGTGGCGACCGCGGCCGAGTACACCAAGTGGATGGCCATCGCCCAGCTCGTCCAGCTGCTGCTGGAGATCGCGCTGGCCATCCTCTGGGCGCCGTTCACCTTCGGCGCCAGCCTCGCCGGGATCACCCTGAAGACGATCTTCACCCGCGAGGTGCTGAAGACGCTGATGAAGTTCCTCTTCAAGACGATCCTGCTGCACACCTTCGCGGGCATCATGAGCGGCCTGACGATGGACCTGGTCATCCAGAACATCCAGATCGGCCAGGGCAACCGCAAGGAGATCGACAAGGACGCCCTGAAGCAGGCCGTGCTGTTCGGTGTCATCGGCGGCGTGATCTCCGGCCCGCTCAACCTGATCGGCATGGGCCTGGGCAAGCTGCTGGGCCGGCTGCTCGGCAAGAGCGGCGGCCGGGTGGCGGCCGACAAGCTGTCCGACTTCATGATCAACGGTGACCGCAAGGCGCTGAACGAGGCACTCAAGGCCGGCCTGGAGGGCGTGGCCAAGGGGAGCAAGGGCACGCTCGGGGACGTCGCGGGCGTGACCCTGAAGTCGACCGCGACCGAGGGGACCGGCACCTGGTTGAACAAGGCGGGCTCCCGTGCCTTCGCACGCGACCTGGGATCGATCCTGGAGTCCAACGAGAACCTCCTGCGGCACGGCTTCGGCAAGGCCGGGGCGGGCTCGGCGGCGGACAAGTTCGTCGAGAGCCTGGCCGGGAGCTTCAAGAAGCACCTCAAGGGCGAACTCGGGGACGTGGCCGCGGAGAAGCTCGGCCGGGAGTTCGGCGAGGCCTTCGTCAAGGGCTGGGGCAAGAGCGGCGTCGACCACGCCGCGCTGAGCGCCGGGCTGCGCGAGGTCCTGGAGAACAGTGGCAAGAAGCTCGGCGAGCGCGGCGTCGGTGCCCTCGCCGACCGGATGGTCGACGTCGGCGAGCACATGTCGCAGGGCAACCGGATGTTCCACCTCGGCTACGCGATCGGCGAGCAGCTCAAGGAGGGCGTCCAGGGCAACCTGACCGAGGGTTTCTACAACCTCCTCTTCACCGACAAGCACGAGTTCACCACCACCCTCGCGACCTTCGGCTCCGGCATGGCCATGGGCCTGATGGCCCGCGGGCTGCACCACGCCGCGACGCCCCTGATGGGGCGGTACATGGACTGGGTCCGGGACACCCAGTTCAAGGCGATCGCCGAGGGCCAGTCCAAGTACTTCCCGCCGCACCACCCGCTGACCATCCTGGCCCTGCTGAGCAACCTGTCCGGCAACCCGGCCCCGTTCCCGGTGCCCCGGCTCGGACCGCAGCTCGGGTCGGACGGCGGTTCCGGGGGCCACGAGCGCCTGCTGGGCTTCTCCCGGGGGGAGGGCGGTCCGGCGGACGGCGACATCGCCTCGGCCTTCCACCGCGCGTTCGGCAACGCCGACCTGGAGCACGTCTTCCGGGACGAGGCCGACGACATCCGCGACCTCTTCCGCGAGGCCTTCGGCCGGGGGGACATCGAGGACGTCTTCAAGACCCCGGACGACCCGGACGCGGTCGAGTACGCGAAGGTGTTCAAGGAGACCCTCGAGCACGTGCGGTTGGAGGACTCCTTCGACGAGTGGATGCCCGGGGCGACCGCGCCGACGCCCGTCGGTACCGTCTCGCACGGGGGCGAGAGCGTCCGGACGCAGACCCCGGGCCAGGGTCAGCAGCAGGGTCAGACCCAGGGGCAGACCCAGACGCAGGGACAGGGACAGACGCAGGGGCAGGGCCAGACCCAGCGCCAGCAGCCGAATCCGATCACCGGCGAGACCACCCGCCCCTCGCCGGTCCGGACGACCTCCACCTCGTCCGAGAGCTCCACGTCGCCCACGTCCACGAGTTCCACGTCCACGTCGTCCACGTCCACCGCGCCCCCGAGGACGGCCACGGCCTCCGCCGCGCCGGACCCGGCCACGGCGACGGTCCCCACGTCCTCCGCCACGCCGGCCCCCGTGCCGCACCCGAAGCCGGCCGGCGGCCCGCCGTCCGACCCGCCCGCACCCGGCCTGGACCCCGCCCCCGCGCGCCCCGCACCGCCGACCGCCTCGAGCACCGACCTCCCGGTCCCGCCGTCCACCACGCAGCGCGAGCCCGCCCCGAGCGGCCTGGAGAACCAGGGCAGCCCCGGCAACCCGAACGGTCCGGGCAGTCCGGGCAGCCCGGGGCACCAGGACACCCCGCAGCCGGTGCCGCCCCACCAGCAGACGGCCACCGTCCACCCCGGGCCCGTCCCGCTCCCGGTGCCGCCGTCCGCACCGGCGCACCCGACGCACCTGCCGAACGCGGCCGGCGGCTCGGACCTGCGGCCCGACTACACCACCCGGACCGTCAACCCGCCCGCCGGCCCCCGCGCCGCCAACGAGGCGCCCTCCCCGCTGCGTCCCCACGAGGCCCGGCGCGGCACCCTGCCCACCGGGGAGCGGGCCACCGAGCTCGTCCTGCGGCTGCACCTGGACGGCACGGGCCTGGGGCAGCAGTCCGTCCAGCGGGTCGCCGCCCTGCAGCGGCGGGCCCTGGACGGCGTAGCCGACGCCTACAACGGCGGCCACCGGCTGCCCGACGGCAGCGTGCTGCGGGTGCGGGTCGAGTTCGTCGACGCGCCCGGCACCGCCCACCACACGGTGCGGCTGCACGACGGCACCGTCCGCCAGGACACCGCGAACTGGGGCCTGCGGGCCGGTCGCGACACCCTCGGGCACGAGATCGGACGGGTCCTCGGCCTGAACGACCGCTCCCGCGAGGTGTACCGGGAGGGCGGAGTCGACCGGCCGGTCCAGGGCCCGGTGCCGCAGCGGCTGCGCACGGTCGGCTCGGCCGTCGACGAGGCCTTCGCCCCGGACCACGGCCCCGACGGCCCGACCGCCGCCCCGGTGCCGCCGCTGGTCGCGCCGACGGTCCGCACCACCTCGCTGTACGGGACCGGCGGCCCCGAGGGCGCGGGCGGGCACCTGCTGCGCGACACCGTCCGCCGGGCCCACACCGACGGGCAGTTCCAGGAGAACCGCAACCGGACCGTGCACCTGGAACCGTCGGTCGACAGCGGTGAGCAGGGCCGGACCTTCTTCCCCCCGCACTGGACCGCCGACGAGGTCGTGTACGCCGCCGAGCAGGCGTTCCGGGACGCCCGCACCCGCGACCCGGACCCGGACGCGCGCGGGTGGGAGGGCGAGTACGCGGGCGTGCGGATCGTCGGCGAGCAGCAGGACGGCCTGATCACCGGCTTCCGGCCCGCGGCCGACCAGGGGACGCAGGCCCCGCCGCCGTACGCGCCGAGGCGGCCCGCGCCGCCCGGCCCCGAGGACTTCGGGCGGCCCGAGGAGTTCGGGGACCGCCGCTCGATGACCGGTGTGCACCACGCCTTCGACCCGCCGACGGGCGCGGCCCACGGCCTCCGGCTCGATCCGGCGCGGACCGTCAACCCCAACGGGACCGCGCGGCGCCGGGTCTGGTTCCTGGACCCGTCCCTGCGGCCGGACTCCCCGCTCGCCGACCTCCCGAGCCGCTGGCACCGGCGGGCGGACGCGGCGGAGGACCCGATGCACTACCCGGCGAACTGGCCGGCCGCGAGCGTCCGCCTCGCCGCGGAGGAGGCGCTGCTGGTCAACCCCGGCCGGCGGGTGCCGCTCGGCGACGGCCGGACCGAGCACGTGGTCGGCGAGGCGTGGAACATCCGGTTCGAGGGACTGGTCCGGGACGGACAGCTCCTGGTCCACCGGCCGCTCGACCGGCAGGTCGCCTGGCGGGGCGGCAGCTACGGCGACGGCTACCCCGACACGGTGGTCGCCCGCGGCGCGGAATCCTCCGTCAACACGGTCGGAGGGGGGCTCCCGGTGACCGTCCGGAGGGCCCTGTTCGGGACCCGGGAGGCGGGCCTGGAGGTGAGCGTCCGTCTGCACCTGCAGTCGGAGGGCATGACCCCCGCGGACGTCACCGCCTACCGGCAGCGCCTCCAGGAGGCCGCCGACCGCCTGGTGCGGGACCAGGCCCCGTCCACGCCGGTCCATCTGCGGCTCGAGTTCACCGACGACCCGGCCGGGGCGTTCTCCAGCGCCCGGCCCACCGCCGGCGGGCAGCCCGTCCTGCGGGACCACCTGGGGCCGCTGCTGGACGCGGGCGGGGACAGCGCGCTGGACCTGGTGGCCGATACGTTCGCCAGGAACCTGCCCGACACCCCGCTCGACGTGCCGCTGCCGGACCCGGTGCCGGGAAGCCTCCGCGAGCCCGGTGCCGCCGACCCGGCCGGGCCGCCGCGGACCGCGGACCTGATGGCGGAGCACCTGCCGTTCATGCGCCGGGGCTTCACCGACGCGGCGTGGGACCGGCCCGGCCAGGGCGTCCCGCCGACCTGGACCGCCGACGACGCCCGGTACGCGGCCCACGCGGTCGCGACCGGCGCCGTGCCCGGCGTGCTCGTCCCCCGGCGGTCCACGGAGGTGGCGGGCCAGGTGATCGAGGGCACCGTCGCGGGCGCCGTCGTGCGGGTCTCGATGTCCGCCGACGGCCGGATCGCCGGGTTCTCGGTGTCCCGGCCCGGCCCCGGGGCCGAACTGCCGACGTCCGGCTCCGGCCCGCGCCGGATCCTCTCCACCGCCGAGGTCGAACCGCCCCGGGACGCCTTCGGCCTGCGGATGTCGGGCCGCCAGTGGCAGTCCTACCAGGCCGACCGGGTCCGGCTGGCCGACGGCGACACCGAGACCGTGCTGCGCCTGCGGGTCCACCTCGACACCGCCGGCCTCACCCTGCCCAAGGACGAGCTGGAGGCCGGACTGCAGGGCCTGCGGCAGCGGGCCGTCAACGGCGTCGGCGAGCACTTCAACCGGGGCCAGCGGCTGCCCAACGGCGACCTGCTGCGGGTCGAGGTGACCTTCGTGGACCGTCCGGAGGACGCCCACCTCGACGCCAGGGTGCACCAGGGCACGAACCGGGAGTCCCTGCACAACTGGAACCTCGGTTCCGACGAACGCACGCTCGCCCACGAGCTGGGCCACGCCCTGGGCCTGCCGGACGAGTACCGCGAGGCCGCGTGGAACTCCCGGCCGGTGTACCAGGACGGCGCGCTGATGACCGCCCACAACACCGACCGGTACGGCCACTTCCTGACCGACATGGACCGCCTGGACCGCAGCACGGCGGACTTCCACCCCGCGCAGGGCCTGCCGCCGCGCTACCTGCGCGACCTCGGCGCGGTCGTCGACGGCGCGCTCGGCGCACCCCGCCGCCCCGCCACGCCCGGCGGGCCGCCGCCGCGCGCCGCCTTCGGCGAGGAGGCCCGGCGCACCGCGCTGGAAGGCGGCCCCGGCGGGCGTGGCGGCCACCTCTACCCCGGGCCCGCCGAGCCCGGGCCCCGCCCGGAGCGGGTCCCGGGCTCGGAGCACCGCAACGGCACCTTCCGGGTCCTCGCGGCCGACCCGGGCCCGGCCCCGCGGCACCTGGACACGGCCGGCAACATGTGGACGGGAGACGCCGGCCGGGAGCCGGTCACCCGCACGATGTTCCCCGCGCACTGGTCGGCGGACCACGTCGTCTACGCCGCGGAGCAGGCGTACCACAGCGCCCGCCGCACCGACCGGGTCGTCGAGAGCGACGGCACGTACCACTGGACCGGCGAGTACGGCGGGGTGCGGATCGAGGGCGAGGTGACGCTCGGGGTCTTCGGCGCCTTCCGTCCCTCCGACGACCAGGACGGGATCGCCACCCCCACCTTCGAGCCGCCGAACCTCGGCGAGCGGCGGTTCGGGCTGCACGGCGAGAACCACGTCCTGTTCGGCGACCGCCAGGCGCTCACCGGCGTCCACAGCCGTCCCCCCGCGGCGGTGGCCACAGTGCACGGCGTCCAGGTGGACGCGACCGCGCTGCACACCAACGAGAACGGCACCTACCGGGCACAGGTCTGGTACCTCGACCCGGTGGTCGGCCCGGACGCGCCCCTGGCGTCCTTCACGACCCGCTGGTTCCGTCGCGCGGACAACGCTCCGCACACGATGTACCCGGACAGCTGGACGCCGTCGACCATTCGGAGGGCCGTCGACGAGGCCTACCGGAACCGGCTCGACCCGCAGCCGGCGGGCGATGGGACCGAGCACTGGGTGGGCACCCACGACGGGGTGCGGATCGAGGGCCTCACCCGCAACGGGGTCCACCTGGTCCACCGTCCCACCGTGGACCAGCCGATCAGCCGCTGGCGCGACGAGGAGGTCGTCGAGCGGTCCGCCACGGGCGGACCGGTCGGGTACGGCCAGGGGGACTCCGAACTGACGGTCCGGCACGTCCGCTTCGCCGCCGGGCAGCAGGGCGTCGAACTCCACGTACCGGTCCGCCTGCGCTTCCCGGCCGATGCCACGCCCCAGCAGACGGCGGCCTACCGGGCCGCCGTGCAGGAGGCCGCCGACCGGCTCACCGCGGACGTCCGCGACTCGGACGGCCGACTGGTCCGGGTGGTCGCCGAGTTCGTCGACCACGACGGCCCCGGCCACCGCACGGCGGACGTCACCGCGGACCTCCCGGCGGACGGCGTCGCGCTGGGCCGTCTGATGCCCGACATCGACGGCCGCCTAACCGACCTCCGGGACCTCGCCGACCACGCCCGCGACCGGGCCCCCGCCGACGGCTGGACGCCGCACGGGGACCCGCGCCCCGCCGCGGTGCCGCTGCGCGAGCCCGACAGCCCCGGGACGGCGCGGCGACCGGAGACGGTCAGCTGGCGCGCCTCGGAGAGCCCCGGCGCGGACAGCGGCTACCACCTGCCCGCCGACTGGGCCCCGGCGTCGTCCGGTCTGCCGGTCCACTGGACCCGCGCGGACGCCCTGGACCACCTCGGGCGGGCGGAGGCGGACGGCGTGTTCACGCTCCGGCGGCAGCCGGTGGACGGGGGACCGGCCGGCCACACCTTCGACGTGCTGGAGCACCAGGACGTCACGCTGCGGCTGGTGCGCGACGAGCGGAACCGGATCGTCGGCGTCGAGGTGGTCGGCGACGGGACGTTCCCGCCCCAGCTCACCCGCGCCGTACCGGAGCCCGGAGGCAGGTCGGACGCCGGGTCGGGCACCGGGTCGAACGCGTCGCGTCGCCCGGGCCCCGAGGAGCCCAACGCCCCCCTGGCACCGCGCCAGGACGCCGCCGACGACGGCACGCAGCAGCACCTGGACGACTCCGACGACGACATGGACGACTCCGACTACGTGTACGAGTCCGACAGCGACGACACGGACTCCCTGCACAGCTCCGACGACATGGACGAGGAGCCGCTGTCCCCCCGGGACGACGCGTCCGACCGGGACACCGACATGGACTCGGACCGGGACTCCGACCTCGACTCGGAGATGGGCTCCGACGACGGGGCCGCGAACGTCCCGCCGCACCAGCCGCAGGCCCCGCGCTTCCTGGCCGAGACCCTCCCGGTGACCGTCGGACCGCCCCGCGACCCCAGGCTGCTGGGCCCGTCCGGCGGCGCCGAGCTGCGCGGCTTCGACGCCCGCCGCGGCCGGCTGACCACCGGCGAGGCCGCGACCGAGCTCGTGCTGCGGATCCACCTCGACACCGGGCAGCTCCCGGCCGGCCGGGCGACCGCGGAAGCCGTCGCCGCGCTGCGGCAGCGCGCCCGGCGCTCCCTCGACAACCGCCTCAACATCGGCCACCGGCTGCCCAGCGGCGACGTCCTGCTGGTCCGGACCGAGTTCGTCGACACCCCCGGGGAGGCGCACCACCACGTCACCGTCTACCCGGGCGCCTTCCGCGAGGACAGCGCCCGCTGGGGCCTGGACACCGACGAGCCGTCGCTCGCCCACGAGATGACCCACCTGTTCGGCATGGCCGACGAGTACCGCGAGCGCCGCATCCCCGGCACCGACGACAACGGCGTCGCCCACCCGGAGCGCCGCGCCCGGCCCGCCTACCCCGACGGCGGCATCATGGGCCCGGGCTTCCTCGCCGAGGGCCGGATCCGCTACGACCAGGACGCCGGCATGGCGGGCACGGACGGCACCATCCAGAACCAGACGCTCGCCCCGCGCAACCTCAGGGAGCTGGGCGCCGCGATCGACGGGGCGTTCGGCACCCACGTCGTGCCGCCGCACGACGCCGGCACGCCGCCGCCGCGCGCCGCCTTCGACCTGGACGCCCGGCAGCTCTCGCTGTACGGCGACCGCCGCACGTCGGGCGGCCACCTGATCCCGCCGACCGGTGCGGAGCGCCGCAGGCCGTGGGCGCTGATCGAACGGCACGAGAACGGCGTGCTGCACGTCGAGTTCGAGCCGGCGCAGGCCGGCGCCACCGGCCCGAACGGCCGCCGCCGCGCCGTCACCGTGGCCGGCCCGGCGGTCGCCGGCGACCTGCTGTCCTCCGACACCGCGGTGCGGCGGCGGATGTTCCCGCGGCACTGGACCGCGGACGACGCCGTGTACGCCGCCGAGCAGGCGTACCTGGACGCCCGCCGGACCGGCCGCGTGGTGGCCGTCCCCGGCGGCCTGCACCGGTGGACGGGCGAGTACGCCGGGGTGCGGATCGAGGGCGAGTTCCGCGCCGGCCGGTTCCGGTCGTTCCGGCCGTCCGACGTCCAGCCCGGGGCGGCCGACATCCGCACCGTGGCCGACCTGCGGGAGTCGCTCGCCCAGCGCCGCCCGGACCCGGTGACCACCGACCTCGGCGCCCAGCTGCCCCCGCCGGGCAGCGGCACTCCGGCGCCGCCGCCCCGCAACGCCCCGCGCCGCCCGGTCCCGGTCTTCGGCCAGCTGGCCGAGGACGTCGCCCGCTACGGCGACCGGCAGCACCTCACCGGTCTGCACCACGAGGTGACCCCGGTCGCCACGGTGAACCCCGCCCTGCCGACCGCGGTGTCCTCCGACCCCAATCCGGTGCTCCGCGGCCACGGCGCGATGGTCACCGACCGCTCGGACCCGATCCACAACGGCACCTACCGGGCCCAGGCGTACTTCCTGGACCCGACGGTCGCCCCGAGCTCCCCGCTCGCCGAGATCCCGACCCGCTGGCGCACCGACGCGGCCACCGGGGGCCGGCGCACCATGTACCCCCGGGGCTGGACGGCGACGGAGCTGCTCGCCAACGTCGACCACGCCTACAGCAACGCCCTGCACGCCGTGCCCCAGGCGGACGGCCGGACGGTCTACTGGGTGGGCGAGGCGGGCGGCGTCCGCATCGAGGGCCTCTCCCGGGACGGCGCCCACCTGGCCCACCGGCCCACCGACGCGCAGCCGATGACCGTCTGGGACGGCAACCGGGTGCGGGCGGTCACCGAGTTCTCCGAGGTCCTGGTGGGAGGCCGGCCGCTGCCGGCCAGGCGGGTGCTGTTCGACTCCGACCAGGTCGGTCTCGACATCACCGTGCGGGTCCTCCCGGACATCGATCCGGCCATGACGGCCGAGCAGCGGGACGCGGCGAGCCTGCGGATCCACCGGGACGTGGCCGCCTTCGTCCAGGATCGCGCCATGCAGGGCGTCCCCGAGGGCGAAGTACCGCCGGTCCTGCTCAACGTCAGGGTGGAGTTCGTCACCGACCCGGCCGTCGCGTTCACCGCCGTGCGGGTCCGCCAGGGCGCGCAGCCGGGTCTCGTGGAGGTCCTCGGCCCGCTGGTCGTGCACGGCGGGCAGGACAGCTTCGCCGGGGTGGTGCACGGCCTCCTCACCCATCTCTCCCCCACCCACCAGGAGCTCTTCGCCGCCGCGGGCCCCGCCGCCCGCCCCGCCGACCTGCGCGAGCCCGGGCCGCTGCGGCCGGGCGAGACGCCGCCCGCCCACCTCGCGCCGATGGCCGACCTGCGGCTGCTCGAAGCGGCCTTCTCGCCCGGGGCCTGGGCCGCCGACCCGCGCGACCTCCCGGCCGACCGCAGCCTGCCCCGCGAGTGGACGGCCCACGACACCCACTGGATCGCGGACTGGGCGGTCACCCAGCACGACGACGCGGCCGGCCAGGGCACGGACGACGGCGTGGTCGAGTGGTCCTACCAGGGCGTCCGGATCCGGGTCGAGCTGCACGACGGGCTGATCGTCGGGGTGGAGGGCGTCGGCGACCAGCGGGACGTGCCGCAGCTGCACGTGCCCCCGCAGACCCACGCCGCCGGTCCGGCCAACGTCCCCGTCCTCCTCACGCCCGGAGCCGACGGCCCGGTGCTGGAGGCCCCCGACCCGGTCGGGCTGCTGCGGACGGTCGCCGACGCGCACCCCGACGGCCTCCGCGAGTACTTCGGGCTGCCCGAGGACGTCCCGCCGGCGGAGGTCCACCGGCTGATGATGGCGGAGGTGGCCGAGTACCTCCAGCGGACCGGACCCGAGGACCTCCCGCGCGAGGTGGTGGCCGGCTTCCGTCCGGACCTGGAACCGAACTCCGCGACCGCGGACGCCCTGCGCGGCCTGCGGCACGGACTGCTGAACTGGGACCCCGCGCTCGACGGCGACGGCGGACTCGGCGGGGCGCTCGCCCCGCTGCTGGCCCACACCTTCGAAGTGCGGATGGTCGTGGTCGACGAGGCCGGGGCGGTCGCCGCCGGGTTCGGCCCGCACAACACCGCCACCCAGGTCCTCCTCCGCGACGACACCCCGGTGGCCGCGCCGGTGCGGGAGACCGGGGCCCCGCCGCTCACCGACCTGGTGGCCCCGACACCGCCGTCCCACCTCGACGGGCCGATCCGGCAGAGCACGGTCATCGGGGAGCACGTCCGTGCCGACGGCGTCCGCGAGCAGACCCTCGGCCACCTCGACGCCGCCGTGGAACCCGGATCCCCGCTCTCCCGCTTCCCGTCCCGCTGGTGGTCCCCCGAGGACCCCCGCGGGCCCCTGGCCTATCCCGCGCACTGGAGCGCCGACGGGATCGCCGAGGCCGCCCGCACGGTCGCGGCACGACCGGACCGGCGGCTCGACCTGGAGGACGGCCGGCACCGCTGGTCCGGCGTCCACGACGGCGTGGAGATCACCGGGATCTCCCGGGGCGAGGAGATCCTCGCCCACGGCCCGGCCGACCACCGACCCGACAGCACTGCCCCGGACTGGACGGACTCCCGCCAGCTCCACATGTCGGAGGAGGCGGAGATCGACCTGGGCGGCGTCCGCTTCGGTGCACGGTGGGGCCTGCTCGACAGCGGCCACGAGGTGCACCTGCTCGTCCTCCCCGTCCACCTCGACACCAGCGGAATGACGCCCGGGCAGGCCGAATCCGTGCGGGCGCGGCTGACGGACCACGTCGAGAGGCTCTTCGAGGACTCGACCGCCCACCGGCAGCTGCGGGCGACCCTGGACTTCACCGACTCGCCGCAGGAAGCCTCCTGGCACATCGGAGTCGGCCGCATCACCCTCCCGGCCGCGCTCCAGCGGGAGCACGAGCAGGGCCTGATCGACGCGGTGTTCCACGGCACCGAGCACGTCCGGGAGGGCATGGACGGAGAGTCGGCGCCCATGCTCCGGTTCCCGGATCCTGACGATCCGCCGGCCGCCCCCGAACTGCGGCCGGTGCCGCCCCGCTTCGACCGCCGCCTGTTCGAGCCCCAGGCCCTCGTGCACAGCGGTCTCGGCCTGCCCCGCGAGTGGATCGCGGACGAGCGCCACCACGCCGCGGAGCAGGTGCTGAGGGCGAGCGACTACCACCGCGACCGCCTGCGGACGCAGGCGATCGTCGAGGGCGAGTTCGCCGGCGTCCGGATGAGGCTGCTGGTCGACAACGGCCGGATCCTCGACTACCACGCCCCGTCCGGCCAGCGGTTCGGCGACCAGGCCTCGGCCTCCCCGGTGCCGCCGCCCGCGCCCGGCCGGGTGCTGCGCACGGTCGAGGTGCGGCCGCCCGACACCGGGACGCCCGAGGGCAGGTTCCTGTCCTCCCTGCAGGCCCAGCGGATCCAGGCCTTCGAGGCCCGACGGGTGATGGACCCCGACGGCGACACCCGGACCGTGCTGACCGTCCGGGTGCATCTCGACACGGACGGGCTGACCAGCACCGGAGCACGGCGGACCTGGGACATCGAACACGTGCACCTCTCCGCCGAGACGGGTCTGCGTCAGGTCTACGACCGGGGCCAGCGGCTGCCCGACGGCTCCCGGCTGGAGGTGGCCGTCCGGTTCGTCGGCCCGACCGAGGCGCCGCACCACACCGTCGAACTCTGGGACGGCTCCGTCCCGGAGGACTCCGGGACCTGGGGGGTGGAGAGCCATCCGCGGGTGATCGCCCACGAGATCGGCCACCTGCTCGGCCTGGACGACGAGTACCGCCGGCCGGGCAGCGAGCCCCGTCCTGTCTACCCCGGGCTCGGGCTGATGAGCTCCGCGTCGCTGGACCGGTACGGCCGACCCTCGTTCGACGCGGCCCATCCCCGGCAGGACAACGGCACCGACATGCCGGAAGCGGCCGTACGGCCGCACCACCTCGACCAGCTGGGCGCGGTGCTCGACCGGGCCTTCGGCAGGCCCCCGGCGGCGACCCCGTCCGGCACGCAGCAGCGGCGGGCGGAGTTCGGCGAGGACGCCCGCCGGACCTCCCTGGAGGACGGGCAGGACGGCCGGGGCGGGCACCTGCCCGCGCCGCCCGCCTCCGGACGCCGCCGGCTGCCGCCGGTGCCCGGTTCGGAGAACCCGAACGGCACCTACCGCACCGACGTCGGCGGTCCGGCGGACGGCCGACGCTCCGGCGACCGGTACCGGATGATGTTCCCGGACCACTGGGACGCCGACGACGCGGTGTACAACGCGAAGCAGGCGTACCTGGACGCCCGGCGGACCAACGGCGTGACCGGGCCGGTCGACGGCCGGCAGCGGTGGACCGGCGAGTACGGCGGCGTGCGGATCGAGGGCGAGATCCTGGGCGGCGAGTTCATCTGGTTCCGGCCCTCCGACAACCAGCACGGACTCGAGGCGGCCACGTTCGTCCCGCAGGTCCGGGTCACGCCGTTCGGCCACCGGGTCGACGAACTGAACCGCTACGGCGACCGGCACACGCTCACCGGCTTCCACAACGACCGGCCGAGGCCGGACCACCTCGCCGACCGCGGCCTGTACGTCGGTCCCGACCTGATCACCAACAGCAACGACACCAGGCGGGCGCACGCCTACTTCCTGGACCCGACCGTCGCGCCGGGCTCGCCGATGAGCCGGTTCCCGTCCCGCTGGCACCGCCGCGCCGACGAACAGGGCCACACCTTCTACCCGAAGGACTGGGGCCCCGAGGACACCCTGGAGCGGGTGGACTACGCCTACCGGAACCGGACGAGCTCGACGCGGCTGCCCGACGGCAGCGTGCACTGGACCGGCCGGTCCAGGGGTGTCCGGATCGAGGGCATCGTCCGGGACGGCCAGCACCTCGTCCACCGGCCGACCGACGACCAGCAGGCGGCCGGCCCGGCCGGCGACCCGCCCGCGTCCACGCTCAGGGCCCCCGTCACCCCCGGCACCGGTGAGCGTCCGCCGACCCGCACCCGCGAGGAGGACGAGAACCCGGCCGAGCTCACGCCGGACTTCCACAGGGACCTCGCGAAGGACGCCGGGCGCGGCCTGCCGCCCGAGTGGGCCGAGGCCGAGCGCCGATACGCGGCCCGGATGGTCGCCAACCAGTCGGACGGCCCGAACAGCCCGTTCGAGGGGGAGTTCGCCGGCGTCCGGATCCGGGGGACGCTGCGGCACGGGCAGATCACCGACTACGAAGGAGTCCCCGGCCAGGAGTTCGCCCCCCAGCGCCGGCGGCCCCCGGCCGCGCAGCAGCCGCCCCTGCAGGCGCTGCACCCCTCCGGGTCGCAGCCGCACGAGCAGCACCAGCAGCCGCACACACCTCAGGTCGAGGGGGAGGCTCCGGAGGCCGGTTCGCCGCTGCTGCGCGCGCTCGTCGAGGAGGATCCGCAGCTGCTGCGGAAGCTGTTCGGCGAGGAGGAGGGCGGGCGGCTCGCCGCCGACCCGGCCGCCGCGGAACGGGCCCTGCACGAGCTGGTCCAGCAGCGGTTCCGGGACAACCCCGAGCTGGCACGGGAGGCGCACGAACTCCACACCGCCTGGGCCCGCCGGCTGGGCATCGAGCCCGCGGACTGGCAGCCCTTCGTCGAGGACCTGCGGCGGGAGATCACCGCGCGGCCCGGGACGGAGGGGGGCGGCGCGGTCGAGCCGCGGATCGTGCGGGACGCCTTCGCGGTGCTCACGGCCGCCGCGCTGGACCTGCGGGTCACGCTCGTGGACGTCCGCGACGGGCGGGCGCCGCTCGCCGAGTTTGGCACGGCGAACGGCCGCCGGACCACCATCGACCACACCGAGCAGGACGGCTACTCGGCCGTCGCCGCCGCCGAGCGCCGCCAGGAGCAGGAGCGGCTCGACCGGCAGCGGCGGGAGCGGGAGCAGAATCAGGAGGAGGTCGGGCGGGCGAGCGAGGACGAGCAGGACCAGGTCAGGCGGGCGAGCGAGGACGAGCAGGACCGGGAGCGGCTCAGGCAGGACAGCGACGAGGAACCGACCGAGCAGGAGCTGCAGCAGATCCGGAGGAACGCGGAGGGCAAGGCCAAGGCTCCCAGGACGGTCGACGGGGGCGAGGACAACGGCCGCAACCCTGTGGACGAGAACCTCGTGCCGGGCAAGCGGGAGACCGAGGAACTGGACCTGCCCGAGATCAACCGGCGGTTCAGGGAGATGGAGGACGCCGAAGCCGCGAGGAACGCGTCGACGGAGGGGCAGAGTTCGAACAGTCGGCCGTCGAAGTCCGAGGTCGAGGAGGCGCCCGCGCACCTGCCCAAGGACGAGATCCAGGAGGCGCCCGCGCACCTGCCCAAGGACGAGATCCAGGAGGCGCCCGCCCACCCGCCCAAGGACGAGATCTCCGTGGCTCCGGTCCCGCCCAAGCCCGCCGAGCGGGCGCCACTGCTGCCGCCGCGGGCCGTCACCGAGTCCGGAATGCTCTCCGGTTCGCACATGGTGACCGGCATCGGCGAGCCGAGCAGCGTCCTGACGGTCGACCTCGCCGCGCGGATCGCCGACGCCCTGCCCCCGGCGACCGTCAACCGCGAGGCCCTGGCCAGGACGCTCGCGGAGAGCCTCTTCAGCGACTCCGGGCTGCGCGCCCAGGTGTCGTCCCTCTCCCGGGGCGAGGTCCTGCACATCCCCGTCGGCACCGACGCCCGGCAGGGCACCATCACCGTCCGCGGCGAGGTGGCGGAGCTGGTGCACCGGTCGAAGGACAAGGCGAAGGCCAAGTTCGAGTACGAGGGCGGCAGCGACCGCGTCGTGACGCTCGGCACCACCACGGGCGGCCGCAAGCGGGGCGGACTCGGCCTCCAGGGGCGGTTCGACTTCGTCAAGCTGTTCCGGGTCCAGGCCGCGGGCGGCGTCCAGGGCGACCTGATGTCCTGGGAGGGCCTGACCACCCGGGCGCGCCTCTTCTCGCGGTCCAAGACCACCGAGGTGACCGAGATGTTCGACGGCAAGCTGCGGCTGGAGGTCGGCTACCAGCCGGCCGGCCGGCGGGGGACGGAGGACCTGTCGGTCCGGCTGGACCCGGCGGCCGCGAACGTCGTGACGACCCCGATCGAGGTCGGCATCCCGCAGCGCGAGACCAGGGCCTCCGCCGACGCCCTCGACCCCGTCCACCTCGGCTGGCCGGACGACTTCGACCCCGCCCGGCGGACGCAGCCGCGGCTGCACCTGTCCCACGTCATGCTGGACGTCCACGCCAAGGGTGAGCCGCGGCTGCGCGTCGCACCGGGCGAGGACGCCGCCGGCACCGTGGAGATGCAGGTCCTGAACACCCCGCCCGGCCGGCCGCAGCAGCGTCAGGTGATGGCGGGCGTGGTCGACCTCCTGGCCGGGAACGCCGACGTCAGGGAGGCGCTCGGGAGCAACCGCAGCTTGCTGTCCGACCGGCTCGTGGCGGAGTTCGGCTACCAGCGCCTCCAGCAGGACTTCAAGGGCATGACCAACGGCGAGGCCGTCGTCCTGCGGGTCCCCGGCAGCGACGTCCGGATCGAGGTGAAGGCTGCCAACCGCGAACTGAACGTCCTGGCCCTCACCAATGAGACCGAGTTCAACACCGGCGCGGGCGACATGGTCACCAGGCTCCGGCGGAAGGTCGTGAGCGGGCTCCGGCAGATCCAGGGCGGTGGCCGGATCGGCCCCGACGAACTCAATGTCAGCGCTTCCTACGGCGGCCGGAAGGGGTCGGACTCGATCCACATCTCCGGCCGGACCCTGGAGACCGCGGTCACCACCAAGACCAAGGAACCCGGCGCGATCCTCGACGGCGACGGCTACCTGGAGGTCGTGGTCCACAAGGGCGACCGGCAGGTGGGCGATCCCGTCGAGATCCCGGTCGGGTTCCGTACGGTGATGCCGCAGTCGGACCTGGTGGCACCGCCGCAGCACGACAAGGCCGTGGCCGAGGCCGCGGTGGCCAGGCTCGTCGAGAAGCGCCTGCCGGAGTCCGCGGTCGTCCGCGACATCGGCTCCGTCGAAAAGCTGCGGACCGATCTGGAGACGGCCGGCAAGGAGTACTACGGGCGCCTCTGGCCGACCGTCCGGGACGAGGTGATGCAGCTCGTCACCCAGCCCGCGCTGGCATCCAGGCTCGGCGCGATGACCCGGGGCGAGCGGTTCGAGCTGGACTCCTTCGACCAGAGCAAGCCGGGCGTCCTCAAGGACACGGTGCTCGGACGCAACATCAAGGTGACCGTCACCGCCACGCTCACGGACCCGAAGTACCTCAGGCAGAGCGCCGCGGCCGACCTCAGCCGGCAGAACGAGACCAGCACTTTCGAGTCGGAGCGCCGGCAGGAAGGGAAGCACGAGGTCAAGCAGGGCGGCGTCGGGTTCCCCGGTGTCACCGGCGCGCCCTACGCCAACGCGGACCTCGGCTCGCAGGAGCGGGTCCGGGTCGGCACCCGCGACTCCGCCGCGGACAAGCTCTACGCGAACAGCAAGGTCCGCGACGCGCAGGACGTCTTCGGCGGACGGGTGACCCTGACCCTGACCCTGGAGGGCAGGGGCGCTCCGCGCCCCGTCGAGGGGGACTTCAGCACCGAGTTCAGCGTTCGCGGCCCGAAGGCCGAACTGCCCCTGGAGCCGCACCTGCGGACCCACACCGTCCTGCCGCGCAACCAGCTCGGCGCCTCCTCGGTGGTCTCGTTCAAGGACCTCCCCGACGGTCGGAGCGGGGGCACCCAGGTGCTCACGGACGTCCGCGCCGCCCTGGAGAAGCGCTTCGCCGCGCGCGGCGGCGTCTCCCGGCAACTGGAGCGCACCCTCACCGAGGAACTCGGGCCGAGGGCGCTCCAGGCCAACCTGTCCCAGCTCACCCGGGGCGGGGCGCTCAAGGTGCCGGTCGGGGGCCCCGGCTGGTCGGCCGAGGTGGTCGTCCGGGCCAGGTTGACGGAAGCCCCCGTGCTGCGCCGCGAGGTGGGTGACGCCGAGATCGAGGTCGGTACGCAGAACCGGACCGGCCACGGCGTCTCGTACGACCAGCGGGAACGCATCACCGGCACCGTCGGTGCGACCGGCAAGCCGAGCGCGGACGGCAAGAGCGTGCTGACGGTCGACTACTCCTACCGGCACGACTCGGCGACCGGCGTCGCCCTGGAGACCGCGGGCACCACGGTGAACCGGGCGAAGAACGTGTCGCGGGCCGCCGTGTCCGACGCCGATGTCAGCTTCGACGTGGAGATCCGGGGCTGGACGGGCGGTCTGATCCCCAGCACCACGAAGCTCCGCGACATCCGGGCGGCGGCCGAGGTCATCACGCCGCAGTACAGCCCGGTGGAGGCGCCGCGCGCCGTCCCGGACCGGATCTGGCAGACGCACCGGCTCGGGTCCTCGGACGTCGTCACCAATGTGTTCGTGCCGGACGCCCGGAACAACGGCGCGGCGCCGTCCCACGGGAGCACCGGATCGGTGTCCTCCGACCGGAACGCCGGCGCGGGGCACGCCAACGAGAACAGCGCCGGCGGGAACAGCCTCGGCATGGACAGCCTCGCGACGAACAACACCAGCACGAACACCATCGTCGCGAACAGTGCCGACACGAACAGCACCACCACGGACACCGGCGTCAGGAGGCCCGACTTCGCCAAGGACCTCCTGCGCGGACAGGGCGACCCGGGCGAGTTCGGCGGCAGGGACATCACCAAGTGGCTGTCCGGCCCGGGCAGGTCCGGCCTCCGGCACAAGCTCTACGACGTCCTCACCCCGAACACCCTGCACGACCAGCTCAGGACCATGATGTCCGGCCGCGAACTGGTGGTCTCCGACGGGGGCGTGACCATTCGGATCGGCGCGTCCGTCCGCACGCTGGAGCACACCGGCAGCACCAAGACCACCGAGTTCAACACCGGGACCCAGAACGAGCACAGCCACTCGGCGGCCGACGGGGCGACCGGCGGCGGGGCGGGCTCCGGCCACCAGCTGCGCGCCACGCTGGGTGTCAGCGGCGGCCCCTGGTACGCGGGCGGGTCGCTGACCGGGGCGACCGGGCACGACACCCAGGAGACCTGGTCCAACCGTGCGGGCTCCGGCAACACCACCAAGGTGAAGCCCGCCAACGCGAGCATCTTCAGCGGCGAGGCCGACCTGCACTTCCGGGTCGAGTGGAAGGAACCGGTCAGCACCACGCCGCCGTTCGTGATGGCCACCAAGCACGCCTACTTCCGGCGCGCGCTCGGCATCGAGACGGTCATCGACGTCGCCGAGACGAGGGAACGGGCGCCGGTCGGCGACACGCCCAACCCCCGCAACGTCTTCGACGCCGCGACCGCGCCGCGCGGAGCCGCCCTGCGCGGCCTCACCGACCACACGTCCGCGGGCCAGGCCGTCCGGATCCCGCCGGACCGGGTGTGGACGCACGGGCTCGTCGACACGGACGTGGTCCGGAAGGTCGAGATGGGGCCGGACGCGCGGCAGCAGCTGAAGGCAGGAGCGGAGGAGTTCCTCGGCGCGGGCACCTGGGACCGGATCCGGGGCACGGTGGACCGGATGATCGACCCGGTGGCGCTGGCGAGCCGTCTCAGCAGTCCGGTCACCCCGATCCCTCCGCGCACCCCGGCGGAGAACGCGGGCGCGGCTCCCGATCCGTCGGTGCCGACGATCACGCACGGCCCGGGGAACTCCACCCTCCTGATCGGACCGACCGACCTGGCCGGCGACGCCCGGGTGGAGGTCAGGGTGAGGATCAAGCAGCTGGAGTTCGTCCGGACCGACGCGACGTCGGAGTCCAACCCCACCAACACGACCTCGGTCACCGACGGCGCCAACGCCCAGCGTTCGGTCCAGGCGGCGGTCCGCCTCACCGGCGGCGGCAAGGGCGAGATCAACGAGCACGTCGGCGGTCGCGCCGGCGTCTACGTCGACGGTGCCTACCAGCACCGGACCGACCTCGCGACCGGCGAGGGCGGCCAGATCGTCAACAATGCCAAGATCAAGACCGACACCGCGCGGTACCACGGCTTCGCCGAGGTGGAGGTGGTCTACCACAAGGACGGGAAGACGCTCCCCCGGCAGGAGCTGATGGCGATCGAGATCGACATCCCCGTCGACCAGGTCAAGGGGAGCGCGGACGTCCCCGCCGGCGGCTACCTGCGGTTCGACGAGGACGCGCGCGACGGTGAACTCCGGCTGCACGGTGCCTCGTCGGGGGCGGTGCAGTCGGTCGCGAGGGCGCTGCGGCTGGACCCGGCCGCTCCGGACGACCGCTCCCGGATCCTGGGTGTCGGCCGGGTCGCCCGGGACCTGCTCGCGGACTCCCTCACCACCGAGGGCGACCGGGCCGTGCGGTGGCTCAGGGGCCTGGACCGGACGCTCGTGCTCGCCGCGGACGAGTCGAACGGAGGAGCCTTCGAGCAGATCCGCCGGGTGCGCGACGGTCAGGCCGTCCCGGCCGCGGACCGGCGCCGGCTCCAGCACCTGGTCGAGCACGTCGGCGAGCGCGGCGACCTGTCGGCGGCCGAGGTGAACACCCACTGGAACGCTTCGGGCGGCCCCCGCCGGGACGTGGACCTCAGCCTGCGGGAACCGTCACCCGAACCGGACCCGACGATCCGGCTGGCCGCCGACGCCGGCAGCGGCGGCAGCCTCAACAGGCTGCTGGAGAACGTCCGGCGGACGGTCCTCGCCCCGGAGGGCACCGCGCCCCGGCGGGTCGAGATCACCCTGGACGCGCCGGCGGAGCGGGCCGTGCGGGAGGCCGACCGCCTGGAGCGGACGCTGCGCGGAGTGCTCCGGAGCAGCCGGCGCGAGGTGGAGGTGGTCATCGTGACCACCACGGCGCGGGTGGAGCGGGCGGAGGCACCCGAGGCGGGCCGCCCCGTCGGCGGTGTCCGGAGCTTCCGGGTCGGGCCGCCTGAGCAGGTTCCGCCGGTGCAGGTTGCGCCTGTGCAGGAGACTGCGCCGGTGCAGGTTCCGCCGGTGCAGGTTCCGCCGGTGCAGGAGACCCCGCCAGTGCAGACTCCGCCGGTGCAGGTTGCGCCTGTGCAGGAGACCCCGCCGGTGCAGACTCCGCCGGTGCAGACCCCGCCCGTGCGGCGTGCGCCGACGGAGGGTCTGCCGCACACCCCGGTCGACGAGCCCCTGACGTCGGACTCCTCCGCTCCCTCGCCGTCGCGGAACGGTTCGGACCACGACACTCCGGACCTGGTGGAGGACACCGGCAGGCGGACACTCCTCCCCGAGGACGTGTCGGGCGACCACCGGCGGGAGGCCACGGGCGCCTCGTACGCGACGGCCCCGGAGGAGTTCTACCTGCACGAGGGGGCCCGGCTGGGGGACGAGTCGGACAACGTGTCGGTGGACACGGATCTGCTGGACCTGCCGGAGGCGCCGCACCAGCGCGAGTCGACCACGAACACCTGGTACTCGGCCCTGCCCTTCGACGGCGGGGACTCGGACAACACCTCGCTCCACTCGGACCTGACGGACGAGTCGGATTCCCGGAGCGGGACGTCCGAGGACTCCTGGGTGGTGCTCCCGCCCCCGAGCGTCCGGCCCCCGCAGGGTTCGAACGGGCAGGCCCCGCAAGGTTCGAACGGGCAGGCCCCGAACACCCGGGCCCCGAACGTCCCGCCCCCGCACCTGTCGAACACGCCGCTGCCGTCGCACGAGGCCGACGGGCCTCCGCAGGTCGAGGAGCCGGCCCCCGCGCAAACCCTGGAGGACAGCATCTTCAGCGCCCTGACGCAGTGGTTCCCCGGCGGCGGTGAGCGGTCGTGAACCGTCCGGCCGGGTCCGGCCGTAGGAACGGAGTAGGAGCACCCGAGGTCCAGTCGGCGGGGTGGTCCTGTCGACTGGGACTGCATGCGAGGCCGGAGGAGCTGCGGTGAGCACGAGTACGGGCGGGAACGGGGCTCGGGGCGGGGCGGCGGGCATCCAGCTGCCGTCGATGGACTGGGAGATGGAGGAGGAGCCGGCCGCGGCTCCGGTGGCCGCCGCTCCGGCCGCCTCGGCCGGCACGGCCGCCGCTGCCGCCGCGGCCGCCCCGGCGGCGGCGGAGGCGCCGACCGAGCAGGTCGCCGTGCCGCAGTACGGGCCGGCCGCGCCCATGGCGGCGGCCGCCGTGCCGCCGGTCGCGGTCGTCCGCGCGTCCATGTCCGCCGACGGGTTCGGCCCGGGGGAGGAGCCGGGGGCGCCGGAGCCGGTCGGGGCCGAGCACGCGGAGGCCGAGGAGCCGGACGAGAGCTCCCGCCGTTCCCGGTTCCGGCGGCCCGCGCTGGTCGCCGCCGCCACGGCGGGCGTGGTGCTGATGGGGCTTCCGTTCCTGATCACCGACGGCGCGGACAAGCACGGCGACGACCGGGGTGTGAACCGCGCGGACCCCCAGCTGGTCGACGGACCGGAGATCGACGACGTCCAGCCGCCCGCGCCGACCGACCCGCCCACGACCGGACTCCCGCTCCCGGCTCCCGTCGATCCGCCCGCGACCGGTGACCCCGCGCTCACCCCGCCCTCGCCGGACGGCTCGGGCACCGTTCCCGGGATCGCCCTCGGCGGCAGCGTCGGCACCCCGGCGGTACCGGGCGGTCAGCCGGTCGGCACCACTGTCCCGGTGGGCAAGGCACCGCAGAGCGGGACCCAGAACGTCGGCGGCAGCGGCAGCGGCACCGGTGGCGGCAGTGGCAACAGCAAGTCGACGCAGCCCGTCACGGGCCAGCCCGCCGCGCAGCAGCCCGGTGCCGGTCAGCCGGCGCCCCAGCAGCCGGCCCCGCAGCAGCCCGCGCCGGGTCAGCCGGCCCCGCAGCAGCCGGCGCCCCAGCAGCCGGCCCCGCAGCAGCCCGCGCCCCAGCAGCCGGCGCCGCAGCCGCCGCCCGCCTCCCAGCCCCCCGTCCAGCCGCCCGCCGCCGCCAAGGCCACCTACAGTGCCATCGGCGGGGGCAACTGCAGCACCGGCTCGGTCGCCTACGCCCAGCACGGCTACTGGGAGGACGGTTCCAAGGGCTGGCTCAGCAGTTCGACCGGCGGGTACAGCGGCTCCGGCTGCAACGGCAAGTACGTGTCGATGCCGATGTCCGGCTCGGACACCAAGGACGACAACGACAACTCGGTGGTCTGGACGTTCTCCACCGCCCCGGTCACGACCGGCAGCTGCACGATCGCCGTGTACGTGCCCAACAACAGCGACTACAAGCTGGTCGGCGGCAAGCCCGCCTACTACACCGTCCAGAACTCCTCCACCCCGAACTCCGGCGTCATCGGCGACTTCTCGGTCAACCAGACCGGCAGCCGGGGGAGCTGGGTGACCAGCAAGGCGTTCGCGGTCTCCGGCGGCAAGATCTCGGTGATGCTGCACTCCCGCGGCCTCGACTGGGCCGGCACCGCCACCGACAAGGCGCACATCGCGGCCTCCGCCGTCAGGGCCGACTGCACGGCCTCCTGACCGCGCCCGCCCCGGCCCCGCCCCGTCCGACCCGCCCGACGACGACGTACCCATGAAGACCCAGGAGAGGACGGCCATGTCGCGCCATGTGCTGACGGTGTGCCCGGAACAGCGGGGCGGCCCGTACCGCACGATCGGCGACGCGCTCGCGGCGGCCCGCAGCGGAGCGGTGATCTCCGTCCGCCCGGGCCGCTACGAGGAGAACCTGGTCATCACCAAGATGGTCACCATCACCGCCGAGGAGCCGCGCGGCAGCGTCCGGATCACCGCCCGGCGGGGCTGCGTCGTCCAGGTGGTGGCCGAGGCCGTCCAGCTCACCGGCCTGGTCGTCCAGGGCGAGGACGAGGAGCTCCCCGCCGTCGACGTGCCGCGCGGCCAGGCAGCGCTGTCCGACTGCGAGGTGGTCGGCAGCTCCTGGACGGCCGTCCTCACCCGCCAGCAGGGTTCGCTCGCGATGCGCGACTGCCGGGTCACCAACCCGGCCGGCGCCGGCATCGTCGAGACCTCCACCGGCACCAGCGTGATCGAGGACTGCGTCATCGAGCACCTCGGCACCTCCGCCGTGGTGGTCGGCGAACGGGCCAACCCGCTGCTGCGCAACTGCGTGCTGCGCGACGCCCGCGGCAACGGCGTCTGCGCCAACGGCGAGGCCCGCGGCACCTTCGAGGACTGCGAGATCTCCGTCACCGACAAGCCCGCCGTCGCGCTGGAGGAGCGCTCCACGACCCGGCTGGTGCGCACCGCCGTCCGGGACACCGCCATCGGCGTGTACATCAGCTCCGAGGCCCGGGTGGTGCTGGAGGACTGCGTGGTCAGCGCCACCACCGGCCACGGCATCGCGCTCGCCGCAGGCACCGACCCGGAGCTGCGCCGCTGCTCCACCGCCCGCACCGCCGGTCACGGCATCCACATCACCGGCCGTTCGCGCGGCCACTTCGAGAACTGCGAGGTCGCCGACGCCGAGGGCACCGGCATCTGGGTCGGCGAGCACGCCGGTCCGGTGCTCAGGGGCACCGTGGTGCGCGGCTGCGGCGGGGCCGGCGTCGAGCTGGCCGAGGAGAGCGCCGCCGACATCGACCGGCTGGAGATCCGCGACGTCACCGGGCCCGGCCTGTCGATCGGCGGCGGCGCCAACCCCCGGGTGCGCCACCTGACCGTCACCGGCGCGGGCGCCGACGGCATCGAGGTGCTGCGGGACGGCCGGGGCCGGCTGGAGGGCGTCGAGGTGACCGACGCCGGGCGGGCCGGACTGCGGATCACCGACGGCGCGGACACCTTCGTCGGCGCCGGGGTGGTGCGCGGTGCCAAGGGCTCCGGCGTGCTGGTCGGCAAGGTCGGCCGGGCCGCGCTGCGCGACTGCGAGGTGAGCGGCTCGGGCGAGGACGGCCTGTCCGTCGAGGACGGCGGCGACCTGAGCTGCACCCGGGTCCGCAGCCACGGCAACCGCCGCCACGGCGTGCGGATCGGCGCGGGCGGGCGGGCCGCCCTGGCCCAGGTCGACGCGGTGGAGAACATCGGCGACGGGGTGCGCCTGGACTCGGTGGAGGCGGTCCGGCTGACCGGCTGCACGCTGTCCCGCAACCGGGGTTCCGGCCTGCGGCAGACGGCCCCGAGCGAGCGGCTCGCGGTGGAGCAGCTGACCAGCGAGGAGAACGGTCTGCCGGACGCCCACGGCACCGCCGCGGCCGCCACCGGCAGCCCGCGCGCCGAGGGCGCCACCGGCTCGGGCCCGGCCGCTGCCATTGGTAACGGCGACCCCGGGCCGGACGCCGAACCCGGCCGCGCCGCCGCCCCGGCCGCACCGCCCGGACCGCTGGAGGTGCTGGAGTCGCTGGTCGGCCTGGCCGGCGTCAAGGAGCAGGTCGCCACCCTGGTCAACCTCAACAAGCTGGCCCGCCGCCGCGAACTGGCCGGCATGCCGGCCCTGCCGATGAGTCGCCACCTGGTCTTCGCCGGTCCGCCCGGCACCGGCAAGACCACGGTCGCCCGGCTCTACGGCGCGATCCTCGCCGACCTGGGCGTGCTGCGCAGCGGGCACCTGACCGAGGTGGCCCGGGCCGACCTGGTCGCCTCGATCATCGGCGGCACCGCGATCAAGACCACCGAGGTGTTCCAGCAGGCGCTCGGCGGCGTGCTGTTCATCGACGAGGCGTACACCCTGTCGGCCGGTTCCGGCGGCTCCGGCCCGGACTTCGGGCGGGAGGCGATCGACACCCTGGTCAAGCTGATGGAGGACCACCGCGAGGACGTGGTGGTGATCGTGGCCGGCTACTCCGCCGAGATCACCGAGTTCCTGGCCTCCAACCCCGGTCTCGCCTCCCGGTTCAGCCGGACCGTCGAGTTCGCCAACTACGAGGTCGACGAACTGGTCACGATCGTCGAGCGGGCTGCCACGAGCCACGGCTACGAGCTCGCCGAGGGCACCGGCGACGCGCTGACGCTGCTGTTCGAGCGGATGCCGCGCGGCGAGGACTTCGGCAACGGCCGCGCGGCCCGGAAGGTCTTCGAGGAGATGGTCGACCGGCAGGCGACCCGGTTGGCGGAGCAGGCCGAGATCAGCGACCAGGACCTCGCCGTGCTCGTCCCGGGGGACGTCGGCGTCGAGCTCGAACCGCCGGTGAAGGAGGCCGACGGCACCGAGCCGCTGGCCGAGCTCCAGGCCCTGGTCGGCCTGCCCGCCGCCAAGGAGCAGGTCGAGGACCTGGTGAACCTGATCCGGCAGGTCCGCCGCCGCGAGGAGGCCGGGCTGCCCACCGCCACCATCAGCCACCACCTGGTCTTCGCCGGTCCGCCCGGTACCGGCAAGACCACGGTCGCCCGGCTCTACGGGCGGCTGCTGTCCGAGCTGGGCGTGCTGCCCGGCGGCCAGCTGATCGAGACCGCCCGGGCCGACCTGGTCGGCCGCTACGTCGGCCACACCGCCCAGCTCACCAAGGAGGCGTTCGACCGGGCCCGCGGCGGCGTCCTGTTCGTCGACGAGGCGTACACCCTGACGCCCCGGCACGGCGGCGGCGGGGACTTCGGCCAGGAGGCCGTGGACACCCTGATGAAGCTGATGGAGGACCACCGGGACGAGGTGGTGGTGATCGTGGCCGGCTACGAGGACGAGATGCGGCACTTCCTCTCCTCCAACCCCGGTCTCGCCTCCCGCTTCTCCCGGCAGATCGACTTCGGCCACTACTCCGACGCGGAGATGGTCACCATCGTGCGCAACCACGCGGTCAAGGCCGGGTACGAGATCGCGCCGCACACGCTGGAGGCGCTGGGGCAGCTGTTCGCGGGAGTCCCGCGCGACCGCACCTTCGGCAACGGCCGCTTCGCCCGGCAGACCCTGGAGGGCATGATCACCCGCCAGGCCGGGCGGCTCAGCCGGCTGGACGTCGCCGACCTCTCGGAGCTCAGCCTGCTGCTGCCCGAGGACATCGCCGCGGACCGCTCCGGCAGCGCGGTGTGAGCACCGGCCGAGGCGGGGGGCGGCTCGCCCGCCCCGCCACCGCGGTGGCCGGCGGCCTCGCGGCGCTCGCCGCCCTCGCTCCGGCCGCCGCCGCGGGGGCGGGTGCGTCCGGGGCCGGGCCGCTGGTGGCCGGCCCTGCGGCGGCCAGCACGGTGCCGTCCGTCGGGAACGTGGTGCCGGGTGTCACTTCGGGTGCTGCTGCCGGTGGCGCCGGTGCTGCTGCCGGGGGCGGTGCCGCCGCCGGCGGGGGTGCGGGAACGCAGGCGGCGGAGTTCCCCCCACTGGCGCAGACGCTGTCCGACGTCCGGCAGAACGGGTGCCGCAAGCCGTCCGCCCGCGCCGCGGACCGGCCCGGTTGGTCGCAGGTCTTCCTGCGGCCGGAGGCCGTCTGGCCGTTGAGCCGGGGCGCCGGGGTGACGGTGGCCGTGATCGGCTCCGGGGTGGACGCCGCGACCGGATCGGGCGCCGGCCCGCTGGCCGGGCGGCTCACGCTCGGGCCCCGACTGCACGGGGACGGCGACGCCGGCCGGGACTGCGTCGGCCACGGCACCGCGCTCGCGACCCTGGTGGCCGGCCGCCGCCCCGCCGACGGCGGCCCGGCCGGTGTCGCCCCGGCCGCGAAGGTGCTGGCCGTGGCCGCCACCGACGACGCCGGCAGCACCAACGCCGACCTGCTCGCCCGGGGCATCCGCGCGGCCGCCGACGGCGGTGCCCGGATCGGCCTGGTCGCGGCGCCGATCGCGGAGCCCGCGCCCGCCCTGGCCGACGCGGTCGGCTACGCGGCGGGGAAGGGGATGCTGCTGGTCGCCCCGGTCGGACCGGACAGCCAGACCGTGAACGGCCCGGTCTACCCCGCCGGGTACCCCGGGGTGCTCGCGGTGGCCGGGATCGGCGCCGACGGCGCACCGGCCGGTGCCGGGGCCTCCGGTTCCACCGGCGGCTCCGCGGGTTCCTCCGGTGCGGCGGGCCAGGCCGGTGGCGCCGCCGCCCCCGCCCCCGGGCGGGCCTCGCGGGTGGACGTGACCGCGCCGGGCGAGGGACTGCTGGCAGCCGGCCCCGGCGGCGGCACCTTCACGGTCTCCGGGCCGAGCTACGCCGCCGCGCTGGTGGCGGGGACGGCGGCCCTGGTGCTCGGCCGGTCGCCCTCGCTGACGGCCGAGCAGCTCGCCGACCGGCTGCGATCGACCGCCTACCGGCCCGGTACGGCGCTGCCCGATCCGGGCGTCGGCTGGGGGGCGGTGGACCCGGTGACGGCCGTGGGCACCCCGGCCGCCGCCGGTCCGGCGGCGGTCCCGGGATCCGCCGACCCGGCGGCCGCCGACCCGGTGCTGGTCCCGCCGCCGCCGGACGGGAGGCCGGTGCGGTTGGCGTCGGCGGTCACCGGGGTGAGCCTGGGCGGTGCGGCGCTGCTGGCCCTGGCGGCGGCCGCCGCCAAGGTCGGCCGCAACCGGGCGGCCGCGAGGGCCGGGGCGGGGTCGGGGGCGCGGGCCGGCGCGGGGGCACCGCCCGCGGAGTGACGTCGGCGGAGTGACACCGGCGGCGTGACACCGGCGGAGTGAGGCCGCGCAGGGGCCCGCCAACGTCCCGCCAACGCGGGCGGTCGCGGCCGCGTTGGCCCCGCGTTGGCGGGGGCTGCCAGCGTGGCACCGCCCGGGGAGCCGTCCGATCGCGGTGGCCTGCCCCGGAGCACCGAGACAGCGATCGACCCCGGTACCGACCGACCGAGGTACCGATGAATGGTGTGAGGGGCTCAACAGCCGTGGCCATCGACGCAACCGCCCTGGCCGGGACGACCTCCGGGGACGCCCGGGTACCCGCCGTGCCCGCCCCGCCTGCCGTGCCCGCCGCGCCCGCCGCCCGGCCCACCCTGGACCAGGACGTTCTCGCCGAGCTGTACCGCCTGCACGGCGGCTACCTGCTGCGCGCGATGCTCCGGGTGACCAGCGGGGACCGGGGCAAGGCGGAGGACATCGTCCAGGAGACCCTGCTGCGGGCCTGGCAGAACCCGGCGGCCGTGCAGCGCGGCCCCGAGCACAGCCGTCCGTGGCTGTTCACGGTGGCGCGCCGGATCGCCATCGACCACTACCGGATGCAGGCCGCCCGCGCCCAGGAGGTCGCCGACGAGAGCCCGGAGGACCACGCGGGCGCCCACGACCCCTACGACGAGGTGCTCGTCGCCCAGGACGTCGCGGTGGCGATGGCCGAGCTCCAGCCGCACCACCGGGACGTCCTGGTCCAGTTGCACATGAAGGGCCGGTCGATGGTCGAGGTGGCGCAGGTGCTGGGGGTGCCGGTCGGCACGGTGAAGTCCCGCAGCTTCTACGCGGTCCGCGCCCTGCGGCCGATCCTGGAGGCCCGCGGGATGGCCTGGGCGGGCTGACGGGTTGACGGGCTGACCGGTTGACGGCCGCGGCCGGAGGCCCGTCCGTCCGGCCGGACGGACGGGGGACCGTCGCGGATCGCTGCCCTTTGGGGAAACCGGGGCCGGTCCGGGCGGACCCGGACCGGAAGGCCGTGAACCGCTTCCGCACCGCGGCCCGTTGACCATTGTGGCGGCACCGCCACCGGCGTCCGTACCCCCGTTCGGGCGCCGGGCCCGCGGCCGCCCCGGCGTTCGCTCTTGTGGGAGGGCGGGCGCCGGGGCGTCGCCGCTCGGGGCCGTGGTGCCGCGACGGGTCGGTCGGTCCCCCCAGAACCGACCGACCCTCTTCCGTTCGCGGCCGTCGTTCGCCGCCGCTCCGTTCCTGCCGCCGCCCCGGTCTCCCCCCGGGGCGGCGGCGGGATCACCAGCCGAGCAGGTAGGCCCCCCGGCGCAGCCCCGCCAGCACGGTGTCCGCCGTGGCCTCGGCCGCGTCCACCGCCGGGCTCCCGGCCTTCGGCGCACCGTCGGCCGCCGTACCGCCCGCCGTGCCCCCGTTGAGCACCACGTAGTGCAGCGGCGCGCCGGTGGCCCGGCTCTCCCGCCGGAAGGCGTCCAGCGCGGTCGGGGCGACCGAGCCCTCCACCACCACCTGGTAGCCGCCCGAGGCGAAGGCGAAGGCCGCCTGGGCGGTCGCCGCCAGCGCGGTCACGTTCTGCCGCCGCGCCTCCGGGCGGTCCGGGGCGACGTAGCCCTGCCGGACCGCCCGCCGGAAGTCCTCCGCGCGCAGGTGGACGCTGGGGAAGAGCGCGTCCGCGACCAGGGGGGCCACCGCGCCGCTCCCGGCGCCGGCGGCCGGGTCGGAGAGGACGACCACGCTGCCCGCCCCCCGTCCGCCTCCGAGCTCCGGCCCACCTACGGTCGTACGGTTCACAGCTGCTGATCCCTTCGCGGGCCGGGGACGGACGGGGCCGGGCGGGACGGGCGGAACACGCGGGGGCCGGCCGGAGTCGGAACAGGAACCGGCCGAATCCGGCAAGGCGGACAGCCGACCGCCTCGTCCCTACGAGTGACTGCTGTCGGGGATCAACCTAGTCCACGGTGCGCCCCGGAGTCCTCCTCTCCCCGGACCTCCCGCCGTCCCCCCGCAGGCCCCACGCCGTCCGTTCGCCTCCCCGCTACGCCCGCGTCCGCGCCGCGTCCCGGTCCGCGCGGCCTACGCCCGGGCCCGCAGCACGATCGGGTTGGTGAGCGCGGCCATCGGGCCCCAGGGGAGGTCCGGGCCCATCGCGTTGCCCCGGCCCGGGGTCCCGTCGGCCCTCGGGTGCCGCACCTCGGCCCGGACGAACGCGGCGAGCGAGGCGGTCGTCCGCCAGACCACCGTGCCCGTGCCGTCGGCGGGCAGCGACTCCTGGTGCAGCTGGCCCTCGTCGGTCAGGAACCGCACCGTGCCGTTCGGCACCCCGGAGACGGCCAGCCGGACGTCCACCGGCGCGTCCGCGGGCACGGTCAGCTGCTCGCCGATCCCGGCCTGCCGGCCGTTCCCGGTCGCCGTGAAGTCGAGCTGGACGGCGGCCGATTCGGCGAGCCAGCTGCGGCCGGACCGTAGTCCGTCGAGGATGTCGTCGCGGTCGAGGTCCTCGGCGAGCACCACGGTGTGCGGCGAGCCGATCACCTGCGGGGCACTGTGGGCGTCGCTGTTGCCGATCGCGGGCAGCCAGGAACGCCCGTCGCGCAGCGCCACCGCCAGCTGGGCGTCCCAGCCGTCCACGGCCGACTCGTCGTCGTACGTCCAGGGGCCGTTCCACACCTCGACCGCGTCCGCGTGCTCGTACCCGAACTTCCACTGGCAGGCCACGTACGGGCAGAACGGGTGCGCCGGCACCACCAGGCCGCCCTGCCGCTTCACCTGGCGGGCGAACCGGGGGAGGGCCTCGTCGCGGGAGCGGTAGCGCCAGTCGACGAACTCGCCCGGGCGCAGGCCCAGCGCCAGCCAGTGGCCGTTGCGGGTGGTGACCTCCTCGCCGGGCAGGATCAGCAGGTCCGGTCCGGCCAGCGGGCCCCAGGCGCCGTGGGCGGAGGAGGTGTTGTGGTCGGTGGACACGATGAAGTCCAGCCCGGCCGCGCGCGCCCCGGCGGCCACCTCGGCGGGTTCGCGGCGCCCGTCGGAGTGCACGGTGTGCAGGTGGCAGTCGCCCCGGTACCAGGCGCGGCCGCGCCCCCGGGCGCGCTCCGGCGGGTAGGCGGGGGTGAACGCGGCGCCGGGCGCCCCGAACCGCAGTGTGACGTCGACCCGGTACTCCAGCCCCTGCGGCGCGACCTGGTACGGGCCGAGGACGACGTTCCAGCGGCCCGGGCGGACCGGCCCCGGCAGGTATCCGGGCGTGGCCTGCTCCCGGCTCACCGCGAACTCGGTCCGGAAGCCGCCGGACCAGCCGCGGAAGCCCCGGCCGCCGAGGTCGGTGCCGCGCTCGTCGAACAGCCCGATGTCGCAGGAGTTGCCCGGGGTGCCGGGCGGCACGGTGGGCTTGTCGTACCGGTAGGAGACCGCGACCTCGCGGACGCCGGACGGGACGTCGAACGGCAGGTACACGAAGTCGGGTGCGCCGGTCGGCAGCTTCCCGGTCAGGGTGATCGTCCGGTCCTGGGGCGCGGCCGGGGCCGCGGCTCCCTCGGCCCGGGCGCTGCCGGCCCCCGCCGCCACCGCGCCGAGCACGCCCGCCGCGCCCGCGGCCAGTAGCCCGCGCCGGCCCGGCCGGGCCTTCTCCTCGTGCACGTCGTCCGCCATCGGGTGCCTCCGCTCTGGTCGGGGATGCTCGCGGCCGGTACCTACCCGCGGCCCGCTCGCTCCGGTGAACCCCCGGTGAGCCGGGCCCCACCACCGGGCGGAGGCCCCGTGAAGGCGGACCCGGGTTGCGCCGGGGGGCGGGGCGGGCCCTGAATAGGAGGTAGTCAGATCATCTGACAGTCAGGCAGATTCGGAGCGCATTGATGTCACTCAGTCGGCGGACCCTCCTGGCGGCCGCGGCCGGCGCCGCCCTGGCCGCCTGCGCGCCGACGACGAGCCCCGCGCCGCCCGGGCCGACGGTGGCGCCCGGTGCGCCCGTCCCGACCGCGCCGCTCGTGACCGGTGCGGCGCCCGTCCCGGCCTCGGAGCCGGCGGCCTCCACGCCGACCGCGAGCCCGACGGCCGCTCCCACCCCGGCCCCGACCCCCGAGGCCCCCGCCCCCGACGCGCCCGTGCCCGAGGTCCCCGCGCCGGCCCCCGTTCCCGCCGCCGTCCCCACCCGGGCCTCCGTCGTCGCCCGCTACGCCGACGCCGCCCCCGCCGCCTGGGGCCTCGACGTCCCCGGCGTGCTGACCACCCTCCCCAGGGCCGCCGCCCCCGCCGTCGCGCTCACCTTCGACGCCTGCGGCGGTCCCGGCGGCTCGGGCTACGACGCCGCCCTCGTCGCCACCCTCCGCAGCCACGGCGTCCCCGCCACCCTCTTCCTGAACGCCCGCTGGATCGACGCCAACCCCGCCGTCTTCGAGGACCTCGCCGCCGACCCGCTGTTCGAGATCGCCAACCACGGCACCGCCCACCGCCCCCTCTCCGTCACCGGCCGCCCGGCCTACGGCATCGCCGGCACCCGCGACCCCGGCGAGGTCCACGACGAGATCGCGGGGAACCTCGCCAAGCTCACCGCCCTCCTCGGCCGCCCGCCCGCCTTCTTCCGTTCCGGCACCGCCCACTACGACGACGTCGCCACCCGGATCGCCGCAGACCTCGGCCAGCGGATCGCCGGCTTCAGCACCAACGCCGACGGCGGCGCCACCCTCCCCGCCGCCCAGGTCCGCCGGGAACTCCTCGACACCGCGCCGGGCGGCATCGTCATCGCCCACATGAACCACCCCACCGCCGGCACCGCCCCCGGCCTGGCCGCCGCCCTCCCCACCCTCCTCGCCGCCGGCCGGACCTTCACCCGCCTCTCCGACGCCTTCCGCTGACCCCGGCCGCCACCCGGAGGAGGGGGCTTCGCCCGGCTTCCTCGACCCCTCGAACCGCCAAGGCCCGGAACCCGCCGAGCAATCCGCCCCGATCCTCGGTCCGGGGCGGAGCACATTGTCGTGTCGGACAGGCCAACGGGGTACCCATGTGCGGCCCGCAGCCGTGGGGCCGCGAGCCGGTCATCCGGTGATCGCGGAGAGCCGTTTCCGCAGGGCCCCTTCCAGATCGAGGTTGTCGCCTCGTGTGATGGTCTGCAGGAGCTCGGTGATCACAACCAGTTCGGCGAAGCGACCGGCCGGGTTGTCGAAGATGTGGGCGAGCCGGCGGCGCACCTCTGCGGCGGTATCCGGCACGAGGAGGCTGTACGCGTACAACAGCGCCGCGTCGTACCCGGCAGGCGCTACGCCCCAGCCCTCCCAGTCGAGCACCGTGAGGGACGGACTCGTGAGGTTGGCCCAGTGCAGGTCACCGTGGGCCGTCGTCCAGGCAGGCACCGTCGTGTCGATCGGGATGCCCAGGTACAGGGGCATCGCGCGATCCAGGTATTCCTGCCGTACCGCTACCCGGTCGCTGGGAACGGCGGCAATGGTTTCGAGGGCGGTGCTGAGCGCGCCCCACCAGGCGTCGTCCAGGTCGGGCGCTTCCCGGAGGATCGGCTCGTGGGTCATGACGGTGGAGACGGTGACCTTGTCGTACAGCTCCGCCAGGTAGCCGTGCCCATCCTCGGTCCAGGCACGCCGCTCCCGCAGGTGCGGCCTGGGCACCTCGGGAGGCATGAGCCGTTCTGCCTCCTGCGGTCCCTCCCAGAGCTTTCCGCCAGCCTTGTCGGCCGGCGCGGACACCAGACGGAGCCAGCTCTCGCCGGACGCCGTAGCGACCGGGCAGCTGAGGGTACGCCCGCGCCAGCCCCACGCCTCGCTCGACCCGATCGGCTTCGCGGCGAGCGACGCAGCCGCTGCGGCGTGCATCCCGCGCATCCGCCTGGCGGTGTCCGGATCAGGTTCCGAGTACATCAACGACCCTTCGGAGTACGTTCGGAGACAGCGATGGTCGCCCGACGGCTCCGGCGGCCCGCATCCAGTGTTCCGGGTTCCCCGTCGACAGGAGTACGCGCTTCACCCCTGGGGCTGAAGCAACGACTGCGAGGGCCGCCTCGACAGGGGTCTTGCCAGGAGCGATCAGCTCGCACAGCTCCGGGGTCGCCATGCCGGGGATCTCGCCGCCGTGGAGCGGGGCGGAGGCGAATACCTCCAGTCCCGCAGCCAGGGCATCGGCCAACGGGCCGTGACCGTCGAGAGCCTGGGCGACGGGCGCAAGGTGGACGAGGGAGACCGGGAGTTGGACGGCCCGCAGGTGGTGATTCGGGCCGCCGGCCTTGGCTGCGAGTTCGATCAGCGTGGGAACGTCGAAGAGGCCGCTGCTGAAGCCGCGCCAGGTCGCCACACCGTAGGCGCTGATGATCTGTTGGCTGCACGCCTCCTCCAAGGCCACGAAGGACCGGTAAAGCCTGCCGGTGATCTCGCCGTCCGGGCAGGCGTGCTCGGGGTTGTGGACGAACGCCAGGTCGGGCTCACGGCCGAGCACGATCTTGCTGCGGGCCAGCTGCCACGAGATGTAGTCCGGGGCGAGGCAGTGCCCGCCCTCGGCGTCCGCTGCGGACAGGGCACCGGCTCGTACCCCGATGTGCCCGGCACAGGCGGGGATGAAGCCGACCTTCGTGGAGACGCACAGCTCCGGGTAGGCGGCCAGAACCACGGTGAGCGCCATCTCGGCCCGGCCGCCGGCGTAGTTGGGCGCTGTGTCCACCCACTCGGCACCTTGGGAAGCGGCCATGAGTGCGGCCTCGGCCACATCGAGGCAACGATAGGTGCCGAGGCCCAGCCGGGCGGTCATTGTGAGCCTCCGATCGCGGCGGCCTGGCCGTCGACCAGCTCCGTCACGACACCGGCCGCCTGCCCGAGGCTGATGCCGGCGGCCTCGGCGAGATCGGCCAGCCGGTGCGGTTCCCCGGTGGCGAGGAGCGCGAGCATCGGCTCGGCCTTGGCGGCGAACGTCCACTCCTCGCCGCCGGCGGTCAGCCGGACGGTGTCGTCGGGTGTGGCCGTGAGCGCGGGCCGCGTGGTGATCAGTCGTACCTGAAGGTCGGCATCCGCTGGGGCCGCAGTGATGTGGGGCAGCGACGGTGCCAGGCGGGCGCGCTCGGTGGCGTCACGGGCGGAGGAGAAGCGGGTGATCAGATCCGCACTCCCCAGCTCGGCCGCGAGGAGTTTGCCGATCGTGTCGAGGAAGGCGCGCTGCTCCTCGGCAGCCCCGAAACGCGGGATGTCTGCCCGGATGGCCTCGTGGGCACGCAACGTCTCCGACAGCCAGGTGATCAGGTCGGCGCCCGTCGTGCTCTGCAGCCCGCACGTGACGTGCAGCGAGTGCTGGCCCTCGGAGGCGGCGACAGCATGCCACCAGCCGCGGGGCAGGTAGAGCACATCGCCGGCCGTGAGGACCAGGTCTGCGACGGGCTCGTCGGGCGGCGGTTCGGGCGTCTCGACATCGCGGTGCATCGGTACCGTGCGGGTGGGGCCGTAGATGCGCCAGCGCTTCGCGCCGTCCAGCTGGACGACGACCACGTCATGATCGTCCCAGTGGATCCCGAAGCCCTCCGTGCCGGTCCAGGAGGCGTACAGGTTCACCTGCACGCCGGTTCGCAGCCAGCGCTCCAACTGGCCGGCCAGAGCGCCGGTTCCGGGGTGGAGGTCGTCGACGGCGTCCAGGACCAGCGTGGCGCCCTCCGCGAGACGCCTGTGCAGCTCGGCGGGCTGGAGCTGGTGCCAGACGGTGTTGCGCCGGGTGGTGATCGGCCGGGAGTAGGTGTAGGCGGGCACCTGCTCCCCATTGACGGCGAGGCGGAAGCGAGGTGGTTCGAACCGGTGACGGGTCAGGACGGCGTTGAGATCGTCCCAGCTCATGAGTCCGGCGAGTGACGCGGCTTCGCCGCGTGCGACCTTGAAGCTGCGGCCGAGCGTCCGGGCGAGGAAGTCGTCCCCGCCCAGACGCTCGACCGCCGAGAAGTGCTCGGCGGTCATCGAGATGCAGCCGTCAGTCGTTGGTGTCGGTTCGGCCGGTGGAGCCGCCGTCCGACGACTGCTCGCCACGCGAGCGGGCCGCGGCGACCTTCGCACGGGCGACCAGCAAGCCGTCGCTCTCCAGCTCGGTGCCGGTCGTCAGGTTCTCGGGCATGAAGCACTCCTTCGGGATCATGGGGCGGGCCGGCTGCCCGGCCCAGTCATGGGTTCAGCGATGGATCCGTTGCCGGGGCAGGCCGTCGGCAAGGAACCTCAGGTGCTTGTGCCGCGTGGCTCCTGGCCGGCGCGGCCACCTGCGTCCCCCAGCCCCGCGTCGGGGCTGAAGGAAGTTTTGTCAGGCACTGGTCGGAAGGGCATCCCGTGTCGTCGCGGCAGTGGCCCTCAGCAGCGCAGTGAGTCGTTCGTCGCCCGAAGCGGCAGCGGCCGATTCGCGCCGGGATTCACCCGGCAGGTATCTACAGAACCGCCTCGCACGCGGGTGAACCAGAGCAGAATTGAGGCGGCAAAGAGGCATCCGTGCTGCGAACCCGGGCACGACCTGGCCTGATACGGCTGCAGGCGAACTGACGTACCTCTGGAGGACGCGGAATGGCATCCAGGAGGTCCCGGCTGATCCGGCGCAGGGAGGCCGTCGGCCATACCCAGGAATCCCTGGCTGAAACCCTCGACGTGGATCGTACGACCGTGGGGCGATGGGAGAGTGGCAGAGGAGCCCCGCAGCCCTGGATGCGGCCGAAGCTCGCTCGCGCCCTCGGACTCTCGGTCGACCAGTTGGCCGACCTGCTGGCAGCACCCCCTGGAGCCGCCGAAGAAGTTCCACCGCCCAGTGTCGGCGGGGCCGTGCCTCGTGCACCCGCCCGGCGCACGGACAGCGACAATGCTCTCGTCATGGCCGTGGCGGTCGACTCGGCCGAGTCTGCGCACTTCCTTCGCTTCGCGAGCGCGTCCAACGTGGGCGACACACTGCTCGAACAGATCGACGCGGACATCGCGAGACTGGCGCGGGACTACGTGAGCAAGCCGGTGTCCGAGCTCTTCCACGAGATCGGAACCCTTCGGCGAGGAGTGTTCGACCTACTCCGTGGCCGCCAACATCCCTACCAGACATGCCATCTGTACCTGCAGGCCGGGCGCCTCTGCGGCCTGGCCACCCATGTCGCTCTCGACCTCGGCCACTACACAGCTGCGGCCACGCATTCGCGAACGGCCTGGCGCTGCGCGGAGTCAGCCGGCCACAACGGTCTGCGGGCCTGGATCCGATCCGTCCAGTCCCTGATCGCCTACTGGCAGCAGGACCACCGCCAGGCCGCCGAGCTGGCGCGGTCCGGACTGCCGTACGCGGACAGCGGGACGATCGCAGCCCGCCTGCTCGGCCTCGAAGCACGGGCCACCGCCGCGCTCGGCGACAGCGCGGGCGCGCTACGAGCCGTGGAGGCTGCCGAGGCGGCGCGGAGCGGGGTAGCTGCGGTGGATCTTCCCGGTGTATTCACGTTCCCCGAGGCCAAGCAGTGGACCTACGCCGGCACAGCTCTTCTCGCTTTGGAGAGCCGGCATCACGTGAACCGAGCTATTGAGGCATCCTCCAGGGCGATCCTCCTGTACGAGTCCGCACCGCAGCAGGAACAGTCCTCCGGCGACCTGCTGGCTGCCCACCTCGACCTCGCCAACGCCCATCTCGCCCACGGTGACCTCGACGGCGTGCAGGAGAAGCTCTTGGTGGTGCTGGACGCCGCACCGGGTCGGCGCACGGCGAGCATCTCCACCCGCCTTCGGGCGCTGAGCACTCGTCTCGCCGAGCCCGCCTACGCAGACTCCCCGATCGTCCTGAGCCTCCGTGAGAATGTCAGAGAAGCCTGCTCTCGACCCGCACTCACGAACCCTCCGGAGCTGCCACAGTGACGAGCAACACCGCACGGCAGGACGCCGCAGTCGCCGACAAGTCCATCCTCGCGAACAGCGCCTACGCCGACGAACGCCACCTGGCGGCCCGCCAGTCGATCTACCGGTGGCAGCAGCCGCAGTACGATCTGCCTGGGATGGTCGTCGAAGAGCTCGCCGGAACGAACGGGGTCGTCCTCGACGTCGGTTGCGGCAACGGCAAGTTCGTCAACCGTTTGCACAGGGATCGTCCGGACCTTCAGGTCGTCGGAATGGACATCTCGGCGGGCATCCTTGCCGACGTGGAGAAGCCGGTCCTGGTGGCCGATGCCCAGGCTCTGCCCTTTGCCGACAGCAGCGCCGACGCCGTGCTGGCCCTGCACATGCTGTACCACGTCAGTGACATCGAGGCCACGGTCAAGGAACTGGCCCGCGTCGTCCGGCCCGGCAGCGTGCTGATCGCCTCGACCAACAGCGACGCTGACAAGAAGGAGCTGGATCAGCTCTGGGCCAGAGCTGCGGGCGACGTCCTCGGCATTCCGGAGGGGCCGGCCCGGGTCTCCCTCAGCTCCCGCTTCTCCCTGGAGAAGGCTCCCAGCTACCTCCGGACGGCGTTCGAGGACATTGGGGTCCGTGAACTGCCCGGCACCATCGAGATGACCGACCCTGCGCCGATCGTTGCCCACCTGGCCTCCTACGAGGCATGGGCCGACCAAAGCGGTGTCCCTTTCCACCGGACTGTGAGCCGGGCAGCAGAGATAGTCGCTGCCACGATCGCGACGGAGGGGTCGTTCAAGATCACATGCCTCGGCGGATTCCTGGTGTGCCGGCTGTAGATCGCGTTGTGTTGTGCACCGCGTGATACTCAATCAGGGATTCGTCGTGCCGAGTCGGTTCAGTCTGGCCCGAAAGGTCAGTGCCACGCGATATCAGGCGCCCTACCCCGTCACGGTCCGGGTTCGTCCTACAAGGCAGTTGTCGATGGGGAACTTCCAGTGCCGATCGTGCCTTCAGGCGGCCTTCCGGTGTCTTCGCCCGGGGCGGGCCAGTGAGGGCGCCGGGGCAGCGGCCATGGACACCGGCAGTGCCGCCGCCACCCGGTACCCGGGCCCGTACGGGGCCGCGCTCAGCAGGCCGCCGTACAGCGCCACCCGTTCGCGCAGTCCGAGCAGCCCGTGCCCGGTGGACAGCTCCCGGCGGTCGTCCGGCGGCCGCCCGGCGCCGTCGTCGACCACCTCGATCAGCAGTGCCCGGTCCCAGGTGATCCGCACCACCGCCCTGGTGCCGGGACCGGCGTGCTTGGTGATGTTGGTGGCGGCCTCCTGGACCAGCCGGTAGGCGGTCTGGCTGACGCTGTCGTCGATCCGCAGCGGGGCGCCCCGGGTCTCCACCGAGATCCGGACACCGGCCTTGCGGACGTCCGCCAGCAACCGGTCCAGATCGGCCAGGCCGTGGCTGTAGCCGCACTCGACCGCCGCCTCGGAACTGCGGAGCAGCCGCAGCATGTGCCGCAGCTCGGCCATCGTCGACCGGCCGAGGTCCTCGATGTGCCCGAACGCCTCCCCGCGTGCCGGGTCCTCCAGGGCCGTGACCCGCGCCGTCTCCGCCCGCATGACGATCACCGCCACGGCGTTCGCGACGATGTCGTGCAGTTCCCGTGCGATCCGCACCCGCTCCTGGGTGACCCGCAGCCGTGCGTCGGCGACCTCCCGCCGGTGCCGTTCGGCGGCCTCCTCGGCCGCCCGGCTCCACCGGGCGAAGCCCCAGACCACCAGCGTCACCGGCACGTAGAAGGCGAGGTTCGCGACGAGGACGGAGGCGAAGCGCGGCCCCTGGTAGTCGCCGATGGTCTCGGCGATCGCCAGCCCCAGCGGCACCAGGGTGAGGAACAGGGCCGCGTACGCGACCGGTCGCCGGCACGACGCGGCGACGGTGTAGAGCGCGATCAGGAGCCCGAAGCAGGGCACGTAGTCGAGCGTGTTCGCCCAGGAGAGCAGGTCGGAGCCGGCGGAGACCACCCACACGGCGCCGAACACCGCCACCGGCCACCGGCGGCGCACCACCAGGGCGGCGGCCTCGCCCAGGGCGAGCAGGAACATCCACACCCGCTGGTCCCAGCTCGTCCAGGGGGCGAGCACGGTCCCGAAGTAGAACAGCTCCGGGACGACGGCCGCGAGCGCCAGCGCGACGTCCTGCCAGCAGACCGGCGGGGGGAGGCCCGGGTCGGTGTCCCGGGCCTCCCCCCGCCGCTCCTGTGCTGCGGTTGTGATCATCGGGACCACCCCACGGTCCGGTCAGGCCGCTTCGGTGGCCGGGGCCGCGGACTCCGGGCCGGGGCGTCGGCAGCAGTTGGGGCTGCTGCCGCAGGTGCCGCAGCTGTAGTCCTCGACCGAGCCGTGGACGTCCTTGGCGAAGTCCGGGCCGAGCCACCACTCGTCGGCGGGGCCGGCCTTCCGCGCCGGACGCACCACCCGGAGGCCGAGTTCGGCGTAGACCGCCCACTGGTCGCCGTGGTGGCGGACCAGGAGCCCGGCGACCCGCTCCGGTGTGGAGGTCACGGTGGGGACCTCGAACCGGGTCGGCCAGATCAGTGTCAGCATGGCGGCCGCCGTGCTGATCCCGTCCCCGTGGACCGCCGCCAGGCTGATGCCGGCGACGGGCAGCACCTCGGTGGTGCCGTCGTGCCCCGGTGACCGGGATATTCGGAGGATGTATCTGTGCCACGGGCTCGCCAGCTCCCGGGGCGGATCCGGGACCAGCACGGTCGCCCGGCTGGTCATGAACCCGTGGGCCAGCAGCTCGCCGGGAACGCCGTCACTCACCTGGGCGTGCACGGCGACGAGCAGAGCGGGCGCGTTGGTAACGGAATCACTACTCATGGTGACACCTCGTGACCGTCCTGGCCCGCTCCGATCCGGCGGGCGCTGTACCTCCACCCTCCTCCCGTTCCTGTCCCGGGAACATGAGTCTCCGGTCCCACCCGCGCCCCGGTCTCGCCGGGCCCTGCCCGGAGACCGTCCGGACGGTCCGCACCCGCTCCCGGGGCCCCGCCGGGGCCGCTGCGGCTTCGCGGACGCGACCCCTAGCGTCGCGGTGTGACGAAGACGTCGTTCACGACGTACCCGTCCAGTCCGTGCAGCTCGCCGTAGGCGATCAGGTCGCTGCTCCGGTTGATGAACCCGCGTCCCGAGTAGTTGAGCGAGGTGTTGCAGAGGACGCTGAATCCGGTCAGTGCGCCGAACGCGGTCAGCAGTTCACCCATGGCCGGGTTCGCGGCCGGGTCGACGGTCTGGGTGCGGGCCGTTCCGTCGACGTGGGTGACCGCACGCAGGTCGGCGGACTCGACCCGGCTGAAGTACAGCATGTAGGGGTCGGGGAGCCCCCCGCCGAACCAGCGGCCCGCGTCCTGCTCCAGGCAGATCGGGGCGATCGGGCGGTAGCTCTCGCGCTGTTTGATCCTGTTGAGCCTGGCCGTGGTCTCCTCGGTGAAGGGGGCGGCCAGGATCGACCGGTTCCCGAGCGCGCGGGGGCCGATCTCCCAGCGGCCCCGCGCCCAGCCGATGATGCTCCCGTCGCGGAGGTGGCGGGCGACCTCGCCGTGGTCCAGCGGGCGGATCTCGTAGCGCCGCGGGTCGAACCCGACGTCCTCCACGAATTCGCCGCCCGCGTAGACGTCCCACTCCAGGCCGGCCGACCCGGTGTAGAAGTGCTGGGCGTCGATGGCGGTGCCGATCGCGGAGCCGCTGTCGTTGGGACACGGCGGCACGAAGACCGCCGGGAAGAGCCCGCACTCGCGCCAGCGTCGGTTCCACTCGCAGTTGAGCCCGCAGCCGCCGGAGACGAGCAGCGGGAATCCCTCGGTCAGGTGCTCCCGGGCGTACGCGTGGAAGCGGTCGAAGATGGCGTCCGAGAGCCGGGCCGCCAGGTTCTTGTACGCGCTCGACTCCACCCCGACGTTGTGGAAGGGGGAATCGGTCATCCGGTCCTTCAGGCTCCCGGTGATGACCTCCTTCTGGCCGAGGACGAAGTCGACGACCTCCTGCTCCGCCCGGGTCGGCGGCCGGTTCTCGGCGAATCCGGCCAGGGCCATCTGCTTGCCCGCGTCCTGGAACCGGACGAACTCCTGGTGCGGGCTGAACCTCGGGTCGGCGAGCGCGAAGCCGTAGGAGTACTTGTTGCCCGGGTAGTTGAGCACCTCCTTGAGGTGGGTCACCTTCCCGTGCTCGTCGATCCGGTAGAACGAGCCGATGTTCCCCTCCCACACCAGGCTGTAGAACGGCTGGTCCCGGCGGAGCGCCGACATGCCGTAGGACGTCATGATGTGGGAGCGCTCATGGGTGGACGAGAAGACCCGCACGGCCTTGCCGAAGAACCGGCCGGGCTCGTCCGTGATCGCGGACGCGCCCACCCCGAAGTACCCGGCGCGCGAGGGCTGGTCGGTGCACTGGGTGCCCTTGATCCAGCCGCTCACGGCGACGACGTCGGGCTGCCGGTCCAGCCGCTCCGCCGCCGTCGCGAACAGTTCGGCGGTCGGATTGCTGTAGCGGAGGAACGAGTCCTTCTCCGCCTCCAGGGAGAAGAGCAGCCTGCCGTCCTCGACGGCCGCGATCGCCCCGTCATGGCCTTCCTTGAGGGAAAGAATCAGCATGATGGTCCGTTTCTCGGTGGGTGCCGCGTCCGACGGTTCGGGGCGGGCTCAGGGTCCGGGTGCCCCGGGTACCCCGGGTGCCGCGGACGGCGCCGAGAGGGCCGCCAGGGCGAGCCGGTGCAACCGCGGGTTGGCGGACAGGGCGCCGGTGCCGCTCCGGGGCGAGGCGCCCAGGAGATCGGTGCAGAGGCCGCCGGCCTCCTCCACGAGCACCTGTACCGCGGCGATGTCCCAGGGGTTGACGACCGGTTCGGCCGCGATGTCGAGCGTTCCCTCGGCGACCATGCAGTGCTGGAGGAAGTCGCCGAAGGCACGGTCCTCCCAGCAGGACTCGGCCAGGCGCAGATAGGCCGCCCGCGAGTGGAAGACGTCCCAGGTGCGGGTGCTGGTGGTGGAGAGGTACGCCTGGTCGAGGCAGGAACGCCCGGAGACCCCCAGACGCGCGGGGGCGGTGCCGGCCGGTCCCCGGCGCAGCCAGGCGCCCCGGTCCGCCGCCGCCCACCAGCGGCTGTGCAGGGCGGGCGCGCTGATCACGCCCACGGTGGGCCGGCCGTCCTCCAGCAGCGCGATCAGTGTGGCCCAGACCGGTACGCCGCGCAGGAAGTTCTTGGTGCCGTCGATGGGGTCGACCAGCCAGGTGCGCCCGGACGAGACGGAGCCGCCGGTCTCCTCCCCGGCGAAGGCGTCGTCGGGGCGGGCGGATCGCAGCTCCTCGCGGACGGCCCTCTCGACGGCGGTGTCCGCGTCGGTCACGGGTGTGCGGTCCGGCTTCTCCCGGACCCGCAGGTCGAGCGCGTGGAAGCGGCGGACGGTGAGCCCGTCGGCGAGGTCGCCCAGACGGAGGGCCAGCTCGAGGTCGTCCTCCGGCGGCACGGGCGGCGTCACCGGATCACCTCGTCCGCAGTTCGAGCAGGTGGTACTCCATGACGCCCACTTCCTCGATCCGGCGGACCCTGCGCAGCAGGTCGATCCGCAGGCCGGCTCCGCCGGCGAGCACGTCGAGCCGTTCGCGGTCCCCGAGGTGGGCGGTGCCCAGCAGCAGCCGGCCGCCGTCGGTCAGGTGCCGGTGCGCCCCGGCGAGGTAGCGGGCCTGGCCCCGGTAGCCCGGGTCGAAGACGGCGGAGTGGATGTCGCTGGAGAGGGCGAAGCCGTCCTCCACATAGGTCCAGGGCACGTTCCAGAAGATCGTGTCGAAGCGGCTCAGGGGGTCGAGCGCCGCGTACAGGTCGCTGTGGAGGGCACGGACCCGGTCGCCCACACCGTGCCGCTCGGCGTTGGCGACGGTATTGGCCACGGCCTTCTCGTTGATGTCCAGCGCGGTGACGGAGGCACAGCCGCTGAGTGCGGCGGTGACGGCGATGACGCCCGTGCCGCAGCCGACCTCCAGGAACGAGCCGTCCCGGGGATAGGGCACCACCGAGGCCATCACCTCGGTGGCCGCGCTCAGCGTGCTGGGCCAGACACCCCGGTGCAGGCTCCATTCCCGTCCCAGCAGGGTGAAGGTGTCCGGCAGGTCGTCACCGGCGAGAGCGTGCTGCAGCGCCCTCGCCACGTCCTCCGGCGACTCCTCGACGGTCATGCGCACTCCCTCTTCGGTGCTGCGGTCCCGGTCGTCGGGGCGGTCCGGGTCGTCGGGGCGGTCCCGGTCATCGGGGCAGCTCGGCGGCGTACCGGACCAGCGCCTCGCGGTGACGGCCGACCTTGCGGAACGCCTCGGCGTACTGGTCGATCAGCACCTTGTCGTCGGGCCAGGAGGTGAAGGTCGGCAGCGAGAGCGCGTGCCGCTCGACGTGCTCGGCCCGCGAGCCGGCCCCCGGCGCGGCGGCCTTCTTCGGGACTCCCGGGAAGAGGGGGTTCTCGGGGCGGGCGTAGAGCGGCAGGGTCGACAGCCGGGGGCCGGAGGGGGCGCCGACCTCCATGCCCTCGGCGCGCAGCGCCTCGATGAGCACGGCACGCGGAACGCCCCCCAGTGCCTGGGGCCGGTAGAGCGGCTTGTAGCCGTACCAGGCGCCCATGTCGACGTGGTCGGCGACCTGGACCCGCTCCAGGTACGCCACGTCGGCGAGTTGCTCGCCGAGGTGCCGCAGGCACCGGTGCCGGGCCTCCTTGCGTGCGGGGAAGGCGGCGAGGGCGTGCCGGGCGACGATGGCGTTGAACGGTGACATCCGCAGCTTGAGTCCGAAGCCCGTGACCCAGTGGGCCCGCAGGTCCTCGTCGAGGACGGACTCCCGGGAGCGGTCCCGGTAGTGCCCGAGCAGGGTGGCGCGGTCCTGGACCCCGGGGTCGCTGGTGACGAGGATGCCGCCCTCCCCGGCGTAGACGGCCTTGTTGGCCTGGAGGGAGAAGACGGCGGCGTCGCCGAAGGTGCCGACGGGCCGGCCCTTGTAGCGGCTGCCGTGCGCGTGCGAGCAGTCCTCCAGGACGCGCAGCCCGTACTGTTCGGCGATCGACAGGATCGCGTCCATCTCGCAGGGGTGGCCCCACTGGTGGACCACGGTGACGACCTTGGTGTGCTCGGTCAGCGCGGACCGGAGCGCCTCGGGGTCCAGGCCGCGGGTGTCGGGGTCGATGTCGGCGAGGACCACGTCGCCGCGGAGCGCGAAGACGGGGCTCAGCGCGGCGTGGTAGGTGAGCGCCGGTCCCACGACGTCCACCCCCTCGCGCACACCGAGGGCGAAGTAGGCGGCGAGGAGCGCGCTGGTACCGGAGTTGAAGGTGACCGCGTAGCGGGCGCCGCCGTCGAGGAAGGCGAGGAAGTCGGCCTCGAGCCGGCCGATGGGGCCGCTGCTGCCCTTGATGGAGATGTCGGTGTTGCGCTGCGCGGCCAGTTCGGACAGCTCCGCCGCGTCCGCGGGGGGCGGCCACACCTCGTGCGGCCGTGGCTGCGGGACGGCGGGTGTGCCTCCGAGAAGGGCGAGCCGTTCGTCGGCGCTCATGTGTTCTCCTCCGGTCTTCGCGGGGTGGGTCAGGCGCATCGGTGGGCGAGTTCGCTCGAACCGCCCGATCGGTCCCGGTAGATTCCGTCGATCGTGCGGACGGTGGCGAGTTGACGCAGGAGGTGGTCCCGGCGGTAGTCGCGGTCCTCCAGGCGTTCCAGGTAGTGGGCGATCATGGAGCGCGTGATGTCGGTCCTGGATCCTTCCGGGGCGCAGCGTTCCAGCTGCGCCCCTCCGACGGCGTGCAGGGTGGCGGCCCCGGGGGCGACGTTCAACGCGCCCTCCGAACCGAGCACACAGAGGTGTTCGGCCTTCGCGAGGCTGTGGCGCGAGATGAGCAGTGAGCCCTCCAGCCCCCTCGAGGGGTAGCTGCACATGAGGCCGACCAGATCCTCCAGCCCGCGGTCCCGGGTCTCCCGGTACTGGTGCACGAAGGCGGAGTGCACCCGGGGGGCTTCGGGGAACATTCCGCTGAGCACATCGACGAGGTGGTAGCCCATGTCGAGGAGCACGCCACCCCGCGCCTGCTCCCAGCTGGCGCGCCAACCCGTGGTCGGACGCGCCAGGTTGAAGTGGTAGTCGTAGGAGAACCAGTAGGGCTCCCCGATCCGCGCGAGGTTCTCCCGGGCGAACCGGAACACCGGGTCGAAGTTGCGCTGCAGCAGTGTGAAGACGCTGCGGTCGGCCTGCTGCGCGAGACGGATCAGGTGACGCGCTTCCGGCTCGGTGACCGCGAACGGCTTCTCCTTGATGACGTGCCTGCCGTGCGCGAGCAGGCTCGCGCAGACCGGGAAGTGCTCGCCGTGCGGCACGGTGACCACCGCGGCGTCGAAATCGACCGATTTCAGGGCGTCGTCGAGGTTCTCGTAGTACGGGAATCCCCATTCGCCGGCGAGCGGCAGGGCGGGCGGGGCGGAGTCGACGCCGCCGACGATATCGGCACTCTCCCGCATGATCGGCAGGTACTCTTTTCCTTGATGCCCGGCAAATCCGATCATCAGGACTCGTGGTCGCGGACGGAGGTCCTTCAGCCTGTCGCCGGGCATGCAGAATATTCCCCTCGCAGAACACCGCTCGACGATGACGTGGGAAGTCGGGAAAGGGTGGTGCGGCCCGGATCGGACTCAGGTGTCCGCAGACGGTTCAGGGAGCCGTGCGGGTCCCCGGAGGATCGGCGCGCCAGGCGTGTGCCGCGGTCACGACGTCCTTGACGAAGGTGCTTCCGCTGCGCCGTGTGTTCTCGTCGAGCAGCGTGACGTCCTCGGCGGCCAGCCACGCGAACTCGGTGTGTTTGTCCGCTTCGAGTGCGGGCGAGGAGAGGTCCCCGTCCACCTCGACGAGGTAGTCCGACTCGATGTGCCGTGTGCCGTTCCCGGTCCACTCGGTGTGTGCCACCCGGGCGAGCACGCGGCGCAACCGCCACCCCGTCTCTTCCGAGATCTCCCTGCGAAGTGCTTCCAGGAGGGACTCCCCTGGTTCCACGGCTCCGCCGACCACGTCCCAGCAACCGGGGAAGAGGGAGCGGTCCGCCGAGCGGCGTTGGACGAAGATCCGGCCGGCCGGGTCGCGGATCAGCGCGCCCACCACCGGTCGGGGCTCGGCCGGCCCGGTCATGAGGGGGCCCCGTCGCGCTCGGACGGGTGCGGGGGCGGGGAATCGGTGTTTCCGTACAGACGGTCGGAAGAATGCGGGACCGAACGGCCCGAACGGCCCGAACAGACCGAACGGCGCAGTCGGGGCGGGAGGAGGCGGCCTGAATTCGAACTGGGGAATGGACGATCTGAAGCTTTCGTCTCCACTCGGTGAGGCTACCGGAATCCCGGAGGGCAAGTGCGGGGACGAATCTCTTCGAGGCGCCCCGAGTTCCACTTGACACGGTGAACGGTCGCGCGCTGCGGGATTTCCCGCCGAGGGGTGCCGTGGATCCGGCCCGGCGGAATCGCCGGGCCGGGCCCCGTCCGTGCACGGTCCGGTACCGGCCCGGTCCGCCTGCTCCATGGTGACGGGTCGTCGGCCACGGATTTCTGAGCGAATATTTCCTGCCACCACCGATGGATCGTGGTGGAACTTCATTGGCCGGATCGGTTGCCCGCCGAGCTCCGGCGAGGCCGTTCTTCGGCCCCGCCGATCCGGCCGGTGCCCGCGTTCAGCGGCGGCGTGCGACCACGAAGGCGTAGCCGACCTCCGGGAGCGCGCCGAACCGGGGCAGGGAACGGGCGAAGTCGAAGAACTCGTAGTGCGGATCGTCCACGGAGGGGGTGACATGCGCGAAGGCGTCGGCGAACGCCTGGTAGGTGGGTCGGACGTGCTCTCCGATGTCCTGGAACTCCAGAACCTCCAGACCGGCGCGGTCGAGGGCCGCGCGGAGCTCCGCCGGCTCGGGGAGCGCGGGGGACCCGAACGCCCGGCAGGTCCGGCGGACCGTTTCCGCGGCGTCACCGGTCACCGGCGACCGGAGCAGCACGTCGGTGACGACCAGCGTGCTGCCGGGCCGCAGGGTCCGGGCGATCTCGGTGAGGGCGGCGGTCCGGTCGGGAATGTGCATCATGGACTCGATCGCCCAGGCCCCGTCGAAGGACTCGGACTCGAACGGCAGCGCGCAGGCGTCCGCGTACCGGAAGTCCACCCGGTCGGCGAGCCCGGCGGCGTCCGCCCGGGTCCGTGCCAGCGCGATGTCCTCGGCGCTGACCGAGATTCCCGACACACGGCCACCGGTGGCCCGGGCGATGCGCAGCGCGGGCCGCCCCGTTCCGCAGCCGACGTCCAGCAGCGTGCGGCCGGGTGCGGCGGCCAGCCGCCCCGCCACGAGGTCGGTGAGCCGGTCTGTGGCCCGGTCGAGCGACCGTCCGTCCGCCGGGCCGTCCCAGTAGCCGACGTGGATGTTCCCGTCGACGGCCGCGCCGTCCACGGTCCCGGTGTGCTCGTCACGGGGCGGGGCGGGGTCGGGGCCGGGGTCGGGGGCGGGGTCGGGGCCGGGGTCGGGGTCGGGGTCGGGTCCGGACGGGACGCCGTGCTGCGCGGTCTGGTTGTCGGTCATCGCGATCTCCCGGTTGCGTGGGGTGAGTCGGCGCGTGACGAGGGCCGGTGGCGACGTTCGCCGGGAGCGGGCAATGGACTCCCGGACGAACGCGCCGCTGTTCCGCTCCTCCTGAAGGACTTCCCGTACGACCGGTGGTGGGAACCGTTTGTCCGTGGGGCGTTACCGCAGGACGGTGATGGCGGTGGCGAGGTGGCCGTCGTGGACGCGCCAGTGGCCGTCCAGGGTGGGGAGCGGGGAGGGGACGAGGAGGGTGGCGGTGAAGGTGCCGTCCGGGCGGAGGGTGAGGTCGGCCTCGGAGAAGTCGAGGAAGGTGCGGGTGAGCGGGAACCACGTCTTGTAGACGGACTCCTTGGCGCTGAAGAGGATGCGGTCCCAGGGGGTGCCGGGGTGGACGGCGGAGAGGGTGGTGTTCCGCTGCTGCTCGGCGGGGAGGGCGATGGCGTCGAGCACGCCCTCGGGCAGGGGGAGGGCGGGTTCGGCGTCGATGCCGAGGGAGAGCACGTCCTCGGCGCGGGCCACGGCGGCGGCGCGGAAGCCGGCGCAGTGGGTGAGGGAGCCGACGACGCCCTCCGGCCACCCCGGGGCGCCCCGCAGGCCCGGGACCAGCGGCCGGTAGGGGACGCCGAGGCGGCCGAGGGCGAGCCGGGCGCAGTGGCGCACGGTGGTGAACTCGCGGCGCCGGGACTCGACGGCGCGGGCGACGACCGCCTCCTCCTCGGGCTCCAGGCGGGCCTGGGGCGGGTCGGAGTAGGCGGTCTCGACGACGACGGACGCGGGCAGGAGTGCGCTGATCACTGTTCCCCCGGGACAGGACGGACGGCAGGGCCTTGCGGGGACAGGTTATTCGAACGCGGCGGCGGCCTCCCGAAGGGCCCGGGCGACGGTCTCCGGGTCGTCGGGGGCGGGGTCGCCGGGCCGGTAGGTGACGGCGCGCAGGCCGCCGGTGTAGCGGAAGGAGCGGTGGCGCTCGTACACCGGCCAGGAGACCGGGGACTTGCGGTCGACGCCGACGCTGATGCCCTGGAACGGGGCCATCCCGATGAGCTGGTGGACGGGGCCCAGCCGCCCGGTCGCGACGCCGTCGACCAGCACCCGGAACTCCCAGCGCAGGCCCGGGACGGCGGTGGCCTCGACGGTGACCAGGTGGGCGCCGGGGGCGAGCGGCCCGGCGTCGGCCTCGAGGAGTTCGCCGTACTGGTTGTAGGCGAGGCGCAGCCGGCCGTCCTCGACGTAGAGGCTGTAGCCGCCGCCCTGGTCGCCGTGCGAGACCAGCACGCCGGCGTCCCCGTCGGCGTGCTGGGAGAGTTCGGCCTCGATCGTGAAGGAGCGGAAGGAGATCAGCCGGGAGGAGCGGTAGCGTTCGAGTTCGGGGGTGCCGGCCAGCAGTCGGACCGGGCGGCGGAGCCGGGCGTCGTCCGGGTGGCGGCGGGCGAGCGCGCCGCTGCCGTCGGCGAGCGGGAAGACCCCGTTCTGCCGGGCGGCGACCTCCCAGGCCTCGGACAACTCCTTGACCAGGTCGGGGTGTTCGGCGGCCAGGTCGTGGATCTCGGTGGGGTCGGTGCGCAGGTCGTACAGGGCCCACTCGCCGTCGTCGTACGGGGTGCCGGGGCGGTGCAGGGTGACCAGCTTCCAGCCGTCGCGGTAGTAGCTGCGGTTGCCGGTCATCTCGCAGTACTGCTCGTGGTGGGTGGAGTCCGCGGCGGGGTCGCGCAGCACATCGGTGAAGGGGAAGCCGTCGAGGGACTGCACGGGCTGCCCGGCGCGGTGGGCGGGCCGTTCGACGCCGGCCAGGTCCAGCAGGGTGGGCAGCAGGTCGGTGACGTACTGGTACTGGGTGCGGACGCCGGGGTCGCCCTCGGCGCGCGGGAGGCCGGCCGGCCAGGACAGCACGAACGGGACCCGCACCCCGCCGGCGTGGGTCTGGCCCTTGTAGAGGCGGAACGGCGTGTTGGAGGCCATCCCCCAGCCGCGCGGGTAGTGGACCAGCGAGCGCGGGCCGCCGACGAGTTCGACCTCGCGCTCGACGTCGGGGTTCCAGTCGGCGGGCAGGTTCGGGTGGTGGACGAAGCGGCTGAAGTAGCTGCGGGTGCCCTCGGCGCCGCCCTCGCCGGTGCCGCCGTTGTCGGAGGTGAACACCACGATGGTGTTGTCGAGTTCGCCGAGCTCGGTGAGGGTGTCGAGCAGTCGCCCGAGGTTCTGGTCGACGTTGTCGACCATCGCCGCGTAGACCTCCATGTACCGGGCGTACAACCGCCGCTCGGGTTCGGTGAGTCCGCTCCAGGGCCCGACCTCGTGGCCGGACTCGGAGTTGCGGTCGGGCAGTTCGGTGCCGGGCGGGAAGTGGCCGGCGGCCAGCTGGCGGGCGAAGCGGGCGGCCCGCAGTTCGTCCCAGCCGCCGTCGTAGCGGCCCCGGTGGCGGGCCAGGTCGGCGGGCTTGGCCTGCAGCGGGCCGTGCACGGCGTTGTGGGCCAGGTAGAGGAAGAACGGCTTGTCGGCGTCGTGGGCGCGCAGCGACTTGACCATGTCGATGGCGCGGTCGGTGATGTCGTCGGTGTAGTAGTAGTCGTCGGGGAACTCGTCGATGTCCAGCGGACTGTTGTCGCGCACGAGTTGGTGCGGGTGGAAGAGGCTGGTCAGGCCCTCCAGCACGCCGTAGTACTGGTCGAAGCCCTTCTGCAGCGGCCAGTTGGCGCGGTTGTCGGCGGCGCTGGAGGCGGAGTCGCGGGTGAGGTGCCACTTGCCGACGGCCCAGGTCGCGTAGCCGCTGTCGTGCAGCAGTTCGGCGAGGGTGGGGATGTCCCCGGCGACCTCCATGCCGTAGCCGGGGAAGCCGGGGTCGGCGTTGGCGACGAAGGAGTAGCCGACCCGGTGCGGGTTGAGGCCGGTGAGCAGCGCCGCCCGGGCGGGCGAGCAGAGCGGCATGGTGTGGTAGTTGGCGAGTTTGACGCCGCGCTCGGCCAGGCCGTCCAGGACGGGGGTGGGGACCTCGGCGCCGAACGGGCCGATGTCGCTGTAGCCGAGGTCGTCGACCAGGACGACGACGATGTTGGGCGCGCCCTCGCGCGGGCGGACCCGTTCGGGCCAGGCGGGCGTGGATTCGGCGAAGGTGCGGCCGACGGTGCCGGGGAAGCCCTGGTAGGGGTCGCGGCGGGTGGCGGGCTGCGGGTCCCGGCGGGGGTCGCTGCTCATGCGGTGCTCCGGAGGGTCAGGGCGGGGGCGGGCGGCGCGGCGACCGCGTCCAGGCGGGGGACGGCGGCGAGGAGTTCGGCGGTGTACGGGTGCTCGGGGGCGGTGACGACCCGGTCGGCGGGGCCGGTCTCGACGATCCGGCCGCCGTGCAGCACGGCGATCCGGTGGCTCACCTGCCGGACCACCGCGAGGTCGTGGGCGATGAAGAGGATGGCGAGGCCGAGGTCGCGCTGGAGCCGGGCCAGCAGGTCGAGCACCTGGGCCTGGACCGAGACGTCGAGTGCGGAGACCGGTTCGTCGCAGATCAGGACGCTCGGTTCGGGGGCCAGCGCCCGGGCGATGCCGATGCGTTGGCGCTGGCCGCCGGAGAACGCCCGGGGATGCCGGTCGGCGCTCGCCGGGTCGAGGCCGACCTGCTCCAGGAGTTCGGCGACCCGCTTCGCCCGCGCGGCCCGGTCGCCCAGGCCGTGGGCGATCAGCGGCTCGGCGACGATCTGCCCGGCGGTCATCCGGGGGTTGAGCGAGGAGTACGGGTCCTGGAACACGAGTTGCACCTCGCGCCGGGCGGTGCGCTCGCCGCCCCGGCCGAACTCCTCGCCCCGGAACCGGATCCGACCGCCGCTCGGCGCGTGGACCTGGACCAGGGCGCGGGCCAGGGTGGACTTGCCGGAGCCGGACTCGCCGACCAGGCCGAGGGTCTCGCCGGGGTGCAGCTCCAGGTCGACGCCGTCCAGCGCGGTGACGGCGCGCCGGCGCGAGCCGTAGGTCTTGCGCAGGCCGGTGACGGTGAGCAGCGGTTCCGGTCCGGGCACGCTGTTGGCGGCCGCGCCGGAGGGGGTCTCCAGGCGCGGGACGGCGGCCAGCAGCTGCCGGGTGTAGGGGTGCCGGGGCGCGCCGAGGAGTTCGGCGGTGGTGCCGGACTCGACCACCTTGCCGTGGCGCATGACCAGCAGCCGGCGGCAGGTCCGGGCGATCACCCCGAGGTCGTGGCTGATCACCACGAGCGCGGTGCCGGTCCGCCGGTTGATCCGGGTGAGGAGGTCCAGGATCTGCCGCTGCACGGTCGGGTCGAGGGCGGTGGTGGGTTCGTCGGCGACCAGGACCTCGGCGTCGTTGGCGAGCGCGAGGGCGATCATGATGCGCTGGCGCTGTCCGCCGGAGAACCGGTGCGGGTGGTCGCGCAGCCGCCCGGCGGCGTCCGGGATGCCGACCAGTTCGAGCAACTCGACCGCCCGGGCCGTGCGTTCGCGGCGGTCGGGGTGGGCGCCGTGGGCGCGCAGGGCCTCGTCGAGCTGGCGGCCGACGGTCAGCACCGGGTTGAGCGAGGACATCGGGTCCTGGAAGACCATGGCGATCCGCCGGCCGCGCAGGGCGCGCAGGGCCGGTTCGGGGAGGGCGGCGAGGTCCTGGCCGTCGAGTTCCACCGAACCGCCGGTGATCCGGCCGCCGGGCGGGAGCATCCGCAGCAGGGCGAGCGCGGTGGTGGACTTGCCGGAGCCGGACTCGCCGACCAGGCCGAGGGTGTCCCCGGCGGCGAGGTCGAAGCCGACACCGTCGACGGCGGTGGTGCCGTCGAACTCGACGGTGAGGTCGGTGACCTTCAGGACGGTGCGGGCGGGGGCTCCGGCGGCGGCCGACGGGAGAGTCCCGGCGGTGCGGTGCGGGGTGCTGGCGGTCATCGGCGGATCCCCCGGTTCAGGGCCTCGGCGATCAGCGTGAAGCCGAGCACCAGCGCGGTGGTGGCGGCCAGCGGGGCGGCCGCGAAGGTCGGACGGGTGGCGAGGTAGCCGACGGACTGGCTGAGGATCGAGCCGAGGGTCGGCTCCGGGGGCCGGACACCGAGCCCGAGGAAGCTCATCGCACCCTCGATGAAGACGCCGACGGACAGCGCCACCGCCGCCTGCACGATCAGCGGATCGACCGCGTTCGGCAGCACGTGCCGCAGCAGCACCCGGCGCCGGGAGGCACCGCCGACCCGGGCCGCGAGCGCGTACTCGCGCTCCCGCTGGACCAGGATCCCGGACCGCAGCTGGCGTCCGAACAGCGGGATCTCGGCCAGGGCGACGACGATGAACACCGGCCAGCGGCCGGGCCCGAGCACGGCGGTGACGGCCAGTGCCAGGATCAGTCCGGGGAAGGCGAGCACCAGGTCGAAGGCCCGCTGGACGGCGGTGTCGGCCCAGCGGTGGGTGGCCGCGAGCAGGGCGAGCGAGCAGCCGGCCAGCGCGCCGACCGGCACGGCGGGGAGGATCAGCGCGAGGTCGGTGGTGATGCCGTGCAGGACCCGGCTGAAGAGGTCCCGGCCGAGGTCGTCGGTGCCGAACGGGTGCGCGGCGCTCGGCCCGGCCAGCGCCAGCGGGCCCTGGGCGTCGGGGTCCTGGCCGGTGAGCAGCGGGGCGAGCAGTCCGGCCAGGGCGACGGTGCCGACCAGGGCGAGCCCGGTCAGGCCGCGTCCGGTGAGCAGTCCGGCGAGGTAGCGGTTGCGGGCGCGGGCCGGGAGGGCACGCGCGGGGGCGGCGAGGGCGGTCATGGGTTACTCCCACCGGATCCGGGGGTCCAGCCAGGCGTACACCAGGTCGGTGAGCAGCTGGACGATGACGTAGACGGCGACGATCAGCAGCAGGAGGTCCTGCACCACGGGGTAGTCGCGGCGCAGCACGCCCTGTTCGACGAGCTGGCCGAGCCCGGGCCAGGCGAAGATCCGCTCGACCAGGACGGCCCCGGCCACCAGGTGGCCGATCTGCAGGCCGAGCACGGTGACGGCGGAGGGCAGCGCGTTGGGCAGGGCGTGCCGCCAGACGATCCGGCGGCGGGAGACGCCGACGGCGGTGGCGGTGCGCACGTAGTCCTCGGCGAGGGCGCGTTCGATGCCGTCGGTGAGGTAGCGGGCGAGGACGGCGGCGCTGGGCAGGGCGAGGCAGACGGCGGGCAGCAGCAGGTACTGCAGGGCGAGGTCGGGGGCGTCGAGCAGGGACTCGTGGCCGCCGGCGGGCAGCAGGCCGAGGGTGACCGCGAACAGCAGGACCAGCAGCACTCCGGTGACGAACGGCGGTACGGCGAGCACGGTGGTGGTGAGGGCGCGGACGGCGGCGCCGGCCGGACGGCGCCGGGCGGTGGCGCCGAGGACGCCGAGCGGCAGGGCGATCAGCACCACCAGCAGCAGGGCGGCGGCGGTGAGTTGGGCGGTCGCGCCGAGTCCGTCGGTGATCAGGTCGGCGACCTGGCCGCCGATCGCGTAGCTGGGTCCGAGGTCCCCGGTGAGCAGTCGGCCGAGCCAGTGCAGGTACTGGCCGAGCAGCGGCCGGTCGAGGCCGAGTCGGGCCCGGATCGCGGCCACGGCGTCCGGTCCGGCGTCCGGTCCGGCCAGTGTGGTGGCCGGGTCGCCGGGGATGAGGCGGAGGATCAGGAAGACCAGGAAGGAGGCGAGCAGGAGGACGAGCAGGGCGGAGGGGAGCCGCTTGAGGAGGAAGGTGCGCATCGGGTCCGGGTCCTCCGGTCAGGCCGTGAGGTAGGCGTCGTCGAGGTTGAGGTAGCCGAACTTGTTGAGGGTGGCGCCGCGTGCCTTGCCGACGGCGACCTCGGTGAGGCCGGCGATGGCGAGGTCGATCACGAACTGCTCGTCCAGCAGGACGTCGGTGATCCGTCCGTAGAGCGCCCTGGCCTCGGGGCTGTCGCTGTCGGGCCGCTGCCAGGCGCGCTGGACGATGTCGGTGTAGGCGGGCGAGCTGAAGCGCGAGCTGTTCTTCGCCTCGTTGAACGGGTAGGCGCTCACCGCCAGGGTGGCGGGGTGGAGTTGGGCGAAGCCGTGGCTCAGGGTCCACAGCGCGGGCATGCTCTGCGCGATCAGCTGCTTCTGCATGGTGGGCGAGTCGGTGGGCTGGAGGACGGTTTCGATGCCGACCTGCTTCAGGTCGTACTGGAGGATCTGGGCGACGGCGGTGTTGCCGGGGTCGTTGCTGTGGGCGAACGGCAGGCTGATGCCGGTGAGTCCGGCGTCCTTGAGCAGCTGCTTCGCCCGCTCCGGGTCGTGGCGGTAGTGGCCGGCGGCGTCCGCGCTGTAGGCGGGGGAGGACTTGGGCCACGGGGTGGCGGAGACGGTGCCGTAGCCGCCGAGCGCCTGCTCGACCAGCCGGTCGCGGTCGACCGCCCAGGCGATGGCCTGCCGCACCCGCTTGTCGGAGACGTGTTCGGCGGTGAGGTTGGCGCCGATGTAGTAGGCGCCGGAGCCGGTGTCGTAGGGCGTGATGCGGAACTGCGGGTCGCTGCGGAGGGTGGCGATGTCCTTGCCGCGGATGCCGTAGGAGAGGTGGGTCTGTCCGGTCTTCAGGGAGGAGAGCAGCGACTCCGCCTGCGGGATCACGCGGATCTCGACGCCGTCCAGGTAGGGGCGGCCCGGGTTCCAGTACTTCTCGTTGCGGGCGAAGGTGATCGAGCTGCCGGGCTTGCGCTCGGTGAAGGTGTAGGGGCCGGTGCCGATCAGCTTCGTCCCGGCGAAGGCCTCCTCGACGGTGGCCGAGTCCGGGACGATCATGAATTCGAACAGGTCGAAGAGGTTGCTCACCGGATGGGCGAGGACGAGGGTGAGTTCGAAGTCGCCGTTCTTGCGGAAGTCGGTGACGGCGGCCGCGGTCGACCTCAACTGGGCCGAACGGGCCGGGTTCTGGAGGTTCTTGACCGCGAACACCACGTCGTCCGCGGTGAACCGGCGGCCGCTGTGGAAGGTCACGTCCTCGCGCAGCCTGAGGGTGACGCTCGCGCCGTCCGGGGCGACCTGCCAGGAGGTGGCCAGCTCGGGCTGCGGCTGGAGCTTGTCGTCGTAGCGGGTGAGGGTGTTGAAGACCAGGCGCTGGACGAGGGTGTTGGCGCTCTGGGCGAACAGCAGGGCCGGGGTGAAGTCGACGCCGGTGCCGACCGTGAGGACGCCGCCGCGGCGCGGGCCCGCCGCGTCGCCGGTGGCCTGCCCCGCGGCGGCGTCGGCGGCCGAGCGGCAGGCGGCCAGGGAGAGCAGGCCGGCGCCGGCGAGGCCGCCGCGCAGCAGTGCCCGGCGGGACAGGGCGGGGGCGGTGGGGAAGCTGGTCACGAGTGGGGTCCTCTGCGGGAAGGGGCGTGCGGGGTCGGCGGGTGCGGGGTCGGCGGCTGCGGGGTCGGTCGCTGCGGCCGGGGGCGGCGGTCAGGGCGTGCACCGGACGGGCGTGCAGGGCGGTGAGCGCGGCGGCTCCGGCGGCCACGGCGAGCACATCGGCGCCGCGCTGCTGGGCGATCAGCAGATCGGCGTCCCGCCGCAGGTGCGAGCGGCGGGCGAACTCGGTGCGCACCACGTCCAGGTAGGCCGGGTCGAGCAGGGCGAAGGTCTCGGTCAGGACGAGCAGGTCGGGGTTGACCACGTCGGCCAGCAGGGCGAGCGCGCGGCCGATGGTCTCCGCGCGTCGCCGCACCAGTCGGTCGGCGCGCGGGTCGCCGGCCTGGACGGCGGCCAGGAAGGCCGCCCGGTCCGGCCGTTCGGTGATCCCCTCGGCGGCCGCCGCCTCGAACAGCGTGGTGTCCGAGGCGGCGACCGCCAGACAGCCGGTGCGGCCGCAGTGGCAGAGCAGGTCGCTGTCCGGTACCGGCAGATGGGCGACGTCCCCGGTCGGCGACGCCGGGCCGACGTGCACGGTGCCGGCGACCGCCAGGGCCGCGTCCACCACGTGGCCGACGAACAGGTGCACCATCGAGCGCCGGGCCGCCGGGTGTCCGAACAGGATCTCCGCCTGGGCCAGCGCCCGGGCGTGGTTGTCGACCTGCACGGGCAGCCCGGAGGCGTCCGAGAGCAGCGCGGCGAGCGGCAGGTCCCGCCAGCGCAATGGGTCGTGACGGACGATCAGCCCGCGCTCCCGGTCGACCGATCCGCCGGCGACCGCGCCCAGACCGACCACGGTCCGTCCGTCCGGCGCCGCGGCCAGCAGCCGGGGCAGGCGCTCCAGCAGCGGCCGCAGCACGGCCCGGCCGGTGCGGCCGCGATTGCTCAACTCCCTGCGGTGCAGCACGTTGCCGCGCGGATCGAGGAAGGCGAAGGTGGTGTACGGCAGGCCGATGTGCAGACCGGCCACGGCGATCCGGCCGGTGTCCACGTCGACCGGGAGCTGCGGCCGGCCCACCGCCCCGGTGCCGGGTGCGGTCAACTCGGGCCGCTCGCGCAGCAGTCCGAGCCGGACCAGGTCGACCACCTGGCGGGAGACCGCGGCCGGGCTCAGGCCGGTGAGCGCGGCCACCCGGCCGCGGGCCACCGGGCCGTGGTCCAGCACCGCCCGCAGGACGGCGGCCGCGTTGACGTCCCGCCGGGCGTCCCCGGTGCGCGGCCCGCCGACGGGCGTGGCGGGGGCGGTCTCGGTGACCATGCTTCGCCTTCCTCGGTTCCGTTTGCCGATCCGCTTCCGTTCCGGTTCCGCTCAGCCCCGGTCGGCGGCCGGGGTCACCGGACTCGGGGCCACCGCGGCCCCGGCCCCGGCCGCCTCGGCGGCGGCGACCTTGGCGGCCTCGGCGGCGGCGGTCTCCAGTTCCTCGGCCGGCACCAGCCCGGCCACCCGCGGCGGCTCGGCGGGCTCGAGCAGCCGGCTCGGCGCGCCGTCCGCACCCACCGGCAGGTCGCCGTCCAGGGTGATCCGGCGGACCAGGCGCGGCTCGTCGCCGTAGTCGTTGACGGCGTAGTGCTGGGTGGCGCGGTTGTCCCAGATCGCGACGTCGCCGACCTGCCAGTCCCAGCGCACGGTGTTCTCCAGCCGCTCCACGTAGCGCTGGAAGAGCGCGAGCAGGGCGCGGCTGTCGGCGCCGGAGACGCCCTGGATCCGCTGGGCGAAGGCGCCGAGCAACAGGTTCTTCTCGCCGGTCACCGGGTGGACCCGGACCACCGGGTGCTCGGTCTTGAAGGCGGTGGAGACGAAGACCTGCCGGAACAGGTTCGCGATCTCGGCGTTGTCGGCCAGCTCCGGGCGCAGGGCCAGGCTGGCCGCGTAGTCGTAGTCGTTGGTGTGCACGGCGCGCAGCGACTCGGCCAGCACCTTCAAGGGCTCCGGCAGGTCCTGGTACGCGGCGGCGGTGTTGGCCCACACGGTCGAGCCGCCGGCCGGCGGCAGCTCGAGGGAGCGGAGGATCGAGGCCTTGGGGTAGGAGGGGACGAAGGTGACGTCGGTGTGCCAGTTGTTGGCCCGCACACCCTTGGTGGCGTCCAGCTCGAAGACGTAGCGGCCGTCCGCGCTGGGGACGGTGGGGTGGCCGACCGGGTGGCCCAGCAGGCGGGCGAAGGCCTCGTGCTCGGCGTCGTCCAGGTGCTGCTGGCCGCGGAAGAACAGCACCTTGTGCTCGTACAGGGCGGCCTCGATCGCGGCGACGGTCTCGGCGGGCAGCTCGCCGCCGAGGCGCACGTCGTGGACGATCGCGCCGATCCGGCCGGCGGCCGGGGTGAGGCGGAGTGCGGTGGTGGTGGCGGTGGACATGGCGGATCCTCGACTCTCGTACGGAGGTGGGTGCGGTGGAGGCGGGTGTGCGGGCAGGGCCCGGCCGCCGCGGACGACGGCGCGGACGCGGGCGGGGCACGGGCGGGGTGCGGCGGGGTGCGACACGGCGGGGCGCGACGGAGGGCGCACGGGTGCCGTGGGGAGGAAGGACGGCCGGGGTCCGGCCGGGGATCAGCGGGCGAGCGCCCCGCGACAACAACAGCGGCGGCGGGCCGGGGCGACACGGTGAACGGTGCGGGTGATCATCGGCCCTCCTTCCGCTGTCTCGGGGTGGTGCGACGCGTGCTGCGACGGGTGCTGCGGCCGGTGCTGCGAGGTGCTGCGACCGGGCTCGGCGCTCATCGTGCTGAAGCCCGCGGTTCCCTGTCAATCACCCGTTCTGCCTGCTGGGAACGGGTGTTGCGGCCGCGTGACGCCGCGTTGCGGGAGGCTTTCGGGTGATGACGCGGCCGCTGCGAGGGCGTGTTCCCGCCTGTCGCGGGCGTGTCGGGAGGACTAACTTTCGCAGCGGAAACAACCGTGGGCAGTCGAAGGGCCCGCCCGGAGGGTGTCCGGACGGGCCCGTGTGCCGCGAGGGGTGCCCCTGGAGATCGCCTTCGGGGATCGGATCCGGGGGAGGACCGAGTCGCTCGGTCCGGGGTGTCCGCGCGGTGCCGGGGCGGATCCCGGGGGTGGGCCGCACGGTCGTGCGGCCCACCGTCATGGTGTTCCGGTGGTTCAGGCGAGGACGACGGAGAGTCGCGCCGGGCCGGTCTCGGTGGTGGTGTCGCAGAAGTAGACGATGGCCCGGTGGCTGCTCACGTACGCCTGGCCGGCCGCGTGGCAGGAGGCCGCGGTCGGGTAGATGCCGATGTAGGTGTAGGTGGCCGCCTGAGCGCTCGGGGCCGCGATCAGGGCGCCGCCCGCCATGATTCCGGCCACGGCAACGCTGGAGAAGGCCTTGCGAAGCGACATGAGTGGTCTTCCTCCCATTGGTGAGCGCGGGGGTCGGTACCCCTGCGCTTCGCCGAGGAGCCTCCTCCGAATGTGAACGCCGAGCAATGGTCGAGACCAATTCCGACCGGAATCGATGTGGTATTCCTGTGACGGTGCAGGTCAGGGGCCCGCCTGACAGGCTGACGATCATCTTCCGGACAGTTCTTGCACTGTCCGGCACCTGACAGGCGGTCGCGGGCGCCCCGGGTCGCTACGCCCCCAGCAGTCGGGCGAAGTCCAGGCCGAGGCTGCCGAGCACGGGGAGCGCGCCGAGGTCGGTGACGGCGCCGACCGGGATGCTGTAGCCCTGGTTGACCTCCCGGGGCTCCGGTGCGGCGGCGGCCGGGCCGGCGAGGGTGCCGGTGAGCACGGCGGTGAGGGTGGCGAGCAGGGCGAAGGTGCGCAACGGGGCCTCCGAGGACGCGGGATCGGGCGCCCTGCTGAACGCGCGGCGCGGTCGTGCGGTCACGCATCGTCCCCCTGTCGGCCGAGTGAGTAAAGCATCCTGACTTGTGTTCATGACAACATGTCAGATGTCTGTACCAATGCTGGATGCTCTGCCTACTGTCCTTTCCAGTCACCGAACTGGGAGGGTACACATGCGAGTTGTCCCGAACCTCCGGATCCTGGCGGGCGTCCCGCTGGCCGCCGCCGCGCTGGTCGCGCTCACCGCCGGCACCGCGAGCGCCGCGATACCGATCAACAAGCCCATGAACGGCAAGGCCACCTACTACAACGACGCCGGCTACGGCGCGTGCGGCACCCAGATCAACGCCGGGAACCAGATGCTGGTCGCCGTCTCGCACACCTGGTGGACCAGCGCCAACCCCAACAACGACCCGCTCTGCAAGGGCATCTCGGTCAAGGTGAGTTACCAGGGCAAGACCGTCACCGTCCCGGTCCGGGACAAGTGTCCGTCCTGCGACTCCACCCACCTCGACCTCAGTCAGCCCGCCTTCGCCCGGTTCGCACCCCTCGGCCAGGGTGTGATCAACGGCTTGACCTGGCAGTTCGTCAAGGCCGGACTCGCCGGTGAGAGCATCCCGATCTCCGGGCCGATCACCGGATCGACCATCGGCTGATCCGGCCACCCCTGCCGCCCGCCCCCGCCGCGGCCCCCACTGTCGGCGGGTGCGGGCACAATCGGCACCACCCCGACCGGGCGCGGCGGGCGCGTCCGGGGGGTGGTGCCAGTGGGACCAGACCGGTGGGACCAGACCGGTGGGGCCGGAGCGACGACGGAGGAACGGCGGACATGGCGCGGTACATCACGGTCACGGCGGCGGTCACCGTCGCCGAACCCCGGCTGCGGGCCTACCTGCGCTCGCCGCTCGCCCCGGCCTCCGCCTGGCCCGAGTCCGACTGGACCGGCCTCTGCACCCCCTGGCCCGACCGGGCCCTCCGCGGCCGGTACCTCGCCGAACTCCCGGCCGCCGTCGCCGAGTGCGACAGCTGGCTCGACGGAGACCACGCCGACCACCTCCTCGACCTGGCCGAGCACGACGACCTGGGACTGCGCCACGACGGCGCCGGCGATGCCCTCGTGCTCGACCTCGACACCCGGGTCGACTTCGAACTCCCCGGCATGATCTGGGCGTTCACCGTCCTGCGCGGCCTCGCGGCGGTACTGGCGGACGGCGAGGGCGGACTCGTCGAACTCACCCCCGACTGGACCGCCGGCAGCGTGCCGATGCTCCTGTCACCACGACGCTCCGCCTTCCTCGACCCGGCCCGCGACGCCGCCGCGCTCGCCCGTGCCCGCGACGCCGCCTTCGACGTGCGCTGCGCCGTCCCGGAGAAGCACGACGACACGTCGGTGGCCGAGCTCCTGGAACAACTCCTGACCTGACAGGGTGCAGCGCACGGGCGCCGGATTCTTCCAAGCTGGCGGTGGTTCGACCCCGTCCGCCGGGCATAGCGTCCGGGAAACTGTCGGCGTGAGAGCGAGGTCGGGTTCCGTGGGATCCGGTGGCACGGGTGTGAACGGCGGAGTGTCCTTCTGGTGGGGGCGGCTCGGGATTCCCGACGCCCGGCCGGCCCTGCCTGGCAACCGGGAGGTCGACATCTGCGTGGTCGGCGGCGGCTACACCGGCCTCTGGACGGCCTACTACCTCAAGAAGGCCGACCCGGACCTGCGGATCGCGGTGCTGGAACAGCGCTTCTGCGGCTACGGCGCCTCCGGCCGCAACGGCGGCTGGCTCTACAACGGCTTCGCCGGCCGCGGTGCCTTCGCCCGCCGGTACGGGCAGGAGCGCGCCGCCGCGATGCAGCGGGTGATGGACCGGGCGGTCGGCGAGGTCGCCGACACCCTGGACGCCGAGAACATCGACGCCGACCTGGTGCGCGGCGGCGTCCTGGAGGTCGCCCGCACCCCCGCCCAACTGGCCCGGCTGCGAGACTTCACCGAGACCGAACGCGCCTACGGGGCTGGCCGCGTCCAGGAGCTCGACGCCACCGAGGCCGCGCGCCGCCTGAACGTCGCCGGTGCCCTCGGCGCGGTCTGGAGCCCCCACGGCGCACGCCTCCAGCCCGCCAAACTCGCCGCCGGTCTCGCCGACGTGGTCGAACGGCTCGGCGTCGACCTGTACGAGGGCACCCCGGTGACCGAGATCCGCGGCGGCCGCAAACCCCGGGCCGTCACCCCGCACGGCACCGTCACCGCCCGCTACGTGCTGCGCGCCACCGAGGGCTTCACCTCGGGCCTCGCGGGCGAACGCCGCACCTGGCTGCCGATGAACTCGGCGATGATCGCCACCGAGCCCCTCCCGGCCTCGTTCTGGGAGGAGACCGGCTGGGAGGGCCGGGAGGTGCTCGGTGACTTCGCCCACGCCTACATGTACGCGCAGCGCACCGCCGACGACCGGATCGCCCTCGGCGGCCGCGGCGTCCCCTACCGCTTCGGCTCCCGCACCGACACCGACGGCGCCACCCAGCCCGCGACCGTCCGCCAGCTGCGCGAGATCCTGCACGAGTTCTTCCCCGCCGCCCGTACCGCCAGGATCGAGCACGCCTGGGCCGGGGTCCTCGGCGTGCCCCGCGACTGGTGCGCCACCGTCGACCTGGACCGCCGCACCGGCCTCGGCTGGGCCGGCGGCTACGTCGGCAGCGGCGTCACCACCACCAACCTGGCCGGCCGGACCCTGCGCGACCTCGTGCTCGGCCACGACACCGAACTCACCCGGCTGCCCTGGGTCGGCCACACCGTCCGCCGCTGGGAGCCCGAGCCCTTCCGCTGGCTCGGCGTCCACGCCCTCTACGCCGCCTACCACCTCGCCGACCGCCGCGAGGCCACCACCCGCCGCCCCACCACCTCCCCCCTCGCCCGCCTCGCCGACACCATCGCCGGCCGGTAACGGGGGCGGGAGGGGCGGGGCGCGTCGGGCCCCGGGAGCGCCCGGGGCCCGACGCCTCGGCTCAGGAGCCCACGTAGTCCGCCAGGTGCTGGGCGGTGAGGGTGTTGCGGGCGGCCACGAGCTCGGCGGGGGTGCCCTCGAAGACGATGCGGCCGCCGTCGTGGCCGGCGCCGGGGCCGAGGTCGATGATCCAGTCGGCGTGGGCCATCACGGCCTGGTGGTGCTCGACCACGATGACGGACTTGCCGGAGTCGACCAGGCGGTCCAGCAGGCCGAGCAGCTGCTCGACGTCGGCGAGGTGCAGGCCGGTGGTCGGCTCGTCGAGGACGTAGACGCCGCCCTTGTCGCCCATGTGGGTGGCCAGCTTGAGGCGCTGGCGCTCCCCGCCGGAGAGGGTGGTGAGCGGCTGCCCGAGACTGACGTAACCCAGGCCGACGTCGGCCAGGCGGGTGAGGATGCGGTGCGCGGCGGGGGTGCGGGCCTCGCCCTCGGCGAAGAAGGAGACGGCCTCCGCCACCGGCATCGCCAGGACCTCGCTGATGTCCTTGCCGCCGAAGCGGTACTCCAGCACCGAGGCGTCGAAGCGCCGCCCCTCGCAGTCCTCGCAGGTGGTGGCCACGCCGGCCATCATCGCGAGGTCGGTGTAGACGACGCCGGCGCCGTTGCAGGTCGGGCAGGCGCCCTCGGAGTTCGGGCTGAACAGGGCCGGCTTCACCCCGTTGGCCTTGGCGAAGGCCTTCCGGATCGGCTCCAGCAGGCCGGTGTAGGTGGCCGGGTTGCTGCGCCGGGAGCCGCGGATCGGGCTCTGGTCGACCGACACCACGTCCTCCCCGGGCGGGACGGAGCCGTGCACCAGGGAGCTCTTGCCTGAGCCGGCCACCCCGGTGACGACGACCAGGACGCCGAGCGGCACGTCCACGTCGACGTCGCGCAGGTTGTGGGCGGTGGCGCCGCGGATCGGCAGCTTGCCGGTCGGGGTGCGGACGGCCGGCTTCACCGCGGCCCGGTCGTCCAGGTGACGGCCGGTCACCGTGCCCGCCGCGCGCAGGCCCGACAGCGGGCCCTCGTAGCAGACCGTGCCGCCGGCCGAGCCCGCGCCCGGGCCGAGGTCCACCACGTGGTCGGCGATCGCGATCACCTCGGGCTTGTGCTCCACCACCAGCACCGTGTTGCCCTTGTCCCGCAGCTGGAGCAGCAGGCCGTTCATCCGCTGGATGTCGTGCGGGTGCAGACCGGTGCTGGGCTCGTCGAAGACATAGGTCACGTCGGTCAGCGAGGAGCCGAGGTGGCGGATCATCTTGACCCGCTGCGCCTCGCCCCCCGACAGGGTGCCGGCCGGCCGCTCCAGCGAGAGGTAGCCGAGGCCGATCTCCACGAAGGAGTCCAGGGTCTGCCGGAGCGCGGCCAGCAGCGGCGCCACCGAGGGCTCGTCCAGACCGCGCACCCACTCCGCGAGGTCGCTGATCTGCATCGCGCAGGCGTCGGCGATGCTGATGCCGCCGATCTTCGACGAGCGGGCGGCCGCCGTGAGCCGGGTGCCCCCGCAGTCGGGGCAGGCGGTGAAGGTGACCGCGCGGTCCACGAACGCCCGGATGTGCGGCTGCATCGCCTCCCGGTCCTTGGCCAGCACGGACTTCTGGACCTTGGGGATCAGCCCCTCGTAGGTGAGGTTGATGCCGTTGACCTTCACCTTGGTCGGCTCGCGGTGCAGGAAGTCCCGCAGCTCCTGCTCCGTGTAGTCGCGGATCGGCTTGTCCGGGTCGAGGAAGCCGGAACCGGCGAAGATCCTGGTCATCCAGCCGTCACCGGTGTAGCCGGGGACGGTGATCGCGCCCTCCGAGAGCGACTTGGAGTCGTCGAAGAGCTGGGTGAGGTCGATGTCCGACACCGAGCCCCGGCCCTCGCAGCGCGGGCACATGCCGCCGGTGACGCTGAAGCTGCGCTTCTCCTTGACGGTCTTCCCGGCGCGCTCGACCGTGACCGCGCCGGCCCCGCTGATCGAGGCGACGTTGAAGGAGAAGGCCTTCGCCGAGCCGATGTGCGGCTGCCCCAGCCGGCTGAACAGGATCCGCAGCATCGCGTTGGTGTCGGTGGCGGTGCCGACGGTGGAGCGCGGATCGGCGCCCATCCGCTGCTGGTCGACGATGATCGCGGTGGTCAGACCGTCGAGAACGTCCACGTCGGGCCGCGCCACGGAGGGCATGAAGCCCTGGACGAAGGCGCTGTACGTCTCGTTGATCAGCCGCTGCGACTCGGCGGCGACGGTGTCGAACACCAGGGAGCTCTTGCCCGAGCCGGAGACGCCCGTGAACACCGTGAGCCGGCGCTTCGGGATCTCGATGCTGACGTCCTTGAGGTTGTTCTCCCGCGCCCCGTGGACGCGGATCAGATCGTGGCTGTCGGCGGCGTGCGGCTCGGGTGCCTGCGCGCCGGTGCTCCTGGCCGTGCTCATGGTGTCTCCGGTTCCTCTGGCGATGCCCTCGGTTCCGATCCAACCACCCGGGTACGACAAACGGTGTTTAGGCCGGTCGGCGCCCGTGCGCTGGCGGCGGGCGGGGGCACGTCGCACGGTGGTGGCGGGAGTCGGACAGCGGGAGTCGGACAGCGCGAGCCGGACAGCGGGAGGCGGCCAGGTGCGGGCGAGGCGGGCGGAGCGGGCACGGCGGGTGTGGCGGGCGCGGCGGGTGTGGCGGGCGGTGGCGGGCGCGGCCGCCCTGGTGCTGGGGATCGGCGCGGCCCCGGCTGCGGCCGCCGGGCTGCGGCCCACCTGGACGGTGGCCGTGGTCGACCAGGCCTCCCGCCGGGTGCTGGTCCTGGGCGCCGAGCGCCCGGCCGCGCTCCGGGCGCCGGAGCTCCGCCCGGTCGTGTGGTCCTGGTCCGCGGACACCGATCCCGGCCTGGGCGACCTGGAGCCGAGCCGGACCTGGAGCCTGCCGGACGAGGCCAAGAGCCGGGTGCGGCACGGTCGCAGATACCTCCTCACCACCGCCTCCGGCGGTCTGGCCGCCGTGGTCGACACCGTGACCGGCGCCGCCGTCTGGGCCGTCGACACCGGTCCGGGCACCAACCCGCACAGCGCGGAACTGCTCCCGGACGGCAATGCCGCCGTGGCCGCCTCGGGCGGCGGCTGGGTCCGGCTGTACGCGGCCTCGCTGGGCCCGCGCAGCACCGCGTACGCCGAGTACCGGCTGCCGGGCGCGCACGGCGTCCAGTGGGACGCGCGCACCCGGCTGCTCTGGGCGCTGGGCGACGACACCCTGACGGCACTGCGGGTGGGCGGCACGGCGGCCGCGCCGACGCTGACCGCGGAGCGGTCGGTGCCGCTGCCCGAGCCCGGCGGCCACGACCTCGCCCCGGTGCTCGCCGCGCCCGGCCGGTTCTGGGTGAGCACGGCGGCGCACCTGTGGCGGTTCGACCCGGCGGCGGACCGCTTCACCCGGGTCCGGCTGGCGGACGAACGGGCCGAGCGGGACATCAAGAGCGTGGGCGACGAGCCCGGCAGCGGGCGGCTGCTCACGGCCGCCCCGGACCACGCGGGCCCGTGCGCCTGGTGCACCTCGGCGCTCACCCTGCACCGCCCGGACGGGGTCCGGTACCTGCCCGGTGCCCAGCTCTACAAGGCGCGCTGGTGGACCAGTTGGGGGAGCGGGGCGTGAACGGCCGACCGGGGGCCGGGGTGGCGGGAGGGGCCGAACGGGGTGGCATTCGGTGGATGCGGCTGATTTTATGCACCGTCAAACTACTCCAATGGTGGTCAGTTTCCGCTCCTGTTCCGAATACCTCCCCGTAGCGCCTCGGGCTGGGATAGCGTCCATGGCGCCGGGGGGAACACGGACCCGCTCGACGGGTTCACATCCAGAAATGCCGTAACCGTTTAGGGAGAGAACTGTGCGCAATTTCGTTTCCGAATCCAGGTCCGAGAACGTCGACGAACTGCGGCTCGCGGTCGACTCGCTCGCGGCCTTCCCGGCCGGCGGGGCGCCCGGCGGGGCGGACGTCCCCGAGCGTCTGGCCGCGGTGGCCGAGCTGTGCCGGGCGGTCGACGGCGTGCTCGACAGCCTGGTCGTCCGGGCCGCCGCCGAGGCCGCCGAGGAGGGCTGGACGGCCGCCCGGATGGCCTCCGAACACGCCGTCTACTACGCGCGGTTGCAGCGGGCGCTGCTGCCCACCGGTGCCGCGGCCGAGAACCGGTGAGCGCGGCACGGAACCACGCGGCGGACGCCAACGCCCACGTCCTGGCCTGTCCCACCCGGTGGAGCGACGTCGACGAGAACGGGCACATCAACAACGCCCGGCTGGTCTCCTACGTGCAGGAGGGAATTCACGACCTGTTCTGCCACCACTCGACCGCGGTGCGGGAATCGCTATTTCCGGCGGGATTCCTGATCGCCCGGCACGAGATCGATTATCTGGAGCAGCTGCACCACCGGCCGGAGCCATTGCTGGTGCGGCTGACGGTGGAACGGCTCGGACGCAGTTCCGCGCATGTCGTGGTGAATGTGTGCCGTGACCCGCACACGTTTATGCGGGCGCGGACCGTGGTGGTCGCCCGGGACCGGGCCTCCGGCCGTTCCCGCACGCTCAGCCCGTCGGAGCGGCGGTTCCTCTCCGGTTTCCTCGCCGACGAGGCGGGCGTCGCGGTGCCGTCCCGGCCGGGCGTGAACGCCCCGCGCGGGGCCCTGGTCGCCGCCTCCGCCGGACGCCACCAGCCCCGCCGGCGCCTGCCCGGCCTGAGCGCGCTGGCCCGGGGTGTCCCCGTGGGCTCGAACCGGCACCGCGCGCGCTGACCCTCCAGGCCGGGCCGGCCGACGCCCGGCACAGGAAGTCGACTGGGGCTTCTTCCTGTGCGGGGGCGGACGGGCGGGCGGACGGGCCGACAGGCGGACGGGCCGACGGAGGGTCGGGCGTGACCGAGGGCCGGAGGGGCGAGGAGGCGGGAGTGCCGGAAGGGCCGGGCGGCCGCGTCAGCCGACGGTCGCGCGGTGGAGCTCCGCGCCCGGGCCGTCGAGCCGGACCGGGACGGTGGTGGGCGGCAGATAGGCGGAGCCGCCCCGGGCGAGGCGCAGGGCCGTGCCGTCGGGGGCGGACAGTCGGGCCTCGCCGGCGGTGCACAGCAGGATCTGCGGGGAGTCCGCACGGTCGATCCGCACGCCGGTGTCGGCGAGGCGGAGCCGGGAGAGGCGGAACTCGGCCGCGAGGGAGGGGAAGCAGGCTTCCGAGGGATCGCCGCCGGCCACCGGTGCGGCGGTCAGCACGGACGGTTCGGCGGCCTCGGGGACGGTCACCGCGAGCAGGCCCGGGACATCGATGTGTTTGGGGGTCAGACCGCAGCGCAGCACGTTGTCCGAGTTGGCCATCAGTTCGACCCCCAGGCCGCGGAGGTAGGCGTGCGGCACGCCGGCGTCCAGGTGCAGCGCCTGGCCGGCCCGCAGCCGGACGTGGTTCAGCAGCAGCGCGGCGAGCAGGCCCCGGTCGCCGGGGTGGTCCCGGGCGGTCCGGGCGTAGGCCGCGCAGGCGGCGGCGTGGGGGCCGCCGGACGCCGCGACCCGGTCCAGTGCGGCGGTGACCTCCGTGAGCACGGCGGCGCTGCCCGGAGCGCCCGGACCGCCCGCGCCGCCGCCGAGGGCCTGCCGGAGCAGGGCGGGCAGCACCTCCGCGGCGGGCCGCGCGCGCAGCTCGGAGGCCCAGCCCGCCAGCGCCGGGACGGCCAGCCACTCCAGCAGCCCGGCCGTGGCCGCGGTCGGGCGGAATCCGCACAGGGCCTCGAAGTCGCCGAGCGCGCAGAGGAGTTCCGGCTTGTGCTGGCGGTCCCTGTAGACCCGCTCCGGGGCGTCCGGCGGCACCCCGAGCGCCTCCTCGGCGGCGAACCCGGCCTCGGCCTGGGCCCGGGTCGGGTGGACCTGGAGGGACAGCGCCCGGTCGGCGGCCAGCACCTTGAACAGGAACGGCAGCCGGGGGCCGAACCGCCGGACGGTGGCCGGACCGAGCAGTTCCTCCGGGGACTCGGCGATCAGCCGGTCGAGCGGGCGCGGCCCGTGTCCGTCGTCGAGCAGGGACGGCGCGGACGGGTGGGCGCCCAGCCACAGTTCGGCCTGCGGCCCGCCGGTGGGCGCGGTGCCGGTCAGCTCGGGGATCGCGGTGACGGATCCCCAGGCGTACGGGCGCACCGGGTTGGTGAGCGGGGCGAACAGCGCCATGCGGAGGTCTCCCGGAGACGGTGGTACGGGCAGGGGCGAGGGGCGGGGCCTGTTGTTCAGCGGCAGAGCGCGGCAGCGCCGATCAGCCCGGCGTCGTTCCCCAGCTCGGCCCGCCGCACGTCCAGTCCGTGCACGTACGGCAGTGCCGCGTAGCGGTCCAGGTGCCGGGCCAGCGGCTCGAACAGCACCGGTCCGGCCGCCGCCACCCCGCCGCCGACCACCACCCGCCGCAGGTCGACCAGGGTGGCGGTGGCGGCGATCCCGGCCGCCAGCGCCTGCGCCGCCCGGTCGAAGGCGGCCAGTGCCACCGGGTGCCCGGCCAGTGCGTCCTCGGCCACCGCGCGCGCCGAGCGGTCCCCGTCCCGGGGCTCCCAGCCACCGGCGAGCGCCCGCCGGGCGATCGCGGTGCCGCTGGCGATGTTCTCCAGGCAGCCGTACGAGCCGCACGGGCACCGCTCGCCGTCCAGGTCCACGCTGATGTGGCCGAGGTGGCCGGCGTTGCCGCTGGGCCCGGGGTGCACCGCGCCGTTCAGCACCAGGCCCGCGCCGACCCCGGTGGAGACCACCAGACAGAGCGCGTTCCCGGCGCCCCGGGCGGCGCCGCGCCAGTGCTCCGCGGCGGCCATCGCGACCCCGTCCCCGGCCAGCGCCACCGGGCGGCCGGCCACTGCGGGGTGGGCGGCGACCTCGGCGGTGAGGGGGAACTCCCGCCAGCCGGGGATGTTGACCGGGCTGACCGTGCCGCCGACGAGGTCCACCGGTCCGGCGCTGCCGATGCCGACGGCGGTGACCGCCGCCCAGTCGGGCGTGGCGGCGAGGTGGTCCAGCACCCGGTGCACCACGGCCAGGACCTCGGCGCCGGACTCCTTCGCCGGGGTCGGCAGCTGGACGCGGTGGGCGAGCGTCCCGGCGGAGTCGACGAGCGCCCCGGCGATCTTGGTGCCGCCGATGTCGACGGCGGCCCAGACCGGGCCGGTGCGGGGCGGGCCGGCGGGGAGCGGGGCGGTGGACGGCGAGGGCGCGGTCATGGCGGAGGGCTCCGGTGCGGTGGACGAACGGGTGGACGGGCGTCCGGCCCGCCGCCCCGGGGGGACCGGGACGGCGGGCCGGACGGGAGGAGCGGGACGGGCCGGACGAGCGGCACGACAGGGACAGCAAACAGGATCAGCGCGCCGGCGTCAGCCGCAGGGTCACCAGTTCGAACGGCCGCAGCGCCAGCCGCACCCCGTCGCCGTCCGCCACGACCTCGCCGCGGGTGCCGTCCCACGGCCGCTCCAGCAGGTCGCAGGGCACTGCGGCGGCCAGCGCGAAGGAGGTCGCCAGCCGCCCCCGTGCCCGGCCGCCGGCGGACTCGTAGACCCGCACCACCAGGTCCCCGCTGCCGTCGTCGGCCAGCTTGACGGCGCTCACCACCAGCGCGTCCTGGTCCAGCCCGACCAGCGGCCGCACCGATTCGGCCGAACCGGTCACCCGGCGCTCGGGCAGGCCCACCGCGTAGCCCTCGCGGACCGCGTCGCCGATCTCCGCGCCCGGCACCAGCGCGTGCCGGAACCGGTGCCGGCCCTGGTCGGTGCGCGGGTCGGGGAAGCGCGGCGCGCGCAGCAGCGAGAACCGGACCGTGGTGGTGGTGCCGCCGTCGTCCGCGCGCACCGCCCGGGTCACGTCGTGCCCGTAGGTCGAGGGGGTGACCAGCGCGACGCCCCAGCCCGGTTCGGCCAGGTGCACGAAGCGGTGGTTGCAGGCCTCGAACTTGGCCGCGTCCCAGCTGGTGTTGGTGTGGGTGGGCCGGAACTGGTGGCCGAACTGCGTCTCGGCCGCGTACCGCTCGGTGTGCACGTCCAGCGGGAAGGCGAGCTTCAGGAACTTCTCCGCCTCGTGCCAGTCCACCTCGGTGTCGATGTCGAGCCGGCCCGAGCCCGCGCGCAGGGTCAGCGTCTGGGTCACCGTGGAGGAGCCGAACGAGCGGGCGACCCGCACCGCGACCTCCGCCGGGCCCTCGGTGTGCACGGCGACCTCGTCGGCCCCGACCAGGTCGGTGACCGTGTTCCGGTAGAACTGGTCGACGTCCCAGGCGTCCCACATGTTGGGGAAGTCGGGGTGCAGCTGGAGCAGGTTCGCCCGGGTGCCGGGGGCGACCGTCTCCCGGCCGCTCGCCGAGTCGACCGCCGACACCACCAGGCCGTCACCGTCCACCACGACCCGCAGCAGGCCGTTGTCGAGGACGAAGCCGCCGCCCTCGCGCCCGGCCACCGAGCAGTCGCCCGGACCGGCCACCGCCACCGCCGCGCCGCCCGCCGGCACCGCCGAGCGCCCGTGCGGGGCGCCGTTGAACACCAGCTCGCGCCCGCCCGCCGGATCGCCCGCCAGGGCCTGCTGGGCGGCGCCGATCAGCTCCTCCAGTTCGGCCGCCAGACCCGCGTACGTCGCCTCCGCCTCCCGGTGCACCCAGGCGATCGAGGAGCCCGGCAGGATGTCGTGGAACTGGTGCAGCAGCACGGTCTTCCAGATCCGGTCCAGCCGCTCGTACGGGTACGCCAGGCCGGTGCGCAACGCGGCCGTGGCGCACCAGAGTTCGGCCTCCCGCAGCAGGTTCTCGCTGCGCCGGTTGCCCTGCTTGGTCCTGGCCTGGCTGGTCAGGGTGGCCCGGTGCAGCTCCAGGTACAGCTCGCCGACCCAGACCGGCGGCTTCGGGTACTCGGCCTCGGCCTCGGCGAAGAACTCGGCCGGCCGCTGCCAGCGCACCGCGGCCGAGCCCTCCAGGTCGCGCAGCCGGGCGGCCTTGCCGACCATCTCGCGGGTGGTGCCGCCCCCGCCGTCGCCCCAGCCGGTCGGCGCCAGCGAGTGCCGGGCCACCCCCTTGTCCTTGAAGTTCCGTGCCGCGTGGGCGATCTCGGAGCCCTTCATGGAGCAGTTGTAGGTGTCCACGGGCGGGAAGTGGGTGAAGATCCGGGTGCCGTCGATGCCCTCCCACAGGAAGGTGTGGTGCGGGAACTTGTTGATCTGGCTCCACGAGATCTTCTGGGTCAGCAGCCACTTGGAGCCCGCGTTGCGGATGATCTGCGGCAGGCCGCCGGTGAAGCCGAAGGTGTCCGGCAGCCAGGCCTCCTCGTTCTCGGTCCCGAACTCCTCCAGGAAGAACCGCTTGCCGTGCACGAACTGACGGGCCATCGCCTCCGAGGAGGGCATGTTGGTGTCCGACTCCACCCACATGCCGCCGGCCGGGACGAAGCGGCCGTCCGCCACCGCCTTCTTCACCCGGGCGTACACCTCCGGGCGGTGCTCCTTGATCCAGGCGAACTGCTGCGCCTGGGACATGGTGTAGAGGAAGTCCGGCTCGTCCTCCAGCAGCGCGGTCATGTTGGCGGCGGTCCGGGCGACCTTGCGGACCGTCTCCCGCAGCGGCCACAGCCAGGCCGAGTCGATGTGGGCGTGGCCGATCGCGCCGATCCGGTGCGCGGACGGCGCGGCGGGCGCGGCCAGCACCTCGACCAGGCACGAACGAGCGGCCGCCGCGGTACCGTTGACGTCCTGGAGGTCGATCGCGTCGAGGGCCCGCTCGACCGCGCGCAGCAGCTCCCAGCGGCGGGCGCCGTCGGCCGGCAGCTCGGCCATCAGCTCGCCGAGCACCTCCAGGTCCAGCGCCAGCTGCCAGACCGTCTCGTCGAAGACCGCGAGGTCCATCCGCGCCAGCCGGTACTGCGGCTCGTCCCCCGCGGTCTCCTTGTCCCCCAGCTCGGTGGGCAGGAAGGGGTGGTAGTCGAGGATGACCGGATTGGCGGCGGCCTCGACGTGCAGCAGCACCGGCTCGCCGCCGGCCGCCGGGGCGGCGATCCGCACCCACTGGTTCTGCGGGTTGAGGCCCTTCACCGGGGTGCCGTCGGGGCGGTACACCAGGCCCTCGCACTGGAAACCGGGCATATTGGCGTCGAAGCCGAGGTCGATCAGCGCCTCGACGGTCCGCCCGGCCCAGGCTTCGGGCACCGTCCCAGCCACCGTGAGCCAACTGGTGCTCCAGGGCGCGCCCCAGGCGTCCCCGACCGCGATCGGCGAGCGCGGCGCGGCCAGGCCCTCGGCGACCGGGACGGGCTCGCCGGGCGCGGTCCAGACCGAGACGGTCAGCGGGACGGACTCCGGGTACACCGCGGGGCGGATGCGCTCCTCCAGGACGCGCTTGAGGCGGGCTTCGACGAGGGTGCGGTCATCGTGCATGTCAGCGGGCTCCGTTGGGCGACTGGGCGAGGGGGAGGGAGGATCGGCGGAGGTCGTCCGGGTGGACGAGTTCGGTGATGCCGCGGGCGGCGAGGTGGGCGGCGTCCCCGGCGCGCTCGGCCAGGACCGCGGTCGGCCGGGCGCCGTCCGCGGCCAGCCGCATGAAGGTCTCGAACACGGCGCCGCCGGGACCGCAGACCGAGCGGCCCGGCGCGGTCACCTCGTCCCCGGCGGCGACCACCACGGCGGTGCGGCGCGGCGCGGGCGCCCGCCAGCCGGCGCGCGCGGCGGCGACGGCCCCGGCCAGCCGCTCGCCGGCCGGCTTGACCCGCCGGTCGTTGGTCAGCAGGCCGAGGCTGTACTCCAGCTCCGGGAAGTCCGCCAGCGAACGGTCCACATCGTGCGAGCACCACCAGGTGACGCCCCACAGGTCGGGGCAGTCCAGCACGGCGGCGACGGTCGCGCCGGTGAACCGGGCGGCGTCCGCGGCGGTGATGTGCGGGGCCGGGGCGCCGACCTCCTGCAGCCAGACCGGGCGGTGCGGGTCCTCGGCCCAGGCCTTGGAGAGCTCCACCAGGTAGGCGGCGTGCTGGTCGCTCGCGGTGGAGCGGGCGCCGTAGCGCTGCGCCGTGCCGTTGAACACCCAGGAGTGCACGGCTGTGGCCGCGCCGATCCGGGCCGAGTGCCAGGGCGTGAACGGGTGCCCGTCGAGGTACCAGGCCGCGTCGTAGGAGGCGTGCAGGTGCAGCCGGCCGGGGGCACCCCGCTCGCAGGCGTCGACCATCCGGCGCAGCCAGGCCCCGGCCTGCTCGGGGGTGGCCCGGTGCGGGTCGGGGTGCGGCTCGCCGGAGAACTGGTTGACCTCGTTGCCGACCGTCATGCCGAGGAAGTTGGGCCGTTCGGCGAGGGCCGCGGCGAGGGTGCGCAGATAGGCGGCCTGGCCGTCGACCACGTCCGGGTCGGTGAACATGTTCCGGCGATGCCAGGTGCGGATCCAGGCCGGTTCGAAGTCGAAGCTGGACAGGTGCCCCTGGAGGCCGTCCACGGCGACGTCGAGCCCGCGCTCCCCGGCCGCGTCCACCAGCGCCACGAGCTGTTCGACGGCGCGCGGGCGGATCAGGGTGCGGTTGGGCTGGAACAGCGGCCAGAGCGGGAACACCCGGACGTGGTCGAGGCCGAGCGCGGCGATCGAGTCGAGGTCGGCGCGGACGGCGTCGAGGTCGAAGTCGAGCCAGTGGTGGAACCAGCCGGCGGCGGGCGTGTAGTTGACGCCGAAGCGCGGGGCGGTGGTCCGCGGAGCGGTGGTCATGGTCGGTGGCTCCCTGGGAGGAGGAACGGCGGTGCGTCCGGTGCGGTCCGGCGGGGCCGTCCGGTGCGGTGCGGTCGTCCGGTGCGGTCCGGTGCGGGGTTCAGCCCTTCACGGCACCCTCCTCCACTCCCTTGAAGAAGAAGCGCTGGCACACCGCGAACACCACCACGATCGGCAGGAAGGCGATCATGGTGCCGGCCGCGATCAGCCGGGGGTTGGCGCTGAAGGTGCCGTTGAGGTACTGGAGACCGACGGTGAGGGTGTACTTCTGCGGGTCGTTGAGCACGATCAGCGGCCAGAGGAAGTCGTCCCAGGCACCGATGAAGGTGAAGATCACGATCACGCTGAGCATGCCGCGCACGTTCGGCAGCCCGATGTGCCACAGCCGCTGGCGGACGTTGGCGCCGTCCACCAGTGCCGCCTGCTCCAGCTCGGGCGGGACGGCGGCGAAGGCGGTGCGCATCAGCAGCACGTTCAGCATGGCCAGCGCGCCGGGCAGGGCGACCCCGGTCAGGGTGTCGGCCAGGCCGAGGCTGCGCACGGTGACGTACTGGGACACGACGGTGGCCTCGCCGGGCAGGATCAGGGTGGCCAGCAGCAGGCCGAACACCAGCCGGGCGCCGCGGAAGCGCAGCTTGGCGAGCGCGTAGCCGGCCAGGGTGCAGCCGACCACGTTGCCGATGATCGCGATGGCGGCGACGATCAGCGAGTTGGCGGCGTAGGTCCAGACCGGGACGGTGTCGGCGACCTTGAGGTAGTTGTCGAAGGTGGGGTGGTCCGGGAGGAAGCGCGGGGTGGCGGACCAGACGTCCTCGGTCGGACCCTTGAGGGAGGTGGAGAGCTGCCACAGGAACGGCCCGACGACCAGCAGCAGGACGAGCAGGAGCAGCAGGTAGCGCAGCGCGGTCTCGGCGGGGGAAGGGGTGTTGAAGCTTCGGGAGCGCCGCACGGGTCAGGCCGCCTTCCGGTTGAGGCGCGTCAGCAGCAGCATCGGGCCGAGGGTGATGAAGAAGAGCAGCAGGCTGAGCGCCGAGGCGTAGCCGAGGTGACCGGTGAAACCGCGGCTGTACATCTGGATCAGCATCACCACCGACATGTCCCGGCCGCCCGGGCCGCCGGTGCCGTTGGAGAGCACGTACAGCTCGGAGAACACCCGCAGCGAGGACACCGAGATCAGCACCGAGACCAGCACCATGGTGGGCCGTACCCCCGGCAGGGTGACGTGCAGGAAGCGGCGCAGCGCTCCCGCGCCGTCGACGGCGGCGGCCTCGTGCAGCTCCCGGCCGACGTTGGCCAGCGCCGACAGGTAGATGACCATGTAGTAGCCGAGGCCCTTCCAGGTGGTCAGGGCGATCGCGCTGAGCAGCAGCAGCCAGCGGTCGGTGAGGAAGGGGACCGGTGAGTCGGCGAGGCCGGTCTGCTGGAGCACGCCGTTGATCAGCCCGCGGTCGTTCAGCGCCCAGCCCCAGATCAGGGCGACCACGACGGCGGAGGCGACGACGGGGGTGTAGAACGCGGTGCGGAAGAAGGTGATGCCGGGCAGCCGGCGCTGGACCAGCAGGGCCAGCAGCAGCGGCAGCAGGGTCAGCAGCGGCAGGCAGATCAGCAGGTAGATCACGGAGTTGAGCAGGGCGTCGGCCAACTGGTCGTCGCTGAAGGCGCGTTGGTAGTTGTCGAGGCCGGTGAACCGCCCGCCGCCGAGGGGCTTGGCGTTGGTGAACGACAGGATCACCGTGTTGGCGGCGGGCCAGAGGTTGAAGACGGCCAGCCAGATCAGTGCGGGCCCGGCGAGCAGCCAGGGGGTGAACCAGCGCCGGTGGGTCATGCCGTGCCTTCCTGGGGCGGGGGTCGCGGGTGGTACCCGGCGGGCGGTGGCTCCCGGGGGCAGGGCCGCCGCCCGCCGGCGGGAGGGCTGGGGAACCGTCAGGCAACCCCTAGCCCTTGAGGAGCTGGTTGCACCGCTCGACGGCGGTGTCCAGGGCCTGCTTGGAGCTGGTGTCGCCGCTGATCGCGAGGGTGAACTGCTGCTTGACGATGGTGCTCATGGCGTCGTCCACCTGGACCGGCTGGAGCATCTTGGCCCTGGCCAGCGAGGTGAAGGCGACGACCTTGGCGTCGCCGGCGTTGCTGCCGTCCGACTTGCTGAACAGCGGGTCGTTCGCGGAGGCCTTGGTGGAGGGGAAGATGCTGGTCAGCCGGGAGAAGGCGGCCTGGTTCTCCGGGCTGGTGACCCAGCGGGCCAGGGCCACGGCGGCGGCCGGGTTCTTGGTGTTCCTGGGCACGGACACGCCCTGGACGTAGAGCGGAGGGGTGCCCATCGACGGGGAGGAGACGATCTTCGGGGCGAGGGTGGGGTTGTCGGTGGCGACGGCGGTGATGAAGTTGGCCCCGGCGGTGGTCCAGGCCGCGGTGCCGGCGGTGAAGAGCTTGGAGTTGCCGGCGTAGGTGTCGGTGAGGACGTCGTTCGGCAGCAGCCCCTCCTTGAACGCGGCGCGGTACTTGTCCAGTACGGCCGCGGCCTCGGGGGTGTTGAAGGTGAACGACCTGCCGTCCTCGGCCATCACCTTGACGCCCGCGTCGACCAGGTCGCCGAGGCCGGGCTTTCGGCTCATCAGGTAGGCGGAGCCGCCGGCCTTCTCCTTGAAGGTCCTGGCCTGGGCGATGAGTTCGTCCAGGGTGGTGGGGAGCTTCTTCGGGTCCAGGCCGTACTTGGTCAGCAGCTCGGCGTTCCAGTAGTTGACGTCGGTGTTGAGGTACCAGGGATAGCCGAAGGTGCCGTCCTGGCCCGCGAAGCGGTAGGCGTCGAGGCCGCCGGTCACGTACTCCTCGGCGGCCTTCGGGTCGGCCTTGGCGACGTCCAGCAGCAGGCCCTGCTTCGCCAGCGGAAGGGCGAAGTCCGGTGGGAGGTTGACCACGTCGGGCAGGGTGCCGGCGGCGGCCTGGCTGAGCACCTTGTCGGAGTAGCCCTCGCCGGGCTGGTCCAGCCAGTCGACCTCGACGCCCGGGTACTTCTGCTTGAAGCCGTCGATCACGCCCTGCACATAGGCGGTGAACTTGGGCTTCAGCGCCCAGGTCTGGAGCGAGACCTTGCCCTTGACCTCGCCGGTGGCGGCGGCGCTCGCCGCACTGTCGCCGCTGCCGGAGCTGCCGTCGGAGCCGAGTCCGCAGCCGGTGGCCAGGGTCGCGGTGAGTACCGCCGTCGTGACTGCCGCCCGGATTCTACGCATGAGGGTTCTCCCGTGGTGGGTGGGGGAGGGGGATGCATCGGGGATGACGCGGGTGGGACTGCGCGGGTGGGATTGCGTGCGGTTCTGGAACCTGTCTTACTAAACCGGTCTAGCTGTTGCAGGGACTATGCTCCGGCCTAAACTTGGCTGTCAAGAGAGGAGTCGGAACGCGTGGGCAGACCGACCATCGCCGACATCGCCCGTCGGGCGGGCGTCTCCAAGGGCGCGGTGTCCTTCGCGCTCAACGGCCGCCCGGGGGTGAGCGAGGCGACCAGGGCCCGGATCCTCCAGGTCGCCGAGGAGATGAACTGGCGGCCGCACAGCGCGGCCCGGGCCCTCGGCGGGGCCAGGGCGGACGCGGTCGGACTGGTGATCGCCCGCCCGGCCAGGACCATCGGGGTCGAGCCGTTCTTCAGCCAGCTGCTCTCCGGCCTCCAGGCGGTGCTGTCCGCGCACTCCGTCGCCCTGCACCTGATGGTGGTCGAGGACACCGCGGCCGAGATCGAGGTCTACCGCCGCTGGACGTCCGAGCACCGGGTCGACGGCTTCATCGTGGTCGACCTCCAGCTGCGCGACCCCAGGCTCGCCGTACTGGACGCCCTCGGCCTGCCCGCCGTCGTGCTCGGCGGGCCGGGCAAGGGCGCCGGGCCGCTGCGGATCTGGGCCGACGACCGCGAGGCGATGCTCTCCATCGTCGACTACCTGGCCGCCGTCGGGCACCGGCGGATCGCCCACCTGGCCGGGCTGCCGCACTTCCAGCACACCCAGCGGCGGATCCGGGCGCTGCGCGACGCCTCCCGCCGGCTCGGGCTGGAGGAGGCGCTCTCGGTGCCGACCGACTTCAGCGACGCCGAGGGCGCCGCGGCCACCCGCACCCTGCTCTCGCGGCCCCGGCGGCCCACCGCGATCGTCTACGACAGCGACGTGATGGCGGTGGCCGGCCTCGGTGTGGCGGGGGAGATGGGCGTCGCGGTGCCCGGGGAGCTGTCCATCGTCTCCTTCGACGACTCGGTGCTCGCCCGGATCGTGCACCCGCCGCTCACCGCGCTGAGCCGGGACACCTTCGCGCTCGGCGAGCAGGTGGCGCGCAGCCTGCTCGCGGTGATCGACGGCACCGGCCCGGACCGTGACCTGCAGATGCCGACCCCGCGGCTGACCGTGCGGGAGTCCACCTCGCCGCCGGCCGGCGGTTCACCGGTGGGTGTGAACTCCACCGGCACCGTTGACAGCGCCTCTGAACCGGTTTAGCCTCGCTGGCGCCGAGCGGGCCCCGCTCGGCGCAGCACCGTGGGCCGGAGCGCGGCGAGGGCGCCCACGGCCGCCCGGCCGGCCCGTTCGCACCCGGGCCCGCGCCGGTTCCACCGCGCCCGCGCGCCGCACCCCGTCCGGAGCCCGCACCACCGGCACCGCGCACCCGGCCCCGTCCCGCAGCCACCCGCCGCACCCCGTACCCGCCGCACACGCACCCGTGCACGTTGCACCCGTACCCGTACACATCGCACCCGCACCCGCACATGCACCCCCGGGCCGCGCCCGCCCCGGGCGAGGCCCGCCCCCACCCTCCTCCGCCTTCCGCGCGAACGGAGCCAGCGCATGTCACGACGAAGGATCCCCCGCCTCCTCGGCGCCGCCCTCGGCACAGCCGTCCTGGGCCTGACCCCGACGATCGCCGGGGCCGCCCCCGGCCCGGCGGCCGCCCCCGCCGCGGTGAGTGCCGCCACCGGCACCCAGCCCTACGCCTCCTACTGGTACCCGAACACCATCCTCGGCTGGGACCCGGCCACCGACCCGGACGCCCGGTTCAACCGCGCCCGCGTGCCGCTCCAGCCCCGCACCGCCGACCCGGCTCTCAAGGCGAACCCCAACGCCCGTGCGGGCGAAGGGAGGATCGCCTCCCTGGTCTCCTTCGGGCCCACCTCCAACAACCCCTCGCAGGGCTCCACCGACTCCAACTACTACGCCTTCGGCTACTGGCAGTACGTCGACAAGCTGGTGTTCTGGGGCGGCTCGGCCGGTGAGGGCCTCATCCTCGCCCCCAACCCGACCGTGATCGACGCCGCCCACCGCAACGGCGTCAAGGTCTACGGCACGGTCTTCTTCCCGCCCGCCGCGTACGGCGGCCAACTCCAGTGGGTGCGCGACTTCGTGCAGAAGTCCGGCAGCCGCTACCCCGTCGCCGACAAACTCGTCCAGGCCGCCCAGTACTACGGCTTCGACGGCTGGTTCGTCAACCAGGAGACCGGCGGCGGCGATTCGGCCCTCGCCGGCCAGGTCCGCGACCTGATGCAGTACACCAAGGCTCAGAGCGGGACCGAGTTCATGTGGTACGACGCCATGACCGAGTCCGGATCGGTCAGTTGGCAGAACGCCCTGACCACGGCCAACGACGCCTTCCTCCAGGACGGTGCGAAGCGCACCTCCGACTCGATGTTCCTCAACTTCAACTGGTCGTCCGGCGGCCTGGACTCCTCGCGCACCCTGGCCCGGGGCCTCGGCCGGGGCGAGTACGAGCTCTACTCCGGCATCGACACCGAGGCGAACGGCTACAACACCGGCGTCGACTGGAACGCGCTCTTCCCGGCCGGAAAACCGCACACCACCTCGCTCGGCCTCTACCGCCCCGAGTGGACCTGGAAGTCGTCGACCGACCGGGCCGACTACCTCACCAAGGACGCCCGGTACTGGGTCGGCGCCAACAACGACCCCTCCAACACCTCCACCTCCTCCTCCTGGAAGGGCCTGGCGAGCTACGTCGCCGAGTCCACCCCGGTCACCGCCAAGCCCTTCGTCACCAACTTCTCCTCCGGCGAGGGCGACTTCTACAACGCGGCCGGCACCCGGGTCGCCACCGGAGGCTGGAACAACCTCTCGCTCCAGGACGTGCCGCCCACCTACCACTGGCTGGTGGAGTCGGCCGGCAGCAAGGTGACCCCGTCGGTCGACTTCGCCGACGCCTACGAGGGCGGCTCCTCGCTGCGCCTCACCGGGACGCCGAGCGCCGTCAACACCGTGCGGTTGTACCAGAGCAGGCTGCCGGTCGCGGCCGACACCAAGCTGTCGGTGGTGCTGAAGACCCCGGCCGCCGGTGCCACCCGCCTCGCCGCCGCGGTCTCCTTCACCGACGCGCCGACCACCTTCACCACCCTCGACCTGGGCGCCACCACCGGCACCGGCTGGGAGCGCAGGACCCTCGACCTGTCCGCCTACGCCGGCCGCACCATCGCCCAGATCGGTCTGCGGACCACCGGCACCGGCTCGGCCTACGACCTGCGGATCGGCCAACTCGCGGTGTACGACGGCACGGTGGACGCACCGGCGGCACCGTCCGGGCTGACCCTGCTCGGCGCGGCCGACGTGGTGGCCGGGAGCAGCCAGTCGCTCCGGCTCGCCTGGACGCCGTCCGCCGGCGGGAACGTGCACCACTACGAGCTGTACCGCCGCAACGCCGACGGCACCCGGGGGTACCTGGGCGCCACCCCGTCGGACGCCTTCTTCGTCAACCGGCTCGACCGCGCGGGAACGGAGGCGAGCACCACCGTCGAGGTCGAGGCCGTGTCCACCGAGTTCGGCCGCTCCACCGTCGCCGCCACCACCGTCCCCTGGACCGGCACCCCGCCCACCGGCACCAACCTGGCACTGGGCCGCCCGGCCACCGCCTCCGGACAGTGCAACACCGACGAGGGCCCGGCCAAGGCCGTCAACGGCACCGTCAACGGCGGCAACGGGGACAAGTGGTGCACCCTCAGCAGTGCCAAGTGGCTGGAGGTGGACCTCGGTTCGGCGAAGCCGCTGACGAAGTTCGTGGTCAAGCACGCGCAGGCGGGCGGTGAGAGCGCCGCGTACAACACCCGGGACTTCTCGGTCCAGGTCCGCTCCGCCGCCACCGACCCGTGGACCACCGTCGCCACCGTCACCGGCAACACCGCCGGCACCACCACCCACCCCGTGACCACCACGGCCCGGTACGTCCGGCTGGTGGTGACCAAACCGACCCAGGGCACCGATCCGGCCGCCCGGATCTACGAGTTCGAGGCCTGGGGCGCCTGACACCCGCCGGGGCGTCCGACACCCGCCGGGGGCCCGACCCCCTCCGGGCGTCCGACGCCCCCCGGAGCGGGTGACACCCCGCCGTTCCCGGACCGCCCCTACCCGAAAGGACCCTCCCCGTGCCGGTCACCCTCACCGCCGTCGAGAGCACGGATCTGTTCACCGGCCCCGAGCACGCCCCGCGGCAACTGCTGCGGGTCACCCTCGACGGCCCGCCCGCCACCCGGATCACCGTCACCGGCCCGGGCGTGCGCGGCGCGGCGGCCGGCACGGGGCAGGTCGAAGTCCCCCTGGAGATCACCGGCGCCGCCCCCGGTGACCGGCTGCCGGTCACGGTCGAGGCGGGCGGGCCGGTCGAGGCGGGCGGTGCCCGCGCCGGGGCCGTCGTCGAGGTCGCCGAGCCCGGCTGGACGATGTTCCTCGTCTCCCACTTCCACTACGACCCGGTGTGGTGGAACACCCAGGCCGCCTACACCTCCCCCTGGGAGCTGCTCTCCGCCGACGCCACCACCCGGCCGCTCTGGGAGCGCAACGGCTTCGCGCTCGTCGACGCCCATCTCGACCTCGCGCTGCGCGATCCGGTGTACAAGTTCGTGCTCGCCGAAGTCGACTACCTGAAGCCGTACTTCGACCAGTACCCGGAGCGCCGGGAGACCCTGCGGCTGCTGCTCGACCGGGGCCAGGTGGAACTCGTCGGCGGCACCTACAACGAGCCCAACACCAATCTCACCGGTGCCGAGACCACCATCCGCAACATCGTGTACGGCATCGGCTACCAGCGCGACATCCTCGGCGGCGATCCGCGGACCGCCTGGCAGCTCGACGTGTTCGGGCACGACCCGCAGTTCCCCGGCCACCTCGCCGCCGCCGGACTCACCGGCAGCGCCTGGGCGCGCGGCCCGTTCCACCAGTGGGGCCCGATCCAGAAGAACTTCCGGGAGGCGAAGGACGACGCCCGGGTGATGCAGTTCCCCAGCGAGTTCGAATGGATCGCCCCGAGCGGCGAGGGTGTGCTCACGCACTACATGCCGCACCACTACTCGGCCGGCTGGTGGATGGACTCCTCGGCCGACCTCGCCGCCGCCGAACGTGCCGTGTACGAGCTCTACCGCAAGCTCAAGCCGGTCGGCGCGACCAGGAACCTGCTGCTGCCGGTCGGCACCGACTACACCCCGCCCAACAAGTGGGTCACCGAGATCCACCGCTCCTGGGCCGCCAAGTACCTGTGGCCGAGGTTCGTCTGCGCCACCCCCCGCGACTTCCTGGACGCGGTGCGCGCCGAACTCGCCGCGACCGGCCGCCGTCCCGGCCCGCAGAGCCGCGACATGAACCCCGTCTACACCGGCAAGGACGTCTCCTACATCGACACCAAGCAGGCCCAGCGGGCGGCGGAGACCGCGGCCGTCGACGCCGAGAAGCTCGCGGCGCTCGCCGAGACGCAGGGCCTGGGCCGCTACCCGGCGGCCGCGCTCGACAAGGCGTGGCGCCACCTCGCCTACGGCGCCCACCACGACGCGATCACCGGCTCCGAGTCCGACCAGGTGTACCTGGACCTGCTCGGCGGCTGGCGGGAGGCGTACGACCTCGCGGTCGACGTCCGGGACCGGGCGCTGGACGCGTTGACGGCGCGGATCGCCACCCCGGCGGGCGAGGGCCGGGCGCTGGTCGTCACCAATGCGCTCTCCTTCGACCGCACCGACCTGGTGGCCGTCCCGCTGCCCCCGGAGGTCACGGCCGGCGGGGTGCGGGTGCTGGACGACACGGGGGCGCCGGTGCCCTGCGCGCTGGACCGGGGCACCCTGCGCTTCCTGGCCGAGGACGTGCCGGCGCTCGGCTGGCGGACCTGGCGGCTGTTGCCCGGGGCCCCGGACAGCACGCCCTGGTACCCGGCCGAGGGCCTCACCGTCGCCAACGCCCGCTACCGGGTCACGGCCGACCCGGCCCGCGGCGGCGGCCTCTGCTCCGTCCGGGACCTGCGCCAGAAAAGGGAGTTGATCCGGACCGGACTGGTCGGCAACGAACTGCGGGTGTACGAGGAGTACCCCCAGCACCCCGACTTCGGCGAAGGCCCCTGGCACCTGATCCCCAAGGGACCGGTGACCGGCTCCGCCGAACGCCCGGCCGAGGTCCGCCGGGAGACCGGCCCGCTCGGTGAACGCCTGGTGGTCACCGGGACGGTGGACGGCCTGCGGTTCGAGCAGACGGTCACCCTCTGGCGCGGCCTCGACCGGGTCGACTGCCGGACCAGGGTGCTCGACCACCGCGGCGCCGACCGGCTGCTGCGGCTGCGCTTCCCGGTCGACCTGCCGGGGGCGCTGCCGGTCAGCGAGGTGGCGGGCGCCGTCGTCGGCCGGGGCTTCGCGATGCCGGACGTCGACTCGGCCGAAGCGCCGTGGACCCTCGACAACCCCGCCAACACCTGGTTCGGCCTCGGCTCCACCGCGCGGGCCGTGCTCACCGACCCGGTCACCGGCGCGCCGCTCGGCGAACGGGCCTTCGGTGTCGCGGAGGTGGTCGTCCCCGGGCTGGACGCCGCCGCCGACGCCCGGGAGCTGGTCGTCGCCCTCGCCCGGGTCGGCGTCACCGCCACCACCTCCGGCGCCGACTGGGCCCGGTACGGCTGGCTGGACGTCGACTCCAACCTGCCGGACCTGCGGATCCTCCTCGGCGGGCCCGAGACCAACGACGCCACCCGGGAGTTGCTGGAGCGCGCGGGCGAGGAGTACGCGGCCGTGCTGAAGGCGCACGGCGCCGTCTGGGTGCCCGCCGACGCCCCGCTGGCCGAGGTCTGGCGGCCCGGCGCGGACCTCCGCGACCTGCGGGCCCTGCCCGCGCTGGTGGTCGTCGACCCGGCCGCGCTCGCCGCCGACCTCGCGGACGCCCGGATCACCGCCCGCTGCCCGGTGGTCCCGCCCGCCGCCGAACAACTCACCGACCACACCGTCGCGTTGCTGACCTACGGCCTGCCCGGCTTCGCCGTCGACACCACCGGCGCGCTCCATCTGTCGCTGCTGCGCTCGTGCACCGGCTGGCCCTCCGGCGTCTGGATCGACCCGCCGCGGCGCACCCTGCCCGACGGCGCGTCCTTCCAGCTCCAGCACTGGACGCACGACTTCCACTGTGCCCTGGTCGGCGGGCCCGGCGACTGGCGGGACCAGGAACTCCCCGCTCAGGGGCAGGAGTTCAACCACCCGCTGTACGCGCGGGCGGTACCCGCCGGACAGTCGGGCCCGCTGCCGGCCACGCTCTCCTGGCTGCGGGTCGAACCCGCTCGCCGGGTGCTGCTGGGCGCCCTCAAAGCGGCCGGCAACCCGATCGCCCACGGGTCCGCCGTCACCACCTCCACCGAGCAGCTCACCCTCCGCCTGGTCGAGTCGACCGGACTGGGCGGCGCCGTCGCCCTGGGCGGCGCGCTCGGCCTGGTCGACCTGCGCCACGCCGATCTGCTGGAGCGGCCCACCGGCCCGGTCGACGGCGGACTCACGCTCCCCGGTTCGGCGTTCGCCACCCTGTTGGCCCGCCCCGGGGTGGCCGCCGACCCGGCCGGAGCCGTCCTCGGTGCGGTCGCCGAGCTGGCCCAGCCGGTGCACGCCCGCTACTGGCTGCACAACCGGGGCCCGGCGCCGCTCGGCTACCTCCCGGTGTCCGTCGGCGCCTCGCCCGGCCTGCTGCGGACGGCCGGGGAGCCCGTCACCCTCTCGGTCGCGCTCTCCTCGCAGCTCCAGGACGCCGCCGTGGAGGGCACCGCCACCGTCCACCCGCCGGAGGGCTGGACGGCCGGCCCCACCGCCCGCCCCTACCGGCTGGCCCCGGGCGGCCACCTCCGCTTCCCGGTCACCCTCACCCCGCCCGCGGGCGCCGAACCCGGCCTGTACTTCGCCGCCGTGCGGGTGGTCCACGACGGGCAGGAGATCGAGGACGTGGTCACGGTGGCGGTCGGCGACCTGCCGCAACTCCTCCCCGTCCCCGGCGAGGCCCCCGAGGACTGGACCGCCGCCCAGGGCACCACGGCCACCGCGGGCCGCGACACCGGCCTCGGCGTCGCGGTGCTCGCCGACACCGTCCGGCTCGCCCCGGGGGAGCGGGGCGTCCTGGCGCTGCGGCTGACCAACCGCACCCGCGGCGGGATCCGCGGCGAACTGCAACTCGTCTCGCCCTGGGGCGCCTGGCAGACCGTCGCCGACCCCGTCCGCGGCTTCGCCCTCGCCGCGGGCGCCGAATCGGTCGAGGAGTTCGAACTCGCCGCCCCGGCCGCCATGGACCCCGGCGCGTACTGGGCCCTGGCCAAGGTGATGTGGTTCGGCCGCTGCCAGTACGCCCCCACCGTCGCGGTGGTGGTCGCACCGTGAGCGCCCCCGCCGAAGCCCCGGTCCTCGGCCTGCTCGACGGCCGGCCGCTGCCCCGCACCGGCCTCGACCGCCGCCTCGCCGCCCTGCGCGCCGGCCCCGGGGCCGCCGCGCTGCCCGTGCCGGGCAGCGGCGAGGACCGCCAACTCGCCCGCTGGGTCGCCCAGGTGCTGCTGACCGAGGCGCTCTGCGAAGCGGTCGCCGCCGAACGCGGCCTCGCCGTCCACCCGGCGGCGCCGCCCGCCCGCCTCGACCAGCAGGCCGCGGTCGAACTCGGCTCCGTCACCGCCGCCGCGTACGAGGGCAGCGCGGCGGTGCGGGCCGTCTGCGAAGCGGTCACCGCCGGGGTCGAGCCCTCCGCCGCCGAGGTGGCCCACTACCGCGCCCTCACCGAACGGCCCCCGTCCGCCGCTCCGTGGCGGCTCGCCCTCCCCGATGGCTCCGTCTTCGAGGCCGCCCCGGACACCCTCCCGCTCGCCCTCGCCGAGGCCCTGGGCGGCGCGGCCCCCGGCGAGTGGGTCACCGCCGCCGGTTGGACGGCCGCCCGCCTCGCCGCCGGGCCTGCCGCCGAGCCCGACCCCGACCCCGATCCGTCGGCCGTGGTGCGGGCCGCCGCCCGCCGGTCCGCGTTCGTCCGCTGGCTCGACCACGCCCGCGCCACCCGGCTCGTCCTCGTCCCCGGCCTCGAACACCCGGGGGACCCGGCCCAGCCGGACAACCACCACCGCCACTGAGCGGTCCCGCCGGGCACCCTGCGGACACCGGACCCGGGTGCCCGGCGGACGCCCGGGCAGACCGCCTGCCCGTTCGGGCGCGGGCGTGTGCAACCTTTCCACCCGCCCGAGGCATCCATACAGTGACGGCGCACCGCCCGTCGCCCCGGGCGGTGCCGGTGCGGAAACCCTTTCACGGCGTCTGAGTTCGTGCACAAATGTCTTCCGAGGGTCGGCCCCGGCCGTTTGTTGCGCGGCTGTGACAATCCTGTGGGAAAACCGGTTCGACCTCTCACGATCGAGGATTAGCATTCCGGCATGGAATCGAACACTCCCCCGATATGGAACTCGCCCGAGGACGAGACACCGCAGCCGGCCCGGAGCTCGCCGCTGCGGCTGGCCCGCCACGGAGCGACCTTCCTGGGCGTCAGTGTGGTGTCCGGCGCGCTGCTGGCGGGCATGGCCCTGCCGGCCGTCGGCGCGCTCGGGCTGTCCGCCAAGAACACGGCGGAGGGGTTCGACGACATCCCGGACGATTTCAGGACGCCGCCGCTCACCCAGGCGACCCAGATCTTCGACGCCGGCGGCGCGCTGATCGCCAAGGTCTACGAGCGGGACCGCACCGTGCTCACGGCCGAGCAGATGTCCCCGCTGATGCGGCAGGCCCAGGTCGACATCGAGGACGCCCGCTTCTACGAGCACGGCGCCGTCGACCCCAAGGGCCTGCTCCGGGCGATCAGCAAGAACGCCGAGAGCGGGACCACCGCCCAGGGCGCCTCCACGCTGACCCAGCAGTACGTGAAGAACGTCAACGTGGAGAAGGCCGGCGACGACCCGGTGGCGGTCCGGGAGGCGCAGCGCAAGACCCTGGGCCGCAAGATCCAGGAGCTGAAGATCGCCATCAAGCTGGAGGAGGAGCTGACCAAGGACCAGATCCTCACCAACTACCTCAACATCACCTATTACGGGAACGGCGCCTACGGTGTCGAGGCCGCCTCCCAGCGGTACTTCGGCAAGTCGAACAAGGACCTCACCGTCGCCGAGGCCGCCACCCTGGCCGGACTGGTGCAGAACCCGTCCCAGTACGACCCCAAGGCGCACCCGCAGGCCGCGCTCAACCGGCGCAACACCGTGCTCGACAAGATGCTGGAGAACGGCCACATCACGGCCGACCAGGCCAAGGAGGCCAAGGCCGCCCCGCTGGGCCTGAACTACCAGGAGCCGCAGAACGGCTGCATCACCGCGAAGGCGGGCATGGGCTTCTTCTGCGACTACGTCCGCCACGTGGTCAAGCAGGACCCGGCCTTCGGCGCCACCGCCTCGGAGCGCAAGAAGCTCTGGGACCAGGGCGGCCTGAACATCCGCACCACCCTCGACCCGGACAAGCAGGCCGCCGCCCAGAGCGCGGTCAGCTCGAACGTGCGCGTCACCGACCCGGTGTCGGCCGCCGCCACCATGGTCGAGCCGGGCACCGGCAAGATCCTGGCGATGGCCCAGACCCGCCCGTACGGCCTCTCCGCGGCCAAGAACCAGACCGTCGTCAACTTCAACGTCGATGCGGCGATGGGCGGCGGCAACGGCTTCCAGCCCGGCTCCACCTTCAAGCCGATCGTGGTGGCGGCCGCCCTGGAGGCGGGTCTGACGCCCACCCAGGAGTACTCCTCGCCGAACAAGCTCGAGTACCCGACCATGAAGACCTGCGAGGGCACCTGGAAGAACACCACCAAGCCCAAGGCGGTGGTGCCCAACGAGTCGGCGAGCGAGCAGGGGCCGTACCAGCTGAAGGAGGCGATGGCCCTCTCGGTCAACACCTACTTCGTGCAGATGGAGCAGGAGATCGGCCTCTGCGCGGTCAAGCAGATGGCCAACAAGCTCGGCATCGGCGGCAAGGCCAGCGGCAAGCCGCTGGACGAGGTCCCCGCGATGGGCCTCGGTGTCGAGGAGGTGAGCCCGCTGAGCATGGCCGGTGTCTACGCGACCTTCGCCGCCGGCGGCAAGTACTGCGCCCCGCTCGCCATCACCTCGATCACCACCGTCGACGGCAAGGACGTGCCGGTCCCGGCCGCCCACTGCGAGACGGCCTTCTCCGCCGACACCGCCAAGGTGGTGAACACCGTCCTCAACGGCGTCACCGAGACCGGCACCGGCCGCGACCTGGGCCTGGAGGGGGACCGGCAGATCGCCGGCAAGACCGGCACCTCCGACAAGAAGCGGGCCGCCTGGTTCAGCGGCTACACCCCGCAGCTCGCCACCTCGGTCTGGATCGGCGGCCCCAACGGCGGTGTGGAGATGCGCAACATCACCATCAACGGCAAGTACCGCAAGGAGGTCTTCGGCGCCGACGGCCCCGGGCCGATCTGGCGGGACGCCATGAACCAGGCCCTGCGCGGGACGCCCAAGCAGACCATACCGATGGCCGACATCCCCGACGCCCCGCCCCGCAAGGACCCGAACGCCAGCGGCAGCGCCAGCGCTTCCGGTTCGCCGACCGGTTCCCCGACCGGCTCCCCGACCGGCTCCCCGACCGGTTCCCCGACCAACCCCCGCACCGGCGGCGGCCGGACCTCGGCCCCGGCCCATCCGCCGGCCACGGCTCCTGCGAACACCCCGGCCGGAGCGCCGGCCAACGCACCGGCTGGTGCCGCCGCCAATGCCCCGACCGGTCAGGACGACTGACGGATCGTCATGTCTTCGTGCGCACCGACGGGCAGCCGGTGCGTCGGGCGCCGCCGCGGCGTTCTTCGGGTGAAGGGTTCCTCGGGGTGAGGGGTTCCTCGGGGCACGAGGGGCCCCTCACCCCCGCTTCGGGGCGGCCGGGACGACCAGTGGGGTGCCGGTCTCCGGGTCGGGGATGATCCGGCAGGGGAGGCGGTAGACCTCCTCCACCAGCTCGGCGGTGAGGATCCCGGTCGGGTCGCCGGCGGCCACCACCTTGCCGTCGCGCATCACGATGAGGTGGGTGGCGTAGCGGGCGGCCTGGTTGAGGTCGTGGAGGACGGCGACCAGGGTGCGGCCCTGGGTGCGGTGGAGGCGGTCGCAGAGGTCCAGGACCTCGATCTGGTGGCTGATGTCCAGGTAGGTGGTGGGCTCGTCGAGGAGCAGCAGCGGGGTCTGCTGGGCGAGGGCCATCGCGATCCAGACGCGCTGGCGCTGGCCGCCGGAGAGTTCGTCGACGGGGCGGTCGGCGAGTTCGGCGACGCCGGTGGCGGCCATCGACTCCTCGGTGATCCGCTCGTCCTCGTGGGACCACTGGCGCAGCAGGCCCTGGTGGGGGTGGCGGCCGCGGGCGACGAGGTCGGCGACGGTGATGCCGTCGGGGGCCACCGAGGACTGGGGGAGCAGGCCGAGGGTGCGGGCGACCTGGCGGGCGGGGAGGCGGGCGAGGTCGGCGCCGTCGAGGAGGACGGTGCCGCGGCTGGGACGCAGGACGCGGGCGAGGGCGCGCAGCAGGGTGGACTTGCCGCAGGCGTTGGGGCCGATGACCACGGTGAAGGAGTGGTCGGGGATCTCGACGTCCAGGCCCTCGGTGACGGTCCGCCGGTCGTAGGAGAGGGTGAGGTCGTGGGCGGTGAGGCGGGCGGTGGTGGTGTCCGGGGTGGCGGCGAGGGTCATGGCGAGGACTCGTTCGGTCGGGGTCGGGTAGTGGGGGGGCGGCGGCGGTCACAGCCGGCCGGCGCGGCGTTCGGCGGCCAGCAGCCAGACCAGGTAGCCGCCGCCGAGCACGCCGGTGACCACGCCGACCGGCAGCTGCCGCCCGCCGAAGGCGTGCTGGGCGGCGAGGTCGGCGGCGGCGAGCAGGGCCGCGCCCATCGCGGTGGAGGCCAGCAGGTTGGGGCCGGGGGCGCGGGTGAGGCGGCGGGCCAGTTGGGGTGCGGTGAGGGCGACGAAGGAGACCGGTCCGGCGGCGGCCGCGGCGACCGAGGCGAGCAGCACGGCGCAGCCCAGCAGGACGGGCCGGATCCGTTCGACCGGTACGCCGAGGCCGAGGGCGGTGTCGTCGCCGAGTTCCAGCATCCGCAGGCCGGGGCCGCAGGCGAGCAGGACCACCGGGAGCAGCACGGCGAGAACGGCGAGCAGGGGGAGGGCGTCGTCCCAGCCGCGTCCGTCGAGGCTGCCGGTGAGCCAGAGCAGGGCGCGGGCGGCCTCCATCAGCTTGATCCGGGTGAGCAGGTAGCCGTTGACACCGCCGAGCACGGCGGCGACGCCGATGCCGACCAGGACGAGTCGGTGTCCGCCGTTGCCGCCGCGCCGGGCGAGGGCGCGGATCAGCGCGCCGGCGGCGGTGCCGCCGGCCACGGCGCCGCCGGCCAGGGCGAGGCTGCTGCCGCCGGTCGCGACCACCAGCAGCGCACCGGTGGTGGCGCCCTGGGTGAGGCCGAGGATGTCGGGGCTGCCGAGCGGGTTGCGGACCAGGGCCTGGAGGACGGCGCCGGAGAGGGCGAGGGCGGCGCCGGTGAGCAGGGCGGTGACCACCCGGGGGAGCCGCAGTTCGTTGACGACGAAGTCGGCCGCGGGGTCGCCGCCGCCGGTGAGGGCACCGATCACCTCGCCCGGGGTGAGCGGGTAGTCGCCGCTGCCGAGGGTCGTCACGGCGACGGCGATCGCGGTGAACAGGCAGGCGGTGACGGCGAGCACGGTGCGCGGGCGGTAGCGGACGGAGAGTCCGCCGGGGGTGCGCAGGGTGCGGGTGCGGGTGAGGTCGGTCATGCGCGGGCCGCCTTCGTGCGACGGACGAGGAGGAGGAAGAAGAGGCCGCCGAGCACGGAGGTGACGAGGCCGACCTGGAGTTCGCCGGGCCGGCCGACGACGCGGCCGAGCACGTCGGAGCCGAGCAGCAGCAGCGGCGCGAGCACGGCGCAGTACGGCAGCATCCAGCGCAGGTCGGGGCCGGTGAGGGCGCGGACCAGGTGGGGCACGGTCAGGCCGACGAACACGATCGGTCCGCAGGCGGCGGTGGCGGCACCGCAGAGCAGGGTGACGGTGAGGACGGCGCCGGCCCGGACCCGGGCGGGCCGGGCACCGAGGGCGCGGGCGGAGTCCTCGCCCAGGGCGAGCGCGTTGAGCGGCCGGGCGAGGGCGAGCGCCAGCACCGCGCCGACCAGGACGAACGGCGCGACGGCGGTGACGGTGCCGGGTCCGGCGGCGGCCAGTGAGCCGATGGTCCAGAACCGCATCCGGTCCAGCGAGGCGGAGTCCAGCAGCATCACGGCGCTGACGTAGGAATAGAGGGCGGCGTTGAGCGCGGCACCGGCCAGGGCGAGCCGGGCGGGGGTGGCCCGGCGTCCGCCGCCGACCGCGTAGCCGAGGGCGGAGACGACGCCGGCGCCGGCCAGGCCGAACCACACGTAGCCGGTGAAGCCGCCGACGCCGAGGAAGGCGATCGCGGTGGCGATTGCGGCGGAGGCGCCCGCGTTGATGCCGAGCAGACCGGGGTCGGCGAGCGGGTTGCGGGTGACGGCCTGCATGACGGCGCCGGCCAGGCCGAGGGCGGTGCCGGCGAGCAGTCCGAGCAGGGTGCGCGGGACCCGCATCCGGTTGACGACCGGGTAGGCCGGGGAGGCGGGGTCGGTGAGACCGTGCCAGACCTCGGCGGGGGAGAGCGCCTTGGCGCCGACGGCGATGCTGAGCACCACGGCGGCGGCCAGCAGGGCGAGGGCGGCGAGCAGCCCGAGGGCGCGGGTCCGGTGGCGGTGGCGGCGGCCGGCGGGCGCGGCCGGTGCGGGCGGTCCCGGGCGGGCGGTGACGTCGTGCATGGTGGGGTGCTCCGGGGACCGGGGTGCGGACGGTGGGTGGCGGGGCGCCGACGGACGGTCGACAGGCCGGTGAATATGGTTAGGCTAACCTAAGTCCCGGCTCGGGGTGCGACCCGCCCCGGGACCTTCACCACTCCCACCACCGAACAAAGGCACCCCCATGCCCAACCCCGGCCTCCCGACCCCCGGGCGACCCACCCGCCGCACCCTCCTCACCGCCGCGGGCGCCCTCGGCCTCGGCGCCGCACTGGCCGCCTGCGGCAGCGGGGGCGGGGGCGGCACGAAGGGCGCGGACGGCGGGGGCGCCGACGGCAAGGCCTGGTCCTTCACCGACGACCGGGGCCGGGCCGTCACCGCGAAGAACACCCCGCGCCGGATCGTCGCCTTCACCGGAACCGCCGCCGCCCTGCACGACTTCGGACTCGGCGACCGGATCGCCGGCGTCTTCGGCGAGACCAGGCGCGCCGACGGCAGGGCCGACCCGTCCGCCGGCGAGCTCGACATCGACAAGGTCACCATCGTCGGCAACGCCTGGGGCGAGTTCGGCATCGAGAAGTACGCGGCGCTGCGCCCCGACCTGCTGGTCACCCACATGTACGACCCGGACGCCCTCTGGTACGTCCCGGACGAGAGCAAGGACAAGATCCTCGCCCTCGCCCCGAGCGTCGCCGTCACCACCGCCCGGGTCCCGCTGCCCGAGCCGATCAAGCGCTATGCCGCGCTGGCCGAGTCGCTCGGCGCGGACCTGAACGCCAAGCGGGTCACCGAGGCCAAGGCCCGCTTCGAGGCCGCCGCGGAGACCCTGCGGCAGGCCGCGAAGGCCGCCGGCGGGCTCAAGGTGATGGCCGCCTCCGGCAGCGCCGACCTCTTCTACGTCACCAACCCGGCGGTCAGCACCGACCTGATGTACTTCCGCGAGCTGGGCGTCGACTTCGTCGTCCCGGACGCGCTCGACCCGCAGGGCTACTTCGAGAGCCTGAGCTGGGAGAACGCCGGCAAGTACCAGGCCGACCTGATCCTGCTCGACAACCGCAGCACCGCCCTCCAGCCCGCCGACCTGGCGGCCAAGCCGGCCTGGTCGGCGCTGCCCGCCGTCAAGGCCGGCCAGGTCGCCCCGTGGGACGCGGTGCCGCGCTTCTCCTGGCTGGGCGCCGCCCCGCTGCTGGAGAACCTGGCCAAGGCCGTCCAGGGCGCGAAGAAGCTCGGCTGACGAGCGGACCGGGTGCCGGAGCGGCGGGGGCGGCTGCCCGTACGTCCCGCCGCTCCGGCGGATGTCCCGGCCGGTCGACCCGCTCCGGCCCTACTACTAGGAGGGGAAGGGCCAGGTCGGGCACCACGGCGGGATGACCTGGCCGGGGTAGGACGGGCCCCACGGCGGGCACGTGGGCAGCGGCTGCGGCGGGGCGGAGGTCCAGAGGATCTTGCCGTTCAGCTCGACCGCGATCGCGCCCTCGTTGTAGATGGTCAGCTCGGCGCCCCACTTGCCGCCGGTCTGGCTGTTCCACAGCGGGGTGTTGTCGGCGGCGTACACGACGAGGTTGCCGTCGCCCTGGATCACCAGGAACTCGCCGCGGGGCATGGCGCCCTGGGCGACCCAGATCGCCTTGCCGTCGCGGTACAGCACGACGTTGCCGTCGCCCTGCATGGCCAGCATCACCTTGCCGTTCGGCGAGTACCAGGCCTGGTTGCGGCCGATCGAGGTGTTGCCGGGGATGCGGGTGGGCGGGGTGAGCGCGGCCGTCGCGAGGGCGGGGGCCCCGGCCGTCGAGGGGGCGGCCGGGGCCGGGGCGGCGGTGGCCGTGCCGGAGGCGAAGGTGGCGAAGCCGATCGCGGCGACGGCGGCGAGGGCCGCCGCTCTGGTGCGGAGACTGGTCATGGCGGGGTACGGGATCCTTCCGGACGTGCGGGGCGGCCCGGTCGGGGCCGCTGATCTGACGGCGCGTCGGTCCGTTCCTGCGCGCCGGGCGCCCAGGTTATGGCCGCCGGAACGGCGGGTGGCGGCAGATCGACCGGCAGCTTCCCGGCACCCCGTACGCCCCCCGCGCGCCCCCTAGCGCCCCCGCGGCCCCTACCGCCCCCGGTGCGCCGCGATCAGCCGCGCGTAGTGGTGGCCGCTGGACTTGATGGTGCGGCGCTGGGTCGGGTAGTCCACGTGGACCAGCCCGAAGCGCTTGGCGTACCCGTACGCCCACTCGAAGTTGTCGAGCAGCGACCAGGCGAAGTACCCCGCCAGCGGCGCGCCCCGGTCGACGGCCCGGGCGCAGGCGGCGAGGTGCTCGGCCAGGAACGCGGTCCGCTCCGGGTCGTGCACGCTGCCGTCGGCGGCCACCGAGTCGGCGTACGCCGAGCCGTTCTCGGTGACGTAGATCCGCTCGGCGTCGTACTCCTCGGTGAGCCGGAGCAGCAGCTGCTCCAGTCCGGGCGCGTGGACCTCCCAGGGCATCGCGGTGTGCTCCCGGTTGGGGCCGGGCAGTTGGCGGACGTACGGGGCCGGCCCGGCGGGGTCGTCGGCGACGATCTGGCGGAAGTAGTAGTTGAGGCCCAGCCAGTCCAGCGGCGCGGCGATGAGGTCGAGGTCCCCGGGGCGCTCCGGCAGGTCGACACCGTAGACCCGCAGCATGTCCTCGGGGTAGCCCCGGCCGTGGATCGGGTCGAGCCACCAGCGGTTGACGTGGCCGTCGGCGCGGACGGCGGCGGCCAGGTCGGCGGGCGAGTCGGTGGCCGGCTCGATCGGGCTGAGGTTGTTGACGATGCCGATCCGGGCGTCCCGGACGTTCTCGCGCAGCACCTGCACGGCCAGGCCGTGGGCGAGGTGCAGGTGGTAGGAGGCGTGCACGGCGGCGGTGAGGTCGGTCAGCCCGGGGGCCATCGCGCCGTCGAGGTGGCCGATCCAGGCCGAGCAGAGCGGCTCGTTGAGCGTCGCCCAGTCGGTGACCCGGTCGCCGAGCCGGGCGGAGACCGCGGCGGTGTACTCGGCGAACCGCTCGGCGGTGTCCCGTACCGGCCAGCCGCCCCGGTCCTGCTGCGCCTGCGGGAGGTCCCAGTGGTACAGGGTCGGGAACGGGCGGATCCCGGCCGCCAGCAGGCCGTCCACCAGCCGGTCGTAGAAGTCCAGGCCGGCCCGGTTGACCCGGTCGTCGGCGAGCGGCACCACGCGCGGCCAGGCGATCGAGAACCGGTAGGCGCCGAGGCCGAGCCGGCCCATCAGCGCGACGTCCTCGGGCCAGCGGTGGTAGTGGTCGCAGGCGGTGTCGCCGGTGTCGCCCCCGGCCACCCGGCCCGGGGTGCGCGCGAAGGTGTCCCAGATCGAGGGGGCGCGCCCGTCGGTGTCCGCCGCGCCCTCGATCTGGTAGGCGGCGGTGGCCGCTCCCCAGAGGAAGTCGTCGGGCAGGGCGGCCAGTTGAGTGCCGGGGTCGGTCATGGCGGGCCTTTCGGGGCGGTGGAGGACAGGGGAGCGGGCGGTGCCGGGGTGCGGTGCGCGGGTCATTTGACGGCCCCGGCGGTGAGTCCGGCGACCAGGTAGCGCTGGAGCAGCAGGAAGCCGGCCACCACCGGGACGCTGACCACCAGCGAGGCGGCCATCACCTGGTTCCAGTAGACGTCGTTGAGCGTGGCGTAGCCCTGGAGGCCGACGGCCAGGGTGCGGGTCTCCTCGTTGGTGAGCACCGAGGCGAAGAGCACCTCTCCCCAGGCCGTCATGAAGGCGTACACCGCGACCGCGACGATGCCGGGCACCGCCGCCGGGACGATGATCCGCACCAGGGCCCGGACCGGACCGCAGCCGTCGACCAGCGCGGCCTCGTCCAGGTCCCGCGGAATGGAGTCGAAGTAGCCGACCAGCATCCAGATCGAGAACGGCAGCGAGAAGGTCAGGTAGGTGAGGATCAGACCGCCGCGGCTGCCGTACAGGGCGACCCCGGTGGCGTTGCCGACGTTGACGAGGAGCAGGAAGAGCGGGAGCAGGAACAGGATGCCGGGGAACATCTGGGTGGACAGCACCGTCACCGTGAAGAAGCGCCGTCCACGGAAACGGTAGCGGCTCACCGCGTACGCCGCGACGATCGCGACCAGGACCGAGCAGATCGTCGAACCTCCGGCCACGATCAGCGAGTTGACCAGGTAGCGGCCGAGCGGCACGGTGCGCCAGATGTCCGCGTAGGGACGCAGGGTCACGGTGCTGGGGATCCAGCGGAACGGACCCTGGACGTCCTGGAGCGGCTTCAGCGAGCTGCCGAGCATCACCAGGACGGGGACGAGGGTGAAGACGGTGAGCGCGGCGAGCACGGCGCGGCGCAGCCACCGGAACGAGGCGGGCGGGTCGATCACGCGGTGGCGTCCTTCCGGCGCGAGGTGAGCAGCAGGTAGCCGGCCGTCACCACCAGCAGGAACAGCAGCAGCAGGACGGACATGGCCGAGCCGGCGCCGAAGTTCCAGGTGACGAAGGAGGACTGGTAGATGTGCACCGAGATCAGGTCGGCCGCGGCGGGCGCCGAGCGGCCGAACAGCAGGTAGGGGGTGTTGAAGTCGTTGAAGGTCCAGAGGAAGAGCACCAGGACCAGCACCTGGTTGACCGGCCGCAGCGAGGGCAGGGTGATCCGGCGGATCTGCTGCCAGACCCCGGCGCCGTCCAGCGCGGCCGCCTCGTAGAGTTCGCGCGGGATGTTCTGCAGCCCGGCGGTGAGGGTCAGGAAGGCGAACGGCCAGCTGCGCCAGACCGAGACGGTGACCAGCGCGGTGAAGCTGTTGTCGCCGAGCAGCCAGAACGGCTTGTCGTCGACCAGGTGGAGCTGGTCGTGCAGCACGTGGTTGATCAGACCGGTGTCCCGCTGGAACATGAACGACCAGGTGATGACCGCCGCGTAGACCGGCAGCGCGTAGGGCAGCAGGAACAGGGCGCGCAGCAGGCCGCGGCCGCGGAAGGAGTCCTGCATCAGCACGGCGGCGGTGGTGCCGATCAGCCAGGCGAGGCCGACGGCCAGCACGGTGAAGGCGCAGGTGACCCAGAAGGAGTGCAGCAGGGCCCGGCCGACCGGGGCGTCGAAGTCCACGGCGGTACGGAAGTTGGCGAGTCCGGCCCAGGGTGCGGCGGTCCAGTCGCGGATGAAGAACTGGGTGAGCCGCTTGAGGCTCATCACGGTGCCGAGCACCATCGGCACCAGGTGGACGGCGAGTTCGAGCAGCAGTGCGGGGAGCAGCAGCAGATAGGGGAGGGCGGTGGTTCCGGCGCGTCGGCGCAGTCGGTCGATTCGGCCCCGGATCACGTCAGTTGGCCGGCATCTGCTGCTGGGCCCGGGTGAGTTCGGCGCGCACGCCGTCCTCGGTGACGGCCTTGCCGGCGGCGGCGGAGGCGAGCAGGTTCTTCACCGCGGTGCCGACCAGGGTCTCGAACTGGCTCTCGGCGGGCACCTGGGGCAGCGGGCGGGCGCTCTGGCCCAGGACGGCGGCCAGGGTGCCGAGTTCGGGGGTCGCGAAGGCGGCGTCGCGCTGGGCCTCGACCACCGGGGGGATGGTGCCGTAGGCCTTGTTGAGCACGGTCTGTTCCTCGGTGCCGGTCATGAAGGAGACGAACTTCAGCGCCCCTTCGGTGTTCTTGGTGGCGCGGAAGACGGCGAGGTTGATCCCGGCGACCATCGAGGTGGTGGCGCGTTCGCCGGTGGCTCCGGCGGGGACGGGGACGGGGGCGACGCCGTAGTCCTCGGGGGCCATGCCGTGGGACTTGAGGTTGGCCCCGGCGGCCTGCCACAGCAGCATGGCGGCCTTGCCGGTGGCGAAGTCGGTGACGGACTGGTTGTTGGCGTACTCGGCGTTGCCCGCGGCGGCGATCTTCTCGGTGCCGAGCAGGTCGACGTACTGCTTGACCGCGGCGACGGCGCCCGGGCTGTCGAAGGCGGGGCGGCCGGACGGGTCGAAGAAGTCGGCGCCGTGCTGCTTGGCGAGGGTGAAGGCGTGGTGGACGTTCTCGCTGATGTTGCCGCCCTCGACGGCGAGGCCGTAGCGGCCGCCGGTGGTGAGCTTCTTCCCGTCGGCGACGAGCTCCTCCCAGGTGGCCGGTGCCCGGTCGATCCCGGCCTCGGCGAAGAGCTTCTTGTTCCAGTACAGGCCGTAGGCCATCGAGTAGAGCGGGACGGCGGCCGGGTCCTGTCCGGCGGCGCCGGCCGAGGCGAGCGCGGCGGGCAGGAACCGGTCCTTGCCGCCGGTCTTCGCGAGGGTGGCGGCGTCGAAGGGCCGCAGCGCGCCGGTGGCCTGGAGCGAGGCGGACCAGGTGTTGCCGATGTTGAGCACGTCGGGGCCCTGGCCGGAGCCGGCGGCGGCGAGGATCCGGTTGAGCAGGTCCGACCAGGGGATGACCTCCAGCTTCACCTTGATGCCGGTCTGCTGCTCGAACTTCCGCAGCTCGGGTTCCAGTACCTGGCGGTCGTTCTCCAGGCTGGTGCCCTGGTTGGAGGCCCAGTAGGTGAGCGTGCCGGGGCTGCTGTCGCCCCCGCCGCCGGCGGTGGAGCCCCCGCCGCAGGCGGTGGCGGTGAGGACGAGCGCGGTGGCGAGCACGCCGGCTGCGGCGGCGCGGGCGATGGGCATGAAGGGATCCCCTCTTCGGGTGAAGTCCGCTGCTGCGATACTTAATTCGAGGCGTGATTTAACGTGTGAGAAAAGCTTCCGTCAAGGGTTCGGACAGCGATAGATTCGGGGCAGGAGGGAGATCCCATGACCGCGCGAGGCAAGAAGACGGTGCGTGACCTGCGCAGAGGCAGCCGGTCCACGCTGCTGCGGCGGCTGTACTTCGACGGGCCGCTCAGCCGCCAGGAGCTCGGCTCGATCACCGGGCTGAGCGGCGGATCGATCAGCAATGTGACCGGCGAGCTGCTCGCCGACGGCCTGATCGAGGAGTGCGGCTCGGTGGAGTCGGACGGCGGGCGGCCCCGGATCCTGCTCCGGGTCGCCGCCGGCCGGGCCCATCTGGTCGGCGTGGACGTCGGCGAGACCCAGGTCCGGGTCGCACTGTTCGACCTGGCCAGGACCGAACTGGCGGCCAGTGACCGGCCGTTGGACGACCGGGGCCACGACGCCGGCCATGTCGCGGAGCTGATCCTGACCGGGCTGGCCGACGTGCTGGAGCGCACCGGGACCGACCCGGGCACGGTGCTCGGCGTGGGTGTCGGCGTGCCCGGCATCGTCGAGCAGGCGGACCTCGGCCGGGGCGTCGGGCCGGACCTCGGGCAGGGCGTCGGGCCGGACCTCGGGGGCGGCGCGGGGGCCGTGGTGCACGGCCAGACCGTCGGCTGGGACGCGGTGCCGCTCGGCCGGATGCTGCGGGCCGGCACCGACCTGCCGCTGTTCGTCGACAACGGTGCCAAGACCCTCGGCCAGGCGGAGATGTGGTTCGGCGCCGGGCGCGGCGCGCGGCACGCGGTGGTCGCCCTGTTCGGCTCCGGCGTCGGCGCCTGCGTGATCGCCGACGGCGCCCGCTTCCGGGGCGCCACCAGCAGCGCGGGCGAGTGGGGCCACACCAAGGTGCACGTCGGCGGACGGCGCTGCCGGTGCGGCGCGCGCGGCTGCCTGGAGGCGTACGTCGGGGCCGAGGCGCTGGTCGCGCGGTGGGGTGCGGCGCCGCCCGGCGGTGGGGAGAAGGCGGGGCTGGCGGCCCTGCTGGCGGCCGCCGGCGCGGGCGATCCGGCCGCGGTCGCGCTGCTCGACGAGGCCGCCGAGTACCTCGGTGCGGCCATCGCCGACCTGGTGAACCTGTTCAACCCGGAGCGGATCGTGATCGGCGGCTGGGCCGGACTGCTGCTCGGTCCCCGGCTGCTGCCCGGGATCCGTGCGGCCGCCACCGAGTACGCGCTGCGCTTCCCGCGGGAGCAGACCGAGATCGTGCTGGGCACGCTCGGCCCGGCGGCGGTGACGGTGGGCGCGGCGACCCTGCCGCTCTCCGACTTCCTGGACTCCGGCGGGGAGTTCCCGCGCCGCGCGGACGGTGCCGCGGTGGGCGCGGGCGCGACCGGGCGGTGGACCTGAGTACTGCCACCGGACCCCTGCCCTGAGCTGCCGGATCGTCGGAATCCCTTGTGGTGGAGGAAAGTTCACGGTGTGAGGAAAGCCTGCACAAAGGGTTGACACCCCGGATCGACTGCCCCGAGACTCCCGGTCGGGGGCGCTCCCCGGGCCCGGACCCCGGGCCGGCGGCGCTCCGTCACGCACCAGGTGACCGCCCGCCGCGGCGGGTCCGTGCGCGCACCGGCCGAACCCCGAGCCGGCCGGTGCGCGGACCCGTCGAGCCGTCCCGTCGTTCCCCACCGCCCGGCGCCCGACGGCGTACCGGGCACGGGCCGCGGTGTGCGCCTCCGCCTCCACCCACCCCCACCGCAGGAGCAGCCCATGAGGCTCACTTCAGCACGCCCGCGTCGCGGGGGGCCGGCCGCCAGGCTCGGTCTCGCCCTGCTCGCGGCCACCACCCTCGCCCTGCCGGGACCGGCGGCCCTGGCGGCCCCGGCCACCTCCGCCGCCACGACGGCGCCCACCGCCGCCGCCGAGTGCGGTGCCGCGGACGCCGCGCGGGGCCGCCCGGCCACCGCCTCCTCCACCGAGAACGCGGGCCTGTCCGCCGCCAACGCCGTCGACGGCGACCCCGGCACCCGCTGGTCCTCCGCCTTCGCCGACCCGCAGTGGCTGCAGGTCGACCTCGGCTCGGTGCGGCAGCTGTGCCGGGTCGAACTCGCCTGGGAAGCGGCCTACGGTCGCGCCTACCAGATCCAGGCCTCCGACGACGGCGTCACCTGGCGCACCCTCTACAGCACCGCGAACGGCACCGGCGGCACCGAGACCCTCGCCGTCTCCGGCAGCGGCCGCTACGTCCGGCTCAACGGCACGGCCCGGGGCACCGCCTGGGGCTACTCGCTGTGGGAGCTGCGGGTCGCCGCCTCCGACGGCCCGACCGTGCCGCCGGTGCAGGGCGGCGGCGACCTCGGCCCGAACGTGCTGGTCTTCGACCCCGGCACGCCCGGCATCCAGGCCGAGCTGGACGAGGTGTTCCGCAAGCAGGAGTCCAACCAGTTCGGCCCCGAGCGGTACGCGCTGCTGTTCAAGCCGGGCACCTACCAGAACCTCAACGCCCAACTCGGCTTCTACACCTCGATCGCGGGCCTCGGCCTCAAGCCCGACGACACCACCTTCAACGGCGACGTCACCGTGGACGCCGGCTGGTTCAACGGCAACGCCACCCAGAACTTCTGGCGCTCCGCCGAGAACCTCGCCCTCAACCCGGTCAACGGCACCGACCGCTGGGCCGTCGCCCAGGCCGCGCCGTTCCGCCGGATGCACGTCCGAGGCGGGCTCAACCTGGCGCCCAACGGCTACGGCTGGGCCAGCGGCGGCTACATCGCCGACAGCCGGGTGGACGGCCAGATCGGCAACTACTCGCAGCAGCAGTGGTACACCAGGGACAGCGCGATCGGCGGCTTCTCCAACGGGGTCTGGAACCAGGTGTTCTCCGGTGTCCAGGGTGCGCCCGCGCAGACCTTCCCGAACCCGCCCTACACCACCCTCGACACCACCCCGGTGTCGCGCGAGAAGCCGTTCCTGTACCTGGACGGCAACGAGTACCGGGTGTTCGTCCCGGCGAAGCGGACCGATGCCCGGGGCGTCTCCTGGGACGGCGTGCCGCAGGGCACCTCGCGGCCGCTGAACCAGTTCTACCTGGTCAAGCCGGGCGCGACGGCGGCCACCATCAACCAGGCGCTGGCGCAGGGCCTGGACCTGCTGTTCACCCCGGGCGTCTACCACGTGGACCGGCCGATCGAGGTGACCCGCCCGGACACCGTGGTGCTCGGCCTCGGCCTGGCCACGGTGGTGCCCGACAACGGGGTGACCGCGATCCGGGTCGCCGACGTGGACGGCGTCCGGCTGGCCGGGCTGCTGGTCGACGCCGGACCGGTCAACTCGCCGGTCCTGGTGCAGATCGGCCCGGACAACGCCGCGGCCGACCACGCCGCCGACCCGACCACCCTCCAGGACGTGTTCGTCCGGGTCGGCGGCGCGGGCGCCGGCTCGGCCACCGCCGGGATCGTGGTCAACAGTGACGACGTCATCGTGGACCACACCTGGATCTGGCGCGCCGACCACGGCGCCGGCGTCGGCTGGACGGTCAACCCCGCCGACTACGGCCTGCTGGTGCGCGGCGACGACGTGCTCGGCACCGGGCTGTTCGTCGAGCACTTCAAGAAGTACGACGTCGAATGGTCGGGCGAACGCGGCCGGACGATCTTCTTCCAGAACGAGATCGCCTACGACGCCCCGAACCAGGCCGCCGTGCAGAACGGCGCGACCAGGGGATGGGCCGCCTACAAGGTGGACGACGGCGTCACCACCCACGAGGGCTGGGGGCTCGGCAGCTACTGCTACTTCAACGTGGACCCGAGCATCCGGATGGACCACGGCTTCGAGGCCCCGGTCCGGCCCGGGGTGCGGTTCCACGACCTGCTGGTGGTCTCGCTGGGCGGCAACGGTCAGTACGAGCACGTGATCAACGGCACCGGCGGCGCGACCTCCGGCACCTCCACCGTCCCGTCCACGGTCACCTCCTACCCGTAACCGGCCCTCCGGGACGGCGCCGGGGCGCCTTCCCCGAACGCCGCCCCGGCGGCCCGCGATCCGGCGGGCCGCCGGGGCGGCGCGGCTCAGCCGTCGCGCAGGACCCGCCGCCCCACCGGCGGGGCGACCCGCAGCAGCGCCAGCAGTGCCCGGGTGGCCCCCACCGGGACGACGTCCCGCCGGCCCGCCATACCGCGGGCGACGGCGGCCGCCGCGGCGGCCGGGGTGAGCTTCTTCGCCGGACCCTCGCGGCCCGCGGTCATCGCGGTGTCGACCAGGGGGAGCACGATCTCCTGGACCCGGACGCCGGGGGTAGCGGTCCGGGCCTGGTGGCGCAGCGACTCCAGCAGGATGTGCACGGCCGCCTTGGTGGCGCAGTAGACCGGCGCGCTCCGCTTGGGCGCGAACGCCAGCCCCGAGGTCACCGCGACGAACGCGGCCTCGGGCGCGGCCGCCGCGAGGTGCGGCCAGGCGGCGGCGGCCAGCTCCACCACCGAGGCCAGATTGACCTCGATCTCCTCGCGGGCCTGCGCCAGCGTCCGCGGGTCGGGGCCGAGGGTGAGCGGCGTGGGGTACTGGACACCGGCGTTGGCGACCACGACGTCCAGGCCGCCGAGCCGTCCGACGGCCCCGGCCACCACCCTGGCCGCCTCGCCGGGCAGCGCCAGATCGGCCCGGACGGCGTGCGGGGCGTCCGGCGGCGCGCTGCGGCCGCAGGTGACGACGGCGGCGCCGAGGGAGCGGAGGTGGTCGGCAAGGGCCAGGCCGACACCGCCGGTGCCGCCGGTGACGAGGATGCGCTTCGAGCTGAGGTTCACGCCGCCCATGGTGGAGCGGGGGTGTCCGGTCCGCTTGTACGATCGCGCCATGTCCCGCACCGGTGTCGACATGGCGCGCTCGGTCCGCCCGGCGATGGCGCTCGCCGTCCTGCGCGAACTCGGCCCGCGCGCCGGGGCGGCGGGGCAGCGGGCCGAACGGCTGCTGGGCGACGGACTCCCGGTGCCGGAACGCCTGCACGCCCGGCTGACGGCCGCGCTCGCGGCGGCCCGGGGCTGGCCGGCGCTGCTCTCGGCCGCCGAGCGGCTGCTCGCCGGGGACCCGCTGCTCGCCGCCCTCCCCGGCTGCGCCGACCTCGCCCGGCTCCTCGACCGGGCCCGGCTGGTGGAGCCCTGGTTCCACGCGGGCCACCGGACCGCCCGGACGATCGGCGAAAGCGGACTGACGGTCCGTCATGTCCCGGCGCTCGGCGGGGAGCCCGGCCCGGCGGAGTCGCTGCTGGTGTGCGCGATCGACGTGGTGGCCACGGCGGGTCCGGCCGGCCGCGCGGCCCGGGTCGAGGTCCGGGCGGACGGTGCGGCGGGGCGGCCCGAGGAGGTCCTGCGGGCGGGCGCGGCCCGGGTGGCGGGGTGGCGCCTGCACTGGTCCGCCCCGCCGGCCGTCGCCGCCGCTCCGCACCCGCTGGAGACCGCGCGGGCCCGGTTCGCCCACGATCCGGCCCACCCCTGGCGGCTGGGCGAGACGGCGGCCCTGCTCGGTCTGAGCCCGCGCACCCTCCAACGCGGCCTGGCCGACGCGGGCACCTCCTTCCGGGCCGAACTGCTCGGCGTGCGGCTGGAGGTGGCCGGCCAGCTGACCGCCCGCACCGCCCTGCCGCTCGCCGAGGTCGCCGCCGCCGCGGGCTTCACCGACCACGCCCACCTCACCCGCCGTTTCCGCGCCCGCTTCGGCTGCCCGCCCTCGGAGTTCCGCCGCGCCGGGGGTCAGTGACGGGCAGGTGCCGGCTGCTCGTACTGGCCGTTGCCGCCCGGCGAGACCGTCGGCAGGTCGTGGAACCGCACGCCCTCCGGCCGCCGCGATGGAGCCCGTCGGCCGGTCCGCGGCCCGCCGGGTCAGCGCTGGAGCACGAGGCGCAGCGCCAGGGCCAGGACGACCAGGTTGCCGGTGAGACCCGTGAGGAGACGGCCGCGGGCGCCGGTGAGGAGGCGGCGGAGCAGGGCGCCGCCGGTGGCGAGCAGGGCCTGCCAGCTGGCCGAGGCGGCGAAGGCGGCCAGGACGAAGACCAGGCCGGGGCCGAGGCTGCCGGGGCCGGTGCGGCCGCCGAGCACCAGGGCGCTGAAGTAGACCACGGTGAGCGGGTTGAGCAGGGTCAGGCCGAGCAGTGAGGCGTAGGTGCGCCAGGGGGAGGCGGGCGCCGGGGGCGGTGGCCCGGCCGGCTCCCGGCCCGCCCGGTGGGTCCGGAGGGTGGCGCGCAGCCCGTGCGCGGCGAGGAGGACGAGGACGGCCGCTGCGACGAGTTCGAGGGCGCCCGCGGCCGGTGCGAGCAGCGGGGCGAGCGTCGCACCGCCGACCAGCGCGAGCAGGGCGTACAGGCCGTCGGCGGTGGCCACGCCCAGGGCGGCGGCCATGCCCCGGGCCAGCGAGACGCGGGAGGCGAGGGTGACGATCAGGACGGAGATCGCCCCGACCGGCACGGCGATGCCGTAGCCGGCGAGGAGGCCGGAGAACAGGGCGTCGGTCATGGGGGTTCCGGTTCGGGCTGGGTGGTCGAGGGGTGGTGGCCGGGAGCGTAGTGCGCGGCCGCCGGGCGGGCCACCGATTTGTCGGGGCCGGGCCCGCCGGCCGATCGGCGGGATTCGGTCCGGTGACCGAGTCTCCGGGGGCGTCCGGTGTTTCTCTCGGGAGTGATCGGGAGCGATCGGGAACGGTCCGGCAAGGAGGGGGTCGAGATGAGGACGCGGTTGTGGCCGGTGCTGCTGGCGGTCTGTCCGGCTCTGTTCGCGGTGGTGGCGAACCTGGTCACCAACGAGGTGTCGCTGTCGCCCTTCTGGTGGGTGGTGGCGGCGGTGGCGTGCGCGCTGCTGGCGGGTGTACTGGTGTTCCAGACCTACCGGGAGCTGCGTTCCCCGGCCGCCGTCGTCGGTGCCGCGCCGGTGCCGCCGGTGCCGCCGGTGCCGGTCGCTGTGCTGCTGTCGTCGGCCGATGTGACGGTGCTGGGCGGTCTGCGGGCCGGTCGGCGTGGCGCCGCACTGATGGTGCTGCTGTGCGGAGTGTTCGTGGCCGGGGCGGGGGCGCTGGTGATGTCTCGGCCGGGGTCGGCCACCAGGAAGTGGAATCCGGGCCCCGCGGACCCCTCGATGTTCGACGCGCACCCGCTGGGCACGTGGGTGGGGCTGGCCGTACTGCTGCTGGCGTTCGTGGCGCCGGCCCTGGTGATGGCGGCCGGGCGGGGCCGTGGGCGGCTGGAGTTCTCGGCGCAGGCACTGGTGTTCAGCGGGCCGCGGGGCCGGGCTGTACTGCCGTGGTCGGAGCTGACGGCGGTGGGGCTGCGGTCGACGACCTTCGGCGGCACTTGGCTGGTGGCGTACCTGGGCAAGGGTTCGCCGTTGCTGATGACCCGGCCGACGATGGAGATGTACGACGACAAGCGCGGGATGCTGCGGATCTGCAACCTCAGGACGGTGGGCGTCCCGCCGCACGCCGTCCGGGCGGCGCTCGCCCGCTGGGAGCCGGAACGGATCTGGCGGTTGTGAGCCGGGTCCACCACCGGGCCGGTCGCCGTCGTCACCCCGCCGCCGTCACCACCACCGGCGTCGGGCCGTCCGGCCGGACGGTGATGCTGTAGACGGCCCCGGTGGGCCGCTCGAGGAAGCGCACCGTGAAGGCGGGCAGCAGGAGTTCGAGCACCGCGACGGACTCGCGCAGCGCGAACTGGGTGCCGAGGCAGGCCCGGGCGCCGAGGCCGAACGGGAGGTAGCCGCCGAGGTGTGCTGGGCGGACGCCGTCCGGGCCGAAGCGGGCCGGGTCGAAGCGCTCGGGGTCGGGCCAGAGCTCCGGGTCGCGGTGGGTGAGGTAGGGGCAGACCAGCAGGTCGGTGCCGGCCTCGACCCGGTGGCCGGCCAGGGTGTCCTCGGTGAGAGCGTGCCGGGGGAGGATCCAGGCGGACGGGTAGAGCCGCAGCGTCTCGGAGACCAGCGCCTGCACCGCCTCGCGCCGCTCGGGCGAGCCCTCGGGCCCGGCGTCGAGGGCCCACCGCCGGGCGCCGGGCTCCCGGTCGAGCAGCAGGTACAGCCAGGTGAGGGTGGTGGCGGTGGTCTCGTGCCCGGCGACGAGCAGGGTGACCAGTTCGTCGCGGATCAGCCGCTCGGTGTACTCGGGGTGCCGCTCGGCCGCTTCGAGCAGCACCCGCAGGACGCCGGGGCCGTCGGGGCCGTCCTCGTGGCGGCGGGCGGCCGCGACGGCGGCGTGCGCCACCGCGTCGATCCGGGCCAGGTCCTCGGCGACGGCCTCGCCGGCCTGCTCGCCGTCGGGGAGTTGGGGGAGGGCGGCGACGACGGTGGCGATGCGGTCGAGTTCGCGCTCGGTGTCCCGGTCCAGGGGGTGGCCGGTGAGCGCGCGCCAGATGGTGTCGAGGGCGAAGTGCCGCATCTCCTCGCCGAGGTCGATCCGCTCGCCGGTGCGGGCGTACCCGGCCCAGCGGTCGGCGGCGCGGTGGGCGGCGGCGGCGATCCGCTGCTCGTACCGGCGCATCCCGGTCCCGGTGAACTGGGACTGGAGCATGCGCCGTTGGCGCTTCCAGGCCTCGCCGGTGGCGGTCAGGACACCCTCGCCGGCGAGCAGCCGGGCCCGGTGCGAGCGCTTGACGTACCGCTCGGGGTGGCGGCCGAGGACGTGCTGCACGGCCTCGGGGTCGGTGACCAGGACGGTGGGGCGGGGGCCGATCCGGAACGCGGCGACGCCGCCGAGCCGCTGCCGGGTGCGGGCCAGCAGGTCGATCAGCTCGGCCTCCTCGCTGCGCCACTGCTCGACGGCCCCGGGGGGCAGTTCGGGGACGGGCGGGGCGGTGGCGGGGGAGGGGCCGGGGTTCGCGGCGGTGGTCACGGGGGTGCCTCCTCGGTCGGCGGCGGGCCGGCCGAGCCCGGCCGGGTCGGATGTCCGGCCGCGGTGTCCGCGCTGACTCTACGTCAGTGGGGCCGGCGGTGACCGTCGCCGCCGAGGAGGCGCCGGCCGCGACCGCCGGGCCGGCGCCCGCGCGACACACAATGCGGCGGTGCCGCGGTCCGTCCCCCTCGACGAACCGCGGCACCGCCCTTTTTCATCCCGTCCCGGAGACGATCCGGTCCGCTCAGATCGGCTGCCAGAGGGCCGGGACGATCGGCGGCTCCCAGCCCACCTGGGCCGTGTGGCCCTGGATGCACCGGTAGCTGATTCCGTTGTAGGTGACGGTGTCACCTGCCTTGTAGGTGGTGCCCGCGGCCCAGGTGCCGTTGCCCGGGCCGGGGTCGGAGGTGACCACCAGCGAGTAGCTGCTGGAGTGGGAGACCGAACCGGTGCCGGTGACGGTCAGGTTGTACGTCGCGGCGGGGACCGAGGCCGCGACCGAGATGTTCAGCGTCGCGGAGCCGCCCGACTGCACCGAGGCGGGGCTGACGGTGGCCGTCACACCGGCCGGCGCGCCGGTGACCGTGAGGTTCACGGTCTGGGCGGAGCCGGAGGTGGTCTGGGTGTTCACCGTGGCGCTGGCCGACTCGCCCGGCTTGACGCTGCCGGTGGCCGGGTTGACCGCGACCGAGAAGTCGTTGGTCGGGATCGGGCCGCTGCCGACCGAGGTCTTCCACAGCGTGTAGGCGACGCCGTCGGCGCTGCGGTCCAGCACGGTGGCGTTGATGTTGCTGGTGGTGTCGCAGGCGGAGTGGTAGCAGGAGTCGTACGCCCGGTTCGCGGTGCCGCCCCACTTCGCCGCCTGGTTGGCGGTCTTGGTGGCGCTGGCGCCCGCCGCGTAGCCCGAGGTCGGGATGCCGGCGGACTGGAACGAGGCGTCGTCCGAGCGGCCCTGGCCCTCGACGTTCTCCTCCGGCTGGAGGTTCAGCGAGTCCCAGTAGGCCTTCATCGGCGCCGAGGTGGCGGAGTTGACGTTGTTGATGAAGTAGCCGGCGTTGGGCGAGCCGACCATGTCGAAGTTGTAGTAGCCCTTGATGGCGCTGCGCTGGGTGGAGCCCAGCTGGCTGACGTAGTACTGCGAGCCCTGCAGGCCCTGCTCCTCACCGGTCCACCAGGCGAAGCGCACGTGGCGGGTCATGGTGGGGTTCTGCTGGGCCAGCGCGAGCGCGGTCTCCAGCAGGACGGACGAGCCGGAGCCGTTGTCGTTGATGCCCGGGCCGGCGCTGACGCCGTCCAGGTGCGCGCCGAACATGGTGACCTGGTCGGCGGGGCCGCCCGGCCAGTCGGCGATCAGGTTGTTGGCGGTGTAGGTGCAGGAGCCGCAGGTCTGCTCGCTGACCTGGTAGCCGGCCGCGACCAGCTTGGCCTTCACGTAGGCCAGCGACTGGCTGTAACCGGCGGTGCCGGTACGGCGGTTGCCGCCGTTCTGCGAGGCGATGGTGTTGAGCTGGGCCAGGTGCGCCTGGACGTTGGCGACGCTGATGTCGGGCGCCTGGCCGCCGGGGTTGCCGCCGCCGACCGTCAGCGTGTACTGGGCGGTGTGGGTGGTCTGGCCGGTGCCGGTGACCGTGATGACGTAGCTGCCGGGCGCGGTGTTGGCGCTGGTGGCGACCGTCATCGTCGCGTTCGTCCCGGACTGGATCGAGGACGGGCTGAAGCTGACGCTCGCGCCGCTCGGGGCGCCGGTGGCGGTCAGGTTGACGGTCTGGGCGCCGCCCTGGGTCACCTGGGTGACGATCGTCGCGGTGGCCGAGGAGCCCGGCTGGACGGTGCCGGAGGTCGGGCTGGAGTTGATCGAGAAGTCCGGGCCGGTCGGGCCGTCGCACTTCGGGTCACCGGTCTGGGCCGGCACGCTGACCGCGTCCCAGGCCGCCTTGGTGCGGTTGAAGAGGTTGCAGGAGGGGTCGAGGCTCTTGGCCGCGGTCAGGGTGGTGGTCCGGTACTTCTTGTAGGTCATGCCGCTGGTCTTGAGCAGCATGCCGCCGTAGAAGACCCGGCCCGCGTCCTTGATGCCGACGCCGGTGACCGTGGAGCTGTTGCAGGTCGGGCTGGTGGGCTTGCCGCCGCCCGGGTTGGAGCCCTCGGCGAGCAGGTAGAACCAGTGGTTCAGCGGGCCGGCGGCCGCGTGCACCTCGGTGCTCGGGATCGAGGAGGAGTAACAGTTGGGGTCGCCGTTGACGAGCGAGGGGTTGGCCATGTTGCGGATCGGGCCGCGGCCGACCAGGTTGATCATCTCGCCGACGGTGTAGTCCGGGCTGTCGTACGGGGAGGGCTCGTTGGCGTACGCCTCGGTCAGCGCGCCGAAGATGTCGCCGGTGCCTTCGCCCAGGCCATTCTCGTTGTTGGCGCCGCCCGGGGTGTACTGGTCGATGCCGTGTCCGAACTCGTGGCCGACGACGTCGATCGCGGCGATCCACTCGTTGGCGTTGTTGTGGCCGATGGAGACCGAGGAGCCGTCCCAGTAGGCGTTGACGTCGTTGAGACCGACCTTGACCGGCCAGCTGCCCCCGGTACCGTTGTGGCCGTTGCGGCCCAACCAGTCCTTGAGCATGTCCCATTCCTTCTGCGCCGCGAACATGACGTCGCCGCAGCCGGTCTCCTTGCTGGTGGGGTTGCCGGTACCCCAGGAGTCCGAGGACTTGCTGAATATCTGGCCGGTCGAGTAGTCGGCGCAGGTCAGGCCGGGCCGGTTCGGGTCGCGCAGCGAGTAGGTGCTGCCCGAGGCCGTGGTGCTGATGACCGGCGAGGGGCCGTTCCACTTGCTGTTGACGGTCCCGGCCCGCACGTCGTCGTAGCTGTCGACGACCTCGCCGTTGCGGGCGTCGACGAAGACGTGCAGGGTGCTCGGGGCGGTCGCGGTGCGGCCGGTGAGCACGGTCTCCCAGGCGAGCCGCCCGGCGCCGTCCTTGACCCGGACGACCAGTCGGCGCGACTGCACGCCGTCCACGGTGGCCAGCTTGGTGCGGGCGGTGCGCTCCGCGTTGGCGGCGCTGATCAGGGCGGTGGTGGGCACGCCTATCGCGCCGGTGTTGGCGGACTGGGACCCGTGCACCCGGCCCTGGCCGTCGGCGATCACGACGGCGTCGCCGCCGACCACCGGCAGGCCCTTGTAGGTGCGCTCGTAGGCGACCGAGTAGAGACCGCCCAGCCAGGGGGTCACGGACTGGCGCTCGTAGGTCTCGCCGGGTCCCTTGGCCAGGGCGTCCTGGCCGGCCGCGGCCGCCTGGTCGGCGGCGTTCACGGCGGCGGCCAGTGCGCTGGGGGGTGCGGGGGCGGCCGCACCCGGGGCGGCACCGGCCTGTCCGACCGCGGTGGCGGTCAGCATGCCGGCCAGGACGGTCAGGGTGGTCCCCGCCGTCAGCAATCTGCGTTTCATTCCGAGGCTCCTCGAACGTGGGGGTGCTCGACCGCGGACGGTGCGCCGGAGGGGCGCTCACCGCAGGACGCTGGGGGGACTGGCCGGCGGGCGTCCGCGCTCGGGTGCCGGAACCCTCACACGCCGTCATGCCACGGTCAACGGGCTGGACGCGCGGAACGGGGGGTTGGCAAGTTCCGTCAAGTGCCGCCCCGGATTGTCAAGCAGCCCTGAGTGTGCGGCAGCTGACGGTGCGAAGGGTTTTTCGGCAGGTCGGAGTGCTCGGAGAGGTAGAGACCGGTGGCCCGTAAGGTAGAGACCAATAGAGAGGAGAGGTTGAGACCATCATGTGGAGAGGTTGAGACCAGAGTGCGGAAGTGGTTGAGACCACATCATGTACGGCGGGGGCCCTCGTCCAGTACCGTCCTCCTCAGCGGACCTCTCCCACCGGAGGGCCCGGAACGCACTCGGGAGGGCAGCCCCGTGCACCGCAACCGGGCGGCGACCACGCCCGTCGAGGACCACCTCTGGCAGGCCTTCGGCCGGCAGCTGCGCCAGTGGCGCCGCCGCGCCGGACTGACCCAGGCCCAGCTCGGCGCCGAGATCGGCTACGACCACACCGCCGTCAGCAAACTGGAGCACGGCACCCGCCGCACCAGTCCCCGGATCGCCGACCGCCTCGACGACCTGCTGCGGGCGGGCGGCGAACTGCGCGCCGCCTGCCGCCTCGCCGAGGAGGGCCCCGCCCCGGCCCCCGCCCCCGCGCCCGCCGTCGAGGCACCCCCCGCACCGGCGCCCGGCGACTGGACCCGCCCCCCGCTGCCCGGCCCGCCCGTCGCCGCCCTCGGCCCCGTCCTGCCCGCCGGCCTCGCCGCCCACCTGCCGCACCGCCTCCCCGACTACGGGCTGCTCTGCCCGCTGCACGACGCCGCCGGCTGCGCCGTCCCCGCCCCGGCCGACCTGGCCGCCCTGCACACCGCGTTCCGTGCCGCCGACCCCGACACCGCCGCCCCCGTCGACCCGGACACCGCCCACGCGCTGGCCGGCCTGCTCGCCGCCCACCTGCGGGCCGGCGACAGCCCCACCGCCCCCGGCACCGCGGCCGTCGAGGACACCCTGCGGGTCGTGCTGCGCCGCCTGGCCGCCCACCCGGCCGGCCCCGACCGCCGCCCGCTGGCCCGGCTCGCCGGCGAGTACGCCCACGCCGCCGGCGCCCTGCGGATGCAGGACGGCCGCAACGCCACCGCCATGGCCTGCTTCACCCGCGCCCTCGGCTGGGCCGAACTCGCCGGGGACCACGCCACCCAGGTGGCCGCGCTCAGCGACATGAGCTTCCTCGCCCGCCTCGACGGCGACCCGGACGCCGCCCTCGGCTACGCCCGTGAGATCTCCCGGGTGGCCCCCGCCCGGCACTGGGCCGGCGCCATGGGCCAGATCGCCCGGGCCCGCGCCCACGCCATGACCGGCGACGTCCGCGCCACCGTCCGCCACCTCGGCCGCTCCCGGCTCCACCTCGACCACATCGGCGTCCACGACGAGTCCGACGCCGCCTGGCTCTCCATCGCCTCGATGCGGCTGCGGGTCGAGGCCGGGGCCGCCGCCGCCCTGCGCGACGCGGCGGCCGCCGTCGACGACCCCCGGCTGGCCCGCCGGGCCGTCGACGCCGCCGAGACCGCGCTGGCGCTGCTCGCCCCCGACCAACTTCCCTCCGCCCGCCTGCTGTTCACCGTCCGGGTGGCCGACTGCCACCTGCTCGCCCAGGACCCGCGGGCCGCCGCTGACCTGCTCGGACCGGTACTCGCGGCGGCCGGCGGCGGGGTGGACGGGCTGCCGCCGCTGGTCCGGCGCGAACTCGCCGGACTGCGCCGCCGGCTGGCCGGGCACGGCCTGGCGGGGTGAGCCGGAGGCCGGGGCCCGTGCCCGGGGCCCCGAGCCGCACCGTGGCGGCTGCGCAGCGGTGCGTCACGGTGTGTCGCGGTGTGTCGCGGCCGTGTTGCGCGACCGTTGCGCCCCGTGGCGAACCGGCCGGTGGCCCGGATTCCGGGCCTCGCAGCCGATTGACTCGCTCGCCGGGCACTTCCTAGACTCGGGGCGGCGAAGAGTGTCAGCCACAAGGCCCCGGCCGGCTGACCGGCAACCCCCACACTGCGGTGGGGTGCCCCGGGGATAAGCCAGGTGAGGGTTCGTCGGACCGACGGACCGTCACAAGCGCGGTGCTGGGCCCGGGAGGGCGCGGGGGAACGGAGAACGTCGTGGCACAGCGGGCAGGCGGACAGCGCGCCGGTTCGCAGTCGTCGCCGCTCATCGGTTCGCGTACGACGTCCGCCGCCCCGCTGCTCCGTGCCGACCTCCGCCTGGTCGCCCGCCTCGACGTCGACCTGCTGCGGCGCGCCAGCTCCCTCTGTCGCTGAGCCGGTCGGCCGGCCGGGCGTCCGCCCGCCCCGGTCGGTCCGTCCGATTCCCTCGCCCACGAACCCGCGCGAGGAGGAGCGCCCAGCGGCCCGTCCTCCCGTGCGCCCTGCACCAGGAGAACGGATGTCCCCCCTTCCCGTGTCCCCGCCGCACGATCCGTACGATCCGTCGAGAACCCCGCCGGCCGGCCGCGAGTCCGAGTACCGGCGGCTGCACCACGCCCTCGACCGCTGCTCGGCCGGCGCCGGGAGCGTGATCGTGCTGCACGGTTCGGTCGGCAGCGGGCGCAGCGACCTGCTCTACGCCTTCACCGACAGCGCCGCCGAGCGCGGCGTCCAGGTCCTGGTCGGCACCGGCTCGCCGCTCGAACGCGAGTTCCCGCTCGGCCTGGCCCGGCAGCTCCTCCAGGGTGCCGACCTCGCGCCGGAGGAGGCCGCCGCCGCCGAGGCCCTGCTCGCCGAGGGCGCGGCCTCCGGCACCGTTCCCGCCCCGTCCGACCGCCCTGCCGGACGGCTCGGCCAGCGCGTCCTGGAGGGTCTGTTCCGGCTGGTCCGCGGCCTGGCCGAACGCGCCCCCGTGCTGATCGCCGTCGACGACCGGCAGGACGCCGACCCGCAGTCCCTGGAATTCCTGCTCTACCTGGTCCGCCGCACCCGGGGCACCGGCGTGCTCACCGTCCTCAGCTCCCGCGAGACCATGACCCCGGCGCACCCGCTGTTCGAGGTCGAACTCGCCCGCCAGCCGCACCACCAGCACATCCGGCTCGACCTGCTCGGCACCGACCTCGTCGCCGAGGTGCTGCGCACCCGCCTCGGCGCCGCGGCCGCCGAACGGCACGCCGTCGAGGCGCACGCCCTCACCGGCGGCAACCCGCTGCTCGTGCACAGCCTCGTCGGCGACCAGGAACGGGCCGGCAGCCCCGGCACCCTGGTCGTCGGCGAGGGCTACCGGCGCGGTCTGATGCACTGCCTGCACCGGATCGACCCGCTCGCCCTGCACTACGCGCGCGGCGTCGCCGTCCTCGGCGGCGGCGCCACCCCGGAACTCCTCGCCGAACTGCTGCTGCTCGCCCCCGACGCGCTGCCCCGGGCGCTGTACCTGCTGCACGCGGCCGGGCTCTTCCGCGACGGCGGCTTCCGCCACCCCACCGCCGCCGGGGACCTGCTCGCCGCGATGCGGCCGCTCGAACTCGCGGCCCTGCACCAGCGGGCCGGCCGGCTGCTGCGCGCCGCCGGTGCGACGGCGGCCACCGTCGACGGGCACGCCCGGGTGGCCGAGGGGCATCTGCGCAGCTCGCTCGGACCGGCGCCCGCCGCCGGAGCCGGGGATCCCGGCGCGGTGCTGCCGGAGTTCGGCGGCGGCGGGGCGTGGGAGGGGCCCGGCCACGGGGCCGGGGTGGCGGCGGATGCCACCGAGGCCGAGGCCACGGTCGCGGCCGAGGTCGCGGCCGCGGAGCCGGAGCCGGAGGAGACCGCCGCGACCGGTGGCTTCGGACCGGTGCCGGACCACGCGCTGCGGCTGTGGTCCGGCCCGGCGCCGACCGGCCCCGCCGTCGAGTGCGTCCCCACCCTCCCCGGTACCGTCACCGATGCCGACACCGCGCGGCGCCACGAACTCAAGCGCCTGCGCCACCACTTCTGGCACGGCCGGATCGACGAGGGCACCACCGCGCTCGCCCGCTTCGAAGCCGTCCCCGGCCAGGCCGTCCACACCGAGGCCCTGCGCCACTGGCTCGCCTACTGGTACCCCGCGCTGCTCCCCAACCCCGCCCGCCGGAGCGGTCCGGCCGACGGCGCCACCGCCGACCGGAGCGACGGCATGCGGCTGCTCGCCGCCCTGTTCGCCGGTACCGTGTCCCCGGAGGACGCCGTGGTCCGCGCCGAACTCGTGCTGCGCGCCGGACTCCTCGGCGGCGTGCGCACCGAATCGCTCACCGCCGCGCTCACCGTCCTGCTCTACGCCGACCGCGCCGACCGGGCCGTCCACTGGTGCGCCCCGCTCGCCGAACGCGCCGGCGCCCGCTGCGGCGCCCACTGGAACGCCCTGCTGGCCGCGCTGCGCGCCGAGGCGGCGCTGCGCCAGGGCGACCTGCGGAGCGCCGACGAGGCCGGTCGGGCCGCGTTCGCGCACGTCCGTCCGGAGGCCTGGGGGGTGGCCGTGGGGCTGCCGCTGGCGACCATGGCGGCCGCCCGCACCGCGCTCGGCCTGCACCAGGACGCGGCGCACTTCCTGGAGCTGGCCACCCCGGCGGGCCTGGAGCACACCCCCGCGGGCCTGCACCACCGGTACGCGCTGGCCGGTCACCGGCTCGCCCTCGGCCGGGCCGAGCAGGCCCTCGCCGACTACCGCGCCTGCGGCGACACCATGGCCCGCTGGGGAGTGGACCACCTGCCGGCCATCGCGCCCTGGCGGCTCGGGGCGGCCCGCGCCCAGCTCGCCCTGGGCCGGCCGGGCGGCGCCGCCGCGCTCGCGGACCAGCAGCTCGCCCGGCTGGGGCCGGTCGGCCACCCGAGGATCCGCGGCCTGGCGCTGCGGATCCGGGCGGCGGCGGGCGGACCGGCGGAGCGGACCGAACTGCTGGAACGCGCCGTCGGACTGCTGGAGGAGGCCGGGGCGGAGTCCGAGCTGGCGGCGGCGCTGGGGGAGCTGAGCGAGGCCCACCAGCACGACGGCGACCCGGGCCGGGCCCGCCGGGCGGACCGGCGGCTGCGCCGGACGCCGGTGCTGGCGGTGGTGCCGGTGCCGGTCCGGGCGCAGACGGCCGCGCCGGTGTCGCTGCTGCCGGTGGCGGGTCCCCTCCCGATGGCCGGAGTCCCGGTGGCCGGAGCCTCCGTGACCGCCGTGCCCGTGACCGCCGTGCCGGTGGCCGCGGCGCCCGTGACGGGTGTGCCCGGGGCCGGGGCGCTTCCGGCCGCCACCCCGGCGGAAGGCGTCGGCGCGCTCTCCGAGGCCGAGGGCCGGGTCGCCGAGCTCGCCGCGCGCGGCCTGTCCAACCGGGACATCGCCCGCAAGCTCTACATCACCGTGTCGACCGTCGAGCAGCACCTCACCCGGGTCTACCGCAAGCTCGGCGTGCGCCGCCGGCTCGACCTCGCCCGGCTGCTCGGCCCGGTCCCGCCGGCCGCCGCCGACGGCATCCCGCCGCACCCGGGCTTCCCCCACCGGGCGGACCTGGTCGCCGGCTGAGGCCGGAGCGGTCCGGCGGCTCTGTGTCCGCCGGGTATCGGGCGGCGCTCCACCGTGCATCGGATCGGCGGCCCGGACGCCCCGGTCGGGCCCCGCCCCGGGGCGTCCGGGACTCCGCCGCCGGGCCCGGGCAGCCCGTCCGACCTGCGGATCCGCGCCCGGGCCCGGCGGTGCGGCGGCGGCCGTACGCGCCGTCGCCGGACCGCGGACCGGTCGGCCGCCTGTCGTATCGTTCCCTGGGACGGCCCGTCGCGCCGCCGGCCCCGCATCGGCCGTCCGCCGTCGTGCCGTCCGCCGTCGAGCCGTCCCCGCCCCGCCGTCGCTGTCCCCTCGTCGTTGCCCCGTCGTCCCCGCCCCGCCGTCGCCGCCCCGCCCGAACAGGAGCCGTCCGCCCGTGTCGTCGCCCGATCCCTCGCGCCCCGTCCGCGTGCTGCTGGTCGAGGACGACGACCTGATGCGCCGCTCCTTCACCACGGCGCTGGAGCGCTACGGCTACACGATGACGGCCGCCGCCGACGGCCTCACCGGCCTCGAACTCTTCCGCGACGGAACCTTCGACCTGCTGGTCCTGGACGTCATGCTGCCCGGTCTGGACGGCATCGGCCTGTGCCGCCGGGTCCGCGAGACCAGCCTGGTGCCGGTGCTGATGATGTCCGCGCGCGGCGACGGGCTGGATGTGGTGGCCGGACTGGAGGCCGGCGCCGACGACTACGTGGTCAAGCCCGTCGACACCTTCGTGCTGGTGGCGCGGATCCGCTCGCTGCTGCGGCGGGCCACCTACGCCCCCGCGCCCGCGCCCGCCGGATCCCCGGACCCTGAGCCCGGGGACGCGGTGCTGGTCTTCGGGGACCTCACCGTCGACACCGCGGGCATGGAGGTCTCCGTCGCCGGGAGCCCGGTGGCCCTGACCCCGACCGAACTCAAGCTGCTGCTGGAGTTCGCCGCCCACCCGGGCGTCGTACTGGAGCGCCACACCCTGCTGCGCAACGTCTGGGACTACGGCTGGGACGGCGACAGCCGGGTGGTCGACCTGTGTGTGCAGCGCCTGCGCCGCAAGCTCGGCCGGGAACGGATCGAGACGGTCCGCGGCTTCGGCTACAAGCTCAGGCGCTGAGCCCGGTGCGTCCGTACCTCCGCCCGCGCCCGCACCCCCGCCGGGACCGCCGCCCCCGCCGGATCTCGCTGCGCCGGAAGATCGCGGCGCTGGCCGCCGCCACCGCCTGCCTGGTCGCCGCCGCGGTCGGCGTCCTGGTCCACGTCTGGACCGAGCACGACATCCGCTCCCGCGCCGAGGCCCGGGCGTTCAACTCGGTGTACGCGGCCATGGACGTCTACCGCCGCACCGGCGCCCTGTCCGACGGCGCGGTTCTCGACCCCGCGGAGCTGCCCGCCGCCCTGCGCCACCCGGCCGACGGCGACCGGCACACCGCGGTCGTCGACCGCGTCGAGGGCAACGTCGGCCCGAGCGTCTGGGCCGCCCAGCGCACCGGCGGCCCGGGCAGCCCGGTCCTCGCCGTCCAGGTCAACATGGGCCCGGAACTCTCCGACCTGCCCCGGCTCGACGCGGCGATGGCCGTGGCCTCGCTGATCGCCCTCGCGGCCGCCACCCCGCTCGCCGCCTACGGGGCGGGCCTGCTCGCCCGCCGGCTGCGGCTGGTCGCCGCGACCGCCGACCGGATCGCCGCCGGGGACCTCGACGCCCGCACCGGGCCCACCGGGGGCCGCGACGAGGTGTCCGACATCGCCGTCACCGTCGACCTGATGGCCGACAGCCTCGCCCACCGGCTGCGGGTCGAGCGGCAGTTCACCGCCGACGTGGCCCACGAGCTGCGCACGCCCGTCGGGGGCCTGCTGGCCGCCGCCGACCTGCTGCCGGAGGGCGGGACGGAGGACCGGGTCCGGGCCCGGGTGCGCGACCTGCGGGCGCTGGTCGAGGACCTGTTGGAGATCTCCCGGCTGGACGCCGGGGCCGAGCAGCCGGTGCGGGCCCGGATCCCGCTCGGCGAGGTCGTCCGCGAGGCCGTCCGGCGGACCGGCCTGGACACCGGACTGGACACCGGCGCGGCCGGGGCCGTCGAGACCGACCCGCGCCGACTCGAACGGATCGTCGGCAATCTCGTCGTCAACGCCCACCGGCACGGCGGCGCGCCGGTGCTCGTCACCGTCGAGGGCTCCACCGTGCGGGTCCGCGACCACGGGCCCGGCTTCCCCGCGGACCTGCTCCGGCACGGCCCGCGCCGCTTCCACACCGGCGCCGCCGAACGCGGCGCGGGCCACGGCCTGGGCCTGACCATCGCACTCGGCCAGGCCCGCCTGCTGGGCGCCGACCTGCGCCTCGCCAACGCCCCGGACGGCGGCGCCGTCGCCACCCTCCACCTGCCGGACTGACGTCGGCGACCGGGCGGCGGCCGTCCCGGAGGACCAGGACTCGGCCTTCCGGCCCGCCGCCCGGCGGCCCCGAACTCCTGCTGCGGAACCGACGCGAACCGGAGCCCGCGCCGATACGTCGCGGCGCGGTCGGCCGATACGTCGCCCGGACACCCTTCGAAGTGCACCGAACGCACCCGAGGAGGAGTTCCGCCCCGTGATCACCGACCCGTTCGCCCCCCGCCCGGCCCGCGCCCCGTACCCGGCGCCCGGGATCGCCGCCGCCACCACCGGCCTCACCAAGGTCTACGGTCGCGGGGACACCCGGGTCACCGCGCTCGACGCGGTCACCGTGGCCTTCCGGGAGGCCGAGTTCACCGCGATCATGGGCCCGTCCGGCTGCGGCAAGTCCACCCTGCTGCACTGCGCCGCCGGTCTGGACACCCCCACCGCCGGCTCGGTCCGGATCGGCACCACCGAACTCGGCGGCCTGCGCGACCGTGAGCTCACCCGGTTGCGCCGGGACCGGCTCGGTTTCGTGTTCCAGGCGTTCAACCTGCTGCCCGCGCTCAGCGCGCTGGAGAACATCACGCTCCCGCTCGCGCTGGCCGGGCGCCGGCCCGACCCGGAGTGGCTGGACCGGGTGGTCGCCATGGTGGGCCTGGGCGAACGCCTCGGCCACCGGCCCGCCGAACTGTCGGGCGGCCAGCAGCAGCGCGTGGCGGTCGCCCGCGCCCTGGCCTCGAGGCCCGCGATCGTGTTCGCCGACGAGCCCACCGGCAACCTCGACTCGCGGGCCGGGGCCGAGGTGCTCGGCTTCCTGCGCGAGTCCGTCCACGAGCTGGGGCGGACGGTCGTCATGGTCACCCACGACCCGGTCGCGGCGGGCTACGCGGACCGGGTGCTGTTCCTGGCCGACGGCCGCCCGGTGGACGAGCTGGCCCACCCGACGCCCGAGCGGGTGCTCGACGTGATGCGGACCGTCGACACCCGCGTGCGCACCGGCTGACCGCGACCGCGACCCTGACCGCGACCGCGACCGCGACCGCGACCGCGACCGCGACCGCGACCCCGACCGTGACCGCGACCCCGACCGTGACCGCGACCCCGACCGTGACCGTGGCCGCGCTCGCGAACACGCCGGACCCTCCGCCCGCCACCACCGCCACCGAGAGCCCCGCCATGCTGAGAACAGCCCTGCGCAACGTCCTGGCGCACAAGGCCCGCCTGCTGATGACCGTCCTCGCGATCTGCCTCGGCGTCGCCTTCGCCTCCGGCACCCTCGTGTTCGCCGACTCCACGGCCGCCGCCCACCGGGCCGCCGCTTCCAAGGACTTCGCCGACACCGCCGTGACCGTCACCGCGCTCACCCCCGTCACCGCGGCGGAACCCCCGCCGGGCACGGCCGCCGGGGGCGGACCGGACGGCGTGCTCGACGACGCGCTGGCCGCGAAGCTGGCGGAGGTCCCCGGCGTGGCCGCCGTCCGGCCCCGGGCCGACGGCACTGCCGTGCTGAACGCCGCCGACGGCGGCCCGCTGCGGGTCCGGCCCGGCGCCAACCTCGCCGCCGCGTACACGCCCGGCGCCGACGGCACCGACCCCCGGCACCCCCTGGTCGAGGGCCGCGCCCCCGTCGGCGCCGACGAGATCGCCCTCGACCGGGGCACCGCCGCCGCCGGACACCTGCGCCTCGGCGACGCCGTCACCCTCGCCACCGACGGCCCGGCCCGCACCGCCCGTCTGACCGGCCTCGTCACCACCACGGACACCCGGATCACCGCGGGCGGCACCCTCGTCCTGTTCGACCGGGCGACCGCCCAGCGGCTGTTCGCCACCCCCGGCCACTGGACCGCCCTGGACGTCTCCGCCACCCCCGGCACCGGTCAGTACGAGCTGGCGCGGCGGATCACCGAACTGCTCCCCGCCGACCGGGCCGAGGCCACCACCGGCCTCGCGTTGGCCGACCAGCAGGCCCGCTACGTCGGCACCCTGACCCGTGGTTACCAGAAGCTGCCGCTGGTCTTCGCCGGTGTCTCGCTCTTCATCGGCTCCTTCCTGGTCGTCAACACCTTCACCATGCTGATCACCCGCCGCACCCGGGAGATCGCGCTGCTGCGGGCGGTCGGCGCCACCCGCCGCCAGGTGGTGCGCTCGCTGCTCGCCGAAGCGCTGCTGGTCGGCCTGGCCGCCTCCGCGGCCGGATTCGTCCTCGGCCTCGGCATCGCCGAACTGCTGCCCGGCCTGCTGGGCACCGACGGCGACCGGCTGCCGGAGGGCCCGCTGGTGATCGGGCCCCGGCCGGTCGCGGCGGCACTGTTCGTCGGTGTCGGCGTGACCGTGCTAGCCGCCTGGCTGCCGGCCCGCCGGGCCGCCCGGATCGCCCCCGTCGAGGCACTCCGCGCGGCGGAGCGCCCCGCCGCCCGCTCGCGGCTGCGCCCCGTCGCCGGGGCCGGACTGCTGCTGCTCGGGGCCGGCCTGCTGGTCGCCCTCGCCGGTCACGCGGAGGACGCCTCCGAGGCCAACCTGCGCAATGCCATGCTGGCCTGCGGTGCCCTCGTCGTCGGCCTGATCGTGCTGGCGCCCGCCCTCGCCGCCCCGGCCGTCCGGCTGACCGGGCCGCTCACCCGGCGCTTCGGCGTCACCGGCCTGCTCGCCCGGCAGAACGTGCTGCGCGACCCGCGCCGCACCGCGGCCACCGCCGCCACCCTGCTCGTCAGTACCGCACTGGTCGGCGGGCTCGCCACGGTCGGCCACTCCACCGGGCGGGCGCTCGACCGGCAGGCCGCGGCCGGGCTCGACGCGGACTGGGTGGTCGCCACCGGCAGCACCATGACCGGCATCGACCCGGAGGCCGTGCGGCGGGTCGCCACCGTCCCGGGGGTGCGGACGGCCGCGGCCGTCGCGGACTCCACGCTGTTCCTCGGCGGCACGGTCCGGGAGGTCTCCGGCGTCGACCCGGCGACGGCCGGGCGCGTCCTGCGGCTCGACTTCGTCAGCGGCTCCCTCCAGGACCTCGGTCCGGGCCGGATCGCCGTCTCCCGCAGCACCGCCCGGGAGAACGGACTGACCACCGGCGACCGGGTCACCACGTCTATCGGCCGCAACCGCGAGCCCGCCACCGTCACCGTCGTCGGCGTCTACCAGGACAACCCCACCGCCCGCGACGCGCTCGCCGTCCGCGAGGACGTCCAGCGGGACGCCTTCCGCCCCGGCAGCGTCCAGCGGATCCTGGTCCGCGCGGACGGGGCCACCGCGCGGCAGCTGCGCACCGCCGTCGGCGACAACCCGCTGCTGAGGGTGGAGAGCCGGGCCGAGCTGGTCCGGGCGGCAGGGGGCGTGACGAGCAGCCTGCTCAGCCTGACGTACGGGCTGCTCGGGATCGGGGTCCTGATCTCCGCCCTCGGGATCGTCAACACCCTGGTCATGTCGGTCACCGAACGCACCCGCGAGATCGGCGTCCTGCGCGCGGTCGGCATGGACCGGGCCGCCGTCCGCCGGACGATCCGGCTGGAGGCGGTGACGGTGGCGCTCTTCGGCACCGTGCTGGGCCTGGCGGCCGGACTGTTCGGTGCCTGGGGGGTCGGCGCCCTGGCGGGCGGGGCCGTCCCGCAGTACCGGCTGGAGCTGCCCTGGCCGACGCTGCTGCTGATCTGCCTGGCGTCGCCGGTGGTCGGCGCGCTCGCCGCCGCCGTCCCGGCCCGCCGGGCCGCCGGTCTGGGGCCGCTGGAGGCCGTCGCCGAGCGGTGACGGGCGGCCCTGGCGGGGTCGGCTCCCGGCCGGCGGTCCGGTCGGGGTCGGCCTCCGGCTCGCGGTCGGGGTCCCGCCCGGCTCGCGGCCGGCTCCCGGCGGTGACGGACCGTCGGCCGGTGGTGACGGGCCGTCGGCGCACCGGGTGCCGACGGCCTCCCGGGGCGGCCGGAGGCCGTTCCCGGCCTGGTCGGAGGCGTCATAGGGGTTCGACAGGGGTTGGCTAGGGGGCCGGTGGGCCGGGGGCCACGGAACGCTGAGGTCCGTCACCCGAGCCGCCGGCCCTCAGGAGTGGAACCACCATGGCGCCCCTGGAACCCCTCGACCCGTCCGTCCCGCAGTCCGGCCCGCCGGAGGCGGTGGCCGTCGTCGGCGCCGCCTGCCGCCTGCCCGGCGCGGCGGACCCCGAGGCGTTCTGGCGGCTGCTCGACACCGGCACCAGCAGTGTCGGCACCGTCCCGCCGGGCCGGTTCGCCGACGCGACCCGTCCGCGGCTGGCCGCCGGCTGGCTCGACCGGGTCGACCTCTTCGACGCCGAGTTCTTCGGCCTCGCGGCCGGGGAGGCCGCCGCCGCCGACCCGCAGCAGCGGCTCGTGCTGGAACTCGCCTGGGAGGCCCTGGAGGACGCGGGCATCCTTCCCGCCGCCCTGGCCGGGCGGCGGGCCGGCGTCTTCGTCGGCGCCATCGCCGGTGACTGGAGCACCCTCACCACCGGGGCCGACGCGATCACCCGGCACAGCCTCACCGGCGTCAACCGGGGCCTGATCGCCAACCGCGTCTCCCACGCCCTCGACCTGCGCGGCCCCAGCCTCACCGTCGACTCCGCGCAGTCCTCCTCGCTGGTCGCCGTCCACCTCGCGCTGGAGAGCCTGCGCACCGGCGAGTCGGACGTCGCCCTGGTCGCCGGCGTCAACCTCAACCTCGCCCCCGGGTCCACCCTCACCGTCGAGCGGTTCGGCGCCCTGTCGCCCGAGGGCCGCTGCGCCACCTTCGACGCCGGGGCCGACGGCTACGCGCGCGGTGAGGGCGCGGTGCTGCTGGTGCTGAAGCCGCTCGCCCGCGCCGTCGCCGACGGCGACCCGGTGCACGCCGTGCTGCTCGGCAGCGCGGTCAACAGCGACGGCGGGACCGACGGACTCACCGTGCCGAGCGCCGAGGCCCAGGCCGCGGTGATCCGCGCCGCCGCCCGGCGTGCGGACGTCGCCCCCGGCCTGGTCCAGTACGTCGAACTGCACGGGACCGGCACCCGGGTCGGCGACCCGGTCGAGGCCGCCGGCCTCGGTGCCGCGCTGGGCGCGGGCCGCCCGGCGGACCGGCCGCTGCTGGTCGGCTCCGCGAAGACCAATGTGGGCCACCTGGAGGGCGCGGCGGGCCTGGTCGGCCTGCTGAAGACGGTCCTGGCGGTGCGCCACCGCCGGCTGCCCGCCAGCCTCAACTTCCGTACGCCCAACCCGGACATCGACTTCGACCGGCTCGGCCTGGCCGTCCGTACCGGGTCCGGTCCGTGGCCGGACCCGCAGGGCCGGCTGATCGCCGGGGTCAGCTCCTTCGGCGTGGGCGGCACCAACGCCCACGTCCTGGTCGCCGACGCCCCGGAGACAGCTCCGGAGGCGGCTCCGGAGGCGGCCCCGGGCGCGGCCGGGGGAGGCACCCCGGCGGAGCCGACGCCGTGGCCGGCGCTCTGGCCGCTGTCCGCGCGGACCCCGGCCGGGCTGCGCGAACAGGCCCTCCGCCTCGGGGAGTTCGCGGCCGGGCGGGAGGATCTGGCGCCGGCGGACCTCGGGCGGGCGCTGGCCACCACCCGGACCGCCTTCGAGTACCGGGCCGCCGTCACCGGCACCGACCGGTCCGAGCTGCTCGCCGGTCTGGACGCCCTCGCCGGGGGCGGCCAGCTGCCGGGTCTGGTGCAGGGCCGGGCGGTGCTGCCGTCGCCGCTGTCGGCGTCGGGCGGCACCGTGCTGGTCTTCCCCGGCCAGGGGGCCCAGTGGGACGCCATGGCGCGCGAACTGCTCGACACCGCACCGGTGTTCGCGGCGAAGATCGAGGACTGCGAGCGGGCCCTCGCCCCGCACGTGGACTGGTCGCTCGACGCGGTGCTGCGCGGCCGGGCGGGAGCGCCCGGCCTGGACCGGGTCGACGTCGTCCAGCCCGCCCTGTTCGCCGTGATGGTGGCCCTGGCCGCGCTCTGGGAGGCGGCGGGGGTGCGGCCCGATGCCGTGATCGGCCATTCCCAGGGCGAGATCGCCGCCGCGCAGGTGGCCGGCGCGCTCTCGCTGGAGGACGCGGCCGCCGTGGTCGCCCTTCGGTCGCGGGCGATCGCCGGGCTCGGCCTGACCGGCCGGGGCGCGATGGCCGCCGTCCCGCTGCCCGTCGCCGAGGTCGAGGCCGCGATCGCCGCCGTGCCGGACCCGGCCCTGATCGGTGTAGCCGCCGTCAACGGCCCCACCTCGACGGTGGTTTCGGGCGAGCGGGAGGCCGTCGAGGCGCTGGTCGAGCGCTACCGGGCGGAGGGCGTGCGGGCCAAGCTCGTCCCCGTCGACTACGCCTCGCACTCCGCACAGATGGAGCCGCTGCGCGAGTCCCTGCCCGCACTGCTGGCCGGGATCCGCCCGCGCACCGGTGATGTCGCGTTCTACTCGACGCTCACCGGCGGCCGCCTCGACACCGCAGGGCTGGACGGCGGGTACTGGTTCCGCAACCTGCGCGGCACCGTCCGGCTGGACCGGGCCGTGCGGGCCGCCCTGGCCGACGGCCACCGGGCCTTCGTCGAGAGCAGCCCCCACCCCGTACTCACCCTCGGCCTGGGCGAGTTGACGGACGGCGCGGCCGCGGTCACCGGAACGCTGCGCCGCGACCACGGCGGCCTGGACCAGTTCGGCGGCTCCGTCGCCGAGCTGTTCGTGCGCGGCGGCGCGGTCGACTGGCACGCCTGGTCCGGGCCGGGGCAGCGGCTCACCGGGCTGCCGACGTACGCGTTCCAGCGGCGCCGGCTCTGGCTGCCGGACGGCGGGCCGGTCGCGGTGGCGACCGGGCCGGGCCGTCCGGTGACCGAGGAGCCGGTGGCCGTCCCGGAGGCTCCCGCCCCGGACGGGGCGCCCACCGTGGACGAGGCGCCCGCCCTGGACGAGGCCGCCGCCCTGGCCGCCGTCCGCGCGGGCGCGGCGATCGTGCTGGGCGAGCCCGGCGGGGCGGAGGCCGTGGACCCGGACCGCACCTTCAAGGACCTCGGCTTCGACTCCGTCGCCTCGGTCGAGTTCCGCGACCGCCTCGCGGGCTCGGTCGGCCGCGCCCTGCCGACCAGCCTGGTGTACGACCGGCCGACTCCGCGCGCGGTCGCGGCGTTCCTCGCCGCCCGGCCGGACGCCGCCCGGCCGGAGGCCACCGGTGCGGGAGCCCGAGGTGCGGGTGCGGGATCCGGTCCTGCCGCTCACGGAACGGCCGCCGCACGGGAGGCGGACGACCCGGTCGCCGTGGTCGCCCTCAGCGGTCGCTGGCCGGGCGGCGCCGACACCCCCGAGCAGTTGTGGGAGCTGCTGCGCGACGGCCGGGACGCCATCGGCCCGTTCCCGGAGAACCGGGGCTGGGACCTCGACGCCCTGTTCGACCCGGACGGCGAGCGGCCCGGCACCTCCTACACCCGCCAGGGCGGATTCCTCCACGACGCCGACGAGTTCGACGGCGCCTTCTTCGGCATCCCGCCGCGCGAGGCGGCCGCGACCGACCCCCAGCAGCGGCTGCTGCTGGAGTCCGCCTGGGAGCTGACCGAACGGGCCGGCATCGTCCCGGCGGCCCTGCGCGGCACCCGCACCGGCGTGTTCGTCGGCGTGATGCCGCAGGACTACGGCCCGCGCCTGCACGAGACGCCGCCCGGGTACGAGGGGCACGCCCTCACCGGCACCCTGACCTCCGTCGCCTCCGGTCGGCTCGCTTACGCGCTCGGGCTGGAGGGGCCGGCGATCACCGTCGACACCGCCTGCTCGTCCTCGCTGGTCGCGATCCACCTGGCCGCGCAGGCGCTGCGCGCGGGGGAGTGCGACCTCGCCCTCGCGGGCGGTGCCACGGTGATGTCCTCGCCCGGCATGTTCACCGAGTTCAGCCGTCAGCGCGGCCTGGCCCCGGACGGCCGCTGCAAGCCGTTCGCGGCCGCCGCCGACGGCACCGCCTGGGCCGAGGGCGTCGGGCTGGTGCTGCTGGAGCGGCTCTCCGCGGCCCGCCGCAACGGGCACCGGGTGCTGGCGCTGCTGCGGGGCAGTGCCGTGAACCAGGACGGCGCCTCCAACGGGCTGACCGCCCCCAACGGCCCGGCCCAGGAGCGGGTGATCCGCCAGGCGCTCGACGCCGCCGGTCTCACCCCGGCCGAGGTGGACGCGGTGGAGGCGCACGGCACCGGTACCGCGCTCGGCGACCCGATCGAGGCCCGCGCGCTGCTCGCCACCTACGGGCAGCGGGGCCCGGGCGGACAGCCGGTCCTGCTGGGCTCGTCGAAGTCCAACCTCGGGCACACCCAGGCCGCCGCCGGGGTCACCGGGGTGATCAAGCTGGTCCAGGCGCTGCGGCACGGCGAACTGCCGGGCACGCTGCACCTGGACGCGCCCTCGCCGCACGTCGACTGGTCGGCGGGCAGCGTGGAACTGCTCGACGGGACGCGCGCCTGGCCCGTCACGGGCCGGCCGCGCCGGGCGGCGGTGTCCTCGTTCGGGATCAGCGGCACCAACGCGCACCTGATCCTGGAGGCGGCACCGGAGGAGCCCGAGCTTTCCGAGGAGCACACGGCGCTGTCCGACGCCCCGCTGCTGCTGTCGGCCCGGACGCCCGCCGCCCTGCGGGCCCAGGCCGCCCGGCTGCTGGACGCGGTCGCGCCCGACGCCCCGGGTGTCGCCCGGGCCCTGGCCACCGGACGCACCCACTTCGCGCACCGGGCCGCCGTCCTGGCCGGCCCGGTCGAGGCCCGCACCGAGGCCCTGCGGGCACTCGCCGAGGGCGAGCAGGACGCGCCCGGCCTGCTCCGGGCCGAGGCCGCCCGCCCGTCCGGACCGGCCTTCCTCTACTCCGGCCAGGGCAGCCAGCGGCCGGGCGCCGGCCGCGAACTGTACGCCGGGGAGCCGGTGTTCCGGGCCGCCGTGGACGAGCTCGCGGAGCTGTTCGCCCCGCACCTGGCCACGCCGCTGACCGAGGTGCTGTTCGCCGAACCCGGCACCGCACCGGCCGCCCTGCTGGACACCACCGCCTACACCCAGCCCGCCCTGTTCACCCTGCACGTCGCCCTGCACCGGCTCGCCGTCCAGGCGTACGGCCTGCGTCCGGAGCGGCTGATCGGCCACTCCATCGGCGAGTTGAGCGCCGCGCACCTGGCCGGTGTGCTCACCCTGCCCGACGCGGTGGCGCTGGTGGCCGCGCGCGGCCGGCTGATGGAGGCGCTGCCCGCGCACGGCGCGATGGCCGCGATCGGGGCCACCGAGGCCGAGGTCGCGCCCGAACTTGCCGCGCTCGCCGACCGGGTGGCGATCGCCGCCGTCAACGGCCCGTCGTCCGTGGTCCTTTCCGGTGACGAGACCGAGGTCCGCCGACTGGCCGAGGACTGGCGGGCACGCGGACGGCGGGTGAAGCTGCTGACGGTCGGCCGGGCGTTCCACTCGCCGCACATGGACGCCGTGCTGGACGAGTTCCGCGCGGTCGCGGAGCGGCTCGACTACCAGGAGCCGCACACCCCCGTCGTCTCCAACCTGCACGGCGGCCTCGCCCGGGCCGGGGAGCTGACCGACCCCGGCTACTGGGTGCGGCACATCCGGGAGGCGGTCCGCTTCCACGACGGCGTGCGCACCCTGGACGGCCTCGGCACCACCGCCTACCTGGAACTCGGCCCCGGCCCCGTGCTGACCGCCCTCGCCGAGGAGGCGCTCGCCGACGCGGACACGGCCCTCCCCGCCCCGCCCGCGCGGGCGATCGCGGCGCTGCTGCGCGCCGACCGGCCGGAGCGGGCGACCGTCGCCGAGGCGCTGGCCCGGCTGCACGTGCACGGGGTGCCGGTCGACTGGGCCGCCGCCCTGCCGGCCGCCCCCGGGGCCGGCCGCCCCGAGCTGCCCACCTACCCCTTCGAACGCCGCCGGCACTGGCTGGACACTCCGGCCGGGCACACTGCCGACGGCCCCGGCGGTCTCGCCCCGACCGGCCACCCGCTGCTCACCGGCGTCACCGAACTCCCCGACGGCGAGGGCTGGTTGTTCACCGGCCGGCTCTCGCTGCGGACCCACCCGTGGCTGGCCGACCACTCCGTGGCCGGTGCCGTCCTGCTGCCGGGCACCGCCTTCCTTGAGCTGGCCGTGCAGGCCGCGCTGCGGTCCGGTGCCGCCCGGGTGGAGACGCTGGACCTGGCCGCGCCGCTGGCCCTGCCGGCCGCCGCGAGGGCGGGGGTGCGGCTCCAGGTGCTGCTGGGCGCCGCCGACGAGGAGGGACGCCGCCCGCTGCGGATCCGCTCCCAGCCCGAGGCCGGGGACTCCGGGGACGCCGACTGGACCACCCACGCGACCGGCGCGGTCGCCGTCGCCCCGGGGGAGCCCGCCGGGCCCGACGCCTCCGCCGGGCCCGACGCCTCCGCCGAGCCCGCTGCCGCCGTGCCGCTCGACCTCGCCGACGCCTACGACCGCCTCGCCGAGCGCGGCTACCACTACGGGCCCGCCTTCCGGGGCCTCACCGCCGCCGCCGTCGACGGCGAGCGGCGCTACGCCGAGGTCACCGCGCCGCCGGTGCTGCCCGCCGTCGGGGCCGAGGCCTACGCCCTCCACCCGGCCCTGCTGGACGCCGTGCTGCACGCCGTCGTGCTGGACGCCGACCGGACGGTGCTGCCGTTCTCCTGGCGGGACGTCACCGTGCACCGCACCGGTACCGGGACCGGCGCCCTGCGGGCCCGGATCACCCCGGCCGGGCCCGACACCGTCGCGCTGGAGCTGACCGACCCGGCCGGGCTGCCGGTCGCTACCGTCGGCGCACTGACCCTGCGTGCCCCGGCCGCCGCCGGCCCGGACTCGCTCCACCGGCTGGACTGGCACCCGCTGACGGCCGCCGACGCCCCGCCCGTCGACTGGGCCCTGCTGGCCGACCCGGCCTCAGCAGCCTCAGCCGCCGAGTCCGCCGAGTCCGCCGAGTCCGCCGAGTCCGCCGCGCCGGTCGACCCGGCCGACCCGGTCGAGGGACAGCCCGTGCTCGCCTCCCTCGCCGGGGCCGCCCCCGGGCAGAGCGTGCTGGCCCCCGTCCGCACCGCCGAACAGGCACTCGCCCTGCTGCACGGCTGGCTGGACGCCACGCACACCGGCATCCTCGCGCTGCTCACCGAGCACGCCGTCGCCACCCACCCCGGCGAGGACGTCCCCGAACCGGCGGCCGGCGCGGTCTGGGGCCTGGTCCGCACCGCCCAGGCCGAACACCCCGACCGCTTCGTCCTGCTGGACACCGACGGCACCCCCGCGAGTCGCGCCGCCCTTGGTGCGGCGCTCGCCGCCGCGCAGCGCACCGCTCCCGAGGGCGAGCCCCAACTCGCCCTCCGCGCGGGGGAGATCCTCGTCCCCAGGATCGGCCGCCCCCGCCCGGGCGACCGGCTCGACCCCGGCGCCGCCGACACCTGGCGGCTCGACACCGCCACCCCCGGCAGCCTGGACTCGCTCGCCCTGCTGCCCGCCCCCGAGGCCCGCCGGCCACTGGCCGCCGGGGAGGTCCGGATCGCCCTGCGCGCCGCCGGCCTCAACTTCCGGGACGTGCTGATCACCCTCGGCCTCTACCCGGGCGGCGCCCGGATCGGCGCCGAGGGAGCGGGTACCGTCCTGGAGACCGGCCCCGGCGTCACCGGACTGAGGCCCGGCGACCGGGTGATGGGCCTGGTGCAGGGCACCCTCGGCCCGGTCGCCGTCACCGACCACCGACTGCTCCTCCCCGTCCCCGAGGGCTGGAGCTGGGCCGAGGCCGCCACCGCCCCGGTCGCCTTCCTCACCGCCTACCACGGCCTCTACGACCTCGCCCGGCTGCGGTCCGGCGAGTCCGTGCTGATCCACGCCGCGACCGGCGGCGTCGGCCAGGCGGCCGTCCAACTCGCCCGGCACGGCGGCTCGGTGGTGCTCGCCACGGCCGGTCCCGGCAAGTGGGGCGTGCTCCGCGGGCTCGGCCTGGTCGGCGACCGGGTCGCCTCCAGCCGCACCCTCGACTTCGAACCGGCCTTCCGCACGGCCACCGGCGGCCGGGGCGTCGACGTCGTCCTCAACGCGCTGGCCCACGAGTTCACCGACGCCTCGCTGCGCCTGCTCGCCCCCGGCGGCCGGTTCGTCGAGATGGGCAAGACCGACCCGCGCGACCCTGCCGTCGTCGCCGCCGACCACGACGGCGCCGCCTACCTGGCCTTCGACCTGTTCGACGTCGACCCCGACCGGATCGCCGCGATCCTCGCCGAACTCGCCGGGCTCTTCGCCGAGGGCGCGCTGCGCCCGCTGCCGGTGCACGCCCAGGACGTCCGGCAGGCCCCGCAGGCGGTGCGCCGGCTGAGCCAGGCCCGGCACACGGGCAAGCTCGCGCTGACCCTGCCCGCCCCGCTCGACCCCGAGGGCACCGTGCTCGTCACCGGCGGTACCGGCGCCCTCGGCCGGCTCGTCGCCCGCCGCCTGGTCGACCGGCACGGCGTGCGGCACCTGCTGCTCGCGAGCCGGCGCGGGCCGTCGGCCCCGGGCGTGGCCGAACTGGTCGCCGAACTGGCGCAGTCGGGTGCCGAGGTGACCGTGCGGGCCGCCGACCTCGGCGACCGGGACGCCGTCGCGGAACTGCTCGCGGCCGTCCCCGCCGAGCGCCCGCTGACCGCCGTGGTGCACACCGCCGGAGTACTGGACGACGCCGTGCTCGGCTCGCTCACCGCCGAGCGGCTGCGCACCGTGGGCCGCCCCAAGGCCGACGGCGCCCGGCACCTGCACGAGCTGACCCGCTCCCAGGACCTCGCCGCGTTCGTCCTGTTCTCCTCCGCCGTGGGCCTGCTGGGCAATCCGGGCCAGGCCAACTACGGGGCCGCCAACGCCGAGCTGGACGCGCTGGCGCAGCACCGGACGGTGCGGGGGCTGCCCGCGGTCTCGCTCGCCTGGGGCCACTGGGCGCAGGCCGAGGGCGGTATGGCGGCCGGCCTCGGCGCCGCCGAGCGGGAGCGCCTGGGCGCCACCGGTCTGGCGCCGATGACCGACGAGCAGGCGCTCGCGCTGTTCGACGCCGCGCTCGGCTCCCCGACGGCCGCTCCGGGAACCCGGGGCGTCCCGGACGCCGCCCTGGTGGCGGCCCGGCTCGACCCGGCGGCCGTGCCCGCCGACCGGCTGGCACCGGTGCTGCGCGGACTCGCCCGGCACCGGCCCCGCCCGGCCGCCCGGGGCGGCGCCGACGGCCCGGCCGCGCTGCTGGCCCGACTGGCCGGGCAGCCGGCGGCCGAGCAGGAACGGCAGCTGCTGGCGCTGGTCCGCACCACCGCGGCGGCCGTGCTCGGCCACCCGGACGCGACTGCGATCCGGCCGGAACTCGGCTTCATGGACAGTGAGTTCGACTCCCTCGGAGTGATCGAGCTGCGGAACCGGATCAACACCGCGACCGGTCTGCGACTGCCCACCACCGCCCTCTTCGACCATCCCACCCCGGCCGCCCTCGCCGCCCATCTGCGCGAGCGGCTCGCCCCGGCACCGGCCGAAGCGTCAGCAGCGCCGGCCGGCCCCGCCGACGCGGTCGAACCCGTGGACGCGGCCGTCGAGTTCGACCGGCTGGAGCGCGCCCTGACCGCCCTCGCCGCCGACCCGGCCGCCCGCGCCGGGGCCGTCGACCGGCTCACCGCGCTGCTCGCCGGCCTGACCGGCCCGCCCCCTGGTGAAGGCGACGGCGACCTCGCCACCCGCATCACCGATGTCAGTGACGACGACATCTTCGACTTCATCGACAACGAGCTCGGCATTTCCTGAGAGAGGCACCGCAGAGATGAGCACCAACGAGCAGAAGCTGCGCGACTACCTCAACAAGGTTGCCGCCGAGCTGCACCAGACCCGCCGCCGCCTGCGCGACGCGGAGGCCCGCGCCGCCGTCAGCGACACCGCCGCCGACGGCGCGACCGGCCCCGCCGCGGAGGAGCCGATCGCCATCGTCGGCATGGCCTGCCGCTTCCCCGGCGGCGCCGACACCCCCGACGCGCTGTGGCGGCTGGTCACCGAGGAGCGCGACGTCGTCGGCCCCTTCCCGACCGACCGCGGCTGGGACCTCGACCACCTCTACGACCCCGACCCCGACCGGGCCGGCCGCAGCTACGCCCGCGAGGGCGGATTCCTCTACGACGCGGGCGAGTTCGACGCCGACTTCTTCGGCATCTCGCCCCGCGAGGCGCTCGCCGCCGAGCCCCAGCAGCGCCTGCTGCTGGAGACCGCCTGGCAGGCCCTGGAGGACGCCGCGATCGACCCGGAGGCCCTGCGCGGCACCCGCACCGGCGTGTTCGCGGGTGTGATCGCCCAGGAGTACGGGCCGAGCATGCACCACCTGCCCGCCGAGCAGACCGACGGCTACGTCCTCACCGGCACCACCACCTCCGTCGCCTCCGGCCGGATCGCCTACACCCTCGGCCTGGAGGGCCCGGCCGTCACCGTCGACACCGCCTGCTCCTCCTCGCTGGTCGCGCTGCACCTCGCCGCCCGCTCGCTGCGCTCCGGCGAGAGCTCGCTCGCCCTGGCCGGCGGCGCCACCGTGCTCGCCGCGCCGGGCATGTTCATCGAGTTCAGCCGTCAGCGCGGCCTGGCCGCCGACGGCCGCTGCAAGCCCTTCGCCGCCGCCGCCGACGGCACCGGCTGGGGCGAGGGCGCCGGCCTGCTCGTCCTGGAGCGGCTCTCGGACGCCCGCCGCAACGGCCACCGGGTGCTCGCCCTGCTGCGCGGCTCCGCCGTCAACCAGGACGGCCGCTCCAGCCAGCTCACCGCCCCGAGCGGGACCTCGCAGCAGCGGGTGATCCGGGCGGCGCTCGACTCCGCCGGGCTCACCGCCGGGGACGTGGACGTGGTCGAGGCGCACGGCACCGGTACCCGGCTGGGCGATCCGATCGAGGCACAGGCGCTGATCGCGACCTACGGTGCGGGTCGCAGTGCCGAACAGCCGCTGTGGCTGGGTTCGGTGAAGTCGAACATCGGGCACACCCAGGCGGCGGCCGGTGTGGCGGGTGTGATCAAGTCGGTGCTGGCGATCCGGCACGGGGTGCTGCCGCGCACCCTGCACGTGGATGCGCCGTCTCCGCACGTGGACTGGTCCGCGGGCACGGTCGAGCTGCTCACCCAGCAGCGGGAGTGGCCGGCGCTGGAGCGTCCGCGCCGGGCCGCCGTCTCCGCGTTCGGTGTCTCCGGCACCAACGCCCATGTCATCGTCGAGCAGGCCCCGGCCGAGCAGCCCGCCGCCGACCCCGGCGCGCCCGAGCCCGCCGCCGCCCCCGCCGTCCTCCCGTACGTGCTCTCAGCCCGCACCCCCGCGGCCCTCATCGCCCACGCCGCCCGGATCGCCGACCGGCTGCCCGGTACCCGGCCGGTCGACGCCGCGCACACCCTGGCCACCGGCCGCGCCGCACTCGACGAGCGCGCCGTCGTCGTCGCCCCGGCCGCCGACGCCGCCGGGGCCCTGCGCGCGCTCGACGGCCCCGGCGTCGTCCGCGGCCGGGCCGCCACCCCGGGCCGGACCGTCTTCGTCTTCCCCGGCCAGGGCTCCCAGTGGGCCGGCATGGCCGCCGGACTGCTCGACACCGAACCCGCCTTCGCCGCCGCGCTCACCCGCTGCGCCGAGGCGCTGGCCCCGCACACCGACTGGTCGCTGCTCGACGTCGTCCGCGGCGCCGCCGACGGCCCCGACCCGGACCGGGTGGACGTCGTCCAGCCGGTGCTGTTCGCGGTGATGGTCTCGCTCGCCGAACTCTGGCGGGCCTACGGCGTCCGCCCGGACGCCGTCGTCGGCCACAGCCAGGGCGAGGTCGCCGCCGCGTACGTCGCGGGCGGTCTCGACCTCGCCGACGCGGCCCGGATCGTCGCCCTCCGGGCCAAGCTGCTGGCCCGGATCTCCCACCGCGGCGGCATGGTCTCGGTGCCGCGCCCGCTCGCCGAGGTCGAGCAGCGGATCGCCGCCTGGCCCGGCCGGCTCTCCGTCGGCGTCGTCAACGGCCCGCAGGCCACCGTCGTCTCCGGCGACCTCGACGCGCTCGCCGAACTCACCGCCGCGTACACCGCCGAGGGCGCCACCGTCCGGCCGGTCAACATCGACTACGCCTCGCACTCCGCCCAGACCGAGGCGCTGCGCGAGGAACTCCTCACCCTGCTCGCCGACCTGCGCCCGCGCACCGGTACCGTGCCGCTGCTGTCCACCGTCACCGGCGACTGGCAGGACACCGCCGCCCTGGACGCCGGCTACTGGTACCGCAACCTGCGCCACACCGTCCGCTTCGAGCAGGCCACCCGCCGGCTCGCGGAGACCGGCCACACCGTGTTCGTCGAGGTCTCCCCGCACCCGGTGCTCACCGGCGCGATCGAGGACACCCTCGACGCCGTGACCCCGGGCGCCACCGCGTCCGCCGTCGTCACCGGCTCGCTGCGGCGCGGGCAGGGCGGCCGCGAGCGCTGGCTCACCTCCGTCGCCGAGCTGTCCGTGCGCGGCGTGGCCGTCGACTGGACGGCCGCCTTCGCCGGCGCCCGGCCCGCACACGCCGAGCTGCCCGGCTACCCGTTCCAGCGGCAGCGCTACTGGCTGGACGCCAGCCGCTCCCCGGAGCTGGCCGCCGCCCCGGGCGGGCCCGCCGGGGACAGCGTGTTCTGGGACCTGGTCGGCGAGCAGGACGCCGGCCGCCTCGGCGAGGCGATCGGGGTGGACGGCGACCGGCTGGTCCCTGTGCTGCCCGCACTCGCCTCCTGGTGGGACCGGCGCCGCGCCGCCACCGCCGCCGACGGCTGGCGGTACCGCGTCGTCTGGCGGCCGGTCGGCACCCCGGCGGCGACCGCGACCGCCGCGGGGGGCCGCTGGCTGCTCGTCCTGCCGGAGGGCCTGGACGAGGCTCTCGACCCGGCCCGCCACCCGTGGGCCGACGCGCTCACCGAGGCGCTCGGCGCGCTCGGCGCCACCGTGGCGGTGCTCACCGCCGGCGCCGACCGGCCCGCCCTGGCCGCCGAACTGGCCCGGCTGACCGCCGCGGACGGCCCGTTCAGCGGCGTCGTCTCGCTGCTCGCCCTGCGCCCCGGCGCCCACCCCGAGCACCCCGAGCTGCCCTGGGCGCACGCCGCCCAGGTGGCCCTGGCCCAGGCCCTCGACGACGCGGCCGCGCCCGCCCCCGTCTGGTACCTCACCCGGGGCGCCGTCAGCACCGGGCCCGCCGACTCCGCGACCGACCCCGTCACCGCCCCCGAGCAGGCCCTGACCTGGGGTTTCGGGGCGATCCTGGCCGCCGAGCAGCCCGCCCTGCACGGCGGCCTGCTCGACCTGCCCGCCGAGCCCGACCGGCACACCTGGCAGCAGGTCGCCGCCCTGGTCACCGACCGCTCGCCCTACCGGGAGAGCGAACTCGCCCTGCGCCCGGCCGGCGCCTTCGCCCGCCGGCTGGCCCCCGCCGCGCCGTCCGCCCCGGCGGAGCAGCCCTGGGAGCCGCGCGGCACCACCCTGATCACCGGCGGCACCGGCGCGCTCGGCGGCCACGTCGCCCGCTGGCTGGCCGCGCGCGGCGCCGAACACCTGCTGCTGGTCGGCCGGCGCGGGGCCGAGGCGCCCGGCGCCGCCGTGCTGGAGGCCGAACTCGCCGCCCTCGGCGCCCGGGTGACCTTCGCCGCGGCCGACGTCGCCGACCGCGAGCAGCTCGCGGCCGTGCTCGCCGGGATCCCCGCCGACCTGCCGCTCGGCGCCGTCGTCCACACCGCCGCCGCCCTGCACGACGGACTGCTCCCCACCCTCGGCGCCGACCGGCTCGCCGCCGCCCTGCGCGCCAAGGCGGGCGCCGCCCGGCTGCTGCACGAGCTCACCGCGGACCTGCCGCTGACCGCGTTCGTCCTGTTCTCCTCGCTCGCGGGCGTCGCCGGGATCCCCGGCCAGGCCAACTACGCGCCCGGCAACGCCTACTTGGACGCCCTCGCCGCCGAGCGCCGGGCCGCCGGACTGCCCGCCACCTCGATCGCCTGGGGCCACTGGGCGGGCGCCGGGATCGCCGCCGACGGCGCCGAACGGCAACTGCTCCGGCACGGGCTCGCCTCGCTGCCGCCCGCGCAGGCCGTCGAACTGCTCGGCGCCGCACTGGACCTGGGCGAGAGCCACCTCGTGGTCGCCGACGTCGACTGGGCGGCGCTCTTCCGGGGCCGGGACCAGCGCCTGGTGGCCGAACTGCTGCCCCGCGACGGCGCGGACGGTCCGGCCCACCGGGACGGCGGAGACGTGTCCACCGGGGCCGACCTCGTCGTCCGGCTCGGCGCGCTGCCCGCCGCCGAGCGCCGCCGCAGCCTGCTCGGCGTCGTCCGGGCCGAGGCCGCGGCCGTGCAGCGGCACCGCTCGGCGGACGCCGTCGACCCGGCCCGGGCCTTCCAGCAGCAGGGCTTCGACTCGCTGACGGCCGTCGAGTTCCGCAACCGCCTCGGTGCGGTCACCGGCCGCCGCCTGCCCGCGACCGCGGTCTTCGACCACCCGACGCCCGCCGCGCTCGCGGACTGGCTGGCGGACGAGCTGTGGGGCGCGGCCGACGCCGACCCGCAGGCCGGCTCCCGGGCCGACCGGACGGCCGCCCCGGCCCCCGGCACGGCTGTGGACACCGATCCGATCGTCATCGTCGGCATGGCCTGCCGCTACCCGGGCGGTGTCGCCTCGCCGGAGGACCTCTGGCGGCTGGTGGCCGACGGCGGCGACGCCATCACCGGGTTCCCGGCCGACCGGGGCTGGGACCTCGACGCCCTGTACGCGCCCGACGACCCCGACAAGCCCGGCACCTCCTACTCCCGGCACGGCGGATTCCTCGACGGCATCGGCGAGTTCGACGCCGAGTTCTTCGGCGTCCCGCCGCGCGAGGCCCCCGCGATCGACCCGCAGCAGCGGCTGCTGCTGGAGACCACCTGGGAGCTGTTCGAGCGGGCCGGCATCGACCCGACGGCGCTGCGCGGCAGCCGGACCGGCGTCTTCGCGGGCATCTCCGGCCGCGACTACGCGAGCGGCGCCCAGCAGGTCCCGGCCGAACTGGAGGCCTACCTCGGCATCGGCAACGCGGGCAGCGTCGCCTCGGGCCGGATCTCCTACTCCTTCGGCTTCGAGGGCCCGGCGGTGACCGTGGACACCGCCTGCTCCTCCTCGCTGGTGGCGCTGCACCTGGCCGCGCAGTCGCTGCGCTCCGGCGAGTCGGACCTCGCCGTCGCCGGCGGCGTGCTGCTGATGACCACCCCGACCACCTTCGTCGAGTTCTCCCGCCAGCGCGCCATGTCGCCCGACGGGCGGTGCAAGGCGTTCGCGGCGGGTGCGGACGGGACGGGCTGGGCGGAGGGTGTGGGTCTGCTGCTGGTGGAGCGGCTCTCGGACGCGCGCCGCAACGGTCACGAGGTGCTGGCGGTGCTGCGCGGCAGCGCGGTCAACCAGGACGGTGCCTCCAACGGCCTCACCGCCCCGAGCGGTCCTTCGCAGCAGCGGGTGATCCGGGCGGCGCTGGCAAACGCTGGCCTGGCGCCCGACGAGGTCGACGTGGTCGAGGCGCACGGCACCGGCACCACCCTCGGCGACCCGATCGAGGCGCAGGCGCTGATCGCGACCTACGGTCAGCAGCGATCGCCCGAACAGCCGCTGTGGCTGGGTTCGGTGAAGTCGAACATCGGGCACACCCAGGCGGCGGCCGGTGTGGCGGGTGTGATCAAGTCGGTGCTGGCGATCCGGCACGGGGTGCTGCCGCGCACTCTGCACGTGGATGCGCCGTCTCCGCACGTGGACTGGTCGGCGGGCACGGTGGAGCTGCTCACGGAGCAGCGGGAGTGGCCGGCGCTTGAGCGTCCGCGCCGGGCCGCGGTGTCCGCGTTCGGTGTCTCCGGCACCAACGCGCACGTGATCGTCGAGCAGGCGCCGGTGGAGGAGTCCACGACGGCGACGACTGTGGTGCCGACGGTGGACGGTGCGCTGCTGCCGTTCGTGGTGTCGGCGCGTTCGCCGGAGGCGCTGCGCGAACAGGGCAACCGGGTGGCCGAGTTGGCGCTCACCGCCGATCCGGCGGAGCTCGCCCAGTCGCTGGCCGTGGGCCGCGCGGCGTTGGAGGAGCGGGCGGTGGTGCTGGGGGATGCGGCGTTGCTGCGTGATCCCGAGGGTGCGGACGTGGTGCGTGGGGTGGCTGGTTCGGGTGGTCTGGCGTTCCTGTTCTCGGGGCAGGGTTCGCAGCGGGTGGGTATGGGGCGGGAGTTGTACGCGTCGCAGCCTGTTTTCGCCGGGGCTTTCGATGCGGTGGCCGACGCTCTGGGTCTGCCGTTGGCGGAGGTGATCGAGTCCGGCGAGGGGCTGGACCGGACCGGGTGGACGCAGCCGGCGTTGTTCGCGGTGGAGGTGGCCCTGTTCCGGTTGTTCGAGTCGTGGGGTGTGCGGCCGGACTTCGTGGCGGGCCATTCGATCGGTGAGCTGGCGGCGGCGCACGTGGCGGGGGTGCTGTCGTTGGAGGACGCGGCGGTGCTGGTGGGTGCCCGTGCGCGGTTGATGCAGGCCCTGCCCGGTGGCGGGGCGATGGTCGCGCTGGAGGCGACCGAGGAAGAGGTGCGGGCCGTTCTGGTGGACGGCGCGGACATCGCTGCCGTCAACGGGCCCCGCTCGGTGGTGGTTTCGGGCGACGAGGCTGCGGTGGAGGCGGTGCGGGAGCGCTTCGCGGACCGTCGTACCCGTCGCCTGCGGGTGAGCCACGCGTTCCACTCGGCGCACATGGACGGCATGCTGGACGATTTCCTGGCCGTCGCACAGAGTCTGACCTTCCGGCGCCCCGAGATCCCGGTGATCTCCAACGTGACGGGCGGGGTCGCGACCGCCGAGGAGATCACCGATCCGGAGTACTGGGTGCGCCAGGTCCGGGGGGCCGTGCGGTTCGCCGACGTGGTCACCACCCTGGCCGCCGAGGGCGCCACGACCTTCGTCGAACTCGGCCCCGACGGCACCCTCACCGGCCTCGTCGGCGCCGTTCTGGACGACACCGTCACCGCCGTCCCGGTCCTGCGCCGCGAGCGCCCCGAGCAGCGGACGGCGCTGACGGCGCTCGCCCGGATCCACGTCCAGGGCCACCGGGTCGACTGGACCGCCCTGTTCGGCGGCGGGCACCGCCCGAGGCTCGCCCTGCCGACCTATCCGTTCCAGCGCCGCCGCTACTGGCTGGAGCCCGCCGCCCGGACCGCCGCCGACGCGCGCGGGCTCGGCCTGACGGCCGTCGAGCACGCCGTGCTCGGCGCGGCCGTCACCCCGGCCGACTCGGCGGGTGTGCTGCTCACCGGCAGCCTCTCGCTCGCCACCCACCCCTGGCTCGCCGACCACGTGGCGCTGGGCACCGTCCTGGCGCCCGGTGCGGCCCTGGTCGAGCTGGCGATCCGGGCGGGCGACGAGGTGGGCGCGAGCACCCTGGACGAGCTGGTGGTCGAGGCCCCGCTCGTGCTGACCGAGCGTGGCACCCTGCAGCTGCACGTGGCGGTCGGCGCGCCGGACGGGGCCGGCGTGCGTCCGGTGACGATCCACTCCCGGCCGTCGGAGGCCGCCGGGGACGGCGCCTGGACCCGGCACGCGAGCGGTCTGCTGTCCGCCGACCGGTCCGGCGCGGCCGCGCCCACCGTCCGTGCACCCGCCGACGGCGCCGAACACCTCACCCCCGAGGAGGCGTACGAGCTGCTGGCCGCCGTCGGGCTGGACTACGGTCCGGCCTTCCGCGGGCTGCGCGAGGTCTGGCGGGACGGTGCGACGCTGCACGGGCACGCCGTCCTGCCGCAGCCCCTGGCCGGGGACGCCGCCCGGTTCGGCCTGCACCCCGCGCTGCTGGACGCCGCCGCCCAGCTGCCCGCCCTCGACGGGGCGGAGCACGACCCCGCCGACGGCGACCCGGCCGCCGCCCGTACCCGCCGGCTGCCGTTCGCCTACCGGGGCGTCACCCTGCACGCCGCCGCCGCGACCGAGCTGCGGGTCCTGGTCACCGCGACCGGAGCCGACTCCTACCGCCTGGAAGCCACCGATCCGGCCGGTCGGCCCGTGATCACCGTCGAGTCGCTGGTCACCCGGCCGGTTCCCACCGACGGCCCGGGCGCCGGGCCCGCCGTGGGCCGGGACACCCTGTTCGCCGTCGAGTGGCCGGAGGTGGCGGTCGCTGACGCGGCCGACGCGCTGCCGGGCGAGGTGCTGCGGGTGGACGGGGACGTGACCGGGACCCTGGTCGCCCTCCAGGAGTGGCTGGCGCAGGACGACGGTGCCGGAGCGCCGCTGGTGGTGCTGACGCGGCAGGCCGTGGCGGTCGACGGTTCGGAGACGCCGGACCTGACCGCCGCCCCGGTGTGGGGTCTGGTGCGTTCGGCGCAGTCGGAGAGTCCGGGCCGGATCGTGCTGGTCGACACCGACGGCACCGGGGCCTCGGAAGCCGTACTCGCGGCAGCCGTGGCCGGCGGCGAACCGCAGTTGGCTCTGCGCGAGGGCCGGGCGCGGGTGCCGCGACTGGCCCGGGTGGCCGCCTCCGACGTCGAGGCCCGGGCCTGGGACCCGGAGGGCACGGTGCTGATCACCGGTGGCACCGGGACCCTCGGCGCCCTGCTGGCCCGGCACCTGGTCACCGAGCGCGGCGCCCGCCACCTGCTGCTGCTCTCCCGCCGCGGCATCGACGCGCCCGGCGCGGCCGAGCTGCGGGCCGAACTCACCGCCCTCGGCGCCACGGTGACCGTCACGGCCGCCGACACCGCCGACCGCGAGGCCCTCGCCGCCGCGATCGCGGCCGTCCCCGCCGCCCACCCGCTGACCGCCGTGATCCACACCGCCGGCGTCCTCGACGACGGCGTGCTGACCGCCCTCACGCCCGAGCGGCTGACCGCCGTCCGGGCGCCCAAGGCCGACGGCGCCCGCCACCTGCACGAACTCACCCGGTCCCACGACCTGGCGGCCTTCGTCCTCTACTCCTCCGTCGCCGCCACCCTCGGCAGCCCGGGGCAGGCGAGCTACGCGGCCGCGAACACCTACCTGGACGCGCTCGCCGCCCACCGGCGCGCGATCGGCCTGCCCGCCCAGTCCCTGGCCTGGGGGCAGTGGGCCGAGGCCAGTGGCATCACCGAGCACCTCAGCGCCACCGACCACGCCCGGCTGGCCCGGTTCGGCATCCGGCCGATCGGCTCCGCCGAGGGCATGCGCCTGTTCGACGCCGCCCAGCGGCTGGGCGACCGGGCGGCCCTGGTACCCGCCCCGCTCGACCTCGCGGCCGTGCGGGCGCAGCAGGACCGGACCCGGCACGAGGTGCCGCCGCTGCTGCGCGGCCTGGTCCGGCCCGCCCGGCGCACCGCCGGCGCCGCGCTGCCCGGCACCGCCGCCGCAGCCCCCGGCACGGACGGCCGGGCCGCGCTCGCCCAGCGGCTCGCCGCCCTGCCCGACGACGCCGAGCGGCAGGCCGAGCTGCTCCGGCTGGTCCGCGCCGAGGTGTCCGCCGTGCTCGGCACCGAGGCCGAAGCGGTCGGCGCCCGGCGGTCGTTCACCAGCATCGGCGTGGACTCGCTGTCCGCCGTCGAGCTGCGCAACCGGGTCGCGGCCGCCACCGGCCTGCGGCTGCCGGCCACCCTGGTCTTCGACCACCCCAGCCCGACCGCGCTCGCCGAGCACCTGCGGGCCGAACTGGTCGGCGCCACCGCCGAGGTGAGCCCCGCCGCCGCTGCCGGGACCGCCCCCGCCGTCGGCATCGCCCCCGCCGTCGAGGACGACCCGGTCGTCATCGTCGGCATGGCCTGCCGCCTGCCCGGCGGCGTGGCCACCCCGGACGACCTGTGGCGGCTGGTGAGCGAGGGCCGGGACGCCGTCACCGACTTCCCGGACGACCGCGGCTGGGACCTCGACGCGCTCTACGACCCGGACCCCGACAAGCCCGGCACCTCCTACACCCGGCACGGCGGGTTCCTCGACCGGCCGGCCGAGTTCGACGCCGAGTTCTTCGGCATCTCGCCGCGCGAGGCCCTCGCCACCGACCCGCAGCAGCGGCTGCTGCTCGAGACCACCTGGGAGGCGCTGGAGAGCGCGGGCATCGACCCGACGGCCCTGCGCGGCAGCCGGACCGGTGTCTTCGCGGGCGTGATGTACCACGACTACGCGCCCCGGGTCCGCGAGGTGCCGGCCGAACTGGAGGGCTGGCTCGGCAACGGCACCGCCGGAAGCGTGGCCTCCGGCCGGATCTCCTACTCCTTCGGCTTCGAGGGCCCGGCGGTGACCGTGGACACCGCCTGCTCCTCCTCGCTGGTGGCGCTGCACCTGGCCGCCCAGTCGCTGCGCTCCGGCGAGTGCGACCTCGCCCTCGCCGGCGGGGTGGCCGTGATGTCCACCCCGACCACCTTCGTCGAGTTCTCCCGGCAGCGGGCCCTGTCCGCCGACGGCCGCTGCAAGGCGTACGCGAACGCCGCGGACGGCACCGGCTGGGGCGAGGGCGTCGGGCTGCTGCTGGTCGAGCGGCTCTCCGACGCGCGCCGCAACGGTCACCCGGTGCTCGCGGTGGTCCGCGGCAGCGCGGTCAACCAGGACGGCGCCTCCAACGGCCTGACCGCGCCCAGCGGTCCCGCTCAGCAGCGGGTGATCCGCCAGGCGCTGGAGCGGGCCGGGCTCGGCGCGGCCGACGTGGACGCGGTCGAGGGCCACGGCACCGGCACCACCCTCGGCGACCCGATCGAGGCCCAGGCCGTGATCGCCACCTACGGGCAGCAGCGGCCGGCCGAACAGCCGCTCTGGCTGGGCTCGTTGAAGTCCAACATCGGCCACACCCAGGCCGCGGCCGGTGCGGCGGGCGTGATCAAGATGGTCCAGGCGATCCGGCACGGGGTGCTGCCGCGCACCCTGCACGTGGACGAGCCCTCGCCGTACGTGGACTGGTCGGCGGGCGCCGTCGAGCTGCTCACCGAGCAGCGGGACTGGCCGGAGCTGGGGCGGCCGCGCCGCGCGGCCGTGTCCTCCTTCGGGGTGTCCGGCACCAATGCCCACGTGATCATCGAGCAGGCCCCGGACCCGGCGCCGGTCGCCGCCGAGGCCACCGACGCCGCCGACGCGCCCGGCCCGCTGCCCTACCTGGTCTCCGCCCGGACCCCGGCCGCGCTGCTCGCCCAGGCCGCCCAGGTGGCGGAGCTGCTCCCGGCGCCCGACGGCCGGGACCTCGACGTCGCGCACGCCCTCGCCACCGCCCGCGGCGCGCTGGAGGAACGGGCCGTCGCCGTCGGCGATCCGGAGGCCCTGCGGGCGCTCGCCGCCGGGGACCCGGCCGCCGCCCTGGTCACGGGCACCGCCGACGTCAGCGGCCGCACGGTGTTCGTCTTCCCCGGCCAGGGCTCGCAGTGGGCCGGCATGGCCGTCGAACTCCTCGACACCGCGCCGGTGTTCGCCGCCAGGATCGAGGAGTGCGCGGCCGCGCTGGCCCCGCACACGGACTGGTCGCTGCCGGACGTGCTGCGCGGTGCCCCCGGCGCCCCCGGACTGGACCGGGTGGACGTCGTCCAGCCGGTGCTGTGGGCGGTGATGGTCTCGCTGGCCGAGCTGTGGCGGGCGCACGGGGTGCGGCCGGACGCCGTGGTCGGCCACAGCCAGGGCGAGATCGCGGCCGCCGTGGTCGCGGGCGGGCTCTCGCTCGCCGACGGCGCCCGGGTGGTGGCCCTGCGCAGCCGGGCGATCCTGGCGCTGGCCGGCGCCGGCGGCATGGCCTCGGTGGCCCTGCCCGCCGCCCGGGTGGCGGAGCGGATCGCCGACCGCGGCGACCGGCTCTCGATAGCCGTGGTCAACGGCCCGGCGGCGACCGTGGTCTCCGGCGAGCCGGCGGCGCTGGCCGAACTGGTCGACGCCTACCGGGCGGAGGGCGTCCGGGCCCGCACGATCCCGGTCGACTACGCCTCGCACTCCGCCCAGGTGGACGGTCTGCGGGAGGAGCTGGTGGAGCTGCTGGCCCCGGTCCGGCCGCGCACCGGCACCGTGCCGCTGCTGTCCACCGTCACCGGCGACTGGTTCGACACGGCCGGGCTGGACGCGGAGTACTGGGTGACCAACCTGCGCGAGACGGTCCGTTTCGAGGAGGCCACCCGGCGCCTCGCCGAGGACGGCCACACCGTGTTCGTCGAGGTGTCCCCGCACGGCGTGCTGACCGTGCCGATCGAGGACACCCTCGCCTCCGTCGGCGCCGGAAAGCGCTCGGTGGTGGCGGGCACGCTCCGCCGGGACCACGGCGGGCCGGACCGGTTCCTGCTCTCCGCCGCCGAACTGTGGGTGCGGGGCGTGGCGTTCGACTGGTCGGCCGTCTTCGCCGGGACCGGTCCGCGACCGGTGGCCCTGCCCACCTATCCGTTCCGGCGGCAGCGCTACTGGCTGGACGCGACCGTCACCAATACGACGGTGGCCGGATCGGTGGCAGCCGCGACCGGCACCGGCGGCGCGGCCGCCGGGCCCGCGCCCTGGCTGCTCAGGCTGGAGGGCGCGGACGGTCCGGAGGCGCGGGAGGCGGTGCTGCTCGACCTGGTCCGCCGGGAGGCCGCGGCCGTGCTCGGCCACGCCGGAATCGCCGCCGTCGCCGCCGACCGGGCCTTCCGCGAACTGGGGCTGACCTCGCTCACCGCCGTCGAACTGCGCAACCGGATCGGCGCCGGCACCGGTCTGGAGCTGCCCGCGACGCTGGTCTTCGACCACCCGACCCCGGCCGCCGTCGCCGCCCACCTGCTCACCGAACTCCCGGACCCCGAGCGGGTGCCGGTGGGTGCGGAGCCCGACCCGGACGCGGCCCTGGCCGCCCTGGAACGGTCCCTGGCCGGCCCGGCGGGGCCCGAGGGGGAGCGGGCCTCGGTGCTCGCCCGGCTGAAGGCGCTGGTGGACCGCTGGGACACCGGCCGGAGCGACGGGGCCGACGCGGAGGACGGCGGGGACCTCGACGACCTGGACCTGGAGAACGCCACGGACGAGGAGCTGTTCGCCCTGATGGACCGCGACGCCTCCCCGTCCGCCTGACCCCTCTGCCGTCCGCCTTCCCCGACGGCCGCCCCTCGCGGCGGCCGTCGGGCCCCCACCCGCCAGCACCCGTACGACCGCACCTGCGAGAGGCACCGATGTCCAACGACCAGAAGCTCCGCGACTATCTGAAGCGCGCCCTGGCCGACGCGCGCCAGGCCAACCGCCGTCTGGAGGAGGTGGAGCGGGCGAAGCGCGAACCGATCGCGATCGTCGGCATGGCCTGCCGCCTGCCCGGCGGCATCGCCTCGCCCGAGGACCTCTGGCAGCTGGTGGCCGACGGCGGCGACGCCATCACCGGGTTCCCGGCCGACCGGGGCTGGGACCTCGACGCCCTCTACGACCCGGACCCCGACCACCCCGGCACCTCCTACACCCGGCACGGCGGATTCCTGGACACCACCGCCGAGTTCGACGCCGAGTTCTTCGGCATCTCGCCCCGCGAGGCCCTCGCCACCGACCCGCAGCACCGGCTGCTGCTGGAGACCGCCTGGGAGGCGTTCGAGCGGGCCGGCATCGACCCGACGGCGCTGCGCGGCAGTCGGACGGCGGTCTTCGCGGGCCTGGCCGGGACCGACTACACGCCCCGACTGCACGACGCCCCGGGCGAGTTGGAGGGCTATCTCGGTATCGGCGGACTGGACAGCGTGGCCTCCGGCCGGATCTCCTACACCTTCGGCTTCGAGGGCCCGGCCGTCACCGTCAACACGGCCTGCTCCTCCTCGCTGGTGGCGCTGCACCTGGCCGCGCAGTCGCTGCGCTCCGGCGAGTCGGACCTCGCCCTGGCCGGCGGGGTCAGCGTGATGTCGACGGCGCAGGGCTTCGTGGAGTTCTCCCGGCAGCGCGGCCTGTCCGCCGACGGGCGGTGCAAGGCGTTCGCGGCGGGTGCGGACGGGACGGGCTGGGCGGAGGGCGTGGGTCTGCTGCTGGTGGAGCGGCTCTCGGACGCGCGCCGCAACGGTCACGAGGTGCTGGCGGTGCTGCGGGGCAGCGCGGTCAACCAGGACGGCGCCTCCAACGGCCTCACCGCCCCCAACGGTCCGGCCCAGCAGCGGGTGATCCGCGCCGCCCTGGCCGACGCCCGGCTGTCCGCCGCCGACGTCCAGGCCGTCGAGGCGCACGGCACCGGCACCCGGCTCGGCGACCCGATCGAGGCGCAGGCGATCCTGGCCACCTACGGCCGCGAACGGGATGCCGAACGGCCGCTCCTGCTGGGCTCGTTGAAGTCCAACATCGGTCACACCCAGGCGGCGGCCGGTGTGGCGGGCGTGATCAAGTCGGTGCAGGCGATCCGCCACGGCGTGCTGCCGAAGACCCTGCACATCGAGGAGCCGACCCCCTTCGTCAACTGGTCGGCGGGCGCCGTGGAACTGCTGACCGAAGCCCGGGACTGGCCGGCCGTGGACGGTCCGCGCCGGGTCGGCGTCTCCGCGTTCGGTGCGAGCGGCACCAACGCGCACGTGATCGTCGAGCAGGCGCCGGTGGAGGAGTCCACGACGGCGACGACTGTGGTGCCGACGGTGGACGGTGCGCTGCTGCCGTTCGTCGTGTCGGCGCGTTCGCCGGAGGCGCTGCGCGAACAGGGCAGCCGGGTTGCGGAGTTGGCTCTCGTCACCGATCCGCTGGAGCTCGCCAGGTCCCTGGTCGCCACACGCGCGGCGTTGGAGGAGCGGGCGGTGGTGCTGGGGGATGCGGCGTTGCTGCGTGATCCCGAGGGTGCGGACGTGGTGCGTGGGGTGGCTGGTTCGGGTGGTCTGGCGTTCCTGTTCTCGGGGCAGGGTTCGCAGCGGGTGGGTATGGGGCGGGAGTTGTACGCGTCGCAGCCGGTCTTCGCGGGGGCTTTCGATGCGGTGGCCGAGGCCCTGGGTCTGCCGTTGGCGGAGGTGATCGAGTCCGGCGAGGGGCTGGACCGGACCGGGTGGACGCAGCCGGCGTTGTTCGCGGTGGAGGTGGCCCTCTTCCGGTTGTTCGAGTCGTGGGGTGTGCGGCCGGACTTCGTGGCGGGCCACTCGATCGGTGAGCTGGCGGCGGCGCACGTGGCGGGGGTGCTGTCGTTGGAGGACGCGGCGGTGCTGGTGGGTGCCCGTGCGCGGTTGATGCAGGCCCTGCCCGGTGGCGGGGCGATGGTCGCGCTGGAGGCGACCGAGGAAGAGGTGCGGGCCGTTCTGGTGGACGGCGCGGACATCGCTGCCGTCAACGGGCCCCGCTCGGTGGTGGTTTCGGGCGACGAGGCTGCGGTGGAGGCGGTGCGGGAGCGCTTCGCGGACCGTCGTACCCGTCGCCTGCGGGTGAGCCACGCGTTCCACTCGGCGCACATGGACGGCATGCTGGACGATTTCCTGGCCGTCGCGAGGACGCTCACCTTCCACCGGCCGACGCTTCCCGTGATCTCCAACGTGACGGGCGGGGTCGCGACCGCCGAGGAGATCACCGATCCGGAGTACTGGGTGCGCCAGGTCCGGGGGGCCGTGCGGTTCGCCGACGTGGTCACCACCCTGGCCGCCGAGGGCGCCACGACCTTCGTCGAACTCGGCCCCGACGGCACCCTCACCGGCCTCGTCGAAGGCATCCTCGACACCGCCGCCGACCCGGACCTGACCGCCACGGCCGTGCTGCGCCGCGAGCGCCCCGAGCAGCGCACGGCGCTCACGGCGCTCGCCCGGATCCACGTCCGGGGCCACCGGGTCGACTGGACCGCCCTGCTGGGCGCCGCCCGTCCGTCCGTCGTGCTGCCCACCTACCCCTTCCAGCGCCGCCGCTACTGGCTGGAGCCCGCCGCCCGGACCGGCGACCCCGGGGGCCTCGGCCTGACGCCCACCGGTCACCCGCTGCTCGGCGCAGTGGTCGCGCTGCCCGACGGCGAGGGCGCGGTGCTCACCGGCAGCCTCTCGCTCGCCACCCACCCCTGGCTCGCCGACCACGCGGTGCAGGGGACGGTGGTCGTCCCGGGCACCGCGCTGCTGGAGTCGGTGGTCCGGGCGGGCGACGAGGTCGGCGCGAGCACCCTGGACGAGCTGGTGGTCGAAGCGCCGTTCCTGCTGCCCGAGAACGGCGCGCTGCACCTGCGGGTGATCGTCGGCGCGCCGGACGCGGTCGGCGCGCGCCCGGTGGCCGTGCACTCGCGGCCGGCCGGAGGCCCTTCGGCCGTCGACGACACCTGGACCCGGCACGCGAGCGGCACCCTGCTGGGCGCTCCCGCCGCCGCTCCGGTGGTCAGCCTGGAACAGTGGCCGCCGACCGGAGCGGAGGCGCTGGACATCGAGCACCTCTACGAGGAGCTGGCCGCCGGGGGACTCGCCTACGGGCCTGCCTTCCGGGGGCTGCGGGCCGCCTGGCGGGACGGCGACACCTTCTACGCCGAGGTGGCGCTGCCCGAGGCCCAGGCCGGGGAGGCCGCCCGGTTCGGCCTGCACCCCGCGCTGATGGACGCGGCGGTCCACCTCACCGTGCACCAGCGGCTGGTGGACAGCCCGCCCGGGGTGAGCCGCCTCCCGTTCGCCTACAGCGGGGTGCGGCTGCACGCCGGCGGGGCGAGCGCGCTGCGGGTCCGGCTCCGCTACACCGAGCCGGAGGTGCTGGCCGTCGACGTCGCGGACACCGACGGCGCGCCGGTCGCCTCGGTGGAGGCGCTCCGGGCCCGGCTGGTCTCCGCCGAGCAGCTGGCCCCGGCGGGCGGCGTCGGGCGGGACGCGCTGTTCGGGCTCGACTGGCCGGAGGTGGCGCTCACGGGCGCGGCCGGGCCGCTGGGGGAGGTGCTGCCCGTCGACGGGGACGCGGTGGAGACGCTCGCCGCCCTCCAGGCCTGGCTGGCGCAGGACTCCGGTGAGGGTGACCCGCTCGTGGTGCTGACGCGACAGGCCGTGGCGGTCGACGGTTCGGAGACGCCGGACCTGACCGCCGCCCCGGTGTGGGGTCTGGTGCGTTCGGCGCAGTCGGAGAGTCCGGGCCGGATCGTGCTGGTCGACACCGACGGCACCGGGGCGTCGCAGGCCGCGCTGGCGGCGGCGGTGGCCGGCGGCGAACCGCAGTTGGCCCTGCGCGAGGGCCGGGCGCTGGTGCCGCGTCTGGTCCGGGTGGCCGTTCCCGAGGTCGAGACCTCGGCGCGGGTGTGGGACCCGGAGGGCACGGTGCTGATCACCGGTGGTACCGGGACCCTCGGCGCCCTGCTGGCCCGGCACCTGGTGGCCGAGCGCGGGGTGCGTCATCTGCTGCTGCTGTCCCGTCGTGGCGCGGAGGCGCCCGGCGCGGGCGAACTGCGGGCCGAACTCGCCTCCCTCGGTGCGGACGTGACGATCACGGCCGCCGACACCGCCGACCGCGAGGCGCTCGCCGCCGCGATCGCGTCCGTCCCGTCGGCGCACCCGCTGACCGCCGTCGTCCACACGGCCGGTGTGGTCGACGACGGCGTGCTGAGCGCGCTCACGCCCGAGCGGCTGGCTGCCGTCTGGGCCCCCAAGGCCGACGGCGCGCGCCACCTGCACGAGCTGACGCGCGGCCACGACCTGGCGGCGTTCGTGCTCTACTCCTCCGTCGCCGCCGTGCTCGGCGGCCCCGGGCAGGGCAGCTACGCGGCCGCGAACACCTACCTGGACGCGCTCGCCGCCCACCGGCGCAGCATCGGTCTGCCCGCCCAGTCGCTGGCCTGGGGGCAGTGGGCCGAGACCAGCGGCATCACCGGGCACCTCACCGAGGCGGACCTGCGCCGGGCCGCCCGCGCCGGGCTGCGGCCGATCCCGACCGAGCGCGGGACGGCCCTGTTCGACGCCGCCGAGCGGGTCGGCGCCGGCTTCCTGGCCGCCGTCCCGCTCGACCTCGCCGCCGTCCGGGCGCAGGGCGAGGTGCCGCCGCTGCTGCGCGGCCTGGTCCCGGCCGCCCGGCGCGCTGCGAGTGCGGCGACCCCGGCCGCCGCGGCGCCGAGCCTGCTGCCCCGGCTGCTGGCGCTGGGCGAGGAGGAGCGGGTCGCGGCGGCCCTGGAGCTGGTCCGCACCGAGGTCGCGGCCGTGCTCGGCAGCGAGCCGGCCGCGGTGCCGTCCGGGAAGGCGTTCAACGACCTGGGCCTGGACTCGCTGAGCGCGGTCGAGCTGCGCAACCGGATCACCGCCGTCACCGGTCTGCGGCTGCCGCCGACGGTGACGTTCGACCACCCGGACCCGAACGAACTCGCCACTCACCTGGCGGAGTTGATCGCGAGCTCGACGGTGGACCCGGCGGTCCCCGCCGCACCGGCCGGGGGTGCCGGCGCCCGGGCGGTCGACGATCCGCGGAACCCGCTGTCCACGCTCTACCGCCGCCTCGCGGCCCGGGGCGGCTTCCCGGAGGCCTCGGCGCTGATCGGCGTCGCCTCCGGCCTGCGGGACCGCTTCGGCGTCGAGGAACGGGCCGAGCGCGCGCTCAAGCCGATCCGGCTCGCCTCCGGGGACGGCGGGCTGGCCGTGGTCGCCTTCCCGGCGCTGAGCGCGATCTCCGGCCCGCACGAGTACGCCCGGCTCGGGCACGCCTTCGAGGGCGAGCGGGACGTCTTCGTCGTCCCCTCCCCGGGCTGGGACCCGTCCGAGCTGCTGCCCGACGACCTCGACACCTACCTCGCCATGCAGACCGAGGCCGTGCTCGAACTCCTCGACGAAGACCGTCCGTTCGTGGTCGTCGGCCGCTCGATGGGTGGCTGCGTCGCGCACGCCGTCACCGAGCGGCTGGAGGCGCGCGGCCGGTCGGTGGCCGGGCTGGTCCTGGTCGACTCGTACCCGATCGACGCCGCGGCGCGCGAGGGGATGGGGGAGTGGTGGCTGCACTCGATGCTCGGCGGCATGATCGACCGGATCGAGCAGTACGACATGGTCTGGAGCGACGCCAGCCTCACCGCCATGGGCGGTTACAACAACGTGTTCGCGGGCTGGCAGCCGGGCCCGGTCGCGGCGCCGGTCCTGGCGCTGCGGGCGGACACCCCGCTGCGCGGCATGGTCGTCGACAGCACGGAACGCGAGGACTGGCGGGCGTACTGGCCCGTGCCGCACGAGGTCCAGGACATCACCGGTGACCACTTCACCGTGCTGGAGCACCACACCCCGTCGACCGCGGACGCCGTCCGCCGCTGGATCGAGGGGATCGAGGGGATCAAGGGGATCGAGCGGCGCACGTCCTGAGCCGCCGGCCACCTCTCCCGCACTACCCGCCCAGAGGAAGGAAACAGGAATGACCCACCCCGTAGTACTGGTGACCGGCGCGGCGTCGGGCATCGGCGAGGCGACGGCCCGGCTGTTCGCCGAGCGCGGCCATCGCGTGGTCGCCGTGGACGTCGACAAGGCGGGCCTGGACGCGCTCGCCGCCGTCGACGGCATCGCGACCCTGGCCGGTGACGTGTCGTCCGAGGAGACCAACCTCCGTGCGGTCGCCCTCGCCCAGGAGCGCTGGGGGCGGCTGGACGCGGCGGTCCTCAACGCGGGCACGGGCGGCGGCGGTCCGCTGGAGGCCCCGGGCGCGGTCGAGCGCTTCGACCGCCTGTTCGAGATCAATGTGCGCAGTGTGGTGCTCGGGATCCGGGCCGCCGCACCGGCGCTGCGGGAGGCCGGCGGCGGGGCGATCGTCGCCACCTCCTCCGTCTCCGGCCTGCGCGGCGACCCGGGAACCTGGGCGTACAACGCGACCAAGGCCGCGGTGATCAACCTGGTCCGCGCCACCGCCATCGACTACGCGGCCCAGAACATCCGGATCAACGCGATCGCGCCCGGCGGCACGAAAACCGGTCTGACCGCAGGACAGGTCGCCGACCCGGAGTTCTCGGCCTTCATCACCCGCCGGATCCCGGCCCAGCGCTGGGCGGAGGCACGCGAACAGGCCGAGGTGGTCTGGTTCCTGGCCTCCCCGGCGGCCTCGTACGTCACCGGGGTCACCGTCCCCGTCGACGGCGGGCTGAGCGCCAACGGCGGCATCCTGCTCCCGCCGCCGGCGGCGCCGCCCCGCTGAACCGCGCCGACCCGCGCGCCCCACCACCACCGATTTTCCGTTCTGTCCCGTTTTTCCGTCCACCGAAGAGAGCGAGAAGCCATGAGCATCGAGGCGAACAAGGCCCTGGTCGAGCGGTACTACCACGAGCTGGTCACCGGGCAGCGGGTCGAGCTGCTGGAGGAGCTGGTCGCCGAGGACGCCGCCGACGAGACCCGGGTCGGCCCGGGCGGCAGCGGCACCCGGGCGGACTTCGAGGAGCACCTGCGCTGGCTGTGGCAGAACGTCCGCGACGTGAAGGCCACCGTGGAGGACCTGGTGGCCGAGGGCGACCGGGTGATCGCGTTCTGGCGGATCGAGGGCACCCACGTCGGGCCGATCTTCGGCGTGCCGGCCACCGGCCGGTCCTTCGTGGGCCACAGCATCAGCTGGCTGACGGTGCGGGACAACAAGGTCGTCCGTTACAACGTGCTCCCGGACCGCCTGGGCATTGTCCAGCAGCTGGCCCCGGCCATCGTCTGACCCGGCCACCTCCCCGGGCGGGCCCGGCCGTTTCCGCTTCCCCGCGGCCGGGCCCGCCGCCCGTTCCACCCGGCCACCACCACCCTCAGGAGACCGCCCATGACGACCGGCCCGACCCCGGCCGACGCCGAGGAGCTGCGCCAGCTGCTCGCCCGTTTCTCGCACGCCTTCGACAACGCCGACGCACCGGCGCTGGCCGGGGTGTTCGCCGAGGACGGGGTGATCGAACTCACCCGTACCGGCGCGGTGTTCACCGGCCTGGAGAAGATCCGGGTGTTCGCCCGCGACCTCGGCCCGGACCACCCGGACCACCAGACCCTGGACTCGGTGTTCACCGTCGACGAGGACGGCACCGTCCGCGGCCGCAGCCGCTACCTGGCGATCCTGCCGGACGGCAGCGTCCACAACGGCGACTACTTCGACGTCTACACCCGCACCCCGGACGGCTGGCGGATCGCCCACCGCCGCTCCGTGCCCCGCTACCCGCGCCAGCGCCACCACCGCGACTGATCCCCCGGTACCACCACCACCCGGCGGGTGCGCCCGGACGACGGTCCGGGCGCACCCGCCGGTCCGTGTCCACCGGTCTGTGTCCGCCGGTCTGTGTCCGCCGGTCCGTGTCCGCCGAGCCTCACCGGTGGCCACGTCCTAAGGGTGCGCTAGGGGTCCGGTAGGGGTTCGCCGCCCCCGGCCCGCCGATAGCTTCGCGGTATTCCTCCCAGCCACCCCTCGTACCCGACGGAGTCGCCAGCATGGCCATCACCGGGCCCCGGCCCCTTCCGCTGCTCGCCGCCCTCACTGCCGGGGCCCTGCTCCTGACGGGCTGCAGCTCCGGCACCGGCTCAGGTGCGGCCGCGACGGCCGGCGCGGGTGCCGGAATCGACGAGAAGCCGGTCCAGGGCGGCGCCCTGACCTACGCCACCGACGTCGAGCCGATCTCCTTCGACATCCACGTCAGCCAGCAGGACATCACCGGCGCCATCCAGCGCAACGTCTTCGACTCGCTCGTCCACCAGGACGACAAGGGCGAGTTCCAGCCCTGGCTGGCCAAGTCCTGGGAGATCGCGCCGGACCTCAAGAGCTACACCTTCCACCTGCGCGAGGACGTCAAGTTCACCGACGGCACGGTGTTCGACGCCGAGGCGGTCAAGGCCAACTTCGACCGGATCGTCGCCAAGGAGACCAAGTCCCAGTACGCGGCCAGCCTGCTCGGCCCCTACACCGGCACCGAGGTGGTCGACCCGCACACGGTCAAGGTGTCGTTCAGCGAGCCGTTCGCGCCCTTCCTCCAGGCCGCCAGCACCGCCTACCTCGGCTTCTACTCGCCCAAGGCCATCAAGGAGAACGGCGCCAAGCTCGGCGCCGGCGGCCCGGCCGACGTCGGCACCGGCCCGTTCGTGTTCACCGGCTACACCAAGGGCCAGAGCGCCGTCTTCACCCGCAACCCGGACTACAACTGGGCGCCGCCGAGCGCCAACCACCAGGGCCCGGCCTACCTGGAGAAGCTCACCATCCGCTTCCTCACCGAGGACTCGGTCCGGGTCGGCGCGCTCAGCAGCGGACAGGTCCAGGTCGCCGAGCCGATCCCGCCGGCCGACGTGCGCACCGTCCAGGGCGACCCGAAGCTGCGCACCATCGCCACCGACGCGCCCGGCGCCAACTACGCGCTGGTGCTCAACACCACCAAGGCGCCGCTGGACGACCCGAAGGTCCGCAAGGCCGTGCAGCGCGGCATCGACCTCGACACCGACATCCAGTCCGTCTACTTCGGCGTCTACAAGCGGGCCTGGAGCCCGATCGCGCCCAGCACCCCGTACTACGACAAGTCGCTCGAGAAGTCCTGGCCCTACGACAGGGCGGCCGCCGAGAAGGCGCTCGACGAGGCCGGCTGGACGGCCCGTGACGGCGAGGGTTACCGCACCAAGGACGGCAAGCGGCTCTCCCTGGAGTGGCCGCTGCCGCCCGCCGAGTACGTGCGCGAGCAGCGCGAGACCCTCGGCCAGGCGATCCAGGCCGACCTGAAGAAGATCGGCGTCGAGATCACCCGCCCCCGCCTCGACATCGGCACCTACATCGCCAACGTCTACGGCGGTAAGGAGCACATCGCCGACTACAGCTGGGCCCGCTTCGACCCGGACGTGCTGCGGCTCTACTTCAACAGCGCCAGCAAGCCCTCCACCGGCGGCCAGAACGCCACCTTCTACGAGGACGCCCAGCTCGACCAGTGGACCACCACCGGCAAGGGCACCTTCGACAAGGCCGTCCGCCAGGACGTCTACACCAAGACCCAGCAGCGCGCGATCGAGCTCGGCCTGATCGTCCCGCTGTACGTGCGCACCGCCGTCGTCGGCACCGCCGCCAAGGTCCGCGGGCTCACCGCCGACCCCAACACCTGGCTCGCCTTCCACGGTGCCTGGATCGCCAAGTGAGCACCGGAACCACCGGGTTCGCGGAGCCGGCGGTCACGCCGGCACCGGCCCGCGGCGGCGCCCCGCGCCTGCTGCGGGCCGCCGCGCGGCGGCTTCTCGGCGCGGCCGCCGTCCTGCTCGGCGCCGCCACCGTCGCCTTCGCCGCGCTCCAACTGGTCCCCGGGGACCCGGTCACCGTGATGCTCGGCCCCGGCACCGCCGCCACCCCCGAGGTCAAGGCCGCGATCCAGGAGCAGTACGGCCTGGACCGGCCGGTGCCCGTGCAGTACCTCACCTACCTCGGTCACCTGCTCACCGGCGACCTCGGCGAGTCCTACCAGCTGCAGCGCCCGGTCGCCGGCCTGATCGGCGAGCAGCTCGGCCCGACCGTCCAGCTCGGGGCGGCCGCGCTCGGCCTGGCCGTCCTGCTGGCCCTGCTCGCGGCGGTCGGCACGGCCGGACGGCGGCCCGCCCTGCGCGCGCTCAGCTCGCTCGCCGAACTGCTCGCCGTCTCCAGCCCGTCCTACTGGATCGGGATCCTGCTGCTCACCGCGTTCTCCTTCCAGCTGCGGGTCTTCCCGGTCGCCGGGGACGACGGCTTCGCCGCGCTGGTCCTGCCCGCCGTGACGCTGGCCCTGCCCGTCGCCGGGATGCTCGCACAGGTGCTGCGGGAGGGACTCGAGACGGCGCTCGGCAAGCCGTTCGTGCTCACCGCCCGTTCCCGGGGCGTGGGTTCGGCCGCCGTCGTGCTGCGGCACGGGCTTCGGCACGCGGCGGTGCCGGTGGTCACCCTCACCGGCTGGCTCACCGGATCGCTGCTCGGCGGGGCGGTGCTGGTCGAGTCGGTGTTCGGCCGGCCCGGCATCGGCGCGCTGACCCTCCAGGCGACCACCAACAAGGACCTGCCGCTGGTGATCGGGCTGGTGCTGCTCTCCGCGCTGGTCTTCGTGGTGATCTCCGCCCTCGTCGACCTGCTCTACCTCGTCATCGACCCACGGCTGAGGACCGACTGAACCGCCATGGCCCACACCACTGTTGAACCGGCCCCCGGCGCCGACGCCGTGCTGCTCAAGGCGCCGCAGGCCCCGGCCGCGCCCGCCCGTCGACGGCCCCCGCTCGCCCTCCTCCTCGCCCTGGCCGCACTCGCCCTGCTGCTGCTCGCCGCGCTCGCCCCCGGCCTGCTCAGCTCAGCCTCGCCCATCGAGACCCATCCGGTCGCGGCGCTCACCCCGCCCAGTGCCGAACACTGGTTCGGCACCGACCAGCTGGGCCGCGACCTGTTCGCCCGCGTCCTGCACGGCGCCCGGCCGTCCCTGCTGCTCGGCCTCGGCGCCACCGCCTTCGCCATCACCGGCGGCACCCTGCTCGGCCTCGCCGCCGCGCTCGGCGGCCGCTGGGCGGACCAGGTCCTGATGCGCCTCGCCGACGTGCTGCTCTCGCTGCCGCCGATCCTGCTCGCCCTGCTCGCCGTGACCGTGCTCGGCACCGGCTCGCTCAACGTGATGCTCGCCATCGCGATCGCCTTCGTCCCCGGCTACGCCCGGATCGTGCGCGCCGAGACCCTGGTCGTCCGCCGCTCCGGATACGTGGAAGCGGCGGTCGGACTCGGTCTGCCGCGCCCGCTGCTGATCGTCCGGCACGTGCTGCCGAACGCCGTCGGACCGATGCTGGTGCTCGCCACCGTCGGCTTCGGCACCGCGCTGATCGCCGCCGCCGGGCTCAGCTTCCTCGGCCTCGGCCCGCAGCCGCCCAGCCCCGAGTGGGGCGCGATGCTCTCCCAGGGGCGGCGCTTCCTCGCCACCGCCTGGTGGGTCGGCGTCTTCCCGGGCGCCGCGATCACCGCGACGGCCCTGGTCGTCAACGTCCTCGGCCGCCGCGCCCAGGCCCGCTTCACCCGGAGGACCGACGCATGACGCACCCCGACGCCGACCCCGGCACCCCGGAGTCCTCCCCGCCGCTGCTCAGCGTCGAGGGCCTGGACGTGCGCTTCGGCCCCGTGCACGCCGTCCAGGACGTCTCCTTCGCCCTCGACCGGGGCGAGTGCCTGGCCGTCGTCGGCGAGTCCGGCTCCGGCAAGAGCGTCACCGCCCGCACCCTGGTCGGCCTCACCGGCGCCGGCGGCCGCGTCCCCGCCACCGTCTCCGCCCGTCGCCTGGCCTTCGACGGCCTCGACCTCACCACCCTGACCGAGGCCCGGTGGCGGGAGGTGCGCGGGCGGCGGATCGGCCTGGTCCTCCAGGACGCCCTGGTCTCGCTCGACCCGCTGCGCACCGTCGGCGCCGAGATCGCCGAACCGCTGCGCGTCCACGGCCTCGCGCCCCGCGCCGAACTCCCCGCCCGCGTGCGCTCCCTGCTCGAACGCACCGGCGTCCCCGAACCGGACCGCCGCGCCGCCCAGTACGCCCACCAGCTCTCCGGCGGCCTGCGCCAGCGCGCGCTGATCGCCTCCGCGCTCGCCGCCGAACCGGACCTGCTGATCGCCGACGAGCCGACCACGGCCCTGGACGTCACCGTCCAGGCCCAGGTTCTCGACCTGCTCGACGAACTCCGCGGCCGGGGCACCGCCCTGCTGCTGATCAGCCACGACCTGTCGGTGGTCGGCCGCCTCGCCGACCGGGTGGCGGTGATGTTCGGCGGCCGGATCGTCGAGACCGGCCCCGCCGAACGCCTGCTCGCCGAACCGCGCCACCCCTACACCCGCGCCCTGCTCGCCGCCGTCCCCGGCGCCCGCACCCGGGGCACCCGGCTCGCCCCGGAACCGGCCGGGCGGCCCGCTCCCGCCCCCGGCGGCTGCCCCTACGCGGCCCGCTGCGCCGCGGCCGACGACACCTGCCGCAGCACCCTGCCGCCGGTCGACGCGCTCGGCTCGCGGTGCTGGCACCCGACCACGGCCGGTGCCTCGGTGCTCTCCGTCCGCGAGCCCGACCCGGCCCCGACCGCTGTCGACGGCCCCGACCGCGCCCCCCTCCTCGATGTCGACCGGATCTGCCGCTCCTTCGCCGGCCGCCCCGTCGTCCGCGACGTCTCCTTCCGGCTCCACGCGGGCGAAACGCTCGGCCTGGTCGGCGAGTCGGGCTCCGGCAAGACCACCACGGCCCGGATCGTGCTCGGCCTGGAGCGCCCCGACACCGGCAGCGTCCTCCTCGACGGCCGACCCTGGAGCGCGCGCACCGAACGGCAGCGGCGGCCGGACCGGCTGCGGATCCAGGCGGTCCAGCAGGACCCGCTCGGCTCCTTCGACCCGCGCTTCACCGTCGAACGCCTGGTCGCCGAGGCGGTCGCCCGCACCGGCGTCCCGCGCGGTCAGGAACGGCTGAAGCGCGTCACCGAACTGCTCGACCAGGTCGGCCTGCCCGCCACCCTGCTGGCCCGCCGTCCGACCGAACTCTCCGGCGGCCAGCGCCAACGCGTCGCCATCGCCCGGGCGCTGGCCCCGGCACCGGCCCTGCTGGTCTGCGACGAACCGGTGTCCGCGCTCGACCTCTCGGTGCAGGCGCAGATCCTCGACCTGCTCGCCGACCTGCGTCGCGAGCTGGGCCTCGCCCTGCTGTTCATCTCGCACGACCTCGGCGTGGTCCAGCACCTCGCCGACCGGGTCGCGGTGATGAAGGACGGCCGCCTCGTCGAGACCGCCACCGTCGACCGGCTCTTCGCCGAGCCCGAAGACCCTTACACCCGCCGGCTGCTGGCCGCCACCGCGCCGGTAGGGGCCGGCCGGTGAACGGGCCGAACCTGCTCGCCGTCGCCGACCTGCACGTGAGCCACGCCGGGAACCGTGCCGTGCTCGACGCCCTCCGCCCGGCCACCGACGAGGACTGGCTGATCGTGGCGGGCGACGTCGCCGAGCGCTTCGACGAGATCGGCGCCGCCCTCGAACTCCTCGCCGCCCGCTTCGCCCGGGTGATCTGGGCGCCGGGCAACCACGAACTCTGGACCCTCCCGGACGACCCGGTCCGGCTGCGCGGCGACGCCCGCTATCGGGCGCTGGTCGAACTCTGCCGGGGGATCGGCGTGTTGACCCCGGAGGACCCGTACGCGCTGTGGCCGGGACCGGACGGCCCGGTCGCGGTCGCCCCGCTGTTCCTGCTGTACGACTACACCTTCCGGCCGCGCGGCACCACGACGAAGGATGCCGCGCTCGCAGCAGCACATGCCGCCGGGGTGGTCTGCACCGACGAACTCTTCCTCCACGCCGACCCGTTCCCGGACCGGGAGAGCTGGTGCCAGGCCAGGGTGGCGGTCACCGAACGCCGCCTGGCCGCGCTCGATCCGGCGCTGCCCACGGTGCTGGTCAACCACTTCCCGCTCCGGCGGGAGGAGACGTATTTGTTGCGCCACCCGGAGTTCGCGCTGTGGTGCGGCACCGAGCAGACCGCCGACTGGCACCGCCGGTTCAACGCGGCAGCGGTGGTGTACGGGCATCTGCACATCCCGCGCACCGTCAGGGCGGACGGCGTCCCGTTCCACGAGGTGTCGCTCGGTTACCCGCACGAGTGGTCCCGCCGGGGCGGCGTGCCGACGCCGCTGCGCCGCATTCTCCCCGCTCCGGCTCCTGTTCGTGCTGAACGCCCGTTGGTCGGCCCCGCCGTGCGGCTCTGACAACAGTGGGCTCCCGACCGTGATTTCGGTCGGGAGCCCACTGTGCGTTCGGATCAGACGGTACCGAACTCGCCAGCCTGCACAGCGGCGACGAAGGATCGCCAGGCGTCGGAGGGGAAGACGAGGGCCGGGCCGACGGGGTCCTTGGAGTCGCGGACAGGTACGAGTCCAGGAAAGTCTGCTGTCACCTCGACACAGTTGCCGCCGTTTCCGCTGTAGGTACTCTTGCGCCAGCTCACAGGGGTCATGCCGCCCACGGTAGCGCGACCATCTCAACACCTCTGCCCCGACCGGAAATCTGGTCGGGGCAGAGGATTGGCTTCAGGTCAGACCGTGCCGAACTCGCCTGCCTGCACACCGGCGATGAATGCGCTCCAGGTGTCGGCCGGGAAGACGAGTACCGGGCCAGCGGGGTCCTTGGAGTCGCGGACAGGGACGAGGCCGGGAAAGTCCGCTGTCACCTCGACACATGTGCCTCCGTTGTCGCTGTGCGAACTCCTGCGCCACCTGGCGCCTGACGGATCAATGTGCATGGCGTTCATGTTCCTTCCGTGTCGCAGGCAGTCCGGCCCGGGGAAGTGTGTCCACCTGAGGTCGATCGTACTTTCTTGCCCGACCCGTGACGGAGGTCTACCGGCAACCAGGAGGTCGGCTCAGGATCCGGGGGGAGTGGGAAGTCGGTTCTGCCGACTTCCCACTCCGGACTCCAGGGACAGCCGTTCTCATGTCTGGCTCAACATGTGTGCCCCCGACCGGCGTGCGGTCGGGGGCACACAGTGCGTTGGGTCAGACGGTGCCGAACTCGCCTGCCTGCACGCCGGCGACGAATGCGCTCCAGGTGTCGGCCGGGAAGACGAGGGTCGGACCCTGGGGGTCCTTGGAGTCACGGACGGGGACGAGGCCGGGGAAGTCAGGTGCGATCTCGACACACGAGCCCCCGTTGTTGCTGTGGGAGGACTTGAACCAGGCGGCGTTGGACAGGTCTACGGGGCCGTTCATGACGTTCCTTTCACGCCTGACGGATCATCTCCAGAGAGGCGACTTTCGGCAGCGCTTCCACTGTCAGCTGATGGTAGTCCCTTTCCAAGGGTCGGGAGGTTTCGCTCTGCCGAGCGAGGAACCCTCGCATCTGGCATTCCGAGTAGGCGAGCAACGAGCGGTCCGTCATGGTCAGTAGCGTGACCATCATCGTGAAGGGCAGTTCCTCCGCCAGACTGTAAGGCGCGATCTGGATGGTGATGTTGGGCCGGGTCGCGAGCTCCTCCAAGCGGCGGAACTGGCGTCGCATCACCTCGGGTCCTCCCACTCGCCGGTGGAGACATCCCTCGTCCAGGACGAAGTGGAGCCAGGGGGCGGACTTGCGGGTCAGTAGCTTCTGGCGAGTCAGTAGGAAGCTGAGCCGCTCGTCCGCCTGCTCCTGGGTGATCTTTCCCCGTCGTACAGCGGCGGATGCGAATGCTTGGGCGTACTCCGGCGATTGCAGGAGCCCAGGGACGACGCCGAGTTCGAAGTGTCGGATCTCGGCGGCCTTGGCCTCCTGAGCTGCATATTCGGAGAACCCCTCCAGCAATGAGGTGTTGCCGATGTTCCAGAACATCAGCTCCAAGGTCCCGCCCGTATCAAGTGCGTCATCGGCCTTGATGGCGAAGGGCTGAGTGGGATTGCGCGTACCTCTTTCGATGGAGGACACGAGGGTGTCGCTGTAGCCGATGATCGCTCCCAGTCTCACCTGGGTCAGCTTCTTCGCCTCGCGTGACCTGCGGAGTTGCACGCCGAAGGCTGCCGCTGGCGATGACGTCGGGTCAAGTTTTGTTCGCCGCATGTTCGATCGCCTCTCGCGACTGAGTCCCACATGGCCGAAGTGTCCAGTGCGAACCCTTCCGATCGTAGATCCTCGGACTCCACCATGGATACGGGTCGTAGTGATCCCGCTGCACACCGCAACCAATGGAGCCCCCATGCCCGTCTACACCCCTGCCGTCGGCGAGGTCGTCCGTGACCTCGCGCACCGGGACACCTCCGGCAAGCCCCTCGAGGCCGTGTACATGGACACCCTCGCCGGGCTCGTCTACCTCCGCCCCACCACCGGCGGCTGCGAGTGGACCACCAAGCCCAACCGCATCCAGGCCCTCCCCAGCCCCCGCTTCCTCACCGTCCAGCACCCCAGCCGGCCCCGCACCGCCGACCCGGCGTGAACCGCTCCGCCAAGCTCGTCCTCGCCGCCCTCGGCGTCCCCGCCCTCAGCGCCCTGGCCGCCACCCTCGTCTGCTGGCCCATCCGCCACGGACCCCTCGCACCCCGACTCCTCATCTTCGGCCTGATCCTCGCCACCGGCATCAGCGCCGGACTCCCCGCCTGCCTCCACTGGCTCACCCCCGAGCGGGACCCCGACCAGCACTGACCCCCCAGGAGCCCCACCGTGCCGCACCACCACCACGCCCTCGTCCTCAACCGCGACGGCGCCGTCCTCCTGATCGCCACCACCCGCACCCCGGGCCTCACCCTCCCCGGCGGACCCGCCGAGACCGACGAACTCCCCCACCACGCCGCCCGCCGCCACACCGAGACCCAGACCGGCCTCGTCCTCCCCCTCCTGCGCATCCTCGCCACCGACCACACCGACACCCACCCCCAGGCCCTCCACCTCGTCCACTGGGGCGGCCGCCTCAATCCCGCCCAGGAATCCACCACCGCCCGCCACCGACCCCCGCACACCGTCACCGGCGTCCACTGGGTCCACCACACCCGCCTCGCCGACGCCATGCACCCCGACCACCACCGCCGCACCGCCCACGCCCTCGACGCCCTCACCCGAGGCACCCACCTCCCCCTCCTCCTCCGCGGCACCCCCGCCGAATAGCCCGGGCGCCGGTGCGTGCTGCGGGGAGTGGGAAGTCGGTGCGGCCGACTTCCCACTCCGAGCCCAGCTCCGTGGAACTGGGCCCAATACGTCGGTTCCCGACCGGGAAGCCGGTCGGGAACCGACGCCGAACCCTCCCACCCGCATGCCTACGACGGACCACCGTTGGGGCGTGGGCAGGCGAAAGAGCCGGTGGGCTCTCGGCGCCCGTATCGCGGCGCCCCGTTCGAGGTGCGCTGGACGGGTTCGACCTCGCAGGTCGGTGCGAGCACGGGGGAGTGGGAAGTCGACGGCATCGACTTCCCACTCGGTGATCGCCAACCCAACTGGCCTGCGATCACTGGCCTGCGATCACCGGCCTCCCGGGCACCTCAGAAGCCGTTCGGCCTGTCGGCCGTCGCGGGGAGGAGCTCGCCGAGCAGGCTCGGGACCAGAACTGGTCCCACGAGGAGAATCCGGGGTCCCTGCCGCAGCGGCAGGTGTCCGACCGAAAGTCCGGGGGCACCACGATGCGGATCCGCACCGCACATTCTCCGCAGGTGAAGAGGCTGGAGGATTCGATCCCGACCACTTGCCCTCGCAACGAGGCGGGCCGCCCCTACCGGACCCGCCGACGACGCGAGCTCCCGGCGAAGGAGAACCGGTGCGGCCGAGCATCGTCAGGAGACATCAGGCGAACCGGTAGTAGACGACATCAGCGAGATCCGCACGGTCGAATGTGGAGGGGTTGGTGAGGTGACTGTCGAACGGGCCCACCTTCGACACCGAGGCACCCCGGCGGAAGACGATCTGGAGGCCGTGCTCGGGCTCCCAAGCACACTCTCACTCCACGGAGACATATACCTGCCGGTCGCCGTGGGCGTCCTCCCGCTGGACCGACACCTCACCACCTCCGAGCCTGACATGCGACCAGACGTCGTCCGGGCCGGCGATGGCCACGAAGTCCTCATCGCCGCCCACCTCGGCCTTCACGTCCAAGTAGTACTGGAAGACCGGCTCTGATGCGGACCTCAGAGCCGACTCGTCCAGCCCCAGAAACGCGCTGATGGCCGACTCGAAGTCGACCTTCGCGTCGTCGTCGTCATAGCCGGAGACCACGAACCGGCACTGGGCGTCCCCGAAGACGGGGACGGGAAGCGGCGTACTCACGTAGTCGCCGAAGTCCGCATCGAGGGTTACGGGGCCGAGGCCGGGGATCTCCATGTGTGCACCCTACGGCTGGCAACGAGAGCCCTGAACTTACTACCCCGGGAGCAGTTCTGCGGGGCTGGTGGGCGGTCAATCCTGCGAGAGCGCCGCCACCTCTGTCTGCTTCGTTGTGGCGGGCCACCCGGTGGCCCGCCACAACGAGGTCGGACCGGAGGTCCGTGACCCGGAGTGGGAAGTCGGTTCCGTCGACTTCCCACTCCGGCGTTGCGGCCTATGTGGTGGGCCTGACTCTGTCGGGCCCGGGCTGTCCGCCCTGGCCGTGCGTTTCCTCTACAGTCCCCCAGTCATCGCCGCCGTCCCGTTCGTGGCGACCGGTGCCGAAGCCCTGACGGAACGCCTCTGCTCAAAAGCATCGGGAGCGGCGAACAGGTCCTGGAGGGTCTGGGTCGCCAGGTTGAGCAGCCAGGTGTGGGCGGGGTCGTCGTCGTAGCGCTGGTGCCAGAGCAGATAGAGCTGTACGGGAGGCAGCTCGAACGGCAACGGCAGCACGGTGAGGCTCAGTTGCTCGCGGGCCGAGCGGGTGACCGCTTCGGGGACGGTGACCACGACGTCGGTGTCGCGGGCGAGTTGCAGCGCGGTGTCCGTCGCGGGGGCGGCGACGACGACACGGCGCTCGTGGCCGAGGGCGGCGACGACATCGTCGACCCGGTCGCGCAGCTCTCCGCGCCGGGAGACGGTCACGTGATCGGCGGCCGCGTACCTCTCGACGGTCACCGGCCCTTCGGTGAGCGGATGCCCCGCCCGGAGGGCGAGGATGATCCTGTCCTGGCCGATGAGGCGGTGCCGGATGTCGGGCTGGGGCGGTGGTCCCGCACTGGAGGCCACATCGACCTCGCCGCGACGCAGCTCGGGACTGTCGTGGCCCGGCTCGACCGTGAGGCGTATTCGCACCTTCGGCGCCTGGCGGTGCACCGCGGCGACGAGGGCGCTCCCGCAGGCGGTGGTCAGGGCGTCGTGCAAGCGGACGGTGAACACCCGCTCCAGCCCCGCCAGGTCGAGGTCCGTACGGGCGGACAGCAACTGGTGGGCCTGCTGGACCAGGACATGGACCTCCGTGCGCATGGCCAGTGCACGGGGGGTGGGCGTCATGTGGCGTCCCGTGCGCACCAGGATCTGGTCACCGGTGGCTTTGCGGATCCGCCCCAGCGAGCGGCTCATCGCCGGCGCCGTGACGTGGAGCCGGTCCGCGGCTCCGGCCACGCTGCCCTCCTCCAGCAGCGCGTCCAGGGCCGTGAGCAGGTTCAGGTCCAGTTGCATGCCGGTCACTATACGAGTGAGAAACATGCACTTGACTCGGTCGGCCCGATGTCGTAGGCGGTGGCGGCGGGACGGGCGCTGGTGCGGAAGGCCCCGCGGTTCCGGTCGGCCGTCCGACCCTTCGTGGTGCAATGTCGCTCATGGCAACACTTCTCGATGTGGCACAGAGGTTCCGTTCCCTGCACGTACCAGGTGTGCCGTTGGTCCTGCCCAACGCGTGGGACGGTGCTTCCGCCCGGACAGTCGCGGCCGCGGGTGCCGCTGCGATCGCGACCACGAGTGCCGGGGTCGCCTGGTCGCTCGGGTGCGGCGACGGCGGGCACATGACCCGCGACCAGGCGCTCGGCGCGATCGCGCGGATCACAGCCGTCGTCGACGTTCCGGTCACGGCCGACATCGAACGCGGCTACGCGACCGATGCGCCCGGCGTGGCCGAGACCGTCCGGGGCGTGCTCGCCGCCGGAGCCGTGGGCATCAACCTGGAAGACACCCTGCGCCCGGTCGCCGAGCAGGTCGAACGCATCTCGGCCGCCCGCCGCGCCGCGGACGAGACCGGCGTCCCGCTGTTCATCAACGCCCGCATCGACACGCACCGTCTGCCGCCCGGTGACCGCACGGCCTGGCTGGACGAAACCCTGACCCGCGCCCGTGCCTATGCGACGGCCGGCGCGGACGGCATCTTCGTCCTCGGCGCACCGGACGCCGCGACGGTCAGGACGCTCGTGAGCTCCCAGCCCCTCCCGGTGAACGTTCTGGCCGGCCCCGGCACGCTCCCGGTGTCCGAACTCGCGAAGGCGGGAGCCGCCCGGGTCAGCGCGGGGTCCTTCATCGCCGAGGCGGCGTACGGCCTGGTCCGCCGGGCGGCTCGCGAACTTCTGGAGACGGGTACGACGAGCACGCTGGAGGGAGGATTCGACTACGCCACCCTCAACGGGCTGCTCCTGGCCGGGACCTCGGACTGAGACGCGGTCAAGAGCGCAGCCACGGGGGGCGGTCGGCCGTAGGCCCGACCTCGGTGCGGCGCCCGTAGGTCTGCGTGCCGAAGCCCGTGGGTCGGCCCTCCACCGCTGCCTCGCCACCGGTGGTCGGCCCGCCGGCGGTCACGCAGCAGTCGCATGATCCGCAGGACAGGACAGGACAGGGCAGGGGAGTGGAGTGGAGTGGGAAGTCGGTGTCGGCGACTTCCCACTCCGGCACTGCCGCAGCCGTGGCCGGGCTGTGGCGGCACGGAGGAACAGCCGTCCGGCCTCGACGCGTCGCCCTGACAGGCCGCAGCGGCCGGGTCGCGGCACTAACCTGCGGTGGTGACCGGAACCGAGCTGGATGAATTGATCGTTGCTGACGGCGCTGCGCTGCGCGCGTGGCTGCTGGACAACCACACGGCCTCTCCCGGCGTCTGGCTCGCTCTGACCAGGAAGGGCGGCCGCGTCACCGCGCTGACCTGGCAGCAGGCGGTCGACGAGGCACTGTGCTTCGGCTGGATCGACGGGCAGGCCCGCAAGCGCGACGAGGAGAGTTCCTGGAGGCGCTTCACCCCGCGCCGGGCCCGCAGCGTCTGGTCCCGGCGCAACGTCGCCAACGTGGCCCGGTTGGAGGCGGCCGGTCTGATGCTGCCTGCCGGCCGCGCCGCGGTGGACGCCGCGAAGGCCGACGGGAGGTGGGCGGCCGCCTACGCGCCGTCGTCGGAGGCGGAGGTGCCGGCCGACCTGCTGGCCGCGATCGCCGCCGACCCGGCGGCGCAGGCGATGTTCGAGGTGCTCACCAGGACCAACCGGTTCGCCCTCATCAACCGGGTCAACGCCGTCAAGCAGGCCGGGACACGCACCCGGAAGATCGCCGAGTGCGTGGCGATGCTGGCCCGGCACGAGACGTTCCACCCGCAGCGGGCCAGGCCGGAGGGCTCCCCGACGGCGTGACCGGGCGACGGTGCGTCCGCTGCGGGTCGGTCCGGCCGCGCGGTGCGAGAAGGCCGTCACCGCCTACGTGCCACCGTCGTCGTCGCGTCGTGGCACCACCGCGGCAGCCTGCTCAGTCGTCGAACCACACGACGAGCCGCACGTTGTCGTCACCGTACCGTGCGGCGAGTTCCGTCGCCGTACCACTCGGTCAGTTGCGCGAACCGTGCGCTCACCCCGGCCGAAGCGTCGGCGGGCAGGCCCCGGCCCGCCGCCAAGGGGCGGAAGTTCGCGTAGTTGCGGACCCCGAAGAGGCAGCCGAACGCGTCGTAGTCGCGACCCACGCCGAGGGAGTGGAGGTCGTGCGAGGCGTGCCGGACGGGCTCCTGATCGTCCTGCGGCGCCCGGTATTCGAGGTAGCCGGTGATGTCTGTCCCCATGGCAGGCATTCCGGCCACCGGGTCAACAGGGTTTCGTCCACCCCGGATCGACGGTCTGCGCGTCCGTGAGCTGGGCGGCCGGGAGGCCAGGCGGGGGGTTACGGTCCCGGGCGAACGCCTCTCCTCCTCGGCAGGCCTTGTGCCTTCCCGGCCGGGACCGGCGCCACCCACCTCGGCCCGCAGGCCGGTCGGGGTCCGGGGAGTGGGAAGTCGGTGTCGCCGACTTCCCACTCCCCCCGTGTGACCGGTATCACTCCGAAAGGAAAACCCGCAGGCCCGGCCGCCCGTCTACCAGGTGTGAGACGCGCAAGAGCGGCAGCACCGCCGCAGGAACTGGACGAGGAGCAGCTGCTCCGACGGGTGGCCCGGGGGGACCGGGTCGCCTTCGAGGAGCTGTACCGGCGCACGTCGCCGTGGCTGGCGGTGCGGCTGCGGCGGCGCTGCGCCGACGAGCAGATGGTCGCCGAGGTGATGCAGGAGACCTATCTCGCGGTATGGCGGGCGGCGGGCTCCTTCACCGGCAGCGGGGCTGTCGGCAGCGGGACCGTCGGCAGCGGCGTCGGCGGCTCGGCCGTGGGCTGGCTGTGGACGATCGCGGCCCGCCGCCTGGTCGACGCGTTCCGGCGCCGGGCCCACCACGCCGAGCCGCCCTTGGCCGCCGCCCCGCACCCGGTGGCGCCCGCCGCCGAGGACGAGGCGCTGCTCGCCACCGTCGGCGGCGACGTCGGGGACGCGCTGGGCCGCCTCGCGCCCGAACTCAGGGACGTGCTGCGGGCCATGGTGCTCGACGGACTGTCCGTCCGGGAGACGGCCGTCGTCCTCGGACTGCCCGAGGGCACGGTCAAGACCCGTGCCCGCCGGGCCCGGACCGCGATGCGGGAGGCACTGGCATGACCGTCGAACACCCCTCGGACCGGCTGCTCGCCGGCTACGTGGACGACGGCGCCCCCCTCGCCGCCGACGAGCTGTGGGCCGTCGAAGCCCATCTCGAGACCTGCCCGGCCTGCCGGGACCGGCTGTCGGCCGCCGTCGGCACCGAGGCGCCCGCCGTTGCGGCGCTCACCGCCGCCGTCTGGTCGGAGCTGGAACCGCAGCTGGCCGTGGCCGCCCCCGCACCCCCGCGCCGCCTCGCGGCCCGGCTGGCCACCTGGACGACGCCCGCCATGGCGCCGTGGCTGGCCATGGTGCTGGTCGTCACCGCGCTCGCGCTGCTGCTGGACCGGGTGAACCCGGAGCCGGGGCCGGACCGGGTCTCCCTGCTGCTGGTACTGGCCCCCGTGCTGCCGGTCGGCGGGGTCGCGGCCGCCTGGTCGCGCGGCCTCGACCCGGCGTACGAGCTGACCGCCGCCACCCCGCGCGCCGGACTGCCGCTGCTGCTGCGGCGCACCGCCGCCGTGCTCGCCGTGGTGCTGCCCGCGCTGCTGCTGGGCGGCTGGGCGACGGGCGTGACGGCGGCGCAGTGGCTGCTGCCCTGCCTGGCGTTCACCTCGACGACGCTGGCGCTCGGCGCCCTGGTCGGGGTGACCCGGGCCGCCCTCGTGGTGGCCGTCGGCTGGCTCGCGGTGGTGGTGGCGCCGACCCTGGCCGCCGGCCGGACCGCCGCCGTGCTGGGGGCGGACGGCCTGCCGGTCTGGGGCCCGGTGCTCGCACTCGGCGTGGCGGTGCTGGCCGCCCGGCGCGGCGCCTGGACCGCGCCGGGCGAGCACGGCTGACCCGTCCCACGTCACCCCCCACCCCACCGCCTCGTACAGACAGGAGGACGCGCACCATGCGTGCCGTCACCAGGGCCGAACTGGCCCCCACCACCTACGCCCACGAGATCCGGGCGACCGGACTCCGGGTCCGGGCCGGCCGCAGACGCCTCGCCGTCGACGGGCTCGACCTGTCCCTCGGCACCGGTGTGCACGGTCTGCTCGGCCCCAACGGGGCGGGCAAGACCACCCTCGTCCGGGCCCTGGCCACCGTGCTGCGCCCCGCCGGCGGCGAGCTGGAACTGCTCGGCGAGACCGTCCGCGGGCCGGGCGAGTACCGCGCGCTGCGCCGCCGGATCGGCTACCTGCCGCAGGAGTTCGGCTACTACAAGCGGTTCACCGTGCGCGAGTTCGTCGAGTACATGGCCTGGCTGAAGGAGGTTCCGGCGGCGGAGATCCCGGCCGCCACCCAGCGCGCCGTGGAGCGGGTTGGCCTCGCCGACCGCGCCGACGACCGGATGAAGGCCCTGTCCGGCGGCATGGTGCGGCGGGCGGGCATCGCCCAGGCGATCGTCAACGACCCGGCGGTCCTGCTGCTGGACGAACCGACCGTCGGCCTGGACCCGGCGCAGCTGCTGCGGTTGCGCGAACTGCTCCAGGAACTGGGCACGGAGGCCTGCGTGGTGGTCTCCACCCACCTGGTGGAGGACGTCGCGGCCGCGTGCACCGACGTGCTGCTGCTCGCCGAGGGTCGGCTGGTCTTCCACGGCACCCCGGACGCGCTGGCCGCGGCGGGCGGGCCCGAGCACGAGGGGGACAGTCCACTGGAACGCGGCTACTCGGCCCTGCTGGTCGATCCGGCGCGACGGACGCGAGGTGCCTGGTGAGCCCGGTGAACCTCCCCGCCCGGTCGGCCCGCCGACTCCTGCGCACCGAACTGCGCCGCTCCGTCGCCCCCTGGGCCGGTGCGGCGGTCCTGACGGCCGCGCTCGCGTTCCTCTCCCTCGTCCCCGGGCCGTGGGCCTCGGGCACCACCCGGTGGACGGCGCAGTGGACCTCGATGGCGCTGTGGACCCGTCACCTGCTGGTGTTCCTGTGGCCGCTGGCCCTGGGGCTCGGCGCGCTCCAGGGGCTGCGCGACCACCGCTCGCGGACCGCCGAACTGCTGGCCGGAACCCCGAGGCCGGCCCGGCAACGGGCGCTCGCCCAGGCCGGCCCGATCGTCCTCGCGCTCGTGACCGGGTACGGGCTGCTGCTGCTCGTGGGCGGGGTACGGGTGCTCACCGGCGACACCCGGTTCAGCTCGGCGGGCTGGCTGCCGATCTCGCTGGTCGGGGCGCTCGCGCTCGCCGCCGGGTCGGTGCTGGGCATGGGCGTCGCCCGGGCCCTGCCCTCCGTGCTCACCCCGCCGGTGCTGGCCGTCGGCGGGTTCCTGCTCACCAGCGTGCTCCGGCCGACCACGGACGCGGCGATCCCGACCTCCGCCGTGCCCAACCGGCTCTCGCTGCTCTCCCCGGTCACGGCGCCCGTCCGCGACACGCTGCTCACCGTCGCCGCCCCCGTCCATCTCGGGCAGGCCCTGTGGCTGCTCGGCATGGCGGTGACCGGCCTGGCGCTGCTCGCCGCCGCCACCCGCCGCGCCCGGCTGCTCGCCCTCGCCCCGCTGCTGGCGGGCTGTGCGCTGGCCCTGGCCGTGCTCCCGGCCGCTCCCCGGGACACCTACGTGGTCGACCGGGCCGCGGCCGACCTGGTGTGCGACGGGCCGGTGTGCGTGACGGCGTTGCGGCAGTCGCGGCTCGACGAGCTGGCCGGTACCGGCCGGGAGGCCCTGCGGCTGCTGCGGGACGCGCTCGGCGACCGTGCTCCCACCACGATCGCCGAGGCCAGGGAGCCGCGCGGCCTCGGCGACCCGCCGGAGCGCATGGCGGACTCGGTGCTGCTGGACTTCGACGATCCGGTGATCGGCGACGCCGTCGACGGGCAGCTGACCAGGGCCCTGGTCGCGCAGGGCATCGCGCCGGTCTGCCGGCCGCGCAGCGCCGTCGAGAGCGGCACCGTGGACGACGCCGCCGCCCAGAGTGTCGCCGCGGCCTGGGTGTTCGGGGACCTCCGTCCGCTCGACGGCACCATGCACCGGCCCGGCGACCAACTGGAGCTGGCCGCCCCCGTCTGGGAGCGCTTCCGTGCCCTGCCGGAGGCGGAGCAGCGGCGCCGGATCCTCGCCCTGCACGAGGCCGCGGTCGGCTGCACGGGCGACCCGCTCGCCGCCCTGACGGGGGTGCCGACCCGATGAGGTGGCCGACCCGATGCGGTGCCGAAGCGATGAAGCGGCTGATCCGATGAAGTGGCTTATCCGATGGGGTGGTTGACGCGATGAGGTGGTTGACGCGATGAGGTGGTTGATCCGATGAGGTGGCTGACGCTGTACGCGCGCTCGCGGCAGGTGCCGGCCGCGCTCGCCGCCCTGCTGGCCGGGGCCCTGGCGGTGTCCGCCCTGGCCCGGGCCGTCGGCGGGGCGGACGACCCGCGGCTGTCCGTAGTGGTCCTCGTGGCCGGGGCGACGGCGTTGGCCGTCGGCCTCGCCGGGCCGGACCTCGGGCTGGACCGCACGGCCGCGGTCCGCTGGCCGCCCCGCCGGGCCGCGCACCTGCTCGGCGGCGCGGTGCTCGCGGCGGTGGTGCTGCTGGCGACGCGGGCGGGCACCGGCCTGTCGACCGACCTCGCCCTCGTGGCCCGGGACAGCGCCGGGCTGACCGGGCTGGCCGCGCTCGGCGCGGCCTGGTGCGGCCGCTCCTGCGCGTGGCTGCCGCCGTTCGCGTGGCTCGCGCTCGCCTTCGTCCTCCCGCCCGGGCCGGGGACCCTCGCCCAGGTGCTGACCTGGCCGCTGCTGCCGCCCGGCACGCCCGTCGCCACCTGGGCCGCGCTGGTGGCGGCCGCCGTCGGCACCGCCGTGTACGCCCTCGGCGGGCCGAGGCGCTGATCCGGTGTCGACGGCGGGCCGAAACGTGCTTGCCGTCCGGCCGAGGATCACATTGGGTGGGCGTCATGACCGATCTGCACACCGACCGTCTCCTGATCCGCCGCTGGCGGGAGTCCGATCTCGAACCCTGGGCGGCGATGAACGCCGACCCCGAGGTCCGGCAGCACCTGGGCGAGCCGCTCAGCCGGGCGCGCAGCGACGAGTCCGTGGCGCGCTTCGAGGCCGCCATCGACCGGCGCGGTTACGGCTGGTGGGCGGTCGAGGTCCGGGAGACCGACGAGTTCGTCGGATTCGCCGGACTGGACGACGTCGACTACGAGGCGCCGTTCACCGGTGTGGAGATCGGCTGGCGGCTCGCCCGTTCCGCCTGGGGCCACGGCTACGCCACCGAGGCCGCCCGTGCCGTCCTCGCCTTCGGCTTCGACACCCTGGAGCTCCCGGAGATCCTCGCCGTCACCACCGCGACCAACCTCCGCTCCCAGGCGGTGATGACCCGGCTCGGCATGACCCGCGACCCGGCGTGTGACTTCGACGACCTCGACGCGCCCGAGGGGCCGCTGCGCCCCAATGTCCTCTTCCGGCTGGCCCGGCCGGTCACGTCCTGACCCGCCTGCCGCAGCCTGACCGGCCCGCCGGTCGGGTGACCGGCGGGCCGTGACGGCGCGTCCCCGCGGCGCCGTCAGGAGGAGTCGTCCGTCTGAACCGTCCGTATGAACCGTCCGTTCGAACCGTCAGTACGAGCCCGACTCCAGCTCGGCCACCACGCCCGGCCGGTCCGGCTTCCAGCCGAGCGCGGTGCGGGCGGCGGCGCCGCTGACGCTCTGGTCGAGGGCGAGCGCGTCCGCGAACAGCGGGCCGAACACCTCGGCGGCCTGCGCGACCGGCACGGCCTTCGGGTCGCCGGCCGCACCGGCCGCCCGGCCGGCGGCCCGGGCGATCTCCCGCACCGGGACGGCCGACTCGCCCACGCCGTGCCAGACGGTCCCGGCCCCGGCCCGCTCGACCGCCGCGAGGAACAGCTCGGCCAGGTCGTCGACGTGCACGGTCGGCCAGCGCACGCCCTCCTCGCCGTAGTACTCGGGCGTCCCCTGGGTGCGGGCCCGGTCGACCAGGATCGCGGGGATGCCGCCGCCGCGCCCGTACACGATGCCGGGCCGGACGACGACCGCGCGCACGCCCTCGGCGGCCTCGTCGAGCACCCGCCGCTCGATCCGGGGGCGGTGGCCGACGATGTCGATCGGGTCGACCGGGGCCTCCTCGCCGACCTCCTGGGCCTGCCCGGTGGCGCCGAGCACCCAGACGCCGCTGGTGTAGACGAACGGGCGGCCGGTGCCGCGCAGCGGGGCGGCGAGCGCCTCGACGACGGCGGTGTCGACCTCGGCGTCGCCGCTCGGCGGGGCGAGGTGGATCACGGCCTCGATGTCGGGGGTCACCGCCCCGGCGAGCGAGGCCGGGTCGGCGGTGTCGCCGACCAGCTGGGCGTGCCAGCCGCGGCCGGGCTGCGGCTCGGCGCCGCGGGTGAGCGCGACGACCTGGTGGCCGGCGGTGGTGAGGTGCTCGGTGAGGGCGGAGCCGATGTAGCCCGTGGCACCCGTGAGCAGGACCTTCATGACAATCCCCCTGTGTCGAAGATGTCGAACATTTCGATGTCGAAACTATAGGGAGCCTTGATCCGCGATGTCAAACACTTCCATGTCGAAATGTTAGACTCCGACGCATGACGGACGCGACGGAACAGCAGCCGCAGTACGACGGCGTCGACCGCATCACCGCCCAGTGGCACGCGGTCCGCCCCGACCTCGACACCTCGCCGATGGCCGTGATCGGCCGCCTCTCCCGCGCCTCCCGGCTGCTGGAACGCGGCATCAAGGAGAACCTCGCCGCCCACGGCGTGGAGTCCTGGGAGTTCGACGTCCTGGCCACCCTGCTCCGCTCCGGCCCGCCGAACGTCCTCACCGCCGGCGAACTCAGCGCCGCCGCGATGGTCAGCTCCGCCGCGCTCACCAACCGCATCGACCACCTCGTCGAGAAGGGCCTGGTGGACCGGGCCGTCGACCCCGCCCACCGCCGCCGGGTCCTGATCTCCCTCACCGACACCGGCCGCGACCTCACCGACCGCCTCGTCGAGCACCACCTCGCCGGCGAGGAGCGCCAGCTCGCCGGCCTCACCACCGCCGAACGCGAGCAGCTCACCGACCTGCTCCGCCGTGTCCTCCTCACCCTCGGCGACCACGCCGACGATCCGCACTGAACGCGGGGACGGCCCCGGGGAGCCTTGACTCTCGGGTGGCACGAGACGGCACAGTCGGGGCCGTGGACAGGAGAAACCTGCTGCCGATCGGGCAGTTCTCGCAGGCCGGTGGCCTCTCGGTGACCGCGCTCCGGCACTACGACGCCAGCGGCCGATCGGCAGCTGGGTTCGACCGGCGGTCAGGTGCTCCGGGGCTGTTGCTTCGGGCTGCGGGACGCGGGGAGTGCGCAGGCGGTCGCGGCGGTGAGGGATCCGGCGCAGAGCAGGTAGAGGGCGGCCGTTCGTACGGTCCAGGGCGGTGCGTCGGGGACGGGGCCGAAGGCGGGGCGGACCTCGTGGCGGGGGTCGTAGGTGAAGAGCACCGGGCGGCCGACCTCGAGGCGTTTGTCGCGGGGGTCGGTCTCCAGGGTCCAGCGGGTCCCGTCGGGTGCGCGGGCGGTGAGGTAGTAGCTGCGGCCGGGCAGGGGACCACCGCTGTCGTCGCCCTTGCTCCACCGCCGCTCCACGACGCCGGTGACCGCCACCCCGCGCTCGTGCCTCACCTGCACGTCGGTCCAGCCGGGGGTGACCACGCCGTAGACGGACGCTCCCAGCAGCACAGAGGTCCCGGCGGCCGCCATGACGCCCCGTGGGACGGACTCTCGATCGGAGCAGTAGGAGAGGACTGCGCCGTGGACCACCAGGGCGGCCACTCCGATGACCGTCATGGCCAGATAGAACAGTTCGTCGGCGGTGTACCGGAAGACCGCGGCCGTCACCCACGAGCCGGCCACCACAGCGGCGACCGGAGCCACGGCCGCGATCACGAACCGCCCCAGGGCCTGCAGAGCGGGACGAGCCCGGCGCCCCCACGTACCCCCCATGGCACACAGCGTGCCCCTCGGCGGTTCGGCCGACAAGGCCTCCGACACGAGCGGACCGAACCGGCAGCCGTCACCGCCGCCCACCGGCCCCTGCCCCTTGCGTGGACGCCCGGCCCGCCAACCTCACGCAACCCGGTTACGAACCGGACATCGACTTGCGCATCGCTTTCCGGGAGCCGTCCCGGCGATCGCGGCGAATGCGCAGAATCCTGTCCTTGAGGCTCATCACGATGCCGACGGCGAGGACGAGGTTCGGCAGTAGGGCCGTCAGGCACTGGGTCACCGTGGTGATCGGGAGATGCGCGCGGAAGGATGCGTAGGCACCCACGTCGGGAAGGAGCGCGGCACCCACCAGCCCACTGGTGAAAGCCCTGTTCGGCCAGGGCTTCCGTGGTTCCCGCGCTCCCCACCGCTCGAGCGCGGGCAGCAGACACGCGAGAAGGATCAGTCCCGCCTCGAGTGCGGCCACGGGAAGGGCTGTGAGAAGGTCGACGACCGGCTTCTGCATCCGACCATCGTGTGCGCGGATCTCCGGTCCTGTCCTGAGTACGGGTACTCAGGACAGGACCGGACGGGACCGGCCCTGCCACTGGAACAGCAGGTGGTCGACGCAGAGTTCCTGCCACGCGCCGAAGTAGCGGACCTGCAGACCGGTGACCTGCACCCCGCCGGCCCGTTCGTCCACCCAGTGGAATCCGGCCTCGGTGAGGGCCGTCCGGTAGCGGTCGTCCCACTCGTCGCCGTTCACGAACAGTCCGAGCTGCGAGACGAACAGCTCGCCCGGGTGGTCGGGGTCGTCGAGCTCGTTGTCGTGGAGGATCACGTCGAAGTTGCCGTAGCCGTTGTCGTAGTAGAGCCCGCAGGGCATCGGTTCCCACGGGTTCACCCCGAGGGCGGCGAGCGCCGCCCGGGCCCGGCCGAGCCGTTCGGCGGAGTCGACGGGGGCGGGCGGCTCGGTGCACAGCGCCTCCGCCCGCCAGCGCGGGTCGGTGTACGGGCCGCAGACCGGTGCGTAGGCGTGCACGACGGCCGTCCGGACTTCCTCAGCCAGCCCGGGAACCTCCACCCGGGGGCGTCCCAACCGCTCGTACAGGGCGCGCAGCTCGTCGTGGTCGCCGCTGTCGAGCGCGGCCCGCAGCCGCGCCTCGACCGAACGCGCGGCGCCGTCCTGCGGCCTCTCGGTGGAACCGGCCATCAACCCCGCACCTCCGGACTGTCGACGGGCAGGTCTAGGGTAGGTGGGGATCTTGGTCCCGCACAGGAGGATGCGCACGGATGAGCGGAACGGTCACGGCGGTCAGCAGCAGCGGCGAGTACACCTTCACCAAGCCGAACCGGGCGAGCATCACCCTGGTCGCCGGGCACGGCGTGGCGGGCGACGTGCACGCGGGGGTGACCGTCAAGCACCGCTCCCGCGTCGCGCAGGACCCTACGCAGCCGAATCTTCGGCAAGTCCACCTCATCCACGAGGAGTTGTTCGCCGAGGTGGCCGAGCAGGGGTTCGCGGTGGCGCCCGGCGAGCTGGGCGAGAACGTCACCACGTGCGGGATCGACCTGCTCGGCCTGCCGGTCGGCGCCCTGCTGCGGATCGGCGCCGATGCGGTGGTCGAGGTCACCGGGCTGCGCAACCCGTGCCTGCAGATCGACGCGTTCCGGGACGGCCTGCTGAAGCAGGTCGTGGGCCGCGACGAGGAGGGCAACATCGTCCGCAGGGCCGGGATCATGGGCGTGGTCCGCGCGGGCGGCACGATCCACCCCGGTGACACGGTCGAGGCCGAACTGCCGCCCCCGCCGCACCGCCCGCTCGACCGCGTCTGAGGCTCCCCGGACGGCCGAGGAGCACTGCTCAGCGGACGACCTCCGGCGCCGCCCGGGCGAACGCGGCGTCGCCGGGCGCCAGTGCGTCCGCCGGACCGGCGGCGCGCAGCACCACGTCCAGCACCGCCTCCGGGTCGCAGGCGTAACCACCGCTGGCCCAGGCCGGGTTGGCCTCCACGACCGCCCAGGTGCCGTCGGCGAGGCGGCCGACGTCGACCACGACGGCGCTCGGCAGACCGCCCGCCGCCAGCACGTCCGCCGCGAACGCGAGCGCGTCCGGCGGAACCTCCGGCGACACCGCGAGCCCGCCGTCCGCGGCGTACCGGCTCGCCGCCCGCACCGCGCCGTCCAGGACGAACAGGCGGTACTCGACCGCGAACGCGACGATGTCGCTGACCAGCACCGGGGTGTCGTCGTCCAGGGCGTCCGGGCCGGGCAGTCCGCTGCCGTCGGGGTACACCCGGGCGGCGAACAGCTTGTCGGTGGGCGGCTTGAGGAAGGCGGGCCGACGCAGCCGGCGGGCCTCGGCCAGCGCGACGCAGGTCACCTGACGGGCCGTCAGCTCATGCGGAAGCCCGGCGAGCCAGTCCGCCGGCGGCTCCAGCGGCGCGACATCCAGCGCTCCCGCCGCCACGTCGGCGAACAGCGGCCCGCCGTACAGGTGCGCGGGGCGCAGCCCGGCGAGCTCCGCCGGGACCTCCCAGCGGACGGCGGTGTGCGCCCGCAGCCCGCGCCGACGGGCGTGGGTGAGCAGGTGCAGACCGGTCTCGTTGATCCGGGGTGCGAGCAGCAGGAGCGGGGTCATGGCACGCATCGTGGCCCACCGGCGGCGGCTCCGGCCAGCGGTTTTCCCGCCCGGCCGCGCCCGGTCGCCCGGGGCGGTCCTGCGATTCTTCGCTCCGCGCCAGGACAATCGAAGCCTGGGCGGCGGTCGGCGCCGGCCCGGGAGGGGAGGGTTCCCATGGGGGACGACCAGGACCCGCACGGCAGTCTGCGCCGGATGCTGTGGATCGGCGGCGGCCAGTGGGCGGGCAAGAGCACGATTGCCGAACTCCTGGCGGTGGAGCACGGGTTGACCGTCTACCACTACGACTTCCACGATGCCCGGGGCCACCGGGACCGGTGGATCGCGGAACGGGTGGCCGAGGGGGCTCCGGTGGTGGAGCCGACCGCCGACCGGCGGTGGGTGGAGCGGACGCCGGAGGAGATGGCGGCCGAGACCCTGGCGGGATTCCCGGCCCGGTTCGCCTGGGTGCTGGACGACCTGCGCGCGCTGTTCACCGCCCGGCCCGCGATCGCCGAGGGCTGGGGTCTGCGCCCGGAGGCGGTCGCGCCGCTGCTGGACTCGCCCCGGCGGATGGTCGTGCTCGTCCCCACCGAGGAGTTCCGGCAGCACCAGATCCGGTGCCTGCCGAGGGCGGGAGCGCTCGGTGTCGCGGTCGGCGACCCGGCGCGGGCCCAGGCCAACCGGGTCGCCCGTGACCGCCTGGTGGCGGAGGACGCCGTCCGCGCCGCCCGCCGCCTGGGGATCCCGGTCGTCGAGGTCGACGGCACCCGGGACGCGTCGGCGGTGGCGGCGCTGGTGGGCGAGCAGTTCGCCCCCTACCTGCCGGGGCCGGACTGCCCGCCGGGACAGGCGTGGCCGGGGTCGGCCCGGCCGGGGCCGGCGCGGCCGTCGGGGTCGGCGGCCGCCGTCAGATAGGTGTCCAGGTGGGCGGCCGCGCTCAGCATGGCCAGGCCCCTGACGGTGAGCCGTTCCTGCCAGTCGGCCAGTGCGGCGGAGAGTGCGCCGGTGCCGCCCGCGGTGCGGATCTGGCCGACGACGGCCGCGATGTGCGGCAGTCGGTAGCCGCCGCGCCGCAGCAGGTGGGCGAGTTGTGCGTCGCGGACGTCGACCGGGTGGAAGAGGCGGTGGCCGGTCGCGCGGTCGCGGGCGGGGAGCAGGATGCCGGCCGCCTCCCAGGTGCGCAGGGTGGCCGGGGTGAGCCGGAGGCGGTGCGCCACTTCGCCGATGCTGAGCGGGAACGGGCCGGTGCCGCTCGCGGTCCCACTCCTGTTCCCGGTCCCGGTCCCGGTCCCGCTCCCGGTCCCGGTCCCGCCGGCGTCGTCCCCGGGCGCGGGGCCGTCGGCCTCCGCCAGGTGCTCGACCGCCCCGCGGACCGAGGCGAGCGTCTCCCGGTCGCGGAGCAGTTGGGCATGGCCGTGGTCGAGTGCGGTCAGGGCGTCGTCGGTGCGGCCCGCGTGGACGGCGTTCATGACCGCGCCGGCGGTCGCGTGCCCGTAGGCGCGGACGAGGGCGAGGAAGGTGCGCAGCGCCGCCGCGTGCAGCCCGGTGTAGATCCGGTACCCGGTGGGTGTCCGTTCGGCGGCCGGAAGGAAGCCGTCCTGCTCGTAGTTGCGGACGGCCTGCGCGGAGAGGCCGTGCTCGCGTCCCAGGTCGACCGGGCGCAGTCTCTTCATCGGTTCTGATGGCACTTTGAAACTTTACAGCCGATTCCTCGGGTCGAGAGCAGCAAAGTTTCAACGGGCACATCAAAGATACGCTTGAGGTGGTGAGCGCGGGGCAGGGCAGTGCAGCGGTGAGGGGGAGTGGTGGACATGAGCTGGAACGGCGCCGACCGCATCGTGGCCGCGCTGGTCGGCGGCGAGGACTACCTCCTCGTCGCCGGGGGGCGCGGCCGTCCCGCCGCGCCGGCGGCGCGCTCCTGTACGCCGCCGGTGCCTCCGCACTCCTCGTCGGCGCCGCATCATTCCACCGAATCCGCGCGGACGGACGGGGGCGAACGGCCTCTCAGGTAGGTTAGCCTTACCTAAATTCAGGTGAGAGGAGACGGCCCTGACCAGCACCACCGCCCCCGCGCGATTCCTGCTCTTCCCGCTCGAGGTGGTCCGGACCGCCAGGATCACCCGGCACATGGCCCGCATCACCCTGGGCGGCCCCAGCCTCGCCGGGTTCGTCAACGGCGGGCTCGACCAGCGGGTGAAGCTCCTGCTGCCGCTCCCCGGACAGAGCGAACCCCTGATGCCCGAGGGCGAGGACGACTTCGCCTGGTACCAGCACTGGCGCACGATGGACCCGGCCGTCCGCCCGGTGCTGCGCACCTACACCGTCCGCGCGCAGCGCCACGACCCCGACGAGGTCGACATCGACATCGCCGTCAACGGCGACCACGGCCCCGGCTCCCGCTGGGCGGAGACGGCGGCGCCCGGTGACCGGGTGGTCGTCTGCGGGCCGGCGGTCGAGGAGGCCGGCGGCGTCGAGTTCCGACTGCCCGAAGGGGCGGACTGGGTGCTGCTGGCGGGGGACGAGTCCACCCTGCCCGCCGTGGCCGCGATCCTCGACGAACTGCCCGCCGGCCTGCCGGTCCGGGTGTTCGCCGAGGTCGAGGGGCCGTCGGAGCACGACTACCTCCCCGCCGACCGGCCCGGCACCTCGATCACCTGGCTGCACCGGGGCACGCCGGGCACCCCCGCCCTGCCCGCCGCCGTCCGCGCCGCCGAACTGCCCTCCGGCACGCCGTACGCGTGGATCGCCGGGGAGGCGGCGGCCGTCCGCGAACTCCGCCGCCACCTGGTCGGCGAGCGCGGCTACGACCGGCGCGCCGTCTGCTTCATGGGGTACTGGCGCCTCGGCACCACCGAGGACCAGCGTGCCGACGAACCGGCGGAGTCGGACGCCGACTGACCCCGGCACCCGGTGTCCGGCATCGGGTGCCCGGTGCCCGGCACCGCGCGCCCGGGGGCCCGGCCCCCGGGCGCTCTGCCCGAAAGGGCCGACCTCCGCACGGACCGGAACCGTCCGGTCGGTGCACGAAGTCCTACCGGAGGTGACCTCCGACGTGACCCCTGACCCGCACCCCGCCGAGCCCGCGACCCCCGTCGGCGCCCGGCCCGCGATCCACCGCCGCCGACTGCTGCTCAGCACCGTCGGCGGCCTCGGTGCCCTCGCCGTCCCGGCCGGCGTCCGGTGGTGGGCGGACCGCGTGCCCGTGCGCGGCCCCCGGATCTGGAGCACGGCCGCCACCGGTGGGCGGATGGTCCTCCCCTCGGGGCCGCGCGAGAGCCTCTACGTGTCGGGGTACGACGGCGCCGTCCGGGCCCACGACCCGCACACCGGCACCGTCCGCTGGAGCCGGGCGGTGACCACCGCCGACGCCGCCGACTCCCCGGGCGGCTGGCCGCTCGCCGCCGGGAACGGCACGGTCTGCGTGAACTCCGCGACCGGCGTCCGGGCCCTCGACGCGGCGTCGGGGCAGGTGCGTTGGGAGGTCCCGGTCCCGGACTGGCCGGACCTTCCGGCGGAACAGGGCGTCGTGGTCGTCGGCGACCGCGTCCTGACGGGGTACGGGAACGCCCTCCGCTGTCACGACCTGGCCACCGGCGAGGTCCGCTGGAGCACTCCGGCGAACGTCTCGCCGCTGCCGCTCGTGGCCGGCGACACCGTGTACGTCCCCGGCCGGACGGGCGGACTGTTCGCCTTCGACACGCAGAGCGGTGCGCAGCGCTGGGCGCAGGACGCGGTCGGCCCGGTCGACTTCGCGCCGACCGCGCACCGGGGCGTCCTCCACACGGTGAGCAACGACCCCGCGACGGGAGGGTCGACCGTGCACGCCCTGGACGCGGCCTCGGGCCGGCCGCTGTGGCGGCGCGCGCAGCGCCGCGCCCTGGGCGAACTCGCGGTGGCCGACGGGACGGTGTGCCTGTTGAGCGGCAGCGATCTGACCGCCCTGGACGCGGCCACGGGCGACACCCGTTGGACCGCCACCGTCCCCAGGGGCCTGGGCCGGGGCATGAGCACGGCGGCAGCGGCGGGCGGCGTGGTCTACATCGGGACGAACGACTACCGCGTCTTCGCCCACGACCTCGCCACCGGCCGGCTCCACTGGCGCGACGAACCGGACCGCCTCGCCGCCGACACCGAGTACACCCGGATCGCCCTGGCCGCCGTCGGCCCCGCCGTCTTCCGGGCCGGCCGCACCGGCATCCAGGCCCTCGGCACCCTCCCGGCCGCCTGACGGCGCGACCCGCCCGCACTTGGTCTGCCCCGCGCGTGCACGGGGCAGGCCACCGCCCGCCCGGGGTCGAGCGCACGCATGCGGTCGACCCACTTGTGCGGTGGTGAGGTCGCCCGGCAGCGGTCCTCGGCCGGCGACCGCTGTGCGGCCCGACCCTGCCCGGCCGGCGACCGCTGTGCGGCCCGACCGCCGCCCGGCCCGACCGCTACCCGGCGGAGGACCCCAGGAAGAAGTCCGCCAACGCCGGGGCGACGGCCGCGGGATCCGTCTCGGGCCCGAAGTGGTCCAGCCGGGGGAGCAGCAGCAGCCGGGAGCCGGGCAGCACCTCGTGCACGGCCGCCGCCGCCCGGCCCGCCCCGGTGCTGCGGGCCTTCCGCGCAGGCCGTGGACCGCCACTCCGGACGCCGGCGGCTCAAGGCGGCGCTGTGGCCGCCGAGGATGTCGCGCGGTCTTGCCCGCCATCAGCAGCACGGGCCGGTCGAGCCGTCCGTACTCCCGGAAGGTGCTGTCCCGGGCGGCGATCTCGGCGTGCTCGCGGATCGCGGCGGGCAGCAGCGCGTGCTTCTGCAGCCGCTCGGGCTTCTTGAGGGCGAGCGGGAGGATCAGCCGCAGCAGCCAGCGCGGTGCCTTGCCGCTGGTCCCGGGGTTGACGCCACGGACGAAGGTCAGGAACGCCTCGGCCGGCTTCCCGGCGTCGAGTTCGCGGCGGCAGCGCCCGGCCCAGTCGAAGGGGATGGAGCCGTCGACCGACACACCGGGCTCGTAGACGGCGATCCGCTCGAAGGCGGAGCCGGCCGACGCGGCCTCCAGGGTGAGGAAGCCGCCGAAGCTGTGGCCGAACACGAACCGCGCCCCGGTGGCCGCGCGGACGGCCTCGATGTCCGCGCACTCGGCGGCCGCGCTGTAGGCGTCACTCTGGGGGCCGCTCGTCCCCCGCCCCCGCCGCTCGACGGTGTGCACCGTGAAGCGGTCCGCCAACTCCGCCGCCAGACCGTCGAAGTCGGCCGCGAGCGCGAACGCCCCGGGCACCAGCAGGAGCCCGGGACCGGAGCCGGTGGTGCGGTAGCCGATGGTGGTGCCGTCGGCGGAACGCACCGAGGCCGTGGTGGTGCCCGCTGTGGTGACATGCGTGGCCGTTCTGTCTCCCCCTGGTGGAACGATCACGTGGATCCGTGCACAGTACGCGGCCGCCGGGGAGCGGGGAACGCCGTTCCGAGTGGTGGGAAGAGCCTGTTCGGAGCGCGTGAACGCGCTCGTCGAACGAGGAACGGCCGTCCGGCGGATCGGCTACGAGCCCTGCCGTCGCGGCGGTTCGACGCGGGTGCGGGCGGGGGCGAGCAACTGGTTGAGCAGCGCGGCGCCCTCGGCGGTGTCCAGCGGGACGGGGGCGACGTCGGCCGGCTTCACCAGGGCGGCGGCGTCCTCGTGTTCGTAGAGGATGCAGGAACTGCCGCCCAGGTCCCGCTTGGACGGCCAGTGCAGGCCGAGCGCCTCCGGTGCCCGGCCGCGGATCCAGGCGGCCCAGCGGCGGGTGCGCGGGTACTCGTCCGGGGTGGAGTGGATCAGCCACTCGTCCTGGTGGACGGCCGCGAGCTGGTCCAGCGTCATCAGGCCGACCAGTGTGATGTCGCAGGTGGTCTCGATCCGCGAGAGCACCCGGCCCCGGACCGAGGCGCGCCTGATCCGGCGCCAGCCGCTCTCGTCGAAGGGGATGCTCCGGACCAGCGTCTCCATCACGGCCGTGCGCTGCGAGAACCCCGCGTACAGGTACGGCAGATGGCTGCCGTCGCCCTGGTAGGAGCAGAACCGGCCGCCCTCGTAGTGGCTGTCGGAGGGGTGCGGGTTGAACGAGGTGGCCGGGTAGGCGGCCGGGTGCACCCGGTGCAGCACGGTGCCGGCGGGCAGCACCTCGAGGTGCGGGGTGGCGCGCGCGGCCGGGCCGGGGACCTTCACGTCGGGCATGCGGTCACCACTCCGCGATCTCGGCGCGGGCGGCGGCGAGCAGACCGTGCTCGCCCGGCGTGCCCAGCAGTCGGGCGGGGACGGCGTCCAGCCAGGCGTTGGCGCCGAGCCACCAGTCGGCCACCCCCCACGGGTCGTCGTCGGCGTCGAGCAGGCGGTTGACGGCGACCACGACGGGCAGCGGACGGCCGGAGGCGCCGTCGAACTGGAACGACGGCAGGCGGACGGTGCCCTGGCGGTCGGTCAGCCGGATCAGGTCGGGATCGGCGGGGTCGTGCCCGCCGGACCGGTAGTCGGCGGCGCTGACGGAGTCCGCGGCGAGCAGCCAGTCGTCGGCGTCGTCGGGCGGGGCGGGCAGGGCATCGGCCTCGGGCTCGGCGGGCATCCCGGGCCGCCCGGCGTCCGCCTGCCGCCCGCCGTCCGCCCGCCCGCGAACCAGGCCGAGCACCTGGAGGACGGCGTCACGGTTCGCCGATTCGACCCGGACGGCCCGTGAGTAGCGCACCGAGTCGTCGAGCGCGGCACGCACCGGGTGCCCGTCCGGGAGGGCCGCCAGCACCAGCCGCACGATCCTCCGGGCGGTCCGCTCCGGATCGGCGGACGGCGCGTCCAGCAGCGCCACGACGGTGGCCCTGGCGGACTCGTCGAGATACTCCTGGACCTCGTCCCAGTGCTCGCGCAGGACGTCGAGGACGTCGGTCAGCGCCATCGCCCCTCGCCCTCCACTCCGGTGTCCCGTGTCCGTCGGCCGTGCGCCAATGTAGCGTGCCGGCGCCGCTCGCGGGCGGTGATCCCGGATTCGCAAAGGCGGAACGCCTCTCGCCGATCTGCGGCATGATGGGCCCTCAGCAGCACGTCGGGGGTGGTGCCGGTTCGCGCGCGGTCGAGATGTCCCGTACACGACCCGTACCGGCCCCGGTGCGCGCGGGGGGTGAGAACCGGACCGGTGCCGGCGCCCGGTCGGTGCGCCCCGCAGGTACACGAATCGCGCTCGGAGGGCGGCCGGTGAGCAGTTCCGCGGGATACGGGTGGTCCTATGTCGACCAGGAGGCCGAGCGCCGGCGGCAGTTGCGCGCCCGCCTGGCCGCCGAGGCGCAGCGGGCCGAGAACCTGCGCCGGGCCGAGGCGCGGCGGGCCGAGCTGCGGGCCCGGCTGGGCGAGCTGAACGAGCAGGCCCAGGGGCTGCGCGGGGAGGCCGGGCAGTTGCGGCGCGCGTACCGCACGGCCCGGGTCACGGTGGAGACGGTGACCGTCGGGGTCGGGGCGGACGAGGCCGAGCTGACGCGGGCGGTCGAGCGGGCGCGGGCGGCGAACGCGCGGGCCGCCGTGGAACTGGCCGAGGCGGTGCGGGACGTGTGGTCGGCGGTGCTGCCGGAGGCGGTGGCCGAACCGGAGCGTGCGCGGCCGACCCGCGCCGAGAAGCGCCGCGGTGCCGCGGAAGCGAAGGCGGACGCCGAGGCCGGGGCCGAGGCCGCCGAGCGGGCCCGGGCCGAGCAGGCCGAGCGCGTCGAGCGGGTCCGGGCCGGTGCGCTGGCCGAGGCCCAGGCGGTCCTGGACCGCGACGTGCCCCGCTGCGACCCGGCCGACCTGGAACGGGTGGCGGGCCTGGTCCGCGCCCTCGGGGCCGCCGCCGCCGTCCCCGATGTCCGGGCCACGCTCACCGACCTGGCCGCGCTGGTCCAGCATTCGGTGGCGCGCCGTGCCCGGGACGAGGAGCGGGCCGAACTGCGTTCCGCGCTCTCCGAGTTGGCGCGGGAGGCGGATCCGTCCGAGCGGGACCGGCTGCTCGCCGACCTCGCCGCCGCCGAGGACCCGGCCTTCCTGCGGCCCGCCGTCGAGAAGGCCGTCGCGCGGGCCGACGCCCGCCGCAACCGGGTGCCGGTGGCGGCGGCGCTCGCCGAGGTGCTGCGCGAGCGGGACTACCTGGTCGGCGAGGACTTCGAGGACCTGCTCGCCGCCGAGGGCGAGGTGGTGGTGCCGTTCGGCGACCCGGACCCGGAGCGGACCGGACAGTCCGGTGACGGCCGGGCCGAGGACGGCGGCGAGCCGCCGGCCGCCGGGTACGGGCTGCGCCTGGTGCTGGCCCCGGACCGGGCGACCCTGTCCACGGCGGTGGTCCGCCGGGAGGACGCCGGGACCGGTGACGCCTGGCAGGACGAGGAGCAGGACGAGAGCGTCCAGCAGTGGTTCTGCGAGGAGCAGTTGTCCGCGATCGAGGAGGGCGTCCGGCTCCAGGGCGTGCGGCTGGAGCGGACGTCCGCGATGGCGCCGGGTGCGATGGCCGCGGGCCTCGTCCCCGGCGGGTCGTGGCCGCCGTCCGCCGCGACCCCGCGCCGCCGCCGCGGCAAGCGCGCCGGGACCGGCGCGGCCGCCGCCGTCCGCAAGCCGCAGGAGCGTGGCCGTGAGCGCTGAGCAGCAGGGGAACGGGCCGGACGGCCTGCGCAAGGACGCGCCGCCGCCCGGCTCCGGTGCCACCGAGGCCGACCCCGGCCCCGTGACACCGAGTTGGATCCGCGAGCTGGACATGGCGCTCACCGTCCACCCGCAGGTGCTGCTGACCGGGAACGTCCGGGACCAGTACCTGCTGCCAGACGACCACGCGGCCGGCAGCAGTGCCACCCTCGCGCCGTACAGCCTCGGCGGGGTGATCGAGTCGCTCTGCGCCGCCCGGGGTTACGGCGCGCTCGCCTTCCTCGACCAGGTGCACGAGCGGATCACGCTGCTGCGGCTGAGCGCGACCGTCGACCAGATGCCGGCGGTGCTGCGGGAGTTCGCCGAACAGGACGAGAAGTGGCGGCGCGGCCGGGACGGTCGGGGCGCGGACGGCGGCGACGACGAGGACGAGCCGGAGATGCTGGACCGGCTGCGCGACGCCATGGTGGGTGTCGTGCACCACCCCGGCCCGCCGATCGGCCTGGTCGTGCCCTACTCCGGCCGGCTCGGTTCGCCGCAGGCACCCGTCGTCGGGGAGGCCGCCCGGCTGTTCGCGGCCGCCGAGGAACTGGGCCACACCGCCCGGCCGGTGCAGGGCGCGAGCGCCGTCACCCCGTACAACACGGTGTTCTGGGTGGTGGAACGGCAGGAGGAGCTGCCCCGGGAGTTCGCGGTCGGCAGCCGGGCGCTGCGGGTGATCAGCGTCCCGCAGCCGCCGCACGACCAGCGGCTCGCCGTCGCCCGGCACGTGGTCGGCGGGCTGTCCCGCTACCAGGCGGCGACCGGCGGACCGGCCCTCACCGGGGCCGAGACCGCGGCGGCCGCCAAGGCGCTCGCCGACTCCTCGCACGGCATGGGCAGTTCGGAGGTGATGGCGATCGGCCGGATGGCCCTGGACCGGAACCTGCCGGTGCAGCGGCTGGACGAGGCCGCCCGCCTCTACCGGATCGGCGTGCTCGACAATCCGTGGGCCACCGCCGAACTGCGTGAACGCATCGCCGCGGGCGAGGAGTTCCTCAACGGCAAGGTGATCGGCCAGCCGTACGCGGTGCGCCGCACCCTGGAGATCTTCATGCGCTCGGCGGCCGGGCTGAACGGCGCCCAGGCGTCCAGCTCGCCGAGCCGGCCGCGCGGCACCCTGTTCCTCTCCGGTCCGACCGGTGTCGGAAAGACCGAACTCGCCAAGGGCGTGGCCGAGATGATCCTCGGCAAGGACGCCCGGCCGATCCGTTTCGACATGAGCGAGTTCGCCGAGGAGCACGCCCGGGACCGGCTGATCGGCGCCCCGCCCGGCTTCGTCGGTCACGACGCCGGCGGTGAACTCACCAACGCCGTCCGGGCGAACCCGATGAGCGTGCTGCTCTTCGACGAGATCGACAAGGCGAACCCCCGGCTGTTCGACCTCTTCCTCCAGATCCTGGAGGACGGCCGGCTCACCGACGGCCGGGGCGCCACCGTGTACTTCACCGAGTGCGTGCTGATCTTCACCTCGAACCTCGGCGTCGCGGCCTCCGTGGAGGACGAGTTGCCGAAGGGCGGTGCGGGCGCCGGCGAGGCGGACGGCGCCGCGGGTACGACGGACGGCGCCGCGGGTGCCGTCGCCGACGGTGCCGGGAGCAGCGGCGCCACCGGGACCGCTCCCCGAACCGGCCGGCGCCGACTGAGCCGCCACGACGATCCGACGATCGTCCGCCGGAGCCTGCGGGAAGCCTTCGACATCTTCTTCAACGACACCATCAAGCGGCCCGAACTGCGCAACCGCTTCGGTGACAACTTCATCCCGATGGACTTCATGCAGGAGAAGTGGGTGCCGCAGATCCTCGACAAGGCCATCGCCTCCGTCGCGGGCCGCGTCCTGGAGGCCCACGGCGCCGAGCTGATGCTCGCCGACGACGCGTGGGAGGTGCTGCGGGTCGAGGCGAACAGGCGGCTGGACCACGGTGGCCGGGGGGTGCTGACCGCCGTCGAGTCGGCGCTGGTCAACCCGCTCGCCGGAGAGGTCTTCCGGACCCCGCCCCGGCGGGGCGAGCGGCTCCGGGTGGTCGCGATCGAGGGCGACGGGGACGGCGAGGGCTACCGGCTGGAGGTAGAGCGGTGACAGGGCCGAGCCCGGCCGGTGGTGTCCCGGCCGCCGGCGGCGCCGCAGTCGTTGCCGGCGTCCCGACCGCCGCCGACGTCACGACCGCCGGCGGCGTCGCGGCCCTCGTCGCACAGGTCTACCGGCCGGTGACCTCGCTCGGGCCCGGCCGACGGCTCGGCGTCTGGTTCCAGGGCTGCACGCTGGCCTGCGCCGGATGCATGTCCCGGCACACCTGGACGGCCGCCGGCGGACGGGAGTTGACCGTCGAGCGGTTCGCCGCCCTGTGGCGGTCGGCGCTCGACGACGGCCTCGACGGTCTCACCGTCAGCGGCGGTGAACCGCTGGAGCAGCCGGCCGCCCTCGCCGCGCTGCTCGCCGCCGCCGACGCCGGGCGCCGCCGCGCCGGACGCCCGGCCGACCTGCTGGTGTACACGGGCTGGGAACCGGAGGAACTGGCCGCCGACCCGGCCACCGCCGCCGCGCTGGAGGGCGCGGACGCGGTGATCACCGGCCGCTACCGGGCGGGCCTGCCCACCCGGCTGGCCTGGCGCGGCTCGGCCAACCAGCGGCTGACCACCCGCACGCCGCTCGGGCGGGAGCGGTACGCGCCCTACCTGGACCACCGGCCGGAACGGCCCGAGCTCCAGGTGCGGGTGAGCGAGGGCGAGGTCCGGGTGATCGGGGTGCCGCGCCCCGGTGACCTGGGCCGGATCGAACGGGACCTGGTCCGACGCGGCGTGACCCTCCGGGAGACCTCGTGGCGACCGTGATCTACCGCTGCCCGGTGGGAGCCCCGGGGGAGTGCCCGCCCTCCGCCAACCGGGGGTACTGCCAGGTGCACATGTTCCAGCAACTGGAGCGCTACGAACCGGTGGAGGACGCCCCGCCGGTCGACGCCCCGCCGACCGATGCTCCGCCGGCCGGGGCTCCGGCTCGTCCCGGCCCCGGGCCGGGCACCGATCCGGAGGCGGTGACCCGGCCGGCGCGCCCGGCCGAGCCGCGGCGTGCTCCCGGCCCGCGACCGCACCAGGGGCAGCAGCAGGGGCGGCAGCCGCGCCCCGCCCGGCCGCCGGTGGTCCGGCTGGCCCTGGTCGTCGCCGGGGTGCTGCTGCCGGTCGCCGCCGAACACCGGCGCGGCGGCGGCGGACTGGCGATCGGCCGCGACGAGCCCGACTGCGCGGCGATCCCCGGCCTGGCCGGCCTCGACCAGCTCTCCCGGCACCACGCCCGGCTGCGCTGGATCGACGGCGCGCTGTACGTGGAGGACCTGCGGTCGACCAACGGCACCTTCGTCGACGGCCGCCGGATCGAGGGACCGACCCGGATCGGACCGGGGCACCGGTTGAGGTTCGCGCTGGACCTGGACGTCCAGGTGGTCGAGATCGACGAGTTCGGCGCGCCCCGGTGAGCCGGGGCCGTGAGGAGGAGAACGGCGCGATGGCCGAGACACCGCCGGAGCCCGGCCCGCCCACCCGCGTCCAGCGGCCCGGCCGGGCCAAGGGGCAGGGGCAGGCGCAGAGCCAGGCGCAGGGGCAGGAACCGCCGTCGGACGGGACCGGTGGCGCCGCCACGGAGAGTCCGCGCACGCGGGTGCAGCGTCCGAAGGCCGAGCCCGGTGCCGCCGAGAGTCCGCGCACCCGGGTGCAGCGTCCGAAGGCCGAGCCCGGTGCCGCCGAGAGTCCGCGCACCCGGGTGCAGCGTCCGAGGACCGACCCCGGCGGTCCCGCCGCGTCGGGCACCGTTCCCGGCGCGCGCACCCGCGTCCAGCGCCCGGGCGGCCCGGTCCCGCCCAGCACCCCGGCCGAACCGTCGCCCGCCGTTACTCCGCCCACCGCCACCCCGCCGTCCACCGTCCCGCCCGCCGGTCCCGGCGACTTCCCCGCCGCCCTCACCGACCGCTACCACCCCGTCGGCCGGGTCGGCTCCGGCAGCGAGGGCACCGTCTGGCACGCCCGCCGCGCCGACGCCCGTGGCGGCGGCGGAGGACGCGGCAGCGGCGCCGACAGGAAGAGCCGCGGGACCGGCGCCAGCAGCGGGGCGACCGGCGCCGACGCGGCCGTGAAGGTCGGCAACCCGGGTGTGCGGGCGGACACCGAACTCCTCGCCCACCTCGCCGGCGACCCGCTGTTCCGCCGCCACGTCCCCGAGATCCTCGGCCACGGCCAGGTCGAGCACGCGGGCGCGCTCTGCGACTGGCTGGCGATGGAGTACCTCCCCCTCACCCTCGCCGACCACGTGGCCGCGCTGCGCTCGCAGGGCCGTCTCGGCCGTCGCGGCGAGACCGAGCGGATCGTCCGCGAACTCGTCGACCTGCTGGAGTTCTGGCAGGTGACGATCAAGCGCAACCCGGTCGACTTCAAGCCCGCCAACATCCTGGTCCGCCGGGGCGGCCGGAACGGCGGCTCCGCCGACGAGTTCGTGGTGGCCGACTTCGGCGGCGTCGCCAAGCTCACCGCGAGCCGTCGCTTCTCCACCGACATGCAGGTCACCGTCGCCTACATGGCACCGGAACAACTGGCGGGGAGCAACGACCCGGCCGGGCCGTGGTGGGCGCTCGGCACCATCCTCTACGAGGTGTTCACGGGCGCGAGCCGCTACCGGCGCGCGGACGGCGGCCTGGTCAGCGACGAGGCCCTGCAGTTCCGGCTGGTGATGGACGACGAGGTGGACCTCACCGCCGTTCCCGGGGAGCGCCACCGGCTGTTGCTCCAGGGCCTGTTCACCAAGGACCCGGCCGACCGGTGGACGGCGCCGCAGGTCCGGGCCTGGCTGAAGGGGGAGAGCCCGGAGGTGGTCCGCAGCCGGGTCGTCCAGCCGCCGCCCGGACCGACCCCGCCGGCCGGGCCCAAGCACCGTCCGATCGCCTTCCGGGGCGAGGACTTCCGCGAACCGGCGGCGCTCGCCGAGGCGTTGCTCAAGCGCTCGGCGGACGCGGCGGCCTGGCTGGTGAGCGGTGGCGCGCGGCGGCTGCGCGACTGGCTCCGGGACGAGGTCAAGGACACCGTCCTCGATCTGCACTACCTCGAGGACGTCGAACGCGGCACCTCCACCGGGAAGTCGGCGGCGGCGTCCCGGGCCGTGCTGGCCCTCGGTGCCGCGTTCACCCCCGAGGCGGTCCCGTACGCGCGGGACCGCCGGGTGGACGCGGTCGGGCTGGTGGAACTGGCCGAGCGGCCGGACGCGTTGACCGTGGTCGACGAGCTGGTCGCGGCCGGGCTGCTCGGGCTCGCCGCGCGCTTCCACTGCGGCCACCAGGCCTGCCCGGAGCGGGCGTGCGCCCGGCTGCTCGGGCTCACCGAGGCGGCCGCCGTGCTGAACCGGGTCGAACGCGAGGCCCGCACCCTCGGCGGCCGCAACGGCAACCCCCACGGCACTTCCGACGGCGACGGCCGCCTCACCGCCGCCGAACGCAAGGCCGCCCGCCGCTGGATCCTGCTGCTCACCCTGCAACCGGACGGGCAGCGGCGCGCCCTGGTCCGCCGTCTCTCCGCCCTGCCCGGCCCGCTGGGCGCCCTGCCTGCGCCGGTCCACTCGACCGTGACCGCGGTCGCCGACGGGGCGGGCGCGGTGGCGGCACGGGTGCGCGGCGGCGGCCGGGAGCGGTTCCGCCGCAACTGGGCGGAGCTGCGCCGCCGGGCGCTCACCGCCGACCCGGCGACGGCCGACGGCCGGGGCGTGCTCGCGGCGGCGGCCGTGCTCCAGGTGCGGAGCGTCCGTTCCGGCGGCGCGCGCCGGGGCCGGAACCGGGGGGCGTGGAAGGCGGACCTGCGCGCCTGGTGGAGCGGCGCCCAGGGCGCGCTGCCCCGGCGCGCGGTCGCCGGCGTGCTGCTGTTCCTCTGCCTCGCCCTCACCCTCTGGGCGGGCGCGGTCTGGCGGATGTCCGTCGACGCCGGGGTGGGCGGGGCCGTGGCCCCCGGCGGCGCGTTCGGCGGCCCGCTGCGGACGGCGGGGGAGGCCGCCGCGCGCGCGACGGCCGGTCAGCTCGGCGCCGCCCTGGTCGCCGCCGTCGCGGTGGCCGCGTTCCCGGCCAGGATCGGGCGCCGGATCCTCTTCCTCGCCGCCGTCGCCTCCTTCGCCATCGGCTATCTGCACCTCGGGCCCCCGATGACCGTGCTGCGGCCGCCGCAAGCGGTGATCGACCGGGTGGTCGTGTTCGAGGGCGGCACGGCGAGCTGGGCCGGTGTGGCCGCGACGGTGACGCCCGTGCTGGTGCTGTTCGTCAACGGCCGCTCGGTGCGCTGGCTGCTCACCCCGGCGCACGAGGCCGCGGGACGGGCGGCCGGAGACCGCCGCAACCTCACCGCCCGCCGCCGCGCCCGGGGCAACGGCACCGCGGCGGGCCGGAGCTGGCGGCCCGGCCGGGACGGCCACCGGGACCGGCTCCTGTTCTGGCTCGGCGGGACGCTGGTGCTCACCCTGGTGCTCTGGGCGGCGGTCGAGGTCCGGCTGGCGGTGGTCCACCGTGACCACCACCCGAGCCCGGAGTCCTGGGGAACCGGCCAGGTCGGCGCGGCCTACCAGGCCGACTACCTCCTCCTGCTGGCCTTCCTCGCCCTCGTCGCCTCGGCGGTCGTCCCGGGCGCGGCCCGCCGCCTGCTGGCGGTCTCGGCGGTCGGCACGGCCGTCCTCGGCGCCTGGCCCCCGCCGCTCGGCCCGTTGGAGGCGCTGCGCATCCCCGTCCTGGGTCCGTGGTTCCGCTCGCTCGCCGAGGTCTGGGGCCACGCGTCCTTCTGGGCGGCGGTCCTGGTGATGCTCCCGCTCGCGTGCTACCTGGCCGTCTGGACCTCCCGCCGGATCGGCGATTAGGAAGTCGGCCGGTCCGACTTCCCGCGCCGGCCCTGTGCCGGTGCCCCGCCCGGGCCATGGGTCCCGGGCGGGGCACCGGCACGCGGCCGTACCGGGCTACGGGCAGAGACGGCCGGGGCGGCACTCGGGCTCGGGGTTGAGCGGCGGGTAGTTGGACCACCACAGGGGCCTGCTGCCCGAGTACACGACCAGGTTGCCGCCGTTCTGGATGGCGAGGTAGGCGCCGGGGTGGTTGCCCGTGCGGCTCTCCCACAGCGGACGCCAGGCGGCGTCGTAGGCGGTGAGGTTGCCGTCGTTCTGGACGTAGAAGTAGGAGCCTACGCCGTAGGTGCCGACGGCCGTCCAGATGGCGACACCGTTCTTGTACAGCACCACATGGCCGTCGTACTGCTGGTACAGCACGGTGCTGCCGTCCGGTGAGGACCAGCTCTGGCCCCGGCTCAGGCCGGCGGTGGCCAGGATGACGGTCTGGTCGGCGCTCGACGCGGCGGCTGCGGAGACGGCGGTGGCGGCGGGGCCGCCCGCGGCAGGGGCGCCACCGGCGGCCTGGGCGGTCCCGCCCAGCAGGCCGGCGGCCATCAGCAGGGCACCGGCCGCGACACCGGCGCGGGGGACGAGGGATCTTGTGATTCTCATGACGGACACACTCCCGAAGTCGTATCTGCCTGGGTGCGGTCAGTGTCACCGTGCCCGCCGCGCCCGGGCAAAGCCCTTCGACGTCCGTCGAATCCGGGCGACACGGGGGGTCGGGCGGGTCCCGGGCCGGGGCTCAGTGCGGACGCAGCCCGGTGAACACCACGTCGAGGACACGCCCGTGCGCGGCCGGGTCGGGGCCGAGCTGCTCCAGGGTGGCCCCGGTACCGACGAGCAGGGCGACCAGTTCGGGCAGGGTCAGGTCCGCGCGCACGGCCCCGGCCCGCTGGGCGCGGTCCAGCAGTTCGGCCAGCCGGGCGCGGACGACGGCGGACGACGCGCGCAGCGAGGAGTGCACGTCGATGCCGGCCGCGGCGAGGGCCTGGGCGAACTCGTTCTTCCCGGCGGTCTGTTCGACGATCAGCCGGAAGCAGCCGAAGAAGGCTTCGGCGGGTTCGGCCCCGGCGGCGAGTTCGGCGGTCCCTTCCGCGATCGTCTCCAGCCGGCGCACCATCACCGCCTCCAGCAGGGCCTCCTTGGTGGGGAAGTGCCGGAAGAGCGTGCCGACGCCGACCCCGGCGGCGCGGGCGATCTCCTCCGTCGGCACACCGACGCCACGGGTGGTGAACACCTCGGTGGCGGCGTCCAGCAACTTGGCCCGGTTGCGCGCCGCGTCCGCCCGGAGCGGGCGCTCCTGTGTGCCGCTCATCCTCTCAACTCCCTTTCGTCCGAAGGCGGGAACGCCGGACGGCCGACCCTGGACAACCGGACTGCACAGTCCGTATCGTCTTACCGGAGTCGCTGGTCCGGTTCTGGCGGCCGCATTCACGTCCTTGTCGCTCCGGGGGTTGATCATGTCCGAAACGCGGTCACCGCGCGAGACCTTCCACGCACTGCTCGACGGCATCACGGCCGGACGCTTCACCGAGCTCGGCGCACTGTACGCCGAGGACACCGTGGTCGAGACGGTCTTCGAGCCCGGCGGACCGGGCCGGTTCGAGGGGCGGAAGGTGCTCGCCGAGCGGTTCGCCCAGGTCGGGGGGCACTCCCCGCTGGAACTGAGCCACCACAACGTGGTGGTCCGCGAGACCGACGACCCCGAGGTGATCGTCGCGGAATGGGACTACCTGGTGCGCCACCGCACCACCGGGCGGAGCCGCACCGCCGCCAACATCCAGGTGCTGCGGGTGCGGGACGGACTCATCGTGCACAGCCGCGACTTCCACGACCACCTGGCGCTCGCCGTGCTCACCGGCACCCTGCCACAGCTGGTCGAGGCACTGGAAGCGGAGTAGTCGCCCCTGCGGTCAGTCCCGGAGCACCCGGCGCAGCCAGCGCAGCCGTGCGTCCAGGGCGTCGCGGCTGACCGCGGCCCGCGGGGCGTAGGTGTCGAAACCGTGGCACGCGCCCGGCCAGACATGCAGCTCGGCGTCGCCGCCGGCCCGCCAGATCCCGTCCGCGTACGCCACCGCCTCGTCCCGGAAGGTCTCGGCCGAGCCGACCTCGACATAGGCCGGCGGCAGCCCCGCCAGGTCCGTGGCCCGCGCGGGCGCCGCGTAGGGCGGCAGGTCGGCGGCGCCGTAACGCTCACCCAGCACGGCCCGCCAGGCGGTCGCGTTGGAGGTCCGGTCCCAGGTGTCGTGGCCGGCCAGCTGACGGGTGGAGAAGGTGCGGTCCCGGTCGTCCAGCATCGGGCTCAGCAACAGCTGGCCGGCCGGGACCGGACCGCCCCGGTCCCGGACCAGCAGGGCGAGCGCCGCCGCCAGACCGCCGCCCGCGCTCTTGCCGCCGAGCACGATCCGCCCGGGGTCCGCGCCCAGCTCCGCCGCGCGTCCGGCCACCGCGAGCAGCCCGGCGTAGCAGTCCTCCAGCGCCGCCGGGTACGGCGCCGCAGGAGCCAGCCGGTACTCCGCCGAGACCACGACCAGCCCCAGCGGCTCCGCCACCTCGCGCAGCAGCCGCGGCAGCACCGACCGGGCGTTCCCCATCACCATGCCCCCGCCGTGCAGGTAGTAGAGGAGCGGCAGCGGTCCGACCGCCCCGGCGGGCCGGGCGCTCACCAACCGCACCTCCGGTCCGTCGCCGGGCCCTTCCGCCGTCAGCTCGGCCACCTCGAAACGGCCGCCGTCCCGCAGCTCCGCCAGCCCGGGCCTCGGGCGCACCGCCGCGTCCCGGGCCTGCCGGGCGGCGAGGTTCCCCGGCGTCAGCGGCTCCCCGGGCCGCACCCCGGCGGCCCGCACCTCCGCGTCCACCGCCGGCGGGACCGCCCGCCCGTCGTCGCCGTCACCGCTCACGACCCACCCCCGTCCGACCGGGGTGGGCGACCGGCCGGCCACCCACCCCACGTCACCTCACGTCACCTCACGGCACCTCTCCGAGGCTACTTGCCGGGCGGGATGTCGTAGACGTGATCGGGCGTCACGATGCTGGTGACCGCCTTGCCGACCAGCGTGCTGGGCTCCGAGTTCTGCGCGGTGATGTCGGTGTTCAGCATCAGCACCAGGGTCGCGCACTCCTCCGGCAGGTAGATCGTCAGGCTCTCGTAGCCGGGCAGCGAGCCGTTGTGGCCGATCCAGCCGCCGATGTTGAAGATCCCGAGCCCGTAGTCGGCGCCGGGGATCCCGGTCGGCAGCATCTTCAGCCGCTCCGCCTGGGTGGCGGGGGAGAGCAGGGTGCCGGTGGCGGCGTCCTTGGCCCAGTGCTTCAGATCGCGCAGGTCGGACACCATCGCGCCCGCCGACCAGGCCCAGGACGGGTTCCAGTGGGTGGAGTCGGCGACCTCCCCGGACAGCGTCTGGTCGGTGTAGCCGTGCGCGTACGGCGACGGCAGCGCGGTGCCCTCCGGGTAAAGGGTGTGATCCAGACCGCTCGGCCCGGTGATCCGCTCCCTGACGAACTGCTCGATGCTCCGCCCGCTCAGCTTCTCCACCAGCAGGCCGAGCAGGACGTAGTTGCTGTTGGAGTACTGGTACTGGGTGCCCGGCGGGAACATGTTGTCGTGCTTGTACCCGTACGCGAGCAGTTCCTGCGGAGTGAAGACGCGCTGCGGGTCGCCCAGGAAGTCGTTCGCGAAGTCCTGGTCCGCGCTGTACGGGAACAGCCCGCTGCGCATCTCCAGCAGCTCGCGCACGGTGATGATCTCCCCGCACGGCACGCCGTCCAGATAGGCGGAGATCGGCTCGTCCAGGCCGACCAGCCCCTCGTCCACCAACTGCAGCACGGCGGTGGCGGTGAAGGTCTTGGTCTCGCTGCCGATCCGCTGGTTCAGCCGGTCCGTCATCGGCTCGCCGGTCACCTTGTCGGCCACCCCGAAGGCGCGCACGTAGCGCCCCCGCCCCGGCAGCCACAGCCCGACCTGCACCCCGGGAATGCCCGCCTCCCGCATCACCCGCTGCACGGCCTCGTCCAGCCGGGCCCGCAGCTCCGGACTCAGCTCCCGCGCCTCCTCGTCCTCCGCACCGCCGAACACGGCGGGCACGGCGGCGGCCGCGAGCGTGGGCGCCCCGGCCGCCGTCAGCGGCAGCAGCCCGGTTACGGCGAGCGCGGCGACGAGGAGCGTACGGACCGGCGAACGTCTTCTCATGATCAGGGGCCTCTCTTCGGCTGGGGGACTCCGCCACCGACCACGGCGACGAACCCCGGCCAACTACCCCGTTCACCTGTGCGAACCACCGAAAATGCTGCCGATCCACTCGAACGGCGGAGAACGGCGCCCTGGAAGGTCCACCGGTCGCAGTGCCCGATTGTTCGTCAAAAGTGGAAAGCTCTGCCGAGGGGAGCCCCAAGGGCGGAATACTGGGCGTCAGATCGTCTGAAGCTGAACGTACCCGGGTCGGCACAGGAGGTTCGGATGGCACTACGGTTCGTTGCGAAGGACGAGAAATCGGGGGATCACGGCTCTCCCACTGTGTGGGTCGACCCGGAGACCAGGGACTTCGTCATCCAGGGTTGGAAGATCGACGAGGCAACGACGGCGGATTGCTTGGCCGACGGCCCGATCCCGGACCATGAGACCGTGGTCCGCCTCCCTGCTCGCATGGCCATGGCACTCAGGGAGGCGTTGGATGTCGCAGAGCTTGAACAGCTTCGCTGACCTGTTGAGATCGGCGCGGAAGTCGGCAGTTCACCTCGAACTGCGCGATGTCTACGCGATCGACAACGAGGACGAAGGCTTCCGGGCATGGAGGTCCGGTCTCCGACTCGACCCGGCTGACCGCGTGTCGTGGTGGCGGCCGTGGCTCGACCTCGTCCAGGAGGTGACTGCCAATGGTGTCCGTGTGAAGAGAGCCAGGATCGTCTCGGAGCCAGCCAGCGAGTACATCCGTTACGAGCACTCGTTCACGTTCACCAATGTGGCCGGCGGCGAAGAGGTGAGGTGGCTTCCCCGTCGCGCGGCCTCCGATCTTCTGCTCCCCGTCAATGACTACTGGCTGTTCGACGGCAGCGTCGTCCAGTTCAACATCTTCGACGGTGACGGCCGATGGGTGCACACGGATCAGAGCGACGATCCCGCGCTGGCCCGGAGCTGTGCCGCGGCTTTCGATGCCGTGTGGGAGCGGGCTGTCCCTCACGAGGCTTTCAGCTTCGCCGAGTAGTCGCGGCGGCCGACCGGTTCATGTCCTTCTCTCCTCTCTCCAGTGCCCAGGCGGCACGGAAGGCGCTCGCCGATCAGCTCGACCGGATCCGGCGGGACGCCGGGCTTTCAGGGCTTGAACTGGCCGTGCGGTGTGGCTGGCACAAGTCCAAGTCGTCCCGCATCGCCCGCGGTCTGACAGTCCCTTCCGACAGTGACATCCGTGCCTGGTGCACGGCCTGCGGTGCTTCGGAGAAGGCAGCGGATCTGATCGCGGCGTCACGCACCGCCGAGTCGATGTACACGCAGTGGCGGGACATCCACCGTGACGGCATGAGGCGGGTGCATCAGAAGACGCTTCCGCTCTATCAGCGGACACGGAAGTTCAAGGTGTACGCCTCCAACGTCATGCCGGGGATGACGCAGACCGCCCCGTACGCCTCCGGGCTTCTCCGCTCGATCACGTCCTTCCAGGGGACTCCGGACGACGTGGAGGACGCCGTCGAGGCCCGGCTGGCGCGATCCCGTGTACTGCACGACGCCGGTCGCCAGTTCGCCTTGATCCTGGAGGAGGCCGTGCTCTACTACGGCGTCTGCGGCGACGGAGCACTCGCTGGTCAACTCGACCATCTGCTCGGGATCTCCTCCCTGTCGAACGTCTCCGTCGGGGTCATCCCGTGCCGGGCTCGCCGGACCGTCTGGCCGCTCGAAGCGTTCTACGTATTCGACGAGAGCCTCGTGGCAGTCGAGACACTGACGGCGGAGATCAACATCACGGCTCCCGGCGAGATCGGTACCTACCTCCGCGCCTTCGCCGAACTGGCCAGGATCGCCGTTCACGGGGCCGAGGCCCGGAGCCGGATCGCCAAGGCCCGCAGCGCTCTCGGGTGAACCCGTGCAACCGAGTGAAACTTACTGGCACCGTCTGTAGTCGTTTCCCTACCGTCTATCACGAACCCCCCCAACGCTACGGCGAAGGAGGGCAGACCGGTGGCGGGACAACATGACGGAGGCACAGTGGGCAAGGCGATGTTCGGCGGCAAGCACGGCGGTGGCACCGGTCCCGGTGACGGCGGCAAGCAGCAGGACGACAGCAACAAGGGCTCCGGCCACGGCGGTGGCGGATCGGACGAGGGCGGCAACACCTCCGACGGCTCGGGCCCGGCGGGCGGCAAGTGACCGGCGGGACGCGCCAGGAGGCGGGCCCCCAGGGGCTCGCCTCCGCGCTGGTGGCCGGCGGTGCGCTCACCCCGGACTGGCTGCCCTCGTTCAGGGCCGTGCCCCGCGAGCTGTTCGTCCCGGACCGCATCTGGCCCGGCATCGCGGACGGCACCCGGCAGAGCCCCGTCGTGGACCGGTCGCAGGACCCCGGGGCGTGGCGCGCGGCGGTCTACTCGGACATCCCGCTGACGACCCAGTGGGACGACGGAGAGCACGAGGGCGACGGTCTCGGTACCACCCCGAGTTCGTCGAACTCGTTGCCCGCCATGGTGTTCTCGATGCTCCAGGACCTGGCGGTCCGTCCTGGGGACAGGGTGCTCGAAATCGGGTCCGGAACCGGGTGGAACGCGGGCCTGCTGGCCCACCGGCTCGGCGGCACCAACGTGGTGAGCGTCGAGTACGACCCGGAGGTGGCGCGCGGGGCGCGGGACAACCTGGGCCGGGCCGGGCTGGATCCGATCACGGTCGAGGGGGACGGCCGGGCGGGCTTCGGGCCGGGCGCTCCGTACGACCGGATCATTGCCACCTGCTCCGTGCTGGAGATCCCTCCGGCCTGGCTGGAGCAGACGGCTCCGGGCGGGCTGATCGTCGCCCCGTTCGGCACCGAGTACGGCGGCGAGCACATCGTCCGCCTGACCGTCGACGACGGCGGCACGAGTGCGAGCGGGCGGTTCACCCGAAGCTCGGCGTTCATGAGGCTGCGGCAGCAGCGCACCGACCGCCCTCTGGTCGAGGCCTACCTCCACGGGAAGCCCTGGCCGGCCGACGGCGAGAAGAGCACCACGACACTGTCGCCGAGGGACACGGGCGGATGGCTGGACCAGTTCGTCATCGGGCTGGGCGTGCCCGGCACGTTCTGGCGGGCCGAACGTTACGACGACGGCTCGTACACGCTGTGGCTGTACAGCAGGGACACCCTTTCGTGGGCCACTGCGGACCACGAGCCCGACCGCAGCGAGTACGAGGTGGTCCAGTCCGGCCCCCGCAACCTCTGGGAGGAGGTGACGGCTGTGTACCGGTGGTGGTCCTCGCAGGGCCACCCGGGCCACGAGCGGTTCGGCCTCACCGTCACCCCGGAGGGCCACACCGCCTGGCTGGACTCCCCGGGCAACCCGGTGCCCCTTCGGCGCTGAGGCACCCGACCGGCGAGCACACCGGGTTGCGTGACCGGACCGACGAGTTGTCATGCCATGCCGAGCAGAACCGGACGACGGAGGGTCACATGCTCGGGCACCTCATCACACACGACGACGACCTGAGAATGGTCCCCACCGATCATCCGGAGTTGACCGCCGCGGTCGTTCGACTCCACGAAGAACTTCGGAGCCTGCCCGACGGAGCGAACCCCGGCCGCAGGCGCCTCCTGGCCAGATGGATCGGCATCGGCCGGATGTGCCTGGGGCACCACGGCGAGGCCCGCACCTTCCTCCAGCAGGCGCTGGACCTGGCGGCAACCCTCGGCAACACTCAGGCCGTCGTCGCCACCGGGCTCAACCTGGCGGACGCACACCGCTACGCCGGTGACGTGCATGGAGCGGACGCCCTCTACCGCACCGCCCTGGGCACTGCGCGGAGCCAGTGCCCGGGACTCGTCGACTTCGCCCTCCAGCACACCGGCAAGCACCTCATGGAACGCGGCGACCTCGCCGCCGCCCGGACCCATCTGCAGGAGGCCCTGCGGCTGCGGATCGCCAAGGGGGACACCGAACTGGTCGGGTCCACCCAGGAGGCACTCGACCGGGTCGAGCTGTTGCTCGACCGGGCCGCGCACACGGTCACCAGCCTCTCACCGGACCCTTTCCCGCCGGGGCGCCCGGCTGAGCCGGGCGCCCCGTGTCGACCCTCGATCCCCGGCCCCGGCGGCGGTCGGTGAAGCATCCCTTGCGAATGGAAGGCAGTACGAGAATGGGCGAGTTCCCTCCCGATGCCGCAGCGGCACTGACGGCTGCGGAGGCCGCCTGCGGGCCGGTCGAACTGGAGGAGATCAGCGACCGCCGGGGGTCGGCGGTGTGGAGGGCCAGTGGCCCGCGCGGGGTGGTGGGCATCAAGCTCGGTACCGGCGAGGCCGCCGAGGTCACCGCCCGCGAAGCCTCCGTGCTGGACCGGCTCCCCGGGTACACCGTCACGGTCGGCCGCTTCGACGGCGGGGTCTGGTTCGTCACCCCTTGGCTGGCCGGGCCGTCCACGTGGGACGTCTTCCGGCCGGTGCGGAAGGGGGAGGGCCGGAGGGACGACGCCCTCGCCGCCGCGGTCGCCCTGTGCCGTGCGGTGGCCGAGCTGCACGCCGACGGGTGGGTGCACGGGGACCTCCAGCCCCAGCACGGCATCCACACCGACGACGGCGTCCGGCTCCTGGACTTCGCCTGGTCCCGGCAGCTCGGCAGCACCCCGTGGCGGACGTTCGACGGCACGATGATCCACCTCACCGCACCCGAACTGGCCGCCCGGATCGTCGACGGTCCCCAGCCCGTCGGGACCACGCAGACCGCCGATGTCCACGCCCTCGCCGGGACCCTGTGGACCTGCGTCACCGGCCGCTGGCCGCTGGACTACGAGGCCGCCGGGCTCGTCGGCGACGGCCCGGTGGAGGAGAAGCGCAGGGCCATCGCCCGCCGCGCCGTCCCGCTGACGACCGCGCTGCCCTGGCCGTCGCTCCAGGCCCGCCTGCGGTACGTCCTGCTGGCCGACCCCGACGACCGGCCGACCGCCGCCGAGCTGACGGAACTCGTACGGGCGGCGGACGCGTGATCGAGCTGCGGGAGCTGGTCCCCGGCGACGCCGACGCCCTGCTGCGCATCTACACCGTGGAGGCGACGAAGTACTTGGGCAGAGCCCCGATGGACGCCGCCGAAGCCCGGTTCTGCGCCCGTACCTCCGCGGTGGCCGGCCCGCGCACGCTGTACACCCTCGGGCTGGTCGCGGCCGACGACCTCCTCGGGGTCGTCAAGCTCGACCTCGACCGGCCGGTCGCCGCCGTCAGCTACGTCCTGCGGCCGGATGCCTGGGGGTGTGGGTATGCAACGGAGGGGGTCCGGCGGCTGCTGGCGCTCGCCTTCGGCCACCTCGGGCTGCCGGAGGTCGGGGCCAGGCACCACCCGGACAATCCCGCCTCCGGCCGCGTGCTCGTCAAGGCCGGATTCACGCCCACCGGCGAGCACGGCGGGCTCATCGGTTACGCGATGCGGCCGCCCAGTCCGCGAGGGTGGTGAAGTCGTCGGCGGTCAGGCCCACCTTGGGGTCGATGCGGAGCAGCAGGGCCGGGCCGGGGTGGTGGGCGGCGACCCAGGTGCGGTCGGCGTCCGTGATCTCGTCGTCCACCCAGGCGAACGGGCGGCCGCCGGTCCAGGCCACGACGGTGGGGGTCTTCCAGAACACCCCGCCGTCCGGCTGCGGCCGGGGGTCGGGCCAGGTGATGACGGGGAGTTCGGGCAGGCCGAGCAGCGGGGCGACGAAATCGTTGGCCTCCGCTTCCCACGTGGTCGCCCAGACGAGGTCGAAGGGCAGCGCGGCGAGGGCCGGGCCGTGGTCCGGTCGGAGCCAGACCCGCAGCGGTTTCACCGGCTTGTCGGGCAGGCCGTACGCGCGCAGGCGGGCGCGTTCGGCGGTGTGCCAACGAGGGGTCAGGAGGCGGTGGGTCCCGTAGCCCGCGGGGCGCCGGGACGGCTTCGCCGCGTACGGGTTGAGCGGGCCGTCGACGTCGAGCAGGAGCAGGGGTTGCACCGGTTCACCTCCGGGGACGGTCCCCGCACCGTAGCGTGTGGGCTGCGTGCGGGGCATCTGGATTCGTGGGGAGGACCGGGTGGTGGGGGACGAGGTCGAGGGGCTGGTCGGCCGCGGGCGGCGGCTGCTGGACGAGCACGACGCCGCGGCCGATCCGCGCCGGGCCGCGATGGCGCTGTCCGGCGCGCTGACGGCGTTCACGGCGGCGCGCACGCTGCTGGAGGACGCGGGGCCGGCCGCGCCGGGCGGGGCGCTCGCGGAGGTGCGGTGCCTGCTCGGGCTGACGCTCGCCGTCCGCTACTGGAACGGTGTCGAGCGGCCGGAGTTCGCCGAGGACGAGGACGTCCGCGCCGCCGTGTGGGCGGAACGTGCCGACGCCGCAGGGCTGTTGACGCTCGCCCTGGCCGTCTTCGACCCGGCCGCGCCGGAGCGGGCGGTGGCCGCGGGGAAGCTCGGGCTGCTGCTGTACGCGCGCTCCGGGGACGGCGAGGAGGACGAGCGGGCCCGCCCGGAGGACCTCGACCGGGCGGTGGAGTCGCTGCGCCTCGCCTGCCCCGTACCGGTGCCGCTCGGACCCTGGCGACTGCTCGGCCCCGTCGGACCGGAGCACCTGCGGGACGCGCCGCACCCGTTCGACGCGCCGGACCCGTTCGACGCGCCGCACCCGTTCGACGCGCCGGACCCGTACGACGAGCAGGACCCCGGCCTCCTGCTGGCGCTCGGCTGCGCCCTCGCCGACCGCCACGACCGCGACGGCGCCCCCGCCGACCGCGCCGCGGCCGACGCCGTCCTGACCGGCCTGCTGGACCGGCTCCGCCCGCAGCCGTGGCACGAACCGGGCACCGCCCCGCCGCGCCCCCACCCGGAGGCCGATCCGGGACCGGCCGAACTCGCCGAACAGGTCGAACTGCTCGCCCGCGAACGCCTCGTCCGGCTGCTGCTCGGCCCGGAGGAGGACGGCGGCGGGGACCTCGGGACGGTCGACCGCGCCCTCGCCCAGCTGGAGACGATCGCCGCCACCACCGCGCCCGACGCGCCCGCCCGGCTGTGGGCCGGCCTGGTCCTGGTGGACCAGTACGTCGCCCGCGGCGGCGGCACCGCCCGCCCCGAGGACGCCGCCCACCGCCTCGCCCGGCTGCGCGACCTGCGCCGGCTGCTCCCGCCGGGGCACCCGGACGGCGGCACCGTGCGCTGGGTGCTCGGCAGCACGCTCGGCGGCCTCGCCCGGCTCGACCGCTACCTGCTGACCGCCGAGGCCCGGGAGGCGGTCGAGGTGCTGCGCGAGGGCCTCGACGGGATGGCCGGGGACGACCCGGTGCGGCCCGCCTCGCACGCGGTGCTCGGCACCATGGTCAACGCGCTGTGCGAGCAGGAACCGGAGTCCTACCACCTGGAGGAGGCGCTGCACCACCTCGAACGCGCCGTCCGCACCATGGCGGAGGAGGACCACGGCGTCCGCCGCAGCGACGTCCTCCAGCAGCTCGCCCACGCCTCCATCGCCCGGGACGAGTTCTCCACCGACCGGGCCGCGCTGGACCGGGTGATCGGCCTGCTCGACGACGCCCGGGCCCGGCCCTCCGGCACCCTGTGGTCGGAGCAGCACCTGGACGGCTCGCTGGCGGCCGTGATGAGCAAACGGTTCGCGTTCACCAACGCCGCCGCCGACCTGGACGCGGCGATCCGGCACGAACGGGCCGCGTTCCGCCGGGCCGCGCCGGACGACGTCAACCGCGTCGTCCACCTCGAGAACCTCTCCGTCAGCCTCTACCGGCGCTACCTCCTCGGCGGCGACCACCAGGACCTCGAGGCCTCCCGCCGCTACACCGACGAAGTGGTGGCCTTCCTCGCCGGCAGCGACCACCCGGGCGTCGGGCGGCTGCTCGGCGCACAGCGTCCGATGCTCGAACGGACCCGGCTGATGCTGGAGTTCCAGGCCGCCCTGCTGGTCCGGGACGTCGAGGCGATGGGGCGGGTGGTGGCCGCGCTGGAACCGCTGGTCGCGGCGGTTCCGGAGGACGACCCGCTCCGGCTGCTGGCCCGCGGCGACCTCGGCGCGGTGATGTTCATGCACGCGGTGCACACGGGGTCGGACCGGCTGCCGGAAGCGCTCGGACTGATGGCGGAGGCGGCGAACGGGACGCCGCCCGGGCACCTGTACAAGGCCGTGCTGACGATGCGGGCCGCCGGAGCGCTCGTCATGATCGCCGTGCAGCGGCCGTTCAACGAGCACCGGGCCGAGGCCGCGCTCCGCCTTCTCGACGCCTTCCTCGCCGAGACCGACCCGACCGGGCTGGAGGGCTCCCGGGCCCTGCTGCTGCGGGCGGTCCTGCTGCTGGAGCGCTACCGCCACGCGCGCCGGCCCGCCGACGCGGCCGGGGCGCTGGCCGCCGCCGGGGCCGTGCGCGAGCGGATGCGGCTCGGGACGCCGACCCTGCTGCTGGCCAAGGTGAGCGGGATCGTCGCGGCCGTCCACCGGGCCCGGCTCGGGGCGGAGGACCGCCGGCTCGGCCGCGAGCTCGGGCTGGCCGGGCTGCGCGAGCTCGCCGCCGCCACCCTGATCCAGGCGTCGGCCGAACCGGCCCTGGTGCTGGCCCGGGCCGCCGCCTTCGAGGCGCTGACCGTCGCCGGGTGGTGCGTCGAGGACCTGGAGCAGGAGGCGGGGCAGGCCGCCGCCGGTGCGTCCGTCCCCGGTGACGAGCCCTTCCTGCGGACCGCCGTCGAAGTGCTGGAGCTCGGCCGCGGCCTGGTGCTGCAAGCCTCCACCGCCACCACCGACGTCCCCGACCTGCTGCGGACCGCCGGGCACCACGACCTCGCCGACGCCTGGCTGGGCCCCGGCCCGGGCACGGGCGCGGAGGACGGCGCAGCGGGCGGTACAGCGGGCGGTACAGCGAACGGCGCGGAGGACCCCTACGCCTTCGACGCGCTGCTCGACCTGCCCGGCACCCTGCTCGCGAACCTCCCCGGCGGCGCCGACATCCCGATGCCCGACGACCTGCGCCGCCGCGCGCTCACCGCCCTCGCCGCCGCCCCGGCCGGCCCGGCGCTGGTGTCCGTGCCCCCGGTCGAGGAGATCGCCCGCAGCCTGCGCGCGGCCGACGCGGACGCCCTGGTCTACCTGCTGCCGCCCGCCGACGGACGCAGCGGCCAGGCCCTGCTGGTCACCGCAGGCGAGGAGGGCGGCGCCGTCGACCGGCTGCCGCTCACCCTGGTCAGCACCGCCGCGCTCGACCTGCTGCACGCCTACCGGCGGGCGCACCGCGAACGCCAGGCCACCCTGGACGCCCTGCCGTCCCGTCACCCGGAGCGGATCGCCGCCCGGCGGCGCTGGCAGGGCACCCTCCGCGAACTCTGCGACTGGGCCGGCACCGCCGTGATGCGCCCGCTGCTGCGCCACCCGGCCCTGCGGTCGGCCGCCGCCCGGCGCGCGCCCGGTGCGCCGCCCCGGCTGGTGCTGGTGCCGTACGGCGCCCTGGGCGGCGTGCCCTGGCACGCGGGGCTGCTCAGCAGCGGGCTGCGCGACGGCGGCCGGCCGGTGCGGGTCGTGGAACGGGCGGTGGTCTCCTACGCCGCCTCCGCCCGGCAGTTCTGCGAGGTGGTCCGGCGGCCCCGGCTGCCGCTCGCCGAACGGCCGGTGGTCGTCGGCGACCCCACCCGGGACCTGATGTTCGCCGAGGTCGAGGCCGAGTACCTGCACGCCGACCACTACCCGCACGGCACCCTGCTCGGTTACGTCGAGGACGCCGAGGGGGCGGGCACCCCGGCCGAGGTGCTGGCCGCGCTTCCGGCGCCCGGACGGGCCGGGGCGTCCGTGCTCCATCTGGCCTGCCACGCGCTGCCGTCCGGGCGCTCGCCGCTCGATGCCTGCCTCGCCCTCGCCCCCGACCCGGGCGCCGGGGACCGGCACGGCCGACTGCCGGTCGGCGACATCCTGCGCCAGGCGCTGGGCCGCCCGCCCGGCTCCCCGGGCGGACTGGTCGTGCTGGACGCCTGCGTCAGCGACCACACCGGCGAGGACCTCGACGAGGCGCTGACCCTCTCCAGCGCCTTCCTCGCCGCCGGGGCGACGGGCGCGATCGGCTCGCGCTGGGAGGTTTCCGACGAGATGGTCTGCGTGCTGATGTACGTCCTGCACGGCCGCCTCGCCGCCGGGGACCCGCCCGCCGAGGCCCTGCGCCGCGCCCAGCTGTGGGCCCTCGACCCCGACCGCCGCCTGCCCCCGCAGGCCCCGCCCGAACTCCACTCGCTGGCCGGCCGCGCCCCGGACGCCCTGGAGGTGTGGGCGGCCTTCTCCTACCAGGGCTACTGAACGGATCGGGGCGGACCGGGCCGAACCCGCCCTGCGGGAGCGCGAGTTCCTCGCGGGCCTCGGTGATCCGGTTCGGCACGCCGTGCGCCTCGGCGGCCCCGTGCGCCTCGGCGGCCCCGGCCGGTTCGGCGGCCTCGGCGAGGACGGCGGCGGACGGCGGCCTCGGTGAGGACGACGGCGGCCGCGTCGCCCCGGAGCACCTGGTGGAACAGACCGGTCCGGAGCGGCGCCTCGCCCTCGCCCCGCACGTCGCCGAGCTCCCGGTGGAGCGCGGCGGCCCGGTCGCGGCTCCGAAGCCTCGCCGCTCCCGTGCGGAACCGCCGGTCGGGGTCCGTGCGTGATCGGGGGTGTCCCGGTACTTCCCGTCCCCGCACACGCTTGGAGTCCCATGACCGACTACCGGACCGTCGGCCTCGTCCATCTGTTCATCGCGGCCCTCTCGGTCCTCGTCCCGTTGGCCGGCGCCGTGGTGGCGGGTACGTTCCTCCGCCGCCGGGGGCGCAACGCCCGGCTGGCGATGATCGGCTGTCTGGTGACGGCCCCGGGGCCGGTCGTCCTCGTTCTGGGGACGGGCTTCGGCCTCGACACCGTGTTCGCCGGTGCGGATCCGCTGGTGGCGCTGACCGTCGTCTCGGGGATCGCGACCCTGTTCCACCTGGCCGGTTTCGTCCTGATCCTGGCCGGGGCCCTTGGTGCTCCCGCCGCGCCCGCCGCGCTCCAGGCTCCCTATCCCTACGCGGCCCCGTTCCACGTCTACCCCACCGATGCGCCCCCGGGGCCCCAGGGGCACTGACCCGGGGGGAGAGGGGAGACGTGCCGGTGCCCGCCCCGCGAACGCGGCGGGGCGGGCACCGGCACGCGGCCGGAAGCGGGGTCAGAACAGCGGCAGGCGGCGGGTGAAGGCGTCGGCGGTGGTGTTGGTGTCGCCGGGGACGAGGGTGCCGTCCTCGGAGGTGAAGAGCACGGTGGTACCGAGGGCGTCGACCAGGGGGTTGTAGGAGTAACCGGTGTTCTGGACGCCGTCGGTGGAGACGCTGAGGCGCTCGGTGCGGCCGGTCCACAGGTCGTGCCGGAAGATGTCGTCGACCAGGTTGGTGTCACCGGGGACTAGGTTCTCGGCCTCGGAGAGGAAGTAGACCCAGCGGTTCCCGGCGGGCATGACGGCGTTGTAGGAGGAACCGGTGGTCACGGTGCCGGGCAGGGCGGGCGGGAGGCGGCGGATCGTGCCCTGCCGCAGGTCGCGGACGACGATCTCGAAGTGGCGCGGCCCGCTGGGATCGGCGGGCGAGTTGGGCACGGGGACCGCGAAGAGCGCGTAGCGGCCGTCGGGGCTGAGGCTGCCGACGGAGGAGCCGAGCAGCTGGCCGGTCTCGTCGACGCTGCCGCCCTTGAGCTGCCCGGTGGCGACGTCGTGAACGTAGAACGGGTAGTAGCGGGGCCTGGTGAGCTCCGCGCGGGCGCCGGCGGCGCCCGCGGCGGGGGAGGCCCCGGTACGGGCGGGGCGGCCGGGCACGTGCTCGTCGGCGGAGGCCGGGACGGCGTCGGAGGCGTCGGCCGTGCGGGCGGCATCGCCGCCGCCCTCCCCGGGCGGGAGCAGGTTGGTGGCCTGGGAGGTGAAGCCCACCCTGCTGCCGTCGCCGCTGATCACCGGCGCGGTGGATGCGCGGTTCGCGGGCGTGCCGTCGGGGGCCCGGCTGATCAGCCGGGTGGTGCCGCTCCACCGGTCGAGGAGGTAGATGTTGGCGCGCGGGTCGACCGCGTCCGGCACCAGGTCGGTCCGGCTGGAGGCGAAGGCGACGTAGCGGCCGTCCCAGCTGATCGACGCCAGGAAGGAGTTGAGGCCGGGGACCTCGCGCTGCGGGTCGCCGGCGGTCAGCCGCTCGGTGCGGCCGGTCCAGCGGTCGCGGAGGTAGATGTCCTCGGCGCCGTTGGTGTCGCCGGGCACGAGCGCGGCGGTGGAGGTGAAGGCGACGTAACGGCCGTTGCCGCTGATCACGCCGTCGTAGGAGCGGCCGTCGGACTGGCCGCCGGAGGAGGTGAGGCTGACCCGCTCGGTCCGGCGGGTGAGGAGGTCGCGGACGAACACGTCCGTCACGCCGTTGGTGTCGCCGGGCACCAGGTTGGTGGCGTCGGCGCCGAGGACGGCGTACCGGCCGTCGGCGCTCAGGTTCTCGGCCCAGGCCGAGTCGTCGGGCTGGGCGCCGCCGAGGCCGACGGAGACCCGTGCCGTGCCGCCGGCCCAGGACGGTGCCGGTGCGGCGGTCGCGGCGGTGGCGGTGCCGGCGAGGAGGCCGGCCGCCAGCAGGGCCGCGGTGGCGGCGAGGCGCCGACGGCCGGGCCGCGTGCCGGTGGTCCGGGCAACGACGGTTCTGGTAGCGGAAGTTCGTGCTGCTGCGGTGGTGCTGCTCATCGGGACTCTCCCTGGATCGCGCCCTCGCCCACGCACGCGGCACTCCGCCGTCGGCGCGCGGCCCGCCCCCCGGGCGGTCGGCTCGGGGTCGAGCCAAGCGGTTCGGGCGGGACGCCGTCAACGGCTTGCGGCGGGCCTTCGGCGACATCCCGCCATCATCACCATCGCGCGCGCAACATGCCCTGAGCGCAAGGGAGTTGGTGAAGAAAGGCGATCGGACGGCAGCCGGGAACCGACGCCGTCGAGCAACGGGCGGGGAAAGGGTCGGACGGCAGCTGCCGGCCGGGGTGCGGGCGGGAAGGGTCACCGCCGTCCCGGGCCCGACGGGGGATGCGGGCCCGGGACGTGCTGGGAGCGCGCCGCTGACAGGCGCGTTCGCCGGACCGACGAGGGGTCGCGGTCCGGCTCTGCGACTACGGTGTCCCAGCTCGGACGGGGTGTCAACGCGGACCGCCCGCACGGCCCCCGTCGGAGCGTCGGGCGTTGCCCCAAGGGGCAGTCGTGCCTCACTCCGCCGGGATGTGCGCGAGCATCCGCTCCATGCCGCCGATCCAGTTGGCCCGCAGCGCGGTGATGGCGCCGGGCAGGTCGTCGTCCAGCAGCCGGCGGGCGATCTCGCAGTGTTCCTCCGACTCGCGCGCCACCGGCTCGTCCTCCGCCACGACCAGGTTCTCGTAGCGCCGCATCCCGGCCTTGACCCGGGTGAGGAGGTCGATCAGGCGCTCGTTGGAGCAGCCGCTGAGCAGCAGACCGTGCCACTCGTCGTCGCGCCGGTCGACGGTCGCGTGGGCGGCGACCTGGTCGGGGAAGCCCTGGGCGAGGTCCAGCAGGCGCGGGGCGATGGTGCGCAGGTGCGCCGGGTCGGAGGACTCCAGCGCCAGTGACTCGAGGGCCGCGACGATCGCGACCAGCTCGCGGAACTCGGTGCGGCTGACCGGTGCGAAGCGGAAGCCCCGGCCCTGGTTGCTCTCCAGTACGCCCTCGCCCGCCAGGGCGATCAGGGCCTCCCGCAACGGGGTGCGGCTGACCCCGAGTTCGGCCGCCAGGACCGCCTCGTTCACGTCCGTGCCGGCCGCGAACTCGCCGCGGGTGAGGCGGTCCATCAGCTCGTCGCGGATCTGTTCGCGCAGTGGGCGGCGCTCGATCGCCATCGGGGTCCCCCTTTTTCCGGATTCGCAGCATAGCCCTTGACCGCATTCAGTGTACTGCACTATGTATTTTGAATACAAAATTCTGAACGGGGTCCTCGACCCCTCGAGGAGGCGGAGCATGGGCCTGACCCGGGTGCCGGGACTGCTGTTCGGGGGCGACTACAACCCCGAGCAGTGGCCCGAGGACGTCTGGCAGGAGGACGTCCGGCTGATGGCGGAGGCGGGCGTCAACCTCGTCACCGTCGGCGTCTTCTCCTGGTCCCGACTGGAACCCGCCCCCGGCGTCCACGACTTCGGCTGGCTGGACCGCGTCCTCGACCTGCTCCACGAGCACGGCATCGCCGTCGACCTCGCCACCGCGACCGCGACCCCGCCGCCCTGGCTGGTCCGCGACCACCCGGAGGTGATGCCGGTCGACGCTGCCGGGACCAGGCTGGAGTTCGGCTCCCGGCAGGGCTACTGCCCCTCCTCGCCGGTGTTCCGCGCCGCCACCGTCCGGCTCGCCCGGGCCGTGGCCGAGCGCTACCGCGACCACCCCGCCCTCGCCATGTGGCACGTGAGCAACGAGTACGCCGACCACACCGCCGAGTGCTTCTGCCCGGAGTCGGCCCGCGACTTCCGCCGCTGGCTCGAGGAGCGCCACCGCTCCCTGGACGGCCTCAACGCGGCCTGGGGCACGTCCTGCTGGGGCCAGCACTACACCGACTGGACGCAGATCGAGCCGCCCCGCAAGGCGCCCGGACCGGTCAACCCGGCCCAGCTGCTGGACTGGCGCCGCTTCTCCAGCGACGCGCTGCTCGCCTGCTTCGAGGCCGAGCGCGCGGTGCTGAAGGAGGTCACCCCGGACGTGCCGGTGACCACCAACTTCATGAGCGTGCTGCGCGACCTCGACTACTGGAAGTGGGCCGCCGCCGAGGACGTCGTCACCGACGACGCCTACCCGGACCCGGCCGACCCCCGGGCCGCGGTGAAGGCCGCGCTCAGCTACGACCTGATGCGCTCGCTGAAGCGGCAGCCCTGGCTGCTGCTGGAGTCCGCGCCGAGCGCGGTCAGCTGGCGGGCGGTCAACGTCCCCAAGGACCCCGGGGTGATGCGGCTGCACAGCCTCCAGGCGCTCGCCCACGGCTCCGACGGCGTGATGTTCTTCCAGTGGCGGCAGGCCCGCTACGGACCGGAGAAGTTCCACTCGGCGCTGCTGCCGCACGGCGGCACCGCGACCCGGCAGTGGCGCGAGACGCTCGCCCTCGGCGCGGACGTCCGCCGGCTCGCCGAGGTCGCCGGCAGCACCACCCGGGCCGAGGTCGCGCTGCTGCTGGACTGGGACAGCTGGTGGGGGCTGGAAGCGCCCGAGTCGATGCCCTCCGACCGGCTCCGGCTGCACGAGCTGCTGCTCTCCTGGTACGCGCCGCTGCACGCCCGGGGCATCGCGGTCGACCTGGCCCCGCCCGGGCGCGACCTCTCCGGCTACCGGCTGGTGATCGCCCCCAACCTCTACCTCTGCACCGCCGAGCAGGCCGCCGCGCTCACCGAGTTCCCCGGCCACCTGGTGGTCGGACCGTTCAGCGGGGTGGTCGACACCGCCGACCGGGTCCACGACGGCGGGGCGCCCGGTCCGCTGCGCGAACTGCTCGGGGTGCGGGTCGAGGAGTGGCGGCCGCTGCCGGACGGCGTCGGCCAGGAGGTGGAGACGGCGGACGGCACCCGGCTGTCCGCCCGCACCTGGACCGAGTGGGTGGAGGCGGACGGCGCCGAGGTGGTGGCGCGCTACCGGGGCGGCCCGCTGGACGGCCGCCCGGCCGTCACCCGGCGGGTTGCCGGTACCGGGAGCGCCACCTATCTGAGCTGCCTGCCCGAGGACCCGGCCCCGCTGCTGGACGAGGTGCTGACCGCCGCCGGGGTCACCGGCGTCGCCGGGCCCGACCTCCCCGAGGGCGTCGAGGCCTGCCGCCGCGGCCCCTACCTCTTCCTGCTCAACCACGGCACCCGGACGGCCACCGTCCCGCTGCCGGACCCGACCACTACCTGCGCCGACCTGTTGACCGGCCGTCCGCTGCCGAACGGCCCCCTGTCGCTCGCGCCCGGCGACGCCGTCGTCCTGAAGCAGTCCTGAAGCAGTCCTGAAGCAGCCCGAAGCCCTGACCCGAGGAGTGCCAGTGGCCCATCCCTACATCCCCAACGCGGGGCCCGAGACCAGGGCGGCGATGCTCGCCGAGATCGGCGCCCCCGACGTCGCCGAGTTCTACCGCGACATCCCCGCCGACCTGCGGCTCGACCGCCCGCTCGACCTGCCCGCGCCGTTCGCCGACGAACCCGGCCTGGTCCGGCACCTGCACGGCCTGCTGGCGCGCAACACCCACCCGTCCGCACTGCTGAGCTTCCTCGGCCACGGCTGCTACCACCACCACGTCCCGGCGGTGTGCGACGAGGTCAACGGCCGGGGCGAGTTCCTCACCGCCTACGCGGGCGAGCCCTACGAGGACCACGGCCGCTTCCAGGCCCTCTTCGAGTACGTCTCGATGATGGCCGAGCTGTTGGAGATGGACGTCGTCAACGTCCCCGTGTACGACGGCTACCAGGCGACCGGCACGGCCCTGCGGATGGCCGCGCGCCGCACCGGACGCTCCAAGGTGCTGGTGAGCGGGGCGATCGCGGCCGACAAGCTGGCCAAGATCCGCGACTACCTCACCCCCGACGTCGAGGTGCACCTCGCCGCGGTGGCCGACTCCGGGGAGATGGGCGAGGTCCGGCTCGACGACACCTTCGCCGCGCTCTACCTGGAGACGCCCACTGTGCACGGCGTGGTCGAGACCCGCGGCCGGGAGCTGGCCGAACTGGCGCACGGCGCCGGCGCGCTGCTGGTCGTCGGCACCGACCCGATCTCGCTCGGCGTGCTCGCCCCGCCCGCCTCCTACGGCGCGGACCTGGTCTGCGGGGACATCCAGTCGCTCGGCATGCACCCGCAGTACGGCGGCGGCCAGGCCGGGTTCATCGCGAGCCACGACGACGAGCGGCTGGTCGCCGAGTTCCCGTCCCGGCTGTTCGGCATCGCCCCGACGGCGGTGCCCGGCGAGTACGGCTTCGGCGACGTCTTCTACGACCGGACCTCGTTCGCGCTCCGCGAGGAGGGCAAGGAGTGGGTCGGCACCGCGGCCGCCCTGTGGGGCATCACCGCCGGCGTCTACCTCGCACTGATGGGCCCGCAGGGGATGCGGGAGATCGGCGAGACCGTGCTCGCCCGCACCCGCTACGCCATGCGCGCGCTGGCCGCGGCCGGCGCCGTGGTCCGCCACCAGGAGGCCGTGCACTTCCGCGAGTTCGCCGTGGAGGTGCCGGACGCCGACGCGCTGCTCGCCGACCTGCACGGCCGGGGCATCCTCGGCGGTGTGCGGCTCGGGGACCGCGAGGTCCTGGTCTGCGTCACCGAACGGCACTCGATAGCCGACATCGACACCCTCGCGGCGGCCGTCAAGGACGCCCTCTCCGCCCTGGGAGGCGCCGAATGAGCTCGCACACCGAACCCTTCGCCAGCCTGCCGGTCACCCCCAAGCCGGGCCTGCGCCGCTTCCACCAGGCCCGCTGGGACGAGGAGATCGTCTTCGAGCTGTCCCGGCCCGGCCGTCGCGGCGTGGGTGTCCCCGCGCCCGACGCGCCCGTGGTCGAACTCCCGGAGTCGATCGCCCGCCGCACCCCGCCCGCGCTGCCCGAGCTGTCCCAGAACCAGGTGGTCCGGCACTACCTGCGGCTCTCCCAGGAGACCCTCGGCGCCGACTTCAACATCGACGTCGGCCAGGGCACCTGCACCATGAAGTACAGCCCCAAGGTCAACGACTCCTTCGTCCGGGACCCGAGGGTGGCCGCGCTGCACCCGCTGCAGCCCGAGTCCACCGTGCAGGGCGTGCTGGAGATCTACTGGCGGCTGGAGCAGATCCTCAAGGAGATCTCCGGCATGGCCCGGGTGTCCCTCCAGCCGGGGGCGGGCTCCGCGGCGATCTACGCCAACATCGCCATGATCCGCGCCTACCACGCCTCGCGGGGCGAGGGCGGGCAGCGGGACCAGGTGATCACCACGATGTTCTCGCACCCCTCGAACGCGGCCTGCGCCAAGGTCGCCGGCTACGAGGTGATCACCCTGATGCCGGACGCCGACGGCAACCCGGACATCGAGGCACTGCGGGCGGCGGTCGGGCCGCGCACCGCCGCACTGATGATCACCAACCCGGAGGACACCGGGATCTTCAACCCGCGGATCAAGGAGTTCGTCGACCTGGTCCACGAGGCGGGCGGCCTGGCCTGCTACGACCAGGCCAACGCCAACGGCATCCTCGGCATCACCCGGGCCCGGGACGCGGGCTTCGACCTGTGCCACTTCAACCTGCACAAGACCTTCTCCACCCCGCACGCCTGCGGCGGTCCGGCGGCCGGCGCCTGCGGCGTCTCGGCGGCGCTGGTGCCCTTCCTGCCCGGGCCGGTGGTCGACCGCGCCCCCGGCGAGAAGGGGGAGGTCTTCACCCTGGCCGTCCCCGAGCGCTCGGTCGGCAAGATCCGCCCCTTCCTCGGCGTCACCCCCAACGTGGTGCGCGCCTACGCCTGGGTGATGGCGCTCGGCGCCGAGGGCCTGCGCGAGGTCGCCGAGACGGCCGTGCTCAACAACAACTACCTGCTGGCCAAGGTGGCCCGGATCCCCGGCGCGTCCGTGCCGTGGGCCGACCGCCGCCGGGTCGAGCAGGTCCGCTACTCCTGGCAGCAGCTGACCGAGGAGACCGGCGTCCACTCCGAGGAGATCGGCATCCGCGCGGCGGACTTCGGCGTGCACTACTGGACCAGCCACCACCCGTACGTGGTGCCCGAGCCGTTCACCCTGGAGCCCACCGAGTCCTACTCCAGGGAGGACCTCGACGAGTACGCCGCGATCCTCGCCCATGTCGCCGACGAGGCCCGCAAGGACCCGGAGTTCGTCCGCAACGCGCCCTACCGCCAGACGGTGCACCGGACCGACCCGACCCCGCTGGACGACCCGGCCCAGTGGTCGCCGAGCTGGCGCGCCTACCTCCGCAAGCACGGCGGGCAGCCCCGCGCATGATCGTCGGTCTGATCGTGAACCCCGTCGCCGGCCTGGGCGGCGCCGTGGCCCTCAAGGGCAGCGACGGGCCGGACGTCCAGGCCAGGGCGCTCGCGCTGGGCGCCGTCCCCCGGGCGGCCGAGCGCGCGGCCGCCGCGCTGCGCGCCCTGCGGGCCCGGCGGCCGGACGTCCTGGTGCGCACCGTGGCCGGCCCGATGGGGGAGGACAGCGCCCGGGCGGCCGGCGTTCCGTACCGGCTGGAGCACCGGCCGGCGGCGGGGTCGACCGGCGCCGCCGACACCCGCGCGGCGGTCGCGGCGCTCGGCGGGGTGGACCTGCTGCTGTTCGCGGGCGGTGACGGGACGGCGCGCGACGTTCTGGACGCGGGGCCGCGCCCACCGGTGCTCGGTGTCCCGGCCGGGGTGAAGGTCTACTCCGGCTGCTTCGCCCTCAGCCCGGCCGCGGCGGGCGCGACCGCCGCCGGGTTCGACGGCCGCACGGTCGACGCGGAGGTGGTCGACCTGGACGAGGAGGGCCACCGCGCGGGCCTGGTCGGCGCCCGGCTGTACGGCACGCTGCGGGTGCCGGCGGCCCGGGACCGGCTGAGCGGACGCAAGACCGGCTCCTCGGCGGCGCCGCCCGGCTCGGCCGACTCCATCGCCCGCGCGGTGGTGGCGGGCATGCTCCCGGGCACCGCCTACGCGCTCGGACCCGGCGCCACCACGCTGGCCGTGGGGCGGGCGCTCGGGCTGGCGCTGACACCGCTCGGCGTGGACGTGGTGCGGGACGGCGCCCTGCTCGCCCGTGATGTGACCGAGCAGCGGCTGCATGCCATTGCCATGTCACAGGTCACGCATGGTGTGCTATCGGTCATCGGTGGGCAGGGTTTCGTGATCGGACGCGGGAACCAGCAGTTCAGCCCCCGGGTCCTGGCCGCGCTCGCCGGGGTCGTCGTGCTCGCCACCCAGCAGAAGCTCGCCGCGCTCAGCGGGCGGCCGCTGTTGGTCGACAGCGGCGATCCCCGGGCCGACGCGGCGTTCGACGGCCACGTCCGGGTGGTCACCGGACACCGTGAATCAGTGCTGTACCGGATCAGTTCGGCAAGTGAGGAGCTCTCATGAACACCCTGCGCAACAAGGTCGCCATCGTCACCGGCGGCGCCTCCGGCATCGGCCGGGCCACCGCCGAACTGTTCGCCGCCGAGGGCGCGGCCGTGGTCGTCGCCGACCTCGCGGACGCGAGCGAGGTCGTGCGGGGGATCGAGGCGGCCGGCGGCCGGGCCGTCGCGGTGCGCGCCGACGTCTCCTCCGAGACCGACTGCGAGCGGATCGTGACCATCGCCGTGCAGACCTTCGGCGGGCTGCACGTCCTGTTCAACAACGCCGGCATCATCCGGCGCCAGACCGCGCTGGAGATATCCGCCGACGACTGGGACCGGGTGATGGCCGTCAACGTGCGGTCCGTCTACCTGATGTGCCGCTTCGCCGTGCCGGCCATGACCGAGGGCGGGTCGATCGTCAACACCGGCTCCGGGTGGGGGCTGAAGGGCGGCGGCAACGCGCTGTCCTACTGCGCCTCCAAGGCGGCGGTCGTCAACATGACCCGCGCGCTGGCGATCGACCACGCGGCCGCCGGCATCCGGGTCAACTCCGTCAACCCGGGCGACACCATGACGCCGATGCTCCGCGACGAGGCGCGCCAGCTCCAGGAGGAGTGGGCGGTGTTCGAGAAGGACGCCGCCGACCGGCCGATGGGCAGGGCCGGCACGCCGCAGGAGATCGCCGCCGCGGTGCTCTTCCTGGCGGGCGACGCCAGCAGCTACATGACCGGATCCGCCCTGGTCGTCGACGGCGGCGGGCTCGCCTGACCCCGTGCACCACCCGCACGACCCCGCTTCGCAGCACCCGAACGCCCCTCTTCCGCACCACCCGAACGCCCCCTCCCCCCACCCTCACGAAAGCCCAGGAGGCATCCGATGTCCGCTTTCACGAGTGTCACGAGTCCCGCACGTCTCACCAGAAGAACAGCCCTGGTCGCCGCCGCCGCGGCCCTGGCCGTCACCGCCACCGCGTGCAGCGGCTCCGGCGGCGCGGGCGGCTCCGGCGACGCCGAGGCCGACGGCGGCAAGGTCACCCTCCGCTGGTCGACCTGGGGCTCGGCCGAGGACATGGCGGTCTTCAAGACCTTCACCGACGAGTTCGCCAAGACCCACCCGAACATCACCCTCAAGCTGGAGCAGGTCGCCTCCTACGAGGACTACCACCCCAAGCTGCTCACCCAGCTCACCTCGAAGACCGCGCCGGACGTCTTCTACGTCGGTGACGACTACATCGGCAAGCTGGTCGCCGACGGCGTCCTCTCCCCGCTCGACCAGCAGCTCGCCGGACCGGACAGCCGCAGCAGGCCGGCCGACTTCTTCGAGGGCATCTACGGCGGCGCCAAGAAGGACGGCGTCACCTACGGCGTCCCCAACGACACCAACCCCGAGGTGCTCTGGTTCGACAAGAAGGCCCTCGCCGCGGCCGGCATCACCGAGGACCCGGCCGCGCTGAACGAGGCCGGGCAGTGGACCACGGCGAAGTTCCTGGAGATGAACGCCAAGCTCAAGGCGGCGGACCGGACCGGCACCATCTTCTGGAACTGGTACGGCGCCAACTACAGCGTCGTCAACGGCTTCGGCGGCAAGGTCTGGGACGGCGGGAAGTTCGTCGCCACCACCGACCCGAAGACCCGCCAGGCGCTGAAGACCCTCGCCGACGGCTACAAGGACAAGACCTTCGCCTCCGCCGACCTGCTGCCCGAGGGCAACGGCGCGGCCACCCAGTTCATCAAGCACAAGGCCGGCTTCTACGCGGGAGGCCGCTGGGTCATCGAGGGCATCGACAAGGGCGGCGACCGCGCGAGCTACGACATCGTGCCGTTCCCGTCCGAGAGCGGGCAGCCGATACCCGGCGCCGTCGCCGCCTCCTACCTGACGATCAACAAGGACAGCAAGCACCCGAAGGAGGCCTTCGCCTTCCTGACCGAGTTCGTCAGCAAGGAGGGCCAGCAGCTGCGGCTCAAGGGCGGCAGCGCCGTCCCCTCCGTCCGGGGCGCCGAGAGCCTGGTCACCGAGGGCAACTACCCGCCGCACGCCAGGACCTTCCTGGACGTCCGCGACCGGGGCTTCGCCAACTACCCCGACGAGGTGGCCGTCCCCGGTCTGACCAAGGCGATCAACGACCAGCTGATGAAGATCTGGGAGGGCAAGACCGGCTTCGACGAGGGCATGACCCAGCTCCAGACCCTGGTCGACGGTATGAAGGGCAAGCAGGGATGAGTGCCCTCACCCAGGCCACGGCCCGGCGGCGGGAGCGTCCCGCCGCCGGCCCGGCGGGCGGCGCCCCCACCGCGCGCGGCGGCCGCGAGCCGCTCTGGCGCCGCCGCGACCGGCGGTGGGCCCTGGTCTTCCTCGGCCCTCAACTGCTGGGCCTGCTGGTCTTCCTGGTCGGACCGCTCGGCTTCGCCGTGGTGCTCTCCTTCATGCGCTGGGACGGCCTGGGCGACGCCACCTGGGTCGGTCTGGACAACTTCCGCACCCAGCTGACCGATCCGGAGTTCGGCCGGGCGGTGTGGAACACCGTCAAGATCGGGCTGATCACCGTGCCCGGCGGCCTCGCCCTGGCGCTGCTGATCGCCCTCGCCCTGCACGGGGTGCGCGGGCGGACGGCCTACCGGGTCGTCTACTTCCTCCCGGTGGTGACCAGCTCGGTCGCGGTGTCGGTGATCTGGCAGATGATCCTCGGCGGCGGCGCGGACGGCATCCTCAACGGGACCGTGCACGACATCCTCGGGATCACCCTGCCCGACTGGCTGGCCGACCCCGACTGGGTGGTGGTCGCGGTCTCGGTGGTGACCGTCTGGTCCTCGCTCGGCCTCAACGTGGTGATCTTCCTGGCCGGTCTGGCCACCGTGCCGGCCAATCTGCTGGAGGCGGCCCGGATCGACGGCGCCGGGCCCTGGCAGACGCTGCGCTCGGTCACCCTGCCGCTGCTGTCGCCCACCGTCTTCTTCACCGTGGTGGTGTCGGTGATCAGCTCGTTCCAGGCCTTCGACCTCGTCTACGTGCTGGTCAACCCGGACCACAACGAGGGCGCCCAGACCATCGTCTACAAGGTCTACCAACAGGGCTTCCGGGAGTTCCACTTCGGACTGTCGAGCGCCGCCGCCCTGCTCCTGCTGCTGCTGACCCTGATCGTCACGGCGATCCAGTTCCAGGCGCAGAAGCGCTTCGTCCACTACGAGTCCTGAGGCGCCGCCATGACCACCGTCCGCCACTCCACCACCCCCCGGCAGCTCCTGCTGCACACCGGGCTCGTCCTCGGCGGCCTGCTGATGCTGTTCCCGTTCGTCTGGATGGTCCTGACCTCCTTCAAGGGCGTCAGCCAGATGATCAACGAGCCGCTGTCCTGGCTGCCCACCCCCTGGCGCGCGCAGAACTACCCCGACGTGCTGAACGAGGTGCCGATCGGGCGCGCGTACTGGAACAGCATGTACATCGCGGCGATCACCGTCGCCGCCACCCTGTTCACCGGCGCGATGGCCGCCTACGCCTTCGCCCGGATCCCGTTCCGCGGCTCCGGCCCGCTGTTCGGCCTGTTCCTGGCCACCCAGATGGTGCCCGCCCAGGTGACGATCGTGCCGCTGTACATCATGCTGGCGAAGCTCCAGCTGATCGACTCGCACCTGGCGCTGATCCTGCCGGCGATCGCCAACCCGTTCGCCGTCTTCCTGCTCCGGCAGTTCATCCGGGCCGTGCCGGTCGAACTGGAGGAGGCGGCCAGGATCGACGGCGCCGGCCGCTGGACCATCTTCTGGCGGATCGTGCTGCCCAACATCCGGCCCGGCCTCTGGACCCTCGGCATCATCGTCTTCCTGGCCAGCTGGAACAGCTACTTCTTCCCGCTGGTGTTCCTCAACACCTCGGAGCTGTTCACCGTCCCGCTGCTGCTCGACTCCTTCAACTCCCAGCGCGGCGGCATCGACTACGGGCTCACCGCGGCGCTCTCCGCGATGACCGTGGTGCCGATGCTGATCGCCTTCCTGGTCGGGCAGCGCAAGATCCTCAACAGCATGGCCTCCTCGGGCCTGGGAGGCCGCTGATGTCCCCCGATCCCCACGGCGCTGTCGAACTCGACCTCGACGAGAGGCCGTTCACCGAACGCGGCTCCTGGCTGCTGGTCACCGCGGGCCCGGACGGGCTGCGGGTGGCCCGGGCCGAGTACGAGACCCGGCTCGCCGACACCCTCGAACTCAGCGGGCTGGTGCTGCGCGACGCGGACGGCCACCCGCTGCCGGTCCGCGCCGCCACCCCCACGGCGGTCGAATTCGCGGGCGGGGCCGCGCTGTTGTTCGCCGACCCGGTCACCCTGGTGCTCACCGGGCAGGACGTCCACGCCTCCTGGCGGCTGCCCGACGGCACCGCGCGGAAGCTCTCGCTCGACGGCTGCCACGTCCTGCTCGGACCGCCGGGGGAGTGGTCGGCCGCCGCCGTGCGCGCCGCCGCCGAGGCCCGCTGGGCGGCCTGGTTCGCCCGGATGCCGGCCGTCCGCCCCGACCTCGCCGTGGCCGCCGCCACCGCCTGGTGGACCCTGGCCGTCAACCTGCTGCCGATCGCCGGCCGCGAGGGCCTCGTCCCGTCCAAGTACGGCTACGTGGGCGTGTGGAACTGGGACGCGCTGTTCCACGCCGTCGCCCTCCGGCACGCCGATCCGGCGCTCGCCCGGGACCAGATCCTGCTCTTCCTCGACCACCAACTGCCCGACGGCCGGCTCCCCGACGTGGTGCACGAGCACGGTGTGCTCTCCGACACCACCGACCTTCCCCGCAGCGACCACGCCCGGCTCGCCGAGCACGTCGGCACCGCCAACGGCGCCCGGCCCACCCCCGGGCCGGTGCCGGTGACCAAACCGCCGCTCGCCGCCTGGGCCGTGTGGAAGGTCCACGAGACCGCCCCCGACCTGCCCTTCCTCGCCGCCGCCTACCCCCGGCTGGTCCGCGCCCACCGGTGGTGGTTCGCCGCCTCCGACCCGGACGGCGACGGCCTGCCCGAGTACCTGCACCCCTACTCCTCCGGCCTGGACGACAGCCCGGTCTGGGACCACGGCCCCCGCGCCGAACCGCCCGACCTCAACTCCTACCTGGTCCTGGAGGCCGACCGGCTGGCCGACATCGCCGACGCCCTCGGACGGCCGGACGAGGCCGCCGACTGGCGCTCGCGCGCCGCCGCCCACACCGACCTCCTGGTCGCCCGCCGCTGGGACGGCACCCGCTTCACCACCCTGGCGGCCGGCGCCCCCGTGCCCGTCCGCACCGCGCTCGACCTGATGCCCCTGTTCACCGGCCGGCTGCCCGCCGACATCGCCGCAGCGCTGGACCGCATCCTGCGCTCACCCGCCTTCTGGGGCGAACGGCCGGTCCCCACCGTCGCCTTCGACGATCCGGCCTTCGACCCGGAGGCGATGTGGCGCGGTCCGGTCTGGCTCAACATCAACTACCTGCTGATCGAAGGACTGCGGCGCTCCGGCTTCGCCGGCACCGCCGCCGAACTGCGTGCGCGCACCCTCGCCATGGTCCGCGACGCCGGGGGCCTCTACGAGTACTGGAACCCCCTCACCGGTACCCGGGCCCGGACGGCGACCTCCGGTTTCGGCTGGTCCGCGGCGCTCTTCGTCGACCTGGCGGCGGAGGGGTAGGCGGGCCGGGGCGGGGCGCCCCCGGGCCCGCGGTTCCGGGCGCGCTACTCCGGCCCGCCCAGGTACGGCCAGGCGAGGATGTAGCCGGCCAGTCCCACGAACAGCACGGCGGCGGCCACCGTCAGGGGCAGGCCGAGGAAGGTGCCCCGGGCGAGGCCCCGGCCGAGGCCCGCCCGGCGGCGGACCACGCCGGGGTCGGCCGGGTCGTAGCAGATGTCCACGGTGTCAGTGCGGACGAGGCCCGGCTGGTCCTTGGCGGTGTGTTCCCGGGCGATGCCCTCGGCGTCGGTGAAGGCGTACCGGGCGAAGTGGCTGGGGCTCTCCGTGTCGCCGTCGTCGTCGTGGCCGGTGACCCGGGCGGTCACCGTGACGCCGCGGCGGTAGAGCAGCCAGTCGGTCCGGAGCGAGGAGACGACGGCGTAGAGGCCGAGCACCGCGAGGACGGTGAACGGCAGGGTGAGCAGCCACGCCAGCGCGGGCTTGGACGCGATCCGGGGGTTCGACGCCAGCGCCCGCGCGAGGAACGGCGCGACCAGCCCCGCCAGGTAGAACCAGAGCAGCAGCTTCCGCCACGAGTCGAACGGCTTGAGCAGCGGAGTACGTCCACGCGGTTCGACGGTGGTCGTGACCAGCGCGGCGCCGTCCACGGACCGGTCCGCCGCCGCCCGCTCGGGCAGTGCGGTGGCCGCCGTCCGGGCGAAGGCCTTCGCGGCCGCGCCGTTGTGGTGCGCGACCGGATACACCCGGGCCTCCGCTCCTGCCGTGAGCAGCACCACGTCCACCCGGCCCGGGCGGACGTCGATCCGGTCGATCGCCGTCACGGGTATCCGGTGGGTCGTGCGGCGCCGCTGCAGCACGAGCGCGTCGCCGTCCAGCCGGGCGGTGTACCGGGTCCCGTGCAGCACCACGGCCGGCCGGATGTCAGTCATGGCGGGGAGCCTAGTGGATCATCGGTGGGCGGCCGGGCTCCGCTCGACGCCGGTGCTCACCTCACAGGTGGGCGCTGATCCGCCCGCCCGCGGTGAGCACGATGGACACGCCGTTGGCGACGGCCCCGGTGTCGTGCTGGTCGGCGTCCAGGGTGTCCATCACGGTGTTGTCGAGGCCGAGGATCTGCGCCCGGTAGTGGAGTTCGCCGACCTTGGTGAGCTTGGCCGTCCAGCCGCCCGCGAGCTTGAAGGTGCCCGGGCCCTGGTGGGCGCCGCCCGTCCAGGAGTGGACCGTGCCGTCGACGGAGAGCACCACGAACATGTCGTTGGCGTCGAGACCGGCGTCGGCGTCCTTGGTCTCCAGGGTGGCCAGGACGGAGCCGCGGGCGACGATCCTGGCGGTGTAGTTCTGGTTCCCGGTGGGCTGGACCTCGGCCGTGCTGATGCCGTCGGCCAGGGGGAAGCTCTTGCCGGGGGACTTCGGCTTGGCGCCGGCTGTGCCGGTGCTGGTCGCCGTGGACGCGGCCGTCGGTGCCGCGGTGGTGGCCGTCGGTGCCGCGGTGGTGGGCCTGGCCGTGGCGCTCGGTGTGCTCGGTGCGGCGGCGGTCGGTGTTGTCGGCGCGGTACCGGTGGCGGTGGGCACGGTGGCGGCCGTCGTGGTGACGGACGCGGTGGCGGACGCGTCGGAGTCGGGGCCGCAGGCCGTCACCGCGGGCGCGATCAGGGCGACCGTCAGGATCGCTCCCGCCAGCGCGCGGACGGTGGTCGGACGGCGGGTCGCCTTGCGGGACATGGAGGTTCTCCTGAGCGGGGTGCCGGGTGGTCGTCGTGCGACGGCGTGCACGATCGAACGTAGTGCGAACAGTCGACGGAATCGGGCCTTCCGTGTCACCGGACTGCAACGGCTGCGGCAGACTGGGCCTCCGACCGCCCGACGAGCCACGGGAGTGCCGGACCATGACGATTCCTCAGCCTGCCGCCGACCCGGCCGAGCACGCCGCCGCCCGTCGTGAGCGTGTGCTGCGGGAGGCCGTGCGGCACCGGCTGCTCGACCCCGAGGACGCGCTGCTCGCCGCCTTCGTGGACCTCGACGGGGTGGCGGCGAGCGTCGCCGGCCTGCGGGCGGCCTTCCCGGCCGGGCCCGACGTGCTGCACACCTTCGCCGCGAAGGCGAACTGCCTGGTCCCGCTGCTGGCCCGGCTGCGTGAACTGGGCCTGGGCTGCGAGGTGGCCAGCCCCGGCGAGTTGGCCCAGGCGCTGGCGGCGGGCTTCCGGCCGGACCGGATCGTCCTCGACTCGCCCGCCAAGACCCGGCGGGAGCTGGCCGCCGCACTGGAGCTGGGTGTCGCCGTCAACGTCGACAACTGGCAGGAACTGGAACGCGTCGACGCCCTGGTGGGGTCCGGGACGCCCGGGTCCCGGATCGGGGTCCGGCTCAATCCGCAGGTCGGCGGCGGCAGCATCGGGGCGATGAGCACCGCCACCGCGACCTCCAAGTTCGGCATCGGGCTGGCCGACGAGGGGAACGGGAAGCGGCTGGTCGAGGCGTTCCGCGAACGCCCCTGGCTGACCTGGGTCCATGTGCACGTCGGCTCCCAGGGCTGCCCGCTCGACCTCATGGCCGAGGGGGTCGCCCGGGCGGTGGCGTTCGCCGCGCGGGTGAACGAGGAGCTGGGGCGGCGCCAGGTGGTCGGCGTCGACCTCGGCGGTGGACTGCCCGTCAACTTCGCCGACGACACCACCGCGCCCACCTTCGCCGAGTACGCCGGGCTGCTGCGGGCCCGGGTGCCGGAGCTGTTCGACGGCGGCCACCGGCTGGCGACCGAGTTCGGCCGCTCGCTGCTGGCGAAGAACGGCTTCACCGCCGCGTACGTCGAGTACACCAAGACCTCCGGCGGCCGGCGGATCGCCGTCACCCATGCCGGGGCCCAGGTCGCGACCCGCACGGTGTTCATGCCGGACACCTGGCCGCTGCGGATCACCGCGCACCACCCCTCCGGCGCGGCGAAGGACGGCGCGCCGGTGCCGCAGGACGTCGCCGGACCGTGCTGCTTCGCCGGGGACCTGGTCGCGACGGGCCGCCCGTTGCCGCTGCTGGAGCCCGGCGACCTGGTCGCCCTGCTGGACACCGGCGCCTACTACGCGACCACCCACTTCCAGTACAACAGCCTGCCCGAGCCGGCGGTGCACGGCTTCACGGTGGACGCGGCGGGCGCGGTGCGGTTCGTGCCGCTGCGCCGGGCGCAGCCCGTCGAGGAGTTGCTCCGACCGGTCTGACGGGACCGCCGCCGCGACAGTCGTGACGGAGGGTCAGAACAGCAGGCCGGAAGGGGGTTCCCGGACGGTGGCGGGCGGGTATCACCCTGCCGCGGCCGCCGTCCCGGCCGCGGTGCAGACAGCCTCAGCGTGTCGAAGGAGGCCTCGCCATGTCCGCCCACCCCCCTGCCGAAGCCCGGAACCCCGTGGATCCCGACCCCCGGGCCCAGGACGTCCGTACCGTGCGGCGCCTGCGCCTCGGCGTCGGTGTCCTCGGGTTCCTGCTGCCGATCGCCCTTCCGCTCGGCAACAGCCTCACCTCCGCCCGGATCGCGCTGCTCGACTCGATGAGCGCGTCCTACTACACCCATATGCGCAACGTCTTCGTCGGCGGACTGTGCGCCGTCGGCGTCTTCCTCATCTGCTACCGCCACGACCGCCGGGAGGACCGGCTGAGCTCGGTCGCCGGGGTGCTGGCGATCGCGGTGGCCCTGTTCCCCACCGAGCCGCCGTCCGCGCTGGTGCCGCACCCCAGCGGTGTCCAGACCACCGTCGGGATGCTCCATCTGGTCTTCGCGGCGGGCCTGTTCGGGGTCCTCGGGTACTTCTGCCTGCGGTTGTTCGCGGACTCCCCGGCGGCCGGGCACCGCCGCCCGGCGCGAGACTGGGTGTACCTGGTCTGCGGCTGGGTGATCGTGGCCGGAGTGCTCACGGTCGCCGTCGCCGGGGTGCTGCACCTGGCGCGGGACTGGCCGCTCACCCTGCCCTACCTCGGTGAGGCGGTGTCGGTGTTCGCCTTCGGCGTTGCCTGGCTGGTGAAGAGCGAGGCCGTCCCGACCCTGCTGCCGCGCACCGCCCGTCCGGCCGCCGCCACACCCTGACCGGAGCGGCGCGCCCCGACCGGCCCGCCCCGACCGGTGTGTCCTGCCCGGCCCGCCCCGACCGGTGTGTCCTGACCGGCGCGCCCCGACCGGTGTGTCCTGACCGGCAAGCCGGGCCCTGACCGGCCCGGCAGACCCGGGCTGATGGCAGGATGCTTGCGGTCGGTGCGGTGCCGGCCGGGGCGCGCCGCGGTGCCCGGGTCGTCCGCGGGGAGTGGAGGCGGCCCGATGGGCCGAGGCAAGCACCGGGTCGCCGTGCTGGTACTGGAGGGGGCGAAGCCGCTGGACGTGGGCATCCCCGCGCAGGTGTTCTCCAGCCGGCCGAGCATGCCGTACACGGTCCGGGTCTGCGGTCCGGCCCCGGGCCTGGTGGCCGGCGGCGACGGCCTGTCCTACCACGTGGCCGAGGGCCTGGAGGCGCTGGAGCACTCGGACACCGTGTTCGTCCCCGGCTACCGCGATCCGGCGACCACCGCGCCGCCGGCCGCCGTGGTCGAGGCGCTGGTCGCCGCCCACACCCGGGGCGCCCGGCTGGCGGCCATCTCGACCGGGGCGTTCGCGCTGGCCGCGACCGGACTGCTCGACGGGAAGCGGGCGACCACCCACTGGCACTACGCCAAGGTCCTGGCGGAGCGCCATCCGCGGATCCGGGTCGACGAGAACGTGCTGTTCGTCGACGAGGGCGCGGTGCTCACCTCGGCCGGCGCCGCGTCCGGCATCGACCTGTGCCTGCACCTGGTCCGGCGCGACCACGGGGTGGGGCTGTCGAACCACGTCGCGCGGCGGCTGGTGGCCGCGCCCTACCGCAGCGGCGGTCAGGCCCAGTACGTGCCGCGCAGCGTGCCCGAACCGCTGGGCGACCTGTTCGCCGGCACCCGGGAGTGGGCGCTGGCGCACCTGGCCGAGCCGCTCACGCTGGAGGGGCTGGCCCGGCACGCGCGGGTCTCGGCCCGGACCTTCTCGCGGCGGTTCGTCGAGGACACCGGCTACACGCCGATGCAGTGGGTGCTGCGGGCCCGGGTCGACCTCGCACGGGAGCTGCTGGAGCGCACGGACCTGGGCGTGGAGCAGATCGCCGACCGGGTCGGGCTCGGCACCGGGGCGAACCTGCGGCTGCACTTCCACCGCGTTCTCGGCACCTCGCCCACCGAGTACCGGCACACCTTCGCGGCGCGCGCCGAGGGCTGAGGACACGGCCGGGGAACGGCGGGGGGACCCGTGGCACCGGTGGTGGCGGGATCCTGCTGGCGGGATCCTTGCGGCCGCTGGCACGAAGGCCGGCGAGATCCTTGCGCACCGTGTCGATCCAGCCCCTGTCCGGGGCGCCCCGGAACTCCGAGGATGGACGCGTCACCACACGACGGGACCGCACGACGGGACGCGTCGGAACGCCCCGGAACCGCAGAGGGAGCCCTCCATGACCCGCATCGCCATCAACGGGTTCGGCCGCATCGGCCGCAACAGCCTGCGCGCCCTGGTGGAGCGCGGCAGCGAGCTGGAGGTGGTCGCGGTCAACGACCTCGCCCCCATCGACTCGCTCGCCCACCTGCTCCGCTTCGACAGCGCGCTCGGCCGCTTCCGCCACCCGGTCGCCGTCGAGGGGGACGAGCTGGTCGTCGCCGGCAACCGGATCAAGGTGCTCGCCGAGCGCGACCCCGAGGCCCTGCCGTGGGCCGAGCTCGGTGTCGACCTCGTCCTCGAGGCCACCGGCCGGTTCACCTCCGCGGACGCCGCCCGCGCCCACCTGAAGGCCGGCGCCGCCCGGGTCCTGGTGAGCGCCCCGTCCGACGGTGCGGACGTCACCCTGGCCTACGGCGTGAACACCGCCGACTACGACCCGGCCGCGCACACGATCGTCTCCAACGCCTCCTGCACCACCAACGCGCTGGCCCCGCTGGCCTCGGTGCTGGACGAGCTGGCCGGCATCGAGCACGGCTTCATGACCACGGTGCACGCCTACACCCAGGAGCAGAACCTCCAGGACGGGCCGCACCGCGACCTGCGCCGGGCCCGCGCCGCCGGCGTCAACATCGTGCCGACCACCACCGGAGCCGCCAAGGCGATCGGCCTCGTGCTGCCGCAGCTCGACGGCAAGCTGTCCGGCGACTCGATCCGGGTGCCGGTCCCGGTCGGCTCGATCGTCGAGCTGAACACCACCGTCGAGCGCGAGGTCACCCTCGACGAGGTGCTCGCCGCCTACCGCGCCGCCGCCGACGGCCCGCTCAAGGGCATCCTCGACTACGCGGACGAGCCGCTGGTCTCCGGCGACATCACCGGCGAGGCCGCCTCCTCGATCTTCGACGCCGCGCTCACCCGGGTCGACGGCAAGCACGTCAAGGTGGTGGCCTGGTACGACAACGAGTGGGGCTTCTCCAACCGGGTCATCGACACCCTGGAGCTGCTCGCCCGCGGCTGACGGCCGCCAGGCTCGGGGGTCGGGGGGCCGCCACGCCGAGGGGCCGCCCCGGGTTCGGATTCGGCGGCGTGACAGCGATGTTGCGCCCGATGACGAATCCGGGGCGGCCCTTGAGCGTCCCCGGCCCCTGTGTGACGGTGGACGGCACGCCGCCCGGCCGGTCACCGTCCGCGCCGGGGATGCCGAGGAAAGAGGACACCGGTGCCGTCGCACGCGAGGCCCCTGCGCAGGCTGGGATTCCTGACCATCGGACTCTTCGACCCCGCCGACCCGGCGCAGGGGCACGAGCAGACCCTGCGGCTGATCGAACTCGGCGAGCAGCTGGGCTTCGACAGCGCCTGGGTGCGCCACCGCCACCTCCAGTACGGCATCTCCTCGCCGGTCGCGGTGCTCGCGGCCGCCACCCAGCGCACCCGCCGGATCGAGCTGGGCACGGCCGTCGTCCCGGTCGGCTGGGAGAACCCGCTGCGTCTGGCCGAGGACCTCGCCACCACCGACCTGCTGTCCGGCGGCCGGCTCAACCCGGGCGTCAGCGTCGGCCGTCCCGGCCACTGGGACCGGGTGTCCGGCGCGCTGTACCCGGACACCGCCGAGGCCGAGGACTTCGGCTACGAGCGGGTCCGCCGACTGCTCGGCTTCCTGCGCGGCGAGCGGGCCACCGACTTCAGCGGCGTCGAGGGCATCGAGGTGTACTCGGACCGGGTCCAGCCGGTCTCGCCGGGCCTGGCCGACCGGCTCTGGTACGGCGGGGGGAGCCTGCGTTCCGCCCGCTGGGCCGGGGAGCAGGGGCTCTCGCTGCTCACCAGCAACGTGGTGCGGGCCGAGGAGTCGGAGGACTTCGCCGAGATCCAGCGCTCGCAGATCGCGGCCTTCCGCGCGCACCACCCGCTGGGGGCCGCGGCCCGGGTCTCCCAGGGGCTGGTGGTGATCCCCACCGACAGCGCCACCCCGGAGCAGCGGGCGCGCTACGAGGAGTACGTCCGGGCCCGGACGCCGCGGACCTCGACCCCGCAGGGCCCGGCCCGCACGATGTTCGCCCGGGACCTGGTCGGGCCGTCCGCCGCGATCGCGGAGCAGTTGTCCGCCCACGCGGGCTTCCGCGAGGTGGACGAGGTGGTCTTCGCGCTCCCGTTCACCTTCGGCCACGAGGACTACGTCCAGATCCTCACCGACATCGCCGCCCACCTGGCCCCGGCCCTCGGCTGGAAGCCGGGCGTCTGACCGGCCGCCGGCCGGCAGCGGCCCCGCGAACGACGGAACGGGGCGGGGGCCGTCACAGCCCCCGCCCCGTTCCGTGCGGTTCCGTTCCGTGCGCTCCCGGCGCGGTCAGAGCCGCTCGGGCACCGGGTTGCCGACCGCCTCGATCGCGCGCCGGACGGGGACCTTCAGCAGCACGGCGAAGCCGATCACGAAGAACACCAGCAGCGAGATGATCGCCGAGCGGTAGCTGCCCGTGATCTGGTAGGCCAGGCCGAAGACCAGCGGGCCCATCCAGCTGGTGCCGCGGTCGCTGACCTTGTAGACGCTGAAGTACTCGGCCTCCCGCCCGGCCGGGATCATGTGCGAGAACAGCGAGCGCGAGAGCGCCTGGCTGCCGCCGAGCACCAGGCCGATCATGCAGGCCAGGGCGTAGAACCAGGCGGGCTGGTGGGCCGGCATGAAGTAGCCGAGCGCGAGGGTGACCACCCAGCCGACCAGCGAGCCGAGCACGGTGCTCTTGGCGCCGAAGCGGTGCGCGATCCGGCCGAGCAGCAGTGCGCCGCCGATCGCCACGATCTGCACCAGCAGCACGGCGACGACCAGCGAGGTCTGGTCCATGCCCAGTTCCTCGCTGCCGTAGAGCGAGGCCTGCGAGACGACGGTCTGGATGCCGTCGTTGTAGCAGAGGAAGGCGCCCAGGTAGAGCAGCGTCAGCGGGTAGCGGCGCATGCCGCGCAGGGTGCGGCCGAGTTCGCGCAGGCTCCCGGCGGCCGGTCGGGCGTCCCGGGGGCCCTGCGCCGTCCCGGGCGGCTGCCCCGGGAGCACACCGGCCCGCGAGGGCAGCCGCAGCAGCGGCACCAGGGTGAAGACCGCCCACCACAGCCCGGCCGAGGCCAGGCAGATCCGCACGGCGGTGCCGGAGTCCAGTCCGAACGCGTCGTGGCCCTGGAACAGCGCCAGGTTGGCGATCAGCAGCAGGCCGCCGCCCGCGTAGCCGTAGGCCCAGCCCTTGGAGGACACCTTGTCCCGCTCGTCGGGCGAGGCCAGGCCGGGGAGGTAGGCGTAGGAGAGCGCGACCGACACCGCGTACGCGATGTTCGCGACCACCAGCAGGCCGCCGCCGAGCAGGTAGCGGTCGCCGCCGAGGAAGAACATGCCCATCGTCGCGGCCGAGCCGACGTAGGCGGCCCCGCACATCAGCTCCTTGTGCCGCCCGGTGCGGTCCGCGACCGTCCCCAGCAGCAGCATCGCGCCGACCGACAGCAGCACCGAGAACGACACCGTGTACGGGAAGAACGAGCCCGCCCGGATCGACAGGCCGAGCGGGTGCACATTGCCCCGGGCGTCGGCCGCCTCCTTGGCGACGGAGGTCAGGTACGGACCGAGGAAGACCGTGAGGACGGTGGCGGAGAAGGCCGCGTTGGCCCAGTCGTTGATGTACCAGCCGAACTGCATGCGGCGCAGCGCGCGCCCGTCGTCGGCGGCGGTGGCGGTGGCCGGATGCTCCGGCAGGTCGGTCGCTGTGCTCATGGGGCGGTTCCTATCACCGTGCTGGAGCCGTTGCCGTCGTGGGGCCAGCATCCGCGCTCGCGGAGGACATCGCGCAGGACGTCGATGCGATCGGCCATGATGCCATCCACACCCAGGTCGAGGAGAGCCCGGATCCGTGTGGCGTCGTCCACAGTCCAGACGTGAACCTGCAGGCCCAGGCGGTGCGCGGTCCGGACGAAGGCCCGGTCGACCACCCGGACGCCCTTGTGCCGCTCGGGCACCTGGGCGCAGATCCCGGCCCACGGCGCCCCGCCGCCGCGCCCGAGCGGCCCGGCCAGCGAGCGCAGCCGCAGCCGCGCGACCTCGCGCGGGCCGAGCGAGGTGGCCAGCCGGGGCCCGGCGGCGGCCCGTACGGCGGCGAGCCGGGCGTCGGAGAAGCCGCCGACGCAGACCCGGTCCCAGGCCCCGGTCCGGCGCACCGCCTCGACCAGCGGGCCGACGGCGGGCGCCGCCTTGACGTCGATGTTGAAGCGGGCCTCGGGGAACGCGCCGAGCAGGTCCTCCAGCAGCGGCACCGGCTCGGTGCCGCCGATCCGGGCCTGCCGCACGGTGCGCCACGGCAGCTCGGACAGTGCCCCGGTGCGGTCGGTGACCCGGTCGAGCCGGCTGTCGTGGAACGCCACCAGCACGCCGTCGGCCGTGGCGTGGACGTCCGTCTCCAGGTACCGGTACCCGAGGGCGACGGCGGCCTCGAACGCGGCCGACGAGTTCTCCGGCCGCCCGAGGTCACCGCCCCGGTGCGCGAAGGCGAGCGGCCCCGGATGGTCGAGGAAGGGGTGCATGACGTGCTCCGAGCTGCTGGAATCGGTCGCCGCCGGGCCTGCCGGCCCCACGCGCGTTACATTGTGACACTCATTGTCAAGATGTAACGGGCAGGGGTGCGGAGCGGTCGGCGCGGGGCGCGGCGGGCGGCAGGCGCGGGGGAGAGGGACGATCGAGGAGCGGCGGCCGCGCCGGCGCCGCACCGCCGATCCCGCGTCCGCGAAAGGCCCGGCCATGGAACTCCTCGACGACCCGCCGCCGTGTCGCCCCGGAGGGCGCGCTGCCCCCGGTACCCGCGCCCCCGGTTCCCCCGCTGCTGCCCCCGGTACCCCCGCCGCCGGTTCCCCCGGGGCACGGAGGGCCGCCCGGTGACCGGCGGCCGCTACGGCGAGGCGGTGTTCCGGCCGGAGCAGGCGGGCGAGGGCGAGCGGATCGACTTCGGCGCCCTCGCCTACGACCGGGTCACGATGGCCCGGCTGCACGCCCTCGGGGTCGGCCCCGGCTGGCGCTGCCTCGACATCGGGGCCGGCACCGGCACGGTCTCCCGCCGGCTGCTGGAGGAGGCCGGGGTGGCGGAAGTCCTGGCCGTGGACCGCGATGTGCGCTTCCTCGCCGAGCGGGCCGTGCCCGGGATGGAGGTGCGGGAGGCCGACGTCACCGCCCCCGACTTCGCCCCCGGCCGGTTCCGGCTGGTGCACGCGCGCTTCGTGCTGATGCACCTGCCCGACCACGAGCGGCTGGTCCGGCGGCTGGCCGAACTCGTCGAGCCGGGCGGGGTGCTGGTGCTCGGCGACGCGGTCGAACCGGCCGCCGACCGGGACCCGGCCACCCCGTACGACCGGGCGATGCGGGCGATGTGGCGGGGGCTGCGGGAGACCATCGGCACCGACGTCTCCTGGGTGCCCTCCTACCCGCGCCTGCTGCGCGGGGCGGGGCTCGAACGGGTCGGCGCCGAGGTACGGGTGCCGCCGCTGCTGCCGGGCAGTCCGATCAGCCGGTTCTGGGCGGACACCTTCGAGCGGAGCCGGGCCGCGATGCTCGCCACCGGCCTGGTCGACGACGCGGGGGTGGACGAGGCGGTCCGCTACCTGGACTCCGAGGACTGCGCCGCCCTGGCGGCCGGCCTGCTCACCGTCTGGGGGCACCGGCCCGCCGCCCGCCCGGCCTGACCGGGGAGCGCTCCGGCCGCCGGGGTCGGTCCACCCGGGCGGCCGGAGCGCGTCGGACTCCGGGTCCTCAGACCACTTCCCCGGGAACCCGCCCGCCGACCAGCGCCGCGAGTTCGCCGAACGTCCGGTGGGTGACGATCTCGATCGCGTCGATCTCGATCCGCAGCCGGTCCTGGATCTCGGCCGCGAGGTACACGGCCACCACCGAGGTGCCGCCGGACTCGAAGAAGTCCGAGTCCTCGGTGACGTCCTCGCACCCGAGGAGCTCGGTCCACAGTGCCGCCAGGCGGCTGTTCACATCTGCCACGTCACACGTCTCCTGACTTGCCGGTAGGCATACCGGGGAGAAGCCCCGCCGGAGGTGGCGGGACACTCGAGGGGGAACACCGGGAGGAACGAACGCGCCGGGGAGGCGCGGGGAGGAACGAACGCGCCGGGCGAGCGCGGGGACTCAGGCCCCGGAACCGCCCGGCCCGGGAACCGCGAACACCGGCTTCAGCGCCCGGTCGCAGGCCCAGGCGGCGGCCAGGTCCTCGGCCACGATGCAGTACATGACCCCGTTGTTGCCGTCGAAGGCGTTGGTCAGCACGACCCCGGTCCGGGTGGCCGGGTCGTAGCGCAGGCCGGCGCCCTCCACGGCGGCGAGGGCGGCCGAGAACGAGGTGGTCGCCCAGCCCTCCGGCCACACCCGTTCGAGGACGATCCGGTCCTTGCCGAAGCCCTCGCCCACCACGATCCCGCCGATCCGGCCGTAGATGTGGGTGGAGCCGGTGACCCGGCCGTTGTACTCGGTGAAGAGCACCTCGCGGTCCGGGGTCACGATCGCGTCCGGGCCGAGGACGCCCCGGTAGCCGATCGCGTGCAGCGCCTCGGCCAGCCGGCGGCCGCCGTCGAGGATCCGTTCGAGCACCTCCGGTTCCAGGCCCTGGGAGGGCATGATCTGCCCGACCGCGTAGGGGGCGGAGAGCAGTTCGCCGTCACCGGTCAGCTCCACGCCCTCGTCGGTGAGGAGGAACTCCGAGAAGAACGCGGAGCTGTCGCGGACGTAGCGCTCCGCGACCGGCCGCCCCCGGCCGCCGGCGGTCAGCCACTCCCACCGCTCCCGCAGGTAGGCCCGCACGTCCTCGCGGCCGGCGACGGTGATCACCCGGCGGGCGCCGATCGGGCGGAAGCTCTCGCCCGTCGTCAGGACCTCGTTGCCGCGCCCGCCGGAGAGGAAGTCGTGCTTGACCATCACCGGGCCGCCGCCGAGCAGGTCCAGGATCGCCTCCTCGGCGACCTGGGGGCTGACGAGCACGGCGCCCTCCGGCATCGGCACTCCCACACCGCCGGCGACGGTCCGGAACGCCGACTTGCTGTTGACCATCACCCCGCCCGCCTGGTCCACGAAGCCGTGGCCCGGCATCGCGTCCCGCACCCCGAGGACGGTGGCGAGCCGGGCCACCGCGGCGTCCGGCCACAGGGCCGACAGATGGGTCACCTCCCGCTCGCCGACGGCCAGTTCGAGCGCCTCGACGAACTCCGGGTCGGCCAGCCGGGCGGGGGAGAGGGTGCCCTCGCTGCCGGCGTGGGCCGGCGGGACGACGACGGTGAGGCTCTCCCGCCGCACGCCGGTCGACGAGGTCACGTACTCCAGGAAGTCCTCCTCGGGGCGCACCGGCAGGACGAGGACGTCGCCGTCCTCGGCGAACCAGGCGATCCGCTGCACCCACCAGCCGGTCCAGCCGCGGTCGGTGCGCACGTCCTCGCTGAAGTCGTTGCCGATGAGGACGCGGATGGCGTGCGCGTTCCGGGCGGCCGTCCGCGCGGTCCGCGCGCCGGGCATGATCAGCATCGGTTCTCCCGTTCGATCAGGTGGGCCATGGTGGCGACGGTGGGGGCGGCGAGGACCTCCAGGAGGTCCAGCTCGACCCCGAGTTCGGCCCGGAGTTCGGTGAGCAGGGTCAGCAGCTGGACCGAATCCCCGCCGCTGGCGACGAAGTTGCTGTGCAGCCGCGCCGACGGGACGCCGAGGACCCGGCACCACACGTCGGCGACCGCCCGCTCGGTCGGGGTGTCCGGGGCGTCGCCGATGCCGGCCGGGGCCTCCTCCGGCGCGGGCAGCGCGGCGCGGTCGAGCTTGCCGGTCGGGCCGAGCGGCAGCCGCTCCAGGGCGACCACCCGCCAGGGCACGGCGTGCTCGGGCAGGGTGCGGGCCAGGTAGCGCCCCAACTCCTCGGCGTCCGGCGGGAAGGCCGTCGCCGGGGTCACGTACGCGACCAGCCGGGCCGTCGGCCGCCGGGTGTCGACGGTCAGTACGGCCTCCGCGACCGTGGGGTGGCCGCGGAGCACCGCCTCGATCTCCCCGGGCTCGATCCGGTGGCCGCGGATCTTGATCTGCCGGTCCCCGCGGCCCAGGAACACCAGCGCCCCGTCGGCGCGGCGCCGCACCAGGTCGCCGGTGCGGTAGTACCGGGTGCCGTCCGGTGCGGTGCCGAACGCCCCGGCGGTGACCTCGGGCTGGTTCCAGTAGCCGGTGGCCACCCGGTCGCCGCGGACCTCCAGCTCGCCGCGGAGCTCGGTGGGGTGCCCGTCCGTGTCGAGGAGGCGGATCCGTACCCCGTCGACCGGTCCGCCCACCGGGAGGGCACCGCCGCCGAGGTCGGCCCGGCCGGCGAGGTGCTGGGTGACCAGGGTGCACTCGGTCGGGCCGAGACCGTTGACCAGGGCGCTGCCGTCGGGGAAGGCCCTGAGGAAGCGACGGAGGTCGTGCCGGCCGGCCTCCTCGCCGCCGAGCACCACGACCCGGACGGTCCCGAGCGCGGCCTCGTGGCCTGCCGCGTCCTCGGCGAGGTCGCCGGTCAGGTGTCGGAAGACGGTCGGGGTGCAGTGCAGCACGGTGGCCCCGGCGGCGCCCAGCCGCTCGCGCAGCCGGGGCGCCGGCAGCAGCGGGTCCAGCACGTGGAGGGTGGCTCCGGTCAGCAGCGCGCCGTAGAGGTCCATCACGGCCGCGTCGAAGGTGTGGCGGGCCAGCAGCGGCACCTGGTCGCCCGGGCCGAGACGGATCCGGTCCGCGTAGGTGAGCGCGTGCGCGAGGACGTTGCCCCGGGTCTGCATCACCGCCTTCGGCCTTCCGGTGGAGCCCGAGGTGTGCAGGAGGTAGGCGAGCGCGTCGGCACCGGCGGCGGGAGGCTCCCCGGCGCCGGGCCGCGGCTCGGCGCCGGGGACCGGGCCCGGGTCGGCGCCCGGATCGGTCGGGTCCAGCGGGACGATCTGCCGGCCGCGGGCCAGGAGCGCGGCGCGCTCGGCGAGTTCGGGGTCGCAGACGACCGCGGCGGCGTCGACGTCGAGCAGCAGCCTGGTCAGCCGGCCGTCCGGCTGGCGGGGGTCCAGCGGGACGTACGCCGCGCCGGTCCTGAGTACCGACCAGGCGCCGACCACGGCGCCGATGTCGTGGGCGCAGAGCAGTGCGACGCGCCTGCCGGGGCCGCCGAAGCGGCGCAGCCGCCGGGCCGTCGCGGCGGTGACGCGCTCCAGCCCGGCGTAGTCGAGCGTGCCGGAGGGGCCGGTCACGGCGGTGCGGCCGGCGTGCTCGGCCGCGGTCCGCAGGAACCGGTCGACCAGGGTTTCGCCCGGCCCGGGCGGTGCGGGGGCGGTGAAGCCGGCCGGGACCGGCAGCGACCAGGGGGCGGCGGGCGGCTCGTCCTGCACCCGCAGCTCCCGGACCGGCCGTCCGGGGTCGGCCAGGGCCTCCCCGAGCAGGGTCAGGCAGTGGCCGAGCACCCAGAGGGCGGTCGAGCGGGCGAGCAGGCCGGTGTTGTAGCGCAGGCAGAGGCCGGCGGCCCCGTCCTCGCGCTCCAGCGACAGGGCGAGGTCCGGCGCCGCTTCGCGCAGCTCGCGATCGCCGGGGTGGCCGGCGAGGGCGCGCAGCTCCGGCGGAGCGCGGTGCGGGGCGGCGGCGCCGGCGTCGGTGGTGGTGGCAGCGGTGGCGTCGGCGGCGGCGTGGACGCGGAGGAGCTCCTCGGCGAACGGGGCCGCCGGCCGCAGCCGCAGGAGCAGCGGCCGGACCCCGGGACCGGTCCCCGGGCCGGTGGCCAGGCCCAGCAGCAGGTCCGACTGCCCGGTGTGCCGGTGCAGCACGGCGGCCCAGGCGGTGAGCACCGTGATCGACGGGGGAACTCCCGCCGAGCCGCTCACCTCGTCCAGGAGGGCCGCCGTGGCGGCGGGAAGCGGCAGGCGCTCGGTCCCGGGCCGGTACGGTCCGGCGGTGGCCCGGGGCCGGTCGGTGGCCAGGTCGATCTCCGTCGCCCCGTCGAGGTGCCCGTGCCGGGCCCCGGACCGGATCGACGCGGTGTCCGTCATGTGGTCCCCCTTCGTGCTTCGGTGTCCGGTTGGTGCGAGGGCATGCGGGGCCGGAGGCGCGACGGGCCGTGCCGTCGTCCCGCTGTCCCTGCTGTCCCTGTTGTCGCCGCTGTCTCTGCTGTCGCGCCGGGAGCCCGGTCCGCCCGGTCTGCCCGGTCTGCCCGGTCTGCCCGGTGAGTCCGGGAGCCCGGTCAGTCCGGCCGGTCGGCCGACTCGGCCCGGTCGCCGTGCCAGGAGCGCCACAGCCGGGCGTACGGACCGCCCTGCCGCACCAACTGCTCGTGGCTGCCGGTCTCGGTGATCCGGCCGTCCTCCATCACCACGACACGGTCGGCGTCGTGCGCGGTGTGCAGCCGGTGGGCGACGGCGACGACCGAGCGCCCCGCCAGGACGGCGGCCAGGGCCCGTTCCAGCTGCCGTGCGGCGCGCGGGTCCAGGAGCGAGGTGGCCTCGTCCAGGACCACGGCGATCGGATCGCTCAGCACCAGCCGGGCGAGGGCCAGCTGCTGCGCCTGGATCGGCGAGAGCGGCGCGGCGCCCGAGCCGACCTCGGTGTCCGGGCCGAGTTCGCAGGCCCAGTCCCAGGCGTCGACCGCCTTCAGCGCGTGTTCGAGTTCGTGCTCCGCGGCGTCCGGCCGGGCGATCAGCAGGTTGTCCCGCAGGGTGCCGCGGAAGACGTGGTGCTCCTGGGTCACCAGCGCGATCCGGCGGCGGAGTTCGGCCACCGGGACGGCCGACATCGCGGTGCCGCCGATGGTGATGGAGCCGGCGGTGGGGCTGTGCAGCCCGGCCAGCAGTCCGGCGAGCGTGCTCTTCCCGGCGCCCGACGGGCCGACGACCGCGATCCGCTCGCCGGCCCGGATCGTCAGATCGACGGAGTGCAGGACGTCCTGGCCCTCCCGGTAGGCGTGCGACACGCCCTTCAGGACGATGTCCTTCCCGGCGCCGGTACCGCCCGTACCGCCCCTACCGCCCGGGTCGGCCGCGGTCGTACCGTCCGTGCCCGTCCCGGTCGGCCTGCCGGTCCCCGTCCCGGTCGCACCGCCCGTTTCCGTCCCGGCCGTGCTGCCCGCCTCGGACGCGGGCCCGTGCACCCCGAGGATCCGGGCCAGCGAGGCCCCGCCGACCTGCAGTTCGTCCATCCAGTACAGCAGCCGGTCCACCGGGCCGATGATCTGCTGCACGTACAGGGTGGCCGCCGTGACGGCCGCCAGCGAGACACGGCCGTCGAGGTACAGCAGGCCGCCGATCAGCAGGGTGGCGACCACCGGCAGCACATAGCCGGTGTCGGCGATCGGCAGGTAGACGCTGCGCAGGTACAGCGTGCGGCGCTCGGCGGCGTAGGACTCGGCGATGTCCTCGTTGACCCGTGCGAAGCGGTGGTCGGCCAGTCGCAGCGCGTCCACCGTGCGCGCCCCGTCGACGGTCTCGCCGAGGCCGCCGGTGAGCCGGGCGTACGAGGCGTTCGCCCGCAGGTAGCCGGCCCGGGCGCGGCGCAGGTACCAGGCGGTGGACAGCCACAGGACGGGCACGGCGACCAGGCACGGCAGGACCAGCACGGGTGCGGTGAGGGCCACCGCGCCCAGCGTCAGGGCGACCGTGGCGAGTGCCACCAGGGTGTCGGGGACGGCGAGTTGCACGGTGCCGGCCAGCACGTCGACGTCCCGGGTGGTCCGGGTGATCAGCTCGCCCGGGCCGGCCCGTTCCACCGTGGCCAGCGGCAGGGCGAGCACCCGGTCGACGAACTCCTCGCGCAACCGGGCGAGGACCTTCTCGCTGAGCCGCAGCGAGGCGAGCAGCGCGAAGCGGGTGAGGACGGCCTGGGCCACGACGGCGGCACCGATCGTCAGCGCGGTCCCGGTGGCGCCGTCGATGCCGCCGCCCCGGCCCGCGTCCTCGACCAGCCCGCCGAGCAGTTTCGGCGCGACCAGCCCCGCCGCGGTGGCGAGGGCGTGCAGCAGCAGGGACACCGAGAGCTGTCCCGGGTACCGGAGGGCGAGCCGCCTGGCGTAGCCGCGCACCTCGCGGGGCGTTGCGACGGGAAGGGCGCTCATGCGACCGTCACCTCCCTGGTGACGACGGTCCGGTAGCGGGCGTCGGCAAGCAGTTCGCCGTGCCGGCCCTCGGCCACGACGGTCCCTCCCTCGACGAGCACGACGTGGTCGGCGCGGTCCAGCAGGATCGGGCTGGTGGTGAACACCACGGTCGAGCGGCCGCGCCGGTGGGCGCCCAGCCGTTCGGCGACGCGGGCCTCGGTGTGGGCGTCGAGCGCGCTGGTCGGTTCGACCAGGACCAGCGTGTCCGGGTCCGCGAGCAGGGCCCGGACCAGGTTGAGCCGTTGCCGCTGGCCGCCGGAGAACTCCCGGCCGCCGGTGATCTCCTGGTTGAGGCCCTCGGGCAGCGCCGCGACGACGTCGTGGGCCGAGGCGGTGTCGAGCGCCCTCCGCAGCCGGTCCGTGCCGCCGTCCGCGCCGGCGCCGTCGCCCGCCGTGCTGCCGCCGTCCGGGCTGCCGTCCGGGCTGCCGTCCGTGTCGCCGTCCGCCGGGCCGTGCGGATCGAGCTGGGTGGCGAGGGTGCCGGAGAACAGCCGGGCGTCGTGGTCCACCACCAGGATCCGGCGGCGCACCTCGGCGAGCGGGAACGCGGCCAGCGGGATGCCGCCGAGGGTGGCCGGGGAGTCCACGTACCGGCCGAGCCGGTCGGCCAGCAGCCGCATGTCGTCCGGCCGGGCGCAGGCGACGGCGACGAACCGGTCCGGCGGGATCTCCAGGCCCGATCCGGGGTCCCGCAGCGGCCCCCGCGCATCCTCGGTACCGGGCTCCCGCCCGCCCGGGTCGAGCCCGGGTTCCATCGCGAGGAGGTCGGTCACCATCCGGGCCGCGACGAACGCCCTGGTCAGCTGGTCGACCATGGAGGTCGCGCGGCGCAGCTGCTCGGCGAGGAAGACGGCGTACCCGTAGAAGGCGACCAGCGCGCCCGGGCTCATCCGGCCGGTGCCGACGAAGTGGGCCCCGAGCCAGACGATCACCGTGACGAGGAGCCCGGGCAGCAGCAGCCGTCCGGCGGCCACGCTCGACTCCACCCCCGCGACCCGGACCCCCTCGTGGCGCACCCGCTGCGAGCGCTCGCGGTACCGGTCGGCGAAGACCCGCTCGCCGCCGATGCCGCGCAGGACCCGGAGGCCGTCGACGATGTCCACGGCGAGGTCCGCCAGCGCGCCCTGTTCCTTCCGCAGGCCGTGCTGCCTGGTGTGCAGCAGCCGCATCAGCGCGGCGATCGCCGCCGCCGACAGCGGTACGCCCACCAGGGCGACCAGGCCGAGCTGCCAGGAGACGGTCAGCATGACGCCGGCGACGACCGCGATGGACACCACGGCGCCGCCGCCGCGGGCGGTGCTCTCCAGGGCGGCGCCGATCCGGGTGATGTCGGTGGCACCGACGCTCACCACCGTCCCGGCGGAGACCCGGTGGGGCAGTTCCGCGCCCAGCCGGGCCGCCTTGCGGGTGACGAGCTGCATGGTGCGGTAGGCGGCCCCGAACCGGTTGGTCACCGAGCAGCGGTCGCGCAGGGTGCCGGCCACGGCCTGGGTGACGCCGAGCCCGAGGACCACGGCGCACCAGGTGACCAGCGCACCCCGGTCCCCGGCGATGAGCCCCCGGTCGACCCCGCGGCCGATCGCGGCGGGCACGAAGGCCTGGGCCAGGGTGCAGAGCACGCCGTAGCCGACGGCGAGGACCGCGGAGGCGCGGTGGGCGGACGCGAGCCACAGCAGGTAGCGGCCGGGGGAGCCGAGGGCGGGCTCGCCGGGGTCGGGTTCGGGGAAACGGTGCATGGGGGTGTCTAAGCCTTCGTGCCGAGGGTGAGGCCGTGCTCGTAGGGGAGTCCGGTGACGGTGCGCACCTCGGTGAAGCCCACCCGGCGCAGCCACTCCTCGTAGTCCTTGGCCGGGTAGGCCATGCCGCGGCCGCTGGCGAGCACGTTGAAGTAGAGGCCCAGCCGGGCGGAGAAGATGCCCTCGGTCTCGTCGTCGGACACGTTGAAGCCGTAGACGAAGACCTGGCCGCCGGCGGGCAGGGCGTCGTACGCCTTGGTCAGCAGGGCGAGGATCTGCTCCTCGGCGAAGATCTCCAGGACGTGGCTGAAGAGCACGGCGTCGGCACCGGACGGGAACGCGTCCTCGAAGATGTCGCCGGGGTGCAGCTCCACCCGGTCGGCGAGTTCGGCGGCCGCGCCGTCGCCGGCGAGCCGCGACACGCTGGGCATGTCGAAGACGGTGGCCCGCAGTCCGGGGCGGCGCCGGGCGAACTCGGCGGAGGTGGTGCCGTCGCCGCCGCCGATGTCGAGCAGGTGCTTCACCGCGGCGAACTCGTCGCGTTCGACCAGGGCGTCGAGGCTGCGCAGGGTGAAGGCGCTCATCGCCCGGTGGAACACCGCCTCCAGTCCGGGGTTGCGGGACAGGCGCTGGTAGAGCGTGGGTTCGTCGCCGGGGTGGTCGGCGAGCGCCGTGTTGGTGCCGGCGCGCAGCGCCCGGGTCAGGTGCGAGAAGGCCGGGTAGTAGACCTCCTTCCAGCCCACCAGGATGTGGGACCAACTGTCCGGCGCGTCCGTCGCCAGCAGGTCACCGGCCACCGCGGAGTTGGCGTACAGGCCGTCGGTCCTGGTCAGGAGGCCGGTCGAGCAGACGCCCTGGAGGAGTACCCGGAGCTGGTGGGCGGGGACGCCGGTGACGGCGTGGAGCTGTTCGAACGAGGCCCGGTCGTGTTCCCCGAGGTAGCGGAAGACGCCGAGTTCGACGGCTGTCGTCACGGCGTTGAAGAGCGCGGGCGCGTTCACCAGGAACCGGAAGCGCTCGTAGACCGGATCACCTTCGTGCACGTTGCTCATCTGGACGAGCATTCCCTTCTGGACCGTCGGTGGAGGACTTCCCGAAGCGCGACAACTCGGAACGCAAAAGGCGGAGAACCCGGGAACGCCCGGGGGAATGCGGGCGGCCCGAGCGGAACGATCCTCGCGGGGCCGCCGGTCAGGGGATCCACGGCCCGGACCGGCCCGGTGGACATCCCGGTGCCCAGCAGATGGTACGTCACATTGCACCGCTGGGCGAGCCCTCGGGATCAAGAAGCTCGGCGCGGACGACTGTGTGGGCTTATGGGTGAATCATCCCGCAGGTCACGAAGCCCCTTTCGGTGTCGGGGTCTTGACGCGCGGTCGGGCGGGATGAAGTGATGGTGTGCGACGCAGCGCCCCCCGAAGCGCATGTGACGATCCCTCAGGCCACCGGACATCGGTCCGGGAGGTCCGGGCGTCCCGGTTCCGGCGCGATTCCGCCCCCCCTGGCCGTGAGCGACGAACGGCCTGCCGCACCCCGTGATCACCCTGGTTCCCGGACCGTTCACGTGCCGACGGAACCACCACTGGAGGAGCCCGCGATGCAGCTGAACAGCTTCGACGAATGGTCACCGCTCAAGGAGGTGATCGTCGGTTCGGCGGAGAACTACACCTCGCACGAACGCGAGCTGTCCTTCGACCTGTTCTTCCACGACAACATCGCCAAGGACAACTCCTCGCGCTCGGAGTGGTACTACCCCCGGCTGACGGCCGCCGCCGACGGCGGGCCGGGTGCCGGATCCGGCCGGAAATCGATCAAGCAGCGTTATGTGGACGAGCTGAACGAGGACCTGCACGGCATCGTCGAGGCGCTCGAATCGCTCTCCGTGACGGTCCACCGGCCGATGAGCGTCGACGCCGCGACGGCCAGGGTCGAGACGCCGGCCTGGACGGCCTCGGTGGTGCCGCCCCTCAACGTCCGCGACAACACCCTGATCCTGGGCGACGAGATCATCGAGACACCGCCGATGATCCGGTCCCGGTACTTCGAGACCCAGTTCCTCACCGGGATCTTCAACGACTACTTCCGGCGGGGCGCCCGCTGGACCGTCATGCCCCGCCCGCTGATGACGGACGCCTCCTTCGACCTCGACTACGCGCGCACCAGTACGGTCGGCGGACCCACCGAGCCGATCGCGGAGCCGCAACCCTCCCCGTACGACGTCGGCTTCGAGATGATGTTCGACGGCGCGCAGTGCCTGCGGCTCGGCCGCGACCTCGTCGTCAACATCTCCACCGCCAACCACGCGATGGCCTGCGACTGGCTGGAGCGCCACCTGGAGGGCCGGTTCCGGATCCACCGGGTGCACCGGCTGAGCGACAGTCACATCGACAGCATGGTGCTGGCGTTGCGGCCCGGAACCCTGCTGGTCCGGTCCGAGCAGGTGGCCGAGAAGCTGCCCGAGGCGCTCCGGAAGTGGGACCTGATCGTCCCGCCGCCGGCCGAGGGCAACAACTTCCCGCAGTACGACGACGACGACCTGATCCTGACCAGCCCGTTCATCGACCTGAACGTGCTCTCCGTCGCCCCGGACACCGTCCTGGTCAACGAGGCCTGCCCGGAGCTCGGGCGCACCCTCGAACGGCACGGCTTCACCGTGGTGCCGGTGCGCCACCGCCACCGGCGGCTCTTCGGCGGCGGCTTCCACTGCTTCACGCTGGACACGGTCCGCGAGGGCGGGCCGGAGGACTACCTCGACTGACGCGGTCGGGGCGGCGGACCGGTCGGGGCGGTGGACCGGGCCGCGGCGGGGGACCGGTCGCGGGTCCTCCCGGCCGTGGGCTCCCGGGCCCGTGGGCTCCGGGTGTTCCCGCCGTCCGCCGTGTTCCCGTTCCCGAACGTCCCCGAGCACTCCTCCGGCCCGGCCGGATCCGGCCCGGGCGACACCGAAGAAACGACCGAGGAAGAGTCCGGAGGAGACGACGATGAAAGTGGCCGACCGGAGTGTCCGGAACCGCCCGGGATCCTTGTCCGCGGAATCCCGGGCGACATCGCCCGCGATCGTGGGGGTCGGCACCTCGGTGCCCGCCACCTCCTACTCGCAGCGAGAACTGCTCGACCTCTTCGGCATCACCGACCCGCGGGTGCGGTCGATCTTCCTGAACAGCGCCATCGAGCGCCGCGCGCTCACCCTCCCGCCGCCGCTGCCGGACGGCTCGATGCCCGTCGAGACCCAGGGCCAGCTGCTGGCGAAGCACGTCACGAGCGGCGTGGCCCTGGGCCGGCGGGCGGTCGAGGACTGTCTCCGCGCGGCCGGCGCGACCCTCGCCGACGTGCGCTACCTGTGCTGCGTCACCTCGACCGGTCTCCTCACCCCGGGCTTCTCCGCGCTGCTGATCAAGGAACTCGGCATCGACCGGCACTGCGCCCGGCTGGACGTGGTGGGCATGGGCTGCAACGCGGGCCTCAACGGCCTGACCTCGGTGGCCTCCTGGGCCGCCGCCCACCCCGGCGAGCTGGCCCTGCTGGTCTGCATCGAGGCGTGCTCGGCGGCGTACGTGATGGACGGCACCATGCGCTCGGCGGTGGTCAACAGCCTCTTCGGGGACGGCTCGGCCGCGGCCGCCGTGGTCGCACCGCCCACCGCCACCGCCACCGCCACCGGCCCCGCCGGCACGCCCGCCGGCCCGGCGCTGCTGCGCTTCTCCAGCTGCATCGTCCCCGAGGCCTCCGGCGCGATGCGCTACGACTGGGACGACGAACAGGGGAAGTTCAGCTTCTACCTGGACCCGGACATCCCCTACGTGGTGGGGGCGCACGCGGAACCCTCGCTCGACCGCCTCCTCGAAGGAACGGGACTGAACCGCTCCGACATCTCCCACTGGGTGATCCATTCCGGCGGGAAGAAGGTCGTGGATTCGGTCCGGGTGAATCTCGGCCTCACCCGCAGGGACGTCCGGCACACCACCGGGGTCCTGCGCGACCACGGCAATCTCTCGAGCGGATCCTTTCTGTTCTCCTACCGGCGGCTCGCCGCCGAGGCCTGCGCCGAACCCGGCGACTTCGGCGTCCTGATGACCATGGGTCCCGGATCAACCATCGAACTGGCCCTGGTGGGCTGGTGACGGAAGGAATGGCGGTCACGATGCACGCGAACCTCGACCCGACCCCGCTGCCCGACGGACTCGGCCCCGAGGTGAGGATCGACGGATCCCGGCCGCTGGCCGACCTGACCGCGGCGGTGAACGCCGTCTGCGACGAGGTGGAGAACCGGCCCGAGCGGTCCGTCGTGGTGCTGCGGCTCGACGTCACCCCGGCCGGCTCCAGGGCCTGGCCCGGCGCCGTCGACGTCCGGCAGGTCAACCGCTGGGAACGGGCCGTGCGCCGGTTCGAGCGCCTGGCCGCGATGACCATCGCCGCCGCGCACGGCGCCTGCGGCGGCCCCGCCCTGGACCTCCTGCTGGCCGCGGACTTCCGGATCGGCGCACCGGACCTGCTGCTGATGGTGCCCGTCAACGACGGCCACTTCTGGCCCGGCATGTCGCTCTACCGGCTGGTCCAGCACCTCGGGGTCGCCAGGGCCCGGCAGATCGTCATGTGGGGCAACGACATCTCGGTCGACCGGGCGCTGGAACTCGGCCTGATCGACCAGCTCAGCGAGGACGTCGCGGAGGCGGTGCACACCGCGACCGTGCTGATGGGGCGGATCTCGGACCGGGAACTGGCCGTCCGCCGCCAGCTCCTGCTGGAGGCCGGCTCGGCCGACTACGACGGAGCCCTGGGCGCCCACCTGGCCGCCTGCGACCGCGAGCTGCGCCGGCTGGCCGCCGCGGCCCCGGGGACACCGGGGAGCCCCCGGTGACGGCTCCGGCCCTGGCGGCCCGGGACCGCGGCCGGCACCTCCCGGCCGGGGTCCGTCGGCAGCGCACCCCGGCCCGGCAGCAGCGCTCCTCGGCCCGCCGGTGAACCCCCGCCCGGTCCGCCTGGACGCCACCTCGCTGCACGCCTCGCTGGCGGAACCCGTACTCGGCTCGATCGGCTTCCTCAACGAGATCATGGCCCGCTATCCGGACGCCGTCTCCTTCGCACCGGGCGCCCCCCACCCGGACCTGCTGCCCGACCTCGAACCCGGGCGCTACCTCGACCGCTTCCTCGACCACCTCGTCCGGGACCGGGGCCACACCCCGGACCGGGCGCGCCGGCTGCTGCTGGAGTACGGGCCGAGCCGCGGGCTGATCGGGGACCTCGTCGCCGGGGCGCTGCGCCGGGACCACGCCGTCGACGTGCCGGAGGCGGCGGTGGTGGTGACCGTCGGCGCCCAGGAGGCCATGTTCCTGACGCTGCGCACCCTGTTCGGCTCCCGTGGGGACGTGCTCGCCGTCGCCGACCCCTGCTTCGTCGGCATCAGGGGGGCCGCCCGGCTGCTCGACATCGACCTGGTCGGGGTCGAGGAGACCCCGCTCGGGCTCGACCTCGACGCCCTGGCGGCGCGCTGCCGGACCGCCCGCGGCACCGGCCGGCGGGTCCGCGCGTGCTACGTCGCGCCCGACTTCGCCAACCCGGGCGGCGGCCGGATGCCGCTGGAGGTCCGCCACCGCCTGCTCGAACTCGCCGAGCTCGAGGACTTCCTGGTGCTGGAGGACAACGCCTACGGCTTCACCGCGGCGCCCGGGGCGGAGCTGCCGTTGCTCAAGGCCCTGGACCGGAACCGGCGGGTGGTGCACCTGGGGACCTTCGCCAAGGTCTGCTTCCCCGGCGCCCGGGTCGGCTACGTGGTCGCGGACCAGGAGGTCGTCCGCCCGGGCGGACCCGCGACCCTGCTGGCCGACGAACTCGCGGCCGCCAAGAGCATGGTGACCGTCAACACCTCCCCGGTCTGTCAGGCCGTGATCGGCGGCATGCTGCTGGAGCACGGCGGCTCGCTGATGGCGCTCAGCCGGCGCAAGTCGGAGCTCTACCGGCGGAACCTCGGCCACCTCGCCGAGGAGCTGGACCGCCACGCGGCCGACGGCCTGCCCGACGGGATCAGCTGGAACCGGCCCGAGGGCGGGTTCTTCGTCCGGATGACGCTGCCGGTGCCCGCCGACACCGCCCTGCTGGAGCGGTCGGCGGCCGAGTACGGCGTGCTGTGGACGCCGATGGCGCCGTTCCACCTCGGCTCCGGGGGCGACCACCGGCTGCGGCTCTCCTGCAGCTACCTCGACCCCGGGCAGATCGAGACCGGGGTCGCGCGGCTCGCCGGGTTCCTGCGGAAGGAGGTCCGATGACGCACCCGCCCGAGCCGTCCGCGCTCCCGGTCCGGTCGTCCCCGCGCCCCGCCCGGCCGGCCCCGCTCCCGGCCCCGCTGCCCACGGAACGGCCCAACCCCTTCGACCCGCCGACCGGACTGGCCGACCACCGCGGCGGGGAGCCGATCCGCCCGCTCGCCTACCCGGACGGCCACACCGGCTGGCTGGTGACCGGCCACGCCCTGGCGCGGAGCGTGCTGGCGGACCCGAGGTTCAGTGCCGGCTCCGAACTCAAACGGGCTCCCGTGGCCCGACCCGGCGCCGAGCCCTTCTTCGGCGCCCCGGCACTGCCCGGCTGGATGGTCGACATGGACCCACCCGCCCACACCCGGGTCCGCCGGCCGCTGGCCGCCACCTTCACCGCCCACCGGATGAAGGCCCTGCGGCCGCGGATCGAACAGCTCGTCGACGAACACCTCACCGCGACGGCCGACGCGGCGCCACCGGCGGACCTGGTCGAGCGGTTCGCGCTGCCGGTGACCTCGCTGGCGATCTGCGAACTCCTCGGTGTGCCCTACCGGGAGCGGGCCGCCTTCCAGCACGACAGCGCCCTGCTGTTCAGCCTGGACGCCTCCGCCGGGGAAGCCGCCCTGGCGATGGAGCGCCTGGACGGGTTCCTGCGGGAACTCACCCGGAGCAGGCGGGCCCGGCCCGGCGACGACGTGCTGAGCATGCTCGTCCGGGACGGCACCCTGAGCACCGAGGAGATCGCCGGCGCCGGTGTCCTGCTGCTCACCGCCGGACACGGGACGACCGCGAGCTCGCTCGCCCTCGGGACCTTCGCCCTGCTGTCGCACCCCGGGCAACTGGCCGCGCTGAAGAGCGATCCGGCGCTCGCCGACAACGCGGTGGAGGAACTGCTGCGCTATCTGACGATCTTCCACTTCGGGGTCCCGCGCACTCCGCTGGAGGACCTCGAGCTCGGGGGACGGCTGCTCAGGGCGGGGGAGTCGGTGACGGTGTCGCTGTCGGCGGCCAACCGGGACCCGGCGCGGTTCGCCGACCCCGACCGGCTGGACCTCTCCCGGCGGACCACGGGCCATCTGGCCTTCGGCCACGGGATCCACCAGTGCCTGGGCCGGAACCTGGCGCGGACCGAGATGCGGGTCGCCTTCCCCGCCCTCTTCCGACGCTTCCCCGGCCTGGCCCTGGCGGTGCCGCCGGAGGAGGTCCCGCTCGCCACCGACATGGGCTTCTACGGGGTGCACCGGCTCCCGGTCACCTGGTGAGCCCGATGCCCCACGCCCGACGCCCGCGCCCGCCGCAGGTCCCGCCCCCGCCCCCGGGCCCGCCCCGCACCGACCCAGCCCCGCGCCGACCCGACCGCCCCGGCCCACGACGAGTGAGAGGGAACCATGCACGGCACCACCATCTCGGCCATCGGATACGAGTGCGGCGACATCCGCCCGGTCTCCGACCTGGCCGGGACCACGACCGCGGACATCTCCCCGCTGGTCACCGAGATCGTCCACTTCCGGGAGAGCCGCCGCGAGATCTGGGACCTCGCGGCCGGCGCCGCCGAGCGGACCCTCGCCACCGCAGCCCGGCCCGACCTCGTGCTCTACGTCAGCGAGAACGACCCGGACACCACCGGCTCGCTGGCCCGGATCCTGGACCGGCTCGGCCTCAACGACGTCGAGCACCTCGCCCTGTCCGGGCAGGACTGCGGCAACCTGGTCCCCGCCGTCCGGGTGGCATCCGACGCCCTGGCCTCCGGCCGGGCCGAGCGCGTCCTGCTGCTGCTCGCCGACCGGGCGGAGGGCCGGGACCGGATCATGGCGAGCGGCCTGTCCGTGTTCAGCGACGGGGCCGCCGCGTGCCTGCTCTCCCGCGGACCGGAGCCGGCCGGCCCCCGGCTCCGGGTGGAGGCCGCCGGCAGCCGCACCGCCGTCCGTCCGGCCGACGCGGACCCCGCCGGACAGGGGCTGCTCTCGACCGTCCGGCTGGCCTCCGAGACCGTCACCGCCCTGCTCGCCGGCCTCGGGCGGACCGGCGCCCCGTTCCGGTACGCGATCCTGCCCAACTACCGCCCGGCCGCCCAGAAGTTCCTGCTCGCGGCCATGCGGATGCCCCCCGACAGGCTCCTGCTCGGGCCCGTCACCGAACTCGGGCACTGCTTCTCGGCGGACCTCCTGATCACCCTGCACCGGCTGGCCGCCGCGGGCGCGCTCGATCCCGGGGACCGCCTCCTGCTCGCGACCGGCGGACCGTACTCCTGGTCGGCCCTGGCGGTCGAGTACACGCACGACGACGGCCCGGCCCCGTGTCGATGACGCGGGCGCGGCCGGCCGCACCGAAGTCCGAAGGCCCATCCACCACGTGCCCCGCCCCGGGGCCGCACCCGGCAGGTGTCTCATGATCGACGACGCGTTCGTCTCGACGGTGAAGTCCCTGGAGGTCCCCGAGATGGGGACCGACTCCACCGCCCCGCTGCTCTACTGGCTCATCCGCACGCTGCGGCCGCAGCACGTCCTGGAGGTCGGCATGGGGTACACCACCCCCTACCTGGCCAGGGCGCTCAAGGACAACAAGGAGGCCTTCGAGGCCGAACGCGCCCTGCTCGGCACCCCCGGGTCCGCCGAGCTCCAGCCGCTCGCCCACGCCCCGTACTACGACGAGCCGTACGAGCCCAGGCTGATCTGCATCGACCGGATGACCGACACCTCGTCCTCCGCCCCCAGGGCCCTCGACGTCCTGGACCGACTGGACCTCACCGGCGTCTGCGAGGTCGTCGAGGGCGACCTGCGGGGTTCGGCCGACAAGGTCAGGGACGCCTTCGGTCTGATCGACTTCGCCTGGATCGACACCTGGGACACCCTCGCCTTCGTCCGCGAGTACTGGGAACTGGTCAACCCGGCCGGCGGCGTGTTCGCCGCGCACTACCTGATGACCTACCCGCAGGGGCGGGCGGTGCTGCGCTACCTCGAATCCCTCAGGGGCCGGGACGGCGGCCGGCTGGAGATCACCAACCTCCGCGAGCCGCACCGGTTCGGCCAGAACAGCACCACGCTGATCCGCCGGATCCGCGACTACGTGGACCCGGAGGACCTGCGCCCGCAGGGGAACAGCAACGACCCGACCGGCGTACTCGCCATCGACTGACGGAGGACCACCGTGCACGTCTACTCCGTGACCCCGGAATCGGCAAGCCAGCAGCGTGAGTTCGAGCAGGACTACCTCTCCCGGCTGCGGGAGGCCGGAGCGTCCTGCGAGCGCGCGGGCTGGTCGGGCATCCTCGTCCCGCACAACCTCCACGAGGTCGACCCCTGGCTGATCGCCGGCCAGCTCGGCGCCGCGACCGACACCCTCGTCCCGCTCGTCGCCGTCCAGCCCTCCTCGGTGCCGCCCCACACCGCCGCCGCGATGGCCGCGGCGTACGCGACCCTGTACGGGCGCCCGCTGCACTTCAACCTGGTCGCCGGCGCCCGGGACGACGAACTGCGCCGCACCGGCGACCGACTCGGCCACGACGAGCGGTACGAGCGGATGCGCGAGTACGGGACGGTGCTGCGCGCACTGCTGCGCGGCGAGGAGGTCGACACCGAGGGCCGCTTCTACACCTACCGCGGGTTCCGGCTGGAGCCCCGGCCCGAAGTCCTCTCGCAGTGCAAGCTGTTCGTCGCCGGCTCCTCCCCGGCCAGCATCGGAGTGGCCAGGGACGTCGCCGACGTGGTGGTCACCCACCCCGCCCGCTACCCGGAGTGGGAGGAGACCTTCCTGAAGCCGCTGCTGGCCGGCGGCTACACCGGCGAGCTCGGGATCCGGATCGGCATCGTCGCCGGGCCGGACCGGGAGGACGCCTGGGCGACGGCCCGGGAACGGTTCCCCGAGACCTGGCGGGGGCGGCAGGAGACGCTGCTCAAGACCGTCTCGCAGAACTCCTGGTCGCGTCAGCTGGCCGTCGACGCCGTGGCCGAGGCCGCCGCGGCCGCCGACGCGGCGCCGGACACGTACTGGCTGGGAGCCTTCCGCAGCGGCCACGCCAGCGCGCCGTTCCTGGTCGGCAGCCACGACGACGTCGGCTCCCGGCTCGCGGAGTACCTGCGCGCGGGGGTCGGGCACGTTCTGCTCAACGGCAGCTACGAGGACGACCACGAGGACATCAACCGGGCACTCCTCGCGGCTCGGCACACGCCCTAGAGCTCGACGGCCGACCGGCCGTGTCCGACTGTCGATGCACGGAGGGGTGGAGAAGTTGAGTCTTGTCGTACGGAGCGGTCCGCTCACCGAACAGCAGGAACGCTGGTGGCTGCGGCTCTACTGGCGGGAGAAGGGGGACATCGACAACGCCTGGTCCAAGCGCTGGGACCTCCCGGCGGGGGTGTCCGTCGCGGCGGCGACGGCGGCGCTGACGGCACTGGTCGAGCGGCACGAGGTGCTCAGGACCGGGTTCGGGCTCGGACCGGACCACCTGCCGTACCAACTGGTCTTCGCCGCCGAGGGGTTCCGTCTGCCGCTGACCGTCGCCGGGCTGGACACCCTGGCGGAGTACACCGACGAGGGCGGGATCCACCCGCTCGTCGGCGGCTCGATGTACACCCGGCCGCCGTGGTCGGTGCGGCTGTTCGTCGAGGACGACGAGGTGCGGGTGCTCAGCCTGGTGTTCGAGCACATCCTGCTCGACGGATCCGGGGTGCGGAACCTCCGGGAACAGTTCCTGGCCCTCTGCGGCGAGGGGCCCGGCGGAGCCCTGCGGATCACCCACCCGCTCGACCGGGCGGCCGGGGAGCGCCGGACCCCGCGGACCCCGGAGGGCCGGCCGGCGCGCAGCCGGGACCCCAGGGAGCTGGCGCCCAGGCTGCTGGTGCCGGCCACCGTGAAGGAGGAGACCCCGGAGCCGCGGTTCCTGATGTCCGCGGTGCGCTACGAGGGGTTCCTGCCGCTGCTGGACCGGGTCTGCCGGACCCACCGGGTGTCCCGGGCCATGGTCCTGATGCACGCCGTCGGCTGGCTGATCTCCCGCTACTCGGGCATCCCCCGGATCATGGTCGTCAACGCGATCGGCCTGCGGCTGCCCAGCGACGACAGCGTCGACCTGGTCGCCAAGGCGATGGAGGTCATGGTGGACCTCGACGAGGACCGGACGCTGGCGGAGTCCCTGACCGCCGTCGCGGCCGGGTTCCTCCGCGCGTACACCGAGGAACTGCGGCTGGGCCTCCGGGACCAGGACGCCCGCCTGCGGCTGGAGAAGGAGCGCGGCATCGGCTCCGTCCGGGGCCTCTACTTCAACTACCAGGGCCCGTCCGAGCCGGACACCCCGGAGCCGGCCGGGAGCCCCTCCGTCCCGGAGACCGGAGTCTCCCGCACCGACGAGTGGCGCTCCGGCGAGGAGCCCTGGAGCTACGCCACCTGGATCTACGTCGACGGCACCACGGTCTCCGTCGACTTCGACGTCGACGCGGTGATGCTCCCGGCCGGCGTCGTCCACCGCATGGCCGAACTGCTGCCCGCGTTCGTCCGGCTGGTCGCCGAGCGGCCGGACGCCCCGCTGTCCGCCGCCCGCACGCTGCTCCCGCCGGACTTCGCCCGGGACACCGAGGCGCGGCTGGTGCGGGGGACGTGGGTCCACCTCGACACCGTCGCCGGGGTGATCGCCGGCTGCCCCGGGGTGCTCGCCGCCGAGGCGGCCGAGGAGGACGGGGACATCGTGGCCCGGGTGTCGCTCGACGGGTCGTCCTGCCTGTTCGACGTGCACGAGTACGTGCTCTCCCGGCTCCACCTGGAGGGCGACCTGATCGCGCCCCACCGGTACCGCCTCGCCGGGGGCAGCGCGAGCCGGGCCACCGGCCCCGGCCTGCCCGACCTGGCGGCCGGCGCGGAGTGGCGGCCGGGCGACGGCACCCCGGTGCTCGGTCCGGCCACCGAGCCCGAGCGCGAACTCGTCGCGGCCCTCCAGGAGACCCACGGCTTCGGGGCGGTCAACCTGGCCCTCACCTACGCGGAGGCCGGCGGCCGCGCGATCCTCGCCCCCGCCGTGGTCGAGACCCTGCGCCGCCGTGGTCTCGAGGGCCTGCGACTCCCGCACTTCGCCACCGCGCACACCCTGCGGGCCGTCGCCGGGGCGCTGGTCCGGCGGACGCCCGGCCACGCGCCCTGACCGGATCCGGGAGGTCTCGGTCACAGGGCCCGCCGCCAGCCCCGGTCCCGGCCCCGGCCCCGGTCCCGGCCCTGGCCCGGCGGCCCCGCGCACCGGCTGTGCGCGGGGCCGCCGCCCGGCCGTGCCGCCGCCTCAGCGGTCGTGCAGGGCCCACCGGCCGCTCTCGACCCGGACCGTGTCGGTGCCCGGCAGGGCGATGAGTTCGGGCTTGAACAGCGGCGGCGCGTCCATCGCGGGCTCCCAGGTCGCCAGCCTCTCGTCCTGGGGCACCTCGATCCGCCGGTTCGCGGCGAGGTCGGCGACCACCTTCAGCAGCAGCCGCACCCCGAGCGGCGCCAGATGGTCCCGCCACAGGGACTGCGGGGTCGAACCCGGCGGCACCAGCAGGTGTTCCTGGGCGGCGAGCGGCCCGCCGTCGGTGCGCTCGGTGAGGTGGTACACGCTGCCCCCGGTCACCTTGTCGCCGTCCCGGACCGTCCACCGGATCGCGTCCCGGCCCCGGTGCAGCGGCAGCAGGCTCGGGTGGTAGCCGATGGTCGCGACCGCCGCCCTGGCCCTGGTCCGCCGGCCGAGGAAGGCGTGCGAGTGCGCGGCGAGGATGATGTCCACCCCGTCCGGGACGTGCATCGCCCGCAGTTCCGCCGAATCCGTCCACGGGACGTCCCGGTGGTACGCCCAGGAGCGCAGCCGGTCCCAGGACATCGCGTCGCCCTCGTCGGACTTCCCCTTGCGGAGCCGGGGCGCGGCCGCGCCGACGATCTTGTGTCCCTCGTCCCTCAGGGCCTCCGCGACCTGGACCGCGAACGCCCCCTGTCCTGACATGTAGATGTTCATCCGCACTCCTGCGCTCACTGATCGGATGGTGGCCGGCCTCAGCCCTCGGCGGCCTTCAGTCCGGAGGGGTCGGGGGTGAACCGCACCGGCATCGTGGAGAACCCGGTCAGGAAGTTCGACCGGATCCGCCGCGCCTCCTCGGTCTGCTCGAAGCCGGTGCTGAAGTCCCTCAGGGCATTGAGCAGTTCGGCGATCTCCACCTTGGCCAGGTACGAGCCGACACAGAAGTGCGGACCGTAGCCGAAGGCCATGTGCCGGTTCGGCGCGCGGCCGAGGTCGAACACCCCGGGCCGGTCGAAGACCCGCTCGTCCCGGTTGCCGGAGGCGTGCCAGAGGGTGACGATCTCGCCCGGCCGCAGCCGGACGCCGTGCACCTCGGTCTCCCGCACCACGCTGCGCCCGAAGTGCATGGTGGGCGAGGCCCAGCGCAGCACCTCGTCCACCGCCGTCCCGACCGCGACCTCGCCGTCCTTGAACCGCCGCCACTCGTCGGGCCGGGCGGCGAGGGTGTGGAGGCAGTCGATCATCGTCAGCCGGCTGGTCTCGTCGCCCCCGATGATCAGGCTGTAGCAGTTGAGCACCACGTCCTCGTCGGACAGTGGCACCCCGTCGATCGAGCTCGCGACCAGCATGCTGATCACGTCCTCGCCGGGCGACTCACGACGCTCCTCGACGACGTCCATGAAGTACATCAGGATCTCGTTGCGGGCCATCTCGGAGTCGACCTCGTCGACGTCCTCGCCTTCCGCGGAGAGCGCCGCCTTCGTCAGGCTCAGCAGGTAGTCCCGGTCCTCCTCGGGCACCCCGAGCAGGCTGGAGATGGTGGTCATCGGGATCCGGCTCGCGATCTCCTCGGCGAACTCGCAGCCGCCGGCCTCGACCGCCTCCCGGATCCACACCCGGGTGTTGGTCCGGACCGTCCGCGCGACCTCGTCGAGCACCCGCGGCGAGAGCACCCGTTGCAGGATCTTGCGCAGCTCGTGGTGCCGGTGCCCGTCGGTGACGGCCAGCATCCGGCCGGCCGCCGCGTCGCCGCCCTCCAGCAAGGTGACGAGCACATTGCCGCGCTCCGAGGTGAAGTTCACGTTGTCGCGGTAGGTGGCGATGATGTCCTCGTGGCGGGACAGCACCCAGAACCCGCGGCGGCCGTCGGCCGGCGGGTTCCAGTGCAGCGGCGCGTGGTCGCGCAGTCCGCGCCAGTACCCGTCGAGGTCGGCGCGGCGGTCGGCGAAGGTCGCCGGGTCGCCGAGGTCCAGGGCGGCCGGGGCGTCCGCGGCCGGGACGGTGGGGGAGGCACTCATGCTCACCAGTCCGTGCGCCAGAACCGGCGGGGCCGGAACGGGTAGGTGGGCAGCGGCACCCGGCGCCCGGACTGCCCCCGGTGCAGGGCGTCGAAGTCCACCTGGCTGCCTCCCACCCAGGCGTCGGCCAGCGCGGCCAGCGCCTGCGCGTCGCCGCCGGCCGGCACCAGGCCGTGGTCGGTGCGGCCGAACGCGCCCGGGTCGGACGGCGGGGCGGCGGCCGTCGAGGTGACCGTCGTCCCGGCGGCCTCCCCGGACAGTGCCGCGATCAGTTCCTCGCGGCTGCGCACCACGGCGGCCCAGCGGCGGGCCATCACCTTGCGGCCGAGGTTGAGGCTGAAGCAGACGTCGTCCAGCCGGAGTTCCGGGTCGGCCTCCAGGCGGGCCAGCAGCCGTTCGCGCTGCCGGGCGAGCGCTTCGTCGTCCAGGGCGGAGAGGGTGGCCAGCCGGGGCCGGCCGGCCGGTTCGGGCTCGCGCGGGGCGGCGTCGGGGGCCTCCTCCAGCAGCAGGTGGGCGTTGTAGCCGCCACCGCCGATCGAGGTGATGCCGGCGCGGCGGATGCCGGCCTCCGGGTCCCAGGCGGCCGTCTCCAGCTGCGGCACGAACGGGGTGCTGGGGAAGTCGAGGTCCGGGTTGACCTCGGTCAGGTTGATGGTGGCGGGGAGCGTCCGGTGGTACAGCGCCAGTGCGGCCTTCATCGCGCCGAAGCCGCCCGACACCACGCCGCCGTGGCCGACGTTGCCCTTGACGCCGCCGATCGAGGTGGTCCCGGTCTGCTTGCCGAAGGCCATGCCCGCCGCGTGCACCTCCAGCTCGTCGGTCATCGGCAGGCCCAGGCCGTTGGCCTCGTACATCGACACCGTCTCCGGGTCGACGCCGCCGACCTGCATCGCGTTGGCGATGCAGGCGCTCAGCCGCTCGGGCTGGGCCAGGCCGTACGCCATCGCGCTGACCCCGTTGTTGTTGACCGCCGAGCCCTTGACCACCGCGTACACGTGGTCGCGGTCGGCGACGGCCCGGCCCAGCGGCTTCAGCAGGAGAGTGACGACACCGCTGGACAGCGCGGTGCCGGTGCCGTTGGCGTCGAAGGGGCGGCAGTGGCCGTCCCTGGACAGGACCCGGTTCTCCTCCCACAGGTGGCCGCGGGGGTGCGGCAGCCGGACCATCGAGCCGCCGGCGATGGCCATGTCCGTCTGGCCGAGCAGCAGCGACTGGCAGGCCAGGTGCACCGCGTAGTGGAAGCCGGCGCAGACCGCGGCGACCGTGACGGCCTCGCCGGTGAGCCCCATGTAGTACAGCGCGTTGGAGGTCATGGTGTCCGGCGACCAGGCCAGGCTGGCCTCGATCGCCTCCGGGCCGACCGAGACCCGGTCCGGCGGGGAGCTGTAGAGCGCGGCGGTCTGCGGGTTGTTGGCGCCGTACATGCCGATCTCGGCGGTGAGCCGGTCCGGGTCGTAGCCGCCGTCCTCCAGCGCCTCCCAGGCGCTCTCCAGGTACAGGCGGTTCTCCGGGGTCATCGCGGCGGCCATCCGGTCGCTGATGCCGAACACCGACGGGTCGAACTGGTCGTAGGTGTCGAGCACGCCGCAGGCCCGGACGTAGAACGGGCTGTGGATCAGGGTCTCGTCGACGTGGATGTCGTCCTTGGCCAGGAAGGAGACGGACTCCCGGCCGTGGACGAGGTTGTCCCAGAACTCCTCCTTGGTACGGGCGCCGGGGGCCCGCAGCGACATGCCGATGATGGCCACGTCGCCCGGGTCGTAGTCCTGCTCCGGGCTGTCGGTCATGGGGAACGCTCCTGCTTCGGTCGAGGGTGGTGACTCGGCGGGCGGTGCGGTGGACGGTGCGGTGGCGGGTGCGGTGCCGGTCCGGTCGAAGTACTCGTTCAGCGGCCGGTGCTGCCCCGGCCGCGCAGCGCGGCCCGGCGGGCGTCGGCACGCTGCCGGGCCGACTGGACCACCTCGGGGGTGGCACCGCTGTCGTCGTCGAGCCAGCGCCCGAGGGAGGCGATGTCGCGGAAGCTGAACAGGTCGGGCACCCGCACCCGGCGGTCGAACCGCCGGGTCATCAGCCGGGCCAGCCGGACCAGCAGCAGCGAGTCCCCGCCCAGGTCGTAGAAGGCGGCCTGCACGTCGATGCCCGCCGGGTCGAGGTCGAGCAGCTCGCCCCAGATCTCCGCGAGGGCGGTCTCGGTCGGCGTGCTCGGCGCCGTCCGCGGGCCGTCGGCGCCGGTGGCCGGCGCGGGCGGCTCGGGGAGCGCGCCGCGGTCGAGCTTCCCGCCGGGACCCAGCGGCAGGGCGGGCAGGACCACGACCGCGGCGGGCACCATGTAGTCGGGGAGGCCGGCGGCGAGACGGGCGGTGACGGCGCTCTGGAGCGCGGCGTCCAGCCGGGGACCGGCCGGGGCGGCCGCGTCCGCCTCCGCGACGTCCCCGGCGGGCACGACGTAGCCGACCAGCCGGTTGCCCCGGACGACGACGGCGGCCTCGCGGACCTCGGGGCAGCCGGTCAGCCGGGCCTCGACCTCCTCCAGCTCGATCCGGTAGCCGCGCAGCTTGACCTGGTGGTCGGTCCGGCCGAGGAAGCGCAGCTCGCCGTCCTCGGTGAACCTGACCAGGTCCCCGGTGCGGTAGATCCGTTCGCCGTCCAGGAACGGGTCCGGCAGGAAGCGCTCGGCCGTCGTGCGCGGCCGGTTGACGTAGCCGTGCGCGAGGCCGACGCCGCCGAGGAACAGCTCGCCGGCCTCCCCGGCCGGGACCCGCCGCAGCTCCTCGTCCAGCACGTACACCCGGGCCGTGGTCGTCGGCGGGCCGATGGTCGGCTCGTCCGTCCCCCCGGCGGGCACCGGCCCGAACGAGCAGAACACCGTCCCCTCGGTGGGGCCGTAGGCGTTGAACACCCGCTCGACGCCGGTCTCCCGGTACGTCCGGTCCACCAGCTTGCGCCGCAGCGCCTCGCCGCCGAACACGACCGAGCGCACGTTCGGCGGCAGCGCCCCCGCGTCGAGCAGCCCGTTCATGACCGACGGGACCATGTTCAGATGGGTGATCCGGTCGGCGTGCCGGCTCTCCGCCAGGTGCACGGCGCTCTCGACCAGGACGAGGGAGCCGCCCCGGCAGAGCGCGTTGAAGATCTCCATCACCGACATGTCGAAGCAGACCGAACTGGCCGCCGCGACACCGCTGAGGTCGCAGCCCTCCAGGATCCGGTCCATCTCGGCGAGCATCGCCACGCAGCCCGCGTGCCGGACGGCCACGCCCTTGGGGGTGCCGGTGGAGCCGGAGGTGTAGATGATGTACGCGGTGTCCCCGGGCACGACGGCCGTGGGCGCCTCACCGGGCTCGGTGGTGACGCTCTCGCCGAGCACCACCACGGTCGGCCCGGCCGGGCAGCCGGCCCGGGAGGCGGGGGTGGTCAGCAGCAGCCGGGTGCCGCTGTCCCGGACCATGAACGCCAGCCGCTCGGCCGGGTAGTTCGGGTCCAGCGGCAGGTAGCAGGACCCGGACCGCAGGACCGCCAGGATCGCCACCAGCAGGTCGGGGGTGCGCTCGACGCAGATGCCGACCGGGACGCCGGGACCGGCGCCGTCGGCCACCAGGCGCTCGGCCAGCGCCTGGGAACGCCGGTCGAGTTCCCGGTAGGTCAGCGCTCCGGCATCGGAGTGGACGGCGATCGCGTCGGGGTTCTTGGCCGCTTGCGCGACAAACTCGGAGTGCAGGGTTTCGGTCACCGGTCCGTCTCCTCCGGGAGGCCGCCCGGCGCGAGGTCGCCGAGCGCCAGGTCGGGTCGATCGATCGAGTCGAAGAGCACAGTGCGGTACAGCGCGAGCAGGTCCGTCACGGTCCGCCTTTCCAGGTAGCTCGGTTTGAACTGGACGTGGCCGGCCACCTCGCCGTCGATGTCGGCCATCGAGATCTCCAGGTCGAACTTGGCGAGGTGCCTGCGCACCTGGAGCGGTTCGAGCGGGAGCGCGCTGTCCGGGGCGAGCGTGTCGCCGACGCCGTGGAAGAGCTTCACCGAGCGCGGGAACGCGTCCGAGGAGAGCCAGTTGACCACCACGTCGAACCACGGGGAGCGGCCCTCCAGGCGCGGCGGCTTGAGCTGGGCCGCCAGCAGGTCCAGGGGGTAGTTCATGTGCTCCAGCAGGCCGAGCGAGAACGCGTGCACCTCGCGGAGGAGTTCGCGGAAGCTGCGACCGGCGGAGGGGTTCGCCCGGACCAGTACCGTGTTGAGGTAGTAGCCGACCGCGGACTCCCAACCGGGCTCGGAGCGTTGGGCGATCGCCGTGGCCAGCACCGAGTCCTCCGTCCCGGTCGCCCGGTTGAGGGTGGCGAAGAACCCGGCCAGCACGACCGTGCTGACCGACACGCCCTCGCGCAGCGCGAACTCCCGCAGCCGTCGGGTCTCTTCGGCACTCCAGCGGAAGGCGAGGTCGCGGCCCTCGTAGGTGACGCCCGGCGGGCGCTCCTTGTCGGAGAAGTCCAGCCGGGCCGGCGGGTCGGCCAGCTTCGCCGACCACCAGTCGAGGGCGGCGTCCGCGGCCGGACCGGCCAGCCACTGCCGCTCCCGGGCGACGAACTCCGTGTACGGGGCTGCGGGGGCCCGGCCGGCCGGGTCGGCGCCCTGGTAGAACTCCTGGATCTCGCGGATCATGACGTCCGCCGAGGCCGCGTCCGAGGCGATGTGGTGGACCAGCACCAGCAGGTAGTGGTCCGCCGGGCCGCGCCGCAGCAGGACGACCCGCACCAGCGGCCCGTAGTCCAGGTCCAGCGGCCGGTGCCCGTGCCGGGCCAGCTCCTCGCGGGCCTGCTCGTCGTCCAGTCCGGAGGTGTCCGCCACCACGAACTCGTACACCGGCTCGTCCAGGACGACCTGGTACGGGCTGCCGCCCGCTTCCACGAACAGGGTGCGCAGGGCGGGGTGGCGGTCCAGGACGGCCCGGACCGCGCGCTCCAGCACCGCTTCGTCGACCGCGGTGCGGATCCGGGCGGTCACCATGAAGTTGTAGGGCACGGCGTCCGGCGCGACCATCTGCATGAACCACAGCGAGGCCTGGCCGTGCGAGGCCGGTGCGAGGGTGAGGCCGAGGCCGTCGGCGCGCAGCTGCTCCAGGGCCGGCGCGTCGGTGGCCTCCAGCAGGCCGCGGGCGTCGAGTTCCTCCACCAGCTCCTCGGCGTCGAGTTCGGACAGGCTGTCGAGGAAGGACGGCTCGGGGGCCGGTGCCGCGGCGGCCGCGGGCGCGGGTACGGGCGCGGGCTCGGCCCCGGGTACGGGCACCGCGGCGGGTGCGGCGGCGGCCGGTGCGGGGGCGACCGCCGACGCCGACGCCGACGCCGGTACGGGTGCGGGCGTGCCGCCGACGATCCCGACGAAGTGGGCGACCACCTCGGCGATCGAGCGTCCGTCCAGGAAGACCACCGGCGACACCCGGTGCCCGAACAGCGATTGCATCCGGTTGACCAGGCGGATCGCCAGCATCGAGTCGAGGCCGAAGTCCCGCAGTCCGGCGTCCGCGTCGAACCGGCTCACCGGCACGCCCAGCGCGTCGGCCAGCTCGGCCAGCACGAGTTCGTCCACCGCCCGGGCCGCGGGTGCCGCCGCCGCGGCCGGTGCCGCCGTCCCGGCCTCCGCCGCGCTCCGGGCGGCGTTCGGAACGGCGTTCGGGGCGGCGTTCAGCGCGGCGTTCGTGCTCGTGCTCGCGCCCACCGTCGAGGACGGGCCGACGCCCGGGAGCGACGCGGGCGCGAGGTGGGCCTCGGTGTCGATCCAGTACCGGTCCTTCTGCCACTGGACGAGCGGCGTCTCCACCACCTCGACGTCGTCGGCGAACAGCGGGTCGAAGGTCAGCGGGACACCCCGGACGTACAGTGAGGCGACGGCGTCCAGCAGGCAGCGGAGGTCGCTCTCCTCGCGCCGCAGGGAGTTGACCGCGTGCACCCGGGCGCCCCGGGTCAGCGCGATCTCCTCGACCGCGCCGCGCAGCGTCTCGTGCGGTCCGATCTCGACGAAGGTGCCGATCCCCCGGTCGACCAGAGCGCCGATCGTCTCGGCGAACCGGACCTGGTTGCGCAGGTTGTGGACCCAGTAGTCGACGTCGGCGACCGGGTTCACCGCGCCCGCCAGGGCCGTCGAGTGGAAGTCGAGTCCGGGGGTCAGCGGGGTGATGCCGTCGATGCGGGCCCGCAGCGGCGCGATCAGCGGATCCATGCCGGGGCTGTGCACCGGCCGTTCGACCCGGATCCGGCGCACCGAGACGCAGTCCCGCTTCAGCTCCGCCTCCAGCGCGTCCACGGCCCCTGGCGAGCCGGAGACCGCCGCGCTGGTGGGGCTGTTGACCACGGCGATCGCCGCGTGCGCGGCGTACGGGGCGAGCCGGGGCAGCAGTTCCGCCTCCGGCAGGTCGACCGAGATCATCGCTCCGGCGGCGGCCTCGCGCTCCAGCAGGTGGGAGCGGGCGACCACCACCCGGGCGGCGTCCTCCAGCGACAGCGCGCCGGAGACGCAGGCGGCGGCGACCTCGCCCAGGCTGTGCCCGACCACGGCCGCCGGCCGGATGCCGAGCCCGAGCCAGACCTGCGCCAGTGAGACCTGGAGGGCGAACAGCACCGGCTGCTGGAAGTCCATCTCCTCGTACCTGGCCGACTCGGCCGGGGCGGCCAGCAGGTCGAGCACCGAGGCGCCGCCGGCCGCGCGCACGGCGTCGTCGCAGGCCCGCATCCAGGTGCGGAACCCGGCGTGGGAGCGCAGCAGTTCGCGGCCCATGCCGACCCACTGGGTGCCCCCGCCGGAGAACACCAGCGCCACCCGGCGGTCGGCGCCGCCGGACACGGTGCCGGTGACGAGCCCGGGGTGCGGCTGTCCGGCGGCGACCCGGGCGAGTCCGTCCAGGACGTCCTGGCGGGAGCGGGCGAGCAGCGCGATCCGGTGGTTGTGGTGGCTGCGCCGGGCGGCCAGGGTGTAGGCGAGGTCGGAGACCCGCAGGGCGGTGTTCCGCTCGACGTGGCTGGAGAGTTCGCGGCAGGTGTCGGTCAGCGCGCCGGCCGTCCTGGCGGAGACGGTGACGAGGTACGGGTCGCCGTCCGCCGGGGCCGTGCCGGTGGACCCGGCCCCGCCCCGGCCGGGCGCGACGTGCCGCCCGCGGTCACCGGCGAGGAACGGGTGGGCCGCGACCGGGAGTCCGGCGGTGAACAGGGCGCCGAGCGAGCCGAGCAGGGTGGCGGCCTCGTCGGTACCCCGGCGCATCGAGGGCAGCGTGGTCGCGGGCAGGATCTCGGACGCCGACTTCAGCAGCAGGGGGTGCGGGCCGAGTTCGACCACCGCGTCGACCCGGTGCTCGCGCAGCTCCAGCAGCGCGTCCACCACCAGGATCTCCTGGCGGAGGTTGGCCGCCCAGTAGTCCGGTCCGAGCTCCGCCCCGTCGACGTGCTCGCCGGTGACCGTCGAGATCATCGGGATCCGGGCGGTGCGGGGCCGGATGCCGGCGAGTTCCGCCTTCAGCGGGTCCAGGACGTGGTCGACCAGCGGCGAGTGCGGGGCGTGCCCCATCCGCACCCGGTGGTTGGTGACGTCGGCCTCGGTGAGCCGCCGGACGAGTTCGTCGATCTCCTGCGGAGTGCCGGTCACCAGGGTGGAGTTGAGGCCGTTCTGCCCGGAGAGGGTGAGTCCCCCGGTCAGGTACGGCCGCACCTCGTCGGCCGGCGCCATCACCACGATGCCCTCGCCCCGGCCCACCGCCAGCTGCTGGAGCAGCCGCCCGTGGTGGGCGGCCAGCAGGGAGGCGTCGTCGTAGTCCAGGGCGCCGGCGACGTACGAGGCGGCGAACTCGCCGACGCTCTGGCCGAGCACGACGTCCGGCTCCACGCCCAGCGAGCGCCAGGTCTCGGCCAGTGCGACCTGGAGCGAGAACAGCAGCGGCTGGAAGACGTCCATGTCGTCCAGCCGGCCGTCGGCGGAGAGCAGGTGCTCGACCGGGGAGAGGCCGACCAGCTCCCGCATCCGGCGGTCGGAGCGCATCATCGACCGCCGGAACACCGGCATTCCGGCCAGGAGTTGGCGGCCCATGCCGACCCACTGCGAGCCGTTCCCGGAGAACAGGAACGCCACCCGCGGCCGCCGCCCGGCCGCTTCCCCGGCACTCAGCCCGGCGGCGGGCGCGTCGTTCGCGAAGGCGTCCAGCTGGGAGCGGAGTTCGGACATGTCGCGGGCGGCCGCCGCGAGCCGGAACGGGCCCTCGCCCGGGGCGCGGCGGCAGAGCTCGCGCAGGTCGGTCCCGTCCCGCAGGGCGTGCGCCCGCTCGGCCAGCTCCTCCCGGGAATCCGCGGCCAGCAGCAGCAACGAGGCTTCGGGGCGCGGCAGTTCCTCGACCGCGACGTGGCAGATCGCGCCACCGAAACCGAACGAGCTGACACCGCCCCGGCGGGCGTCGGAGTACCGCGGCCAGGGCGTCAGCCGGTCCTGGACGGTGAGGTTGTACTCGTCGAACAGGATCTGCGGGTTCGGCGCGCTGTAGTGCAGGCTCGGGGGCAGCACCCCGTTGCGCATCGACATCGCCAGCTTGACCAGGCCGACGATGCCGGCCGCCGCCTCCAGGTGCCCGACGTTGGACTTCACCGAGCCGAGCCGGAGCGGCTGCGCGCGGTCGGCGCCGCCCAGGACGGCGCCGATGGCGTTGGCCTCGATCGGGTCGCCGAGCGGCGTCGCCGAGCCGTGCGCCTCGATGTAGTCCACGAGGTGCGGGTCGATGCCGGCCCGCCGGTACGCGGTGCGGAGCATCTTCTCCTGCGCCTGCGGGTTCGGCGCGGTCATGCCGTTGCTCAGACCGTCGTTGTTGGAGGAACTGCCCTTGATCAGGCAGTACACCGGGAGTTCGCGCTCCAGCGCCACGCTCAGCGGGGCCAGCACCACGACCCCGGCGCCCTCGCCGCGGACGTAGCCGTTGGCGCGCGCGTCGAAGGACTTGCAGCGGCCGTCCGGGGCGAGCGCCCCCATCGCGTCCATGGCGGTGTAGTAGTCGGAGACGAAGCTCAGGTTCACGCCGCCGGCCAGCACCAGGTCGCTCTCGCCCAGTTGGATCGACTGGCAGCCCACGTGCACCGAGACCAGCGAGCCGGCGCAGGCGGCGTCGATGGCCATGCTCGGGCCCTGGAGGCCGAGGATGTAGGACACCCGGTTGGCGATGATGCCGTCGTGCATGCCGGTCGCGGTGTGCGGGGTGATCTGCGCATCGGGGCCGCGGTAGTGCGCCAGTGCGGCGTAGTCGCCCCAGCAGGAGGCCATGAACACGCCGGTGTCACTGCCGACCAGGCTGTGCGGCGCGATCCCCGCGTCCTCCAGCGCCTCCCAGCACAGCTCCAGGACCAGCCGCTGCTGCGGGTCCATCTGGACGGCCTCGCGGGGCGAGATGCCGAAGAACAGCGGATCGAACCGGTCGATGTCGTCGATGAACCCGCCCCAGCGCACCCGGTCGTTCAGCAGGGCCCGGCGCGCGGCCGGCACCGGTCCGACGGCGTCGCCGCCCTCCACCAGCAGCTGCCAGAACCCGGCCGGGTCGGCGCCGCCGGGGAAGCGGCAGCCGATGCCGACGACGGCGACCGGCTCGTTCGGCGCGGCCCGTCGGCCGGGGGCGGGCGCGGCGGCGGCCCCGGCCTCCTGCGGGCCCTCGACCAGCGCGCGGGCCAGTCCGTCGACGGTCGGGTACTGCCACATCATGGTGGCCGGGACGCGCCGGCCGAGGAACTCGGAGAGCGCGGCGGCGAGGACCACCGACTGCGCGGACTCCAGACCGTACCGGTGCATCGGGGCACGGCGGTCGACGGTGTGCGCGGGCACGTTCAGCAGCTCGGCGAACCGGGAAAGCAGGAAATCGGTGACGCTGGACAGGTCTCGCGCTGCGCGCTCTTGAGGCATGGCGACTCCCTCGGCAGGGCGGGGTGGGGGTGGCGGGGGCGGCCGGCGTACTGCGGCCGGGCGGAGCGTCAGCGCCGGCGGGGCAAGGAGCGGCCGGCGGCCCGTAAGATCATCATGGGCATGACATGGATGACTCCGTGACCGGGCAACGCTGCTCCTCCCGTGGCAAGAAGAACGGCCCGAAAGCGCCGGAGCGCGCGGCCGGGCCGCGCAGCCCGGGCATCCGAGGCGTTTGCGAGATTGCTCGATGGATCGCACATCAGCGGCCTACGACGGGCCGACGGTCTCCTCGTCCGCCGTGAGACGCGAGGAGTGCACCGGCTACAGGATTGCGTACAACGCGTGTCCGTCGTCGTGGTGGCGAGATTTGATCGACAAAGTGTCCGATTCGATCTCCTGGAGCCGGGCGTTACGCTCGGGTACCATCCGTGTACAAGTGGGCTGGACAGCCGTTGATCGGGCAATGCAAGCTGGCCCCATGGCAGTTGAGACCTTCGACGTACCGTCCGACCGCGTTCCCGGCGTCTGGCCAGGGCGTTTCCCGCAGTCCTCGGCGCAGCGCGGCCCCGCCCGGACGGCCGCCCGCCACGACGCCGGCGGGAGGCCCGCATGACCGACATCGCCGTCGAACCGGTGGTCCGGCCCGGCCTCGCGCTCGGCGTGCTGGCCGGCGCGCTCGCCCTGGACGTGAGCGGCCTCGGAGTGCTCAACGCCGCCCTCCCGTCGGTGGGGGAGCGGTTCGATCTGGCCGACACCACACTCCAGTGGGTGATGACCGCCTACGCCGTCACCTTCGCCGGCTTCCTGCTGATCGGCGGCCGACTTGCCGATGTGCTGGGCCGGCGCCGGGTGTTCGAGGCCGGCGTCGCCCTGTTCACGGTGTCCGCGCTGGTCGGGGCGGCCGCGCCGAGCACCGGCGTCCTGCTGGGGGCGCGGGCCGTCCAGGGCATCGGCGCCGCGCTGTCGGGACCGGCCGCCCTGGCCCTGCTCACCCAGACCTTCCCGGCCGGTCCGGCCCGCAACCGGGCCTTCAGCGTCTACGCGGCCGTCGGCGCCGCGAGCTTCAGCGGCGGGGTGATGCTCGGCGGCGTGCTGACCCAGTTCTGGGGCTGGCGTTCGGTGCTGTGGTTCTCGGTCCTCCTCGGCCTCGCCGTGCTGGCCGCGACCCGGGCCGGGCTGCCCGACAGCCCGGGGCACAGCGGCCGCCTCGACCTGCCCGGCGCGATCACCGGCACCCTCGGCCTCACCCTGCTGGTCGTCGGCGTCAGCAGCGACGGCGCCGCGGTCTGGTTCCTGCTCGCCGCCGCCGCGGTCGCGCTGGCCCTGTTCGTCCTCCGGGAGAGCCGCACCACCGACCCGGCCCTCCCGCTCGGCCTCTTCCGGCTGGCCCCGGTCCGGTCCGCCAGCCTCGCGGCCTTCCTCCAGTACATGGGCTCGGTCGGGATGCTGTTCTTCGCGCCGCTCTACCTCCAGGGCATGCTGGACTACTCGCCCTTCGAGTCCGGACTCGCCCTGGTGCCCATGTCGGCGGCCGTCTTCCTCACCGCCAACTTCGCCACCGGCCGCCTGCTCGCCCGCTGGACCCCGAGCACCCTGATGGCGGTCGGCCTCGTCCTGATCGGCGTCGGCACCGGCCTGTGGGTGACCACCCCGCTCGACGGGAACTACGCCCTGCACGTCCTGCCGGGCCTGGTGCTCAGCGGCATCGGACAGGGCCTCAACTTCCCCTCGATGACCTCCGCCGCCCTCTCCGGCGTCCCCGGCGAACAGCACGCCGTCGCCGGCGCGGTCAACGTCGTCACCCAGCAGATCGGCGCGAGCGCCGGTGTGGCCGTCCTGGTCCTGGTCGCCGGCACCCGCGACGACCACCTCGCCGGCTACCACCTCGCCTACCTCACCGCCGCCCTCGCCTGCGTCGCCGGCGCCGCCCTCATCGGCCTCCGCCGCCGGACCTGAGCCGCTCTCCTCCCCGCGGGAGCGGGGAGCAGCAGGGGTGCAGCAGGAGGGGAGGAGCAGCATCCGCACCGTCCACCGCCGAGGAGCGCCTTGGTCACCACCGTCGACTCACTGACTTCCCGCCTGTGCGACCTGCTGGTCGGGCACCTGACCAACAGCGGCGTCGACGTCGTGGCGGGCCTCCACGACGTCGTCGCGCGCGCCGCCGTCCTCGGCCCCGACGGCGCGTGGCTCGCCGCCGCGGCCCACGCCGACCTGTCCGACCTGGCCGTCGCCCAGGGGCAGGTGGACCTCGGCCTGCGCCATCTCGACGCCGCCGTGGACAGCGGCTACAACGACTGCGTGGCCCTCCACGTCCCCACCGTGCTCCCGCTGCACCGGGACCCCCGCTTCCGGGCCGCCTACGGGCGGATGCGCGTCACCCGGGCGGACCTGGACGAGTTCTTCTGGCTGCACCGGGAGATGCGGATCGCGGTGAGCGACGCCCGCACCGCGACCGTCGACAACATCGGCCGCCTCGACACCGGGGTGTCCCCGCTCCCGCAGGCCCCGCTGCCCACCCGCGAGCCGAACACCCCCGGCGTCCTGATCACCCGCCTCCACCTCGCCGTGATCCAGGGCGCGCTCCAGCGGTCCGCAGTGAAGGCGGAGTTCGGCCGCAGCGCGGGCAACACCGCGCTCGACCTGATCGACGGCACCTGGGACCCGGTCCGCGCCGGGTACGACGCCCGGCACGCGGACGACCTCGACACCCGCCGCCACCACGCCGCGCAGGCCCGCGCCTTCACCGAACGCCCCGGCGTCTCGACCGTCCTCGTCCCCTGCCCGCCGCTCGGCTCCGTCCACTACCCGGCCTGAGCGGCACCCGGCCGACCGCCGACCGCCGACCGCCGGTCGACCGCCGGCCGGGTGCGGCCGGGTGCGGCCGTGCGGACGGGAGCCGGAGCGCCGTCCGCGTCACTCCGGCAGCGGCGGGTCGAGCGGCGGGTCGGTCAGCGATTCGAGCAGGGCCCGGGCCTCCTCCGCCTCCGGGACGCCCAGGGCGGAGTGGATCCCGACGGCCTGCTCTGCGTGCCTCCGCGCAGCCTCTGGTTCGCCCAGGCGCAGGTGCGCACGGGCCAGCCCGACGTGGATCCGGCCCAGGTTGTAGCGCTCCCCGGTGTGCGGCAGGAACTCGAGCGCGGCCCGGTAGTGGCGCAGGGCACTCTCCGGGGCGTCCATGGCCAGCAGGGCGTCACCGAGCAGGGTGTGCGACTCGGCCTGGCCGAAGGTGTCGTCGAGGCCGCGGTGCAGCTCCAGGGCCTCCTGGAACAGGTCGAGGGCCTCCGGGTGGCGGTTCAGCCTCTGCTGGTGCTCGCCGAACTGGTTGAGCGCGATCGCCTGACCGAGGCGGTTGCCGCCGCGCCGGTGGAACTCCAGCGCCTCCCGGTGGTGGTCCAGCGCCTCCCGCATCCGCCCGAGCCTGGTCAGCGTCGGACCCAGATTGGTCAGCGCGATCGACTCCACCGCCGGCTCGGGGAGTTCCCGGGCGAGCCGCAGCGCCTCCAGGTGGTGGTCGAGGGCCTCCTCCAGCCGCCCCGTCCGGGTGAGCGTGAGGCCGAGGTTGGCCAGGACGTGGGCCTCGCCGTTGCGGTTGCCGGTGCGCCGCTGGAGTTCCAGCGCCCGGTGGAGCAGGTCGAGTGCCTGCGGGAAGTCGCCCAGCTGGTACTGGACCAGCCCGAGGTGCCGCAGCGCGGCCGCCTCCCTGGCCGGACTGCCGAGCTGCCGGGTGGCCCGGAGCGCGCCGAGCCCCAGCCCGAGGGCCTCCTGCGCGGGCAGATGGCGCTTGAGGTGGCGCCAGAGGATCGCCGGCAGGTCCGCGGCGTACTCCGGCAGGTCGGCCTCGGCGGCGTGGCGGGTGAGCGCCAGCAGATTGGCGTGCTCCCGGGTCAGCCACCGCGTCGCGTCCGCCGGGTCGGCGAACACCAGCGGCGTGCCGCCGCCGGCGCCGCCGGGGGCGGGCGGCCGCGGCCGGTGGTGCCGCTCCAGCGGGACGAGCACGTCCATCGCCGAGGCGGCGGTGTGCCGGTAGTGGTCGAACAGCCGGACCAGCGCGGCCCGCCGGACCGGCGTGGCCGCCTCGCGCGCGAGCAGCTCACCGGCGAAGGCGCGCAGCAGGTCGTGGAAGGTGTACCGGAACGCCGCGTGCTCGACCAGCAGGTGGTGGTTGTGCAGCGACTCCAGCAGCTCCTCCGTGTCGTCCAACGGCGCGTCGACGAGGGCGGCGAGGGCGTGCGGCGTGACGTCCTCCCCGGGATGCAGCGCCGCCAGCCGGAACGCGCCCCGCTGCGCCGGGGTGAGGGAGCGGTAGGACTCGACGAAGGCCGCCGCGACGCTCTGGTCCTGGTTGGACAGCTCGGTCAGCAGCTTCTGCGGACGCCGGATCCGCTCCAGCAGCTCGACCGGCGTCCAGGCGGGATGGTGGGCCAGCCGGGCGGCGGCGATCCGCAGCGCGAGCGGCAGCCTGCCGCAGCGGGTGACGATCTCCTCCACGGTGGCGTCGTGGCCCGCGACCCGGTCCGGTCCGGCGACCCGGGTGAACAGCTCCACGGCCTCGTCGTGGCCCAGCACGTCCAGCGGCACGCCGACCGCCCCGTCCAGTCCGGGCAGGCGCCGCCGGGACGTCACCAGGACCAGGCAGTGCGGGCCGCCGGGGATCAACGGGCGGACCTGCGCCGCGTCGACGGCGTTGTCCAGCACCAGCAGGTACCGCTGGTCCGCCGCCCGGCTGCGCCAGAGCCGGGCGCGCTCCTCGGTGTCCGGGGGCAGCGCGTTCTCATTGACACCGACCGCCCGGAGCAGGGCGGCCAGCGCCGCGCCCGGGTCGAGCGGCCGCTGGCCCGGGGTGGCGCCGCGCAGGTCCACGAAGAGCTGCCCGTCGGGGAACCGGTCGGCGAGGGCGTGTCCGACATGGACGGCCAGGGCGGTCTTGCCGACCCCGGCCATGCCGTCGATGGCCGAGATCACCAGCGGACGCGCCCGCGGACCGCCCGGTCCGGCGGCCAGGGCAAGCAGTCGGTCCACCTCGCCGCGCCGTCCGGTGAAGTCCGGGACGGCGTAGGGCAGCAGCCGGGGCACCACGTGGTCGGCCGGTCGTTCCCCGGCGGGCTGCGGCTCCGACTCCCCGCGGGCCGCGCCGAGCAGCCGGTCGCGGTCGGCCGGCTCCAGCCCGAGGGCGGTGGCCAGCCGCGCCACCGACGACAGCCGGGGCCGTCGGCGTCCGGACTCCAGCACGCTGATCGCGTGGGTCGAGAGGCCCGACCGTTCCGCGAGGTCCTCCTGCGTCCACCCGGTCGAATACCGGTACTGCCGAAGCAGTGTTCCGAAGTCCCCCAGCACGATCGCCTCCGGTGAGTGGTCGTCCGGGGGAGCGGCGACGGCAGGGCGCGACCCGGCCCCCGGAGACACGTCCCCCGTCGTGACTCCCGGCCCATGACCCTGACGGGCCCCTGACAACGGATCATCATAGAACGCCGAACGGACTCGGTGGGGCGGGCGGCCGGTGTTGGCCGGGACAGGTTCCCGGGCCGGTTCCCGGGCGGGTTCCCGGGCGGGTTCCCGGGGCGGGGCAACCGGGGGCCCGGCGTACAGGGCGGCCCCGGCGCGCCGGACGGTCCCGGCGTACAGGACGGCCCCGGCCCGGCGGGGAGATCACCCGCCGGGCCGGGGCTGCCCCGGGGCGCCCCGCGGAGTCAGTGCACCGGCATCGACATGTAGACCGCGCGCCGCCCGTAGGACGCGGGCACGGCCACCTCCCGGTGCGAGCGGCAGCCGATGATCCGCAGCAGGATGTCCGCCCCGCGCACCGCGACCATCGAGATCTGCTCGAAGCCCAACTCCTCGGCCCGCGACCGGAAGTGTCGCATGAACCCCAGCGCGACCTCCCGGCCGCGCAGGTCCTCGGCGATCACCAGGTCGTGCACGTGCAGATTGTCCGACTCGAACGCGGTGTCCTCCGCCCGGGCGAGGTCCGGACAGCGCAGCGGCGGGTACGGCAGGCTCAGCAGGTAGCCGCGGACCGTGCCGCTCTGCTCCAGCACGAAGCAGGTCTCCGGCGAGGCGACGGCGCGGGACTGCAGCGCCTCCCGGCCCTCCGACAGGCCGTCGGCCGCGTAGGCGTCGTGCTCCAGCGCGACCACGGCGTCCCAGTCCGCGTCGGCGAGCTGCCGGATCAGGAAGTCCTCGCTCACCCGGCGGCCCCGTCCAGGCCCGGGCGCAGGCCCTCGGCACGGGCAGCGGCCACCATCCCGGCCCAGGACTCCACCAGCACCGCCCAGCGCTCGGCGTCCTCCTGCGCCTCGTCCATCAGCTGCTGCCGCTTCCCGGCCACCACGTCCGCGAGTTCGGTGTACTTGCCGCCGAGCTTGCGGTAGGAGCGGTCCAGGACGTCCAGGCAGTGCTCGTTCCCGGCCCGGTCCCAGTCGACGCTGCCCCGCACCAGGTCGAGGATCGGCTCGACCCTCAGCCCGTACCGCTCGTCCAGCAGCCCGCGGCCGTGGTCGATCATGCCGCCGTAGACCGGGTACAGGTACAGCATCGAGAGCAAGAACTTGACGAACCGCATCTGGTACGAGACGAAGCCGGCGCCGGTGCGGCGCTCGGGCGTGTAGTAGTTGACGATGTGGCGGTTGTGGACCACGCCGGGCGACTTGGAGTGCACCAGCGCGTGCAGCAGGGCGTAGTCGCAGCCGATGGTCTCGATCGAGGGCAGCAGCGGCAGCACCTCGTAGGCCCGGTGGTCCAGGGCGATGTTGCACATGTAGACGTTCCAGATGTCGGGCACGCCCAGGACGGACTCGTCCCCGTCGAACGGCTCGGCGCCGACGCCCTTGAAGGAGAGGTCCACCATCGCGTCCCGGTCCTCGTCCGACCACACCGGCGGGGTCCACAGGCGCACCAGGTCGCGGTAGACGGCCGGGTCGAGTTCGAGGATCTCGCCGATGTCCACGTTGAGTTCGCCGAGGAAGGAGCCGCTGACCAGCATCACCGGCAGGTCGGCGTCGGCCGGGTCGAGCTCGGAGCGGGTCACGACGGCCGCCGCCTCGCCGGCCGGCCGGCCGATCGAGAGCAGCTCGTGGTGGATCGGGAAGACCTTCTCGCCGTCGACGACCTGGAAGTCCGCGTCGTCGTTGCGCAGGTGCGTCGAGGTGCAGCCCAGCGCGGCCGCGGCGAGGAAGAGCCGGTTGACGCAGGAGCCGTACGCGACGGCCGGCGGGAGCATCAGGTCGAGCAGCAGCTCGGGGTCGGCGGTGCCACCGGAGCGCTCGGCCACCGCGCGGAAGAACTCCCGCTGCTCCGTGTTGCCCAGGTGGTGGACGAACACGCCGGGGGTGGGGGCCAGTGCGGCGACGGCGTCCGCGTTCTTCGCGAACTCGGCGTCGTCGGTGGTGTCGAGGACGAGGAGGTGCACCTCGACCCCGAAGGTCGCGACGGCGTAGGCCGCCTCCTCGGCGAGGTCCACGATGGTACCGGGGCAGGAACGCATGGTGGGCAGGGCGAGGCAGACTCGTTGCATCTGTGGAACTCTCCGTCTGATCGTCAGATTCGGTGCGGCGGCGGTCGGTTGGGTCGCGGGGCGGCGCGCGGTCGGCGTACGGTGCCGCCACCGCGGCGTCCCGGCGTCCCGGGCGGACCTCCACGCCGGCGTCCCCCGCCGCGCATGCGGCCTCCCTGCCGGCGGCCTCGCTCCACCAAGGTGGACTAGACCAACTTCAGTGTCAACGGAGTGCTTTCGGCGAGCGGGCGGCGACACCCGGACACTGCCCGATGGGGCACGCTCCGATGCCCTCGCACGGACCTCGGCGGCATGGCGGACGCCACCGCTCCTGGCTGATGCCCGACAATCGACCGACGGTGAAAGGGCCCTCCATGAGCGGCCGGACGGGCAGCACGATTCCCGCCGGCGCGCTCTGCCGTCCGGCCCCGACCGCCCGGATCAGCCCGTCACGACCCGGCACCGACCGGGTGGACGGCGATCTCCGCGAGGGCCTTGTCGTCGTGCGGCTTGTTGCGGGGCCACGTCCGGCCGTCCGGGTCCCGCTCCTCGGCCCGGTGGACGCCGTCGACCACGGCCTGCGGGTGGTCCGCCCGGCAGGCGGCGGCCAGCTCCTCCCAGGAGTGCAGGCGGTAGTCGTCCACCGCGGCCGAGACGCCGTCGGTGGCGGCGAGGACCTGGGCGACCTCGTCGAGCGGCCAGGAGGCGGTGAGCGCCCGACGGCCGGCCTCCGGCACCGCCTCGGCCACCCAGTAGCCGCCCGGCCGGTTGATCCAGCCCATCTGCGCGTCCCGGAGCTCGCGCAGCAGCTCCCGGTGCCGCTCGTCGAAACCGCTGCCACCGGCCAGGCGGCGGCGGTACTCGGCGGCCTGCGGACGGGACTCGACCAGCGTCGCGAGCCGCGGATCGGTGAACACCCGGGCCGTTCCGTCACGGCCGACCACCGCGACCGGGCTGTCGCCGAGGACCGCGGCCTCGACGACCCGGCCGCGCAGGCGCACGATCGACACCGTCGCCGCCGGCGAGGCGCCCGGCACCAGCCCGTACGCGTGGGTGACCGCCGCGAGGGCGTCGTGCAGGACCTCGGTCAGCTCCGCCCGCGGGGCCGCCGTGAGGCCGTCGACCAGCAGCGCGCCGAGGGTGTCCGCGTACCAGCCGCCGCGCGGCCGCTCGTCGGAGAGCGTGGAGACCCCGTCCAGGACCACCACGGCGTCACCGGCGGGCGTGACGAACACGCGGTCCTCGCTCGGGCGGCTGTCCTGGCCGGCGCGCTCGCCCGTGCGGACGGAGAACACGAAGGGGGTGCTGGGCACGGAGCCGGTCCTTGTCGGTAGGAGGGGGGTGTCCGTCGAGAATAGACGCCCTGCTCCGGGGAACCGCCCTGCGCACCCTCATGCACCCTCATGCACCCTCACGCGCCCTCACGCACCGTCGCTCTCGGGCGGCGCGTCGCGGTAGGGGTTCCGCGGCTTGGGCACGGCCCTGACCTCCAGGACGTCGAGCACGGGCGCCGCCGTGGCCGGCGCGCCGGGGACCGGCCGCCACACCCCGGTCACCTCGACCCAGGTGTCGGTGGCCGGCGCGGGCTCCGTGCCCTGGACCTGCACGCGCAGCCGGCGGGCGTCGGCGGCGCAGCAGCTGACGAGCAGCCGGTTGAGGTACCAGCCGCCGGGCGTGGCGCCCGGCGCGGAGGCGGGTGCGGCGAAGCCCAGGAGGCGGACCTTGCGGCCCTCCAGGCTGCGGTTGGTGTCGTGGCTGCGGCCGACGAACTCGGTCATCGACATCGCGGTGGTCGGCTCGTCCGCCGTCAGCCCCGTGTACGAGACCTGCTCGACGGTGGCCGCCGTGCCCTCGCGCTGGGCGGTGTACGCGCCGAGGGCGGGCGGCGCGAAGAACAGCAGGGCGAGGGCCGGGACGGCGAGCAGCCCGGCGACGCGGGGCGCGGCGCCGTGCTCGTGGCCGTGTCCGTGTCCGTGGTCCTGCCCGTTCTCGTGCTCGTGGTGGTCCTGACCCGAGGGGTCGGCGCGCCGGTGCCACTGCGCGCTGCCGTCCTCCGCGCGGCTGAAGGCGAGCACCGGCTCGCGCTGCGGCAGCAGCCGGCGCACGGCGTTGCCGACGCCCAGCAGGACCAGCAGGAGGCCGGAGACGATCAGCGGTACGTGCAGCCCCTCCTTGACGTACTGGAGGTAGAGGTCGCTGCCGAGGGTGATGCGCAGCAGGGCGCAGCCCAGCAGTGCGACCAGCAGCGACGGGGCGAGGGCTCGGACACGGCTCACAGCAGGACTCCTCCGACGGCGATGCTGGCCAGGACGGCGATCAGGAAGGTGACGGCCGGGAAGCGCGCGGCGAAGGAGCGGCCGAAGGCTCCGGACTGCAGGGCGATCAGCTTGAGGTCGACCATCGGGCCGACCACCAGGAACGCGAGCCGGGCGGTCGGGGAGAAGCCGGTCAGCGACGCGGCGACGAAGGCGTCCGCCTCCGAGCAGACCGCCAGCAGCACCGCGAGCACGCCGAGCGCGAGCACCTGCAACCAAGGTGTGTCGACGAAGAGTTGGAGCACCGACGGCGGTACGAGGACATTGAACGTGGCGGCCGCCATGGCGCCGACCACCAGGAAGCCGCCGGCGTGCAGGAAGTCGTGCTGCAGGCCGCGGCCGAACCGCTCCCAGGGCCCGGCGTCGTCGGCGAGACCGTCCGGGGCCTTCGGCAGGCGCAGCCACTCCTCCTTGCCGAGCCGCAGCCAGAGCCAGCCCATCACCACCGAGGTGAGCAGCGAGGCGATCAGCCGGGCGAGCACCATCTCGGGCCTGCCGGGGAAGGCGACCGCGGTGGAGACCAGCACCACCGGATTGATCGCGGGTGCGGCGAGCAGGAAGGCCAGCGCCGCCGCCGGGGCGACCCCCCGCCGCATCAGACTGCCCGCGACCGGCACCGAGGCGCACTCGCAGCCCGGCAGCACCGCCCCCGCCGCCGCCGCGACCGGCACGGCCAGCGCCTGCCGGCGCGGCAGCAGCCGCCCGAACAGGTCGGACGGCACGAACGCACCGATCGCCGCCGACACCACGGTGCCCAGCAGCAGGAACGGCACACCCTGCACGACGATGGCCATCAGCACGGTGCGCCAGGTGGCCAGCGCGGGCGCGTGCGACCACCCGAAGAACCCGGTCCCGAGCAGCACCGCCGCCACCCCGGCGGCCACCACGAGCGCGACGCCCGGGCTGCGCCGTGCGCCCGGCCCCGACGGCACACCGGCCCCGGGCGGTCCGTCCGGGGATCTGGTGAGTACTGCGGCTGCGTGGGTCTGTTCGCCCATGGTCCCGCCCCTTGGCTGCTGCCCTCGGCAGAAGTTCACGTTGCCGCACCCGCGCCGGAGCAGGGTAGCGACGGCGAAGGACGGCGCCGACTCGGCTGTGGTGCGAGCGGCGGGGTTAGATTAGCGCTGATAATCATTGCCATCTAGAGCTATGGAAGCCCTGTTTTGAGGTGCGCAGGTCAGAATGGCGACAGAAGGCCTGGCAGTAGAGCCGCAGCCGGTCCGAGCGGGCCGGCCCACCGACGGGCGGCCTCCCGGAGCGCAACCCCCGCGAGCGCGAGGCTGACGTCTCAGCAGTCCAGCGCTTGACGTTGTCCCAGGAGTAATTTCTGCGAGCGCGGGGCCGACCTCAAGCATAGAGAGACCGATCTCAACATCGCAGAGCAACCCCCGCGAGCGCGGGGCCGATAATCCGTGCCGATCGGAGCCGCCTTCGGGCAAGGAGCAACCCCCGCGAGCGCGGGGCCGACCAGTTGAGCAAGGAACAACCAGGAGTAACCCCCGCGAGCGCGGGGTCGACATCGAGTCCCGCCGACCCAGGACCTCGTCGTTCGAGCAACCCCCGCGAGCGCGAGGCCGACATCGCCCGCTGGGTGATCATCGGGGATACGCCGGAGCAACCCCCGCGAGCGCGGGGCCGACCACATCCCCTCCAGGCACACAAGCTCCGCTTCGGAGCAACCCCCGCGAGCGCGGGGCCGACCCCCGGGCGACCCAGCCGAGGATCGTCATCAACGAGCAACCCCCGCGAGCGCGGGGTCGACGCACGGACACTGCTCGTGTCGGCGACAAAGGTGGAGCAACCCCCGCGAGCGCGGGGCCGACCCGCGCAGGCCGACCAGCCACGGGATCAACTCGGAGCAACCCCCGCGAGCGCGGGGCCGACTGTCGGCCGCGGCTCAGGGCGACGTACAGGAAGGAGCAACCCCCGCGAGCGCGGGGCCGACAGCGTGACCGCCTTACTCCGCCGCACGCTCGACGAGCAACCCCCGCGAGCGCGGGGCCGACGGGCCGACGAGCAAGTCAAGCATTTGCCCCACAGAGCAACCCCCGCGAGCGCGGGGCCGACAGTCGGCCGGCTGACCTTCCAGTCGCGGGCGAGGAGCAATCCCCGCGAGCGCGGGACCGACTTCACCCACGTCGTCACCCGCGCCGGCGCCGGAGCAACCCCCGCGAGCGCGGGGCCGATCTGTCAAGTCCAAGTTGGGGCCTAGCATGCAAGGAGCAACCCCTGCGAGCGCGGGGCCGACGCCGTCGTCTACCACCCCGGCGGCGGCTTCGCGGAGCAACCCCCGCGAGCGCGGGGCCGACACTTGCTGACCTGCGACGTTTGGTGTCACGGGGCGCTGGCTGATTCGGTTCGATCGGAGCGAAGCCGATGTACTGCCTTCATCTTCCTTCACTCCGAAGCGTGTTGTCAGTGGGGTGTCTTACGCTCCGTAGCGTACTCGTACGTGGAGGTGGACACGGTGGTCGTGGATCGCTGGCGCTGGTATCCGGTCGATGTCAGGGCCTGGTTGGGCGCGCTCTGGGGCAAGTCCGCCGGGAAGGCCGGGGGGACGGTCAACCTTCTGCTGTCGCACATGCTGGACACCGCCGCCGTGGCGGAGGTCGTCTGGGACCACTATCTGCCTCAGCTGACGGTGCGGCAGCTCGACGTCGTGGCGGGAGGCCCCGGCAAGGGGAGGCGGCTGTTCTCGTGGCTGTGCGGCATTCACGACCTCGGTAAGGCGACGCCGGCGTTCCAGCGGATCGATGCTGCTGGCGAGGCGGCCGTCCGCAGGGCGGGGCTTTCCTGGGACAAGTACGCAGTGAACAAGAAGACTTGGCGCCACGACAAGGCGGGCGGCCGACTGTTGTGGCTGCTGCTCGAGAGGGCGGGTTGGGCGCGGGAGCAGATCGACTGGGTGTGGCCGCTGGTCGCCGGTCACCACGGATTGTTCCCCACAGTGGGGCAGTTGGCTCCTGGGAAGGAGGACCTCCAGGGGAAGAGCGGATCCTGGAAGTCGGCTCAGTCCGCGTTGGTGGAGGTGTTCTCCCGGGAACTCGGCTACGAGGGCGGTTCTCCGCTCGCCGGGGTGGAGCCCGCACTGGTGCCGTGCCGAGCGGTGCAGCTCCAACTGTCCGGCTTCGTGGTGATGGCGGACTGGATCGCCAGCGACGAGACGCACTTCAAGGGCGAGCCCGATCTGGCGAAGGTGACGATGCCGGGGGCACGGCAGCGAGCCACCGCCGCCTGGTCCGAGCTCGGGTTGCGCGGCGGCTGGGGGCAGTTGGCCGTTCCCGGACCGAAGGCGTTCCGGGAGCGGTTCGACCACGGGCCCAGGCCGTCCCAGGAGCTGGTGCTCGACGTGGTGCGCCGGATGGCCGGGCCGGGCCTGGTCATCGTCGAGGCGCCGATGGGGGAGGGGAAGACGAAGGCGGCGCTCGCGGCTGCTGAAGTGCTGGCGGCGCGCTTCGGCGCGGACGGGGTGTTCCTGGGCATGCCGACGCAGGCGACCGCGGATCCGATGTTCACCCAAGTCCGTTCGTGGCTAGGGAAGGTCGGGGATGGGCTGGAGGACCAGGTTGCGCTGCTGCACGGCAAGCGAATGTTCAACAAGGAGTGGCGTGGCCTGCTGGAGGGCGCGGGGAAGTGGGGCCAGGACGCCGATTCCCGCTACTCCTCGGTGGGCGTGGACGAGTTCGGCATGTCGACCGACTGCTTCGACGGCTGCGAGGCCGGGGAGCGCAAGGCTCCCGCGCAGTGGTTCCTGGGTCGTCGTCGTGGTCTGCTGAGCCCGTTCGCCGTCGGTACCATCGATCAGCTCCTCTTCGCCGCCACCCGCACCAAGCACGTGATGCTGCGCATGGCCGGTCTCATGGGCAAGGTCGTGATTCTCGACGAGGTGCACGCCGCCGACGTCTACATGTCGCAGTTCCTGCTGGAGGGGCTGTGGTGGCTCGGGCAGGCCGAGGTGCCGGTGGTGCTGCTGTCGGCGACCCTGCCGGCGGAGCAGCGGCGCCGTCTGGCCGCCGCCTACCTGGCCGGCACGCGGTCGGCAGAAGCGTCGGAGACGTTGGAGTCGTTGGACGTCCCCGAGCCGGACGGGTATCCGAGCGTGACGGCGGTTTGGTCGGGGCAGGAGAGCCGGACGGAGGCGCTGGTCGAGAGCACCACCTCCTGGCGCGGTGACCTGGCGGTGCGGGTGGAGGTGCTCGACGAACCGTCGGCGCGGAGCGATGGCGGCACGCTCCCGGGCGGCACCGACGGCCGCTCGGACGCGGTCGTCGTCGACTACCTGAGGGAGCGGCTGGTCGACGGCGGATGCGCCCTGGTCATCCGGAACACCGTGGACCGGGCCCAGTCCACCTTCGAGGCCCTGCACAAGGAGTTCAGCGCAGATGTCCGGCTTCTGCACGGCCGCCTCCATGCGGGCCACCGCGCGGACCGTACCCAGGAGGTGCTGGAACTCCTCGGGCCGCCGGGTAGCGGAGCCACGCGCCCCAGCCGGCTGATCGTCGTCGCCACCCAGCTCGCGGAGCAGTCGTTCGACGTCGACGCCGATCTGCTGATCACCGACCTCGCGCCGATGGACCTGCTCCTCCAACGGATCGGACGCCTCCACCGCCATGACGGCGTCAAACGCCCCGACCTCTTGTCACAGCCCGTCGTCGCCGTCACCGGAATCCACCTCGTAGGCCAGAGCGCACCGCAGATCCTGCGCGCCTCCGAGAAGATCTACGGCCGCTATCTGCTGCTGCGCACGGCCGCCGAGGTCGAGCGCGCGGCGAGGGTGGCCGACGGCACGTGGAGCATCCCCGGCCAGGTGCCTGACCTGGTCGCCGACGTGTACGGCACCGGCACCGGCACCGGTTTCGTCTTCCCGGCCGAGTGGGCCGAGGCCGAGACGGAGGCTCGGGAGGAATGGGAGGAGCGGCAGGCCGAGCGCCGGGCGAAGGCGGCGCCGTACGTGTTGACCCGGACCGGTGAGCACGCAGCGCCCACCCTGGAGGGGCTGCATTTCGGTGCCCACAGCAGGCTGGCCGAGGCAGGCTTCGAGGCGCTCGTCCGCGACGGGGACCGGAGCCTGGAGGTCGTCCTGGTACGCCGAGCCGGGGAGGATGTGTTCCACGCGGTGACGGGTCGCAAGCTCGGGCCGAACGGTGAGGTCGCGGCGGCGCTGCTGGACGACGTGCTCTCCGGGACGGTACGCCTTCCCGCCAAGCTGACCGCAGTGGCGGAGGAGGGTCTCGGCCCGCTGTCGGGATGGCGGGACCATCCGTGGCTGCGGTACAGCCCGGCCCTGGAGCTCGACGAGAACGGGGAAGCGGTTCTCGGTGACTTCCGGCTGCGCTACGACGACCTGCTCGGCCTCGTGGTGGGCGGCGCACGCCAATAGGGCCCACCAGTGGAGCAGATGGGGTGCGGTCCCTGACCTTGAACCCCCAACTCTCCCTCGATCAAGCGGAATTCAGGAATTGCGGCCCATGACCGGCTTCAGGTCGTGCCATGATGAAGCAACTGCTGGCTTAGGAATAACCAGTTGGGAGAACAGTGCATGCCCGGGTACAACCTTGTCGACGAGCCGTGGCTGACGGTGCGGTCGGCCGGCGGCAGACCGCCTCTGGAACTGGGGATCGCCGAGGTGCTGGCCCGGGCCCACGAACTCGAAGGCGTCGTCGTCGAGTTCTCCACTCAGCTGCCCGCCGTCCTGCGTCAGGTGCTGCTGCCCGTCGTCGCCCACGCCACTGGTGCCCCCCGAACGCTGCATGACAAGGGCCAACGCCTTTCCAGGGACGGCGGGTTCACGAAGGACGAGCTGCGCGAGATCCGGACCTACCTCGACGAGCACCGCGCGCAGTTCGACCTCTTCGACCCGAAGAACCCGTTCGGCCAGGTCGCCGGGCTGCGCACCGCCAAGGACGAAACCAAGGGCTCCGCCGCCCTCGTGGCGACCGCGGCGAGCGGCAACAACGTCCCGCTGTTCGCCAGCCGCACCGACGCAGACCCGCTCGACCTGACACCGGCCCAGGCCGCCCACTGGCTCGTCCACGCCCACTGCTGGGACACGGCGGCCATCAAGACCGGCGTCGTCGGCGACGACCAGGTCAAGGCGGGCAAGACCACCGGGAATCCCACCGGCCCGCTCGGTCAGCTCGGTGTCATCGTCCCCACCGGGCGCACCCTGTACGAGACCCTCCTGCTGAACCTGCCCGTCACCCCGCCCACCGTCCTCGGCGTCCCGCAGTGGCTTCGTGGCCCGCACGGCCCGGCCTGGAAGCCCCGCGCGGCCGAGGGCCTGCTCGACCTGTGGACCTGGCAGGCCCGCCGCATCCGGCTCGTCCCGCACGAGGACGGAAGCGGGCAGCTGAGGGTGGCCCGTGTGGTCATCAGCGCCGGCGACCGCCTCACGCCCATGCCCGAGCGGGAGCCGCACACCGCCTGGACGTTCACGGCTCCGGCGAAGAAGTCCGCCACGGCACGCCCCGAGCGCCGACCGCGCCGCCACACCCAGGGCAAGGCCGCGTGGCGCGGACTGGACGCCCTCCTCTCGGCGACCCGGCAGGGCCCGGAAGGCGCCTTCGAGACCAGCGTCCTGCTCGACGAGATCAGCGGTCTGCGGGAGATCGGCAGCCTCGACGCCGACTACCCGCTCCAGGTCGAGACCTTCGGCATGGTGTACGGCACCCAGTCGGCCGTGGTGGAGGACGTCCTCCACGACTCCATCCCGCTCTCCCTGCTCGCCCTCCACCAGGACAGCGAAGCCCACGAACTGCTGCTGGACGTGGCCGAGCAGGCGGAGCAACTGGCGAGAGCCGTCAACAACCTCTCCGCCGACCTGCGCCGCGCTGCGGGGGCGGAGCCCGTTCCCTGGGACAAGGGCCAGCGCCCCGGTGAGTTCCTCCTGCACCTGCTCGACCCGCTGGTGCGCCGCCTGCTTGCGGGCGTCCGCGGCGCGGGGGACGACGAGGAACAGCTCCACCAGGGTCGGCTCGCCTGGGAGGAGGTCGCTCATCGCCACGCGCGGGAGGCGGCGGACGCCCTTCTGCTGGCCGCGCCCGCCGCCACGTTCGGCGGTCGCACTCTTGAGCAGCCGGGCAAGGCGGGCGAGGCGGCCAAGGCAGGCAAGGCGGGCAGGACGCGGTCCTACAGTCTCGGCGCGGCCGGCGCCAACTTCCGTCGGCAGCTGGACGAGATCCTGCCCCGCTGGACCGACGCTCTGCGGCAGGCCGCCGCTGCCCGCGAGGCCGAGATCGGCCCCGGCCCCGACCACGACCCGGATCTTGGAGCGGACTTTGACCATTGAGCAGAAGCTACCGGTCCAGCGGCGCCCGTACTGGGAGAGGTACACCGCTCCCGACCACACCTGGCGCATCGACCCCCGCACCGGACAACCGGGCCGGCCGCCGGGCGAGGACCTCGCGGCCATGCGCTCCGGCCTCGGACGGCCGGCCATGGACAGCCCCAGGATGTGGCCGCTCTACAGCTGCGAGGTCGACGACTGGCTCGCGCTGCGCGACGAGGTGTCCGACGAGCAGAAGGCCGAGCACGCCGCCCTGGCCCTGTTCGGCCTCCACCAGCAGAGCCAGTCCACGCCGATGCACCGCCGCGGCGTCAAGCTCGGCCAGGCGCTGCGTGCCCTGCGCCGAAGCGGCAGGTTCAGCGAGGATGCGCTCGACACGCGGGTCGCCCAACTCGCCGGCGCCACCAGCGTGTCCGCACTACTGGTCCACCTGCGCGGCCTGGTCACCCAACTGCGCACGATCGGGCAGCCGCTGGACTACAACCACCTGATGGCCGACATCCGGGCCTGGCACCACACGGACCGGCGCCCGCAGGTCCGCCTCAAGTGGGCTGTCGGCTACCAGGGGTGGAAGGAGAAGGCGCCCGCCGAATGACCTGCCCCGCCGCCTGAACCGCCCCGCCACCTGAACCGACGTCCTCCGAGGAGTAGCGCATGACCGGCCGCCTCTACATCGACGTGCACATCCTGCAGACCGTCCCGCCGGCGAACCTCAACCGGGACGACAACGGCAACCCCAAGGAGGCCTACTACGGCGGCAAGCGCCGCTCCCGCGTCTCCTCCCAGGCCTGGAAGCGTGCCACCCGCATGCACTTCGCCGAGAGCCGCGACCGGCAGGACCTCGCCACCCGCACCAAGCGGATCGCCTCCCAGCTCGCCAAGGGCATCGCCGAGCGCACCGGCGTCACCGCGGAGGACACCCGGCGGATCGCCGACGCGCTGATCAAGGCGACCGGGATCTCCGCCGGCAAGAAGGAGGGCGACACCGCCTATCTCCTCTTCTACGGGCGCCGCCAGTTGGACGGCATCGTCGACCTGGTCGCCGACACCGCCACCGACCTCGCCGCCCTCGACGCCAAGGCGCTCGACGAGGCCGTCAAGGCTCTCCCGGTCAAGGAACAGCTGCAGAGCGGTCACCCGGCCGACGTCGCGCTCTTCGGCCGCATGGTCGCGGACATCCCCGGCCTCAACGTCGACGCCGCCACCCAGGTCGCCCACGCCCTGTCCACCCACGCCGCCGAGCTCGAATTCGACTACTACACGGCCGTCGACGACGAGAACACCGCCGACGAGACCGGTGCCGGCATGATCGGCACCATCGGCTTCAACTCCGCGACCCTCTACCGGTACGCCACCGTCGGCCTGCACCAGCTGCGCGACAACCTCGGCGACGACAAGGCCGCCGTCGACGCCGTCGACCTGTTCGTCGACTCCTTCGCCCGCTCCATGCCCACCGGCTACGGCAACTCCTTCGCCCACCGCACCCGCCCCAGCCTGGTCGCCGTCGTGGTCCGCACCGACCAGCCCGTGAACCTCGTCTCCGCCTACGAGAACGCCGTCCCGGCGAGCCACGGCATCGTCGCCGAGTCCGCACGCCGCCTCGCCGCGGAGTACGCCACCGCGACCGGACAGTGGGGCGACACCCCGCTGTACGTCGGCATCTGCCACACCCTCGGCGCCGACACCGACGAGACCGGATCGGAACTGGCGGAGGCGTTCGGGGCGAACCGCACCTTCGCCGCGCTGCGCGACGGCCTGCGCGAGGCCCTCACCGAGCAGGTGAACGGCAACTGATGCCCGCGGACCTCACCCCCGCGCGCCCGGACGAGGAGCAGGCGGTCCTCGTCCTGCGCCTGGCCGGCCCGCTCCAGTCCTGGGGCGACCGCAGCGCCTTCAACCGCCGCGACAGCCGCCCCCAGCCGACCAAGTCCGGCGTCGTCGGCCTCCTCGCCGCCGCCGCGGGCCGAGCGCGCGAAGCCGACATCACCGATCTGGTCGGACTGAGTCTCGGCGTGCGCATCGACCAGCCGGGAACCCTGCTGCGCGACTACCACACCGTCAGCGACTACCGCGGTCGTCCGTTGCCGCAGGCCGGCGTCAACGCCAAGGGGGCACAGAAGCCGACCTCCCCGGCGAAGGACACCCACGTCACCCACCGCTACTACCTCCAGGACGCGGTGTTCGTCGTCGCCGTCCAGGGCCCGGCCGCCCTCGTCACGGCACTCGCGGAGGCGATCCGCCGCCCCGTGTTCCCGCTCGCCCTCGGTCGCCGCTCCTGCGTCCCCACCCAGCCGATCGCCCTCGGCGCGATGCGCGACGGCACCCTGGAATCCGTCCTCGCCGAGGAGCCCTGGCAGGCGGGCGATGCCGCGAGGAACGCCTACCGGCGACGGGCCGAGCGGGCACCGGAGCCGTTCTCGCCGCAGCGGATCGACCTGGCCGCGACCTTCGACGACCCGTCCGGCGAGGACACCGCGCAGGACGTGCCGCGCTCCTTCGCCCCCCGCGAACGCGGCTTCTCCACCCGGCGGATCCGCCACACATGGCTCTCCGTCCCCACCGGCTTCCCGGCCCCCGCCGCACCGACCAGGCCGGCCGACGCGGCCGGCGGCCACGACCCGTTCGCCCTGCTGGGCTGGTGATCCCATGACCTACCTCTCCCGCGTCCGTATCAACCCCCTGCGGGCCGCCAGCCGCACCCTTCTCGCCAACCCCCGCGCCCTGCACGGCGCCGTCACGGCCGGAACTCCCGATGTCGCTCCCGGCGACCGGACCCTGTGGCGCCTGGACGCCGACCACCCGCGCCGCCCCGTGCTGCTGGTCCTCACCCCGTCCAAACCGGACTGGACCCACCTCGTCGAGCAGGCCGGATGGCCCGACGCGGACGGCGAGCACTACGCCGTCCGCGACTACAGCCCGCTGCTCGCCCAGCTCGCCGTCGGCCGCGAGTTCGCCTTCCGGCTCAAGGCCAGCCCCGTCCAGAACACCTCCAAGCCCGACAAGGCGAGCCCGCACCGCAACAGGACCGAAGCGGAACTGCGCCACCGCTCCTACCGCATGGCCCATCACACGGCCGCCCAACAGCTCACCTGGTTCCTGGACCGCACCACCCGATGGGGCTTCACCGTTCCCGAGGCCCGCACCGACCTCCCCGCACCGGGCCTCGAACCGGCTGACCCGGACACCCCCGCGGATGCGCAGCCCGCGCGGGAGGTGAGGATCACCGACCGCAGCCGCAGCACCTTCACCAAGCCCGGCACCCGCACCCCCGTCACCCTCACCACCGCCACCTTCGAGGGGAACCTGCGCATCACCGACCCCGGTCTGCTGCAGGCCGCCCTCCTCGGCGGCATCGGCCCGTCCAAGGCCTACGGCTGCGGTCTGCTCACCCTCGCGCCGCTGTCGACAGGGACGCGCTGACCGGTGGCCGACATCTGGTGGAAAGCCCACCCCCACGACCTGCACCGCCTCGCCGACCGCGTCTCCAGCGTCTACGTCGAGCGCAGCCACATCGACCGTGACGAGAACGCCGTCGTCGTCATCAACAAGCGCGAGACCGTCCGTGTCCCCGCCGCCATGGTCGCCGTCATGCTCCTCGGCCCGGGTACCCGTATCACCCACGGCGCCGTCAACCTCCTCGCCGATTCGGGCACCACCGTGTGCTGGGTCGGCGAACAGGGCGTGCGCATGTACGCCGCGGGTCTCGGCCCCAGCCGCGGCGCGGCCCTGCTCAACCGACAGGCCTGGCTGGTCAGCCGCACCAAGGAACGCCTCGCCGTCGCCCGGAACATGTACCGCATGCGGTTCCCCGGCGAGGACGTGAGCGCGGCGACCATGCAACAGCTGCGCGGCCGCGAGGGCGCCCGCATCCGCAAGCTCTACCAGGCCGAGTCGCGCCGGACCGGGGTTGCGTGGAACGGCCGCGTCTACAAGGCCGGCGACGCCCACGCCGCGGGCGACGACCTGAACCGCCTCCTGTCGGCGGCCAACGCCGCGCTCTACGGCATCTGTCACGCCGTCATCACCGGCCTGGGCGCCAGCCCCGGTCTGGGCTTCGTCCACACCGGCCTGGCGACCTCGTTCGTCCTCGACATCGCCGACCTCTACAAGGCCGAATACACCATCCCCTTGGCCTTCGACCTCGCCCAGCAGGGCCACACCGAGGAACGCGACGCCCGCCTCGGCCTACGGGACCGCATCGCGCAGGACAAGCTGCTCGGCCGCATCGTCAACGACGTCAAGACCCTCCTCACTCCCGAGGGCACCGACATGCCCGACGCCGAGGTCAACGAACTCTGGGACGAACGCGCCGGCACCGTCCAGGGCGGCGTCAACTGGTCCGGCACCGAAGGCACACCGGCGCCCGGCGTCTCCGACCCGGGCATGGGCGACGAGCACCTGGCCATCATCGGCCCGGAGTTCACCCAGGACACGAGCAGCCCATGACCGTCATCATCCTCATCGCAGCCCCCGAGGGCCTCCGGGGCCACCTCACCCGCTGGATGGTCGAAGTCAACGCCGGCGTCTTCGTCGGCACCCCGAGCCGCCGCATCCGCGACCGCCTCTGGGACCTCCTCGCCACCCGAATCGGCGACGGCCAGGCCGTCCTCGTCGAACCCGCCACCAACGAGCAGGGCTGGACCGTCCGCACGGCGGGGAAGGATCGCTGGACGCCCGTCGACTTCGACGGACTGATTCTCTCAGCCCGCTTGCGCCGATAAACTCGCAGGTCACGAAGTGTCGGCCCCGCACACGCGGGGATTGCTCCTGGTTGGACGCCTGGGGGTCGTCCTCGAAGTAGTCGGCCCCGCACACGCGGGGATTGCTCGATCGAGCAGTTCAGCCGCGGCCTCGAGCAGAAGTCGGCCCCGCACACGCGGGGATTGCTCACCCCAAGGCCTGGCGCACGACCACCCTGCCGGGTCGGCCCCGCACACGCGGGGATTGCTCCCGGTACGAGAGGGGCATCCGTGGGCATCTACGGTCGGCCCCGCACACGCGGGGATTGCTCCGGCTTTGGCGTGGGACATCGCGGCCTCGGCCGGTCGGCCCCGCACACGCGGGGATTGCTCCCGGCCACGTGCGAACTCACACGCTTCCCTGAAGTCGGCCCCGCACACGCGGGGATTGCTCCCCGGTTGCTCGGCGGGCGGTCCGCAAGCTGGCGTCGGCCCCGCACACGCGGGGATTGCTCCAGACGCCAGAGCGGCAGCGCGAGGCCGTGTGCGTCGGCCCCGCACACGCGGGGATTGCTCCCGCCGCTACGGCGTGCAGCTCACCGACGACAAGTCGGCCCCGCACACGCGGGGATTGCTCCGTCAACTCGACCGCCCAGCTGTCGGCGGCTCTGTCGGCCCCGCACGCGCGGGGATGGCTCCGAGCGGACCTGTGTTCGAGGGTTGCGCCGCTGGTCGGCGGCCACGCGATGCCGCAGGAACTCGTGTCCTGAACCCCTTCGCCCGGTCTCTCGATCCGGCCGGAGGTTTCGGGACCTTCATGGGGACGTTCCCGGTGCGGGGTCCCGTCCGGCGTGGGTTCCGTATGCGGCGGCCCTGCCGGCGTGCTCCACCGGGGGAGCACGCCAGCAGGGCCGCTGTCGCAACGCCCTCCGGGAGCCGCTGAGGCGCCTCCCGGAGCTCGTCAGGCCTCCAGGTCGTAGACCGCCGTCACCGGTGCGTGGTCGCTCCACCGCTCGGCGTGGGTCTCGGCGCGCTCGACGTAGGCTTCGACGGCCCGCTCGGCCAGGGCGGGGGTGGCGACCTGGAGGTCGATGCGCCAGCCCGAGTCGTTGTCGAAGGCGCGGCCCCGGTAGGACCACCAGGAGTAGGGGCCGGTGCGGTCGGGGTGGAGGCGGCGGACGACGTCGACGTAGCCGGCCTCGTCGTAGACGCGGGAGAGCCAGGCGCGCTCCTCGGGGAGGAAGCCGGCGGCCTTCTGGTTGGCCTTCCAGTTCTTGAGGTCCTCGGGGCGGTGGGCGATGTTCCAGTCGCCGCAGACCACGACCTCGCGGCCGTCGGCGGCGGCGCGGGTGCGGAGTTTCTGAAGGTGGAGGAGGAACTCCGCCATGAAGCGTTCCTTCTCCTCCTGGCGCTCGGTGCCGACTTCTCCGGAGGGGAGGTAGAGGCTGGCCACGGTCAGGCCCGGCAGATCGATTTCGACATACCTGCCCGAATTGTCGAATTCCGCCGATTCGAACCCGACGGCCGTCCGGCTCGGCTCCCGGCGGGAGAGGACGGCGACGCCGGCCCGGCCCTTGGTGGCGGCCGGGGCCCACACCGTGTGCCAGCCGTCCAGGTCGCGCAGTTCCACGGGGAGCTGCTCGGGCTCGGAGCGCACCTCCTGCAGGCAGACCACGTCCGCCTCGGTGGCGGCGAGCCACTCGATGAAGCCCTTCTTGGCCGCTGCCCGGATTCCGTTCACATTCACACTCGTCACCACGATCACCCGGGCAGCCTACCGAGTGGCACTGACAGGGGCGGGATGCGACGCGTCCGCTTGAGTGCTTGGCGTGAACGCACCATGAAACTGTGGGTCGGTCGTGCCGGGGGGCGCCATTGGTCTTGACCATCTCCCGATCGAGCCCCTAGGGTCACTTACTGCAAAGACCTTTAATAAAGAAGGACGGAAAAAGCCCGCTCTCCCACCTGCCGCAACAGCGGGCAGCGGGCCGGAACCGACCTCTTTCGGTCACGGTCGGGCACAGCGGAAGAAAACCGGGTGGAGGACATGGTGGGAACGACAGGGCAGCTCGCGGCGGTTCCGGAGCCGAAGTACTGGCACCTGCGCACGGTGCTGCTCCGCGCCATCGACACGGAGTTCTCCACCGGCCAGATCCTCCCCAACGAGCGCGAGCTCTCCGCCCGCTTCGGTGTCGCCCGGGCCACGCTCCGGCAGGCGCTCGACCAGCTGGAGCTGGAGGGCCGCCTGGTCCGCCGGCGCGGCATCGGCACCCTGATCGCCGCCCCCCGGGTCGGCGTCCCGGTGAACCGGCAGGAGGAGGGCTGGCCCGGCGCCGCCCGCAGCCAGGCCTGGCGCGCGGTGGACTGCACCACCGCCCCGGCCACCCGCCGGCTGGCCGCGGCGCTCGGAGTCCCCGAGGGCGCGCCCGTGCACACCGTCCGCCGGGTCCGGCTGGTCCAGGGGCAGAGCATGGCCTCCGAGTCGCTGCACGTGCCGGCCGCCGTGCTGCCGCACCTGCCCGGCTTCCGCGCCGAGAGCGACCGCGCCCGCTCGGTGCTGCGCCAGCTGGAGCGCCTGGAGGTCGACGGCGAGTCCCGCTCGGTCGAGCTGGGTGTCGCCGAGGCCGAGGAGGCCGCCCTGCTGGAGCGCCCGCCCGGCTCGCCGGTCCTGGTGATGACCACCCAGTACGCCGCCGCCGGCCGGCTCGTCGCGCTCGCCGTCGCCACCTACCGCGCGGACACCTGCAAGCTCACCTTCGGCGAGACCGGCCTCGTCGAGGTCACCCCCGTCGGCGCCACCCCCGTGGGTGCCGCCGCCTCCTGATCCACTCCCGAAAACCCTCAGGCCCGGGCCCGAACGCCGTACAGGCGTCCGGGCCCGGGCCGTTTCGTGCGTGGGGGAGGGGCGGATCACGGGTTCCTGAACGAGGGACAACCGTTCGGGGTCGCCCCTGGGCGCCCGGCACAAGGGTCGGTAGGTTACGGACGATCTCCGTACGACCCGAACTGCCGCGCGAAACCCGAGTGTCCGTTGATTCAGGGGTGGGGTCCATGAACACGCACTGGTACCGCACGATCGTCGACAGCCCGGCCGGACGCCGGGTGGTCCAGTTACTGATCCTCGCGCTGATCGCCGTCGGCCTCGGCGTTCCGCCGACCGCGGCCTGGGCGGTGGGCCGGGAGCGCGCGGTGCTCTCCGCGCCGCTGCCGCCGGGCAAGGTCGGCGCCGACGCGCGGACCGTCGATCCGCCGCCGACGCAGGAGCGGGCACCGGACGACAGCCCGCTCGCCCGGGAGCGGGCCGGGATCGAGGCCGAGGTCGAGGCCGCGCGGCAGCCGCCGCGGCCCGCGCCGGGCCCGCCGGCCGCCCCCGACGCCACCGAGCACGCCGAGCGGGCCGAGGAACTCGCCGCCGGGCGGAAGGCCCCTGCGTACCGGATCCCGGCGGCGGAGGAGGTGGACGACACCGGCAAGCGCCGGCGTGCCGCCCCCGGCCCGGCCGCGGCCCCGCTGACGCTGGAGCAACTGGCCGCCCCGCCCGCAGCCGCGGCGTCCCCGCCCACCCCCGAAGCACACCCCGCCCCGCAGGTCGCCGCCGCGCAGACCTACGGCGCCTCCTACCAGGTCGGCCAGCTGGTCCTGGCCCCGCGCTACGACGCGATCGGCTATCTGCGGCTGACGGTCACCAACACCTCGAACTTCACCTGGACCACCACCGGCCAGTCCCTCGGCCTGCACCTCTACCGCGCCGACCAGTCCCTCCTGAACTACACCGCCGCCTTCACGGCCCTGCCCGCGGACGTCGCCCCCGGCACCGCCCTCACCTTCGACGCCGTCGTCCCCTTCCTCGGCCCGGGCAACTACCTGCTGGTGTACGAGATGGCGGACACCGGCAACGGCGGGTACTTCTTCTCCCACTACGGCGTGCCCGCGGCCCAGGCCGCCGCGCTGACCGTGCCGCACTACGCACCCTCCGCGAGCGACGGCTGGCCCGCCGTCGGGGCCACCGTGGCCTCCCTCACCCAGCCGCTCTCCGCCTTCGTCGGCGACGACGCCAGCACGCCCGTCCAGGTCGAGTACCAGCTCTGCACCGACAGCGACCCGGCCAAGGGCACCTGCTGGGGCTCGGGCTGGCAGGGCGTGCCCGCGCACCCGAACAGCTTCGGAGTGCTGACCAACTGGACGCCGCCCGCCGGCGCGCTGCGCTGGAACACCGCCTACTGGTGGCGCCTGCGGGTCCAGGACAGCGGCTACACCTCGCCGTTCAGCGGGATGAGCCCCTTCACCGTCGTCGTCCCGCCGCCGAACGACGCCGCCAGGCTCGGCCTGGACCCGGGCGCGCTGGACGAGACCGGCGTCAACCTCTACCTCGGCAACTACACCAGCCAGGAGACCGACGCCGACTTCCCGCAGTCCGGCATCGGCCTCCAGGTGCAGCGGACGTACAACAGCGCCGGAACCGCCAACGGCTCCTTCGGCATCGGCTGGTCCTCCCTGTGGGACATGGGCATGAAGGACGCCGGCAACGGCCTCTTCACCCTGGCGCTCGCCGACGGCCGGAAGGTCAACTTCGGCCGCAACACCGACGGCGCGCTCGTCTCCGAGTACGGCGGCACCAACGTCGGCCAGTGGATCGAGCAGGGCCACCTGAAGCTCGCCGGACTCGACTACTACCTGGGCGACAAGGTCCGGATGATCACCCGCGACCACGGCTCGGCCAAGGTGGAGTTCGAGCGCACCTACGACAGCGGCGGCCAGGTCTCCGCCTCGGTGCTGGTGAACGCCAGCTCCGACCGCAGGCTCTACCTGCGCTGGTTCGGCGGCCACATCACCACCGTCTCCACCAGCCCGAGCTTCTCCGGCACCGGGGCGCTCACCTGGACGTACACCTACACCGGGGACTACCTCACCAAGGTGTGCGCACCGGGCGGCGGCTGCACCACCTACAGCTACGAGGCCTCCCGCCCCGACGGCGGCCCGAAGCGCCTGGTCAAGGTCCAGCAGGCACGCGCCGAGAACTCCACCACCATCGGCTACGACGGCGCGCTCGTCCAGCACGTCGGCAGGGCCGACAACTCCGCCACCGGGGTGGACAACGGCTGGACGTACGACCGCAGCACCGACACCACCGGGCCGATGCCGGTACTGCGGGTGCACCGCACCGACCCGCGCGGCGTGCACACCTACTACCAGTACAACCAGGCCGGCCGGCTGGAGTACCGCTGGAACGGCACCCCGACCCCGCCACCGGGCCGCACCCGGATGTTCCTGTACGACGCCTTCGGCCGGCTCACCGCCTTCGTCGACGAGAACGACAACGTCGTCCGCTACGGCTGGGACAACGTCACCGGGGCACTCACCACCACCACCCGCTACCGCACCCCGACCCAGCCGTACACCGAACGGACCGAGTACTACCTCGACCCCGCCTGGGCCGGCGACCCGCGCAACGGCCTGCCGGTGCGGTCGACCGACGCCAACGGCCACACCACCGAGCAGACCTACAACACGGCCGGCTTCCGGCGCACCGAGACCGACCCGACCGGCGGCGTCACCACCACCGTGTGGGGCTGCCGGGACGTGCTCGCCCAGCCGGTCGTCAACGACATCCACCCCGGGCACCAGGGCCCGGGCATGAACGGCGCCTGCGGCGTCCCCGTCTCCGTCACCGACGCCGGCGGACGCACCACCCGCTACGGCTACAACGGCGAGAACGACCAGACCCAGGTCACCGACCCCGCCGGCCGCGTCGTCAACACCTTCCACGACGACCTGGGCCGGGTCACCTCGCGCACCGTCGCCGACCCCGCCCACCCCGCGGGCGTCGCCACCGACTACACCTACGACCAGGCCGGCCGGCTCGCCACCGAGACCGGGCCCGCCGTCACCAACCCCGTCACCGGGGTCACCCACCGGGCCCGCACCGGCTACACCTACGACGCGGACGGCAACCTCGCCACCCGCACCGTCAGCGACCTCACCCCGGCCGCCCAGGGCGGTGACGCCCCGCGCACCACCACCTTCGGCTACGACGCCCAGGACCGGCTCACCAGCGTCGCCCAGGACGGCGTCACCACCAAACGCGTGACGTACGACCAGCTCGGCAACATCACCGACAGCTGGAGTCCCAACGGCGCCCACTACGTCTACGGCTACGACGTCAACGGCCGGCTCACCACCGTCGACCTCAAGGACTTCGTCGACGACCCGGGCACGGCAGGCCCCCCGAAGCGCGCCGTCCGGCTGAAGACCTTCGGGTACGACCGGGCCGGCCGGCTCTCCGCCGCCGCCGACGCGATGGGCCACCTGGTCACCTACACCTACACGGCCGACGACCTGGTGCTCACCGAGAAGTACTCGCTCACCGCCCAGGACGGGAACAGCAGCCGGGAGATCACCCTCCACACCTTCACCTACGACAACGCCGGCAACGTGGTGAAGGACGTCCGCGGCGACGGCCCCGACGCCCGCACCACCACCTACGCCTACGACGCCGCCAACCGCCCCACCCGCACCACGGCCGACCCCGGCGGCCTGAACCGCACCACCACCACCGCCTACGACCGGGCCGGACTGGTCACCGCGAGCACCGTCACCGACGGCACCCGCACCGAGACCCGCGAGAACGTCTGGGACCAGGCCACCGGCCAGCTCGCCGGCACCGTGGTGCGCCCCGAAGCCGGCACCGCCCTGGTCACCGGCTACCTGCGCGACGCCCACGGCCGCGTCCTCGCCTCCACCGACCCCCGCGGCATGCCGCAGCCCGGCGCCCCCGGCAGCCCCGACCCGGCGTACACCACCACCACCGGCTACGACCTGCTCGGCCGCCCCAGCACCGTCACCCTCCCCGCCGCCCAGGTCGAGGACGGCACCCCCGGCGCCACCCCGACCGCCCGGCAGGCCGTCACCACCCGCGGCTACAACACCTTCGGCGAACTCACCGACCTCAAGGACTCCACCGGCCGGACCACCCGCCACCTGTACGACCGGCAGGGCCGCCGCACCGAGACCCGGCTGCCCGCCTACACCCCGCCGGGTGCCACCGCCGCCCTGAACCCGGTCGAGAAGTGGACGTACGACGCGGACGGCAACACCACCGCCCACACCGACGCCCTCGGCCGCACCGTCACGTACACCTACGACCTGCGCGACCGCCTGGTGCGCACCACCCTGCCGCCCACCGCCCCCGGCGCCGCGCCCGGCGTCACCGTGGTGCGCCGCGACGACAACGGCAACGTCCTGTCCGTCATCGACCCCACCGGCGCCCAGACCCTCGCCGTGTACGACGGCATGGACCGGCGGATCTCCGCCACCTCGGTGGTCCGCAACGGCACCGCCACCCCCGACACGTACACCACCACCTACACCCACGACGACTTCGGCGACGTCCTCACCGAGACCCTCGGCACGACCACCACCGCCTACACCTACGACAAGCTCGGCGAGTTGGCCTCCAGCACCCCGGCGGGGCGCGGCACCACCCGCTGGACCTACGACCTCGCGGGCCGCCCGCTCACCACCACCGACCCGCTCGGCCGCGTCTCCACCACCGGTTACGACCTGGCCGGCCGGCCCACCACCAAAGCCGTCGCCGACCCCGCCGGCACCGTGCTCGCCCGCACCGGCTACGGCTACGACGCCGCCGGCAACACGGTGAGCGTCACCGACCCGAACGGCCAGACCTGGCGCACCGCCTACGACGCCCGCAACCAGCCCACCACGCTCACCGACCCGCCCGTGCGCCCCGGCGACGCCGCCTCCGCCCCGGTCACCGGCCTCGGCCACGACCTGCTCGGCCGGCTCACCCGGATCACCGACGCCAACGGCAACGCCACCCACCAGCGGTACAACACCCTGGGCCTGGCCGAGACGGAGTCCCTGCCGGCCGTCCCCGCCGACCAGTCCGCCGCCGACCGGACCACCACCACCGCCTACGACGCGGCCGGACAGGTCACCGGCATCACCGAACCCGGCGGTGTCAGGCGCACCTTCGGCTACGACGGCCTCGGCCGGCTGACCACCGAGACCGGCACCGGCGGCGACGGCGACGCCTCGCGCACCTTCGGCTACGACCTCGCCGGCCGGATCACCTCCGCCTCCGCCCCCGGCGGCCCCCAGACCTTCACCTGGGACGACCGCGGCCTGCTGACCGGCAGCCGGGGTCCGCTCGGCACCAGCGCCTTCACCTACGACGCCGCCGCCCGCCCGCTCACCGAGACCGACCCCGGCGGCGCCCGGGTCAGCTACACCTGGAGCGGCAACACCGACCTCGGCACCGTCACCGACAGCCTCTCCGGCCTCACCCGCACCCTCACCCACGACCTCGCGGGCCAGGTCACCACCGAGAAGCGCACGGCCGGCCAGACCGCCGGACCCACCCGCACCCTCGCCTACGACGGCCTCGGCCGGGTCACCGCCGACACCGTCACCGACCCCACCGGCCACCTCTCCACCCAGCTCACCTACAGCTGGGACCCGGCCGGCCGACTGCTCACCAGCGGCTCCACCGGCACCGCCGACCCGCACGGCGAGACCTACGACTACGACCCGGCCGGACGCCTCACCAGGGTCACCGACACCACCAGGGGCACCGGCACCGACTACGGCTGGGACGCCGCCGGCAACCGCACCTCCGTCACCGACTGGACCGGCACCGCCGCCCAGCACACCACCACCGGCACCAGCACCGCCGCCTACGACCCGCGCAACCGCCTCACCTCCACCACCGCCGCCGACGGCTCCACCACCGGCTACACCTTCACCCCGCGCGGCACCCTCGCCACCACGACCACCAAGAACGCCGCCGGCGCCGTCACCGCGTCCTCCACCAACCGCTACGACGCGCTCGGCCGGCTCACCGGCGTCGACGGCCGCTCCTACGCCTACGACGCCCTCGACCGCCTCACCGCCGCCACGGCGGGCGCGGCCGGCGCGGCCTCCTTCACCTACCCCGGCCTCGCCAAGGAACCGGACTCCGACGGCAGCTGGTCCTACGCCAGGGCGTTCGACGGCACCCCGCTCGCCGCGGCCCCGAGCGGCGGCGGCACCGCCCGCACCCTGCTCACCAACGCCCACCACGACGTGCTCGGCACCACCGACACCGGCAGCGGAGCACTCGCCGCCGGGCGCTCGTACAGCCCCTTCGGCAAGCCCACCGCCACCACCGGCGCCACCCCCGGCCTCGGCTTCCAGGGCGGCTGGACCGACCCCGCCACCGGCCGCGTCCACGCCCAGGCCCGCTGGTACGACCCCGGCACCGGGCGCTTCACCTCCGGCGACGACCGGGTCCCCGGCCTCGGCTCCGCCGCCGCCACCAACCGCTACGGCTACGGCGACGGCGACCCGCTCGGCAACTGGGACCCCAGCGGCCACTTCAGCATCGGCTCCGTCCTCGGCGGCATCGGCCACGCGATCGAACTCACCGAGGAGGCCTTCGCCGCCATGTGGGGCGAGGGCGGCGCGGTGCTGCGCACCGTCGGCGGGGCCGTGGTGACCGCCGCCGACGCCGCCGGGGCCGCCGCGGTGGAGGGCCTCGCCGTCGCCGGGGCCGAGGTCGTCGCGGTCGGCGCCACCGCGGCCGAGGCCGCGGGCGCGGCACTGGTCTGCGCCGCCGGGTGCGTGGCCGCGATCGTGGTCGGCACCGTCATCGTGGTGGCGGTGGCCGGCTACCTCGTCTACGAGATCGTCAACGCCGACGGCAGCCTCAGCCCGGTCTCCACCGGCACCGGCACCGGCACCTCCCCGCGCTACGACCCCCGCGACGACCCGCGGGTCCAGCGCCCGCGCGCCAGCGGCACCACCGACCCGGCCGCCAAGAGCCCGCCGCGGCCCGCCGGTACCACGATCACCGCGACCCGGACCAACGTGCCCCGCCCGCAGGCGACCCCGCCCAGGCCGGTCGTCGTCAAGACCGGCACCAGCTGGCGCACCACCGAGGACGTCCGCACCGAGACCAGCCACTGGTGGGACGACACCTACCTCTACACCCGCACCGACACCTGGATCACCGACACCACCTTCATCACCACCCACTACTCCGACGGCTCCTGGACCGAGAGCGGACCGCAGGTCAGCATCCGGCACCTGTGGGAGACCCTGCGCAAGGCCCTGATCGACTTCACCAACCCGATCCAGCTCCCGGTCCCCACCGACACCAACAGCCCCGACCCCCACGTCGACAACCCCGCCGACCCCGGTCGCGGCTGCGGCACCGGCGGCCCCGCCGACGACTGCCCCACCGACACCGCCGGCGCCGGCCGCCTCCCGGGCGGAGCCCTCGACCCCACCCCGACCCCGGCCGACGCCGGCCAGGGCGGCAGGAAGCCCCCGACGGCGGACGCCCCGAGCTGCGACGCCGACGAGATCCTGCCCCAGGGCGTCACCGCGGAGAAGTTCGCGGAGGCGGCCGAGCAGCTGCGGGCCCACCCCCGGGGGCAGGAGGGCGACCTCGTGGTGCAGGGGAGCCGGGCGGCCGGCACGGCCCGCCCGGACTCGGACATCGATTTCGCCATCAGGGTGGACTCCGACCGGTTCGACCAGCTGATCGGTGAGTGCTTCGGCACGCCCAACCCCGGGAGCGCCAAGGAGAAGACGCGGGACCGCGCCGCGCAATCGGGCAAGATCCAGGCCGGCGAGGCCGGGATGAAGGGTCTGCGCAAGCTGCTGGCGAGGACACTGGGAATGAAGGTGGACCTGTCGGTCATCAGGATCGGCGGCCCCTTCGACAACCCGCCCTTCATCGGAGTTCCCTGATGGACCGCTACGAGTACTGCAAGATCTTCGTGCACGGCGCCGACCCGGCACGCGCCGTCGGCCTGCTGGGAGCCCTGCTCGGCGCCGCGTTCGATGACGACGACTCCCTGACCTTCGACGGCATCGAGGTCGACGTCCTGGGCAACCCGGACGGTGTCCCGGGCGCCGTGGACTTCCTCCGGTGGCCGGCCCTGGTCGAGGTCGAACCCCTCGACGCGCCGCCGTCGGCGACGGTCGGTCTGGTGGCCCGCATCCTCACCGGACTCCACGACGCCGGGCACCTCGCCGTCGCCGCGTGCGACTACGAGGACGAGCTGCCGTGGAGTGGAGGCATCCGGCTCTTCGACCGCTGGGCGGCCGGGCTGGACCGGGGGGCGGGCGAGGGCGCCGGGCAGCCGTGAACCCGAGCGGTACGGCCGGGCCGGAGACTCCGGCCCGGCCGTACCGGAGGGTCGTTCCGGCCGCTCGGACCCCGGCCGGGGCCGCTCAGGCGCGGGCCGAACCGTTCTCGCCCGTCGGCGGGTTGACGGCGAAGAGCTGCTCCTCGACCTGGTCCAGGGCGACCCGCAGGGCGCCCATCGCGACCACCTCGGAACCGAGGGCGGCCAGGGCCACCTCGGGGGCGCGGAGGGTGAAGCTGGCGAGGCGCTCGCGCAGCGGGTCGAGGACGCCGTCCAGGCCTGCGGCCCAGCCGCCGACGACCACCAGCTGCGGGTCGATGGCCAGGACCAGCGCGGCGACGCTCTGCACCAGGCGGGTCAGGAAGCGGTCGGTGGCGACCTGCGCCACCTCGTCGCCCTCGCGGGCGAGCTTCAGCACCCGGGCCACCGCCGCCTCGTCCAGCGGGTTGAGCGGCTTGCCGGTGGTGGAGAGCAGCCGCTCCGGCGTCACCTCCTGGCCGAGCAGGTGCAGGGCGCCGATCTCGCCGGCCGCGCCCCCGAAACCGCGGTGCAGCCGGCCGTTGATGAGCGAGCCGGCGCCCGGGCTGAGGCCGGCCATCACGAACACCACGTCGTCGGCGCCGACCGCCGCGCCCTGCCAGTGCTCGGCGATCGCGGCGAGGTTGGCGTCGTTCTCGATCATCACCGGGCAGCGGAACGAGCGCCGCAGCCGGGCGCCCAGGTCCAGGCCGGTCCAGCCGGGCATCGCGGTGCCCAGCTGCACCGTGCCGTCCCGGTCGACGATGCCCGGGGTGCCGACGCCGACCGCCCACAGGTTGTCCCGGGAGACGCCCGCCTTGCGCAGCACCTCGGCGACCACGGACCGGACGGCGGTGAGCCGCTCCTCCGCGTCCAGGGTCTCCTCGACGGGTCTGAAGTGGCTGCCCACCACGACGCCGGCCAGGTCGGCGAGGATGATCCGGATGTCGTGGACGCCGATCTCGATGCCGAGGATGTGTCCGGCCTCGGCCCGGAACCGGAACCAGCGGGCCGGCCGTCCGCGCCGCCCGGCGCCCGGCTGGCCGTCCGGTTGCGGCGGCTGCTCGACCTCGGCGACCAGCCCGGTCTCCACCAGCCCCTCGATCACGCCCTCGACCGTGGGGCGGGAGAGCCCGGTGTCGCCGACCAGCTTGGTCAGGGTCACCGCATGGCCCTCGCGCAGTGCCCGGAGGGTCACCGCCGCGTTGATCCGCCGCAGTAGTGAGGAGTCGCCACCGGTGAGTCGATCCGCCAAGACGCTGCCCTTCGCCGTTCCGCGCGACTGCCCTGGCGCGCGTGCCGTGGACGCGGGCACGGCCGGCCGGGGCCGCCGGGCTGTGGTGCCGGAGGCCGCCCCCGGAGGGCCCGCGGGTGTCCGCCGCCCGGCGGACCGGCACGGCGGCGCTGCGGCGCCTGCGCCGGGCCGGACGGCCTGTGCCGGATGCTACCGGGGGCCGGGCCCGACCGGCGAGCATCTTCCCAGCTCATCCCGGCTTCGGTATCGAAATGGTACGCACTGGGTGGCGGTGCGTGATCCGGGCTTCACCGGGCCCACGCGAGAGCCGCTCCGGACCCGCGCGGGAGCCGGTCCGGCCTGGCACGGAGGCCGGCGCGGCGCGGTACGGACCCGCGCGGTACGGACCCGCGCCCGGTGCGGACCGGGGGCGCTCAGCGCAGGCCGCCGGTCGCCCCGAGGTTCTGCCCGGAGACCCAGCGCGCGTCCGGGCCGACCAGGAACGCGACCACGTCCGCGACGTCGGCCGGCTGCCCGAGCCGCCGCAGCGGGGTCAGCCCGGCCACCGTCTCCAGCGCGTGCGGGGGATTGACGGAGCGCAGCATCTCGGTCTCGGTCGGTCCGGGGGAGACGGTGTTGGCGGTGATCCCGCGCGGCCCCAGCTCCACCGCCGCAGCCTCGGTCAGCTGCTCCAGCGCACCCTTGCCGGCCAGGTAGGCGGCGAGCCCCGGCATCGGACGGCGGGTGTTGAGGGAGGAGATGTTGACGATCCGGCCGCCGTCGCGCATCCGCCGCGCCGCGTACCGCAGGGTGAGGAACACCGCGCGGGCGTTGACGGCCATGGTGGCGTCGAAGTCCGCCGGGTCGGTCTCGGCGAGCGGGGCCCGGGTGACGGCGCGGGCCGCGTTGTTGACGAGGATGTCCAGCCCGCCGAGCTCCTCCTCGGCGGCCGCCATCAGCAGCTCCGGCCCCTCCGGGGTGCCGAGGTCGGCCCGGACCGCGAACACCCGCCCGGACCCGGCGGAACCGGCGGCCCCGGCCGCGTCGTTCGCGGCCACCGCCCGGACCACCTCGGCCGCCGCCGCGTCGTCGTGCGCGTACCCGAACACCACGTCCGCGCCGTCCGCGGCCAGCCGCTCCACCACGGCCCGCCCGATCCCGCGCGAACCGCCCGTGACGACCGCCGCGCGGCCCGCCAGCACCTTGTCCGACACCGTGACCCCCGCTCCCGGCCGGCCGCACACCGGCTCCGGGGAGAACCTACCCGCCCGGCGCGCCGTCCCGGGGTCGGGATCCGGCCGATCGGGCCGGGGTCAACGCGGCCGTGGGGACGGCCGGTTCACGGTCGGTCGCGGTCGGTCGGCGATGGTGCGGAGCACCTGCTCAGGGCCCGTATGCTGCTCCGCATGCTGAGCGACACACACCCGGCCGGTCCGGGGGCGGCCATGCTGTCGGACGAGGACTTCGTACGCGCGCAGACCGGGATCGCCCCGGTGCCGTTCGTGCCGGAGGTGCGCCTGCACATGGCCGAGGACGCCATCACCCTGTGGGAGACCACCGAGACGGCGCGCGGCGAGCGCGGCCTGCCGCCGCCGTTCTGGGCGTTCGCCTGGGCGGGCGGTGTCGGGGTGGCCCGGTACGTGCTGGACCACCCGGAGCTGGTGGCCGGACGGTCGGTGCTGGACCTCGCGGCCGGATCCGGCCTGGTCGGCATCGCGGCGGCGCTGCGCGGTGCCCGGTCGGTGCGGGCGGCCGAGATCGACGCCTACGCGGTCGCGGCGATCGGCGTCAACGCGGCGGCGAACGGCGTCCGGGTGGACGCGGCGGTCGAGGACCTGTTGGACGGCGACGGCGGGCCGGCCGAGGTCGTGCTGGCCGGGGACGTCTTCTACGAGCGGGCGATGGCGGCCCGGTTCCTGCCCTTCCTGCTCCGGGCCCGGGCGCGCGGCGCGGTGGTGATAGTCGGTGACCCCGGCCGCGCCTACCTGCCGCGCGAACGGTTCACGGCGCTGGCGGCGTACGAGGTGCCGGTGGTGGCGGACCTGGAGGACACGGCGCTGAAGACCACGACGGTCTGGCAGCTGGCGGGCGACTGACCCGTCCCGCCGGTCCCGGCCGGCGGGGCACTCCGGCCGGCCCGTCCGGCCTCCCTGTCCGGCCTTCCTGTCCGGCCTCCCTGTCCGGCCCCCGGAATTCACGGTCGGCCGGCGGCCGGTCCTGGTAGACAGTCGCCCATGATCGACTTCATTCTGCGCACGGCCGGCCCCGAGGAGATCCCGGCCGTGCTCGCGCTGTGGGCCCGCGCCGCCAAGGGCACCAGCATCACCGACGACGCCGACGGGGTGGCGGCGCTGCTCGCCCGCGACCCGGACTGCCTGCTGGTGGCCGTCCGGGCGGACGAGCCGGCCGTGCTGCTCGGCACCGTCATCGCGGGCTGGGACGGCTGGCGCTGCCACCTCTACCGCCTCGCCGTCGACCCGGAGCACCGGCGGCGCGGTATCGGCGCGGCCCTGCTGGCGGCCGCCGAGGAGCGCTTCGCGGCCCTGGGCGGACGACGGGCGGACGCCATGGTGCTGGACGGGAACGCCCTCGGCCACCGCACCTGGCGGGGGGCCGGCTACGGGCCGCAGCCGCAGTGGACGCGCTGGGTCAAGCCGCTGGCGGAGGACTGACCCGCAGACGGACGACCGACCCGCCGGCGGACGACTGACCCGTCCGGATGAGGGCGGATCGGGGCGAGGTGGTGTCGGCCGCCGGGGGAGGGCCCGGACGGGAGGCTGGTCGCTCCGGTCGGGTCGGCAGTCGGGAGGGCGCGTGGGCGTTCGCGGTGGCGGTGGTTCCGGGCAGACCGGGGGCGCGGACCCCGGTGTGCTCGGCACGGCGCTCGGGGTGGTGCTGGCCTTCTCGCTCGCGGAGGGTTCGTGGCAGTGGTTCTCCACCTACCTGGGGCTGACGCTGCTCGTGGTGGTGCTGGCCTTCGGCCGGGTGCCGGTCCGCGCGCCGGGTGCCCCGTCCGCTGCCTTCGGGTGGAACCTGGCGGCGTACTCGCTGGTGGTGGGCCTGTGCGTGGCGCTGGCGCTGGCCCCGGCGTTGCAGCGCTGGGACCGGCTCTTCCCGATGCCCGGCACCCGGGACAGCTGCGCGCAGGCGGGCCGGTACGAGAGCCTGCACGCCCGGGCCGCGCTGGCGGACCTGGCGGCGGCCGACCCCGAGGCGCTGGCGTACGAGCAGGAGCAGCAGGCCCGGACCGCCGTGGACGACTGCCTGTCGGCGACGACGACCCGGTGGCTGCCCGCCTACGCGCTGGGCACGGCGGTGCTGGTGGCCGGCGGCGCGTGGGTGTGGGGGCGGCGCCGGGAGGGCGCCGGGGCGGCCCGGTGACCGGTCCCGGCCCGGTGACCGGTCCCGGTCGGACGGACCGGTGATCAGGCCCGGTCGAGACGGCGGGTGATCCGGCCGAGGAGGTCCCGCAGGGGTTCGCCGACGTCCCGGCCGAACTCGGTGAGCCCGTAGGTGACCTGGGGCGGTGTCGTCGGTTCGACCACCCGCCACACCAGGCCGTCCTGGACCAGCGCCCGCAGGGTCTGCGCGAGCATCTTCTCGCTGATGCCCCGGATGCTGTCGCGCAGTTCGAAGAACCGCAGGTCGTTGCCCTCCAGGGCGATCAGCACCCAGACGCCCCACCGGCTGGTCACGTGGTCGACCGTGTCGCGGGCCGCGCAGTCGGTGTGAAACACCTCATAGCGCTTGCCGACGGCACCCCGGTCCAGCTGCACACCTTCCGTCATGTCCGGAGCTTACCCCGGGGTATGTCCTTACGAACGGTGAGCCGGCAGCTCTAGCGTCGGAAGTCCCAACGGGGCAACGAACGAGGAGCTGACCATGATCGTGGTGACCGGGGCCACCGGAAACATCGGCAGGCCGCTGACGCGGGCGCTGGCGGCGGCGGGCGCGGAGGTGACGGCGGTGTCGCGGCACCCGGCGCCGGAGCCGGACGGTGTCCGCCGCCTGACGGCCGACCTGGCCGACCCGGCCGCGCTGGAGGAGGTGCTGACGGGGGCGAAGGCCCTGTTCCTGCTGCTCTCGGGCGATCTGCACGGTCCGGGCGGAGCCCCGGCCGAGCTGGTCGGCCGGGCGGCGGCGGCCGGGGTCCGGCGGATCGTCCTGCTCTCCACCCAGGGCGTGGTGACCAGGCCGTTCGGTCCGACCCGGATCGCGATGCGCGCGCTGGAGGACCTGGTCCGGGCGTCCGTGCCGGAGTGGGCGATCGTGCGGCCCGGCGGCTTCGCCTCGAACACGCTGTGGTGGGCCGAGTCGATCCGGACGGGGCGGTTCGTCGCGGCCCCGTTCGGTGACGTCGCGACGCCGGTCGTCGACCCGGGGGACATCGCCGAGGTCGCGGCCGCCTGCCTGCTGGAGGACCGGCACGTCGGCGGCGTCCACGAGCTGACCGGCCCGGAGGTGATCAGCCCGCGCGGGCAGATGGCGGCGCTCTCCGCCGCGCTGGGGGTGCCCTTGCGCTTCCAGGAGCTGTCCCGCGCGGAGGCCGCGGCCGCGATGGCCCGGAGCATGCCGGTGGAGCTCGCGGACGACACCCTCGACATCCTCGGCGCCCCGAGCGCGGCCGAACTGCGGATCGGCCCCGGTGTGCGGGAGGTGCTGGGCCGTGATCCGAGGTCCTTCGCCGACTGGGCCGAGCGCCATGTCGAGGCCTTCCGCTGAGCGGGTTCGCGCGGGACGCCGGCCCGTCCGACGTCCCGCGCGGGCCGCGTGCGCGCGCCGCACCTCGGTTCCGGAGAAAGGCACTTGACCGGTCCGGCACGATGGGGACGTGATCACCAGGCAACGCGCGATCGAACTCGTCGAGTCCTACCTGGCCGTGATGGAGTGGCCGGGCGGCGGCCCGACGCCGGAGCCGGCCGTCTACGCGGTGGAGGAGCACAGCGTCGGCTGGCTTGCGTTCTGGGAGAGCGCGGCCTTCGTCCGGACCGGGGACGCGCGGTTCGGCTTCGGTGGCGGCGGCAGCCATGTGCTGGTCGACCGGGAGGACGGCAGTCTGCACTTCGTCCCCAACGCCCGGGATGACGACGAGGGCTGGGAGGACCACTACCTCCTCCAGGTCAAGGGGGTCCGCCGCCCCGATCCGCTGGCCGCCGAGGTCCGCGCTCTCGCCCGGTCCGCCGGGGCCGTCGCCGCGATGGGGCACCTGCGCAAGCGGGCCCCCGGGCTGAGCCTCCGGCAGGCGAGGAGCTACCTGACCGCCGTGCGCGACGGTGCCGAACCGCCGGAGGAGCTCGCGAGCCTCACCCGCAAGGCGCCGAGGTGGCCGCTGTGGCCCGTCGAGACGCTGGCCGGGCCGGTCGAGGCGCCGTCCGGACCCGTCGAGGCGCCGTCCGGAGCGGTCGGAACGCCGTCCGGACCCGCTGACACGTCGTCCGGACCCGTCGAGGCGCCGTCCGGGCCGGTCGAGCGGTAGTCACCGGCATCGAATTGGCTGGCCACGGACAGGCCCGAGCTGCGACGATGCGCGGATGATCACTCTTCCCGACGAGCTCGGCCACCTCTCCTACGTCGTCTCCGGCGACGGACCGCCCGTCGTCCTCGTGCACGCCGGTGTCGCCGACCACCGGATGTGGGACGCCGTCGTGCCCGCGCTCGCCGAGCACCACACCGTCGTCCGCTACGACCTGCGGGGCTTCGGCGAGTCCGCGCCCCCGACCGGGCCGTTCCGCGAGACCGACGACCTGCTGCGCCTGCTGGACCACCTCGGCCTCGACCGGGTCCGGCTGGTCGGCGCGTCCTGGGGCGGCCGGGTGGCCGTGGAGTTCACGCTCACCCACCCGGACCGGGTCCACTCCCTCGCGCTGCTCGCGGCACCGTGGCCCGGCTACGGCTGGTCCGCCGACATGGTCGCGTACGACGAGGCCGAGACCGCCGCGCTGGAGGCCGGCGACCTCGACGCCGCGGTCCGGGTGAACCTCGACATGTGGCTGCGCGGCCCGGCCCGCGGCTGGGACCGGGTGGCCGACGGACTGGCCGACCGGCTGCGCGAGCCGATGCGGACCTCACTGGTCAACCAGTCCGTCGTGGGCGAGCACTCGCAGGGCCCCTCCGCCCGCGAGGTGTCCGCCGTCGCCGTTCCCACGCTGGTGGGCGTCGGCGGGCTGGAGGTGCCGGACTTCCGGGACATCGCCCGCCGGTACGCCGCCGAGATCCCGGGCGCCACCCTGGTCGAGTTCCCGGACGCGGCCCACCTCGTCGCCCTGGACTCACCCGAGGCCCTCACCGCCGTCCTGCTGCCCTTCCTGGCCGGCTGAGGCCCCGCCTCCCGCCGGCCCCCGCCCCGCCTCGCCGCGCTCCTGGGCGGCCATCACCTCGTCGCCGTGCTCGAACGCCCAGGCGCCCACGGCCTCGATCGGCCCGAGGAAGCTGCGGCCCAGTCCGGTGAGCCGGTACTCGACCCGGGGCGGGGCGCCGGGCAGCGCCCGGCGGTCGACCAGGCCGTTGAACTGGAGCCGGCGCAGGGTCTCCGTGAGCACCTTGGAACTGATCCCGCCGATCCGTTGCCGCAGCTCGACCGGGCGCCGGGGGCCGTCGCGCAGCGCCCGGAGGACCACGGCGTTCCAGGTGTTGGAGAGCAGGTCGAAGGCGAGGCGGGCACGGCAGTCGGCGAGGAAGGCTTCGGTCGTCACGTACCGAATGGTGCCCGACGGGTTCTCTAGCGTCAGCGGGGGACGGGGAGTTCCCGACGACACGGAGGACGGCGTGATGAGCACCGGTGCGATGAGGATCGGCGTGCTGGGCACGGGTAACATGGCGGACGCACTCGCGACCCACTGGGCGCGGGCCGGGCACGAGGTGACGGTCGGCGGGCGGGACGCGGCCGCCGCGGCGCGCCTCGCCCGGCGGATCGGGGGCGGCGCCAGGGCCGCCGGGCTGCGGTCGGCGGCGGCGTCCGGTGAGGTGGTGCTGGCCGCGCTGCCCTACGGCGCCGGGGCGGAGGTGGTGCGGGAGCTGCGCGCGGAACTGGACGGCACGGTGCTGGTCGACTGCTCCAACCCCGTCGGCCCCGGTTTCCGGCTGCTGACGGACGGCGGGCCGTCTGCGGCACGGCAGTTGGCCGCGGCGGCCCCGGGGGCCGAGGTGGTCAAGGCGTTCAACCTCTGCCACGAGGACGTGTGGCGGATGCGGCCGCCCGTCTTCGACGGCAGGCCGCTGGCGGTGCCGCTGTGCGGGGACGACGCGGCGGCGGTCGCCCGGGTGTCCCGGCTGGTGCGGGACACGGGCTGCCTGCCGGTGGCGGCGGGTGGACTCGACCGGGCGGGCCTGCTGGAGGCGACGGCGGCGCTGTTCATCGGCCTGTGGGTCGGGGAGGGCGCGGACGCGCAGGCGATCGCGCCGCCACTCGCGTACGCTGCCGGCCACCCGGCGGCGACCTGAGCCGACGCGACGGCTGAGCCGACGCGACGGCGGCCGTCGGGAACCTGCCGACGACCGGGGACCGGGGTACCTGCCGGCTACCGGGGCGGCTGCGGGCGGACGGTGAGGATCTGTTCGGCCTGGCCGACCGGGCCGTCGACGTCGTGCAGCACGCTGCTGGTGAGGCCCTGGCCGGTCGGACCGAAACTGGCGGTGGTGTCCAGGCCGGTCCAGGGTCCGCGCGGCTGCCGGAACAGATGGACGGTCAGATCGACGTTGGGGAACATCCACTCGGCCGGGTCCTGCTGCACGGCGATGCCGTTCGCGGTGTCGACCAGGGCCACGAAGGAGGCGAGCGCGCTGCTCGGCTCGCCGGCGACCAGGTCCGTCCGCGAGGAGATCCAGGCCGCCGTGCGGCCGCGGCGGGTCGGCGGCACCCGGCGGAGGTCGACCGAGGCGACGTAGCCGCCGTTCCACTCCTCGTCCATCGCCCACGGGTCGAGCTCCTCCGGCGCGGGGAGCGGCTCGACCGGGCTGTCGGCGACGGCCGAGGTGTCCAGGGCGGCCAGCAGCCAGGCCCGGGCCCGGACCACGGCCCGTCCGCCGATCACCACGGTCGCCTCGAGGAGTTCGATGGTCCGGCCCGGCCGGACGGACTCCACGGTGATCTCGCACTCGTCGAGCGCGATGCGGCCGAGGATGTCGTAGCCGATCCGCCCGAGCGTCAGCCCCCCGTCGCCGCCGGGGCGCTCCGCCAGCCACCGGTCGATCGCGTGCACCACCAGCCCGGCCAGCGGGCTGAAGTGCTGCTCGTCGGCGCTCCACGCCCCACCCGCGTGCGCGGTGGGCTTGAACGTCCGGGCGCCGGTTCGCTGGTAGTAGCTCTCACGCGCGAGGTCGCTGCTGCTCAAGGGATCCGCTCCTCGGCCGGGACAGGTGCATCGGTCACGAATCGTAGGCTTCCCCGGCGGCCCCGGTCGCCGTGATCTCCCGCACACGCTCGTGGGCTGGCGCTGTCAGTGCCGCGCTGTTGACTGGTTGCCATGACCGTGCGCGACCTCCTGCCCCTGCTGCCCGATCCGGCCGAGCTCCGTGCTCGCTGCCTCGGGATCGCCCTGCTCGACAGCATCCTCGACCGGCACGTGCCCACGCATTCCTTCGTCCGGGACTGGCGCGAGGGCGTGGACCTGGCCTGGATGGACAACGGCTCGGGCGACCTGTACGCGATCGTGTTCGACCCGGCCGGGGTGTTCCTGTACGGCTTCGACCACGAGAGCGACGCGACCCCGTGGCGGGGCGAGGACCGCGAGCACTGGCCCGGCCTGCTGGACGGCCTGCCCGCCTCGCTCGCCCACTACGTGCAGGAGCCGGAGTTCCGGTTCGAGGGGTTCTTCGACGCGACGGTCTGCGCCTGGCGCGAGAGCGGTGCCGCTCGGTGGCGGTGCGGGCCGGTGGAGTTCGCACCCGGGGAGACGGACGGCGCCGAGGGGCTGTTCGGCCTGCTGGCCGACGGGAGTCCGGAGGCGTACGTCGCCTTCGCGGAGGACTGTTTCGGGCGTGAGGTGGACCGCGCGGCGGTGGCGGCGGTCCTGGCGGGTGCGCCGCTGACCCGTCGGACGGTCGAGGCGCTGTCGCCCGGCGCGGACTTCGGGGCCGTCGTCGCACGGGCCCGCGCGATGGGCTTCGGGGAGCCGGCCGGGTCGGGGTCCTGAGGGGTCGGACCGGGAGCGGAAAAGGAGTCGAGGTGAGGAGGGGTGCGTCGTAGGGTGGCGCGCATGGCCCACTCCAAGACCTCCTTCGTCTGCCTGCCGTGCCGGGCCTCGTACAAGCAGCCGTACGACACGGCCGCCGGCGAGCGGCGCTGTCCGCGCTGCGCGGGTGCGCTGATCCACGCGGGGTCGGCCTTCGCGGCGCCGGCGCGACGGGACACGGCGGCCTGGCGCACACTGACGTTGCTGCTGAACGCGGGCATTCGCTTCCACAAGAGCTGCTGCGGCGGCCCGGGCTACCGGCCTCGCACCCGGCACGAGGTGCGCGAGCGCACGCTCTACGCCCGCCGCTCCGGCGAGCCGCTCGCGCGGGCGCTGCTGCACCGGGACGTCCCGTGGGAGCGGGCGGCCGGCTGAGCGGCGCGGGAAGTCGGGTGGGCCGACCTCCCGCGCGAGGGTGCGGGGTTCAGCCCGCCAGGACCGCCGGGCGGCCGGCCACCGGAGTGAAGCCCCTCGTGAGGAGACGGACGGCGAGGGTGACCTCCCAGGCGAAGACCGGCAGCGCGGCCAGCGAACCGATCGTCGACACCTGCGGGTAGAGGCCGAACAGCACGGCCACCGCCGAGGCGAGGATCAGTGGGCCGCCGACCAGGCCGAGCAGCGCGACGGGGCGGGGCACCAGCCGCGAGCGGTGCATCAGGACCGCCAGGGCGAGCGAGTTGGCGCCCAGGACGATGTTGGGGCCGAGCAGGAACGTCCAGTCGTGGACGGCGACCAGGGCGCGGGCGGCGGTGGCCGCCCCGGAACCCGCGTCCTGCCGCAGGGTCACGACGGCGAGCATGCTGACGAGGCCGACCGTGATCACCGCGGCCTCCAGCAGCCGCCCGCAGACGTAGCCGAGCGCCAGCGCCTCCTGCCGGCGCCGCAGCACGGGGTAGAGCGACACCCCGGTGCCGATCACCGCCAGGACCAGCACCACCTCGCACAGCGCCCCCGCCGCCACCCGGCCGTCCGCACCGGACCCGGCCGCGTACGCGGCGCCGTCCAGCGCGGGCCGGTACAGCAGCATCCCGGCGACGGCCGCCACTTCGGTCACGAGGAACAGGACGCCCGTGACCACCGCCGTGTACCTGTCCCCGGTCGCCTTCACCAGAACCATCCCCTCTCGGTCAGCCTCGGGTGTACGGCGTACACCTGGCGCTCACGTTAGGCGTACGCCGTACACTCGTCAAGCCGACGAGGGAGGAACCGGAGATGGGCGAGAACGAGGGCACGCGCCGCACCCCGCTGAACCGCGACCGCGTACTGGCCGCCGCCGTGGCGTTCGCCGACCGCGAGGCGGGCGGCACCGACGCCCTGAGCATGCGCAAACTCGCCCAGGACCTGGGCGTGGTGCCGATGGCGCTCTACAAGCACGTCGCCAACAAGGAGGAACTCCTCGCCGGCATGGTCGACACCGTCGTCGGCGGGATCGAGCCGCCCGCCGCCGACGCCGACTGGAAGGCCGCCGTGCGCGAGCGCATCCTCTCCGCCCGCCGGGCGCTGCGCCGCCACCCGTGGGCGCCGCGCGTGATCGAGGCGCTGCCGGCGCCGCCCCCTGCCGTGCTCGGCCACCTGGACGCGGTGATCGGCCTGTTCCGGGCGGGCGGTCTCTCCGTCGACCTCGCCCACCACGCGATGCACGCCCTCGGCGGACGTCTCCTGGGCTTCACCCAGGAACTCTTCGACGCCTCCCCGGGCCCGGAAGCGGGTCCGCCCGACCCCCGACCGGCCCTCCGCTACCCGCACATCGCCGAGGTCGCCGCCACCGCCGCCCATGCGGAGGGCGACGGCGCGGCGGTCGGCGGCGGCTGCGACGACCAGTTCGAGTTCGAGTTCGCCCTGGACGTCCTGCTCGACGGCATCGAGCGTCTGCACCTGGCCGGTTGGACCTCCACGGGGGCCCGCCGTGCCGTACAGTGATGCCACGGCCGTGGCGACGGCCGCGGCTGTGCGTTGTGGCCCGTGCCCACGACGCCTGTGACGGCCGGAAGTTGAGTCATCGCGATCACCCTCGGTCCACCGTGCCCACGAGCATGTGCCGGGGCACGGGCGGCGCATGCCAGAGGGAAGCACGATGCCGCGACACACCTTCGGCGACGCCATGCCGTCGCATCTGCGGGCGGCCGCCGTGGATTGTGTCCTGCTGGTCGTCGAACCGCTGCAGGATGTCCTGGAAGCGACCGCGGCTCCGGGCGGCACCTGGGCGGCCGGGTGCATGTTCCGCGCGAACGACGCGCAGGACACGATCTCCGAGCTGGTCGGCGTGATCGCGGCCCACCTGGAGTTCGAGAGCAAGGACCGGGAATCCGTTCGGCGGCTGCTGCGCGCGGTCGGAAGAGGCGTGCGGACCTCCCCGTTCGGTCGACGGTGGCCCGGGGGAGAACTGCCCGACCGAATCCCGGAGTGGGTCCGCGAGCAGGTGTGCGGTTCGCTCGCCTTCGTCGTGCTGCGTCTGCCGGTGCTGCTGCGATGCGCTGCGCGATCCCGGGACGACCGTTGGCCGGCCAGATGCCTCCTGCCGATGCTTGAGGCCGTCCATGAACTGGACCGGCTGGTCGAACTGTTGGAGGCCGTACAGCCCTATCCGATCGCCGTGTCGTTCCGGTCCTGGCTCCGGAGGCGGCCCCAGGAGGACATGCCGTCCGACCTCGACCATGACTACCTGGTCGAACTGGTCGAAGTCCCGCGTGCGCCAGGGGACTCGGTGTGGCACCTCGGCGGCCGGTTCACTCGCGGCGGCTGGACGGGGGCGAAGGAGGTGGACCGGTTCCGGGATCTGGTTCTCGCGATGCTGGCCCTGCTCGACGAGAACCTGCACGGGCGCCGTTGGGCGGGCGGCAACGGGAGGCCGTTGCCGCCCGCCCGGGACGCGGCCGTGGCCTGCCTGGCCGGGCTGGCCATGGCGGCGGGAACGGCCGACGCCGACGCCCCGTACTGGCTGACCGCGGAGGAGTCGGGCCGCGCCCGGGATGCGGCCGTCGCACTGACGGCGAGGGCGACGCGGGGCCGTTCCTTCGATCGGACCGGGAGCCACCGATGAGCGCCCGACTGCCCTGGCTGCTGGTCGCCGTCCTCCTCTCCACCGTCGCCGCCCTGCTGGTGTTCGTGCTCCGCACCCGGCTCGGGGCGCGGGCCACCGAGGCCGCGCTGTGGGCCGGGTCGGCGTTCGGGGGGAGCATGCTGGTGGTGCTCGGGGCGCTGGTGTTCCTGTTCGGAGGGTGAGCAGGTGGGTGGAAGCTGTTGCGGGTGATCGCGATTGCGTCTTGAATGGTCCAGACCACTACGGGGAGGACCCATACTCATGACCATTCCTCAGCGCACCGTCGTCCTGGGCACATTGGGCTTCGGCACGATCGTCGACGAGGAGACCTCGTTCCGGATCCTGGACCGCTTCGTCGAGGGCGGCGGTACCGTCCTCGACACCGCGAACAACTACGCGTTCTGGCTCGACGGTGCCACCGGTGACGAGAGCGAGGCCGTCATCGGCCGCTGGCTGGCCAGCCGCAAGGCCCGCGACCAGGTCGTCATCAGCACCAAGGTCGGCGCCCGGCCCACCGTGCCGGGGGCCGGACTGGAGGCGGCCGAGGGGCTGTCCGAGAAGGCGATCCGGGCGGGCATCGAAGGCAGCCTGCGGCGCCTCGGCACCGACCGTGTCGAGGTGTACTGGACCCACATCGAGGACCGTTCGGTGCCGCTCGCCGAGACCGTGGAGACCCTCGCCGAGCTGGTGACCTCCGGCAAGGCGGGGGCGGTCGGCGCCAGCAACCACGCCGTGTGGCGGGTGGAGCGGGCCCGCGCGCTCGCCGGCGACGGTCCGCGCTACTCGCACCTGCAGTACCGCTACTCCTACCTCCAGCCGCGCTTCGACGTGCCGCTGCTGTCCTCCGCCCACGTGCACGTCACGTCCGAACTCCTGGACTACGTGCGCTCCGAGGGGGACCTGCGGCTCTGGGTCTACAGCCCGATCCTCTCCGGCGGGCTCACCCGCGACGACGTCGAGATCGGCGCCGCCTACGACCACCCGGGCACGCCCAAGCGCCTCGCCGCCCTGCGCGCGGTGGCGGAGGAGACCGGCACCACCGTCAACCAGGTGGCGCTCAGCTGGCTGCTCGACCACGAGGCGGGGATCCTGCCGCTGGTCGGCGTGAGCCGGACCGCCCAGCTGGACGAGGCGCTGGGAGCCCTCGACCTGACGCTGACGGCGGAGCAGCGCAAGCGGCTGGACGAGGCCGCGCTGTAGGAAGTGCTCCCGGGGCCCGGCCGGGCCCCGGGAGCTTCGGCCCGCTCAGGCCGTCGGGTAGCCGGTCCCGGCGATGTCCTCGGAGAGGTCGTCCAGGTCGACGTCCGGGGCGATGGCCGCCACGACCGCCGCCGTGAGCGGGCGCAGGGCGAGCACGTGGGCGACCGCCGCCGGGTCGGGGGCGTGCTCGGGCTCGTAGTACTCCTCGGCCCACTCCAGGTAGGCGCCCGTCAGGTCGGCGGCGGCCGGCAGGGCGAACAGCTCCACCCCGCCCGTCGGCGCGGCCGAGGGCGCCTGCCACACGTCGTCGTCCCCGGTGCCGTGCCAGAAGCAGACGGTGGCGAGCGGGACGCCGTCCTCCTCGCCGAAGGCCGGCTCCGCGGCCTGCGAGCGGAACGGGGCGGGCACCTCGGGGAGCAGCCGCGGCGCGGCGTTGGGCGCCGTGTGGTCGAAGCCGCGGGCGTACACGCCGGCCTCGGAGAAGACCATGAACCAGTCGTCGCCCTCGCCGTCGCGCATCGACGCCAGCTCCTGGCCGTCGCCCCACCGGGAGTCGAAGGAGTAGTAGCGGTCGCCCCACACGGGGCCGAGGATCGCTTCGAGCATCGCGAGCCCCCGGCACCGGTCGCGCAGGGCGGCCGGGTCGGGCAGTCGGGCGAGGAGTGCCCGCAGTTCGAGAGTCGGGTCAGGGGTGTCGCGGATGTCGTGCACACCAGGATTCAAGCAGGTGCCACCGACAGCGGTCCTGGTTGCGGTGCGGCAGCGAGAGCCGCAGCTCCTGGCCCCGGTGGTCGGACAGCCCCCGGTCGTCGACGAAGGCGTAGTGGTCCACCGCCGCGCCGTCGTTGGTGAACGCCCAGTCGAGGCGCCACCAGTCGGCGCCCAGGATGCCGCCCCAGCTGCCGGGGTAGAGGTCGCCGCTCGCGGCCCGGGCGTCGTGCAGGTGCGCGCGCAGCGGGTCGAGGTCGCCCATCGCCGGGCTGGTGTTGAAGTCCCCGGCGACCAGCAGCGGCCGGGAGTTGGCGGCGGTGTCGCGCTCCAGGGCCGCGAACTGCTCGCGCCGGGCCGCGTCGGCCTCGCGCACCACCCGGTAGAAGGCGCGGCCGAACAGCGACTCCCGGGTGTCCACCTGGACCGGGATGTGCACGTTGTAGAAGGAGACGGCCCGGCCCCGGACGTCGAGGTCGGTGCGCAGCACCTTGCGCCGGGTGAAGACCTCCGGCCAGGGCGCGTCCGCCGCCACCCCCGGGCCGACCGTCGGTGCGGCGAGCACCGGGAACCGGGAGAGGGTGACCAGCTCCCCGGCCACCACCACCTGGTAGCCGGGGAACTCCCGGCGGATCCGGTCGAGTTCGTCGATCGGGGTGTGGGTTCCGCGCACCCACGCCAGGTACTCCTGGAGCAGGTAGACGTCGGCGTCCTGGGCGTGCAGGAAGCGGTAGAAGGCGTCCGGGTCGTCGGTGGTGTCCCAGTACTCGGTGTTCCAGGAGAACACCCTGATCCCCGGACCGGCCGCGGCGGCGGCCGAACCCGGCTTCAGCGCGGCCCAGTTGAGGCCGGTCCGGGGCAGTGCGGCGACCAGCAGCAGGACCACCGCCGGCACCAGCCACCGCCGCAGGCCGGAGCCCGCGGCCGGCAGTGTCCACGCCAGCGCGAGCAGCGTCACCGGCACGGCGAGGAACAGCAGCGGCGGCGCCAGCCCGGGTACCAGCCAGAACCACCAGCGTCCGTTCGCCACCAGGTCCAGTGCCAGGAACGCCGCCCACAGCGCGGTGGCGGCCACCAGCAGGCGCACCCCCGCGGAATGCCGGTGCCGGGCACGGGGGGAAACGGAATCCGGATCCATGCGGCGGAGCGTAGCAGGGCGGGCCGCGCACCCGAATTCCGGTGCCCAGTACCCGGACACCCCCGATACGGGGACGATATCCGCCCGATACGCGGTCCGCCTGAACTTGGCCCATGACCTTTTCCGTGACGGTCGTCGTCCCGGCCCACAACGCGGCCAGAACCCTCTCGGCCTGCCTGGACTCGGTGTACGCCCAGACCCACCGGCCGCACCAGGTGATCGTGGTCGACGACGGATCCACCGATGCCACCGCCCGGATCGCCGAGGCCTACGCGGTCGACGGCGGCCCCGCCGGGGGCTCCGGCGGTGGCCCGGCCGGCGGCCCGCCGTGCGAGCTGATCCGGCAGTGGCCGAATCGCGGGGTTTCCGCCGCGCGGAATGCCGGAATTTCGGCGGCGACCGGTGAGGTGATCTTCTTCCTGGATTCCGACGAGGCCCTGACGCCCGATTCGGTGGCGAATGCGCTGGAAATCCTGGAAAAGGATCCGGAATGCGGCTGCGTGCACGGGGTGATCGCCCCGGAACCACTCTTCGACGACGGACCGGTGGAGCGCTACCGGGTGCTGCACGCGCACTGGTGGCGGGTGCGCGGCGCGGGTGTGGTGGAGACGGCGTTCTTCGCCCAGGCGGCGGTGCGGCGCGAGGTGTTCGAGCGGATCGGCGGCTTCGACGAGAGCCTGCGCGACTCCGAGGACCTCGAACTCAGCGACCGGCTGGCCCCGCACTACCGGATCGTGCTCACGGACCGGATCGTCGCCCACCACGACGAGGTCGAACGGCTCGGCCCGCTGCTCGCCGAGACCTACCGGCGCGCGCTGGTGCTGGTGCCCGCGCTGGCCTCGGCGCGGCGCGGCGGGCGGCGCAACCTGACCGCCAACAGCCCGGCCTCGGTCGTGTCGGCCGCGTTCACCCTGGCCGTGCTGCCGCTGGCCGGCCGGTGGCCGGTGCTGCCGGTCGCCGGCCTGGCCGCCTTCTGCGCCGCCAACGCGGGGCTGCTGCGGTTCGCCGCCCGGCGGCACGGGGCGGCGTTCGCGCCGTACGCGGCGGGCGTGCACTTCCTGGTCGTCGGCTCGCTGCTGACCGGCGCAGGCGTCGGCGCCCTGCGGATGCTGCGGCCGGGGCGGCGCGCGGTACCGGGGGCGGCACCGGGCGCTGCCGCGGTCGCGCCGACGCGGCGGACGGCACCGCCGGTGACGGGAGAGCCGGCGCCGGTGACGGGGGAGCGGAACTGATGGCGGAACGCCTGCGCGCCCTCCTCACCCCCGCCGTCGTGCTGGCCGCCCTGGTCGGTGTCGGCCTGCTGCTGCGGCACGAGGGCCCGGTCGCCGCCCGCGCCCTCGCCCGCGCCGACGCGGTGCCGCCGCTGCTCGCCGCGCTGGCCGCCAACGTCGGCGGCCTGGTGCTCGCGGTGCACGCCTGGCGGGTGCTGGTGCCCGCGCCGCCGGGCAGTCCCCCCGGCACGGCGGGACCGGTCCGGGGTCTGCTCGCGGCCCGGATCTACTTCCTCGGCCAGCTGTCCAAGTACCTGCCCGGCCGGGTGTGGGGCGTGGTCACCCATGTCACCCACGGCCGCGCGGTCGGTGTGCCGGCCGCCACGATGACCTCCGCCTATCTGCTCAGCCTCGCGCTGACCGTCCTCACCGGAGCCTGCGTCAGCCTGTTCGCCGCGCCCGCCGTCCTGCCGGGGCAGTGGTTCTGGCTGGTCCTGCCCGTCCTCGGCCTGCTCGCCTGCGTGGCCAGGCCCGCCCTGGCGACCGCGCCGGTGGTGGCGCTGGCCCGGCTGGCCCGCCGCACGGTGGAGCCGCCGCCGGACGCCGCGGTCCGCCGGGCGATCGCGCTGGCGGTCGCCTCCTGGCTGGTGTCCGGGCTGCACCTGTGGTTCCTGGCGATCGCCCTCGGCGCGCCCGCCGGGTCCTCCGCCGGGCCGGCGATCGGGGCGTTCGCGCTCGCCACGGTGGTGAGCAGTCTCGCCGTGGTGGTCCCCGACGGCTGGGGCGTGCGCGAGCTGACCATCGCCGCCGCGCTCGCGGCCGCGCTGCCCGACGGCACCGCGGCGACGGCGGCCGTCGCCAGCCGGGTGGTCTGCGTGGTCGCCGAACTCGGCAGCTCCGCCGTCGTCCTGGCGCTCGCCCGGGCCCGGCTCGGCGCCCCGGGCGCCCGTACCGACGCCGACAGCCCCGTTCCCACGACCGTTCCCACCGCCGCTCCTGTCGCCGCTCCCACCGCCGCTCCCTCCATCGCCCCCACTCCGATCGGAGACTCCCGTGTACACCCTTGACGACGCCGAACGCTTCGAGGTCGGCGAGGTGCACGACCTCTACCGCCGGTACGTGAACAAGAGCCAGGTCTCGCTGATGACCTCCTTCGGCTTCGGCCGCGAGCTGGTCGCGCACGCCGAGGGCGCCCACCTCACCCTCACCGACGGCCGACGGATCCTGGACGTCACCGGCGGTGTGGGCGTGCTCAACCACGGCCACAACCACCCCCGGATCCTCGCCGTCCGGGAGCGCTTCGCCCGCGAGCGCCGGATGGAGGTCCACAAGACCTACTTCTCGCCCTACCTCGCCGCCCTCGGCCACAACCTCGCCGAGGTGCTGCCCGGCGACCTGTCGATGTCCTTCCTCCCCAACTCCGGCGCCGAGGCGGTCGAGGGCGCCGTCAAGCTCGCGTTCAAGTACCACAACGGCAAGCGCCGGACGGTGCTGCGCGCCGACCGGGCCTTCCACGGCAAGCTCCTCGGCTCCGGCGGCCTCACCGGGCAGACGCAGTTCGCGTTCCCCACCATCCCCGGCATCGACACCTTCACCTACAACGACCTCGCCTCCGTGCGGCGCGCCGTGGCAGCCCACCCCGGCGATGTCTACGCGATCCTGATCGAGCCGTTCAGCGCCTCCACCATCGAGGCCTGCTCGGAGGAGTTCCTGCGCGGACTGCGCGAGCTGTGCGACCGCGAGAAGATCGTGCTGATCTTCGACGAGATCTACACCGGCTGGGGCAAGACCGGCACCCTGTTCCACTTCATGCGCTACCCGGGCCTGCTGCCGGACGTGCTCACCACCTCGAAGTCCTTCGGCGGCGGCAAGTCCTCCATCTCGGCGTTCGTCGCCCGCGAACCCGTCTTCCGCAAGGCCTACGACAACCTGGGCGACGCCCTGCTGCAGTCCACCTCGACCACCTACTACGGCTTCGGCGAAGAGTGCGCCACCGCCCTGGAGGCCGTCAACATCGCGATCGAGGACGACTACCCGGCCCGGGCCCGGGCGATCGGCGCCGTCCTCGAACCGGGACTGCGGCGGCTCGCGAAGGAGCACCCGGACACCGTCGCCCGGGTGGACGGCGCGGGCGCGCTGTGGGGGGTGTTCATCGACGGCGGGCCGCGGATCCTCGACCTGGTCGCCAAGCTCGCGCCCGGCGGGATGGCGCGCGACCCCCGGTTCCGGACCAAGCTGGTCACCTGCGCCGTCATCAGCGCCCTCTACCAGGACCACGGCATCTTCGCCTACTACACCCTCAACGGCCTCAATCCGCTGATCATCGGGCCCTCCCTGATCACCGAACCGGCCGACGTCGAGCGGACCGTGGACGCCCTCGGCACCGTCCTCGACGAGGGGCTCGGCCGCCTGGTCACCCGCTTCGTCAAGCAGAAGGTGACCTCCCAGTGGTGACCCCTACCGGCCCCGACGCCCGCACCGACACGGCCACCGCTGCCGACACGACCACCGCCACCGCTGCCGACACCGCCACCGCTGCCGACACCGCTACGGGCCCCCGCAGCCGCCCCCGCCTCACCGTGGCCGTCACCGGCGCCGCCGGCATGCTCGGCTCGCGCCTCGCCGAACGCCTCGCCGCCGACGGCCACCACGTGCGCGGCATCGACCTGCGCCCCGGTCCCGGCGTCGAGGTGGTCGGCGACATCCGCGACCGCGCCGCCCTCGACCGCGGCCTGCGCGGCGCCGACATCCTGGTGCACGCCGCCGCAGCCCTCCCCAGCTACCCCGACGAGCAGATCCGCTCCATCATCGTCGACGGCACCCGCACCGTCTTCGCCGCGGCCCGCGCCGCCGGCACCCCCCGCGTGGTGCACATCTCCTCCACCGCCGTCTACGGCCTGCCCCGCCGCGTCCCCACCCCCGAGACCCACCCCCGCGAACCCGTCGACACCTACAGCCGGGCCAAGGCCGCCGCCGAGGAGATCGCCGAACGCCACCGCGCCGACGGCCTGTGCGTCCCGATCCTACGGCCCAAGACCTTCGTCGGCCCCGGCCGGATGGGCCTGTTCGCGATGCTCTTCGAATGGGCCGAGGAGGGCCGCAACTTCCCCGTGCTCGGCCGTGGCGACGTCCGCACCCAGATGTTCGGCATCGACGACCTGGTGGACGCGGTGGTCACCGTCCTGCACGCCCCCGACCACCTCGCCAACGACACCTACAACCTCGCCGCCGCCGAGTTCGGCACCCTGCGCGAGGACTTCCAGGCCGTCCTGGACGCCGCCGGCCACGGCAAGCGGGTCGTCGGACTGCCCGCCCGGCCCGCCCTCGCCGTGCTCGACACCCTGCAACGGGCCGGCCTCTCGCCCGTCTACGGACGCCTGCTGCACAAGCTCACCGCCGACTCCTACGTCTCCATCGACAAGGCCCGCGACCGGCTCGGCTTCGACCCCAAGCTCTCCAACCGGGACGCCGTCCTGCGCACCTACGACTGGTGGCGCACCGCCCGGCACGAGACCCCGGCCGCCCCGCGCACCGGCGGCCCCGACGCGGGCCGCACCAGCCGCGACCCGTGGAGCCAGGGACTGCTGTCCGCCGTGAAGATCTTCTTCTGAGGAGCGCTCCGCCATGACCTCCCTGAGCGAACAGAGCTCGCAGCACGAGACGGCCCGCCCCGAAGGACCACCCGGCCCCGAAGGACCGCCCGGGCCCGCCCGCCGCACCGCCGGACCCTCCCGGCTGCCCGCACCGCTCGCCCTGCTCCGGCCGGGCCAGTGGCCCAAGAACATCCTGGTCGTCCCGCTGCCCCTGCTCGGCGCCGACCTCGCCCGGGACACGAGCGCCCGGATCGCCGTCGCCGTCGCCGCCTTCGTCCTCGCCTCCTCGCTCGTCTACGTCGTCAACGACCTCGCCGACATCGAACGAGACCGCCGCCACCCCGTGAAACGCCACCGGCCACTCGCCTCCGGACGGGTCGCCCCGCGGACCGCGGTGGGTCTCGCGCTGCTCCTCGCCGCCCTGCTGGTGCCCGTCCTGGCCGTCGCCGGACCGGGCGTCGCCGCACCCGTCCTGCTCTACCTCGGCGTCAACGCCGCCTACAGCTGGCGGCTCAAGCACCTCCCGCTGCTGGACGTCTTCGTGGTCGCCACCGGCTTCGTGCTCCGCCTGCTCGGCGGCTACGGGGCCAGCGGACGCCCGCTCTCCGCCTGGCTGGTCCTCACCGTGCTCACCCTCTGCCTGGTCCTCATCGTCGGCAAACGGCGTCACGAACTCGGCGTCGCCGGCAGCGGCCACCGGCCCGCCCTGGTCGGCTACTCGGCGCACTTCCTCGACCTGGTGCTGGTGCTCTGCTCCGGACTCACCGTCGTCGGCTACCTGCTCTACCTGCGCACCGAGTCCGGCTACGAGACCGGCGCCCTGCTCACCGCGCCGCTGGCCCTGTTCGCCCTGTTCCGCTACCTGCAGATCGTCGTCGTGCACGCCGAGGGCGGCAACCCCGTGCACACCCTGCTGCGCGACCGGGCCATGCTGGCCACCGCCGTGCTCTGGGCCGCCCTCCTGCTCACGTTCCAACTCACCTGAAACACGAGCCCGTTGACCTCCAGCCGTTCCGAACGAGGAGCCATGCCCACCACACCGCTCGTCTCGGTGGTCGTGCCGATGTACAACGACAGCCGCACCGTCGACCTCTGCCTCGGCTCCGTCCTCGCCCAGAGCCACCCCGTGCACGAGGTGATCGTCGTCGACGACGCCAGCACCGACGACTCCGCCGCGCTCGCCGCCGCCCACCCCGTCACCCTGGTCCGCGCCGAACACAACGGCGGACCCGGCGCCACCCGCAACCTCGGCGTCGAACACGCCACCGGCGACATCGTCCTCTTCCTCGACGCCGACCTCGCGATGCACCCCGACGCCGTCGCCGAAGCCGTCGCCGTCTTCGCCGAACACCCCGAGTACGGCGCCGTGTTCGGCGTCCCCGACAAGGAACCGCTGTTCCCCGAGGGCCCGGTCGGCCAGTACCGCATCCTCCAGTACCACTACTGGCGCAAGAGCGCCGAAGGACTCGTCAGCGGCGGCTTCTACGCCCTCGGGGCCGTCCGCCGCACCGCCTTCCTGGAAGCCGGACCGTTCAACCCGGCACTGCGCCAGACCGAGGAGATCGACCACGCCGAACGGCTCGCCGCCCGCCACCCCATGCTGCTCACCTCGCGCGTCCGGGGCCGGCTCTCCGACGAGAACCGGATCCGCCCGCTGCTGCGCAAGGCCTTCGTGCGCAGCCGCCTGCGGGTGCCGTTCTACCTCGACCGCGGGCGCGCGATGCAGGGCATGGAGACCCCCGGCCGGGCCCTCGCCTCGGTGCTCGCCGCGCTCACCCTGCTGAGCCTGCCCGTGATCGTCCTGGAGCCGGCGGCCGCGCTCGCCACCGCCCTGCTGCTCGCCGCCTTCGTCCTCACCGACCTCGGGCAGTACCGTTTCGTCCGCCAGGAACGCGGCTACCGCTTCCTCGCCTTCTTCACCCTCTGCCACCTCCTGCTGAACGCCGTCGTCACCGCCGGACTCGCCGCCGGCGTCGCCCAGTTCGCGGTCAGCCGGCGCTTCCGCCGGATGTACCGGCAGGACGGCCCGGTCGGGGAACCGGTGCCGGGCCCGGTGTCGCGGCCGGACCCGGAGCCGGAACCCACCCGGGCCCGGCGGATCGCCCGCCGGCTGCGCACCTGGTACGGCCGCGCCCTGGTCGGCCTCACCGGCGCCTGGCTGCTCTACGCCTTCTTCCGCTGGTCGGTCAGCGGCCGCTGGCACTGGGCGATCCTGTTCGACGCCGTCCCGCCGGTGCTCCTCGTCGCCGTGCCGCTGTTCCTGCTGCTCGCCGCCGCGGGCGCCTGCGGTCCCCGCCGGGGCTGGGCCCTCGGACTCGCCCTGCCGCCGCTGCTGCTCGGCCTCACCACCGGCTCCGGCCTCAACTGGCCCGCCCTGTGGCACGGCGAGCGGCCGGTGCCGCCCGGGGCACTGCACGTGGTCTCCTTCAACACCCAGTACTGGGCCGCGTCCACCGGCGTCGACCGGCTCTACGACCTGATCCACCGCCAGAACGCCGACGTGTACCTGTTCCAGGAGCACGTGGTCTGGCAGCCCGGCCTCGGCGAGGACGGCTACCGGCGGCTCGACGACGACGCCCGGCTCGCCGCCGAGTTCCCCGGCTACCACATCGCCCGCACCGGCGAACTGCTCACCGTCTCCCGCTATCCGATCCTCGAGCAGCGCTCCGTCGGCACCGGAGCCGCCCTCGGACCCGACGCCTCGTTCAGCCGGATCTTCGCCCGCGACAAGGTGATGCGCACCGACCTCCAGGTCGGCGCCACCGTGCTCAGCGTCTACAACGTGCACGTCACCGTGCCGCTGGCCCCCGACCTCGACCCGTTCTCGGGCTTCGACTTCGACTCCTACTTCAAGCGCAAGTTCGCCTGGCGCCAGGAGGAGATCCGGGGACTGGAGACGGAGCTCAAGGGGAACCCCAACCGGACGCTGGTCGCCGGCGACTTCAACGCCAGCCCCGCGATGCGCGACCTGGACGGGATCCGATCGCTCGCGGACGACGCGATTCGCGCCAACAATGACTTCCTGCCGCTGAGTTGGAAGTTCTCCGCGCCCGCCGGGTTCGACTGGGACAGCGCGATCAACCGCCCCTACCCGCTCTGGCGGCTGGACTGGAGCTTCACCCGGGGCCCGGTGAAGGTGCACCGCTACGACTTCCGCTCCGCCGAGGGCATCTCCGAACACCGGCTCCAGGACCTCTGGCTCTCGCTCTGAACTCCCCCCGAAAGGAAACGACATGGTGCTCAAGGACCTGCGGACCGCCGTCCGCACCGCCTCCGGCGTCGAACTGCTGGAGCGCCTGCCCGCGCTGCGCCGGCCGGTGGACTGGCTCGGTGAGCGGCCGGTGCTGCACGGCCTCACCCTGTGGGCGTTCGGGCTGCGCAAGCCGCTGTTCTGGGACCATGTGGTCACCCCCGAGCCCCGGGCCGAACTCACCGAGGTCCGGGACCTGCTGGAGAAGAACCGCGAGCGCTACGCGGAACGGCTGGCCGGCTTCGTGGAGTTGGGCGACGCGCTGAGCGGGATCCCGCTGCGGGGCACCGCGGCCGGCTCCACCCCGTACTGGAACAACGGCTGGCTGCCGCCGCTGGACGCGCTGTCGCTGTACGGGTTCCTGGCCGAGCTGCGGCCCGCCCGCTACCTGGAGATCGGCTCCGGCAACTCCACCAAGTTCGCCCGCCGGGCCGTCGAGGACCTCGGGCTGAGCACCCGGATCACCTCGATCGACCCGGCCCCGCGCGCCACCGTCGACCGGCTCTGCGACGAGGTGGTCCGCACCCCGCTCCAGCACGCCGACCTCGCGGTGTTCCGCGAGCTGGAGCCGGGCGACATCGTCTTCTTCGACGGGTCGCACCGGCTCCACATGGGCTCGGACGTCGCGGTGTTCTTCTTCGAGGTGCTGCCGGTGCTCAGGCCCGGGGTGATCGTCCACGTGCACGACATCATGCTCCCGGCGGACTACCCGACCTCCTGGCGCTGGCGCCACTACTCCGAGCAGTACCTGCTGGCCGCGCTGCTGACGGCCGCTCCGGGGCGGTTCGACGTCGAGCTGCCGGACGCCTTCGTGCACGCCGACCCGGAGCTGCGGCGGATCGCCGAGCCGCTCTGGCGCAGGCTCGGGGTCACCGAGCACTACGAGCCCGGGTCGTTCTGGTGGCGCCACACCGGCTGAGCCGGCCCGGGCGGGTGGCTCCGGCGGGCCGCTCGGGCGGACGGCCAGGGGCCCGGCGGGCCGGGCGCGAACGGGCGGGGCCCGGGGGCCGGACGGACGGCTCAGGAGGCCGGGCAGGCGCCGTTGAGGATGTCCTGCTCCAGCGTCCGCAGCTCCGGTCCCGGCTCCAGGCCCAGTTCCTCGACGAGCTGGGTGCGCAGCGTGCGGTAGACGCCGAGCGCCTCCACCGTCCGTCCGGAGCGGTGCAGGGCCTGCATCAGCAGGGCGTGCAGGTGCTCGCGGAACGGGTGCGCGGAGACCAGTTCGAGCAGCTCGCCGACCAGGTCCCCGGGCCGGCCGAGGGCCAGCTCCAGCCGCACCCGTTCCTCGACCGCGCGCAGCCGGTTCTCCTCCAGCCGCCGGGCCCAGGACTCCAGCGGCGGGCAGTCCAGCCCCGCCGTGGCCGGCCCGGTCCACCGGGCGAGGGCCTGCCGCAGGACGGCGGCGGCCTCGGGGAGGTGCCCGGCGGCGGCCCGCAACCGGGCGCGGGCGACCTCCTCGTTGAACAGCGTGGCGTCCAGCTCGCCCGGCCCGAGCCGGAGCCGGTAGCCGTTCGGATGGGTCTCGATCACCGGTGGCGCGCCCGCGTCGGCGAACGCGCGGCGCAGCTGCGAGACGCAGATCCGGATCTGCGTCCGGGCGCTGGCCGGTGGCGCGGAGCCCCACAGGTTGTCCACCAGCCGGTCCAGCGGCACGACCCAGTTGGGTGTCAGGGCGAGGGTCGCCAGCACGAGTTGGCTGCGTCGTCCCCCGAGTGGTATTGGCTTTCCGTCGACGTCGACCTGGAGTGGTCCCAGGATGTGCACCAGCACGATACAGCCCCCGTTCGTCGCTCTCACCTGCGCCGAAATGGCGCCGCGGAAGCGGAGGAGACTCCGCCGTCCGGGCGCCGGATGGCAGCATGGTATAGACCTTTGAGGGTGTCAAGGGCACTTCAAGGCCGCCGGATGGCCGGATCGGGCCCCGCCCGGACCGCCCGCCGCGGCGGCCGGGAACCCTCGTGACTGACGGACCGTCAGGGACTGTCGCTCAGCGCGTAGGTACGGAAAGTGGCGAGCAGGGGTAGCACATCGGTCTTGCTCGGCTCCTCGGTGACGGCCCGCATGGCGTCGATCACCGCGTGCGCGATCACCTTGACCACACCGAGGTCGTCCCCGGCCGTCTCGCCCCACGCGCGCAGGGTCCGGGTGAGCAGGGCGCTCATCCGGGCACCGATGTTGGAACTCACCGCGTCGGTGAGCTCGGCGAGCTCCTCGTCGGTCATGCTCGACCGCAGGCCGAAGGCCAGCGCCATCAGCGTGTCGACGGCGTGCTCGCCGTAGCGCGCGACCAGCGCGGCGAGCGGCTGCTCGGTCGGCCCCCCGGCGGCCAGCGCGGCCAGGGCCTCGTCGTCGTCCTTCCAAGCCGCTTCGAGCGCGGCCAGGGCCCGCAGGGCCTCGTCCACCATCAGGCCATCCGTCATGCGGAGAACCGTATTGAGCGTCCGGGGGCCGGGGGCGGGGCCGGGGCGGGATCTCACCCGATCGAGGGAAAACGGCGCGGTTCCTCCTCCGGGAGCGCCGGGGGCCGTGCGGGGTCGCGGGCGGTGGGCGTTCGTCGGGCTCGCGCGTCCGTCGGGCTCGCGCGCTCGTCGGCCGCGGGCGCTCTCCGGCCGTGGGTGTTCGTCGGCCGTCGGTGTCGGTCGGCCGTGCGCTTTCTCCCGACCGGCGGGAGCCGGGCCGTCCGCGGTTCAGCCGGCTCCGTGCTCGGCGGTGAAGGCGGCGGCGTCCCAGTCGCCGTGCAGCGCGGGCGCGAGCGCGGCGACCGCGAGCGCGGTGAAGTCCGCCGCCCGGCCCGCGTGTTCGGGCAGCGCGCCGAGCAGCGGCGCGCCGGCGGCGGCCCGCGGCAGGTCGGCGAGGTTGCAGCGGTCGGCGAGCCCGGGGGAGTCCGGCCAGGCGCCGACCACGACGCCCAGCAGCGGCAGACCGCGCGCGGCCAGCGCCTCGGCGGTGAGCGCGGTGGTGTTCAGCGTGCCGAGACCGGCCGTGGCCACCAGCAGCACCTCGGCGGGCAGGCCGAGTCCACGTACCGCGCGGGCCTGGTCGGCGAGCGTCCGGCCCTGCTCGTCGTAGCGGACCAGCAGCCCGCCGGCGCCCTCCACCAGCACCAGGTCGTGCCGCTCGGCCAGGGCCGCGACCTCCTTCGCCACGTCCTCGGCCGCCAGGCACGGCAGGCCGGACCGGCGGGCGGCCGTGTCGGGCGCCAAGGGCTCGGGGTAGCGGGCGAGTTCGCACAGGGTGAGGGCGTCCGGCGCCGGCGCCGCGGGCCCGGCCAGCCGGCGGACCTCCTCGGCGTCGCCGGGCTCGCCGGGGGCGACCCCGGTCTGGCCGGGCTTGAGCACCGCGACCCGCAGACCGGCCCGCAGGGCGGCGGCCGTGACGGCCGCCGTGGTGACGGTCTTGCCGACCTCGGTGCCGGTCCCGGTCACGAAGAGCACGCGTCCGCCCGTGCCGCCGTCGGTGTGCCTGCCCGCGTCGCCGCTCATGTCCCCGTCCCTGCCCATGGTCCCGCTCCTGTTCCCGTCCATCGTGGTGTCCGCCGCCCCGCGCTCAGCCGGCGGCCGCCGCCGCCGTGACGGCCCGGGCGATCCGCGCCACGTCCTCGTCGCCGGTGATGTACGGCGGCATGGTGTAGACGAGGTCCCGGAACGGGCGCAGCCAGACACCCTCCCGTGCGGCGGCCTCGGTCGCCGCCGCCATGTCCACCGGGTGGTCCAGCTGCACGACGCCGATCGCGCCGAGCACCCGGACGTCCTTGACCCCCGGCAGCGCGGCGGCGTCCGCCAGACCCGCGCCCAGCCCGGTGCCGATCCGCTTCACCTCGGTCGCCCAGTCCTGCCCGAGCAGCAGGTCGATCGAGGCGTTGGCGACCGCCGCCGCCAGCGGGTTGCCCATGAACGTCGGCCCGTGGGCCAGCACCGGCACCGTGCCGCGGCTGATGCCGTCCGCGATCTCCGCCGTGCACAGGGTGGCCGCCATGGTGAGGTAGCCGCCGGTGAGCGCCTTGCCGAGGCACATCACGTCCGGGGCGACACCCGCGTGGTCGGCGGCGAACAGCTCGCCGCTGCGGCCGAACCCGGTGGCGATCTCGTCGAGGACGAGCAACACCCCGTGCCGGTCGCACAGTTCGCGCAGCATCCGGAGGTAGGCGGGGGAGTGGAAGCGCATCCCGCCGGCGCCCTGCACCACCGGTTCCACGATCACCGCCGCCAGCTCGCCGGCGTGGCGTTCCACCAGCTCCTCGAAGGCCCGGGCGTACGCGTCGTCGAGCGGGGCGTCGAAGCCGGCCGGCGGCTCGGCGGCGAACAGCTGGTGCGGCAGCACCCCGCCCCACAGCTGGTGCATGCCGCCCTCCGGGTCGCACACCGACATCGGGTGGAAGGTGTCCCCGTGGTAGCCGCCGCGCCAGGTGAGCAGCCGCCGCTTCTCCGGCCGCCCGACGGACTGCCAGTACTGCAGGCACATCTTCATCGCGACCTCGACGGCCACCGAGCCCGAATCGGCGAGGAACACGTGCCGCAGCGGCTCCGGAGTGATCTCCACCAGGGTGGCCGCCAGCCGGACGGCGGGCTCGTGGGTGAGCCCGCCGAACATGACGTGGCTCATCCGCCCCAGCTGCCCGCGCACCGCCTCGTCCAGCACCGGGTGCCCGTACCCGTGGATCGCCGCCCACCAGGAGGACATGCCGTCCACCAGCTCGCGCCGCCCGCCCGCGACCGGCTCGGCCAGCCGCAGCCGGACGCCGGAGGCGGACTCCACCACGTACGGGGTGGCGGTGCCGGGCATCGGCCCGTACGGGTGCCAGACGTGCGCCCGGTCGAGCGCGATCAGGGTGTCGGTGGACAGCTGGGTCATGGGGAGAGGACTTTCCGGGGTGCGGTGGGGGCCGGTCCGGCCCGGTTCGTGCCGGGCCGAACCGGGTCGTGCCAGGCCGGTCCGGTTCGTGCCGGTCCGGTGTGGGCCGGGGGCGTCAGGCGTTCGGAGCCAGCTCGGTCCCGGCGCCGCGGCGGCGGACCCGGACCAGGTCGGTGCGCACCTCGTCGGAGCCCGCGGGGACGGCCCCGGCGGTGTCGTCGGCACTCGCCGCCGGCGCCGCGTGGTCGTGGCCGCCGCACGGGCCGCAGCCGCCGCCCGTCCCGCAGCCGCCGCCGACGGCGGACCCGGCGCTCTCGCCGGACAGGACGGACGTGCCGCAGCCGCCGCCCGGGCCGGCCGTGGCCCCGCTGCCGCAACCGCCGGTCGCCGCCGCCGCGATGTCCGCCCGGTGCCGGGGCAGGGTGCTCTCGCCCATGCCCTCGACCTCGAACCCGGCGTCCGCGATCATGTCGAGGTCGGTCTGCCCGGCCTGGCCCTCGCTGGTCAGGTAGTCGCCCAGGAAGATGGAGTTGGCGAGGTGCAGGCCCAGCGGCTGCATGCTGCGCAGGTGCACCTCACGGCCGCCGGCGATCCGCACCTCGGTGTCCGGGTTGACGAACCGCACCATGGCGAGGATCCGCAGGCAGCGCTGCGGCGACAGGTTCCACTCCTTCGCCAGCGGAGTGCCCTCGAACGGGATGAGGAAGTTCACCGGCACCGAGTCGGAGCCCAGCTCGCGCAGCGCGAAGACCACGTCCACGAGGTCCTCGTCGCTCTCGCCCATGCCCGCGATCAGGCCCGAGCAGGCCGACAGGCCGGCGCCGTGCGCCTTCTGCACGGTGTCCACCCGGTCCGCGTAGGTGTGGGTGGTGGTGATGTCGCCGTAAGTGCCCTCGGAGGTGTTCAGGTTGTGGTTGTAGGCGTCGACACCGGCCGCCTTCAGACGCTCCGCCTGGTTGTCCGAGAGCAGGCCGAGGCAGGCGCAGATCTCCACCGCCGGGTCGGCCTCCTTGATGGCCGCGACGGTGTCGGTCACCCGGTCGATGTCACGGTCCGTCGGGCCGCGGCCGCTCGCCACCAGGCAGACCCGCTTGGCGCCGCCCGACACGCCGGCCTTCGCCGCCTCGGCGGCCTGACCCGGCTTGAGCCAGGTGTACTTCAGGATCTCGGCCTTGGAGCCCAGCCGCTGCGAACAGTAGGAGCAGTCCTCCGGGCACAGCCCGCTCTTCAGGTTCACCAGGTAGTTGAGCTTGACCCGGCGGCCGAACCACCGCCGGCGCACCCGCCCGGCGGCCGCGACCACGTCGAGCAGCTCGTCGTCGGTGGTGGCGAGGACGGCGAGCGCCTCCTCGCGGGTGGGGGTCTCCCCACGCAGGCCCTTGGCGGTGAGGGTATCGAGCAGATCCATGGGCCTGATCCTGCCTGCTGGGCCGCGACGGACGCCAGAGGAAACCCACCAGAAGATCCCGGGGAGGATGTGCGAGTTGTCACAGTGTCGAAGCTCACGGTAGTGGCGCCGGTCACGTCGTGGACGAAGGTCCCGGCGGCCCTCCGGGAGGTCCTTCCGGCGACCGCTGCGGAGCGTCTTCCGGTGCCCGTTCCGGAGCGTGTTCGGGGGTGCGTTCGGGAGTGCGTTCCGGGGCCCATTTCGGGGCCCGTTCCGACGGCCCTCCCGGTGCTTTCCCGAGCCCCTCCCGGCGGCCTCCCCGCGCTGCTCCCGCCGTCCTCCCCGCGCCGCTCCCGCCGTCCTCCCCGTCCTGCTCCCGCCGCCCCGACCCCGTGATCTCCACCACTCGTGACCTGCATACAATCGGCCGCATGACCACGCAGGGGGAGCGCGCCCCGTCATCGGCAGAATCACCGGCGGAGCGGCCGGGGTACGACGTGTCCGAACGGCCGGACGGGACCCACCGGCCCAGACGCGTGACCGCCCGACGGGTCGTCGGCTGGATCACCGTCGTCGGCGTGGTCGCCGCCGGCGGCTGGATCGTCACCCGCCCCACGCCCGGCGACTACATACCCGGGCTCGGTCCCTCCAGCAAGGAGCAGTCCAAGACCCCGCCGATCGTCGGCGACCCGCCGCAGCGCACGCTCGTCGACCCCGAGGCCCTCGACGTCGAGGCCTACTTCCCCGCCCAGCGGATCGTGGAGTCCGGCTCCTACAAGGGCAAGCGCTCCGGTGTGCGGCGCGGCGACAACTGCACCGAGGTGCTCCAGGACCGCACCCTGGAGCTGCTGCGCGAGCCCGGCTGCAAGGGCTACCTCGCGGTCAGCTTCACCGCCCAGGACCGGCCCGTGCTGAGCAGCGTCACCCTGCTGCGCTTCACCGACGCCGCGGCCGCGGCCCGCGCCGTCGAGGCGCTCCACGCCAAGTCCGGATCGGTGGCCTTCATCCTCCCGGACGCCTCGGCCGCGCCCGCGCTGCCGGCCGGATCGGCCCGGCCCGCCATCGAGCCGCGGGTCGAACTCGTCGGCCACTACGTGACGGTGGCCAGTTCCCGGCCCGCCGAGATGTACCCCGGCGGCGTGGCCGCGCCCCCCGCGCCGACGCCGGTGCCCACCACCGCCCCCGGTACCGCCGTCCCCGGTGCGCCCTCCGGTACCGCCTCCGCCCCGCCCGCCGGCGGCCCGTCCGTGCCCCCGGTGAGTCCGCTGCCGGTGCCCTCGGCGAGCACTCCCGGCCTGGACCAGCTGCTCGACGAGGCCACCCGGGCCGTCTCGCACAGCGCGGGCGTGCCGTTCGTCTGGATGTAGCGGCCCGGACGCAGCCCCAGGGGCCGAACGGGGGAGGGGGCGGGCCGCGGCCCGCCCCCTCCCCCGTTCCGTCGGCCGGTCAGGGCCGCTGACGAGCTGTCAGCCATTCATGACGGTCCGTCAGCCGCCCAGTCGGTCCACGGCGGTGACCCGCAGCACCGCGCGGCCCTCCTCGTCCGAGCCGAAGAGGTCGACCTCGGCGCTGATGCCCCAGTCGTGGTCGCCCTCCGGGTCGTCGAAGATCTGCCGCACCCGCCAGGCCGAGTCCTCCTGCTCGATGATCAGCATCTTGGGGCCGCGCGCGTTCGGACCGGTGCCCAGGTCGTCGTACTCGTCCCAGTACCCGTCCATGGCGTCCGCCCAGCGGTCCGCGTCCCAGCCGTACTCGCCGTCCAGCGCGCCCAGTTCGTCGTAGTGCTCCAGCGCGCACAGCTCGACCCGGCGGAACATCTCGTTGCGCACCAGCACCCGGAACGCCCGCGCGTTCGCCGTCACCGGCGCCGGCTTGTCGTCCAGCGCCACCTCGGCCGTCTGCGGACCGGTCGGGTTGGCCAGCTGCTCCCACTCGTCCAGCAGGCTGGAGTCGACCTGGCGGACCAGCTCGCCCAGCCAGGCGATGACGTCCTTGAGGTCGTCGGTCTTCACGTCCTCAGGGACGGTCTGCTCCAGCGCCTTGAACGCGCCGGCCAGGTAGCGCAGCACGATGCCCTCGGTGCGGGCCAGCTCGTAGAAGCCGACGTAGTCCGAGAAGGTCATCGCCCGCTCGTAGAGGTCCCGCACGACCGACTTCGGCTGGAGCTGGTGGTCGCCGATCCACGGGTGGGCCCGCTGGTACACCTCGTAGGCGTGGGTGAGCAGCTCCTCCAGCGGCTTCGGGTAGGTGATCTCCTGGAGCCGCTCCATCCGCTCCTCGTACTCGATGCCGTCGCGCTTCATCTCGCCGACGGCCTCGCCGCGCGCCTTGTTCTGCTGCGAGGCGAGGATCTGCCGGGGGTCGTCGAGGGTCGCCTCGACCACCGACACCACGTCCATCGCGTAGGACGGCTCGGTCGGGTCGAGCAGTTCGAAGGCCGCCAGGGCGAAGGTGGACAGCGGCTGGTTGAGCGCGAAGTTCTCCTGGAGGTCCAGGGTGAGGCGCACGATCCGGCCCTCGGCGTCCGGCTCCGGCAGCCGCTCCACCACGCCGCCCTCCAGCAGCGAGCGGTAGATGGCGATCGCGGTGCGGATGTGCCGGCGCTGCGCGGCCCGGTCCTCGTGGTTGTCGGTGAGCAGCTTGCGCATCGCCTCGAAGGCGTTGCCCGGCCGCGCGATCACCGACAGCAGCATCGCGTGGGTCACCTTGAACCGGGAGACCAGCGGCTCCGGATCGGCGCCGATCAGCTTCTGGAAGGTCTCCTCGGACCAGCCGACGAAGCCCTCCGGCGCCTTCTTGCGGACGATCTTCCGCTTCTTCTTGGGGTCGTCGCCCGCCTTGGCGACGGCCTTGTCGTTCTCGATGACGTGCTCGGGCGCCTGCGCCACCACCTGGCCCACGGTGTCGAACCCGGCCCGACCGGCCCGTCCGGCGATCTGGTGGAACTCCCGGGCGCGCAGGATCCGCACCCGTTGCCCGTCGTACTTCGACAGCGCGGTGAACAGCACCGTGCGGATCGGAACGTTGACGCCCACCCCGAGCGTGTCCGTCCCGCAGATCACCTTCAGCAGACCCGCCTGGGCGAGCCGCTCGACCAGGCGCCGGTACTTGGGCAGCATGCCCGCGTGGTGCACACCGATCCCGTGCCGGACGAAACGCGACAGATTGCGTCCGAACTTGGTGGTGAAGCGGAAATTCCCGATCAGCTCGGCGATGGCGTCCTTCTCCGCCTTCGAGCACATGTTGATGCTCATCAGCGACTGCGCCCGGTCCACCGCCTCCTTCTGGGTGAAGTGCACGACATACACCGGCGCCTGGCCGGTCTGCAGCAGCTCCTCCAGCGTGTCGTGCATGGTGGTGCGGCGGTACTCGTAGAACAGCGGCACCGGGCGCGTCGAGTTGCGCACCACCGTCGTCGGCCGTCCGGTGCGCCGGGTGAGGTCCTCCTCGAACCGCCGCACGTCGCCCAGCGTCGCCGACATCAGCAGGAACTGCGCCTGCGGCAGCTCCAGCAGCGGAATCTGCCAGGCCCAGCCGCGGTCCGGCTCCGCGTAGAAGTGGAACTCGTCCATCACCACCTGGCCGACATCGGCCCGGGCGCCGTCGCGCAGCGCGATCTGCGCCAGCACCTCCGCCGTGCAGCAGATGATCGGCGCCGTCGGGTTCACCGAGGCGTCACCCGTCATCATGCCGACCTGCTCGGTCCCGAACATCTTCACCAGGTCGAAGAACTTCTCCGACACCAGCGCCTTGATCGGCGCCGTGTAGAACGTCCGCTTCCCCTCCGCGAGCGCCGCGAAGTGCGCTCCCGCCGCCACCAGGCTCTTCCCCGAGCCCGTCGGCGTCGCCAGGATCACGTTGTTCCCCGACACCAGCTCGATCAGCGCCTCCTCCTGAGCCGGGTACAGCGAGATCCCGCGCTCCTCCGCCCAGGCGGCGAACGTCTCGTACAGCGCGTCGGGCGTGGCGGGCTTCGGCATCAGATCAAGGAGGGTCACCGCCCCATCTTGCCTGCTCGCCGCCACCCCCGGCAAAGCTACCCCGCCACCGCGGGCGCCCGGTCGGCGATCCGCACGTCGGGGCAGCCCTCCTGGCGGACGACCTCGGCGGCGGTGCGGCGGGCGAGGTCGACGAAGAGCTGGGTGCGCTCCGGCCGGGGCAGGTCCGAGGTGAGGAAGTCGCCCCAGACGGAGATCTTCCGGTAGACGGCCTCTGGCCGCGCCGATCGGCCGCTGTCGCACTTCAGGATCAGCAGGGGGGCGTAGTTGTCCTGAAGCCACCCCTCGACCCCGGTTCCGAAGGCGAGCTCCGTGCTCTGTCCGACGCGGACCCACTCGGTCGCTTCGTCGCGCGTGGCGCGGTACGAGCGTTCGTCGACCTGCCTCACCTCGATTCTCACCACGGGGTCCGTCTGCTCCGGTCGCCAACTGACGTAGCAATCGGCCGTGGCACTGCGGCCGGACAGGTCGGCGTCGGTCGGTACCTCGACAGCCTTCCCTTCGTCGCTCATGAGCGTTCGGAGGTTCCCCGCCGTGACGATTCCCCAGCACGCGCCGACCGGTACGTCCGCCGACTTCCAGGGCTGCCACCACCACAGGCCGCCACCGAGGAGCACCAGCGTCGCAGCCGCGGCTGCGACGGTGACCCGCCCTCGTCGGCCGCTCCGCACCGTGTCAGTCCTTCTCATGGGTCACCTGCCAAAGGATGTTGGTGCCGGCGGCGAACGAGCCGGCGATCGCGGTTTCGACGGCGGGCGCCATGTCGTTGAGGTACTTCCGTTCGAGGCCGGCCTGGGCCGCCCCGTCCCGGATCGCGTCCTGGACGGACCCCTGCGCGCCCACCAGCGCGTGGTTCTGGGCCGCCTGCGCCTTGTTGGTGGTCTCCGCCTCGGTGTTCACCAGGTAGCTCTCGGCGATACCGTCCATGATCTTGTCGACCATGCTGTTGGCGAGCGGACCGACGATGGGCGCCCGGGTCTCCAGGACAGATCCGGCCGTCGTCTCCCAGATCGTGCCCGCCCATTCGCGTGTGTTCGAAACGGCTGAGTTGTACTCCTCGTCGTTGTTCTTTCCCTGAGTGAAGACCTCGTCGGTCATGCCTCTGCTGAGGAGCCCGGCGACCGTGCCACCGGGCGCGGCGGACGCGAGGGCCGCGGACGTCAGGTCGCCGTGGTCGGACGGGTGCAGCAGTACGTCGTTGATCGCCGCGGTGGTGTACGCCTGTTGCGCGGCGGCCACCGAGGCGTAGGCCTCCGGATTGTGGCCGAGGGTGACCAGCAGGTGCTGCAGGTTCTCCTTGGGGAGGCCGGCGAGCTCCCCGTTGATCGGCAGACGGGTGGACGGACCTCCGAGGGCGGTCTGCACGTCGCCCATGTAGGCGCCGGTCATCTTGCCGAGGGAGCCCTGCAGGTCGCCGAAGGGCGCGTCCTCGCCGTACAGCAGCGCGGAGGCGTCCTTCCCGCCGAACAGGCCTACGGCCTGCTGCATGGTCTGGTTCATCGCCTTGTTGTGCGGCGGCAGCGGCCCCGTCTCGTCGTCGTACGCCCGGCCGGTCGCCCCGGCCTCCAGGGCGTGACCCAGGGCCTCCACCTGGAGCGGGCCCGCCCTGCCGCTGTTCGGTCCGAGCGGGTAGGCGACGTCGCGCAGCAGCGAGCGCTCTCCGGTGTCGGCGAGCAGGGTCAGGTAGGTGTTCGTCCCGCCGGTGCTCTTCACCGAGCCGTCCGGCCAGTACGTCGTCGGCGGGTCGGTGAAGAACTTGGCGGCGGCGTCCGGGCTGTGCCCGAGCGCGTTCAGCACCGAGCCCATCGGGTTGAACCCGTGGTAGTTGCCCTTGTCGTCCGGTGTGCCGGTGAACCAGAACTCCTGGAACGGCGCGCCGCCCTTCATGGCCACCGCGTCCCAGCGGGCAGGGTTCTCCTGGGTGAGCTGGGTGACGTGCTCGGCGATCGGCTTCAGGAACGCGGCGTCGTAGTTGCCGTGCTTCAGGATGTTGCCGAGGATCTGGTAGCCGTACGGGCTGGAGTCGTAGGCGGCTCCGGGGGCGATCTGGACGTGGCGGCTGCCGGCCCGGCGCATGCGGTCGGCCCAGTCGGCGGGCAGGTGCGGCTGCTGTCCGGTGCTGGTGGCGGTCGCCAGGGTGAGGCCGAGCCCTTCCTGGATGCCCTTGACCGCGGCTTTGCGGGCGGGGCTGTCGGAGAAGTCGCCGCTCTGCGCCAGCGAGCCGTAGGAGGCGAGGAACGTGCCCGGGTCCTGGCCGCCGTAGAAGGCGGTGGCGAAGCGGGGGTCGCCGGAGTGGTGCTGCAGCAGCGCCTGCAACTGCGCGAGCTGGGTGTCGCTGGCGGCGCTGCCGAGGCTGAGGATCTGGGCGGCCTGTTTGGCCTCGGCGTCGGCGACGCTGCCCAGCGGGGTGCTGTTGAAGCTCTTGGTGTCGTTCCCGGTGTCCATCGCGAGGGCCAGGGCGGCCGCGGAGTCGGCCTCGGTGGCGCGGTCCAGGGCCTTGCCGATCTCCTGGGCGGCGCCCTGGGCATTGGCCTGCTGGGCCTTGGCGTAGTCGGCGTCGCGCTTGTCGGCCGGGTCGGTGGCCGGCGGCCAGTGGACGTTGCCCTGGGCGTCGACGGTCAGGCCCAGTTCGGCGGCGTTGTGGACCGCCGTCCGGAGGTCCTTCTGTGCGGCGGTGAACTCGTCGTGCGCGTCGCGCAGGGTCCGCGCGATCGCGGAGGCCTCCTCGAACGCGGCCCGGATCTGGTCGCGCGCCTGGGTGAGGGCGGTGGCGGCCGACTCCGAACTGGGCCCGTGCCAGCCGGACTGCTGGACCGGGCCGATCACCTCGTTCTGGATTCTGGTCGAGAGGTCCCAGGACCGGACCATCTTCTCGAAGTCGGTCGCCGCCGAGTTGAGGCCGGCGAGGTCGACGTTCTGGAGCTGGGTGTACGTGACCATGGCGGTCTGCCGCTTCGTCCCTTCGTCAGTGCTGCTGCGCGAACTGGCTGTGGATCGCGGTCTCGGTGCTCTCGTAGTTCTGCGCGGTGGTGTGCAGGTTCTTGCCGATCGTCCCGACCGCCTCCCCGAGTGTGTGCGACTGGCCCGACCAGACGCTCCATGCGGTGCTGAGGGCGGTGGACAGGCTCCAGCCCGCCAGGGCGGCGATCGCGCCGGTGACATGCCCCGCGGGCTGCCCGCATTCGGTGCGGACCGACTCGCGCAGGGCGGTGGCGTTGGTCCCGGCCTGGCGGATCATGCCGGGGTTCGCCTTGACGGACGGCCCCCCGCCGCCCGGCTGGAACGTGATCGGTGGCGGTGCACCGGTGGCGGTCGCCGCCAGGTCCGGGAACTGCTTCTTCGCCTCTTCGGTGAGGTTTCCGGAACTGTCGAAGAGCCACGGGTTCATCCGTCGCTCGAATTCGAGGTCTGCCACCTCGTCCCCCCAGGAATGTTCGAGTGGTGGGGACATTACCGGGGGAGCGCGAACGATCGGCCGTTTTTGCGGCAACCGGAAGATCCAGGCCGAAAAGAGGAAACGGGAGGTGAATGGAAGGTGCCTTCTGTTCATTGCAGAAGTGTTGTCCAGGTGCTTCCTGGTCCGGCCGTGTGCCCCGGCGCACGTTGCCCGGTGCGCGTCCGCCGTGCCAGAGTGCCGGGCATGGTCAACCGCACCGCGCCCGAACCGCGCACCCTCGCTCCCGGCGCCGTCTTCGACTGGCTCGACGAGACCGCGGAGCAGCGGGCCGCGGCCGGGCTCACCCGCACGCTGCGCAGTCGGCCCGCCGACGATCCGGTGCTCGACCTCGCGGGGAACGACTACCTCGGCCTCACCCGCCACCCCGCCGTCGCCGGGGCCGCCGCCGAGGCCGCGCTGCGCTGGGGCGCCGGTGCCACCGGCTCCCGGCTGGTGACCGGGACCACCGCGCTGCACACCGAGCTGGAGCAGGAGCTCGCCGACTTCTGCGGGGCCGAGGCCGCCCTCGTCTTCTCCTCCGGCTACACCGCCAACCTGGCCGCGCTCACCGCGCTCACCGACCCGGACACCCTCATCGTGTCCGACGCCTACAACCACGCCTCGCTGATCGACGGCTGCCGGCTCGCCCGGGCCGACGTCCACCGGGCCCCGCACAGCGATCCGCAGGCCGTCGCCGGGATCCTCGCCGGGCGCGAGCGGCCCCGGGCGCTGGTGGTCACCGACTCGGTCTTCTCGGTCGACGGCAACGCCGCCCCGCTCGCCGAACTCGCCACCGTCACCCGCGGGTTCGGTGCCGCGCTGCTCGTCGACGACGCGCACGGCCTGGGCGTCCTCGGCCCCGGGGGCAGCGGCGCCCCGGCCGCCGCCGGTCTCGCCGGCGCCCCCGACCTGGTCACCACCGTCACCCTCTCGAAGTCGCTCGGCTCCCAGGGCGGGGCCGTGCTCGGCCCCCGCCGGGTCGTGCGCCACCTCACCGAGACCGCCCGCACCTTCATCTTCGACACCGGCCTCGCCCCCGCCGCGGCCGGGGCCGCCCTCGGCGCCCTGCGGCTGCTGCGCGCCGAACCCCACCGCGCCGAGCGTGCCCGCGAGGTGGCCCGCACCCTGGCCGCCCGCCTCACCGCCGCCGGCCTGCACGCCTCCACGCCCGACGCGGCCGTGGTGTCCGTCCGCGCCCCGGGTCCCGAGGCCGCCGTCGGCTGGGCCGCCGACTGCCGCCGGGCCGGTCTCGCCGTCGGCTGCTTCCGCCCCCCGTCCGTCCCGGACGGCATCTCCCGACTGCGGCTGACCGCGCGCGGCGACCTGACGGACGAGCAGATCACGCAGGCCGTCCGCACCGTCGCCGACACCGCCCCGGAGGGCGCCCGCACCGTCGGGTGACGCCCCCGGCCGGACGACGGCGAACAACTCGCTTTCCGCGAAAGGCTGCTGACGGCCGATCGGGCTGCCATCATGGGCCCGTCGGACGGCCGGTGACGGGGGCGGGGGCCATGAGCGAACAGATCGTCACGGCCCTGCTGTCGGGGCTCGTCGCCCTGGTGGTGGCCGCCGTCGGCGCGGCGCTGACCCTCGCCCAGCAGCGGCGGGAACGGGCCCGGTGGCTGACCGACCTCAAGTCCGGCTGGGCGCTGGAGCTCCACAAGGCCAGACTGGAGGCCTACCCGGAGGTCTTCCGGATCCTGGGCGGACTGTCGCACGCCGCCGGCCCCCCGCTCACCCCCGAGGTGGCGGGGCAGGTGGCGGCGGCGCTCAACGGCTGGTTCTACGGGCCGGGCGGCATGTGCGCGACCGCCACCGCCCGGGGCGCCGTCCTCGGCCTGCGGCACTGCTGCCGGGGCTGGGCCCGGGACGGCGGCCCGCGACCGAAGGACCTCTACCGGTGGCGGAATCTGGCGATCGCGGCCCTCCGCCGGGACCTCGACCTCGCGGGCCTGGAGTCGTACGACTTCCGGCAGGGTTCCACGAACCTGGCGGACCTCCGGCGGGAGCTGGAGCAGGACGAACAGGACCGGCGCCCCCGCCGCGGGCCGACGACGACGGGACGGTTCCGGCTGCGCCCGCCCGCCGGGCCGGACCGCCGCGGCCCCGGTCCGTCCTCCGGCTGACGCACCGGGCCGGCGCCGCTGAGGCCCCGCCGACTCCCGCAGGCGGACCGCTACGGCCCCGCCGGCTCCCGCAGGCGGACCGCTACAGCCCTGCCAGCTCCCGCAGGAACACCGTGCCGTCGTCGCGGCGGCCGGCGGCGACGCGCGGAGCGGCGATCAGCACGGCCCCCACCCGGCACCAGGCGAGCAGCCGGTCGGCGTCCGCGCCCGCGACCAGGTCGGTCAGTTCCGCGATCCGGGCGGACAGCGCCGCCCGATCGGCCACGCCGTCGAGCGCCCAGTCGACCAGGTCGAAGTCCGGGTCGCCCAGGCAGGCGCGCGGATCGATCGCCACCGCCCCGTCCTGGCCGAGCAGCGCGTTGGACGGGTGCAGGTCGCCGTGGACCAGTCCGACCGGACCACCGGCGCCGGTCAGCTCCCCGGCCAGGGCCCGGGCGCCCGCCGTCGACACGCCTGGAGCCCGCCGCTCCGTGAGCTCGAACAGGAAGTCCAGCCGCTCCGCCAGGGACGGCAGCGCCGTACCGGGCGGCGCGGGCACCGAACGCATCGCGGTCAGCGTCCCGGCCACCTCCGCCGGCCGCCAACCGCGCTCGCGCAGCGTCGTCCCCGGCCGGACGTCCGCCAGCAGCAGCGCCCCGGCCCCGACGTCCTCCGCCAGCAGCCCCACCACCGACGGCACCTCCCGCCACGCGGTCAGCGCCACCGCCTCCTGCCGGGCCACCTCGGCGTCCGGCGTCAGCTTCAGCCACACCGTCGCCCCGTCGGCCGGCCGTTCGCAGCGGAACACCCGCGACGTTCCGCCGCCGCCGGCCGCCCGCACCGCCAGCCCCCAGCGCCCGGCCAGGCCGTCCACCAGTTGCGGCAGCCCCGCGCACCACTCCCGGGCGTCCGGCCCGAAGCGGGTCACCAGCCGGTCCCGCACCTCCTCGGGGACGGTGGTGAGGTCGGCGGCCCCGGCCTCGGGGCCGGTGCTCACGGCTGCCCCACCACCAGCAGCGTCTCCGCGCCCACCGGCCGGTAGCCGGCCGCCTGGAAGGCCCGCACGCTCGTCGCGTTGCCCGGCGCCTGCTGGGACCAGACCAGATCGCCGTTCGGGACCAGGTGCCGCGCCGCCAGCGCCAGCGCCCGGCCCAGACCCCGGCCGCGGGCCGCCGGACCGACCTCGATCGAACACTCCCAGCGCCCGGCGACGCCGCGCCCCAGCACCAGGACCCCGCTCCCGCCCTCGGCCTCGAACACCCGCACGTCCTCGCGGTACCGCAGCGCGCGCACCACCCGGGGGTGCTCCCGGTCCGCGACCGGGGCGAGCGCCAGCGGTGGCGCGCCGGGCAGCCGGTCGGCCACCGTCAGCAGGTCGATGTTGCCGTTCTCCCGGCCGGTGCGGCGGGCGAACGCGGTCAGGAACGGCGGGCACAGCGGTGCGGCCAGCGGGTCGCTCGGCGTCGCCGCCAGCGTCGCCCGCACCCAGTCCGGGTCCTCGTCGGTGAAGACCACCGCGTGCGCGGAGAACGACAGCACCCCCGCCTCGCGCGGCGACGGCTGCGGGACCACCGTCACCGATCCGTCCGACGGCGGGAACACCCCGCCCCCCGCGTCCGCCAGAATCTCCCGCAGCCCCCGTGCAGCCATCGCTCCCCGCCCCCTGGTGATCTTCTTCGGTGATCTCTTGACGATCTTCGTGGGCGGCCAGCCTACGTGATCACGTCAGGTCTTCCTCCGGGCCCGGCTCGGCTGCACCCGGGTCGGCTCGCCCGCCGCCTTCGGATGGTCCGGCGGATACGGCAACTCGCCGTGCGCACCGTCCGCGACCTGCCGCTCGTACAGCTCCAGCAGCGCCTCCAGCCGGAACGCCTCGCCCTGCATCCCCGCGTGCGGATCACCCACCTCCGCGAACCGGGCCGGCACCGTCCGCAGGTCGAAGTCCTCCGGCAGCGCGTCGTCCAGCTCCTCCCACAGCAGCGGCGTCGACGCCGTCGCCCGCGGCCGGGCCCGCAGCGAGTAGGCCGAGGCGATCGTCCGGTCCCGCGCCATCTGGTTGTAGTCGACGAAGATCCGCTCCCCGCGCTCCTCCTTCCACCACGCCGTGGTCACCCGCCCCGGCAGCCGCCGCTCCAGCTCCCGGCCCAGCGCGATCACCGCGTGCCGCCCGTCGGTGAACGTCCACTCCGGCACCAGCGGCACGTACACGTGCACCCCGCGCCCGCCCGAGGTCTTCGGCCACCCCCGCAGCCCGTGCTCCTCCAGCACGGCGCGCAGCTCGTGCGCGACCCGCACCGAGTCCCGGAAGTCCGTGCCCGGCTGCGGGTCCAGGTCGATCCGCAGCTCGTCCACATGGTCGGTGTCCGAGCGGCGCACCGGCCACGGGTGGAAGGTCAGACAGCCGAGGTTCGCCGCCCACAGCACCGCCGCCGGCTCGGTCGGACAGATCTCGTCCGCCGAGCGTCCGCTCGGGAAGGCGATCCGCGCGGTCGGCAGCCAGTCCGGCAGGCCCTTCGGGGCCCGCTTCTGGTAGAAGAACTCGCCCTCCACCCCGTCCGGGAACCGCTGCAGCGTGGTCGGCCGGTCCCGCAGCCCGCGCAGCACCCCGTCCGCGACCGCGAGGTAGTACTCGGCGACGTCCAGCTTGGTGAAGCCGCGCTCCGGGAAGTACACCTTGTCGGGGTTCGAGAGCCGGACGGTGCGCCCGGCGACATCCAGTTCCACGGCAGAGCCCATGCCACTCACGCTAAGCGCGCGCCGCCCACCGCGCCTGTCCTGACCTGGGCGCCCGTCCCGATCCCGGGGCGCCTCCGGGCGGTCGTGGCACCAGCGTGCCGTCGCGACCCCGGGCTGCCGCGACCCCGGGCGGTCGCGGCACCCGCGCGCCGTCGCGCGCCGTCGCGCGGCGGGCCGGGATCGGCGCGAGGATCGGGAGCATGGACCTGCCCGTGATGCCGCCCGTCTCCCCGATGCTCGCCAAGTCCGTCGCGAAGATCCCGCCCGGCATGCAGTACGAGGCCAAATGGGACGGCTTCCGCGCCATCGTCTTCCGCGACCGCGACGAGATCGAGATCGGCAGCCGCACCGGCAAACCCCTCACCCGCTACTTCCCCGAACTCGTCACGGCCCTGCGCCGCGAAACACCCCCGCGCTGCGTGCTCGACGGCGAGGTGGTCATCGCCCGCGACGGCCGGCTCCGCTTCGAGGAACTGCTCGAACGCATCCACCCCGCCGCCAGCCGGGTCGAACTGCTCGCCGAACGCACCCCCGCCTCGTTCGTCGCCTTCGACCTGCTCGCGCTCGGCGACGAGTCCCTGGTCGACCGGCCGCTCGCCGCCCGCCGCGCCGCCCTGGAGACCGCCCTCGCCGACGCCGCCGACCCCGTCTTCACCGCCCCCGCCGCGACCGACCGCGACCTCGCCGAGACCTGGTTCGCCCAGTACGAGGGCGCCGGCCTGGACGGCATCGTCGCCAAACCGCTCGACCAGCCCTACCGGCCCGGCGAACGCGCCATGTACAAGATCAAGCACGAGCGGACGGCCGACTGCGTGGTCGCCGGCTACCGCGAGCACAAGAGCGGACCCGTCGTCGGCTCCCTCCTGCTCGGGATCCACGACGCCGAGGGCCGCCTCCAGCACGTCGGCGTCTGCGCCGCCTTCAGCATGGCCCGCCGCCGCGAACTCGCCGAGGAACTCGAGCCGTTGCGCACCACCGACCTCGCCGGCCACCCCTGGGGAGCGTGGGCCGACGAGGCCGCCCACGCCGACGCCAGACTCCCCGGGGCGCAGAGCCGCTGGACCGGGAAGAAGGACCTCTCCTGGGTGCCGCTGCGCCCCGAACGCGTCGTCGAGGTCGCCTACGACCACATGGAGGGCACCCGCTTCCGGCACACCGCGCAGTGGCGCCGCTGGCGCCCCGACCGCGCTCCGGAGAGCTGCACGTACGAGCAGCTGGAGGAACCGGTCTCCTACGACCTGGCGCAGGTGCTCGGGGGCTGACGGCCCCTGCGGAGCACCTGCGCCTGGTGACGACCGGGCACGTCCGTCGGTCACGTCCGTCGGTTGCGTCGCCGGTCACTCGCGGCCGGTCGGGTCCGCCGCCCGTCATGCCGCCGACGGCACCGGCGGCGTCACCGACGTCGACACCGACGCGTCGGCCGTCGGCGAGGGCTCGTCCCCGCCCGCCGGGGCCGACGGCAGGTCGTACACGTTCCCGGGCGAGACGATCTCCGTGATCGCCTTCGCGAACAGCGTCGACGGCGCCGACCCCTTGTACGAGATGTCGGTGTTCAGCAGCACCACCAACGAGGCCTGCGCGGAGGGCAGATACACCACCACCGTCTGGTACCCCGGCAGCGAGCCGTTGTGCCCGATCCACCCGTGGTTGTAGAACACCCCCAACCCGTACCAGGTGTCCGGCACCGCCGAGGGCTGCGGCTGGAGCCGCTGCGCCTGCGTCTGGGGAGTCAGCAGCGTGCCGGTGGCCAGCACCCTGGCCCACTTCTTCATGTCCGCCTGGTCCGAGATCATCGCCCCCGCGGCCCAACCCCAGGACGGATTCCAGTCGGTGGCGTCCGCGATCGCCCCGTTCGCCGTCTGGTCGGTGTAGCCCCGGGCGTGCGGCTGCGGGAACGCGTTCGTCGTCGGGAACACCGTCCGGCCCAGGTCCGCCGGATCGAACACCTCCTTCTTCAGGAAGTCCCCGAGCGGTCGCCCGCCCAGCTTCTCGACCACCTGGCCCAGCAGCACCGTGTTGGTGTTGGAGTACTCGAACTCCGTGCCCGGCGCGAACCCCACCGGATGCTTGTACGAGTAGGCGAGCAACTGGTCCGGGGTGAAAGAGCGTTGCGGGTCCGACTGGAGCGCCGTCACGAAGTCCTCGTCCTGGGTGTACGGGAACAGGCCGCTGCGCATGTCCGCGAGCTGGCGCAGCGTGATCGTGCCGCCGTTCGGGACCCCGGTCAGGTACTTGCCGATCGGGTCGTCCAGACCGGCCTTGCCCTGGTCGACGAGGCGCAGCAGCGCGGTGACGGTGAAGGTCTTGGTCTCGCTGCCGATCCGCATGTTGAGCCCGGTCACCATCGCCGTGCCCGCGACCTTGTCGGAGACACCGAAGGCCTTCAGGTACTCGCCCTGCGGTGTCGACACGTTGACGATCACGCCGGGCACCGAAGCCTCGGTCAGCACCCGCTGCACCGCGGAGTCCAACCGGGCCGTCACGTCCGGCGTCAGCGGCAGCACCGACGGGCTCGGGCCGGCGGGGGTGGTCGGCGAGGGGCTGAGCAGCGTCGCGCTCGCGCTCGGGCCCGACACCGAGGCCGAGGCCGAGGGGCTGAGCGCCGCCGGGACGGCCGTCACCGCCCCGGCCGCCGGCGAGCCGCCGGACGAGCCGCCCGAACACCCGGCGGAAGCCAGCAGCCCGGCCAGCGCCAGCGCGACTGCCGCCGGAGCGGGCCGGGGCGCGGCCGCGCGGGCCGCACCCGGGCGGCGTGAAGTCGTGGCTCGGGCCGTCGTCGCACGGTTCGGCACGCGGTCGTGGTTCGTCATCGTCGAGGCGCCTCTCTGGGCCGGACGGGCCCGGAGCACCGCTCCACGGGCCCGCAAGGGGGAGCGATCGCCACCGTATGCGCCGGTCACCGCCACCGCGCGCCCTGCGGCGGCCCGCTGGCCCGAACGGGCCCACCCGTCAGCCACCCGGCCCGGCCCCGGTCGCGCCACCACCGCCGCGGCCCGCACCATACCCGGCCCCTACCGGCGGCCGAGTAGGGTGCCGACCGCCCGACCGACGGAAGGGGACACCGAGGTGCTGCTGCGCTGCGAAGCCGTGGGCAAACGCTACGGACGGGGCCGCTGGATCCTGCGCGACGTCGACCTGAGCCTCGCACCCGGCGACGTCCTCGCCGTCCTCGGCGCCAACGGCTCCGGCAAATCCACCCTGCTCCGGATCCTGGCCGGCGTCGCCCGCCCCACCACCGGCCGCCGCACCGGACCGGTCACCGCCCGAGGGGCCGCCGTCGGCTACGTCCCCGACCGCTTCACCGCCCCCGACCGCCTCACCGCCGTCTCCCTCCTCACCCACCTCGGCCGCATCCGCGGACTGACCACCACCACCGCCCGGGACCGCGCCGGCCGGCTGCTGGACCGGCGCGCCCTCGCCGGCGGCCCGGACGCGGAGCTACGCACCCTCTCCAAGGGCAACGCCCGGAAGGTCGCGCTCGCGCAGGCCCTGCTCGTGCCGCCCGACCTCCTCGTCCTCGACGAACCGTGGTCCGGCCTCGACGCCGCCGCCCACACCGCGCTCGCCGGGATCCTCGCCGAGGTGGCCGCCGCCGGCGGGGCGGTGGTGTTCACGGACCACCGCGAAGCCCTCGCCCGGACCCACGCCACCGCCGTGCACACCGTCGCCGGCGGCCGGGTCGGTCGTCGGGCCGGCCCCGTCGCGGCGGCGGGGGACCTGTCGGCGCTGGTGGTCCTCACCCGCCCGGGCGGGGCCGACCCTGCCGGTGTCCGCGACTTTCCCGGCGTCCCCGACCTCCCCGACCTCCCCGACCTCCCCGGTGTCCCCGACCTCCCCGGGGTCCTCGGCCTCCCGGGCGTCCTCGCCGCCGAGCGCCGCGGGGCCGAACTCCACCTCCGGGTGGACCCGTCCAGGACCGACGCCGTCCTGCTCGCCGTCCTGCGCGACCACTGGTCCGTACGAGCCGTCACCCGGCCGGAGTCCGAAGCGGCCGTCGCGTCCCGACCGGTCGCCGCCCCCCGCCCGTCCGCCGAGCCCACCCCGAGGTCCACCGCCCGATGACCGCCCTCGTCCGCTACCGGCTCACCACGCTGCTGCTCTCCCAGCGCTACCTCGCCCCGCTGCTCCTGTTCACCGCCCTCGTCACCGTGCTCACCAGCAACGACACCGGCCCGCTCACCGCCACCCACGCGGCCTCCGGCCTGGCGATGCTGCTCGCCGCCACCTGGCTCACCACGGCGCTCGCCGGGCTCGAGGACCCGACCCACCGGGCGGTGGTGACGGCCGCCGCCGGCGGACACCGCCGCCTGGCCACCGGGACCGTCCTCGCCGCGCTGGTGGTCTGCCTGCCCCTCACCGTCCTCGGCCTGGTCCTGCCGCTGCTCGTCGGCACCCACGACCCCACCCCCGCCGATCTGCTCCTGGGCGCCGAGGCCCAGCTCACCTGTGGCTGCACCGGCGCAGCCGTCGGCCTGCTCGCCGCCCGGCCGGTGGTCCGGCGGCAGGGGTACGGACTGCTGCTCGCCCTCGTGCTGCTGCTCGTGCTGACCCTCGGCAAGGGCCTGCCGCCGGTGAACCTCCTGCTCACCCGGCTCTCCGGCCACCACCGGTCGGCGGAGCTGGTCGGCTCGACCGGTCTGCTGCTCGCGCTCGCGGCAGCTCTGCTCGGGGCGGCGGCAGTGGTGGCGCACGCCGTCGCGGTCCGACGGGACTGACCGGGCGGGATCTCCCGCGTCGGTCCTGCGCTCGCCCTGAGCCCGGTACCGCGTACGGCCCTGAGCCCCGCCCCGCGCCCGGCCCCGCCGCCCGGCCCCGCCGCCCGGTCCTGAGCCCGGCCCCGCCGCCCGGCCCCGCCGCCCGGCCCCGCCCGGTACCGGCTCGGTCGTGGCCCCAGAGGTCGCCGGGCGGGCGCTCCGCGCGCCCCGAACGCGCCCCGCGCGCTCCGCCGTCGGGGTGCCGACCGGCATGCCGCGACGGGCCCCGGGCGCAGCTCGGGCACGATCGTTCAGCCCAGCTGTCGCGGCCCTTAAGAATTCCTCGATGGACCGCACCCCCTCCGACCAGGCAGATTTCTGCCTGCCCGGATTACGGACGCCAGGACCGACACCAGGACCCCGGCCCCGTCACCACCCTCCGGCCCTCCCGGGGGCCGCCACCGCCGGGCCTCGTCGGCCTGCCCACACCAGGCCGCCCCACCGTGCGTCAGGAGCCACCGCCGTGAAGGCACTCGTCAAGCAGAAGGCCGAGCCGGGACTCTGGCTGATGGACGTCCCCACCCCGGCGATCGGCCCGGGCGAGGTGCTCATCAAGGTGCTGCGCACCGGCATCTGCGGCACCGATCTGCACATCCGCAAGTGGGACGGCTGGGCGCAGCAGGCGATCAGGACCCCGCTGGTGCTGGGCCACGAGTTCGTCGGCGAGGTCGCCGAGATCGGCGCCGGCGTCGCGGACATTGCCGTCGGCGACCTGGTCAGCGGTGAGGGGCACCTGGTCTGCGGCAAGTGCCGCAACTGCCTGGCCGGCCGCCGCCACCTCTGCCGCAACACCGTCGGCCTCGGCGTCAACCGCGACGGCGCCTTCGCCGAGTACGTCGCGCTGCCCGCCTCCAACGTCTGGGTGCACCGGGTCCCCGTCGACCTCGACGTCGCCGCGATCTTCGACCCGTTCGGCAACGCCGTGCACACCGCGCTGTCCTTCCCGCTGGTCGGCGAGGACGTGCTGGTCACCGGCGCCGGCCCGATCGGCATCATGGCCGCCGCCGTCGCCAAGCACGCCGGCGCCCGCAACGTCATGATCACCGACGTCTCCCCGTACCGCCTCGACCTCGCCCGCAAGGTCGGTGTCACGCTGGCGCTCAACGTCGCCGAGCACACCATCGAGGAGGGCCAGCAGAAGCTCGGCCTGCGCGAGGGCTTCGACGTCGGCCTGGAGATGTCCGGCCGGCCCGAGGCGATGCAGTCGATGATCGCCAACATGACCCACGGCGGGAAGATCGCCATGCTGGGCCTGCCCGCCGAGCAGTTCCCGATCGACTGGGCCTCCGTCGTCACCTCGATGCTCACCATCAAGGGCATCTACGGCCGCGAGATGTTCGAGACCTGGTACGCGATGTCCGTCCTCCTGGAGGGCGGCCTCGACCTCAGCCCCGTGATCACCGGTCGGTACGCCGCGACCGACTTCGAGGCCGCCTTCGACGAGGCGGCCGGCGGCCGCTGCGGCAAGGTCATCCTCGACTGGACCGCCTGAGCACCCTCGCCGATCCGACGATCCGATTAGGAGCAGCTGTGTTCGACAACGTGCGCGACGAGGTCGCCGCCACCCTCGACGAGATCCGTGAGGCCGGCCTCTTCAAGCCGGAGCGCGTCATCGGCAGCCCGCAGAGCGCCGCCGTCACCGTCACCGCCGGCGGCACCCCGGGCGAGGTGCTCAACTTCTGCGCCAACAACTACCTCGGCCTCGCCGACCACCCCGAGGTGCTCGACGCCGCCAAGGACGCGCTCGACCGCTGGGGCTACGGCATGGCGTCCGTGCGCTTCATCTGCGGCACCCAGGACGTGCACAAGCAGCTCGAGGACCGCCTCTCCGCGTTCCTCGGCCAGGAGGACACGATCCTCTACTCGTCCTGCTTCGACGCCAACGGCGGCGTCTTCGAGACCCTGCTCGACGAGCGCGACGCCGTCATCTCCGACGCCCTCAACCACGCGAGCATCATCGACGGCATCCGCCTGTGCAAGGCCCGCCGCCACCGCTACGCCAACCGCGACCTCGCCGACCTGGAGCAGCAGCTCAAGGAGAGCCAGGACGCCCGGCGCCGCCTGATCGTCACCGACGGCGTGTTCTCGATGGACGGCTACGTCGCCCCGCTGCGCGAGATCTGCGACCTCGCCGACCGCTACAACGCCATGGTGATGGTCGACGACTCGCACGCCGTCGGCTTCGTCGGCGCGGGCGGCCGCGGCACGCCGGAGCTGCACGGCGTCATGGACCGGGTCGACATCATCACCGGCACCCTCGGCAAGGCGCTCGGCGGCGCCTCCGGCGGCTACGTCGCCGCGCGCCGGGAGATCGTCGCGCTGCTGCGCCAGCGGTCGCGTCCGTACCTGTTCTCGAACTCGCTCGCGCCGGTCATCGCGGCCGCCTCGCTGAAGGTCCTCGACCTGGTCGAGAGCTCGAACGAGCTGCGGGAGCGGCTGGCGGCGAACACCGCGCTGTTCCGCTCGAGGATGACCGAGGCGGGCTTCGAGATCCTGCCCGGTGACCACCCGATCGCGCCGGTGATGATCGGCGACGCGGCGAAGGCCGGCCGGCTCGCCGAGCTGCTGCTGGAGCGCGGTGTGTACGTGATCGGCTTCTCGTACCCGGTCGTCCCGCACGGCCAGGCCCGGATCCGGGTCCAGCTCTCCGCCGCCCACACCACCGAGGACGTCGAGCGCGCCGTCGCGGCCTTCGTGGACGCGCGCGCCGCGCTGGGGGAGTAGCCCTCCCGCGCCGCCGCGGTCACCGCTCCGGCGGCGGCCACCGGGAACGGTCCCTGCCGTGGCCCTTCCCCCTCGATCGCCCGTGGCACGTCCGCTCGGAACCGGACGTGCCACGGGCTCCCGAACCGCTGTGCGATGTCGGCGGGGCCGGCCCCGCCGACATCGCACAGCACCAAGACCACCTGCCCCACCCTCCCGCCGCGGGAGTGGGAAGTCGGCCCGACCGACTTCCCACTCCCGTTCGCGGTTTCCGGAGCCGGGGCCTTGCCGTCCGCGCTCGCCCGCCGTGCTGCGCCGCTTCCTGCTTCCTTCCCTTCCTGGCTCCTCTCCTTCCTGCCTTCCAGCTGTCCGTCCGTCCTTCCTGCACCCCTTCGCTCCCTCACCGCTTCTCCGAGGCCCGCACTTTGCAAAGTCACACTTTGCAAAGTGCCGAGAGAGGGCGATCCCCTTGATTCCCGGGCGATCGGCCCCCTCGCCCCCCTTCCCGCACTTTGCAAAGTGTGACTTTGCAAAGTGCCGAGAGAGGTGGTGAGAGGGCCGAGAGAGGGTGGTCCGGGCACGGGACGGGGTTGCCCGAGTCCTGCGCGCGGTGTTGCCCGGAGTGGGAAGTCGGCGGGGCCGACTTCCCACTCCGCTGTCACTCCCGACCGGTTCGTCACCCCCGCCCCGGCGGCCCCGCCGACGCTGGCAGAATTGGCCTGTGATCGACGCGAGACGGCTGCGGACCCTGCGAGCGGTGGCGGACCACCGGACGGTGACCGCGGCCGCGGCCGCGCTCTACCTCACCCCCTCCGCCGTCTCGCAACAGCTGGCTGCGCTGGAGCAGGAGACCGGCCACCACCTGCTCGCCCGCGAGGGCCGTGGCGTGCGGCTCACGGCGGCCGGGGAGATCCTGCTCGGTCACGCCGACGCCGTCCTCGCCCAGCTCGAACGGGCCGAGGCCGATCTCGCCGCCTACAGCGCGGGCGTCTCCGGCGAGGTCACCGTGGCCTCCTTCGCCACCGGCATCTCCCTCGTCCTCGCGCCCGCCATCGGCACGCTCGCCACCCGTGCCCCGGGCGTCCGCCTCAAGGTGCTCGACGCCGAGGGCGACGCCAGCCTGCCGATGCTGCTCGACGGTCGGGCCGACCTCGCCGTGGCGGTCGAGTACCGCGGTGCCCCGCGTGCCGACGACGCCCGGCTCACCCGCGTCCCGCTCTACGCCGAGCCCTTCGAGGCCGTTCTTCCGCTCGCCCACCCGCTGGCCTCGGCCGAGGGCCCGATCGCGATGGCCGACCTCGGCGACGAACCGTGGATCGGCCCCTACCCGGGCAACCCGTGTCACGACGTGGTGCTGCTGGCCTGCGAGCACGCGGGCTTCCAGCCGCGCCTGGTGCACTCCTCCGACGACTTCCGCGCCGTCGTCGCCCTCGCCTCGGCCGGTGCCGGGGTGGCCCTGGTCCCGCGCTCGGCCCTCCTCGGTGTCGACCTCGCGCAGGTCGCCGTCCGTCCCGTCGACAGCGCCCTCGCCACCCGCAGGGTCTTCGCCGCCGTCCGCGCCGGCGCCGACGGGCACCCGCTCATCCGCCCGGTCCTCGACGCGCTCGCCGAAGCCGCCCCGACCACCCTCTGACCTCTGCCGGGGCGCCGCTGCTCGCGGCGCCCCGGGCGGCCTCGGCCCGTGTCCGCACTTTGCAAAGTGCACTTTGCAAAGTGCGGACACAGGGCGAAGGTGGTGGCTCGGGCAACCCGGTGCCCGCAACCCGCTGCCCGCAGCCCGCGACGACGGGCGCGGGGTACCTCGGGGCGGGCGAGGGACGGGCAAGGGGCGGCGGGCCTCCGGGCGGGGCCTCCGGGCGGGGCCTCCGGGCGGGGCCTCCGGCGGACGACGACGAGCGCCAGGGACGACGATCGACGGACGACAGGACGGGTGGTGCCGGGTGGGGTTCCTGGGGGAGAGCTGGCGGTTGGTGCGGGAGGGGGAGGAGCTCGGTGAGATCGTGATCGACGATGCGGACTTCCCGTGGCTGCACGGGCGGTTCGTGCCGACGGCGGCGTTCGGAGAGGTCCGGCCGTGGTTCGAGGAGTCGTCGGCGCTGCTGGAGGCGGAGGAGTACGAGCGGTTCGACGCGAGCTACGAGCGGATCGCCGGTGCGCTGTCGCTGCTGGCGCCGACGGGGCCGGTGGCCGAGTTCCTGCTGCACGTCGACGGCGGGCGCGCCTGGTTCCGGTGGAGCGACGAGCCGTTCGGCGAGGCCTGACCGCCGCTCCCGGGCGTGATGTTGGCATTATCCGGGCACGTTCGACCTCTTGCCGGTGTCCGACCGGAGCGTCAGCATGAGGGCACCGCAGTGGTGTGCCGCCGGAGGGGGGATCCCGTCGATGGGTGGTGGAGATCCGGTGTGTCCGGCGTGCGGAGCGCCGCGCGCGCCGGGGGTGCCGCTACCGCCGGCGGCGGCGCTGCCGCTGACCCGGGAGCTGACGCCCCGGGAGCGGACCGTGCTGAAGCTGTTGGGCCTCGGGTACGACAATCGCTCGATAGCCTACGAACTCAATATCAGTGAGCGCACCGTCAAACGGTTCGTCACCGCCATTCTGGCGAAACTGGGACTCCGGTCAAGACTGCAGGCCGGACTGCTCGCACTGATTCTCGCGTCCTCCCCCGACGGGCGCGGTTTCTGGCCCAAAGGTCTCATGGACGGCCTCCCGGACGACGGTGATGATGATCTGGCATCCGAGAAGGAGGGGACCATGACATTCGACGCCCTCGCCGCCCTCCGGCAGGCGGGCAACCCGGTCGACCTGCTGACACTGGAGCAACGGGACGTGCTGTCCCGGCTCAGCGAGGACGAGGTCGCCGTCCTCAATTCCGTGAAACAGCGCCTGGACGCTGTTTCGGACGCCGAGGTGGAAGGGCATTCCTTCGTCATCAAGTTGGCGTGAGATGGCGGTGAGATTCGGGATTCTCGGGCCGCTGCACGTGCTGGAGAACGGCCGGGCGGTCGATCCGGGATCCCGGAAACAACAGATTCTCCTGGCGGCGCTGCTGTCCCACGCGAATACCCGGGTGTCGGCCGACTCCCTGGTCGAGGCACTGTGGGACGACGCGCCGCCGCGCACCGCCCGCAAGAACCTCCAGGTGTACGTCTCGGGGCTGCGCCGACTGGCCGGTCCCGAGTCCGCCCCGGAGTCCTGTCCGGGCCCCGGCTCCGTGGTCACCCGGATCAGCCACCGGGCCGGCGGCTACGTCCTGCACACCGCCGAGGTGGAGCTCGACGCGCTCCGCTTCGAACAGCGGGCCCGGGCGGGGGCGCTCGCCGAGGCGCTGGAGCTGTGGCGCGGCTCGGCGCTCGACGGGTTCCGGGACGTCCCCCTGATCGACAGCGCCGCCCAGCGTCTCGACCGCCGTTTCCTCGGTGTGTTCGAGGACTGGCTGGATGCCGAACTCGCCGCCGGGCGCGGGGCGGAGGCGATCGAGCGCGCCACCGAGACCGCCCAGCGGCACCCCTTGCGCGAACGGCTGCGGATGCTGCAGATGACCGCCCTGTGCCAGGCCGGGCGCCGCTCCGAGGCACTCGCCGTCTACGACGACCTGCGGCAGGCGCTGGCCCATGAACTCGGCCTGCCGCCGAGTCCGGCCCTGGCGCGCTTCTACCGTTCGCTGCTCTGCGACGCCGGCCCCGTCCGGCCGCGCTCCGAACCGCCCGCCGAGCTGCGGCCACCGGTGCCGCGCCCGCACCGGGCGGCGCCGAACCTGCTGCCCACCGACCCGCCCGCGTTCACCGGCCGCGCGGCCCCCGTGCGCCGACTGGCCGAGGTGCTCACCGGCGGCGCCGGCCGGCTGGCGGTGGTGACCGGGCCGCTCGGCGCGGGCAAGACCGCGCTCGCCGTCCACACCGCGCACCGGTTGGCCGAGCACTTCCCGGACGGTCGGCTGTTCGTCCGGCTGCGCGGGGAGGACGGCCGCCTCCGCCCGCTGGAGGACGTCCTGCGCCAGCTGCTGGCCGCCACCGCCTGCGGTGAACGGGACGGGCCGGCCGGTGCGTCGCACGTAGCGGACTGCCCGGACCCGCGCTGGGCCTGGCAGTTGTGGCTGACCGGGCGTCGCGCGCTGGTGGTGGTCGACGACGCCCGCCGCGAGTCCGAGGTGCGGGCGCTGCTGCCGGAGGCGGGGGAGAGCGCCGTCGTGGTCACCGCCAGGCCCCGGCTGATCGGACTGGAGGGGGCCCACCGGGTCTGGCTGCCACCGTTCACGGCGGACGAGGCGGTGGAGTTCCTGGGCCGGACGATCGGTGCCGAACGGGTCGACGCGGACCGGGAGTCCGCCGCCCGGATCGTCCGGGCGACCGGGCTGCTGCCGCTCGGGGTGCGGCTGGTCGCCGACCGGCTGGCGTTCCTGCGGCACGTCCCGCTGGGCGAGTACGGCGCGCGGCTGAGCGGCGGCCGGGCGCTGCTGGACGAGCTGTGCGGGGGCGACCCGCTGGTGCGGGTGCGGCTGGCGGAGTCGGTCGGCGAGCTGCCGGAGGCCACGCACCGGGCGGTGCTGCGGCTGGGCCTGCTGGCCCGGCCGGTGTTCACCCTGGACCGCGCGGCCGCGGTGCTGGACTGCGACCCGGCGGCGGCCGTCCGGGTGCTGGAGGACTTGCTGGAGGCGAGCCTGCTGACCGTCGCCGGCGCGGAGGGCCTGGCCCACACCGTGCGGTACGAGATGCCCGCGCTGCTGTACGCGTACGCCCGGGAGCGGGCGGGCCGGACCGCCGACCGGGTGCCGGTCCACCTGCACTGAGCGAGCCGCGCGGCGCGGGCCGCCCGGCCGCGGCGGCGACGCCCTCGCGAAGAAGCGGAAACCTTGCGGGGAACGGCACATGACCAACCGTCATACCGAAATCGAACCGGCGCCTAATCGCCGCCATACCGGGGATCCCTAGGTTTCTCCCGGGCCGGCGTAGCGGACGCCGCACTGCAGAGGGAGGTCAGCATGAGTGACTCCATCAACCCGGAGCCGACCGAGGCCGAGGACGAGGTCGACGTCGTGGCGCACAGCGTCGACGTCGAGGACGACGGTCTCGTCGAGGACATCTGCATCATCAACAACAGTTCGGCCATGTGACGTCGGCCGGTCCGGTTGTCGAGTCATGACGCCGTGACGTCATGACGCCCGAGCGGGTCATCCGGCCCCGGCCCGAGCCGCCGGCGGCCGGGTGGCCCGTTCGGCCGGTTCCACCGCGGTCTCCGCACCGCGACCGCAGTCCTCCGCGAGCGCAGTCCCCCGGCCGCAGTCCTCCGCGACCGCAGTCCTCCGCGACCGCAGTCCTCCGCGACCGCAGCCCTCCGCGGCCGCCGTACCGCGACCTCAGCCCCCGACCCAGCTCCCCGACCCGGCTCCCCGACCCGGCCCCCTGGCCCGGAGGCCCCGTGAACATCCTGCTCTGCCCGCTCAGTGACGGCGGCTACCTCTACCCGGCGCTCGCCGTCGGCCGCGAACTGCGCCGCCGCGGCCACCGGGTGTCGGTGCTGGGCCGCTCCACGGCCGCGCCGTTCGCGGCCGAGGCAGGCCTGCCGTTCGCGGCGGCGGAGCAGTTCGGCGGCGAGGGGGCCTTCTCCGCCGCCCGCTGGGGCGTCATGGGCTCCGCCCAGTACCGGGCGACCGTGCGCGCCGCCCGGCAGGCCCGCGCCGACCTGCTGGTGACCTCGGTGCTGTGCAACGGCGCGCTGCTGGCCGCCGAGACGCTCGACGTCCCGGTGGTCGTGATCGGGCTCTCGATCCACCTGTGGACCTACCGCTCCGGCGGCGCGGGCGAGCCGCAGTACGGCCGAAGCCGGGAGAACCGGACCCTGGAGACGCTGGCGCTGTACGACGCCGCCCGGGAGGAGGTCGGTCTGCCCGCCCGGCCGTCCCGCCGACCGCGGACCGGGGTCGCGGCGACCGGCGGCGGGCCGGACGCGTCCGCCCTGCTCGGTGACGCGCTCCTGCTCCGGGGCACCGCCGAACTGGAGTACCCGGGAGCCGAGTTGCCCCCGCAGGTGCACCGGATCGGCCCGCTTTCCTGGGAGCCCGCCGCCGACCCCGGCGAACTCGCCGCCGTGGACGCCGCGTTGGCGCGCAGCGGCAAGCCGGTCGTCTATGTGCACCTGGGCCGGTTCTTCGGCGGCGGCACCCCGTGGCCCCGCCTCAACGCGACCTTCACCGGCGGCCGTTACCAGGCCGTCGTGGAACAGGGCCGCACCGCCGGGCCGGCCCCCGACCCGCACGCCGACATCCTGCTCGTCCGCAAGCCCTGGCTGGGGCCGCTCGTCGACCGGGCCGGACTGGTGCTGACCGCCGGCACCTCGGCGCCCGTGCTCGGCGCCCTGCAGCGCGGCCGCCCGCTCGGCGTCACCCCCAACGGCTCCGAGCAGCCAGTCCTCGCCGGTGCGCTGCTGCGGGCCGGCGCGGCCGTCCACCTCCCGCGCACGGGCGAGCCGGACCAGTCCGGGCTGGTGGACACGGCCTGGCGGGACGACCGGCTGCGCTCCCACGCCCACCGCCTCGGCCGCAGGCTCGCCGAGGCCGCGGCGGACGCCCCGCACCGCGCCGCCGACCTCGTCGAGCGGACCGCCCGCACGTCCGACCGGCAGCCCGCAACCTCAAGGGAGAACCATGGGTACTCGAACAGCCGCCCCGGACCTCGCGGCCGTGGAGAGCCTCTCGGCGGGCACGCGGCAGTGGATCGGCCGGCACTGCGGCTTCCTTGACGAGCCGGCCGGCCGGGCCGAACTGCCGGTGACCCCCAGGGTCAAGGCGCTGCTGCAACTCGCCCTGCTGTACCGTTGCTGGGCGAGGGCCGCCGGAGCGGCGGAGCCCGCCCGGACGCACGCCCCCGACCCCGACCTGGCCGCCGTCGCCGCGACCGTCGAGCAGGTCTGGCGCAACCCCGAGCACCCGCCCCTGCTCACCGTCGAGCCGCGCTACGCCCGGCAGTTCCAGCTGATGTACGGTGCGCTCGCCCCGGCCGGCCTCGACCCCGACGGTCCGCACCGGGCGGCCCTGGCCGAAGGAGTGGCGGGTGACCTCCTGACGCCACGTCACAAGTCGCCCTTCCTGCATCTGGAAACCCGGTACTACGCCGAACTGGCTGGTGTGCGGCACCAGTTGTCCGACTATCCGGAGCTGTACCGGATCAGCCGGCTGGCCGGGCACACCGACGGCCGGCCGCTGGCCGACCTCGAGGTCTGCAACGTCACTCACACCGTGTTCCACCTGGCCGACTTCGGTTTCCGCGACCCGGGCCTCGGCGGGGCCGATCTCGCCCACGCCCGCGACCGGGTCGAGCGGCTCACCGAGGAGTCCGTCCGGCGCGGTGAGTGGGACCTCACCGCCAAGCTGGTCCTGGCGCAGCACTGCCTGGGGCTCGACCCGCTGACCACACCCTCGGGGGCGGCCGCTCTGCACCTGCTCGCCGAGGCCCAGTCGCCCGAGGGGTCCTTCCCCGGCCGCTCGGCCACCGAACGGGTCCCGGCCGGCGCCGGCGCCGTCCACCTCTTCCGCAAGTCCTTCCAGTCCACGCTGGTGGTGGCCCTGGCGACGGTGGTCCTGCTGCGTCCGCGCCCGGCAGCACCCGCCGAACAGCCGCCCACGGCCTCCACCGTCCCGGCGCGCGGCGGTGCCCGGTGAGCGCGGCGAGCACGTCCGGCCCCGCGACGGTCGCCGCCACCGGAGCCCGCCTGCTCCGGGGCGAGCGCAACTGGTGGTTCCTCGGCCCGGGCGGCGGTCTCGCCCGGCTGCGCCCCGGCCAGTTGGCCGAGGACGGCACCCTGCGGCCCGGCACCGAACGCCGTCTGCGCGAGCAGGGCCTGCTGGCCGCCCCGGCCCCGCGCAGCTACGCCCTGACCGTGCTGACCAGCACTCACTGCAACCTCGGCTGCGGCTACTGCTTCCAGAACACCGCCCAGGACGGCGCGGGCGGCAGCCGCCCGCCGCGGATCGCCCGCAAGCGGCTGACCTCGCGGACCATCACCGAGATCCTCGACTTCACCGACCGGCAGATGGCCGCCGCCGAGCTGGCGAAGCTCCGCATCCTGCTGTTCGGCGGCGAGCCCCTGCTCAACCCGCGCGGCTGCCTGGAACTCCTCGAACGGGCCGCCGGCCACGGCCTCGCCTCGGCCTGGATGATCTCCAACGCCACCCTGCTCACCCCGGCGCTCGCCACCGGGCTCGCCGACCGCGGCCTGCGCTCCGTCCAGGTCACCTTCGACGGGGACCGGCCGGACCACGACCGGATCCGGATCCGCCGGGCCGAGGGCGGCGGCACCTTCGACACCATCGTCGGCAACCTCGCCCGCGCCTCCGAGAGCTCCCCGCTGCGGTGGATCTTCCGGGTCAACGTCTCCCAGGAGACCTACCGGGGCGTGGACAGCCTGCTCGACCGGCTCGCCGGCGCGCTCGACCCGGCCCGCTGCACCCTGTACTTCGCCCAGGTGGGCGATGTCGGCGTGGGCTACGGCAACGACCTCCGGCACTCCCGCGACCTCTCCGCCCGCTTCACCCGCTGGCAACGCCGCGCCCTGGACCTCGGTCTCGGTGTGACCCGCCCGCAGGCCCACCGGCCGTGCGCCACCTGCGGGCACGGGGACGGCCGTTACGGCGCGGTGGTGAGCGCCGACGGCACCCTCGCCAGCTGCTGGGAGACGGCGGGCAAGCCGGACTGGGAGGTCGGCACCGTTACCGGCGGCTACCTGCCGGGCGCCCTCACCCGGGACCGCTGGGTCGGCTGCGAGGACCTCTACCGGCGCGACGAGGACCGGCGCACGCTCGCCGTGTTCCACGACACGGTCGACGCCGCGCTGCTCGACTACCTGGACGAGACGGGGCGCCTGTGACCACGACACCCGGCCTGCGCGCCGGAGCCGACAGCGCCGACAGCGCCGACGCAGACAGCATCGGAGCCGACAGCGCCCACGCCGACAGCATCGGAGCCGACAGCGCCCACGCCGACGGCATCGGAACCGACGGCATCGGAACCGATCGTCCGGGCACCGACCGTACCGGCGCCGCCCTGGACGGGCTCCGTTCCGGCACCCTCGGCTGGATCGGCCGCCACCTCGACCACTTCGACCCGTTCGCGCCCGGCGGTTTCGGCGGCGGCCGCGGTGGCGGCCCGGGCGACGCGCACCGCCCCGCCAAGGCCGCGCTGGAACTCGCCCTGCTCACCCACTGCTGGACCCGCCTCGACGCCGGGGACGACCCGCGCCGCATCGAGGCGACCGCCCGGGTCCGCGCCGTCTGGCGGCACCCCGGCTTCCCGCGCCTGCTCACCGCCGAGCCGCGCGGCGCCACCCAGTACCGGCTGGCCTGCGCCGCCCTCGCGCCCACCGGGACGGACGACGCGCCGTTCCGGTCCGGCCTCGCCCGGCTCGGCGCCGCCGACCTCGCCCCGGCCGGGCGCTCGCCCTACCAACGGCTCGAACTGCGTTACTACGCGGACAAGGCCGGGGTCGCGCACAGCGTCGAGTCCTACCGGGAGCTGGCCGACCGCAACGTCCTGGTCACCCTCCCGGCCACTGCCGCGGCCCGGGGCCGGCGGCGGGACGGCACCGCGCAGCGCCCCGACGAGCCGCCGGTGACCGTCCCCGAGGCCTACGCCCTCACCCATTCCGCCTTCTACCTCAGCGACTTCGCCCGCACCGGCCCGGGACTGCCCGACGGCGCGGTGGCCGGGGCGGCGGCCCTGGCCGGCCGGCTGCTCGACCACTGCGTCCGGCACGACTGGTGGGACCTCGCCGCCGAACTCCTGATGACCCAGGTCTGTTTGGGCCTGGACCCGACGGGCACGCCCGAGGGTGCGGCCGCCGTCGACTGCCTGGCCCGTGCCCAGGGCCCGGACGGCTCGATCCCCGGCCGCTCCGCCGCCACCCGTGCGAGCACCGCCGACCCGGCCGCCGAGTACTTCGCCAAGGCGTACCACACCACCCTGGTGACCGCCCTGATGACGCTGCTGATGCCCGGAACGGGGCGCACCCAGTGACGGCCCTCGGCCGGCTGCGGCCGACCCTCATCAACCCCACCTACACCCGGCTCTGGTTCGGCCAGGCGGTCTCCTCGGTCGGGGACGCGGTGTTCAGCACCACGCTGGTGCTCTGGGTGGCGACCGTGCTGGCGGAGGGGAAGTCCTGGGGCCCGCAGGCGGTCAGCGGCGTGGTCCTGGCGACCAGCGCGGCCGTGATGTTCGTCGGGCCCTTCGCCGGGGTCTTCGTCGACCGCTGGGACAAGCGCGCCACCATGCTCGGCACCGAGGTGCTGCGCGGCGGGCTGGTCGCCGTCCTGACCGCCGTCGCCTTCGTGCCGACCCGGGAACTGCCCGCGGGCGTCTGGCTGGCGCTGATCTACGTGATGGTGCTGGTGCTCAACGCGGCCGGCCAGTTCTTCACCCCGGCCCGGTTCTCGATCATCGCGGAACTCGTGACGGACGAGGCCGACCGGGCCCGGGCGGCGGGAATCGCCCAGGCGACCGGGCAGACCGCCTGGATCATCGGGCCGCCGCTCGCCGCACCGCTGCTGTTCGCGGTGGGCCTGCAGTGGGCGCTGCTGTTCAACGCGCTCTCGTACCTGGTGTCGTACGTCGCGATCAGTACGGCCGACCTGCGGCCGGTGCACCCCGCGCGGTCCGGACCGGCCGCTCCGAGGAACGGCAAGGCCGCCGAACGACCGGGCCTGTTCAAGGACTTCACCGCGGGACTGCGCTTCTTCGCGCACAACCGGTTCCTGGTCGCGCTGTTGCTGCTCACGGTGATCGGCCAGCTCGGGATGGGCGCCCTGAGCACCCTGAACATCTTCTTCGCCACCCGGAACCTGCACGTCTCCGCCGAGTCGTACGGCTACCTCGGCATGGCGCTCGGCATCGGCGGGATCGCGGGCGCGCTCGCCGCCGGGCGGGTCGTGCAGTGGATCGGCGCCCGCCGGACGACCTGGATCGGCCTGATCGCGAGCGGCGCGCTGCTGGTGCTGTACTCGCGGCAGACCGGCTTCCCGGCGGCCGTGACGCTGCTGTTCGTCTTCGTGGTGCCGATCACCATGCTGAACACGGCGATGGCCCCACTGCTGCTCGCCGCCACCCCGCAGGAGTTCCGGGGGCGGGTGATCTCGGTGTTCTACCCGGTCACCCGGCTTGCGGCGATGCTGACGGCGGTGCTGTCCGGCTGGTTGGCGGGCAGCGGGCTGCGGGACTTCTCGGGCTCGGTGGCGGGCCTGCGGTTCGGCCCGATCGACACCATCTTCGCGGTGTCCGGGCTGGTGGTCGTGCTCGCCGGCGTCTACGCGCGGGTGGGCCTCCCGGCGAGCGGAACGGCCCCGGCCGCCGGGCCCGGACCCGCGGCGGCCGTACCCGACGAGCCCGTACCCGACGAGCCCGCACCCCTCGCGGCCGGACCCGACGCCGAACCGGCGCGCGAGCCCGTGGCCATGGCCGTCGAGGCGCACGGGGAAGTCCCCGGGGAGGCATCGGCCGACGCCCCGGCCTCCCCGGCTGATTCGACCGATCCGGCCGACCGGGCCGACCCGACCGACCGGGCCGACCCGGGCGAGGCGGTCGGTCCCGCCCCCGAGGAGCGGTCGTGAGCTGCACCGCGTGCGGACGCCGCACCGCCGAGGCGGACCGGTTCTGCGCCGGCTGCGGCACCCCGCTCGCCCCGGCGTCCGCCGCGTCCGCCGCGTTCCCCGCTCCGCCCCCGGTCGTCGCCGAACCGCGCGAATCGCGCCGCAAGGTGTCGATGCTCTTCCTGGACGTCGTCGGTTCCACCACCCTCGCCGAGCGACTGGACCCCGAACCGCTGCGCCGCGTCATGGACCGCTACTTCGCCAGCTGCGGCGCCTGCATCGCCGAACACGGCGGCGTCGTCGAGAAGTTCATCGGCGACGCGATCCTCGCCGCCTTCGGCGCCACCGCCGCCCGCGAGGACGACGCGCTGCGCGCCGTCCGGGCCGCCACCGGCGCGCTCGCCGCGCTGGCCGGCCTCACGGCCGACCTCGCCGCCCGGTACGGGGTCGAGCTGGAGGCCCGGGCCGGGATCTGCACCGGCAACGTCGTGGTGATCACCCGCCCGGGGGACGACTTCCGGGTCGTCGGGGACTCCGTCAACACGGCCGCCCGGCTGCAGACCGCCGCCGCTCCCGGCGAGGTGCTGATCTGCGCCGACACCGCCGCGATGGTGCGGGCGCAGGTGGGCATCGAACCGGTCGAACCGCTGCGGCTGAAGGGCAAGTCCCGCCCGGTGCCGGCCTGGCGGGTCACCGCCCCGGACGCGACGGCCGACGCCCCGGGCCCGCTCACCCCGTTCATCGGCCGGACGGACGAGCTGGCCGCGCTCGAACGCGGCTACCGGCGGGCCCGGGAGCGGCGCGAGGTGTGCCTCGCCACCGTGCTCGGTGCTCCGGGCATCGGAAAGTCGCGTCTGGTCCGGGAGTTCCTGTCCGGACTGCCCGACGGCGAGGCGCTGGTGCTGGCCGGGCGCTGCTCCGCCTACGGCCGGGGGATCACCTACCGGCCGCTCGCCGAGATGCTCGGCTCGTTGCCCGGCGGCCGGCCCGAACTGGTGCGGCTGCTCGCCGAGGACGCCGCGCAGGCCGGGTCTCCCGACCGTGCGGACGGCCGCACGCGACGCCTGGTCACCCGCACCCTCGCCGCCGTCGCCGACCCCGCCCTCGTCGACCCCGCTGTTGCCGACCCCGCCCTCGGTGACCCAGCCGATTCCGCCGACCCCGCCGACCCCGCAGACCCGCCCCCCGGACAGGTCGGCGTCGAGGACATCGCCTGGGCCGTGCGCCACCTCCTGGCGGTGCTCGGCCGCTCCCGTCCCGTGGTCATGGTCTGGGAGGACCTGCACTGGGCGGAGGCGACCCTGCTCGACCTCGTCGACGAGATCGCGACCTGGCTGCGCGACGTCCCCGTCCTGCTGCTCTGCGTCGCCCGTCCCGAACTGCTCGACCAGCGCGCCGACTGGGGCGGGGGCAAGCCGTGCGCCACCACCGTCGACCTCGGGCCGATGAGCGAGGAGCAGACCGCCGCCCTGGTCGGCGGCCTGGTCCTGCGCGGCGACGTCCACCCGCAGGACCTCCGGATCGAGGAACAGCGGGAACTGGCCGGTCGGGTGGTCGCGTTGTGCGACGGCAACCCGTTCTTCGCCGAACAGCTCATGGACGTCTTCGCCGAGACCGCCCCCGGTACCCATGTGCCGCCCACCGTCCAGGCGTTGCTCGGTGCGAGGCTGGACCGGCTCCCGGCCACCGAGCGCGGACTGCTGGAACTCGCCGCCGTCGTCGGGCGCGAGTTCAGTCGCGGGCAGCTGCGGGCGATGGCCGAGGCCGACGGCGTGGTGCCGGCCGCCGCCGACGAGGCGACCGCCCGGCTGGCCCGCCGCCGGGTCTTCGAGCCCGGACCCGCCGCCACCTACCGCTTCGCCCAGGCGCTGCTGCGGGATACTGCCTACGAGTTCACCCCGAAGACCAGGCGGGAACGCTGGCACGGGTTCCTCGCGGACCGGCTCTCCCGCGCCCGCCCGGGAGACCCGATGGCGGTCGCCTACCACGTCGAGGCCGGATGGCAGCTTCGCCGACAACTACGGCCGGGCGAGCACGAGTTGCCCGCTCTGGCCGGGGCGGCGGCCGGGACCCTGATCGCCGAGGGGACGCGCGCGCTGGCCCGCAAGGACCTCCCCGCCGCCGTCCAGCTCCTCGAACGCGGCCGTACCTTGCTGCCGGTCGGGGACCCCCGGCACATCCCGCTCGCGCTGCACGTCTGCGACGCGGGGATCTGGCTCCAGGACGAGGCCCGGTGCCGGGCCGCGCTCGACGCCGCCGAGGCCGCGCTGCCCGGCAACCCGCGCGCCGCGGCGACCCTCGCCGTCCAGCGCGGGATCGTCGCCCTCCGGCTCGGCCTCGCCCCGCCCGCCGCCGTCGCCGCCGACGCGGACCGCCTCACCGCGCTGCTGGAGCACGACCCGGGCGACGACCGCAGCTGGTCCCGGCTCCACCAACTGCACGCCCACCTCGAACTCGCCGCCGAGCGCACCGCCTCCGCCGAGTCCTCCTTCCGGCTCGCACTGGCCCGCGCCCGGGTCCTCGCCGACAACTACGAGGAGGACCGACTCCTCTGCGCTGTGTGCGAGTTGGCCCAGTGGACGCCCACCCCGGTGGCCGCCTCGCTGGAGCTGTGCGCGCTGCTCGGCCGACGCTTCGCCGCCAACCGCTCGCTGCTGATCCCCGTGCTCGTCGCCCGCGCCCACCTGGAGGCGCTCGCCGGGGACGTGGCGGCCGCCCGCCGTACCCTCACCGAGGCGCTCACCTGCTCCCACGACGTGCACACCGACCTCGCGGACGCCGTCGTGCTGGACGCGGCGGGCTTCGTCGAGTCGCTGGCCGGGGCCCACGAGGTCGCCGAGGCCCGCTACCGGCAGAGCCTCGGCGTGCTGCGCGCCGCCGAGCACGCCCCGGACACCCGGACCACGGAGGTCGCCATCGCCCGCGAGCTGTTCGCCCAGGGCCGGACCGGCGCCGCCGCCGTCGCACTGGCCGCGCTCGACCCGCCGGACGGTCCGGACGGAAGGCCCGGCGAGCAGTCCGGGGAGCGGGACCGCGGCCGGGACAACGACCAGCCGGACCGCGGCAGGGACGGCGGGAACCCGCGTGCCCGGCTGGGCGCGACGGCGCTGCGCGCCCGCCTCGCCTCCGCCCGCGGCGACCACCCCGAGGCGGTCGCCGCCGCCACGGCGGCCCGCCGGCTGAGCGAGGACTCCGACGACCCGTGCCTGGTCGGGGAGACGCTGTTCGATCTGGCGATCGTGCTCCGCGCGGCCGGCCGGGCCGAGCGGGCGACGGCTGAAGGGACCGAGGCGTTGCGGATGTTCGAGGCCAAGGGGGCCGCGCTGCCCGCCGGACGGGTCCGCGCCTGGCTCGCCGCCGGGGGAACGGGCGCCCCCGGCGGCGCCGCACCTGCCCCTGCCGTCGTGTCTGCCGCACCCGTCGTGCCTGCCCATACCGTCGTGCCTGCCCCACCCGACGTTCCTGCCCCGCCCAAGGTGCCCGCCCCACCCGACGCGCCCGGCACCGGAGGAGGTGCCCGACGATGACCGACCTCCACCTCCCGCCCTGGCGCCGCCCGCCGCGCGACCACTTCCCCGGAGTGCCCGCCTGGAGCATGCCGGTCTCCGTCGTGCCCCAGGAGCCCTTCGACGTCAGCCCGCTCGGCGGCCACCTCACCCAGGACTGGGCCTGGGGCGGCGCCGACGGCTCCGGCGTGCGGGTCTGTGTCCTGGACAGCGGCGTGGACGCCGAACACCCACTGGTCGGCGGCCTCGACCGGGCCATGGACGTGGTGCGCGCCGAGGACGGCGCCCTCACCGTCACCCCGACCGAGCCGGGCGACGCGGCCGGCCACGGCACCGCCTGCGCCAGCGTCATCCGCTCCGTCGCCCCCGGCGCTGCGCTCACCTCGGTCCGCGTCCTGTCCGGCGGCCGGCACGGCAGCGGTGCCGCCCTGCTGGCCGGGCTGACCTGGGCCATCGAGGAGGGCTACGACGTCATCAACATGAGCCTGTCGACGACCAAGGCGGAGTTCTGCGACGCCCTGCGCGACCTCTCCGACTCCGCCTACTTCCGCCGCTGCGTCATCGTCGCCTCCGCCCACAACATGCCGGTGCGCAGCTACCCGTGGCCCTTCGCCTCGGTCATCTCGGTGGCCAGCCACGACAGCCCCAACCCGATGACGTACTACTACAACCCGTCACCGCCGGTGGAGTTCTACGCCCGGGGTGTACGGGTGCCGGTGGCCGGACCCGGCGGCCGCCACCTGCTCAGCACCGGGAACAGCTTCGCGACCCCGCACATCGCGGGTATCTGCGCGCTCATTCTCAGCAAGCACCGCTCGCTCACCCCCTTCCAGCTCAAGTCCGTCCTCTACCTGGCCGCTGAGAACGTAGCCGTACCCGATGGAGGTGCGCGTGTCGACTGACCCGTTGGAGAGTGCCGAGCTGCGGCAACGCAGACTGCTCCAGTCGATCGTGGAGGTGGCCCGCAGCGTGTTCGGCGCGGCCGCCGCCTCCGTGCTGCTGGTGGACGAGGCCGACGGAGACCTCGTCTTCGAGGCGGTGGCGGGGGAGGGGGAGCACCATCTCCTGGGCAGCCGCTTCCCGGCCGGCACCGGTATCGCGGGCTGGGCGCTGATGACCGGCCAGCCGGTGGTGGTGGACGACGTGGCGGACAGCCCGCAGTTCGCCCGCTCGGCCGCCGAGTCCACCGGCTATGTGCCGAGCAGCATCATGGCCGCCCCGCTGATCTGCGACGGCGACTGCATCGGGGTGCTGTCCGTGCTGGACCGCGACAGCCGTCCGCGCTGCGACCTCGGGGACATGGCCTCGCTCGGCCTGCTGGCCACCGAGATGGCGACGGTGCTGGAACTCCTGGTGACCCTCCGTTCCGCCGCCCCCGACCCGGTGGCGGCGGCGCCCGTGCCCGGCAAGGCGGCGGCCTTCGACCTGGCGGTGCTGCAACGTGTCGCCGACCGGCTCCCCGGCGCCCCGGACCAGGTGGCCGCGACCGTCGGCAAGCTGCTGGCGATGGCCGACGACCTGCTCGCCACCGCCGACATCACCGTCACCGCCACTGCTACCGCTACCGCCACCCCTGCCGCCACGGCCACCGCCGACGCCGATGCCTGACCGCCCCGCCGGGGCGCCCGCCTCGCGCGCGCCCCGCCCGTCCCGCTCGCCGCGCTCGCCCTTCCTCGCCCAGCTCGACGACCCCGCCCGCACCCTGGACGCACGCCCGCGACCGGCCCCCTGCGTCCTGCTGCTCAGCCGCGCCTGCGACACCGACCTCGACCCGGTGCGGAACCTGCTCGCGGGCGCCGGCATCCGCACCGCCCGCCTGAACGCCGAGGAACTGGCCGCGACCTCCCTGACGATCGCCCCCGACAGCCGCGCCGTCCGGCTGAACGGGCGCGAGCTGACCCCCACCGTCACCTGGATCCGCCACTTCGCCGCCACCGCCCTCGACCCGGCCGGGTTCGACGGTCCGGCGCTCCTGGGCGGCCCGGTCCCGCAGGGCACCGACACCGCCGGGACGCCGCGCGGCGCCTTCCTCCGCGACTCGTGGCAGGCGGCGGCCGCCCAACTGGCGGCGATCTCCGGGACGGCGGTCCGCCCCGACCGCCCCGGGGTGCTCTGCCAACTGGACCTCGCCCGCCGGTACGGGGTCGCGGCGCCGCGTGCCGTGCTGACCACCGACCCGCACCTCGTGCGCGACGAGTTCGACGGCCCGCGCGTGGTCGTCAAGGCGGCCGGCCACCACTTCGTGGAGCCGGTCCCCGGCCGGCTGCAGGGGATCTTCCCGACCGTGCTGGACCGGGCCGACCTGGCCGGCGGCCCGCGCCCCGGACCGCCGGTGATCGTCCAGGAGTACGTCGAGCACGAGGCCGAACTGCGGGTCTACTTCGTCGGCGGGCAACTGCACGCCTTCGAGGTCACCAAGACCGACCCGGCCGACCCCTGGACCGCGCCCGACCGGCTCGGTGTCCGTGCTCTGCCGTCGCCCCCGCCGGAGGTCGCCGCCGCGACCCGCACCCTGGCCGCCGCGATGTCCCTGCGCTACGGCGCGTTCGACTTCCTCCTCAGCGACGGCACCCCGGTCTTCCTGGAGGTCAACCCCGACGGCGACTGGCGCTGGGCCGAGCGCCGCACCCGCACCACCCCGGTCACCGTCGCCGTCGCCGCCATGCTGGCCGCCCTCCACCGCGCCGCGCTCTGACCGGCACCCGGTCCGGCCTGGTCCGGCCTGGTCCGGCCCGGTCCCGCCCGGTCCGGTCCCGCCCGAGCCCTCCCCGGCGTCGGACGGCAGCGGGTGTGGGCCGACACCGACGGGGTAGCCGCGCGGTGGCAGAGCTTCCGGACCCGGAGAGGAACGACCGACCGTGGGAATCCCCCCGAACGACCCCGTCCCGCCCAGCCCCACCCCGCCCCCCGGCCCGGGACCCGCGCCGGGGCCGGGACCGCTGCCCGGCCCGGTACCCGGTCCCGGCGGGCCGGACCCGAGGCCGCCCGGCCCGGTGCCGCCGGAGCCCGACCCGCTCCCGCCGCCCGCTCCGCGACCTGACCCGCACCCGGCCCCGGGGCCCCTGCCCGGGCCCGGCCCCGCTCCCGAACCGGTGACCCGCGCGCCCGCGACCCTCGACCGCTGACCCCGACCGCCGCCGCGCCGTCCTCCACGCCGCCCGCCCGCCGCGCCCGCCGCGCCCGCCGCCGACCGGCCGGGGCCGGCGGGCCTCGGCCATTCGGCGCAGCCACCGGCCACCGGGCCGCCGCCGTCCCGCCCCGGCGCCTACCGTGGGCGGATGACCGACCGCCGGACCCGCCGCCCGCCCGCCGCCGGTCACCCCGGCTACCTCGGCGCCGCCGCCGCCTTCGCCGTCTGCATGGCGGGCACCACCCTGCCCACCCCGCTGTACGGGCTTTACCAGGACGAGATCGGCTTCTCCGAACTGATGGTGACGGTGGTGTTCGCCGTCTACGCGTTCGGGGTGATCGGCGTGCTGCTGCTCGTCGGCAACGTCTCCGACAGCGTCGGCCGCCGCCCCGTCCTGCTCTGCGGACTCGCGCTCGCCGCCGGCAGCGCCGTCGCCTTCCTCGCCGAGGGCGGCCTGCCGCTGCTCTGCCTGGGACGCCTGCTGTCCGGTCTGTCGGCGGGCCTGTTCACCGGCACCGCCACCGCCTACGTGCTGGAACTGGCCCCGCCCGACCGCCGGGCCCGGGCCGGCTTCGTCGCGACCGCCGCCAACATGGGCGGCCTCGGCTGCGGTCCGCTGCTGTCCGGCCTGCTCGCCGAGTACGCGCCGGAGCCGCTCGTCCTGCCGTTCGTCGTGCACCTGGTGCTGCTGGCCGCCTCGTTCGCGGTCACCTGGTTCCTGCCGGAGACCGTCGACGGCGCCCGTCCGCTGCGCACCGCCCGGCCGCGGCGCCCGTCGCTGCCGCCGGAGGTCCGCGGGGTGTTCGTGCCGGCGGCGATCGCGGCCTTCGCGGGCTTCTCCCTGCTGGGGGTCTTCACCTCGGTCACCCCGGCCTTCCTGGGGCAGAGTCTGGGCATCCACAACCACGCGGTGGTCGGCCTGATCGTCTTCGCGGCCTTCCTCGCCTCCACGCTCGGACAACTGCTGGTGCCCCGGCTGGGCTCCGCCCGGGCGATCCCGCTCGGCTGCCTGGTGCTCATCGCGGGCCTCGCGCTGCTGGCCGCCTCGCTCGCGTGGACGCTCCTCGCCCTGCTGGTGCTCAGCGCCCTGGTCGGCGGCGCCGGGCAGGGCATGGGCCTGCGCGGGGCGGTCGGCGAGATCGCCGGCGCGGCCCCCGCCGAGCACCGGGGCGGCGCCCTCTCCGCGCTCTTCGTGGTCGCCTACTTCGGCATCTCCGTCCCCGTCATCGGGGTCGGCCTGCTTGCCGAACCGCTGGGCCTCGCCGACGCGGGCCTGGTCTTCGCCGCCTGCATGGCCGTCCTCGCCGCCGCCTCCGGTGCCTACCTGCTGCGCCGCGCCCGCGTCCACCCGGCCTGACCCGGCGTCCCGTCAGGTCCGCCACCGCGGGCGCCCGCGCTGCGTCCGCACCGGTCCGGCGCCCGGCCGCGTGGTCGCAGCCCGGTGCCTGGTTCGTCCCGCTCGAGGGCCGGTGCATAGGGTGGGGGCGGAAGCTGCCCCCGCGCACCCGTGGAGATCCGGATGAGTTCGAACGCCGCGCCCGACGCCCTGCTGCCGGTCGGGGTGATCGGCCTCGGGGACATCGCCCAGAAGGCGTACCTGCCGGTCCTGACGGCGCTGCCCGGTCTGGACCTGCGCCTGATGACCCGGGACGGCGCCAAGCTGGACCGGATCGGCGACACCCACCGGATCCCGGCCGAGCGGCGCTTCACCGACCTCGGGCAGCTCATCGGCAGCGGGATCCGGGCCGCCTTCGTGCACGCCGCGACCGACCAGCACGTCCCGATCGTGGAGCAGCTGCTGACGGCGGGCGTCGACGTGTACGTGGACAAGCCGCTCGACTACACCCTCGACGGCTCCCGCCGCCTGGTCGACCTGGCGGACCGCACCGGCCGCTCCCTGATGGTCGGCTTCAACCGGCGGTTCGCGCCGGCCAACGTCCAGGCGAAGGAACGCCCGCGCGACCTCGTCCTGCTGCGGAAGAACCGCGAGGGCCTGCCCGAGGCGGCGCGCCCGCTGGTCTTCGACGACTTCATCCACGTCGTCGACACGCTGCGCTTCCTGGTCCCCGGCGACATCGAGCACGTCGACGTCCGCGCCCGGGTCCGCGAGGGCCTGGTCGAGCACGTGGTCCTCACCCTGGCGGGCGAGGGCTTCACCGCCCTCGGCATCATGAACCGCATGTCCGGCTCCACCGAGGAGATCCTGGAGGTCTCCGGCGGCGACTCCAAGCGCGAGGTCCACAACCTCGCCGACGTCGTCGACCACCGCGGCCAGCCCACCGTCCGCCGCCGCGGCGACTGGGTCCCGGTCGCCCGCCAGCGCGGCATCGAACAGGCCGGGCTCACCTTCCTCGACGCCGTCCGCACCGGCAAGACCCTCGACGCCCACGACGCCCTGCGCACCCACGAGCTCTGCGAACTGATCGTCGAACGCATCGAAGCCCTCTGACACCGAACTCCCCGGCCGCAGGGCCGCACGCCGGACGGCTGCACGAAGCACGGCCGCACGGCCGCACGCCGTTCGACGTCGCAGCCGTACGGGCGAGGGATTCGAGGACCGGGCCCGCGCGTCGTCCCGCAGGCCCGGTCCGGCCGGCCCTCCCGTTCCGCCGCCTCCGGCGCACCGCCCCTGCGGCCGACCCGGTGCCGTCCACGCCGGGAGGCTGAATCGGCCGTCGGCGCCTGCCGCCCTCCCGGGCCCGCTCCTCGGGCGCGGCCACGCCGTCGGCCCGGGACCACGAACCCGGCACCATGGCTCCGGTCCGCCCGCGGGACGGTCCCCGGCCGGCCGGCCGGGCGACGGTTTCCGACGGCGCGGGGCACCGGGCCTCGGCCTCGCGCGGTCTACCCGGCCGGTCGGGCCGCCGGACGGTCGCGCCACCAGGTGAGGGTGGCGCGGAGCTGGGTGTCCAGGGGGGTGGGGCGGGTGGTGAAGGCGGCTTCCCAGGCGGCGGCGTCGACGACGAAGGGGTGGTCGAACTGGTAGCGGGTCTCGCGGAGTTCGCGCAGGAGTGGGGTGACGAGGGCGGCCAGGGCGAACACGGTGGGGTGCAGGCGGCGGACGGGGACGGGGGCGACGCCGGCCTCGGCGGCGAGGAGGTCGACCATCCGGCGGACCGGGACGGCGGGGGCGGTCGGGGCGTGCCAGGCGCGGCCCCAGGCACGCTCGTCGGTGGCGGCCTCGGCCAGGGTGCGGGCCACGTCGGGGAGGTAGGTCCAGCTGTGCGGGGCGTCGGGGTCGCCGAGGACGCTGACCGGCTTGCCGGCCAGCAGTCGCGGGACGACGCGACCGGCCAGGTGGCCGCCGTCGGTCACGCCGGGGCCGAAGAAGTCGGAGGCGCGGACCTCGACGGCGCGGATGCGGCCCGCCTCGTGGAGGGCGCGGGCCTGCTCCCAGAGCGAGGCCCGGAGGCGCCCCTTGGGGCCGGGGGCGGCGAGCGGGAGGTCCTCGGTGAGGGGGCCGTCCACCGGGCCGTAGCCGTAGAGGTTGCCGAGCATGACGAGCACGGCGCCGGTGGCCTCGGCGGTGGCGAGGAGGGAGGTGTGCAGGGGAGGCCAGTCGGCGGTCCAGCGGGGGAGCGGAGGTGCGGCGCAGCTGTGGATCGCGGCGGCTCCCCGTGCGGCCTCGGTCAGTCGCGCGGTGTCGGTGGCGTCCAGGGCGAGGTGTTCGATCCCGGGCTCGGTCGGCCGCCCGGACCGGGTGACCACCCGTACCGTGTGGCCCTGCTCGGCCAGCAGTCGCGCCGTGGCCGCTCCGGCCGGTCCGTGTCCGACGATCACATGAAGACTCACCGTCACACCATAGAGGGGCCGGACCAGCGGGAACGCGGTCGGGGTGGGCACGGTGGGGTGGGCGCGCGGCCCGGACCCGGTACGGGCCGGGCCGCGCGGGTGGGACCGGACGGGGCGTCAGCAGGGCACGAAGGCCGAGACCGTCGCCGTCGAGGGCGGCCAACCGCCGTTGTTGACGCTGAAGCTGGAAGTCACCGTGTTGCCGCAGGGCACGGTGAGCAGCAGGTCGCCGACGGTGGCGCCGCCGGGCGGGACCAGTGCGGTCAGGTTGAGGGGCGGCTGCGGCGGGAGCGCGGGGGTGGAGCCGGTGATGGTGAAACCGACGTTCTGGGCGACCCAGGCCGGGTCGGTGGTGGCGACCTGGCCGTAGAGGCGGACGTTGGTGCCGCTGACCTCGATACAGGCACGGGTGCGCAGGAAGCCGGGGGCGCCCGGGGTGCCGCAGGTGACGGTGCCGGTGGGCCCGACCGGGCCCACCGGACCGGTGGCGGTGGCGGTGGGGGCCAGGCCGACGGTCAGCGCGGCGAGGCCGGCGGCGCCCGCCAGGGCGGCGGTGGTGAGGCGGTTCATGGAGCGGTTCCCTCCCTCGTGCGGCGCGCCGGTGAAGTCCGGTGCGCACACTGTGACATGTCACATTCCTTGGGGGGATCTTTGCATTCCGAATGACGGCCCGTCAGTACCCGGGCGGGTGCGGGCCGGTTCTGACCGGTGGACGCGGCGGTTTGGCCGGAACGAAGTGACATGCACCGCTTCGTGGGCGACGGAACGGAGGCGGGGGGCAACGCGGAAGGCCCGGTCGATGCTCCCCGGGGAGCACCGACCGGGCCTGTGGTCGTCAATCGGTCCTACCGGTGGTTCAGTTGGCGATCCCGCAGTACTGCTGCTGCTTGCCGATGGCCCGGTAGACGCAGTCGGCGGTCTCCAGCAGTCGCAGCACCGCCTCCCGGTTGCGGCTGGTCTCGCGCCCGATCACCTCGTCCGGCGGGTAGAAGCCGCTGCTGCCGTTCGGCCCGGGGTACATCTCGAAGGTGTAGGCGAACACCCGCTGGGCGCCCCACAGCCAGTCGTCGATCGAGCCGTCGGTGATGTAGAGGTCGCTCGACTGCTCCGGCGTGTAGCCGTTGGTGGAGGCCATCGAGCGGCCGAGGGTGGCGAAGGTGTTGTACTCGTCGGCGGTCATGCCGGTGGTGGTGTTGGCGGTGGTCCAGCCGAACGGCCAGAGCACCAGCTCGCTGTAGGTGTGGAAGTCGATCGCCGCGGTGATCTGCTGCTTGCCGCCGACCACCCGGGTGCGGACGAAGTCGGCGACCACCTTGGTCTCCTTGGCGGACTCCGCCGCGCTGCCCCGGTAGGTCTCGCTGGAGGTGGAGCCGGAGGAGCCGCCGCAGCATCCCCACTTGTAGTTCCAGTTGCGGTTGAGGTCGGTGCCGACGCTGCTGCTGCCGGTGTTCGGCTGCCGGTCCTTGCGCCAACTGCGGTAGCGGCCGGTGGCGATGTCGTACTCGCCGCCGTCCGGGTTGAGGTCCGGGACCACCCAGATCTCCCGGTTGTTCACGACGTTGGCGATCCTGCTGTCCGTGGCGTACTTGTCGCCGAGTTCGTGCAGCAGGTAGAGCGACATCTCGACGGTGAGGTGCTCGCGGGCGTGCTGGTGGGCGGTGAAGAGCACCTCGGGTTCGTTCTCGTCGGTGCCGACGTTGTCGCTGATCTTGACGGCGACGATCGGCCGGCCCTCGTACGAGGTGCCGATGACCCGCTTGCTCATGATGTCGGGGTGCGCGGCCACGACGGCGTCGATGTCGGCGGCGGCCTCCGCGTAGTTGTGGTACCCGGAGTCGGCGGACGGGAAGTCGTACAGCGCGGCGCCGGACTCGGCCTGCCCGCCGGGCCCGTCGCCGTAGCGGGGGCCCGGCAGCGGGACGGGGGACCAGCCGAGCGCCCGCAGCCGGGCGGTCTCGGCGGCGGTGGCCGTGACCGTCACCGAGTCGGCCCGGACGGCGTCGACCGAGGCCCCGGTGGCGGCGACGGCGGTGCGTTCGGCGACGGTGCGCGGGCCGTCCAGGCGGTACTGCCGGACGCTGTCGGCGTCGCCGGCCGAGGCGACGGAGTCCGGCTGGACGGCGGCGGCCGGGGTGACGGCCTGGATGCTGAGCGGGGTGGTGAGGGCGAGCGCCAGCAGGACGGCGGTGGCCGTGGCGGGCTTCCCTCGGCGGGGCAGTCGCATGACTGTCCTCCTGTGGGGGGTCCGTAGGGACGGAACGTTGGAGGAGATGCGGCGCCGCGAGCTTGATGGTGCGTCAATGTCATGCTTTCGTCAAGGAGTTGGGGAAGCGAGGGCGCGGGCGGGGGCTCGCGGGCGGTCAGGAGCGGGAGCCCGCCGCCGACCCGATGGTCACCACCCGCGCCCAGTCGGGGGGTTCCGTCCGCCGGTACTCGGTGCTGTCCTCGCTCCACCGGCCGGGCCGGCCGAACAGGCCCACCACCGTCCGGCAGAACGGCTTCGCGGACGGCCACGGTGTCTGACCGTCCGTCAGAACGACCACGACGTCCGGCCGGGGCCAGGTCCGCAGGGCGGTGGCGAACCCCTGCCGGAGGTCCGTCCCGCCGCCGCCGACCAGCAGCCCCGTCGCCCCGCCCGCACGGTCCGTCAGGCGCCCCGGTGGCCGGTGCGGGGAAGCCGTTCGGTCTCCGCCCGGGCCCGGGCCGCGGCGCCTTCGTCGGCCTGCGGGAGGCGTTGGGTCTCCGCCCGGGCCCGGGCTTCCGTTCCTGCCCCGACCCGGGTTTCCGCTCCTGCCGCGGCCGGGGTTTCCGTTCCCGCAGAGGCTCCCGGCGGGGCCGTTTCGTCCGCGAGCAGCGGGATCCCGTTCCGCAGGGTCACCGCGCCCGGGAGGTCGTACCTGCGGCTGCGCTGGACGATCTTCTCCCGGTTCACGGTGAGCGTCCCGGTGACGGTGCAACTGCCGGCGCGCAGCGCCACCAGGCGGGCCTGGCGGACCACCGCGACGATGCCCGCCAGCTCGATGACGAGCGTCAGCTCCATCCGGACCGAGCCGACCGGAGCGCCGTCGACGAGCAGATCGACTCGCGGGCTGTTGGTCGAGGTGATGCGGTGGTCGACGAGTGCCACCACCTCCTCCGACGCGGGATCGGCCCGGGTGCGTCGGGCGGCCGCGGTCAGGGCGGTGTACCGGGACCAGCCGGCGGCGGCGAAACCGAACAGGTCGCGCCCGAGCTGGCGGTCCAGCGCGGTGGCCACCTCGCGCTCGACGGCCTGCCCGGCCGCACCGGTCAGCCGGGGGATTCCGTGCAGCAGGGCACCGACGGTGTCCCGCGCGTGCAGGGACGCGGTGAGCGGTTCGACGGCGCTGCCGGGCGCGGCCCCGAACAGCAGGTCGCGGGCGGTGGCCGGATCGGTCAGGGCGGGGGTGCTCATTGCTCCTCCGTTTCCTCGCGGGCGACGGCGGGCGGGCCCCCGGCGGGTGGGCTCCCGGCGGGCCGCTCGACGTGCGTCCGGTCGCCCGCCGCCCCCTCGCCCGCTGCCTCCTGGCCCGGTGTCCCCCTGCCCGGCGTCTCCTCGACGCGGTGCGTGCCCGGGTCCGGGCGCGGCTCCAGCCGGACGGTCAGGCCGGGACCGGCCGGGTCGGCGGCCTCCTCGACCCGCGGTCGCGGCGGCTCACCGGCCACCGGGGCGACGGAGACGTGCGCGGACGCCCAGCTCGGCCCCCGGCGGCGGCCGAGCACGTAGGTGCCCGCGAGGGCGGTGAGCAGCACGGCGCCGCCCGCCGTCGGGCCGACCACCAGCGCCGTCGGTGACGCGTCGCCGGACCCGCTCCCCGACCCGCCGCCGGTCTCCGCGGACAGGACCTCGAAGTCCGTCCGACCGTCCGCCTCCGGGTGGGCCGGGCAGACCGCCCGCAGGTGGTAGCGGCCGGGCCTGGCGTCGTCCGCGATCCGGGTGGTCACGGTGAACCCGCCGCCGGAGCCGGTGCCGACGTGCTCCCACACCACGCCGTTCCAGGTCAGCTCGGCCTCCCCGCCCCGGCAGGCGTAGCCGCTCCCGGTGAGCACCACCGGCTGCCCCGGCCGCGCGGCGCCCGGCTCCACCCGCAGTGCGGCTCCCGCGCCCGCCCTGCCGTTCGACGTGCCGGCGGGGCCGCCGGCCGGCGCCTTGTCGGACGGCCCGGTCAGCGGTCCCGCCGGAGCACCGCTCCCCGGGGCCGCGAGGACGGTGAACGCCGCGCTGGTCGCGTGGTCCGTGGACGGTTCGCAGGCGGCCGCCACCGGGTGGGCGCCCGGCGGCGCGTCCGGGGGAGCGGTGAGCCGCTGCTCGAAGGTCCCGTCGGGCGCCGCGACCCGGCCGAGTTCCCGCTGCTCCCAGCGCAGCACGACGGGCTCACCGGCGGGGCAGGCGAATCCGCTCCCGTGGGCGACGAAGGTCCGGCCGGGGGTGCCGCTCGCCGGGTCGAGGGTGAGGACCCCCGGTGCGGCGGGGTCGACGGTGAACGTCGCGGAGGCCGTCAGGTCGAACGGGCCGCGGAGGCCCTGGGCCTCGGGCGCCCGGAGGTTGGGCCGGGGGAAGACCCGGCAGGAGGCCGTGACCCGGTGCGGAGCAGGGCGGGCGCTCGCGGGCACGGTGAACGACGCATGGATGCTGCCGTCCGCGCCGATCGGGCCGGTGCCCAGGTCGGTGCCGGTGTCCCACCGTAAGCGCACGGACTTCGTGTCGGGGAGGCAGTCGCCGAAGCCCGCCCCATCGATCGTCACGCCGGTTCCCGCCGCGCCGTGCCCGGGGTTCAGCCGGAGCGAGGTGTCCGCGCCCGCCGCCGGTGCGAGCAGCACCGACGCCGCCGCGACCACGGACGCCAGCAGCGCCGGGACCACGGCCCGGCCCGCCGGCCGTCCGGTTCCTCTCGGCATCGCCGACCGTCCTTCTGCGAACCTTCTCCCATCATCCCCCGGCCCCGCCCCCGGCACCATGCCCGGGCGGGGTAGTGCCCGGGCGGGGCTGCCGCAGTGGCGGGCGGGCCCGGCGCGCGGAGCCGCCCGACCGGAGCGTCCGACACGGAGATCCGCCCTACCGGTGCCCGGCGCGCCGCGCCGCCCTACCGGCGCGTGGCGCGGCGGTAGCCGTCCAGGACGTCCTGGCGCAGCAGGCTCCCGAAGCCGGCGGATTCGAGGCGCAGGCCGAGCTGGGGCTCGGTGAGGCCGAGGGCGGTGGCGGCCGTCGGCAGGTGCCAGTCGTGGGCGGCGAGGCGGTCCAGCAGGTGGCCGCGGCGGACCTGGGCCTCTGACAGCCGGAAGGTCTTGAGGTAGGCGAGGCGGCCGTGCTCGTCGGTGATCGCCTCGCCGATGTGGTTCTCCTGCTTGGGGCGGAACTCCGGCAGGAACCGGTCCAGGGTGAATCGGCCCAGGCGGCGCACCGTCCGCGCCCGGTAGTCCGGGTCCAGCAGACCGCCGGCCATCGTGTCGTCGTGGAAGGCCGCCCACTCGCGCTCCTGGCCGTCGACGGCCGTGCGCAGCTGCGCCAGGGAGTTCACCGGACCGGCCGTGCGCAGATCGGCCCGGAAGTCCGGTACGGGGGCGGACAGGAGGGCGTAGTGGTGGATCAGCTCGCCGAACAGGTCGAGCAGCAGGGTCCGGTGCAGCGCGCGGTAGTCGTCGGGGTGCGGGACGACGAAGGCCGCGGCGAGCGCGTCGGCCACGTACACGACCAGGCCGCACTGGCCGGGGTGGATCTCGAAGACCCGCAGGGCGTCGGCGAGGCCGCGGACCCGGTCGCCGGCGTACGCCTCCTCGGCGCGCGGCGAGAGGCCGTGCCGCAGCGCGCGCTCGGAGTACTCCTCCCAGGCGATCGACGGGCCGCCGAAGTGCAGGGCGAGATAGCCCTCCAGGGCGAGGTGCAGCGGCAGGAAGCGCAGCCGGGTGCGGTTCTCGCGCTTGGCGATCCGGCGCGGCGGCCGTACCCGGATCCGCTCGGGCGGGGTGCTGGCGGTGACGGCGGAGGGCGCGTCGAGCCGGGTGCCGTAGGCGGCGGCGGGGGTGCCGTCGCGGGTCCAGTCGGCGACGAAGCCGTGCGGGACGAAGGCGAGGTAGTCGGTGCGACGGCCGACCGGGACGGCGGTGTACTCCGGCTCGTAGAGCTCCTGGTGGAGCCGGAGGTCCTCGATCGGCTGGGTGCGGACCAGCGGCACCAGACGCACGCCGCCCCACACCTGGGCGGGGCGGGTGTCGAGCCCGGTGAGGTCGAGGCGGAACGCCGGGGCGGCCGGGGTGGTGGTCATCGGGCGGTCTCCCCTGCGGTTCCGGCGGCTGAGGTCCCGGCGGTGCTGCCCTCGGTGGTGGTGGCCCCGGCGACGGCGGTCCCGGCGGTGGTGGCAGGGGTGACGGCGGTCCCGGCGCTGGTACTCCCGGTGACCGCCGCGCCGCCCGCCGCCAGGAACCGCTCGGTGCGGGCGGCCAGGTGCGCCGTCAGCTCGGCGAGGTCCGTCCGGCCCTCGGCGAAACGCGCGAACTCGACCAGGGCGGGCAGGTCCTCGGCGTCGCGCAGCCCGGCGGTGGGCACCGTCGGGGCGAGCCGGCGCACGTCGAACCCCTCCGCGTCGTACACCGGGTTGAGGTGCACGATGCTGGTCCGGTGCTCCGGGTCGAGCCGGGTGCGCCACACCCGCAGCACCTCGGCGGCCAGCCCCGGCGGGGCGTTGTCCCAGCCGTCGGAGACGATCACCAGCCGCTCGGGCGCGGTGTCCAGCGCGTCCAGGATGTGGCGCCCGAGCGGGGTCGGCCCGGACGGGCGGGCGAGCAGCGCGTCGCCGTGCCCGGAGGTCCACAGCGCCGTGTACTCGCCGGCCAGCGCCGCGAGCAGGAAGTGGCAGGCGAGCGCGGCGGCGAGCGGCCGGCGGCGCTTGACGCCCGAGCCGTACGCGGACCAGCTGTCGTCGAGCACGGCCGTGACCCGGCCCCAGCCGCCCTCCTCCGCCCCGGCCGCGCGCACCGCCCGGCGTGCCGCGCCCCGCAGGGCCTCGGTCAGTTCCGTCCGGCGGGCGCTCCGGTCGGTCGGCGGCAGGCTCAGCGCGTACGAGGCGAGCCGGGTGAGCGGCATCCGGGCGAGCGCGCCGGCGTCGGCGGTGACGGCGGTGGCGCCGAGCGTGCGGGCGGACTCCTGGAGGCGCAGCCGCTCCAGTCCGGTCAGCCGCGGCTCGATCCGCCGCAGGAAGGCGGCCCGGGGGATGCCGTGGCGGTCGGCGAAGCCCTCCGCGACGGTGTACGGCAGCTCGTAGAGCGCGCCCTGCTCGTAGTGGGCGCGCCGCCAGGCGTCCAGCAGCGGCGCGGCGTACCGGGGGCGCCGGCGCGGGGCGTACAGGAAGTCGCCGGTCTCCTCCGCGACGGGGCGCAGATGGGTGTGGCGCAGCGCGAGCTTGAGCCCGGCGCGGTACTTGACGGAGTCGAGAGCCTGGTCGGGGCGGGCGGCGAGCCAGTCGCGCAGGATCGCCCGGGTGCGGCGGTTGTTGACCTTGGCGCGGCGCAGCTCGCCGATCAGCCGGTAGACCCGCTGCGGCGGAAGCAGCCGCAGCCGACGGGCGATCAGCCGGCCCTCGGTGCGCCGCTGCTCCTCGGTGGCCTCGCGGGAGCTCTCCAGCAGGCGGCGGACGATCAGGGCGGCGTTGTGGTCGTTGATGTCGAGGGCGAGCGCGGCGGCGTACGGGCCGCGGTAGTTGACGAGCATGTACTCGTGCAGGAAGTCGAGCGACAGCCGCTGCTCGTCCGCCCCGCTGTGGAACTCGCGCTGCCCGGTGCCGGTGATCGCCGCGTTGACGAACAGCAGCACGTCCTCGGCGGCGACGAGGTCGCCGTACGTCTCCACAAGGACCGCCCCCCTGGTCTGTCACGCTGCTGACCAGCACCCTCACGGCGCCGGTCGCCCCTCCGGTCCCCGGATGCTATCGGGACGAATCGGATGGGCCAACCCGATTTCGCGGCCCGCACGACCGACCGGGCGCGGCTTCCTCGACGGGGTGGCGGAGGTGCGGGCGCGGGCAGGCCGGTCCGTGCGGGCACGCCTCGGTCGTCGGCGGAGCATTTCGGCCAACTTGTTTCGGCATTGATGACATGCCCTCACCAAGAATGGCACTGTGTACCGTCCGTCGCCGCCGGAGCACTGGCAGTCGCCAGGGCGCCGCGCGGGCAGTACCTCGAAGGCCGTTCCAGCCAGTCGAACCACCAGCTCTACCGGGCGCCACCCCTCTCGGCCGCCCGGCTGACTCCGGCCGCCTGAACCCGGCCGTCGCAGAAGGAGTTCCGTGTGACTCGATTCCGCAAGAAGTCCCTCCCCGTCAGCGCGTTGATCGCCGGTGCCGCGATGGTCGTGGCCGCTCTGCCCGCCGGTGCCGCCGCCGCGGCGGACACCCCGGCCGGGGCGCCCGCCGGGGTGCAGGCCGCGCCGCAGGCGATCGCCGGCGCGCTGCCCGCGAAGCTGTCGGCCGCGCAGCGCGGCGCCCTGCTGGCCGCCGCCGACGCGAACAGGCCGAGCACGGCCGCCGCGCTGAAGCTGGGTCCGAAGGAGGCCCTGGTCGTCCGGGGCGTCACCAGGGACGCGGACGGCACCGTGCACACCCGCTACGAGCGGACCTTCGACGGACTGCCGGTGCTCGGCGGCGACCTGGTCGTGCACGCCGCCCCCGGCGGAGCGATCAGGAGCGTCACCCGGGCCACCGGCGCGGACATCGCCGTCGACACCGGCCCCCGGGAGAGCGCCGAGACCGCCAAGGGCCTCGCGCTGGCCGGCGCCGCGGACGCCAAGGTCGCGGGGGCGGCGGCCGGCGACGCCCGCAAGGTGGTCTGGGCCGGCTCCGGCACCCCGCGCCTGGCGTGGGAGACGGTCGTGACGGGCACCCAGGAGGACGGCACACCCTCCGAGCTGCACGTCGTCACCGACGCGAACTCCGGCAAGAAGATCTTCGAGTACCAGGGCATCGAGACCGGCCTGGGCACCAGCAAGTACTCCGGCCAGGTCACCATCGGCACCTCGGCGGCCGACGGCGGCGGCTACGCGATGACCGACCCCACCCGGGGCGGCCACAGCACCTACGACCTGAACGGCACCAGCTCCACCAGGACGCTGTTCACCAACCCGACCGACACCTGGGGCGACGGCACCGTCGGCAACCGCCAGACCGCCGCCGTGGACGCCGCCTACGGCGCCCAACTCACCTGGGACTACTACCAGAACGTCCACGGCCGCGAGGGCATCAAGGACGACGGTGTCGGTGCCTACACCCGGGTGCACTACGGCAGCAACTACGTCAACGCGTTCTGGTCCGACACCTGCTTCTGCATGACGTACGGCGACGGCGCGGGCAACGTCAAGCCGCTCACCTCGATCGACGTCGGCGGCCACGAGATGACCCACGGCATCACCTCCGCCACCGCCGGACTGATCTACAGCGGCGAGTCCGGCGGCCTGAACGAGGCGACCTCCGACATCATGGCCGCCGCCATCGAGTTCTGGGCCGGCAACCCCGAGGACCAGGGCGACTACCTGGTCGGCGAGAAGATCGACATCAGGGGTGACGGCACCCCGCTGCGCTACATGGACAAGCCCTCCAAGGACGGCAAGTCGCGGGACGTCTGGTCGGCCGACCTCGGCACCGTCGACGTGCACTACTCCTCCGGCCCGGCCAACCACTGGTTCTACCTGGCCTCCGAGGGCAGCGGCGCCAAGACCGTCAACGGGGTCGCCTACGACTCCCCGACCTCCGACGGCCTGCCGGTGACCGGCATCGGCCGGGAGGCCGCCGCCAGGATCTGGTACCGGGCGCTCACCACCTACATGACCTCGTCCACCGACTACGCCGGCGCCCGCACCGCCACCCTCCGGGCCACCGCCGACCTGTACGGGCAGCTCAGCCCCACCTACATGAACGCCGCCAACGCCTGGGCCGCGATCAACGTCGGCCCGCGCGTCGTCGACGGCCTGCTCCTCGACCCCGTCGCCGACCAGATCACCGAGGTCGGCGCTCCCGCCGCGCTCGAGGTCAAGGCGATCAACTTCAACCCCGGCGCCGTCACCTACCACGCGACCGGGCTCCCCGACGGCCTGCAGCTCCACCCGGTCACCGGCCGCATCACCGGCACCCCGACCGCGGCCGGCACCTCCACGGTGACCGTCACCGCCAAGGCCTCCCACAACCGGCGGCTCTCGACCACCTTCACCTGGAAGGTCTCCCGGGGCATCTTCGCGAACGCCACCGCCGTGCCGATCCCGGACGGCGGCCCGGCGGTCCTCTCCGACATCGTGGTCGACCGGATCCCGGGCGCCGCGCCCGGCGACCTCAAGGTGGGCGTCGACATCAAGCACACCTGGCGCGGTGACCTGGCCGTCGACCTGATCGGCCCGGACGGGACCGTGTACCCGCTGAAGAAGGCCGCCATCGGCGACTCGGCCGACGACGTCGTCGAGACCTACACCGTGGACGCCTCCGCCCAGCAGGCCAACGGCACCTGGCGGCTCCGGGTGCAGGACATGTACCGCAGCGACTCGGGCCGCATCGACAGCTGGCGGATCATCTTCTGACCGGCCTCCCGCCCGGGTGCTCCGGCCGGCCCACGCCGGGAGCCGGACCACCCGGGCGGACGTGCGCCACGGACCCGGGCGGGCGCGGTCGTCGACGAGGACGGCCGGCCGGGGAATGGGGGTACGAGCTGCGAATCATTGCGTTAAAGGCACATTCCGGAAGTCGCACCGGAGTCCCGCGGCCGGCCGGGACGACAGTAGCACCGGGTGGTGCGGGGGCCGCATCCGGTTTTCCGCGGCCGCCCGCGCGCCCTCGACCTGCCGCTCGAGCCCCGCGCCGCCACCCCCTCGCGAGCCCCGCGCCGCCACCCCTCGCGGGCCGCCCGGCGTTCGGTCCGGTGCGCCGCCCGGCGTTCGGTCCGGTCCCGTCAGGTGTTCGGTCCGGACCCGTCAGGCCGGGGCCCCGCGCAGCTCCAGGGTGCAGCACTTCACACTGCCGCCCGCCTTGAGCAGCTCGGTGACGTCGATCCCGATCGGCTCGAAGCCCCGCTCGCGCAGCCGCGCCGCCAGCCCGACCGCCGCCTCCGGCAGCACCACCCGGCGGCCGTCCGAGACGGCGTTGAGGCCGAAGACGGCCGCGTCCTCGTCGGTGGCGAGCACGGCGTCCGGGTACAGCCCGGCCAGGGTGCGCCGGCTCTCGGGCGAGAAGGCGGCCGGGTAGTACATGACCTCGTCGTGGTCGAGCACCGCGAGCGCCGTGTCCAGGTGGTAGTAGCGCGGGTCGACCAGCTCCAGGGTCACCACGGGGCGGCCGAGGACGCGCTCGGTCTCGGCGTGCGCCCGCCGGTCGGTGCGGAAGCCGGTGCCGGCCAGGAGGCGTTCGCCGACCAGCAGGTAGTCGCCCTCGCCCTCGTTGGTGAACTCGGCCCGGTGCACCGCCCGGTAGCCGCGCGAACGGAACCACTCGACGTACGCCGGGGCCTCCTCCGCGCGCTCCTCGTGCCGGAACCGGGCGACCAGGGCGGTGCCGTCGACCACCGTCGCGCCGTTGGCCGCGAACACCATGTCGGGCAGGCCGGGCAGCGGATCGATCAACTCCACGGTGTGGCCGAGCTCCTGGAACAGCGCGTGGAGCTGCTCCCACTGGGCGACGGCGCGGTCGGCGTCGGTCGGCTTCGCCGGCTCCATCCACGGGTTGATCGAGTAGTCGACCGTGAAGTGCGTCGGACGGCACATCAGGTAGTGGCGCGGGCGGGCGGTACGGGACACGGGTGGTGGTCTTCCTTCCGGCGGGGTGGTGCGGGAGGCGCCGGGCGGGTGCGGGGTGCGCCCCGCCGGTCGCCCCGAGCGTGCCGGGCGCGACGATCGCGGACGTGGCCACGACATGCACGGTGAGCGGACGGCGGCGGTCCGGCCGGGGTCGGCGCACGGCGTCGTCGACGCAGGCCGGGGACGGCCCCGGAGCGGCGGACGGTGCGCGTTCCACGACACGCGGGCAGGAACGTGCCTGCGCGGCGGGGGCGGGGCGGAGCGCTGGACTGGTCCGGCCGTACACGCCGCGTCGACGAGGAGACCGCACGATGGGGACGACCAGCACGGGAGCGGGCACGAGCAGGGAGGCCGGCGAGGCCCGGGCCCCGGGGGCAGGCGCACCGCCGCACGCGGCCACCGGCCCGCTGCGCGTCCTGGACACCTCCGGCGCGGCCTACCGCCGGGCGTTCGAGCTCTTCCTCGCCGGTACGGACGAGAAGCCCCTCACCCACGCCCGGCTGACCGAGGTCGCCACCGGCCTGGACCGCCGCCGGGTCCTGCTGGACGTCGGCGCCGGCGAAGGCCGGACCACCGCCCACCTCGCGCAGTACTTCGAGCGCACGGTGGCGATCGAGCCCAGCGCGGTGATGCGCGAGCGGCTGCGCACCGTCTGCCCGGACGCCCTCGTCCTGCCGGACCGGATCGACGCCGCCGAACCGCCCGGGCCGGCGGACCTCGTCCACCTCTCCCACGTGCTCTACTACGTGCCGCCGGGGGACTGGCTGCGCACCGTCGGCCGGGTCCTGGACTGGGTGGCGCCCGGCGGGACGCTGCTGGTCGTGCTGCAGAACCCGGAGAGCCCCTGCATGCGGATGGCCGCGCACTTCGCCGGCGTGCGCTACGACCTGCGGCCGCTCGCCGAGCAGTTGGCGGAACAGGGACCGGAGCACACGGTGGCGCTGGAGACGCTCGACCTGCACTACCGGACCGACCGGCTGGCGGAGGCGGTGGACGTCGCGGAATTCATGGTGAACGTCGCCGACCTGGCCGTGCTGGACCGGCTGCCCGACCGGGACGAACTGACCGCCTACGTCGAACGCCACTTCGCCCGGCCGGACGGCGGCTACGCGATCGGTCACACCCAGGACATGCTGACGGTCCGCCGCGCCCCGCGCTGACGTCCCGGGGATCCTGCCGGCCCGGGTGCTGGCCCGGGTGCCGGCTCGGGTTCCGCGGCCGTCAGGCCCAGGGCAGCGCCGAGCGGGTGCCCCAGTACCGCTCGGCGGGTTCGGCGAGCGGCGCCAGAGCGGCCGACGCGGCGGGGGCGAGGGCGAGCCCGACGGCGTCCAGGTTCGAGGCGAGCTGGTCGGTGGTGGCCGCGCCGGAGAGCACCACGTCCGCCCAGGGCTGCGCGGCGACGGCCGCCAGCGCGAGGGCGTCGCAGGAGGCGCCGGTCCGGGCGGCGAGCTCGCGCAGCGCGGCGGTGTCCGGACCGGTGGCGTTGCGGTCGGCGAGCCGGCCGTTGGCCATGCCCTCCTTGACCACGACGAGCAGACCCGCCGCGTGCGCCTCGGCCAGCGCCGGTCCGGCGGAGGGCTCCAGCAGGTTCCAGGTCGACTGCACGGCGCCGAACAGGGGACGGCCGTCCACCGTCACCCCGAGCGCCGCCCGGACCGCCGCCGCCTGCTCCGGGCCGCTGGTCGACAGGCCCACCCGCACGCCGTCGGCGGCCAGCTCGGCCAGCCGGGCGTGCAGCGCGGGATCGGTGAGCGCGGGGCTGTCCGGCGTGACCGAGTGCACCAGGTAGAGGTCCGGACGGCGGCCCAGCAGAGCGAGGCTCTCCCGCACCTGACGGTCGAAGACGGCCGTCGAGTGCTCCTTGACCTCGTGCACCGGCACACCGGAGGCCCGCCAGTCGGCGGTGTACGTGTAGCCCCACTTGCTGCCGACCGTCACCTCGGCCGCGGCGAGCGGCCGGGCGGCGAGCCAGGCGCCGAGGAACTCCTCCGCGCGGCCGTAGGAACGAGCGGTGTCGAAGTAACGCACACCGGCGGCGAAAGCGGCGTCGAGCAGGGCGTGGGTCCGCTCGCGCAGCGCCTCCACGGTGCGCTCGGCCGGGAGGTCGAGATCGCGGCCGAGCGTGATGTACCCGGGCCGTCCGACGGCGGCGGTGCCCAGCCCGAACCGTGCGATCGACGGTCCGGACGGATCGTGCGCTGCGGCGGCGTGGGCGGTCGGCATGGCGGATCTCCATCGGCAGGGGCGGCAGGGGCGGTCTCCGCCGGCGGGGGCGGCGGCCTCCACCGCGGGGGCGGCGTTCTCCACCGCGGGGGCGGCGTTCTCCACCGCACCCTATCCGCTCGGACGGGCTCCGACCGGCCCCTGAACTGCACCGATAACCCGGTGACGGCCGGCCCCGGGCGGGTGCCTATGCTCCTGTGTCGAAGCGGAGACCACTGCGGGGAGGGCCGTCATGACCTACCGGATCGAACGGATCGGCCGGACGGACACGGACTGGGAGCGGTTGCGGGCGGTGCGCCTCGCGCAGCTGCTGGACACCCCGATGGCCTTCCTGGAGACCTACGAGACGGCACTGGCGCACGGCGACGAGGAGTGGCACTCCCGGATCCGCCGGGTCAACGAGCCCGGCAGCGTCGGTCTGGCGGCCGTGCACGACGACGGCGCCGGGGCGGGGGAGTGGGTCGGGACGATGATCGCCTTCACGCCCGAGCCCGGGACGGCGCTGCTGGTCGGCGTCTGGGTCCACCCGGAGCACCGGGGCCGCGAGCGCGGGGTGACGGACGGCATGCTGGACGCGATCGTCGCCTGGGCCCGGGAGACGGGTGCGCGGCGCCTGCTGCTCACCGTGCACGAGGACAACGCCAGGGCCGCCGCCTTCTACCGGCGCCGGGGCTTCGAACTCACCGGCGGCACCAAGCCGTACCCGCTGGACCCGGCCGCCCGCGAACTGGAGATGGCGCTGCCGCTGGTCTGACCGGACCCCGCCTGCTGCTCCCTCCCGTGTGCTCCGTCATCCCGTCACCGACCGGGCCTCCTCGGCGCTGTACGCGGAGGCGAAGGTGAACGCGCGCGGCGAGGGCCCGTGCGCCCGCAGGTGCGCCAGCCGCTCCAGCGCCTCGGCGACGTCCGGGCGGTGCCCGGCGGGCACCCACCAGAGCACCAGATGCGCCTCCACGTGCCGTGCGAACCATTCGCGCCGTCGCCGCATCGCCTCCAAGTGCCCGCTGCGGTAGGCGAATTCCCACAGGGCGTCCTGGTTCTCCCACACCGACAGATTGACGATGACGTCCGCGCCCGCCGGGCGCAGGCCGGTCGCGTCGTCCGTGCCGTCCTCGACCAGCCGCCAGACGAAGCCGGGCGCCCCGTCGGCGGCGGCGTTGACCGGGTCGAGCAGTTCGACGAACGGCGCGATCCGCGGGTCGTCGATCGGGTGGAGCAGCGTGGCGACGTTCAGCTGTGCGAGCTGGGCAGGCAGGGGCGAGGTCATGCCCCATCCCAGCACGGCCCGAGTTTCTATGTCAATCGTCATTGTTTTTAGAAGCTTCGACCACCACGCAGCACTCGCCCGGCCGCGCGTCCAGCCGTGCCCGGACCGGCCCGTCCGTCCCCAGCAGCCCTTCCAGCAGTGCGAGGTTCATGCCGCAGACGAGCGGCGGGAACTGCTCGGCGACGGCGTGGAACGGACAGTTGCGCATCCGGACGGCCGTCGCCGCGCCGCTGTCGGCGTCGTCCTCGGCCCGCACCGCGTAGGGTTCGTAGCCGCGCGAGGCCAGCAGCTCCATCGCCCGGTCGAGGTCACCGCAGGGCGGCTCCGTCCCGCGCAGTGCCTCCCCCCGGCGGCGCGCGGCCTCGTGCAGTGCGAGGTCCAGCCCGGCGGCCTCGGCCGCCCCGGCGAGGAGTTCGGCGGCGGTGCGGTAGTCACGGGCGGGCAGCGACACCGCGTGTTCGGCGCGGGCCCGGGTGTACACCTTGGCGGGCCGGCCCGCCCCCGGACCCGAGCGGCCGGTCAGCCGGCGGCTGCCGCTCTCCAGCAGTCCGGCCTCGGTGAGCCTGTCGAGGTGGTGCGCCGCGAGCGTGCGGGCCACCCCCGTGCCCTCGGCCGCCTCGTTGCGGCCGACCTCCCGGCCCTGCGCCACCACGTACTCGTACAGTCGGCGCCGCACTGGGTCCTGCAGCACCGCGATCGCGTCGATGTCCTCCATCCGGCCATTCTAAGAACAACGCGGATGGACGTTAGAACCTCCGGCCGGCGCCGGCCCGCCCCGCCGCCGGGTCAGGCGTAGTGGCCGCCGGTGACGTCCGGCAGCGGGTCCGGCACCGCGTCCAGCAGCTGCGGTCCGTCGTTGCGGACGCTGTTCACCGCGGTCGCGACCGGTCGCACCAGCAGGTCGCCCGTCGGTGCGTGCAGCAGGCCGCGGACCTCGGCGGGGTCGGTGACGCCCGGGTCGAGCCAGGCGTCCAGGGTGTCGGCGGTGAGGGTGACCGGCATCCGGTCGTGGACCCGGCCGGCCGCGTCGGTCGCCTCGGTGGTCAGCACGGTGCAGGTCACCAGCCACGCGTCCGCGTCCTCGGGGGCCGTGCGGTCGCGCCAGAACTCGTACAGCCCGGCCATCAGCAGCAGGCCGCCGTCCGGCCGGTGGAGGTAGTAGGGCTGCTTGTACCCCTTGCGCCCGTCCGCCGCCGGCACCGGCCGCCACTCGAAGTACCCGTCGGCGGGCACCACGCAGCGCCGCTCCTTGAAGGCCTTGCGGAACGCCGGTTTCTCGGCGGCGGTCTCCACTCTCGCGTTGATCATCCGCGCGCCGGAGCCCGGGTCCTTCGACCACGACGGCACCAGTCCCCAGCGCAGCGAGCGCACCTGGCGCGTGATCTCCCCGGTCTCCCGGTCGACCCGTTCCAGCACGCTCGCCACCTCGTCGGTCGGCGCGACGTTCCACGACGGCGCGAGCGCCTCCGTCGCGGGCCAGAGCGAGGCGCGCAGCAGTTCCGCCAGATCGGGCGGAGTGGTGGTGGAGACGAATCGACCGCACATGCGCCTCATCCTGCCCCCACCGCGCCCCGCCCGTCACGTGTCCCGCCCGTCGCGTGTCCCGCTTGTCGCGTCCCGCCCCGGCCGTCGCGCATCGCGCCCGCGTCGCCGTGCCCGTCCCGCATCACCCTCCCGTATCACCCGCCCCGCCCGTCGCCCGCCCCCGGCCGTCGCCCCAAGATCATCGAGCGGTAGGCTCCACCCGCAACACGACGCGAAGGGGAGCCAGTGGCGCGGGTTGCGGTGATCGGTGGCGGTATCGGCGGCCTGGGGGTCGCGCTCATGCTCGGACGGCGGGGGCACGCGGTCACGCTGTTCGAGCAGGACACCCGCGAAGCCGGCGAGGACCTGCACCGGGACTTCTTCCACTGGGACCGCCCCCGCGTTCCGCAGGCCGTCCAGCCGCACTCCCTGCTCGCACCGGTGCGCACGGTGCTGCGCGCCGAGGCGCCCGACGTCTACGCGGACCTGCTGGCGCGCGGCGCCCGGGAGTACCACGAGTTCGACTGGTTCGACGAGCACCCGCCGCACCGGGACGGCGACGAGGAACTGGTGACCCTCCGCACCCGCCGGATCGTGCTGGAGGCCGCCCTGGCCTCGGCCGTGCGGCGGGAGCCCACCGTCGACGTGCGGCGCGGCCGCCGGGTCGACGGCCTCACCTTCGCGCCGGGCCGCCCCGCCCGGGTCACCGGCGTCGCGGTCGGCGCGGACATCCACCCGGCGGACCTCGTCGTCGACGCGGCCGGCCGTCGCTCCGCCGTCCCCGCACTGCTCGTCGCGGCCGGGTGCCGTCCGCCCGTCGTCGAGAGCCACCGCGCCCGGATCGCCTACCTCTGCCGCTGGTACCGCGTGCGGGAGGACGGCCCCCGCGACCCGGGACGGCTGCGGAACGGCTCGTCCGCGCCGTTCGCGCTCGCCGGGGTCTTCCCCTCCGACAACGACACCTTCGCGGTGAACGTGGTGGTCTCCACCGCCGACCCGACCCGGGGCGCGCTCACCGACCCGGCCGTGTTCGAGGCCGTCGCCCGCAGCTTCCCCGCCACCGCCGCCTGGCTCGACCTGGCCGCCGAACCGCTGTCGGACGTCCTGGCGATGGCCGGGCTGGACAATCGCTGGACCTCCCTCGTCGACGACGAGGGCCCCGTCGTCACCGGCCTGGTCAACGCGGGGGACAGCCTCGTCCACACCAACCCGACCCTCGGCCACGGCGCCGCCCTCGGCCTGCGCGCCGCCCAGTACCTCGCGGGCCACGTCGAGGAGACGGCCGCCGACCCGGGCGGTTACCACGACTGGTCGGTGCGGACGCTGCGTCCGTGGTTCGACGCGCAGGTGGCGGCCGACCGGGTGGCCGGGCAGCGCCTCGCCGAGGGCGCGGAGTCCACGGACCGGCGGGCCGCCGCGCTCGCCGCGTGCGCCTTCGACGATCCCGTCGTCATGCGCGCCCGCGCCCAGGTGCGGCACCTGCTCCGGACGCCCGGCGAGGCCTACACGACCGAGGAGGTCGCCCGCAGCGTCACCGCCTGGCTGGCCGCCCGTCCGGACTTCGAGCCGACGCACGACGGCCCGACCCGCGAGCAGTGGGACGCCCTCGTCCCGGCCTGACGGCCCTGACGCCCTTGACGCCCCTGACGGCCATGGCGGCCATGGCGGCCGTCCCGGAGAGGCCCACGGACCGCGAGGTGTGCGAACGGCCGGTGCGCCGGAGGGTGCCCCGAGGTCCCCTGTTAGCCTCCTCGGCATGATCATGATGAAGCGGGGGGCCGACCGGAAGGTGTCCGAGGAGTCGGAGGCCGGTCCGCAGCGGGCCCTGATCGTCGCCAGTTTCGTCAACCGGGTGGGGAACGGCCTCTTCAACGCCGCGTCCGTCCTCTACTTCACGCTCGTGGCGCACCTGCCCGCCACCCAGGTCGGTGCGGGCCTGACGATCGCCGGCCTCTGCGGCCTGGCGGCCGGCATACCGGCGGGGAACCTGGCCGACCGGTACGGGCCGCGGGTGATCTGGCTGATCGCCTTCCTGGTCCAGGCCGCCTCGATGGCGGCGTTCGTCCTGATCGACAGCTGGCCCGTGTTCGTCCTGCTGGCCACGGTGGACCGGCTGGCCGCCACGGCGGGCGGCGCCGCGGGCGGCGCGCTCATCGCCAGGGTCGGCGGCGAGCGGCCCGCCGCGTTCCGGGCCAGGCTGCGGACCTACGTCAACCTCGGCGTGGTCACGGGCACCCTGGGCGCGGCCGTCGCCCTCCAGATCGACACCCGCGCCGCCTACACCGCGCTGATCCTCGCCAACGCCGCCAGCTTCGCCGGCGCCGCACTGGTCGTCCTGCTGGGCGTCCCCGCCTACCCGCCGCTGCCCCGGCCCGAGCAGCACCGCCAGTGGTCGGTCCTGGCGGACCGGCCGTACGTGTCCTTCGTCGCCCTCTACAGCGCCATGGGCCTGCAGTACCAGACCGTTTCGCTGCTCCTGCCGATCTGGATCAGCGCCCACACCGACGCACCGCGCTGGACCGTGGCGGCGATCTACGCGATCAACAGCGGCATCTGCGTGCTGCTCCAGAGCAGGCTCGGGGCCAAGGTGGAGACCCCCCGTCAGGGCGGGCGCGCCTTCCGCCTCGCCGGGCTGATGTTCCTCCTCAGCTGCCCCCTGATGGCACTGACGGCCGACGTCCCCGCCTGGGTGGCGCCGGTGCTCGCCGTGCTCGCGGTAGCCCTCCACAGCCTCGGCGAGGTGTGGGAGTCCTCGGCCGGCTACGCCCTCGGCTTCGGCCTCGCGCCCGACCACGCCCACGGCCAGTACCAGGGTCTCCTCGGCATCGGCTTCAACGCGGGCCAGGCCCTCGCCCCGCTGGTCCTGACCGGCGCCGTCCTCGGCCTCGGCCACACGGGCTGGCTGCTTCTCGGCCTCTTCTTCGCCGCTCTCGGCGCCGCCGCCACGCCGCTGGTGGGCTGGGCCGAGCGCACCCGCCCCGCGCCCCCGGTCCCCGACGTGCCCGGCGAGGCCGCCTCCGAGGCCTCCGCCGAGGCCGCCTCCGAGGCCGCCGCCGACACCGCCGCCCGGCTCAGCTCGTGACGGCGGCCGCGATCCGCCCGGCGGCCTGGGCGGGCGTGAGGTGCGTGGTGTCGACGACCTCGGCCTCCGCGTGCAGCCAGGTGCGGGCCGCCTCGGCGTAGGGCTCCAGATACCTGAGGCGGAACGGCGAGGGGCCGAGCACGGTGTCCCCGAGGATCCGCCCGTGCAGGGTCTCCTGGTCGGCGTGCAGGACGAAGTGCCGCACGGGGATGCCGTGGTGGGCCAGGCCCGCCGCGATCTCGCGCCAGTACCGCTCGACCAGGACGGTCATCGGCATCACCAGGGTGCCGCCGGTGTAGTCGAGCACCCGCCGCGCCGTCTCCACCACGAGCGGTCGCCACGGTGGCCAGTGCTGGAAGTTGTCGGTGCCGGGCAGTCCCGGCGTGATGTCCATGAGCGTCTCGCCGACCTTCTCGGCGTCGAACACCCGGGAGTCCGGAATCAGTGGCTGCACCAGCGCGGCCGTCGTCGTCTTGCCCGCACCGTGGGTGCCGTTCAGCCATACGATCATGCGCCCGATCCTAGGCGCGAAGGCCGCCGCGGTCGGCCCTTCCGTGCCGGACGCCGGGCCCGGACGGTCCTCGCCCGCGGCCCGGGGACTCCGTCCGGGCCGCGTCCGTCAGCCGTCCCCGACGGGTCGGAGGTGGGCGTCCAGGAAGGCCCGGACGCCCGCCCCGTCGGTCGCCTCCGTCGTGGTGGCCACCGCTTCGCCGTCCAGGACGAGCACGAAGGTGGGCGCGCCCAGCACCTCGTACCGCTCGGTGGCCGCCGGGCAGCGCACGATGTCGGTGCGGACGACGGCGACCCGGCCCGCGTACGCGCGGGCCACGTCCTTGACCACCGGTTCCAGGCTCTTGCAGGCGGCGGCCCACACGCCCCAGAAGTACAGGAGCACCGGACCGTCGACGTGCGCGAGCACGAAGTCGAATTCCGCGTCCTCCTTGGGATGGTGCATCCCGACTGCTGCCATGCGGTCCTCTCCTTCGTCGTCGCGACCGGCTCGCTCGCCGCCCCCCATCCTCCCCGGTCGCAGGCCCGCTCGCCGCACCCGGGCCCCGGGGCCCGGGCTCCCGCCGTGCCTGCGAGCGCCTTCCCCGCCCCGTGGCTACGCCGTGCTGCGGCACCCCGCGAGGAGGGCGGCGACCATGCGCGTCGCCTCGGCCCGGCCGTAGTCGGGGCCGGTGATGGAGAGGTTCCCGATGGCGCGCATCAACGTGTAGGCGGTGATGCCGGGTTCGAGTTCGCCGGCGGCCGCGCAGGCGTCCAGGAGCGTCGCGCAGGCGGGGACCAGGGTGTCGAGCATCAGGGTGTGGAGGTTCTCCAGCCCGGGATCGCCGGAGCCCAGTGCGGCGCCGAGGCCGTGCTTGGTCACCAGGAACTCCACGAACGCGTCCGCCCAGCGGGTCAGCGCGGTGAACGGGGAGTCCGATTCCTCCAGCAGCCGGGGCGCGAGCGCGGCGCAGGTGTCGATCTGGTGCCGGTAGACGGCGGTGACGAGGTCGGCCCGGGTCGGGAAGTTCCGGTAGAGCGTGCCGACGCCGACGCCGGCGCGTTCGGCGATGTCCCGGACCGGGGCCTGGACCCCCTGTTCCACGAAGACCTCGGCGGCCGCCGCCAGCACGCCGCTGCGGGTGCGCCGGGCCTGTGCTTGACGTACTCCGACCGGTTCCGGCACCGGCTTCTCCTTTACTCGCGGAACGATGTTCCGCTAGATTGGCGGAACGCTGCTCCGCCAAATTATGGCAGAGCCCCCTCCCGGAGAAAGCGCAGGTCCCCCATGCCCGTAGAGCCCCTGGACCGGCGGATCGTCGCGGTCAAGCCCATCGTCGTGCCCGCGCCCGGCCGTGGCATCGAACTGCGGGTCAAGGTCACCGCCCCGCTGTCGGGCCGGGACCTTCCCGTCATCGTGTTCTCGCACGGCAACGCCTGGTCCCTCGACGGGTACGAGCCCCTCGTCGACCGCTGGGCGGCGGCCGGGTTCGTCGTCGTGCAGCCCACCCACCTGGACTCCCGCCGCAACGGCATCGGCTGGGATGACCCGCGCTTCGGCACCGTCTGGCGGGTGCGGATCGCCGACCTCCACGCCGTCCTCGACCGGCTCGACCACGTGCTCCGCCGGGCGGGCGGCCTGGAGGACCGGGTCGACCGTGGGCGTATCGCGGTCGTCGGCCACTCCTGGGGCGCCCAGACGGCCGGCGCCGTCCTCGGTGCGCGGGTGCTCGACGCCGACGGCGTCCCCGGCGAGGACTTCTCCCATCCCGCCGTCGCGGCCGGAGCGCTGATCGCCGCGACCGGAACCGGCGACACGCTCACGCCGTTCGCCGTCGAGCACCTTCCGTTCATGAGGCCGGACTACTCCACCATGGCCCTCCCCACCCTGGTGGTCGCGGGCGGCAAGGACCGGTCGCGACTCTCCACCCGGGGGCCGGACTGGTTCACCGACGCCTACCACCTCGGCCCGTCCCCGAAGAGCCTGCTCGCCGTCGCCGAGGGCGAGCACACCCTGGGCGGCATCGCCGGCGAGGCGGTCGCCGAGACCACCGACGAGGACCCGGTCCGCGTCGCCCTGGTCGCCGACGCGATCTCCGGCTACCTCCTCGACGCACTCGGGCTCGACGGCAGCGCCTGGGCCGCCCTCACTGCCGCGGGTGCCGCGGGCGGTGGCGAGTGGAGCATCTCCGCCAAGTGAGCCCCTCCCGGCCGCTGCCTCGTGCCCCGGCCGCCCCGGCCCGGCCGTTACGTCCCGGCCTGGCCGCTACGTCCCGGCCGGCCCCTGGGGCCCGGCCTGCTGGTACAGCGTCACCAGCACTCCGTGCACCGGCCCGCCCTCCGGTTCCTCCTCCGCCCCGTCGACGATTTCGGCCAGCGCCTTGGCGAGCCGGGCCGCCCTGGCCGGACTGAGCCGAATATGACGCAACGTCAGAAGATGTCCGACGGGGGAGCGTTCCAGCTCCTGGGCGACGGCGCCGAACAGCGCGGCCGTGCCCTCGGCCCGGGGCTCGGCGGCGACGAGCCGCTCCGCGGACCGCCGGTAGTACTTCTCGGTGCCGCCGCGCACCGTTCGCGTTCCCGCCTCCTGGATCAGCCCCGCCTCGCCCAGCACCCCGAGGTGGTGGGAGACGCTGCCCTTGTTCACTCCCAGCTGCGCGGCCAGCCGGCTGATCGTCGACGGTCCGCCGCTCAGCGCGAACAGCAGACGCTGACGCGTGGGGTGGGCGAGTGCGGTGTGCTGCCGAGGCGTGCTGATCCGCTGCACGCTGTCGTCCGATGGAGAGCTCACCCGATCAAGCGTTAAGTATGTTTGACGCTTTGGCAAGCCGCTGATTCACTCCCTCCCATGACTTCCACCACATCAGCACCCGCGCTGGACACCGCCGCCGTCGTCGAGTCGGTCGCCGACCTGATCCGCGAGCACTACGTCTTCCCCGAGGTCGCCCGCGAACTGGCGGACCTGCTGCGGCGCCGGAAGGCCGAGGACGCCTACCCGGCCGGGTCCGCCGAGGGGCTGGCCGACGCGATCACCGAGGACCTGCGGTCCGTCAACGGCGACCTGCACCTCGCCCTGAAGCACCACGCCGTGCCGGTGCCGCCCGGGCAGGGCGAGGCCGTGCTCGCCGAGATGCGGCGGAGTTTCGACGCGTCCCTGGGTGGCGTTCCGCGTGTGGAACTGCTCGACGGCGGCGTCGCGGTGCTGGAGATCTCGTCCCACATGTTCCCGCTGGACTGGGCGGCGCAGCCGCTGACCGCGGCGCTCACGCTGGTGGCGCCGGCCAGTGCGCTCGTCCTGGACCTGCGCCGCAACCTCGGCGGCGATCCGGGCACGGTGGCCTTCGTCTGCGCCCACCTGCTCGCCGGCCGCACTCATCTGAACACCATGCTCAAGCGCCAGGGCGAGGTGGCCGAGCAGTCCTGGACGCCCGCGTTCGTGCCGGGTGCCCGCTTCGGTGCCGAGAAGCCGCTCTACGTCCTGACCAGCGGGAACACCTTCTCCGCGGGCGAGGAGCTCGCCTACGACCTCCAGCAGCTCGGACGCGCCGAGATCGTCGGCGAGACCACCCGCGGCGGCGCCCACCCGCGCAACGGCTGGACGGTGCACCCGAACCTGGAACTCAGCGTGCCGATCGCCCGTGCGGTCAACCCGGTCTCGGGTACCAACTGGGAGGGCACCGGCGTCCGCCCGGACGTCCCCTGCGACGCCGCGCAGGCACTCGACCGCGCGCACTCCCTGGCCCTGGCGCGCCTGGCCGGGTAGTGGTCCGACGGGGTGGTGCCCCGGGCTCTGCCGTTCGGTCGGATCCGGGGCGGTCGTCTGCGGACGATCCCCTCCCGGCCGTCCTCATCCGGACACGGAGGAGCCTTGACCCTCTTTCCGCCGCGCGAACATGATGGACCGTCGGACGAAGCCTCCGACGACGGGGCTCGCCGGGCCGCGCCCCGCCCGGCGGAACTCCCGTGCCCAGCGCCCGGAAAGGCACCCCATGCCCCTGCGCCACCGGCTCTTCCGCCTGCTCGCGACACCGGCGCTGGCCGCCGCCGTCGTGTCCCTCCCGACCGCCCCCGCGCTCGCCGCGCCCGCTCAGCCCGCCTCGCCCGCTCAGCCCGCCTCGCCCGCTCTGCCGGCCTCGTCCGCTTCGGCCGTCCCGGGCACGACCTCCGTGCCGAGGGAGGCGGCGGCCGGCTGGCTGGCCCGCCAACTCGTCGACGGCGACCACTTCGAGAGGATCGTCGACGGCACCGTCCGCCCGGACCAGGACCTCACCGTCGAGGCCGTGCTCGCCTTCGCCGCGGCGGCCGTCGCGGACGACGCCGCGGCCCGGGCCACCGCCTGGCTGGCCCGCCCCGACGTCCTCGCCGACTACCTGGGCGACGGGACCACCGAGGCGTACGCGGGCCCCACCGCGAAGCTGCTGCTGCTCGCCCAGGTCCGCGGGCTGGATCCGACGGACTTCGGCGGCGTCGACCTGGTCGCCCGCCTCCGCTCGCTGATGGCCCCGAACGGCCGCTTCGCCGACCGCTCGCAGGCGGGCGACCGCAGCGACATCGCCAGCCAGTCGTTCGCCCTGATCGCCCTCTCCCGCACCGCTGCGGGCGTCCCGTCGATCGCCCGCAGCTTCCTGGGCGCCGCGCAGTGCGTGCCGAGCGGTGGCGGTTATCCCGTCTCCTTCGGCAGCCCGGCCACCTGCACCGGCGATCCCGACGCCACCGCGCTCGGCATCCAGGGCTACAACGCCGGCAACCCCGCCGGCTCCTCGGGGCACGCGACGGGCTGGCTGGTCAACCGGCAGCGTCCGGACGGCGGCTTCGTGTCCCCCGGCGCCACCGAGCCCAACGCCGTGACCACCGGCCGGGTCTCCCACACCCTCTTCACCGTCGGCTCCAGCGGCGGCTACCGGGCCCTCAAGTGGCTGGAGCCGCGCCAACTGCGCTGCGGCGCGCCCGCCGATCAGCGCGGCGCCGTCCCGTACGACGCGACCGGCTTCGACCGCCCCACCGCCCTGCGGGCGACGGTCCAGGCCACCCTGGCGTTCTCCCCCGCGCTGAAGGGCTTCGCCAGGCTGAGCGCGTCCGGCGCGAAGCCCGACGCGCCCGTCTTCTCGTGCCCGACGACCCCTTCCGACTGACCGGGCGACGAGGGCCCCTGACGGCTGCGGCCCGCCGTCAGGGGCCCTGACCCGCAGGCCGAGGGAGATGCGCGCGGCCTGCCGGAATGTGTCACGATCCGGCCCGGTCGCTGCACGCGGGGCGACGGCAGCTCCGGGGCGGCGTGCTGCGTCGGCGGGGAAGGCCGAGCCCGTCGTCCGGTCCCGGAGCCCTCGTCCGGCCGGGTGAGGGCGGGCAACCGGTGTTCCCGTGGAGACGCGTGTGACTGGCAGGGATAGTCGGCCAGTCACACGCGTGCTCTGTGCGGGTGGTGGGGTGAGTTGGCAGTGATGGTTGTGACTCGGCAGGCTAACTGTCGTGTCAGCGCGGATTCTGTCGTCCAGGGTCAGCGTCGATCTCGCCGGCGAGGGGAGCCGTGACACGTTAGGAGCTGTCCGGCCGATCATTGGTGGCGCGCTCTGGCTGTTGCTTGAGGCGCTTGTGGTGGCGGCCTGAAGTCGATTGCCAGAGATCTGCTGCTGCGCGACCATCGTCGGATGGATACGGGTGAGGGTCGGAAGCTGGTTCGGGTTGTGCAGACGTGTTCTGCCTACCCGTCGCAGTGGGACGCCTGGACGGCAGACGGCCAGTACCTGTACCTCCGATACCGGCATGGTGAGGGATGCGTCGAGTGGCACCCTGGGCCTGAGGATGATGCCGACACGCCGGCCTCATGGAACGAGGGCCTCTCGGGGCTCCTCGTCGAATGGGACGACGGCACCGACGGCGGTGTCATCAGCCTTGAGGACTTCCTCGCAGCAGCGGGTTTGGTGCTGGCGCCGGGTGCCTCGGTGAGCTGAGGCTTCTTCGAAGTTGGCGACAACTTGCTTGCCGAACGATCACCAGGCGTCAGATGCCTCGCCGATTCGGCGACAGTTGTCATGCTGATCCGACCACAGAACCGCACGCCGAGCACCGCTCCTGGCGACAAGTAGCGTGCTGAGTCACAATGGTTGGCCACTTTGGGCAGCGATAGCTGGCCAATGCCGTGGGTACTCGATCACGGAAGATAGCGGAGGCTGGGGTTGGCCAGCTGGCCATGACTGCTGCGAAAGTTGAAGGCGCTGTAGCGCCGACCGGAGGTCACCGGTGGCCGCCTCGCGGGCACCGACCTGGCGCTGGACGTTCGCGCCCAGGCTGCCCCACGCTCAACGAGCCGGGACTGGCCGGAGCCAGAATGCGCTGGTCAGCTACGGTGGCGGAATGACCGAGAGCCTGCCCGATGACGTAGCCGATGTGCTTGAGCGCGTCCTGAGTACGGACCAACCAGTTCACGTTGCGCTCCGACAGCAGGTTCCACGACTCAGCGTGAAATCCCGTTGCACATGCGGGTGCGGTACCGCCTATTTCGAGCTCGACACCAGCGAGGTGGAGCCCGCACCGACCGGCCCCGGCACCGTGGTAGCGGCTGATGCACAGCTCTTCACTGAATCCGGCGAGTGCCCTGGCGAAGTCCTGGTCTTCGCGCAGGGAGGCTACCTGTCGTGGCTGGAGGTCTGCTCATGGAGCGATGACGCCGAGGTGAATCTTGCCGCAGCGCGTCGGTGGCTGCGGCCACCTTCGTGAGCCTGACATCGAGCTCAAGAGGTAGTGGCGGGGCGGCAATTGCCGATCCGGCAGCGCGTGGACCAGAAGCCAGCGCGCCGGATCCGTTCACCGCTCGCGCGAGCGACGACGAGGTTGCCGGCCTCGAAGCCGACCCGATCGCCAACTGCCAAGAACAGTGGGCTGTCCAGCTCGAAGGCGTATCCGTCATCGGTTTCGAGTTCGTTCACGAGCACCAAGCGTGAGGCGGCTGTGGTCCCATCGGCGATCAGACGCATGACCGGATGGTCCCACGTGGCTGCAGCTGCGGCGAAGGGGACTGCTCAGGTGACGCCGAACTCGCGTCTCCGCCGACCCTGGGACCATCTGCATAAATCCCGCTCGGCGCGCGCTCCTAGCACCGCTATCATCCCCGGATGCCTCTCCGCCAGTACGCGTACTTCGCATTGTTCAGCCAACACGTCTCCGCCGACGAGATGACCTCGCAACTGGGCATCACCCCTGACGAAGTGTCCGTCCGCGGCAGCCGCTTCACCGAGCCGAAGGCGATTCCCGCCAGCCACCGCTGGAAGGTCGTCTGCCGGGAGCCCGGCCTGAGCGTCGACGAACAGATCGCCCGGCTCCTCTGCAGGCTCCGGCCCCACACGGCCCGCGTAGCCGAGCTCGTGGGCCAGCTGGCGAATGGCGGCGGCGGGGCAGTCCTGCAGGTCGTGCGCTACTTCAACGACACCGACCACGACGAATCGCCCAGCCACCCGGACGCTCCCGACACGCCCAACCTCTTCGGCTGGCATCTGGAGCGCGATGTCCTGGACTTCCTCGCCGCAGTCGACGCCGAGCTCGACGTGGACGAGTACGACATGACCCCAGGAGAGGACACCATCTGAGCGCGCGACCTTGCACTTACCTGGGCACAGGAGTCAGTGCCCCGACGATGTCAGGAGTTCAAGTTCAGTAGGCTCCCGCTGTGAGTGGTCCAGTATTGGTGATTGAGTTGGCCGAGGCGGTTCCTGCCGCGACAGTCGAGCGGCTCCGGGATGTCTTGGTGGGCTCGTCGGCCTGGTTCGTGGAGAAGCGTCCTGGTGGCTACGACCTCAACGTAGTCGCCGATCGGATCGGCGTCGCGGACCTGGGCAAGGTCGACGGGCGCCGGCCATTTCTGGTTCACATCATGGGGCCCGGAATCGGGGACGAGGAGATTTTCGAGGCCGAGCACGCGGATGGCCCCAACCTGGAACCGCTCATTGGCTTCAGCCCGACACACGCAGTGGACGTCATCGCCGGATGCAATAGGCCGATCGATCACATCACCACGGCCCTGTTGACGGCCGCCATCATGGACGTGGTTGGCGGCGTCGCTAATGCTGAGCTACTGGATGACCAGGTTGACGTGGTGGCGGGTCTTCCGGGTGTGCTCGCTATGACGGGCAGCCCGTGGCCGACTGTTTTCGGCACGGCAGAGTTTCTGCGGGCATGGGCTGTTCAACCGAGCTTCCGACTCCTCAAATAATTAGCCGTGAAGCCATGTTCGGCTCGCGAGTTAGGATGCATTGTCGCAGAGAGTGGAAGGTCAACAGGCGCTGTCACCGCCGTACGGCGCGATCAGATGGACCAAGTTGCACTCGTCAGAACGGACTCGGGGTGCAGTCTCCGTACCCATGGGCATACGACACCGCCCCCGCGTGCGGGCCGGTGGTGGATCTCCGAACCTGTTCGTAACTCACAGTTACTTGATCGCCCCCTGGCCAACTATCTCCGCCAATGGCCAACTATCCCTGCCAGTCACAACGCGAGCGCCTTGATCGCCCGGGGGCCGGGAGAAAAACAAGCAGGCGTGATTGCTTTTTCTCCCGGTGGGTGTCAGTGTGCTCACCGACGGCGATCGTTGGGCCACCTCTGGGGGTAGGCGTGCGCGTGGGGTCGGAGGCCCGGGTGGGTGACCGGGCGGTGCTGCGGGTCGGGAACGCTTCGGGGTTCTACGGGGACCGGTTCTCGGCGATGCGGGAGATGCTCACCGGTGGGCCGCTGGACGTGCTCACCGGGGACTACCTGGCCGAGCTGACGATGCTGATCCTGGCGCGGGACCGGTTGCGGGATCCCTCGCTCGGCTATGCGAAGACCTTTCTGCGGCAGCTGGAGGAGTGCCTCGGACTCGCGCTGGAGCGCGGGGTGCGGATCGTGGTCAACGCGGGTGGGCTGAATCCCGCGCGACTGGCGGACGCCGTGAGGGAGTTGGCGAAGAGCCTGGGGCTGGATCCGGCCGTCGGCCATGTCGAGGGTGACGATCTGCTGCCGCGCGGCAAGGAACTCGGTCTCCCCGAGGGGCTGTTGGCGGCCAATGCCTATCTGGGGGCGTTCGGGATCGCCGAGTGCCTGCGCGGCGGCGCCGATGTGGTGGTGACCGGGCGGGTCACCGACGCGGCGCTGGTGGTCGGCCCGGCCGTCGCCCACTTCGGTTGGGGGGCCGGGGACTTGGATGCGCTCGCGGGTGCCGTGGTGGCGGGGCACGTGCTGGAGTGCGGCGCGCAGGCCACCGGCGGCAACTACGCGTTCTTCCGCGAGCACGATGTGACCCGGCCCGGATTCCCGCTCGCCGAGCTGCACCCGGACGGGTCCAGCGTCATCACCAAGCCCCCGGGCACCGGCGGCGCGGTCACCGTCGGCACCGTGACCGCCCAACTCCTCTACGAGACCGACGGTCCGCGCTACCTCGGCCCGGACGTCACCGCGCGCCTGGACACCGTCCGGCTCACCGCGGACGGGCCGGACCGGGTGCGGATCTCCGGAGTGCGCGGCGAGGCGCCCCCGCCCACGCTCAAGGCCGGGCTCAACCGGCTCGGCGGCCACCGCAACGAGGTGGTGTTCGTCCTCACCGGGCTCGACATCGAGGCCAAGGCCGCCCTGGTGCGGCGGCAGTTCGAGGACGGGCTGGCGGCCGACCGGCGGCCGGCCGGACTGCGGTGGACACTGGCCCGCACCGACCACGCCGACGCCGACACCGAGGAGGCCGCCTCCGCGCTGCTGCGGCTCACCGCCAGGGACGCCGACCCGGCCCGGGTCGGACGCGAACTCGGCCGGGTGGCAGTCGAGATGGGGCTGGCCGGGTACCCGGGCTTCCATCTCACCGCCCCGCCGGGGCCGGGCGCGCCGTACGGGGTGTTCGAGGCCGCGCACATCGGGGCGGGGGAGGTCGAGCACACCGCCGTCCTGCCGGACGGGCGCCGGGTGGCCGTCCCGCCCGCGCCGGTCACTGCCACTGCCACGACCAGTGCAAGTGCCACCGCCACCGCCAGTGCAACCGCCACCGCCCGGGAGGACCCGGAGGCGGAGGCGTCGGTGTCCGGCGGAGCGGACCCCGGGCCCACCCGCCGGGCTCCGCTCGGCCTGGTGGCCGGCGCCCGCAGCGGCGACAAGGGCGGCGACGCCAATCTCGGCGTCTGGGCCCGGGACGAGCCCGGCTGGCAGTGGCTCTCCCGCACCCTTACCACCGAGCTGCTCCGCGAACTCCTGCCGGAAACGGCGGAGTTGCCGATCACCCGGCACCTCCTGCCGAACCTCCGCGCGCTCAACTTCACCATCACCGGCCTGCTCGGCGAGGGCGTCGCCGCCCAGCACCGCTTCGACCCGCAGGCGAAGGCGCTGGGGGAGTGGCTGCGTTCGCGCCGACTCGACATCCCGGAGGCCCTGCTGTGACCGTCCTGCCCACCCACCTCGACCCGGGCGGCGCCGAGTACGGCGCGTCCCGGGAGGCGATGCTCGCCAAACTCGCCGACCTGGACGGCGAGCACGCCGAGGCCCTGGCCGGCGGCGGACCCAAGTACGTCGAACGCCACCGCGGGCGCGGCAAGTTGCTCGCCCGTGAGCGGATCGAGCTGCTGGTCGACGAGGACTCGCCGTTCCTGGAACTCTCCCCGCTCGCCGCCTGGGGCAGCGACTACCCGGTGGGCGCCGCGCTGGTCACCGGCATCGGCGTGGTGGAGGGCGTCGAGTGCGTGATCACCGCCAACGACCCGACCGTGCGCGGCGGCGCCTCCAACCCGTGGACCCTGCGCAAGGCACTGCGGGCCAATGAGATCGCCCTCACCAACCGGCTCCCGCTGGTGAACCTGGTCGAGTCCGGCGGCGCCGACCTGCCCAGTCAGAAGGAGATCTTCATCCCCGGCGGCGCGCTGTTCCGCGACCTCACCCGGCTCTCCGCCGCCGGGATCCCCACCGTCGCCGTGGTCTTCGGCAACTCCACGGCCGGCGGCGCCTACGTGCCCGGCATGTCCGACCACACCGTGATGGTCAAGGAACGGGCCAAGGTATTCCTCGGCGGACCGCCGCTGGTGAAGATGGCCACCGGCGAGGAGTCCGACGACGAGTCGCTCGGCGGCGCCGAGATGCACGCCCGGGTCTCCGGCCTGGCCGACCACTTCGCGCTGGACGAGCCGGACGCGCTGCGGCTGGCCCGCCGGATCGTCGCCCGGCTCAACCACCGCAAGCCGGGTCCCGATCCGGACCGGTTCGCCGAGCCGCCGAAGTACGCGGAGGAGGAACTGCTCGGCATCGTGCCCGGCGATCTCAAGGTCCCGTTCGACCCGCGCGAGGTGATCGCCCGGATCGTCGACGGCTCGGACTTCGACGAGTTCAAACCGCGCTACGGCGCCAGCCTCGCCACCGGCTGGGCCCGTCTGCACGGCTACCCGGTCGGCATCCTGGCCAACACCCAGGGCGTGCTGTTCAGCCAGGAGTCGCAGAAGGCCGCCCAGTTCATCCAGTTGGCGAACCAGCGGGCCGTTCCGCTGCTGTTCCTGCACAACACCACCGGCTACATGGTGGGCAAGGACTACGAGCAGGGCGGCATCATCAAGCACGGCGCGATGATGATCAACGCCGTCGCCAACTCGCGGGTGCCGCACCTGTCCGTGCTGATGGGCGCCTCGTACGGGGCGGGGCACTACGGCATGTGCGGGCGCGCCTACGAACCGCGGTTCCTGTTCGCCTGGCCGAGCGCCAAATCGGCGGTGATGGGGCCGCAGCAGCTGGCCGGGGTGCTGTCGATCGTCGCCCGGCAGTCGGCCGCGGCGAGGGGGCAGCCGTACGACGAGGACGCGGACGCCGCGATCCGGGCCATGGTGGAGCAGCAGATCGAGGCCGAGTCGCTGCCGGTGTTCCTGTCCGGCCGGCTCTACGACGACGGGGTGATCGACCCGCGCGACACCCGCACCGTGCTCGGGCTCTGCCTCTCGGCGATCCACAACGCGCCGGTCGAGGGCGCACCCGGCTACGGCGTCTTCCGGATGTGAGGGAGCTTCCCGCGATGACCACCGACGACCTGAGCGGCACCGACCACCTGAGCGGCACCGACCACCGGCGCGGCACCGCCAACCCCCCGATCGCCAACCCCCCGATCGCCAACCCCCCGACCACCAACCTCCCGATCACCAACGTGCTGGTCGCCAACCGCGGCGAGATCGCCCGCCGGATCTTCCGCACCTGCCGCGAACTCGGCATCGCCACCACCGCCGTGTACGCCGACCCGGACGCGGCCGCGCCTCACGTCCGGGAGGCCGACAGCGCCGTCCGGCTGCCCGGCGCCGCGCCCGCCGACACCTACCTGCGGGCCGATCTGATCGTCCGCGCCGCGCTGGACGCCGGTGCCGACGCCGTCCATCCCGGGTACGGATTCCTCTCCGAGAGCCCCGGGTTCGCGCAGGCCGTACTGGACGCCGGCCTGTGCTGGGTCGGGCCGACGCCGTCCGCGATCGCCGCGATGGGGTCCAAGACCGCCGCCAAGCACCTGATGGCCGAGGCCGGCGTGCCCGTGCTGGACGCGCTCGACGCCCCCACCGAGGCCGACCTGCCGCTGCTGGTCAAGGCGGCCGCCGGCGGGGGCGGACGCGGCATGCGGATCGTCCGGGACCTCGCCGACCTGCCGGCCGAACTCGACGCCGCCCGGGCGGAGGCGGCCAAGGCCTTCGGCTCGGACGAGGTGTTCTGCGAGCGCTACCTGCCGACCGGTCGGCACGTCGAGGTCCAGCTGCTGGCGGACGCGCACGGCACGGTCTGGGCGGTCGGCGACCGGGACTGCTCACTGCAGCGGCGCCACCAGAAGGTGATCGAGGAGGCCCCGGCCCCCGGCCTCCCGGACGACGTCCGTACGGCCCTGCACGCCGCGGCGGTGAGCGCGGCCAGGGCGATCGGCTACACCGGCGCCGGCACCGCCGAGTTCCTGCTCGCCGAGGACGGCCGGTTCTGGTTCCTGGAGATGAACACCCGCCTCCAGGTCGAGCACCCGGTCACCGAGGCCGTCACCGGACTGGACCTGGTCGCACTCCAACTCGCCGTGGCGGAAGGGGAGAAGCTCCCCGGCCCGGACGCGCCGCCGACCACCGGGCACGCCGTCGAGGCCCGGCTCTACGCGGAGGACCCGGCCAAGGACTGGCAGCCCGCCACCGGGACCCTGCACCGTCTCGAACTCGCTTGTGATCACGAGGAGTTCAGATCGACGGGCGAGTCCGGACTGCGGCTCGACCCCGGGTTCGCGCCAGGGGGCGAGATCACCCCGCACTACGACGCGATGCTCGCCAAGGTGATCGCCTGGGCGCCGACCCGCACGGCCGCCGCCCGCAGACTGGCGGACGCGCTGGCCCGGGCCAGGGTCCACGGACCGTCCACCAACCGGGAGTTGCTGGTCCACGCGCTGCGCCACCCGGCCTTCCTCGCCGGGCGGGTGCACACCGGCTTCCTGGCCGAGCACGCGGCCGGGCTGCTCGCGCCGGACGCCAAGGGCAGCGGACGCGCGGCGCTGGCCGCCGCCCTCGCCGAGGCGGCCGCCCGGTCCGCGGCACGGACCGGCGCACTGCCGTCGGGCTGGCGCAATCTGCCGTCCCAGCCCCAGGTCAGGCGCTACCGCACCGAGGACGGCGCGGAGTCGGTGGTCCGCTATCGGCTCACCCGGGACGGGCTGCGGGCCGAGGGGCACCCCGGGGTGGCCCTGGCCGAGGCCTCCGCCGAGCGGGTGGTACTGAGTGAGGGGGAGGTCCTGCGCACCTACGAGGTCGCCCGCCACGGCGACCGGGTGTACGTCGACACGCCGTTCGGCAGCACCGTGCTCACGGCGCTCCCCCGCTTCCCGGACCCCGTCGGCCGGACCGACCCCGGCGCCCTGCTGGCCCCGATGCCGGGCACCGTCGTCCGCGTCGCGGCCGGGGTCGGTGACACCGTGACCGCCGGACAGCCGTTGCTCTGGCTGGAGGCGATGAAGATGGAGCACAAGGTCACCGCCCCGGCCGACGGCGTCCTCGCCGAACTCCGGGCCGCTCCCGGACAGCAGGTCGAACTCGGCACCCTGCTCGCCGTCGTGCACCCCGCGTCCTGAAGCCCGCACGTCCTGCAGCACCGTACGTCCTGAAACCCCGCCGCGTCCTGGAACCCCCGCACCCTGGACCGCACCTCCCGGAGCACCCGGCGTCCGGGAGCACCGCGTCGCCGACCCCCGTACCGCCACGCACCGCGGAAGCCCGCCCCGCACCCCCGCCGAAGAACCGCCCGGAAGGACCAGCCATGTCCGCACCGCGCACCACCGCCCCCGGCAGCCAGCTGATCGAGACCCCCGAACGCGTCGCCCTGCGCCGCGCCGTCGCCGACCTCGGCAACCGCTACGGCTCCGCCTACTACCTCGGCCGGGCCCGCGCCGGTCGGCCCGCCGACGAGCTCTGGGCCGAGGCCGGGAAGGCCGGCTACCTCGGCGTCAACCTCCCCGCCGAGTACGGCGGGGGCGGCGGGGGGATCACGGACCTCGCGATCGTCCTGGAGGAGCTCGGCACCGCGGGCTGCCCACTGCTCCTGCTGATCGTCTCCCCGGCGATCTGCGGCACCGTGATCGCCCGCTACGGCACCGAGGAGCAGAAGCGGAACTGGCTGCCCGGTCTGGCCGACGGCAGCCGCCGGATGGCCTTCGGCATCACCGAGCCGGACGCCGGCTCCAACTCCCACCGGATCTCCACCGTCGCCCGCCGCGACGGCGAGGACTGGCTGCTGACCGGCCGGAAGGTTTTCGTCTCGGGCATCGACCACTGCGACGCCGTGCTGTTCGTCGCCCGCACCGAAGACGCCCGGACCGGGAAGCTGAAGCCCGCCCTGTTCGTCGTGCCGCGCGACACGCCCGGTTTCGAGTACCGGCCCATCCCGATGGAACTGGTCGCTCCCGAAAAGCAGTTCCAGGTCTTCCTGGACGACGTGCGGCTGCCCGCCGAAGCACTGGTCGGCGACGAGAACGCCGGACTGCTGCAACTGTTCGCCGGTCTCAACCCCGAGCGGATCATGACGGCGGCCTTCTCGCTCGGGCTGGCCCGGCAGGCGCTCGGCAGGGCCGTCGAGTACGCGCGCACCCGGGTCGTCTGGTCCACCCCGATCGGCGCCCACCAGGGTCTCGCGCACCCGCTGGCCCAGTGCGCGGTGGAGATCGAACTGGCCCGGCTGATGACCCAGAAGGCCGCGCTGCTCTACGACGCGGGCGAGGACGCCGCCGCGGGCGAGGCCGCGAACATGGCCAAGTACGCCGCCGGGGAGGCGGCCGCCCGGACCGTCGACCAGGCGGTGCAGACGCTCGGCGGCAACGGCCTCACCCAGGAGTACGGGCTGGGCGCGCTGCTGGCCGCCACCCGGGTGGGCCGGGTCGCGCCGGTCAGCCGCGAGATGGTGCTCAACTACGTCGCGCAGCACACCCTCGGTCTGCCCAAGTCGTACTGATCCGGGCCGGGCGCGGTCCCCGCTCCTGGGCCGCACCGCGCCGCACCGCACCGCACCGCACCGCGCCGCGCCGCGCCGGGCCCGGGCCCGCCCCGGGCTCCTCCGCCCGGCCCGCCCCCGGGCCCCGCCACCCCATTCGCCCTCGAACAGATCGTCGCATCATCGTTCTGGCATCTGACCGGATCGTGCCCGCCCCACCACCCCGGCGCACCGCCGACCCGGCCCCACCTCGTGTTTCGCCGTACCGCGCCACCCCTGCGCCCCGCGCGCTCCGCCAAACGTCCGTCACAGGGGCGCACCGACCGCCCACTGTCCGTATGCTCCTGTCCGCGCGCCGTACGGCCGGTCGCACAGGACCTCCCGCCGGTCGCCCCGCCCCGCGCCAACTACCGCACAGGAGGCACGCCTTGGTGTTCCACAGCGAATTCCCGGACGTCGGCATCGTCGACCTCGCCCTGCACGACGCCGTTCTCGGCGACGCCGAGCGCCACGGTGACCGGCCCGCCCTCGTCGACGGGATCACCGGCGAGACGGTCAGCTACGCGCAGCTCCTCCACGCCGTCGGCCGGGTCGCGGCCGGCCTCGCCGAAGCGGGCGTCCGCCAGGGCGACGTGGTGGCCCTGTTCAGCCCCAACACCGTCCGGTACCCGATGGCCTTCTTCGGCGCCACGCGGGCCGGCGCGACCGTCACCCCCGTCTCCTCCCTCACCACCCCCGGCGAACTCGCCGGACAGCTCGCCGACAGCGGCGCCCGCTGGCTGCTGACCGTGTCGCCGTTCCTGCCCACCGCCCGCGCCGCCGCCGAGAAGCTGGCCGCCGAGGGCCGGGAACTCGCCGGGATCGTCGTCCTGGACGGTGCCGAGGGCCACCTCTCGCTCGCCGACCTGCTCGCCGCCACCGGGCCCGCCCCCGCGATCGACCTCGACCCCGGCCGGGACGTCGCCGTGCTGCCCTACTCCAGCGGCACCACCGGCCTGCCCAAGGGCGTCATGCTCACCCACCGGTCCATCGCCACCAACCTCGCCCAGACCGACGCCGTGTTCCGTCCCGAGGTGGGCGAACGGGTGCTCGCGGTGCTCCCGTTCTTCCACATCTACGGGCTGGCCGCGCTGCTCAACCAGCCGCTGCGCTGCGGCGCCACCGTGGTCGTACTGCCCCGCTTCGACCTGGAGCAGTTCTGCCGCACCATCCAGGACCAGCGCGTGCAGTCCGTGCTCGCGGCCCCGCCGATCGTGCTCGCCCTCGCCAAGCACCCGCTGGTCGAGGAGTTCGACCTGTCCTCGGTCCAGTACCTGCTCTGCGCCGCCGCCCCGCTGGACGGCGAACTCGCCGAGGCCTGCGCCCGCCGCCTCGGGCTGCCGCGGATCCTCCAGGGCTACGGCATGACCGAGCTGTCCCCGGTCAGCCACGTGATGTCCCCGGGCGACCCCGACCCCTCGCCGGGCTCGGTCGGCCGGATGCTGCCCTCCACCGAACTGCGGGTCGCCGCGCTCGACGGCAGCGGCGCCGACCTCGGCCCCGGCGAGCGCGGCGAGCTGCTGATCCGCGGCCCGCAGGTGATGAAGGGCTACTTCGGCCGCCCCTCCGACACCGCCGCCACCGTCGACACCGACGGCTGGCTGCACACCGGCGACATCGGCTTCGTCGACGAGCGCGGCTACCTGCACATCGTCGACCGGGTCAAGGAGCTGATCAAGTACAAGGGGTACCAGGTCGCCCCCGCCGAACTCGAGGCGCTGCTGCTGAGCCACCCGCAGATCGCCGACGCCGCCGTGATCGGGGTGCGCGACGCCGAGGGCACCGAGAGCCCCAAGGCCTTCGTGGTCCGGGCACCCGGCAGCGCCCTCACCGAGCAGGAGGTCGCCGCCTTCGTGGCCGGCCAGGTCGCGCCGTACAAGAAGGTGCGGGCGGTGGAGTTCCTGGACGCCGTCCCCAAGTCGGCGGCGGGCAAGATCCTCCGCCGGGAACTGCGCGAGCGCGAGGCGGCCGCCGCCGGCTGAGCCGCCCGCGCACCGGCCCGGCCGCCACCCCCACCCACCCGGCCGCACCGCCCCCGCCCCCGTCCCGTCCCCGCGCGAATGCCCCTCCCGTCCGCACCCCGTCCCCACTCCGCCCCCCGTCCCCGCGCAAAAGCCCTCCCGTCCCGCGCCACCCCCCTCGAGGAGACCCCACCCCGACCCCGCGCCACCCGAACCGCCGTCTGCGAGGATCGACCAGCCGCCCGCCCCCGCACGGACAGGAACCGCCGCCGCAGATGACCACCCACCCCGCCGCCGCGCGCACCCCCCAGCAGGACCGCAGCCGCGCCACCCGCGCCAGGCTGCTGGCGGCGGCCGTCGACTGCCTGGCCGAGCTCGGCTGGCACGGCTCCACCGTCGCCGTCGTCGCCGAGCGCGCCGGCGTCTCCCGCGGCGCCGCCCAGCACCACTTCCCCACCCGGGAGGACCTCTTCACCGCCGCCGTCGAGCACGTCACCGCCGAACGCCTCGCCGCCGTCCGCGCCCACACCGACACGCTCCCACCCGCCGGCCCGGCCCGCACCGAAGCCGTCGTCGGCATGATCGTCCGCCTCTACACCGGCCCGCTCTTCCGCGCCGCACTCCAGCTCTGGGTCGCCGCCGCCACCGAGGAACCACTGCGCGAACGCATCATCCGACTGGAAGGACACGTCGGACGCGAGGCCCACCGCGCCGCCCTCGAATTCCTCGGCGCCGACGAGAGCCGACCCGGCGTGCGCGAAACCGTCCAGGCCACCCTCGACCTCGCCCGCGGCCTCGGCCTCGCCAATCTCCTCACCGACGACAGCCTCCGACGATCCGGAGTGATCCGGCAGTGGGCGAGCCTTCTTGAGAGTACGCTGCGCCCGGTAGGCCCATGACGCCCGTACACCTGCCCGACCGGTAACCCTCACCAAGGGGTCGCCGGGCGGACCATGTCCGTGCAGTCTGGAGAAGAACCCCGGCCGCACGGACCACGAGGCCCGCCCGGCCGGGCACGAGCCGAACCGGGGTGCTGCCTGATCATGCGGAGAGACGAGTGGGACGCGACCGACGCGCCCGACGCCACCGGCCCCCGAACGGGCGCCGCCCCCGCACGCCCGGACGGCCACCGCCTCGTCCCCCTCGCCACCGCCCTGCTCCAGGACGACGGACTGATCCTGCACTGGAGCGAGGACGCCGAAGCACTGCTCGGCTGGACCGCCGAAGAAGCCGTCGGCAACCACGCCGCCCGGCTGCTCACCGACGACAGCGACCGCCCCGAGGTCCTCGAACTCTTCGCCCGCATCATGAGCGGCAAAGGCTGGACCGGCGTCTTCCCCGTCCGCCACCGCGACGGCCACACCGTCGACCTCGAATTCCGCACCTACCCGATCGCCGGACCCGGCGGCACCCTGCTGCTGCTCGCCACCGCCTCCGACACCGCCGCCCTGCACCGCGTCGAGGCCGACCTCGCCGTACTCGACGGCATCTTCGGCCAGTCCCCGATCGGCATGGCCGTCTACGACACCGAACTGCGCTACGTACGGCTCAACGAATCCCTGGCCCGGATGAACGGCGTACCCGTCGCCGCCCACCTAGGCCGCCGCATCAGCAGCGTCCTGCCCGGCATCAACAGCGCCGAGATAGAACACATCATGAAGCAGGTGCTCGCCACCGGCCGACCCGTCGTCGACGCCCGCTCGCACGGCCGCGTCCCCGGCGACCCCCGCCGCGACCGCGCCTGGTCCGCCTCCTACTTCCGGCTCGAGGACTCCACCGGCCGCGTCTTCGGCGTCTGCTCCTCGATCATCGACGTCACCGAACGCTTCCAGGCCGAAGCCCGCGCCGCCCGCGCCCAGGAACGCCTCGCCACCATCGCCGAAGCCACCGCCCGCATCGGCACCACCCTCGACCTCCAGCGCACCGCCGAAGAACTCATCGAGGCCGTCGTCCCCAGATTCGCCGACTTCGCCACCGTCGACCTGCTCGAAACCGTCCTGCGCGGCGCCGAACCCACCCCCATCCCCGAGGACCGAAGCGTCCAACTGCGCGCCGTCGCCGTCGGCGAATCCTACGAGACCGGCCTCGTGCACGCCGTCGACACCGTCGGCGAAGTCACCGAATACGCCCCCGGCCGCAGCTACAACCAGTGCCTGCGCAGCGGCCGCCCCCTGCTGCGCGCCCACGTCGACGAAGAAGTCCTGCGCGGCCTCGTCGCCAGCCCCGACCGCGTCGCCCCCGGCCTCGCGGCCGGCATCCACTCCTACCTGATGCTCCCGGTCACCGCCCGGGGCATGGTCCTCGGCGGCGCCGAATTCATCCGGATGCGCAACCCCGAACCCTTCACCGCCTCCGACGTCGCACTCGCCGAGGAACTCGTCGCCCGCACCGCCCTCGCCATCGACAACGCCCGGCTCTACCGGCGCGAACGCGAGACCGCGCTCACCCTCCAGCGCAGCCTGCTGCCCCAGGAGATCCACCGCACCCTCGGCCTCGAGATCGCCTACCGCTACCTGCCCTCCAGCGTCACCAGCGAGGTCGGCGGCGACTGGTTCGACGTCGTCCCGCTCTCCTGCGGCCGGGTCGCCCTCGTCGTCGGCGACGTCATGGGACACGGCATCAGGGCCGCCGCCACCATGGGACAGCTGCGCACCGTCGCCCGAACCCTCGCCACCCTCGACATGCCGCCCGAGCAGGTGCTCACCCGCCTGGACGAGACCGCCTCCGGCATCGGCGAGGGTCAGTTCGCCACCTGCGTCTGCGCCGTCTACGACCCGCTCGAACGCACCCTCCAGATCGCCTCCGCCGGCCACCTGCCCCCGGTCTGGGTCGCCCCGGACGGCACCTCCCGGCGGATCGACACACCGCCCGGCGTCCCGCTCGGCGTCGGCGGCGTGGCCTTCGAATCGGTCCGGTTCGTCCTCCCCGAAGGCGGCATGGTCGCCCTCTACACCGACGGCCTGGTCGAACGGCGCGGCCAGGACCTCGACGAGGGCATCGACCTGCTCGCCCGCACCCTGTCCGGCCCCGGCCGCACCCTGGAGGAGAACTGCGACGCCGTGCTCGCCGCACTGGTCAGCGGCGGCAGCGACGACGACATCGCCATGATCATGGCCCGGGCACTGCCCCTGCCCACCGACCGCGTCGCCACCCTGCCGCTCACCGGCGACGGCCGCCTCCCCGGCAAGGCCCGCCGGTTCACCCGCAGCACCCTCGCCGACTGGGGCCTGTCCGCCCTCGCCGACTACGCCGAACTCCTGGTCAGCGAACTCGTCACCAACGCCCTGCTGCACGCCGACGCCCCGCGCCGGCTGCGGCTCTTCCGCGACCGGGTGCTCACCGTCGAGGTCGCCGACACCGGCGGCCAGACACCGCAGCTGCGCCCCTTCGCCGAACAGGACGAGGGCGGTCGCGGCATGTTCCTGGTCAGCGAACTCGCCCAGCGCTGGGGCAGCCGCCTGACCAGGGACGGCAAGGTGGTCTGGGCCGAACTGGAACTCCCCTTCGGCGCGGGCTGAGCGACAGCCGCCCGGTCCGGCCCGGTCCGGTCCGGCCCGGTCCGGGGCCGTGCGCCGGGTCGGCCGGGGCTGGGCTCGGCCCTCGTCCTCCTCGGACAGCCGCTGCTCCTGGTCCCGTTCGGCATCGCGGCAATCGTCCGGGGCCGGCCCGCGATCGGGGTCCCGACCACCGCCGGGCCGCTGCTGTTCGTCCTGGCGGTCGTGTGGCTCCACCGGGCCGGTGGACGGCTTCCGGTGCTCTACTGCTACCAGCGCGGCGCCGTGCTGTACCGGCTCGGCCGGGCGGACGCGTACGCCTGGTCGCAGCTGCGCCACCGGGAGCGCCGGCGGACCGTCCGCGAGGAGCACGTCGACACCGAACGGGTCCGCACCGAGGTGTACGCGCAGGACGGCACACCGCTGATGGAACTGCGCAACAGCCGCCGGACGCTGATCGAGCACACCGACCGGCTGCCCTGACTCCGGCTGAGCCGACCCCGACCGGCGGGCAACGCACGACGGCGCGGGCCGCCCTGGGGATTCCGGGAGCGGCCCGCGCCGGTGGGTCGGTGCCTCAATGGGTCGGCGCACCGGTCGTCAGTGCACCGGGGTCCGCTCCGGCTCCGGCGCCGCGGTCGGCAACTCCGGGGCGCCCGCGGCGGTCCGGTCGCCCAGCCCCCGCAGCAGGCGCCAGGCCAGCACCGCCGCACCCAGCAGCAGCGCGCCCGCCAGCATCCCGGCCACGTTGACGCCGTGGACGAAGGACGTCCTGGCGCTCTCCAGCAGCGGTCCGGCCAGAGTGTCCGGCAGCCCGTGGGCCGCCTCCACCGCACCGCCCAGCGACTCGCCGGCCTGCGCGGCCGTCGCCGGGTCCGCCCCCGCCGGGACCACCAGCCGGCCCGCGTACAGGGCGCCGACCACCGAGCCGACCAGGGCGATGCCGAGCGCGGTGCCCAGCTCGTACGCGGTCTCGGAGACCGCCGACGCTGCGCCCGCCCGGTCGGCGGGCGCGGCGGTCAGCACCAGGTCGGCGCCGAGCGTGTACACCACACCCTCGGCCGTGCCGACGAGCAGGAACGCGGCGGCCAGCAGCAGATAGGTGGAGTCCTGCTGGATCCAGCCGAGCATGCCGATCCCGACACCCATCACCAGCAGACCGGCGGTCAGTGCCGTCCGGGCCCCGGTGCGGCGCACCAGCCGGGCGGTCAGCAGACCGCCGACCACCGCGCCGGCGAAGGCGGGCAGCTCGGCCAGACCGGCCTTGAGCGGTGGGTAGCCGCGGACCAGCTGGAGGTACTGGGAGGTCACGAAGACCACGCCGGAGAGCCCGATCAGCGCGATCAGCGAGGCCAGCACGGCGGCCGTGAACCGGCGGTCGCGGAACAGCCGGACGTCCAGCAGCGGGGTGTCCAGCCGCAGCTGGCGCCGGACGAACACGGTCAGCGCGACCGCGCCCAGTACGGCGGTGACCGGCACGTCCCAGCGCAGGACGCCGTGCGCGGCCGCCTCCTTGATCGCGTAGACCACGCCGATCACACCGGCGAGCGAGAGCAGTACGCTCAGCACGTCCCAGCGGCCCGGGTTCGGGTCCTTGGACTCGGGCAGCAGCCAGGCGCCGAACACGAGCAGCAGCACCAGCACCGGGATGTTCAGCAGGAAGACCGAACCCCACCAGAAGTGCTCCAGCAGCACCCCGCCGACCACCGGGCCGAGCGCGGCGCCGGCCGTCGCGGCGGCGCCCCAGATGCCGATCGCGGTGGCCCGCTCGCGGTCGTCCGGGAAGAGGGTCCGGATCAGCGACAGGGTGGACGGCATGATCGTCGCCCCGGCCACGCCGAGCAGCGCGCGGGCCAGGATCAGCCAGCCGGCGGAGGGCGAGTACGCGGCCAGCAGCGAGGCGGCGCCGAACGCGGTGGCGCCGATCAGCAGCAGGCGCTTGCGGCCGATCCGGTCGCTGAGCGAGCCCATCGAGACCAGCAGTCCGGCGAGCACGAAGGAGTAGGCGTCGCCTATCCACAGCAGCTGGGTGCCGCTGGGACGCAGGGTCTCGCTGATCGAGGGGATGGCCAGGGAGAGGACGGTCGCGTCGACGGCGACCAGGGTGACGGCCAGGACGAGGACGGCGAGGCCGGTCCAGCGCTGGCGGGGCTGGAGGTGGACGGTACTGCTCATGGGTATCGGTGTCCGGTTTCCGGTCCGGTGTGCGGCAGGTGGGGTGAGGGTGTGGGGGATCGGTGGCGTGCGCGGGGCCGGGGCGGCCGCGGGGTCAGAGCGGTCGCGGGGCGCGCAGCGCGCCGCCGAGGAAGAGCTCGGCGAGCGAGAAGGCGGCGTCGCGCGGGGCCAGCCGGCCGTCCTGGATCGCCCAGCCGATCCCGGCGACCAGGTCGAAGAAGGCCTCGCTGAGCCAGGCGGCGGAGAGTTCGACGCGGAACACGCCCTGTTGCTGTCCGCGGAGGAACAGGGCGTGCATCCGGGCGATCTGGGACTCCCAGAGCTCGTTGACCCGGTCGTCGTCGTAGAGCTGGTTCTCCCCGGCGAGGAAGGCGCAGAGCGTGGCGTCCGGGACCACCGCGTCGACCAGGCGGCGCAGCGCGGCGTGCGGGTCGCCCTCCTCGACGGCGGCGGTGTCGAGCGCGGCGCCGAAGCGCTGGAGCCCGAGCATGCCGACCTCGCGGATCAGCGCGTCCCGGCCCGGGAAGAGCCGGTGCAGGGTGGCGCGGCTGATGCCCGCGGTGCGGGCGATCTCGTCGAGATGGGCGGTCGGGCGGCGGGAGAGCACGCCGACGGCGGCTTCGAGAACGGAGTCACGGTCGGTGGCCATGAGGCGAGTGTACTCCGAATGAGACATGGATGTCTCATTATTATTCTTGGTGCTTCATTCGAGTCATCGCTGTCCGGTCCCGGGCAGCGGACGGCGGACGGGTGGCGACCGGCGGGCAGCGGACGGGCGACGGGCCGTGGGCCGTCGGCGGGCAGCAAAAAACCGGGGACGGCGAGTGCCGTCCCCGGTCGTGGGCGCCGCGGTCCGCGCGGCCGCCGGTCAGCTCTGGTTGTAGAAGCCGGTCTCGTCGAGCGGGCGGTCGATGACCATCACCTCGACCTCCGCCGGGGTGAGCAGGAAGACCCGCTTGGCGATCCGCTCGATGCCGCCGCGGGTGCCGAAGATCAGGCCGGAGGCGAAGTCGACCATGCGCTTGGCCTCCGCCTCCTCCATCTCGGTCAGGTCCATGACGACCGGGATGCTCGCCCGGATGTGCTCGCCGACCGTACGGGCCGCCTCGAACCCGGTCGGCCGCAGGGAGACGATCTTCGTCGGGGCGGGCGAGGACGACACCGTCTCCTGCTCGACCCACTCGTCGTCGTACACCGCGGCCGGGTAGCTCCCGGAGGGCATCAGCCACCCGTTGTGGTGCTCGTCGCGAAGTGCTCCCATGCCGCGCCTCCCTGCCTCTGTTCCGTACAGGTCCCCCGGTGCGCGTGTCCTTTTGACACGTCATCCACTCGTCGGAACTGTCCGAGTATCGCACTGATCACCGGTGTCGTGCCCGCTCGCGCGGTCCGTACGAGTCGCGCCGCGCCGGGGCCCCGGGTGGACCCGGGCACCAGTTGCGACGCGGGGGAACGACGTACGGTTGCGCGCGTAGACCATATCGGTCGCGGTCACCGCGCAATTGACCTACTGTCAACAATGCGGGAACGATTTCACACGGGACCGACAACGACCCCGACCGGCCGAGCGGATTTGATCTCCCGCGCGCCCGGCGTGCCGGATCGGACGCCCGGCGCTCAGTCAGTAACCGTGCGCCGCCGCCGGGCAGCGGCCCGTCCGACCTGGGCCAGGGTCGCCAGCCCGAGCAGTCCGAGCGCCCCGACGGAGAGCAGGAAGCCGGTCGATCCGGGCTCGCGCGCGGTGGCCGCCGCCGCGACGTAGACCGCGGTGACCGGGACCACCCCGAGCGCGGTCGCCCCGATGAAGGAGCCGAACCGGACCCCGGAGACGGCGGCGCCGTAGTTGGCCGCCTGGAACGGCAGGCCGGGGAACAGCCGGAGCAGCAGGACGCTGCGGAAGCCCTGGTCGGTGAAGCGCCGGTCCAGCGCCACCAGTACGCGCCCGCGCAGCAGGCGGCGCAGCGCGTCCTGTCCCAGCCAGCGGGCGAGCCCGAAGGCTGCGGCCGCGCCGAGGGTGGTGCCCAGGACGGCGAGCAGCAGGCCCTCCTGCAGTCCGAGCAGCAGTCCGGCGGCCGCGTTCAGGGCGGGCCGGGGGAAGAACGCCACCGTTCCCACCGCGTACACCGCGGCGAACAGGGGTCCGCGCCAGTACCAGGGCATCCCGTGGGACAGTCCGCCGTCGAGCAGGGCGGTGGGGCTCCACAGCAGCAGCGATCCGGCCGCCGCGCCGAGGATCGCCACCAGTACGGCGAACCGCGGCCAGGGCGAGCGGGCCGGCTGCCCCTCGGCCGGGGCCGGGGCCGGGGCCGGGGTCGGGGTTCCGGTGCCGACGGGAGCCGCGCCGTGTTCCGGGGCGGATCCGGTCGCCGGTGCGGGGCCGTCGGCCGGAACGGATCCGATGGCCGTGGCGGAGCCGTCGGCCGGCGCGGGGCCGGGCGGCGGCGGGGAGGTCACGGGTGCGGGCACCGCTCGAGCGTAACCGGGTCGCCCGCCGGCCCGGGACGTGGGTGGTCCCGGGCCGGCGGGGAGGGCGGAGCGGCCGGGCTCAGCCCCGGGCGGTGGGCACGGACCCGTAGAACCACCACTGGTTGAGCCCGTAGGTCTGCGGCCACTGGATCACCGGGGTGCCGTCCGCCGGGGAGGCACCCTGGACGTCCAGGTTGAGGCCGCTGTTGACGTTGGTCAGGTTGTAGACACCGGCGTGGTGGACGAGGGTCTGGGTCCACTTCTGGTTGGCGCCGCCGTTGCAGGGCCAGATGATCGCCTGCACACCCCCGTCGGTGCTGAACCGGGGGATGTCCAGGCACTTGCCGCTGGCCACGCTGACCAACTCGCCGGCCTCGGTCCAGTACCACTGCTGGTTGGTGCCGCCGTTGCAGGTCCACTGTTCGACGAGGGTGCCGGAGGCGGTGCTCTGCCCGGTGACGTCCAGGCACTTCTGGGTGTCGGAGGGGTTGGCGGTGATGACCGTCATCGGGGCGGTGGCGGCGAGGGCGGCTGCGGCCGCGGTGGTGGCGGAGCCGCTCGGGCGGGCGGAGCCGATGGGGTCGGCGGGGCCGCCGGGCCGGGACGCGGAGGTGGGGGTGGGAGCGGGGGCGGCGGTGGCCGGCGCCGCGAGGACGGCGGCGAGAGTGAGGGTGAGGGCGCCGGCGGCGAGCGCGGCGGCGGAGCGAGGGCGGGTCATGGGGTTCCCCTCGATGGGTGGCTTCGAGAACGCGGTGCCGAGGTGACCGACGGCCGGCGGCCCGAAGAGGTTGCACGCGATGTGACGAAAGATTAGAAGCCCGCCGGCCGATCCGGCCTCGGGCGCGCGGAGGCCGGGCACGTGGGGTGCGTGCCCGGCCGTGAACGCGGGTGGTCCCGGGGTCAGCCCGCCGGGGCGTTCGGCCCGGAGCCCCCGGGCACCGCTTCCCGCGCGGACCGTTCGCCGACGACCGGTTCCCGGGTGCCCGGACCGCCCGCCGCGGCCGCCGCTGCCGTGCCGCCCGGGGTCCGGCCGCCCTCGGCCCGGCGCAGCGCGCCGGCCGCGAGCAGCAGGGCGAACGAGAGCGCGGTGACCACTCCGAAGGAGACGGTGAGCGAGGACGCCTGGGCCAGGCCGCCGACGATGGCGGGTGCGATCAGCCCCGAGGTGTAGGTGACGGTGGCGACCCCTGCGATGGCCTGGCTCGGGTTGTCGCCGATCCGGCCCGCCGCCGCGAAGGCCAGCGGGACGACCACGGCGACGCCGATCCCGATCAGCGCGAAACCGGGGATCGCGAGCGCGGGCCGGTCCGCCACGACCACCAGCAGACCGCCGGTCGTGGCGACGGCGCCGCTGAGCCGGGCCGCACGGACGGCGCCCATCCGGCCGATCACCGCGTCGCCGGCCAGCCGGCCGGCCGCCATGGTGAGCGCGAACGCCGTGTACGCCGCGGCCGCCACGGTGGGCGAGGCGCCGGTGACGTCGCGCAGGTAGACACCGCTCCAGTCCATCGACGCGCCCTCGGCGAAGACCGCGCAGAAGCCGACCATGCCGATCACCAGCGAACTGCGCGGCGGCAGGGCGAACCGCGGCGGCTCCTCGGCCTGCTCGGGCGCCCGCAGATCGGGCAGAGCGGCGCAGACCGGCTGGGCGAGGGCCAGCAGCAGGACGGCCGCCACGGCGAGCTGGAGCCGCGGGTCGAAGGACCGGTGGGCCGCGAGGATGCCGATGCCGGAGGCGACCAGGCCGCCCGCGCTCCACATGCCGTGCAGCCCGGACATGATCGAGCGGCCGAGCCGCTGCTCGATCTCCACGCCCTGCGCGTTCATCGCCACGTCGGACATGCCGGCTGTCGCCCCGTAGGCCAGCAGGGCGAGGCAGAGCACCGGCAGCGAGGGTGCGAGTACGGGCAGGGCGACGCTCAGGCAGCAGAGCGAGAGCAGGACGCGCACCGCGGCCCGTCCGCCCCAGCGGTGCACGAAGCGGCCGGCCAGGGGCATGGCGAGGGACGAGCCGATCGCCGGCATCACCAGGGCCAGTCCGAGCTGGCCGGGGGAGAGGCCCAGATGGTGCTGGATCCAGGGGATCCGGCTGACGAAGGTGCCACCGACGGCGCCGTGCACGCCGAAGACGAGGGCGACGGCGACGCGGGCCCGGCGGGCGGCGTCCGGCGTGCCCAGGGGAGCTGGGCCTGTGGTCGGGCTGGTGGTCATCCGGTTCTTCCCTCCCCGCCGCGTGCCGCGGCGGTGCCCCGTGGACGGTGGCTTCGATGGTCCTGCCGACGGCCGCGCTTGTCAGCGGGTGGCGTCGCGGCGGCGGGCTGTGCCCGGCCGGTCGCTGGTCCGGAAGGTGCGCCGGGCGACGGTTCGATAAATTATCAGGAAGGGACCCTGATAGAAAGACTCTGGAAGGATGTGCGGCCATGACCACCGCGCGCACGGCCACCCCGAGCACCGCCCGGGCGATCAACGACCGCCTGGCGCTCAACCTGCTGCTCGACCAAGGACCCCTCACGGCGACCGAGCTGCGCGACCTCACCGGGCTCTCCCGGCCCACCGTCGCCGACCTGCTCGACCGGCTCGGCCGCAGCGGCCTGGTCGCCGTCGTCGGCGAACGCGGCGAGCAGCGGCGCGGCCCCAACGCCCGTCTCTACGCACTGGTCGCCTCCCGCGCCCACCTCGCCGCCTTCGACGTCCGCTCCGGCGGGGTCTCCCTGGTCGTCGCCGACCTGGCCGGGCGGACCCTGGCCGCCGCCGACCTCGCGGTCGAGGACCCGGGCGCCGACCCCGCCGCGCACCGCGCCGCCGCCGACCGGATCGTCCGCACCCTGCTCGACACCGCCCGCCGGGCCGAGGTCCCGCACCTGCACACCGTCGCCGTCGGCGCCCCCGGCCTGGTCGACCCCGCCACCGGGCGGCTCCAGTCCACCGGCGACCTTCCCGCCTGGCACGCCGACCTCCTCGCCGCCCTGCGCGAGCTGCCCGGCACCGAGGTGATCCTGGAGAACGAGGTCAACCTCGCCGGGCGGGCCGAGTACCGGACCGGCGCCGCCCGGGGACGGGACGACTTCGTCCTCGTCTGGCTCGGCCACAGCGTCGGCGCCGCGGTCGTGCTGGACGGCAGGCTGCGCCGCGGCGTCGGCGGCGGCGCCGGCGAGATCTGCTTCCTGCCCGTGCCCGGCACCACGGCGCTGCCCACCGCCACCGGCTGCGAGGGCGGCTTCCACGGTCTGGTCGGCAGTGCGGCGGTCTGCGCGCTGGCCCGGGCCCACGGCCTGCCCGCGGACCCGGCCGACGACGCGGCGGCCGCCGAGGCCGCCGTCCGCGCCGCCCTCGAGTCGCTCGGCGACGGGCGGCCCGGCGCGGTCTTCCTCGACGAGCTGGCCGAGCGGATCGCGCTCGGCACCTCGGCCATCTGCGTCGTCCTGGACCCCGGCTGCGTCGTGCTGGGCGGTGAGGTCGGCCGGGCCGGTGGGGAGGAGCTCGCCGTCCGGGTGGAACGGCGGCTGGCCGCCCTCTCGCCGGTGCGCACCGAGGTCCGCGCGGGCGAGGCGGGCGGCGGCGCGATCCTCGGCGGCGCGGTCCTCACCGCCGGCGACGCCGTCCGCCGCGACCTCTTCGGCGAGCCGTAGCGGCGGGCGCCGGGGCGGGTTGACGAAACTTTGCAAAGTTCCGCACTTTGCAAAGTGCCTCTTCGGGCGGGCCGGGAGGACTTTGCAAAGTGCCCCGGAGCCGGGTTGACAGAACTTTGCAAAGTGCATTCGGGCAAGGCCGCCGGGGCCTTGCGAAGTGCTGCTGAGCTGCTCCGATGCGACTTTGCAAAGTGTTTCGTCGCAAGGTTGACGGGACTTTGCAAAGTGTTCCGGGGGGCGGGGCCGGAGGGCGGCGGGGGCGAGGAGGGCGGGAGGAGCGCTCGAGCCGACGCCGAGGAGGAGGCGAGCAGCGGAGGTGAGGGGGCGGGCGGCGGGGGGTGAGGTGGGGGCCGGCGCGGACCGGGGCTTCACGGGGTGGGTGCCCGGTGCGGCAGGATGGGCGGCGGGCCCGGGCCGGCCGACGGACGGTCGGCCCGATCAGCGGTCCGCCCGTCGGGCCGCGCGCCCGCCGGACCGTCCGAACCACCGTCAGGAGTCGCAACCATGGGCCACCCAGGGGCACCGGCCAACCCGTACCGGATCGGCGAGGCCGCCGCGCTGCTCGGCGTGAGCGCCGACACCATGCGCCGCTGGGTGGACGCCGGCCGGGTCGTCGCCGAGCGCGACGAGCACGGCCACCGGATCATCGCGGGCGCCCGACTGGCCGCCTTCGCGCGTGAGCTGGCCCGCCCGGAGACCGCCGCGGCCGAGGGTCGTCCTTCCTCGGCCCGCAACCGCTTCCCGGGCATCGTCACCGCCGTGGTGCTGGGCGACGTCGCCGCCCAGGTGGAGATCCAGGCCGGGCCGTTCCGCGTGGTGTCGCTGATCAGCCGGGAGTCGGCGGAGGAACTGGAGCTGGTGCCCGGAGCACCCGCGACTGCTGTCATCAAATCGACCAATGTGATGATCGAACGACGATGATCGACCGGGCCGGGCGACCGGGGCGGGGTGGGCGACCGTGCCCGAGCCACCGGGTCCGAGTCGCCGGGTCCGCATCACCGCTGCCGAGTCACTGGCCCCCGGGCCATCGGCCCCGACCGCTCGAGCCTGAACCCGACGTCGAACCTGTACCCGAGGTCGAGCCCGCGCCCGAGGTCGAGCCCGCGCCCGCCGACGAGAGGACCGCCCGATGCCCCACCCCCCGCTGCCCTCCACCCAGAGCGCCGTCCTCGCGGTCGAGGCGATGGCCGCCCGGCACGCCCGCGAGGTGAGCACCACCCACGACATCGGCCGGGACCGGACCTTCGCCGGACTGGTCGGCACCGACGCCGCGGGCGCGGGTGCGGACGAACTCGCCGCGATACCGCACGAGGCACTGGTCGAGATCGCCGGTCCGCCCGAGGTCACCGTTCGGCTCTTCGTCCACGACGAGGCCCTCGTCACCGTGGAGCACGTGCCTTTCGACGTGCCCCGCGACAGCGTCCCGGCCTTCCTGAACTCCGTCTGGACCGGCCTGGTCCACGTCCGGCAACGTGTCTTCCCGCCCTCGTGCACCATGATCGTCACCGTGCCGGGGGAGCCGAGCTACCGCGAGCCCGTCACCGCGCTCACCCTGACGCCCTGGCTCACCAGGAGAATCCGCTGACCGGGCGTCCGCGACCGCCCCTCCGGCCGACGGGTCCACCTGCCGGCTCCCCGACGAGCCCCCCACAAGCCCCTTGACGCTCCCACCGACGAGTCTCCTGACGCTCCCACCGACCAGCCCACCGACCAGCCCACCGACAAGTCCACCGACCAGCCCACCGACGAGCCGAACGATGAACGGACCGATGACCGCTTCCGCCGCCCGCCGCCCCGTGCTCGCCGTCGCCCACCGCGGCGACCCCTACCGCCACCGCGAGAACACCCTCCCCTCCGTCGAGTCCGCGTTCGCGGCCGGCGCCGACGCCGTCGAGGTGGACGTCCGGCTGACCCGCGACCGGGTCCCCGTCCTGCTGCACGACGCCACCCTCGAGCGGCTCTGGGACGACCCGCGCCCGCTCTCCCGGCTCACCGCCGAGCAGCTCGACGGGATCGGCGGCGGCCGCCACCGCGTCCCCACCCTCGCCGAGGCGCTCAAGACCGCCGCCGAGACCCCCGGCGGCCGGCTGCTCCTCGACCTCGACGACGCCGGCCCGGTCGCCGCCACCTGGGAGGTGGTCGTCGGCCTCGGCGCCGAGCGGCGGGTGGGCTTCTGCGGCCCGGCCACCGCCATGCTGGCCGTCCGGGCACTCGCCCCCGAGGCCGAGATCGCCCTCACCTGGAAGCAGCCCCGGCTGCCCGCCCGCGCCCTGCTCGACGATCTGCGCCCCCGCTGGATCAACCCGCCGTTCGGCCTCGCCAGCCCCGAGTTCACCGCCGCCGCCCACCGGGCCGGGCTGGAGGTCTCCACCTGGACCGCCGACCTGCGCCGCACCATGCGCAAGCTGGGCGCGGCCGGCGTCGACTCGATCACCACCAACCGGATCGCCCTGCTGCGCGCCGTCCTGGACGGCCGCCGGTGAGCCCGACGGGTGCGCGGGAGCGGGGCGACGGCGCGGCGGCCGAGGGCGGAGTGCTGGGGCGGCGGGCGCTCGGACGGGCGCTGCTCGCCCGCCAGCACCTGCTGGAGCGGACCGCCGCCACCCCGATCGCCATGATCGAGCACCTCGGCGGCCTCCAGGCCCAGGCCGCCCCGCAGCCGCCCTACCTCGGTCTGCTCTCCCGCCTCGACGGCTTCGCCCCCGAGGCCCTCAGCGAGCTGATCGAGAGCCGCCGGGTCGTGCGGATCGCCCTCCAGCGCGGCACCATCCACCTGGTCACCGCCGAGGACTGCCTGACCCTGCGCCCGCTGCTGCAGCCGGTGCTCGACAAGGGCCTGCGCGCCGCCTTCGGCAAGTGGCTGGTCGGTCTCGACCTCGACGCGCTCGCCGCCGAGGCCCGCGTCCTGGTCGACACGGAGCCGCGCACCTTCCAGTCGCTCGGCACCGAACTCGCCGCCACCCGCCCCGACCGCGACCCGGCCGCGCTCGCCCAGGCCGCGCGGGCCCTGCTCCCGCTGGTGCAGGTCCCGCCGCGCGGCGTCTGGGGCCGTGGCGGACCCGCCGCCCACACCACCGCCGAGGCCTGGCTGGGCCGGCCGCTCGACCCCGAGCCCTCGCTCGACGACCTCGCCCTGCGCTACCTGGCCGCCTTCGGCCCGGCCACCGCCGCGGACCTGCAGAAGTGGTGCGGCCTCAGCAGACTCGCCCCGGTCCTGGAGCGGCTCGCCCCCCGCCTGGTCACCTTCCGCGACGAGCAGGGCCGACTGCTCCACGACCTGCCCGAGGCACCCCGGCCGGACCCGGACACCCCGGCCCCGGTCCGGCTGGTCGCCCCGTTCGACAACCTGCTGCTGTCGCACGCCGACCGCACCCGGGTGCTGCCGGAGGAGTACCGGCCCCGGGTGATGACCCAGAACGGCATGGTGCTCGGCTCCCTGCTGGTGGACGGCCTGGTGGCCGGCAGCTGGCGGCTGGCCGAGGAGCGGTCCGGCGCCCGCTCGCTGACGGTCCGCCCGTTCGGTGCGCCGCTGGACCCGTCGGACCGGCGCGCCGCCCTGGCCGAGGCCGAACGGGTGCTCGCCTTCGCGGGCGGCGACGGCGAGGTCCGTTTCGAGGCCGCGGGGTAGCGGCGAGCAGGGCCGCGCGGAGCGGCGGTCGTGCTGGCGTCCGGTGTCCGGACGGCCGTTCGCGGTGGGGTGACTCATTGGGGTGGTCCGACGGCGAGTGCTCTGTACCCGCACCCGGGGGGCTGGCTTCAATCGGTCCAGCCCCCGGGCGGGCGGGCGCACAACGCGCGTTCGATCTGATCATCTGTTGGGATGGGGCAGACCTGGACCGATCGCCCGACCGGGGCGGAAGGCGGACGACGGGAGGAACGGATGCCGGGCGAGAACCCACCCGAGCCGAGGCCGGTCGACCACCGCCGCCCCTACCTCATGCTGCCGCCCCCGCTCCGGGCGGCCGCCGCCTGGTCCGCGGCGGTCGTGCTGCTCATCACCGTCGCCTCGCTGATCGTCTTCGCCCTGGTCGAACTGCGGGCCGCGACCGTGCCGGTCATCCTGGCGCTGCTCGGCACCTCGCTGCTCCAGCCGGTGATGCCGTGGATGGTCCGGCGCGGGATCAGCCGCTCGCTCGCCGCCGGGCTGACCTGCGCCGTCCTGGTCGCCGCCGTCGGCGGGGTGATCGCCCTGCTCGTGAACTCACTGGTGCACAGCGCCCCGCAGATCGCCCACGCGCTCCCGGAGGCGGGCAACCGGATCGCCGACTGGCTCGGACCCGTCGGCGAGAAGATCCGGCACGCGCTGGCCAACGCCCAGGGCGAGACCAACTCGCTCGTCTCGACCGTCACCGACGGCGTGCTCTCCGGCCTCGGCCTGGCCACCCAGATCGCCACCGGCGGCGTGCTGGCCCTCGCCCTGGTCTTCTTCTTCCTGCGGGACGGCCACCGCACCGGTGAGGTCGTCCACGCGTACCTGCCTGCCCGCAGCGCGCGGACCGTCGTCCTGTGCGCGGAGCGCGCCTTCGAGGCGATGGCCGGCTTCATGCGCGGCACCACCCTGATCGCCCTGATCGACGCCCTCTTCATCACCGTCGGACTGCTCGTCCTCGGTGTCCCCGGCGCGCCCGGACTCGGCGCACTGGTGTTCATGGGCGCCTACATCCCGTTCGTCGGGGCCTTCCTCTCCGGCGCGGTCGCCGTCCTGGTCGCCCTCGCCGACGGTGGCCTCGGCACGGCCCTGTGGGCGCTCGGCATCGTCGTCGCCGTGCAGGCCGTCGAGGGCAACGTGCTCCAGCCGCTGATCCAGAGCCGCACGGTGGAACTCCACCCGGGCACCATCATGGTCGCGGTGGTGGCGGGCGCGGGGATCGCCGGCATCATCGGCGCCCTGTTGGCCGTGCCGATCTGCGCCGCCGGGCTCGGTGTGGTGTCCGTGCTGCGCGGCGATCCCGGGCGGGGTCGCCGCGGTGACCGGAACGGCGGGACCGCGGCGGCGGGGCCGGCAGTGGGGCTGCCGGCCGGTCCGACCGCCGGTCCGGTAGCCGGGGGGCGTCAGGAGTAGGACAGCGGGCGGCCGCGGCGCAGGGTGTACTCGGCGGCGCGCAGGAAGAGCGCGGCGTGGAAGGCGATGTCCAGGTCCTCCGTCCAGGGGCCCGGGGAGGCGGTGGCCGCGGCGGCCGCGTGCTCCTCGAACCAGCCGTTGATCTCCAGGTTGTCGCAGTGCTCGGGTATGCCGGTCGGCAGTGCCAGCAGCTCGGCCAGCCGGCGGGCGGCCGCGAGCGCCCGGTGCGCGTCGCCGACCGCCGTCATGTCGTTGTAGGAACACTCCACCGGCAGCAGGACCGGCGCCTCCAGCTCCACCGGGATCAGCACGTCCCAGCCGAGCAGGGCCTCCACGGTGCCGTCGCCCAGCTCCCGGCAGAACGCCTCGAACCCGCTGATCGGCCGGTTCAGCTTCACCTCGAAGTGCCGCCCCGACCCGGCCCGGAACTCCGTCACGGGCGGGCAGGTGAACGGCGGCAGCCCGCGCCCGGCCAGGACCGTGTCCAGCTCCTGGGCCACCGGCCCGAGGACTTCCTCGTCGCGCCAGTCGTCGGCCTCGACACTCACCAGATAGATGCCCATGCCGAGGACGTTAGGCCACCCCACCGACAATCGGCGGTGGCCGTGGGTTTGCCCCCGGCGGGGAGGGTGGGGGAGAGTGCTTCGCGCACGGTTTTGTTGTCGAAGTGTCAAGAATGATGAACGGGGCGACTGATGACGATCGAACGGGTCGTGGTGTCGGACGGTGCGGCCGGGCCGTACGGGGTGGCGCTCGGGGCCGACGGCGGGGTGTGGTTCACCCTGGTGCACGCCGGGGGCATAGGGCGGCTGGCGGTGGACGGGACGGTGAGCCGCTTCCCGCTCGACTCGAAGGACTGCGGCCCCGCGGTGATCGCGGCGGGCCCGGACGGCGCGCTCTGGTTCACCCGGATGCGGGACCACCGGATCGGCCGGATCACCGTCGACGGCGAGGCGGTCTCCTTCGCGCTTCCCACCGCGGACTGCGGGCCGTACGGTATCGCGGCCGGCCCCGACGGCGCGATGTGGTTCACCGAGATGAACGCCGACCGGATCGGGCGGATCACGGTGGACGGCGAGGTCACGGAGTACCCGCTGCCGGTCGCCGGAGGCTTTCCCTCGATGATCGCCGCCGGCTCGGACGGCGCGCTCTGGTTCACCCTCAACCAGGGCAACGCGATCGGCCGGATCACGGTCGACGGCGAGACCGCCGTGCACCCGCTGCCCACCGAGGGTGCCGCCCCGGTCGGCATCACGGCGGGTCCGGACGGCGCGCTCTGGTTCGTCGAGATCGGCGCCGGCCAGGTGGGGCGGATCACCGTGGACGGCGAGGTGACGGAGTTCCCGCTGCCCGAGCGCGAGGCCCGCCCGCACGCCGTCACCACCGGCCCGGACGGGCGGCTCTGGTTCACCGAGTGGGCCGCCGGCCGGATCGGCTCCCTCACGCCCGACGGCGTGTACACCGGGTACGAGCTCGACGGCGGCGAGGGCGGCGAGGGCGGCGAGGGCCGCGAGGGCGGCGAGGGCGGCGGTGAGGCCGGCGAGGCCACCGAACCGCACGGCATCGCCGTCACCCCGGACGGCACCGTGCACGTCGCCCTGGAGCTCGGCGCGATCGCCCGGCTCACCGTCTAGGGGACCGGGACCGGGACCGGGACCGGGACCGGCACCCGGCCGTCCGGGGCCGGGCGGGGGCCGGTCAGGCGCCGGTGTGGAGGTCGGTGGCGAGGGCGCAGAGGGCGGCGCGGTCCGGGTGTCCGGTCTTGGCGAGGAGGCTGGCCAGGTGCTTCTCCACGGTGCGCGGTGAGATGGAGAGCTTGCGGGCCAGTTCCTGGTTGCCCGGGCGGTCGGCGAGCAGGACGAGCACCTCGTACTCGCGGACCGTCACCCCGCAGGTGCGCAGTCCGGCCGGGACCGCGTCGCGGCCGCCGCGGTGCTGGGCGACGCTGGCGCCGGCCCGGCGCAGCAGGGTCCGGCAGGCGGCGGCCACCGGCTGGACCTCCAACTGGTGGAAGTACTCCTCGGCGGTGCGCAGCCAGGCGACCGGGTCGCCCCAGCCGTCGGTGAGCGCCGCCTCGGCGGCGAGCCGCAGTGCGAGGTGGTGGGCGAGGGGGAAGGACGCGGCGTCCGGGCCGGTCCCGGCGACCGCGCGGGCGGCTTCGTCGGGGCGGCCCTCGCGGCCCAGCAGCACCGCGTTCGCGAACCGCAGGAACTGGCGGTTCCAGGCCAGTTCGGCGGCGGGTACGGCGGCGGCCCGGTCGAGTGCGGCGCGGTCCCAGCGGCCCTCGACCACCTCCAGCAGCGGGTGCAGGCCGTGCCGGCCCGCGAGGTAGAACACGCTGGGGTGTTCCTCCTCCCAGGCCAGTCCGGCGGCGAGTTCGGCGCGGGCGCCGGGGCGGTCCTCGGCCAGCAGGGCGCCGACCGCCCGGCACAGCCCGTAGCGCAGCGGTGTCAGGAAGGAATCCTCGCCGCCGGCCTGGCGGAACCGGGCGAGTTCGTGCTCCATCTCCCGGGTGCGGCCGAGGTGTGCGGCGAGGGTGGCGGAGGAGAGCAGCAGGTAGCGGTGGGCGGCCAGGTTGTGCAGCCGGGCGGTGGCGTCGAGGCAGCGGTCGACGGTGGTGCGGGCGGTGTGCCACTCGCCGCGCATCACCGCGTTCATCGCGAGCAGCCCGTCGAGGGTCTGGGTGAGGACGATCGCGCCGAGTCCGGCGGCGGCCTCCCGGGCGCGTTCCAGGCGGGTGCCGTCGCCGGTGCGCATGAAGGCGTTGGCGCCGAGCCGGAGCATCGCCTCGACCCGCCAGACGGGGAGGGCGTTGGCCTCGGCGACGGCCAGCATGCGTTCCAGGCAGGCGTCGGCGGCGTCGAAGCCCTGTTCGCGGGCGAGGAGGGCGAGCAGCTGCCAGGCCTGGCAGGCGACCACGGGGAGGCCGGCGTGTTCGGCCACTTCGGCGGCGCGGCGGGCGCGGCGTTCGGCCTCGGCGAGGCGGGCGGCGGTGGGGGCGGCGACTTCCCGGCCGTCCCCGGTGTCGCCGTTGTCGTTCCCGTTCCCGTTGCCGTTCCCGTTGCCGTTCCCGCCGTCGTCGGCCGGGTCCGGGGTGTGGTCCGGGAGCAGGGCGAGGTGGCCCTCGACCACCGCCAGCGCGGCGTCCTGTTCGGGGCGCGGGCGGCCCGCGGTGAGGGCCCGGGCGGCGGCGACCTGGGCCACCGCGTCGGCGCCGCGCTCGGCCATCACGGCGGCCCAGGCGAGCCGGGTGTGCAGCTCGATCCGGCGTTCCACGGCCGGGGCGGCGAGCGGCCCGAGCCCCTCGCCGGGGCCGTCGGGTCCGGGGCCGTCGGGGCGGCGTCCGGGCGCGGCGGTCGCGGGCTGCGGGACCGGCGGCAGGGTGCGGACGAGTTCGAACGCCCGGTCCAGCTGCCCGGATTCGGCCAGTGCCGGGAGCAACCGCTCGGTGACGCAGGGCCGTTCGGCGTCGGAGGCGAGTTCGTGCGCGCGTTCCAGCAGGACCACGGCGGAGCCGGCCGCGCCGGCCTCCAGCACTCGTCGGCCGGCTTCCGCGAAGTGCACGGCCGCGCCCGCCCGGTCGCCGCTCAGCAGCAGTAGGGAGGCGACCAACTGGCGTCGTTCGTCGGCGAGTTCGGGGTCGGCGCGAACGATGGCGCGGGCCGCCCGGCGGGCCAGGGCGGCCCGTTCGGCGGGGGCGAGGGCCGCCGTCACGGCGTCGGCGGTCAGGGCGTGCCGGAAGGCGTAGCGGTCGGGTGCGGAGCCGTCCGGCACGATCACGTTGGCTTCGCAGGCCGAGCGGAGGTGGCTGAACAGGGTCCGGTCGTCGTAGCCGGTGATCAGCTGGACGGTGGTGACCGAGAACCGGCTGCCGAGGGTGGCCGCCGTCAGGAGCAGCTCCCGTACCTGGGGGTCGAGTTGGTCGATCCGGTGGCCCCAGCTGCGGACGATGGTGCTCGGCACGCCGGGCCGGGAGCCCTCGGCCAGCAGCCAGCGGCCGTCCTCGCCGCGCCGCAGGGCGCCCCGGACCAGCAGGTCGGAGAGGAGCTCCTCGATCAGGTACGGGCAGCCGTCGCCCCGTTCGACGAGGTGCTCGACCAGGGGTTCCGGGAGTTCGCCGGTGGCGTCCTCCAGGATGGCGGCGGCCAGTGCGGCCACCTCGGCGGGCGGCAGCGGCGGGAGTTCGGCGACGGTCGCGGCGCGGCGGCGCTCGGCGGCCCGGACCAGCTCCAGGGCCGGGCCCGGTTCGGCCCGCAGGGTCGCGAGCAGCAGGACCGGGAGGCCGGCGAGGTTGTCGACCAGGTACTCCAGGACGGCGACGGTCTCGGCGTCGGTGTCGTGGAGGTCCTCCAGCAGCAGCACGCAGCCCTGGTCGCGGCCGAGCACCGCGAGCAGCCGGAGCAGCGCCTCGGCCAGTTCGACCACCGTCTCCGGGTAGGCGCCGGCCGCCGGTGCGGCGTCCCGCCACTCGGGGACGAGTCGGGCGAGCGCGGGGCGGTAGGGGGCGAGTTCGGCGTCGGTGGGGGGACCGGCGGCCCGGAACCGTGAGGACAGTGCCTCGATCAACGGGCGGAACGGTGTCACGGTGCCGGTCGAACTGCCGCGCCCGCGAAGCACCGGCAGGCCCAGTCCGTAGGCGTGGAAGGCGCATTCCCCGGCCAGTCGGGACTTGCCGATGCCGGCCTCGCCGAGCAGGAAGACCGCTCCGCCGGCCCGTTGCCGGGCAGCGGCCAGCGCGCCGCCGAGCACAGCGAGCTCCGCGGCGCGGCCGACGGTGATCGACGACGTGGTGCGCACCATGGGCGCAGGCTACTTGACGGGGATTCCGTTCTGAAGTGTGTTGAATCGATCACGAAGCAGACACCGTGTCAGCACCGGGTGGTTGCCGTACGACCACAATCGGTGCGCGGGGCGGTCACCGGTCGACGGGCCGGGTGCGTGCGGTCAGGTGTGTGCGGCCGGGTGCGTGCGGGGTGGGGTGCGTGCGGGGTGGGGCGGGGTCCGCCGCCGAGGGGCTGCCCGGTCCTCGGCGGCGGACGGTCCGGCCGGTGCTGGCTGGCCGGGGTGGTGCTCACGGTCGGGCTGTTCCCGAACGAGTCCGAACCGGTTCTGAACGGATCCGAATGTGTCCGGAAGGTGTTCGAACAGGGATGGGCGGGGTCGGGAACGGGTGACAAGGGATCAGAAGAGCCGGTGCGACATCAGAAGGGGGTGGTCATGGTCGGGAATTCGATGATCGGCGGGATGGCACCGCCCGTTCCGGCGAGGAGGTTGGAACGCAGGCCCAGGCCGCCGCCCGCGCGCAGGCGGATCTCGCCGGCGGGGTGGTCGGCCGTCTCGCCGGGGCGGACGGCGGTGTGCGGCAGGGTGAGCCGCTCGTCGTGGTTGTGCATGGTCGGGTGCTCCGTTCGTGGTGGTGGTGATGACGTGGTGACGATGATGCCGGACGGTTCGGGAAGGAGGACGTGGTGCGGGCGGCGCCGGTTCGGTCGGGGGCGGCCGGGGGCCCGGACGGCCCGCCGGGGGCGGTCAGCGGAGTGCGACCGGGCTGCGCGGTCCGCCGAGGGCGCGGAGGGAAGCGGCGGTGGCCGGGACGGCCGGGGGCTCGGGGAGGGCGGTGTCGAAGGGCCGCGCCGTCCGGTGGCTCGCCGGGGCGGGGCCGGTCGCCGCCGGGGCGCGGGGGCGCAGCAGCAGGGCCGACGGCACCTGGTCGGGGAAGCCGAGGCGGAGCAGTCCGTGGCCGATCCCGGCCAGCCCGGTGAGCAGTCCCGGGTGCGGCACGTGGTCGGGCGTGCCGGACCGCGCGCCGTCCTGGTCGACGGCGGCCAGCAGCGCGCCGGCCCGCCGGACCCACGGGGTGCGGCCGGCGGCGGGCCCGTGCCGGCCGAGCAGTTCCAGCACTCCCAGCTCGCCGTGGCAGAGGCTGTGGTCGCCGAGCGGGGTGGCCCGGGCGGTGTTCCGGACGGCCCGTTGGGCCCGGTCGGCGAGTTCCCGGTCGGCGAGCGCGAGCGGGCTGTCGAGGACGGCGAGCGCGATCCCGGGACGGCCACGGCACCAGGAGCCCTCGCGGGAACGGACGGCGGTGGCCGCGCGCAGGGCGGCCAGACCGGCCCGGTGGTGCGGGCCCTCGGGGGGCTCGCCGGTGGCCTCGGCGTAGCGCAGCAGCGCCCAGCCGACGCCGGCCGAACCGTGCGCGAAGCCGGCCGTGGCGGGGAGGGGGCGGTCGGTGAGCCGCTCGGCGCACCGGACGGCGGCGGCCCAGACGTCGGTGGCCGCCCGGGCCTCGGCGCGGACGGTCTCGGCCTCGCGGGTCCCCTCGGCCGGGTGGGCCCCCTCGGTCGGGTGGGCCCCCTCGGTCGGGTGAGTCCTCTCGGTCCGGTGAGCCCCCTCGGTCAGAGGGGAGCCCTCGGCCCGAGGGGCAAGGCCGGCCCGGTGAACGGTTCCGGCGTGGACGGCGAGCAGGGCCGCGAGCCCGCCGGCGGTGCCGCTGTGCACGCCCGGGTCGCTCTCGCCCTCGGCGGCGGCCAGCGTCAGCGCCACCGATGCCCCGGCCCACCCGGCGATCGTCGGATCGTCCAGGAGCCGGGCGAGTTCGGCGAGCGCGTAGGCGATGCCGCCCAGGCCGGCGAAGGCGCCGGACCCGACGGCGGCCGGGTGCCCGGGGTGGGCGCCGAGGGCGTCGAGCAGTCCGGGGACGGGCGTGAGGGCCCGGCGGGCGACCTCGGCGTAGCGGTCGCTCCCGGTGAGCGCGGCGAGCTGGGCGAGGAACAGCGCGGTGCCGGTGTACCCGCCGGCGAGGTCGGCGCCGAGCGGCCGGACCCGCCAGTGGCGGTCGGCGAGCAGTTCCAGCCCGAGCCAGTTGGTGCGGGAACGTCCCTGGTAGGCGGCGGCGACGAGCTGGTCGCCGATCCCGCGGGCGGCGGCCAGCAGCCGTTCGGACTCGGGCGCGGTCGCCCAGACGTTCTCCGGCACCGGGCGCCCGGGCCGGTGCGCGGGGGTGTCGGCGGCGCCGGCCATGGCGGCGCGCACGATCCACTCCTGGTCCTTGCGGTCGACCGCCCCGAGCGCGGCGAGCTTGGCCTCGACCCGGGCCAGCCCCGGTTCGGCGAGCTCCCCGGGCAGCCGGCGGCCGCCGGAGGTCCACAGGTCGCGGGTGCCGGGCCGGGTGGTGAACAGCGGTACGTCGCCGGTCCACAGGTCGGCGATCTCGTGCTCCGCCAGCCCGGGACGGCCGGGGTCGTCGACCGCGTCGGTGCGCAGCAGGTCGAGCACGGCCTGCCGGGCGCCCGCCTCGCGCAGGACGTCGGGGTGGGTGGACTCGTCCAGCAGCCGGGCGTAGACCCGGGTGGCCCGGGGGACCACCCGGACCTCGGCGTCGGCGAAGGAGCGCAGCAGCCCGCGCGGGCCGGTGAGGTCGTCGCGGCCGGCGGCGAGCGCCGCGTACCCGGCGCGGAACCCGGCCACCAGGGACTCGGTGTGCTCGGCGGGCTCGACCTGCGCGCCGCCGAGCCGCGGCCGGTTGTGCGCGGCGCCGAACGGGCGCGGGCGCCGCACCAGCCGCATCTCGTCGGTGCCGGCGCCGGCCCAGTCCACGCCGTCGACCGGGGAGAGCCGCCGTCCGGTGCCGCCGCCGCCGATGCCGGAGACGTCCGCGGCGCCGTCGTCGCCGATCAGCAACTGCGGCAGCAGGCCGACGCGGTGCACGGACTCGGCGAGCGCGCGGGCCGCCGGGTCCTCGTCGGGGCTGTCCGGACGGGTGCCGGAGGCGGGGGTGGTGCCGGTGCCGCTGCGGCTGTCGGGACGGGTGCCGGAGCCGGTGGTGGTGCCGGTGGTGGTTTCGGGGCGGGGCTCGCCCGCCGGTGGATGGAACAGCGTCTCGACGTCCACCAGGACCGGATGGTCCCCGCAGGCGATCAGGTTCTCGAAGTGGGTGTCGGTGCCGTCCAGGACGTGCAGCAGCGCGAGCAGCGCGCCCAGTCGCCGGTAGAAGCGCTCGACGTCGTAGTGGGTCAGGCACGGCCGGGCCTCGGCGTACTCGGTCCAGCCGTGGGTGCCCCGGTCGAGCAGGCCGAGCGCGCGAAGCCGGGGCACCCCGGGCTGCGTGCCGTACCAGCCGAGCAGGGTGTTGAAGTGCCGGTGCGCGGCAGGTGGCCGGGGGCGGTGGACGACGGCGGCGCCGTTGGCGAAGTGCAGCACGGCGACGGCCCGGCCGCGACGGTGGCGGTCGCCGGCGTCGGCGGTGACGGCCAGCAGCATGCCCGGGTCGCGGCCGCGCAGCAGCCCGGCGACCAGCAGCGCCCGGTCGGCGGTGAAACGGTCCAGCAGTTCGGCGTGCGCGTCGGCGGCGTCCAGGCAGGCGCGGGCGAGCAGCCGGGCCAGCACGGGGTAGTCGCGCAGCAGCGCGGCCAGGCCCTCGCGGCGGGCGGTGAGCGCGAGGAAGGAGCGGAACCGCTCCTGCGGGGTGCCCCCGGCCAGCCGCCCGGCCGCCCGGGCCGTGTGCAGCTCCAGGACGAGGGTGCGGGCGGCGATCCGGGCCAGCCGTTCGGTCAGCCGCGCCGTGAACTCGGCGCGCAGGGCGGTGAGGTCGATCCGGCCCAGTTGGTCGGCCGCCCGGACGGCGGGCGTGAGCGCGGTCAGCAGCCGGACCTGTGCCCGGTCGGCGAAGGGCTGGAGGACGAGCGCGAAGCCGCTCAGGCCGGGGTAGGCGGCGCGCGGCACGACCGGGCGGACTGGCGCGGCGGCCACCGCGGCCTCGGTGAACGCGGCCCAGTCCGGGCGGGTGGCGGGCGCGGGCCGACCGGGGGTCAGGCCCCGTTCCCACCACGGCGGACCGCCGGCACGGGGGGACCGGAGGCGAGCGTGGTGGGAACGGGGAGTCTGGGAGGGGTGGAGCTGGTTCGGACGGAGCTCGTTCGTGCGGAGCTCGTTCGGGTCGGGCCGGTTCGGGTCGGGCACCGCCGTCTCCGCCGTCGGCGCGGGGCCGGCGGGTGGTGCGGATACGGCGGGTGGTGCTTGTACGGCAGGTGGTGCTTGTACGGCGGGTGGTGCGGGGAAGTCGCCGGGCATCGGAGTGTGCGGGAACGGTATGGCCGAGGGAACCACCGGTGCGACCGGGCCCTGAACCGGTCCTGCGCCCCCGTCGGGGCGCGTGCTGCGCACGGCGTTCACCTCAGCCACCACCGCACCTCCGATGCCGGGAGAGAGCCGCGCTGCCGTCGAAGGCGCTGCCCTCGTTGCTGATCCTGTCGTTGGGACGGTTGCCGGGACATGGGGGACGTGCCCCCATCTTTGTGCCGTGCGGCCCGCATGATCCGCCGGACGTCCGTCGTACCCCCGCCGATGGAGGGGGCGTTCCGGGTGGCCGGGCCGCAGGTCGGCCGCGGTCCGGGCCACCCGAACGGAGAAGGTCGGACGGAGAAGGTCGGACGGAGCGGGCCGGCGTCGGCTAGCGGCGGGCGAGAAGCAACTGGGTGGCCGTGGCGGGGTGGCCGTTCATGGTGTGCACCGGGATCTCCCGCGCGTCCACCGGGTCGAACCCGGCGAACAGCCCGTCCAGCCAGTCCCGGGTGTGGTGACGGCAGACCGCCCCGTCGCCGGTCTCGAACACGCCGAACCGGCCGAAGCGCGGCTCGGAGCGCCGGTAGCGCTCCTGGTTCCGCTCGTCCGGCTGGAGGACGTAGTCGCTGACGTGCAGCAGCCCACCCGGCCGCAGGACCCGGTGCAGCTCGGCGACCAGGGCGCGCTGGGCGCCGTCGTCGGGCACGCAGGTGAGCACGGCGAACAGGAAGGCCGCGTCGTAGCTGTTGTCCGGCCGGTCGAGCCGGGGCGGATCGGTCAGCACGGTGAAGCGAGCCGCGGGCTGTTCGGCGCGGGCCCGGGCGATCAGCTCGGGGGCGACGTCCACGCCCTCGATGTCGCGGAAGCCGAGGCCGAGCAGGTCGCCCGCGAGCCGGCCGTATCCGCAGCCGTAGTCGAGCAGGGCGGCCGCCGGATCGATCCTGGCCGCCCAGACGGGGTTGAGGGGGTGGCCGAAGGTCTTGGTGGTCCCGGTGGAGTTCCAGTACGCGGACTGGTCGTCAGGTGCCGACATGGCCCGATGATGGCACGCCCCGGGTGACGGTGGTGCGCCGGGGGTGTGTGGGGCGCGTGTTCGGCACGGGGCGGGGTGGCACGGGGCGGGTGAGGCGGTGCGACGCGGGGAGCGGCGGGTGGTGCGGGTGCCGGCGCCCCTGCCGGTCGGCGGGGCCGGTGGGCGTGGGCCGATGGGGCCGTTCGGCCCTTCCCGCTCCTTCGGCGGGGAGGGATCGTGAGCGCCGCGCCGGTGTGCGGGCCCGCCGGGAGCGGGTCGGCGCGGGCGGGACGACAGCGCGGCGGAACGGGAAGAGGCCTGAGGTGGGCGAGTTGGTCACGGTGCAGGTGTGCGAGGGGATTTCGCGGGGCTTCGCCGCCGACGCGAGAACCCGGATCGCCGCCGTGGTGAGCGGGGCGGACGCCCTGGTGGAGTCGTTGCGTGTCCGGATCGGGACGCTCGGCACGGCGGGCCTCCCGGGCATCGCCCCGGGTTCCGCGGGCCCGCCGGGGGTGGTGGCTCAGGTGAACGCCGAGGTGGACGGCCGGCGGATCCGAGTCCAGGAGGCGGCGGCAGCGGCCGACCTGGGCGAGGTGCTGGACCGGCTCGTGGACGGCCTGCGCACCCGGATGAGCGCCGTCACCGCCGGGTGGACACCCCGGCCCTGGCCGCGCCGGACCCGCACCCGGGGGCTGCCGGCCGCCCCCGGGGCCCTCACGTCCGCCGGAGCCTCCATGTCCGCCGGAGCCTTCAGGCCTGCCGGAGCCTCCATGTCCGCCGGGGCCGCGCCACCCGCCAGGGCCGAGCCGTCGGTCGGGGCCGAGGCACCCGTCGGGGCCGTCGCGCGCCTCGAAGTCCCCTGCCCGCCCGAGCCGCTCCGACGCATCGTCCGGCACAAGCGGCCGCAACTGGTCTGGTGCTCCCCGGACGCGGCGGCCCGCACCATGGACGCGATGGACTACGACATCCACCTGTTCACCGATCCGGCCACCGAGACCGACGCGGTCGTCTACCGGGTCGGCCCGACCGGCTACCGGCTGGCCCGCACAGTGGCCGCGGGTCCGCCCACCCGACCGGCCGTCCCCCTGACCCTCAGCCCTTGCGGCGCACCGGAGTTGAGCGAGGAGCAGGCCGTCGAACGGCTCACCGCCGCCGAACTGCCCCATCTGTTCTTCGCCCAGCCCGGTTCCGGGCGCGGCCGGGTGCTCTACCGGCGCTTCGACGGTGGCCTCGGCCTGATCGCGGCCGCCTCGTGAGCGACGAGTCCGTCCGCCGCCGGCTGCGGGCGCTGCGCCGCTCCGACGGCCCGCCACCGTCGCTCCGCCGGCCGGGTCCGGCGCCGCACCCCCGGCCGCCCGCCGAGGCGCCGCCCCGCCGACTGGTGCCACTGGACCGGGCCGAGGCACTGCGACTGCTGGGCGGCGCACCGTTCGGTCGGATCGTCTTCACGGTGCGGGCGCTGCCCGCGATCCGTCCGGTCAACCACCTCCTGGTGGACGACACCGTGGTGATCCGCACCCACGAGGGTGCCGCGCTCACCGCGGCCGCCCTCGGGGACGACGACATCGGCGTGGTGGTCGCCTACGAGGCGGACGCGATCGACCCGGTGACCAGGCTGGGCTGGAGCGTGGTGGTCACCGGCTACGCCCGGCCGGTCACCGATCCCGCCCGACTCGCGCGCTACCGGGCGCTGTTGAGTCCCTGGGTGGACGGCTCGATGGACCACATGGTGGCCATCCAGCCCGACCTGGTGGCCGGGTACCGGCTGACCGCGGGGACCGCGGCGGCCTCCTGACCCGGGTTCCGCGGAGCGGGGTGCGGTGGGCCGCCACGGGGTCCGGTGCACCGGATGCGCCGGGCGCGGCGGTGGCCGGCTCGGATCCGGTACGGCCGGTGCGGCCGGGGGAGCGTCGACTCTCCCGGCCGCACCGGCCGTTCGGCGTTGCCGGCACCCGGGAGCTTTCGGCCCGGGGCGGCCGCGGACCGGACGGTGGTCCCGCCCGGTGGTCCCGCCCGGTGGACCGGATCCGGGGCCCACCGGCCCCCGTCCACCGGGTCCAACGGCCCTGGGGGCGAAGGGCGGTGCGTTCCGATCATGGATCGCCACCCATCCGCAGAAGTTTCGAAGGAGTGCGTCCTTGAGCGCCATCGAGGCACGGGGCGACAGCGCGCCGCCGCCGTCCGCCGCCCGACCGGGAAAGGCCGGGGCCGACCGGCCCGGCTCGGCCCTGGTCCGGCTGCTGACGACCACCGACCACAAGACGATCGGCACCATGTACCTGGTGTCCTCGTTCGGGTTCTTCCTGATCGGCGGCGTCCTCGCCCTGGTCATGCGCGCCGAACTCGCCCGGCCGGGGACGCAGATCCTCTCCAACGAGCAGTTCAACCAGGCGTTCACCATGCACGGTTCGGTGATGCTGCTGCTCTTCGCGATGCCGCTGTTCACCGGCTTCGCCAACTGGATCATGCCGCTGCAGATCGGCGCCCCCGACGTCGCCTTCCCCCGGTTGAACATGCTGGCCTTCTGGCTGTTCATGTTCGGCTCGCTGATCGCGGCGGCCGGCTTCGCCACCCCGCAGGGCGCCGCCGACTTCGGCTGGTTCCTCTACGCGCCGCTGTCCGACGCGGTGCACTCGCCCAGCGTCGGCGCCGATATGTGGATCATGGGCGTGACGCTCTCCGGCTTCGGCTCCATCCTCGGCGCCGTCAACTTCATCACCACGATCATCTGCATGCGGGCCCCCGGCCTGACCATGTTCCGGATGTCCATCTTCTGCTGGAACGTGCTGCTGACCTCGCTCCTGGTGCTGCTGGTCTTCCCGGTGCTGGCCGCCGCGCTGCTGGCGCTGGAGTGCGACCGCAAGTTCGGCTCGCACGTCTTCGACCCGTCCTCCGGCGGTGCGATGCTCTGGCAGCACCTGTTCTGGTTCTTCGGCCACCCCGAGGTCTACATCCTGGCGCTGCCGTTCTTCGGCATCGTCTCGGAGGTGATCCCGGTGTTCAGCCGCAAGCCGATGTTCGGCTACTCCGGCCTGATCGCGGCCACCATCGCGATCGCGGGCCTGTCGGTGACGGTCTGGGCGCACCACATGTACGTCACCGGGCAGGTGCTGCTGCCGTTCTTCGCCTTCATGACCTTCCTGATCGCCGTCCCGACCGGGGTGAAGTTCTTCAACTGGGTCGGCACCATGTGGAAGGGCTCGCTGAGCTTCGAGACCCCGATGCTGTGGACGGTCGGCTTCCTGGTCACCTTCCTGTTCGGCGGCCTCACCGGCGTGCTGCTCGCGGCCCCGCCGCTCGACTTCCACGTCTCGGACTCGTACTTCGTCGTCGCCCACTTCCACTACACGCTGTTCGGCACGGTCGTCTTCGCGATGTTCGCCGGCTTCCACTTCTGGTGGCCGAAGATGACCGGCAAGATGCTCGACGAGCGCCTCGGCAAGGTCACCTTCTGGACCCTCACCGTCGGTTTCCACAGCACCTTCCTGGTGCAGCACTGGCTCGGTGCGGAGGGCATGCCCCGCCGCTACGCCGACTACCTCGCCTCCGACGGCTTCACCACCCTCAACACGGTGTCCACCATCGGCTCGTTCCTGCTCGGCCTGTCGATCCTGCCGTTCCTCTACAACGTGTGGAAGACGGCGAAGTACGGCGAGAGGGTGACCGTCGACGACCCGTGGGGCTGGGGCCGTTCGCTGGAGTGGGCGACCTCCTGCCCGCCGCCGCGGCACAACTTCACCTCCCTGCCGCGGATCCGCTCCGAATCCCCGGCCTTCGACCTGCACCACCCGGACATCGCCGCCCGCGACTTCCTGGAATGCCACGGCGAGCCCGCCACGTACCTGGCCGGCGTCACCCCGGCCGCGTACGACGCCCCGCTGCCGCGCCGCGAGCGCTCCGTCGACCGGGCCGACCGGGTCGGCTGACGGCCCCGCCGGCTCCGAACGCCGGCTCCGAACGCCGGCTCCGAACGCCGGCTCCGAACACCGGCCCCGGATGCCGGCCCCCCGAACGCCGCTCCCGCCCGTGTGTCTCCACCCCCGGACGGGCGGGAGCGGCCCCTCCCACCGACGCTCATAGGAGTGGACGGCACCATGTCGCACATCGTCCTGGCCATCGGCACCGCCGCGATCACCGCGTCCGGCTGCGTCTGGTACCTGCCCGCCGTCGCCGACCTCCAGGCCGGCGAGGACCGCCCCCGCTCGGCCCGTACCGCCGCGGCCGCCTGCGTGACCTGGTGGGCCTGCCTGGCCCTGGCCGGCGGCCTGCTGCTGGCCGTCCCCGCCTGGCAGCCCGCCGCGCAGATCGCCCTCGCCGGACTCGTGGCGGGCGTCCTGCTCCGGATCCGCTCCCAGTTCCAGCACCACGCCGAACAGCGGGAGGAGGCCGAGCGCTGGGCCCTGCTCGAACCGCTCCCGGCGCCCCGGACGGCTCGCCCCCCGGCCGCACGGGCCCTGCTCGGCTGGCTGCTCGTCGGCCTGGTGACCGCCTCGCTCGGCGCCGCCTCGATCCTGCTCGCCGGTGGCGGCCCGCTCGCACCGCGCCTGGCCGCCGCCGCGGGCAGCGCGGTCGTCGTCTCCACCGCCTTCCTGCTCCTCGGCCTCGGCAACGCCCACCGGCACCGACCCTGACGAAGCGTCACCGACCCTTCGCCGTACCCTTGCGCGAGGAACTCCGGGCCCGGAAACCAATCAGCCCACCGGGGCAGCGCCCCGGCCCTGTCGAGAGGAACGTCCGATGACCGCCACCGCCTCGCCGAGCGAAGTCCTGCACCAGTTCGTCCAGTTGATGGGCAAGGGCCCCGACCTGGCGGTGGTCGACCTGGTCACCACCGACGCCGTCTTCGAACTGCCCTACCTGACCCCCGGCGTGCCGCCGCAGCAGCCGGGCAGGGAGGCCTTCCTCACCCACCTCCAGCGGGGCGCCGCGATACAGCGCTTCGACGCCGTCGACCACGTCGAGGTGTACGGCACCACCGATCCCGAACTCGCCGTCGCCGAGTACCGGTTGCACGGCGAGGTGCTGGCCACGGGCAAGCGCTACACCCTCGACTCGGTGATGTTCGCCCGTGTCCGGGGCGGCCTGATCACCTGGTCCCGCGTCTACACCAACCCCCTGGACGGCGCGGTCGCCTTCGGCGCCGTCGAGCGGCTGCTCGGCGCCCTCCGCCCGGCGGAGTAGGACGCGCTCCGCGGCCTGCTCCCGGCGGCGGGACGCCCCGCCGCCGGGAGCACGTCGTGACGACGCCCGCCGACGGGGCGTGCCGACGCCGCCCGCCGACGGGGCGTGCCCGCGCGGAGAGGTCGTCCGCCCGTCCGCCTGTGCGCCCGGTTGTGCGTCCGCCCGTGCGCCCGGTTGTCCGTCCGTCGAGCCTCGTCCGCCGGAAATGGGGCCGTTCGACCCTGGGGCCGGCGCGGGCCGCGGGGGATGATGCGGTGGACCCGGCGTGCGATGCGCCGGACAGGGAGAGGGTGGAGTCGCGACATGGCGAGCGAGACGACCGGTACCGCCGCGGCGGCGCCGGTCAGGGTGTTCCTGCTGGACGACCACGAGGTGGTACGCCGAGGGGTGCACGACCTGCTGGACTGCGAACCCGACCTGGAGGTGGTCGGCGAGGCCGCCACCGCCGAGCAGGCCCTGGTGCGGGTCCCGGCGCTGCGCCCGGACGTCGCCGTGCTCGACGTGCGCCTCGGTGACGGCGACGGTGTCGCCGTCTGCCGCGAACTGCGCTCCAGGATGCCCGACCTGGCCTGTCTGATGCTGACCTCCTTCGACGACGAGGAGGCGCTGCTCGACGCCGTGATGGCGGGCGCGGCCGGTTATGTGCTGAAGCAGATCAGCGGCACCGATCTGGTCACCGCGGTCCGGACCGTCGCCTCCGGCCGCTCGATGCTCGACCCGGGTGCCGCGACCCGCCTGCTCAACCGCCTGCGCAGCGAGGCCGAACCCGAGCGGCCGACCGCGGCCGGACCGGAGCTGACCGCTCGCGAGCAGGAGGTGCTCGCGCTGATCGGCGAGGGACTGACGAACCGTCAGATCGGCGAACGGCTCTACCTCGCCGAGAAGACGGTCAAGAACCACGTCTCCAGGCTGCTCGCCAAGCTGGGTGTGGAGCGGCGCGTCCAGGCGGCGCTGATCGCGACCGAACTGCGGCAGTCGGCGGCCGCCGAGCGGGTCCCGGAGCGGTCGGCCCACCATGCCCGGATCCTCGGCCACGGTGTGCGCGGCTGACGGCCGCCCTGGGGAGGCAGGGACTCCTGGCGGGACCATCGGCCCTCGCTCCGCCCTGTCCGACGGGTGACGATCGCAGGTATGAACGCCGATCGTGAAGCCGCGTCCGTGCAGGTCGAGCCGCCCCTCGGGCGGCCGCCGGGAGGTGCCGTGCCGGGAGGTGCCGTGCCGGGAGGTGCCGCTGCGGCGCCCGGCCTCGACGAGGCCCGCGCACTGGAACTGCTGCGCCGGGCCGGAGTGGGCCGGGTGGTCTACACGGTCGGCGCCCTGCCGGCCGTCCTCCCGGTGCGCTTCCGGTTGGACCCGATCGGCGGCGTGCTGCTCTCGACGGAGCCCGGCTCCGAGCTGGCCCGCGCCGTCGACGGCGCCGTGATCGCCTTCGAGGCCGACGAGGTGGACGGCGCCGACGGCACCGGCTGGTGCGTCACCGTCCTCGGCCGCGCGGAGGTCCGCCGACCGTCCGCGGTGCCCGGCGCCCGCGCGGAGATCCGTATCGCCCCGGAACTGGTGGTCGGCCGTCACCTGGCCCCCGACGCGGCCTGAGAGCCAGGCCGGGGCGCGCGGTCGGGGCGCGCGGTCGGGGCGCGCGGGCCAGGTCGGGGCGCGAGGTCGGGGGGCGGGGCGCGCGGCGCCAGGCGTTCGGAGCAGTCGGCCGCCCGGCCCGCTCGCGCGCCGACGGGCCGCGATGGACGATCGCCGCATGACAGCCATACGCACACGAAGTGCTTGCCTCGCGGCCGCGGCCGCCCTCTCCGTCCTGACCCTGGCGCCGGCGGCCTCGGCAGCCGTCCCCGCCGCCACCTCCGCGCCCGCGTCCCGGTCGGCGGCCTGCAACGAGGTCGGGAGCCGGCAGTCCGGCGACTTCCTCATCCAGACGCGCCTGGAGGCCTCCGGCAGCTTCGTCGGGAGCTACCCCGGTTACACGATCACCAAGATCGAGGGCGCCACCCTGCTCGGCACCCCGCTGTGCATCACCGTTACCGACGGGGGTCCCGGCACGGACCACGTGTCGGTGACCACGGCCGCCGCGATCGGCAGGATCACGGTCTTCGCCAAGCGCGCGGCCGGCTGAGTCCGGTCCGGGCCGCGCCCGCTACACGCCCAGCGGGGCCTCCCACACCAGACGGGTACCGCCACCCTCGGCGGGGCCGAGGTCGAAGGTGCCGCCCGCGCGTTCGGCGCGTTCGGCGAGGTTGCGGAGCCCGCTGCGGCGGCCGGACGGCGGGATGCCGACACCGTCGTCCGTCACCGTGAGCGTCACCGTGCCGCCGGCCGCGCGCAGGGCCACCTCCACCCGGCTCGCGCGGGCGTGCCGGGCGGCGTTGCTGAGCGCCTCGCCGAGCACGGCCATGACGTGCTCGGCCAGCTCCTGCGGCACATCGGTGTCGAGCAGCCCCTCCATGCTCAGCCGCGGCGCGAAGCCCAGGGTGGCCTGGGCCTCGCCGACGGCGCGGGTGGCGCGGGCGCGCAGGCCCCGGTCGGGCTCGCTGTGGGCGCGAAGGCCGAAGATGGTCGAGCGGATGATCTTGATCGTCTCGTCCAGGTCCGCGACCGCGCGACTCACCCGGTCGGCCGCGCTCTGGCTCTCGATCAGCCGCCCCGCGCTCTGCAGCGTCATGCCGGTCGCGAACAGCCGCTGGATCGCCAGGTCGTGGAGGTCCCTGGCGATCCGGTCACGGTCCTCCAGGAGGGTCAACTGCTCGGCGTCCCGCCGCCGTTCCGCCAGTTCCAGGGCCAGCGCGGCCTGGTCGGCGAAGCCCAGCAGCGGGCCGGTCTCCTCGGCCGTGAACGGCGGCTCCCCGTGCGCCCGGGCGAGCAGCAGCACACCGCGACCGAACCCCCCGCCGGTCCCGAGCGGCACCGCGACGGCCGGACCCAGCCCGGTGAACCGCCCCCGGGGACCCGCCGGGAAACGCTCGTCGTGCTCCAGCTCGTCGCTGGTCGCCGGTGACCCCGAGGCATAGGCGGCACCGGACAGCGTGCCGTCCACCGGCACCGTCACCCCGAGCCGGGCCTCCGGCCGCCCGCCCAGCGCGACCTCCACCGTCAGTTCCGCCGCCCGCTCGCCCGGATCGGCCAACGCCACCGACACATCGGCCAGTTCGGCGCCCGCGATCTCCCGGGCCCGGCGCGCGATCAGCTCCACGACCTCCAGCCGCGGCGCGCCGGAGAGCAGACTGCGGGTGATCTCGGCGCTCGCCCGCAGCCACCGCTGCTGGCGCTGCGCCTCCTCGTACAGCCGGGCGTTGTCGATGGCGACCCCGGCCGCGACGGCCAGCGTCGAGATGACCGCCTCGTCGTCCGCGTCGAAGTCCAGTCCGCCCCGCTTGTCGGTCAGGTAGAGATTGCCGAACACCTCGCCGCGCACCCGGACCGGCACCCCGAGGAAGGTGTGCATCGGCGGGTGGTTCGGCGGGAAACCCGCCGAGGCCGGGTGCTCGGAGAGTGTGGGGCACCGCAGCGGCTGCGGGTCGCGGATCAGCTCGCCGAGGATGCCCCGGCCGGTCGGCTGCGGGCCGATCGCCTCGATCTCCCGGGGGCTCAGGCCGACCGTCAGGAACTGCGAGAGCGAGTGCCCGTCCGCGCCGATCACGCCGAGTGCCGCGTAGCGGGCGTCGACCAGGTCGGCGGCGGCTTCGACGATCCGGTGCAGCGCCTGGGCGAGGTCCAGTTCGCGGCCGACCGCGAGGACCGCCTCCAGCAGGCTGTGCACCCGGTCCCGGGTGCCGCGCGCCGCGTCGATCCGCCACTGGAGTTCCTCGAGGAGTTCGTCCAGGCGCAGCTGGGGGATCCGCGGGCCGGCGGCGGACGGTGCGTGAGGCGGCGACGCGTCTCCCGTCGCTCGGAGCTGCTGCGGCTGTTCGGACGGCTGCGGCCGGTCGGAGCGGGGCGTTTGTCCCTGGTGGGCGGGGCAGCCGGGCAGCGGGGTGCCGGGCGGTCGTCCGTACTGGTCTCCGCCGGTGCCCGTCCGCGTGTCCTCCGCGCCGCCCACCGGCGTCCTCCTCGTGTGTTCGTGCCGCTGGTCCGGATCTGCCGGGGTCAGGCTGACGGCCTGATGGACGTATGGTCCGATCAGGTGGTTTGTCGGATTCACGTTAGTGCCGCAGGAATGTGCGGGGGACGCCGGGGTCGGTCACGAGCGGGTCGGACAGGTGCGCGCGGTTGTCCGTGCGCCGCTCGTCGGCCGCCCCCTGCGCCCCCGTCATGATCCAGGCCCTAAGACCCGACCGACAGGGTCTTGTGGCCCCTGGTTGCCGGAGGGGTCCGCCGACGAGGGTGGGGGTGCCGACGGTACGTCAGTCCGAGTGCGAGCTGCTATTGGGCATATGACCAATAGCAGCTCGCACTGCATCCCCTCGGCCAATTGGTCGGGTGACCAATTGGCCGACCAGAGGTATTGGCTGGATGGCCAATAACGTTATTGGTCCAGTGGCCAATTGTGGCGGACCGGTCGGTGCCCGGACGCGCTGCCCCGGCAGTGCCACCCGACGGTGCGCCCCGCACCGCGGACCCGCAGCGGAAGGAAGACCCATGACGCCCGCAGTCCTGGCCGGAGTCGACGGCTCGCCCGAGAGCACGGTCGCCGCCCACTGGGCCGCCGGGGAGGCGCTCCGGCGAGGCGCTCCGCTGCGGCTGCTGCACGCCTGGCCGTGGCTCACCGACGGCCGCGCCTCGTTCGCCGACCCGGAGGACCTTCCGGTGGCCGCCCAGCGGATGCTGGCCGCCGTGGCGGAGGAGATCGGCGCCCGGCACCCGGGCCTCACGGTGCGGACCGACGTGGTGCTCGACGCCGCGGTGGACGGCCTGGTCGCGGCCACCGCGGTCACGGAGGTCGCTGCGGCCACCGACGCGACCGAGGCGACCGAGGCCGTGGATCTGCTCGTCCTCGGCTCGCGCGGCCTGGGCGGCTTCAAGGGGTTGCTGGTCGGTTCGGTGAGCATGGCGGTCGCCGGCCGAGCGGCTGTCCCGGTGGTGGTGGTCCGGCAGCCGGAGAGTGGCGCAAAGACCGGTGCCGAGAGCGGCACGGGGAGCGCCGGGGAGGCCGGGGTCGTGCCCGAGGTGGTCGTCGGTGTCGACGCGGGCGCGCCGAGCGACACGGTGCTCGACTTCGCCTTCCGCGAGGCCGAACTGCGCGGTGCCCGGCTCCGCGCCGTCCACGGCTGGAACCTCCCGGCGACCTTCGCGGTGGTCGGCTTCCTGCCGTCGGGCACCGAGACGGCGCAGCTCCAAGCCGCCGAGGAGAAGGCCCTGGCCGCCGCACTGGCCGGCCACCGGGCCCGGCACCCGCAGGTCGAGGTCGTCGAACAGGTCGGGCTGGGGGCGGCCCGCACTCTGGTCGAGGGCACCGCGGACGCCGCCCTGCTGGTGGTCGGCCGCCGACGCCGCCCCCACGACCTCGCCCCGCGCCTCGGCCGCACCGCCCACGCCGTCCTCCACCACGCCCGCCCGCCGGTCGCCGTCGTCCCGCACGACTGAGTTCGCGGCGGTCACGGCCCGAACCCGGTGCCTCCGCCCGAGCCCGACACGTGCGTCCGAGCCCGACACGTGCGCCCGAGCCCGGCACGTGGGCCCGAGTCCGACGCGTGGGCCCGAGTCCGACAGGTGCGCCCGAGTCCGACGCGCACCCGGTCCCGAGGTTCACCCCTGCCCCGGTCCCGGGCGGCGGGCGGAGCGGCCGCCACAGTCATCGGACCGCCCGCTCGCGGCGCTCCAACCACTCCAGGAACCATGATCCGAAGCCGTGCCGCTTCCCCGCCGCGTCGAGGGCCGGTTCGAAGGGCGGGTCGAGCACGCAGTCCCGGTGGCGGAGCTCGCCGGCGTGCGGGCCGACGAGGACGAGCCGCCTGGTCATGCCCCACCCGTTGTCGCTGATCCGGACCGTGCCCCGGTCGCGATCCAGGTGCCGGAGTTCGTCGCCGTCCTCACCGAAGGCGGCTCGGTGGTCGTCCAGGCGGTTGTCGTGGCCGTGGCCCTCCGCACTCCGGCCGGTGGGCTCGTACCCGGCGGCGCGGAGGGTAGCCGCCTGCCGCGCGGGCCGGCTCACGGTCTCGACGAACGGACCGCCGGGCTCGAGCAGCCAGGGATCGGCCTCGTCGTCCCAGACCCATCCCCGGCGCCCGCCGACCGCCGACCGCCGACCCGGCGCAACGAGTGAGCTCGAACTCGGGGCCGGGCCGCCTGCGCCGACCTCGGTCAGGAACGCGCGGTACTCGTCCGGCAGCCGGACGCCGTCCTGCGCCTCCACTTCGGCGAGCTCGGCGGGAGTCAGCACAGGTTCGAAGACCGGGTACGGTGCCCTCGCCCTCGCCCCCGCCCCCGCCCCCGCCCTCGCCCCTGTCCCCGCCCCCACCTCCGGGTTGCCCGGTCGGCGCCCGGTCTCGAGGGCTACGACCCGTTCCCTGACCGTCGGCCGGTCGATCCGCCCGTCCACGGTGTCCTCCTGTTCGACGGTGAGCGCGGAGAGCAGCTCCCGCCGCCGACAGCGCATCCTCGGCGCGCTCTCGGCGCACCGTCCGTTCCGCCTGCAGCGCCGGGACGCGGGACGTGAAGCGGGCCGTTCGACCCTGTCGGCGGGGACGGGGCGGGAGCACGCTCGGTGGTACCGGGGCGTACGGCCGACGAGGCCGGGCCCCGAGGGTGTCGAGGCCAGGAGAGGATCACCATGACCCAGTCAGCTCTCACTCCGGCCGACCTGCGGCTGCTCGCCGCCGCCGGTGGCGCGGCGCCGTCGCTGCACAACAGTCAGCCGTGGCGTTTCCGGCCGACCCCGGACGGCTGGGGGGTCGAGGTGTACGCCGATCAGGGCCGGGCCGTCCCGCTCGCCGACGCGAGCGGTGCCGCCATGCACATCGCGGTGGGCGCGGCGCTGTTCAATCTGCGGGTCGCCGGCGCCCGGCTCGGCCGTGCGGCCGACGTCCGTCTGCTGCCCGATCCGGCGGATCCGCAGCTGCTCGCGGTTCTGGACCTGTCCGGGACGGCCGCTCCCGCCGGGCCTGCCGGGACGGCCGGGCCCGCCTGGCCCGCCGAACCGGGCGGTGCCGGGCCGTTCGGCCGGGACCTCTACCCCGCGATCGCCGAGCGCCGCTCCAGTCGTCGGCCGTTCACCGACCGCGACGTGCCGGAGGAAGTCGCCGCCGAACTGGTGACCGCTGCCGGGGAGGAGGGCGTGGCCCTCGCCGTCCTGGGGGAGGCGGCGGTGCGCCGCGTGCTGGGAGTCACCACGGAGGCCGAGGACCGGATCGCCCACGACCCCGCCCGGCAGACCGAGACCCGCTCCTGGCTGCGCCCGGACTCCGGGGCCGACGCCTCCGCACCCGCCGCCGTCGACGGTCTGCCGTACGCGGCACTCGGACCGCAGGACCATGACGGTCGGGTGCCGGTGCGCGAGTACGCGGGCCGGCCGCCGCACCACGAGGGACCGGCGCAGCCCTCCGAACGGTTCGAGGCGCTGCCCCGGCTCTGCACACAGAGCACCCCGGGGGACGGCCCGGCGGACTGGCTGAGGGCGGGGCAGGCGCTGGAGCGCGTCTGGCTGCTGGCCACCGTGCACGGGCTGCGGCTGACGGTGTGGCACCAGCCGGTGGAGTGGCCCGACCTGCGCTGGCGCCTGCGCGACCCCGCCGACGGGCCGCGCCACGTGCAGCTGGTGCTGCGGCTGGGCTACGGCCCGGCCGGTGCGGCCACCCCGCGCCGCCCGGTCGAGGACGTGCTGGACCTGTCGGCGCGCCCCGGGCCGTCACCGGCGTAGCCGGATCCTGCCCGGGGCGCGCCGACAGAGCGGTCAGGCTCTCGGCATCTCCGGCCCCTGGAGCCCCGGTGCCCCAGGGGCCTCAGTACCTCAGTACTTCAGGACTTCAGGACTTCAGGTCGGCGAGGTCCTTGATGTCCTGGTAACCCAGGCCCATCGCGTTGTACAGCCGCACCTGCTCCTCGTTCATGGCGCCGTCCCGGGTCAGCTCCTTGATCTGGGCGTCGGTGAGCGGCGCGGCCGGTCCGCCCGCGCCACCGGCGCCACCCGCGCCGCCGCCGGCGGAGGCGAGCTCGCCGAGGAGGCCGCTGATGTCCTCGGTGGCGAGTTCGGTGGCGCCGACGGGCGCCTGCACGGCCGGGGTGTCGTGGCCGAACGCGATCCGGAGCGGCAGCGGCGTGCCGGGACCGGCCTTCTCCTCCAGCTGGGCCAGGTCGAAGGTCACGGCGGACAGCGTGCCGCCGTCGAGGTAGAGGTCCAGTGCCAGCGGGCGGTCCGGCACCTTGGACGGGCCGGCCTTGGGCAGCTTGGCGAGGCTCGGGACGTCCTTGGCGAGCGGTTCGACGGCCTTCAGCAGGTCCTCCGTCAGCTTGCGGGCCGGGGCGGTGACGGTGATCCGGTCCTTGCCGTCCTGCTTGCCCTTGTCCTCGAAGGACAGGTCGTGGGTGAGGATGTCCTTGAGGGACGCGTTCAGGTTCTCGGCGGCCTTCGGGTCCAGGCTCGGCTTGGGGGTCGCTGCCCCGCCCGCCCCGCCTGCACCGCCGGTGCCGCCCGTGCTTCCGAGGGCCTTCGTGTCGAAGCTGACCCACTGCCCCTTCAGCGCGTTCCCCAGGGCGGTGGGCAGGCCCTCGGCCAGACCCTCGACCTCGGCGGCGTTCTCACCGACGAGCTTCGCGAAGCCCGCGAGGTCCCCGCGCGCGTAGGCCTTGCCGCCGACCTGGCGGAGCTCCAGCAGCGGTGCGCCGCCCTTGCCGGTGAGCGTGTAGGAGGCCGCGACCGACGGGTCGGCGGCCGGCGCGGCGCCGCTGCCGGAACCGGCGGCCTTGCTCGGCCGGATCTCCTTGAGCGGCTTGTCCGCGCTGAAGGCGACCGACAGGCTCACAGCGGCCAGCGCGGCCGCGCTGTCCTTGTCGATCTCCTCGCCGGTGGCCGCGCCGAAGGCCTCGATCTGCGCAGGGGTGGCGTCGACCGACAGCTTGGCGCTGAAGGACTTGCCGTTGCCGAAGGTCTCGAAGGCCTTCGACACCTTGTCGGCCGCGTTGAGCTGCTGGACGGTCCCGCACGCGGCGAGGCCGCCGGCGAGGACGGCGCCGCAGGCGGCGGTGGCCAGGGCGGTGCGGGCGGACCGGCGTATCACGGTACTGATGGGAGAACTCCTCGGTGCGGGGCAGTGCTGCCGGGCGTGCGGCCACCACCGCCACCCGCTCCGTGAACGGGGTGAGGTGTGACGGGGTGACCGCGTAACGGCGTATCGGGGTGACGGGGTGACACAGGAAAGCACGGATTCCCTGCTCGGGGCATCCGAATTCCCGGCGGCCCCCGGAAGGACGGTCCACAAACTACCGGGCCCGACCGGCAACTCGTCGCCCGGGACCGTTGCCCAGCCCCTCACCCGTCGCCCAACCCCGTCACCCGGCCCCGTCACCCGGCCCCGCCGCCCGGCCCCGGGATCCCTCGCCGGGTGGGCCGGCCGCCCCTCGATGCGGCCGGCCCACCCGGCGGGTCCGAGGAGGCCGGACGGGGGGCCGGTCCTCCTCGGAGTTCAGTCGCGGCGGCCGCCGGGCGGGCGGACCTCCGCCTTGACCCGCAGCTCGGGGCTGTTGCGGAAGGTCAGGGTGAACTCCACCCATTGGCCGACCTTCAGCGCGGGCGGATTTATGATCATCAGATCGGCATCCTCGGGGGACATGGCCAGCTCGCCCCGCTCGGGCACCTCAAGGGCCGTGACCGGCGCCCAGCTGCCCGCCGAGCCCTGGTGCAGATGCCGCTTCAGGGTCACCTTGCCGCCGAACTCCCAGCTGGCGCCGGTGAGTTCGTCCGGTATGTCGCCGGGGTTGCGAACCGTGAAGAAGGCCGCGGTGGACGGGACCCCGCCCGCCGACGGCAGGAGCAGCCAGCCCGGTCCGGCCTCGACCGGGCGCGCGGTGCCCGCACCGCCGATCGCCGTCCAGCCGGACAGCAGCGCGAGCGCCACCAGGGCGGCCCCGACCGGCGGCCCGGCCACCTTGAGCCGTTCGACCGCCCGCCCCGCCTTGAGCCGTTCGACCGCCCGCCCCGCCTTGGGCCGTTCGACCGCCCGCCCCGCCTTGAGCCGTTCGACCGCCCGCCGTCCCGCCTCCGGTCGCGCAACCGAGGCCCCGTCCGCCGGCCGGCCGCTCACCACGTCGCACCCGCCGGGCGCCGCGCCCGGACCGGCCGAGCGGACCGACCGGCCCCCCGGTCGTCCGCCCCACCGCGCCCGGGGCGCCAGGTCCGCAGCCGCAGACTGTTGCCCACCACAAGCAGCGAACTCAGCGACATCGCCACCGCCGCCAGCATCGGGTTGAGCAGCCCCACCGCCGCCAGCGGAATCAGCACCACGTTGTAGCCGAACGCCCACACCAGATTGGTCCGGATCGTCGCCAGGGTGCGCCGGGCCAGCCGGACGGCGTCCACCACCACCTCGATGTCCCCGCGCACCAGGGTCAGACCGGCCGCGCCGATCGCCGCGTCACTGCCCGAGGCGAGCGCCACCCCGAGGTCCGCCGAGGCCAGCGCCACCGCGTCGTTGACCCCGTCGCCGACCACCGCGACGGTCCGCCCGGCCGCCCTCAGTTCGGCCACCACCTCCGCCTTGCGCTCCGGGGAGGCCGAGGCGTGCACCTGCTCGATGCCCAGCTCCTCCGCGACCGCGCGTGCCGCCCCCGGCCCGTCGCCGGTCAGCAGGACCGGCTCGAGGCCCATCCCGCGCAGCCGGTGCAGGGCACGCCAACTGCCCGAACGCAGGGTGTCGCCGACCGCCAGCACCGCCACCGGGAGGCCGTCCAGCTCCACCACCACCGGCGTGCGACCCGCCGCCGAGGCGTCCGCGAGCGCCGTCGTCAGCTCGGTCGGCAGCGGCCCCGCGGCCTCGTCCGGGCGGATCACCCGCACAGCGGTCCCCTCGACCTCGCCGGACACCCCGACCCCGGTGGTGGCCGCGAACCCGGCCACCACCGGAAGGGGGTCGGAGCCGCACCGGGCCCGGGCCGCCCCCACGACGGCCCGCCCGACAGGGTGCTCCGAACGGTGCTCGACGGCTCCCGCGAGCCGCAGCACCCGCTCCTCGTCGACGCCCGCGCCGGCGGCCACGGCCACCGTCGCGAGCTCCATCCGACCGGTGGTCAGGGTGCCGGTCTTGTCCAGCACCACGGTGTCGACCCGGCGCAGGCTCTCCAGCACCTCCGGGCCGCGGACCAGGACGCCCAGTTCGGCGCCCCGCCCGGTCGCCGCCAGCAGCGCGGTCGGCGTGGCCAGGCCCAGCGCGCACGGGCAGGCCACCACCAGCACGGCGACCGCCGCCGTCACCGCCGCCTGCGGGTCGGCGCCCGCGCCCAGCCAGAAGCCGAGCACACAGACCGCCACCGTCAGCACGCAGGGCACGAACACCCCGGCGACGGTGTCCGCCAGTCGCTGCGCCCGCGCCTTGCCGGCCTGGGCGTCCGCCACCAGTGCGGTGATCCGGGCGAGCTGGGTGTCCGCGCCGACCGCCGTCGCCCGCACCACCAGCGCCCCGCCGACGTTCACCGTCGCGCCCGCCACCCGGTCGCCCGGCCCGACCTCCACCGGCACCGACTCGCCGGTCAGCAGACTCAGGTCCAGCGCGGAGCCGCCCTCGACCACGACCCCGTCGGTGGCCACCCGCTCACCCGGACGGACCACGAACTCCTGCCCGGGCAGCAGCTGTTCGATCGACAGCAGCCGCTCCTCACCGCTCCCCGGATCGCGGACGCACACCTGCTTGGCACCCAGCTCGGCCAGCGCCCGCAGCGCGGAACCGCTGCGCCGCCGCACCCTGCCCTCCAGCAGGCGCCCCGCCAGCACGAACAGCGGCACCCCGACGGCCGCCTCCAGATAGACGTGCGCGGTGCCGCCGCCGTCCGCGGTCAGCGAGAACGGCATCCGCATGCCGATCTCGCCCGCCCCGCCGAACAGCAGCGCGTACGCGGACCAGGCGAAGGAGGCGACCACACCGAGGCTCACCAGGGTGTCCATGGTCGCCGCCGCGTGCCGCAGCCCCTGCACCGCCCGGCGGTGGAAGCCGGCCGAACCCCAGCTCACCACCGGCAGGGCCAGCCCGAAGCAGACCCACTGCCAGCCGGCGAACTGCGCGGACGGCACCATCGACAGCACCAGCACCGGAACCGCCAGCAGCGCCGTCACCAGCAGCCGCCACCGTTCCCCGGCCTCCTCCGTCGCCGGCCCGGCGGACGGCACGCCCTCCGGCGCCAACTCGGCGGTGTAACCGGCCCGTTCGACCGCCGAGACCAGATCGTCCAGGCCCACCCCGGCCGGGTGCAGCACCCGGGCCCGCCCGGTGGCGAGATTCACCCCGGCACTCACGCCCTCGATCCGGGCCAGCCGCTTCTCCACCCGGCTGACGCAGGCGGCGCAGGTCATCCCGCCGACCGCGAGGTCGGTGGACACCAGCGCGTCGGACTCCGCGGCCGCCCTCACCGGGCCGCTCCCATGTCGTGCCCCATGCCGGGCTTCCCGCCGCCTCCGCCACCGGGCGTCAGCCCGGGCGTCACCGGCCCGGCGCCGCGCCCCACCGCGAACGCCACGACGAACACCACTACCAGCAGCAGGGCGAACCCCGCGAGCACACTCAACGGCCGGGCACCCGGCGACATCCCACTCACGCCCCACCAGTCGTGCCCCCGCCCCGCCGGGTTCCCGCCCACCCCGAATGACCCGGATCACATCCCCCGTCCGGCCCAGCGCCGGAGCCCGGTCCGGGGCCGGGCGGGTGCCGGGCGGGCCCGGGCCGGTACCCGCCCGGCAGCTGACGCCCTGCGCCCTACGCCCGGCGCGCCGTCCGCTGGTCGAGGTGCACCAGGACCCCGGTGCGGAAACGCTCGACGGCGGCGTCGACGCTCCGGATGAAGCCGCTCTCGGCGTTCCCCCGGGTGCTCCCCATGCCCTTGACCAGCGAGAGCCGGAAGCCGGTGATCCGCGCGGAGTCCTTGGGCAGCAGGTCGCCCGGCTCCGGCCGCAGCTTCTCCAGGGTGCCGCGCGGGCCCGCGGCGGCGCCGTCCGTGAGGGTCTCGATGTGCAGGTCGGCCGGCGCCTCGGCGAGCTGGCGGACCAGCCGCTTGGCCCAGCTGAGCGGGTAGCCCTGCTCCGGGGCCGGGATCTCGGCGGAGGTCCGCAGCTTCCCGACCCGCAGGTCCGCCGCGATAACGATGGTGCCGGGCGCGTCCTCGATCCTGATCTCCGCGTCCAGCCGCCCGTCCGCGCACAGCCGGTCGGCCAGCGCCGTTCGTCGGGCCCGGGCGTCCTCGCCGCGACGCGTGCGCTGGACCGGCAGCACCTTGACCCCGAGTTCGCCGCCGAGCTGGAGACAGACCTGGCGGACCAGCCGCTCCCAGCTCTCCACCACCAGGGTGGCGCGCTCGTCGCCCGCGGCGAGCGTCTCGTCGTCGATGCCCTTGCGGACGGGCACCCAGGCGGGGCCCATGTTCTGGAAGCCGTGGCAGCCGGAGTTGTCGTGCTGGAGGTAGTGCAGCAGTTCCTGGAGCAGCCAGGCGTGGGCGGGATTGCCGACGCCCTCGTGCCGGATCAGCATCTTCGCCTGGTACGCGACCTCGGCCCAGGACAGGTGGGCGAGCAGGACCTTGTGCTTGCGCCGACCGTCGATCTTGACCTGGACGAGCGGGCTGCCTTCGAGGGCGACGTCGTTGGAGAGGGTGATGACCGCCTCGTAGCCGCGCCGGGCGGCGATGTCCATGTAGTCCTGGACCTGCTCGGCCTTCAGCGGGTTGCCGTTGGTCTTGCTCTCGACCAGGGCGGTCCAGAGCCGTCCGGCGCGCTCGACGCGGATCACGCCGTCGGGCCGCTTGGGCGTCTCGCCGTGCGGGAGCGAGACCTCGGTGAAGGTCTCCATCCGGCCGGCCGGGGCGCCGAAGGCGGCGGTGAGCCGTCGGCCGAACTCCGGGACCTGGGCCATCACGGAGAGCAGGACGGAGGTGGCGCGGACCTCGCGCTCGCGGTCGCGGTTGAGCGCGGTGGCGGGGAAGAGGCGGGCGGTGTTCCAGGCGTCGTTCTCGGCGAGCGAGGGCTTGGCGGCCTTGGGGAGCGTCACCTTCTTCCGCGCCGTGCGCAGCCGCTTGGGCGCGGCCGAGGCGGAGTCGGCGGCGGTGGAGTCGGTCGCGGCGTCGGCGGCGGCCGGGGCGTTGCCGGCAACCGGACCGGGGGTCGTCGCCTGCGTCTCGGCGGTCGGGCCGGCCGTCGGGGCGGACAGGGCGCCCCCGGCCTCGGCCTCGGCGGCGACCGCCGCCGCGCCCGAAGCCGGCACCGCTACCGCTGCCTCGTCCGCCCCGTCCACCGCGAGGCGCTCGGCCGCGGCCTCCTCGGCGGCGTCGTCCTCGATCTCGATGCCGAAGTCCGTGGCCAGACCGGCGAGGCCGGTGTCGTAGCCCTGGCCGATGGCGCGGAACTTCCACTCCTGGTTGCGGCGGTAGATCTCGCCGAACACGAAGCCGCTCTCGGAGTCGGCGTCGGTGATGGAGAAGCCGAGCAGCCGCTCGCCGCCGAGGTCGGCGAGTTCGAGCCGGAGGTTGTCCAACTGTCCGAACGGCGCCCGCTGGTGCCGGCTGGCAGCGATGACCAGCCGCTCGATGCCGTCCGGGACGGCCGTGAGGTCGAGCTGGATGCGGTCCTCGGTGCCGACCTCGGTGGGGCTCTGGCCGAGCAGTTGGACGCTGCCGTCCGCGGCGGTGGGGTTGTTGTAGAAGAAGAAGTCGGCGTTGTCGCGGACCTTGCCCTCGTCGGTCAGGAGGAGGACCGAGACGTCCGCGTCGCCGTCGCCGGACGGGCTGCTCCAGCCCAGGATCACGGTGACGGCGTCGACGCTCCCGTCACCCTCGCTCAGCGCGGCGAGTCCGACGTTGGCGCCCTTGACCATTTCCTGCACGGATGTCCCCCAGATGAGCAGGGCTGTGCCGTCGGCGTGGGCGCAGCCGCGAGTGGTGCCGTCGGTCTGTGCCCGGTCCGGCCAGCAGGGAGCCTAGCCGTTTGACCTGCTGGTGTGATCGGAATTCGAGCAGATTGTGTGCACGCAATCGGATCGTCACCTTCCGGGCACGGGTCGGCGGACGCGACGCTGCCCCGGCGTCGGGGAGGTGACGCCGGGGCAGCGGGGCGTGCGGGTGCGGGGAGCGCGTTACGGCAGCGGAATCCGGACCACCTGCGGGTCGTGGTCGCTCAGCTGGGTGGCGAACTCGCTGTTGAGGTGGACGATGTCGTAGCTGTAGGCGCGGGCCGCGAGGGCGGGGGAGATCAGGATGTGGTCGAGCACCTGGGAGTTGCCCTCGTAGACGTAGGTGTACCGCTCGGCGAGGGGGAGGGTGCGGGGGAGGTCGACCAGGGAGCCGCCGGCGGTGAGGAGGTCGGCGGTCTGCGAGAACTCGAAGTCGTTGAGGTCGCCGAGGACGATCACGGCGGCGTTCGGGTCGACGGCGAGGATCTGGTCGGTGAAGGACTTGACCGCGGTGGCCTGGGCGTGGCGCTGGGTCTCGGAGGGGCGGGCCGGCTGCTGGTAGCGGCCGAACAGGGGCTGGTCGCCGCCCTTGGAGTTGAAGTGGTTGGCGATCACGAACACCGGGCGGCCGTTCCAGCGGAACTCGCCGGCGAGCGGCTTGCGGCTGGCGTTGAAGGCGGTGTTGGTCGGGTCTATTCGGCCGGGGGAGTAGGCGAGGGAGGGGACCCCGCCGGTGTTGACCACGGAGTCGGCGGTGGTGGAGCCGGCACCCGGGCGGTCGGTGAAGCTCAGGCCCCGGTCGGTGCGGTAGAGGAACACCTGGCGGATGTTGCCGCCCGGCTGGCCGCCGTCCTGGTCGTTGACCGGGTTGAGCTGGCGGTAGGAGTAGGCCGGGCCGCCGGCCGCGGTGATCGCGGCGGTGAGCTTGGCCAGGGTCTGGTCGGCGGCGACCACGCCGTTGTCGGTGGCGCCGGAGTTGTCCTGGATCTCCTCCAGGGCGACCAGGTCGGGCGAGCGCAGGTTGGTGACCACGGCGGCGGCGAGGCCGTCGAACTTGGCCTGCGGGTCGCTCGGGGCGAGGTTCTCGACGTTGAAGGTCGCCGTGGACAGCTCGCCGGCCGCCGGTGCGGCGGTGGTCTCCGGGGCGAGGCCGCCGGGGAGAACGGTCGGGGTGGCGGTGACCAGCAGCTTGAAGTTGCCGAAGGAGTAGTCCAGGACGCCGACGGTGGCGCCGGAGAGGGTGTCACCGACGTTGGCGGCCGGGGTCGGCGCGAGCACGTCGTCCAGCAGGACCCGCTCGGGGTTGCCGTCCGCGGCCTGCAGCAGGATGCCGCCGCGGGCGGTCCTGGTGGCGGAGCCCTGCGGGACGACCGGGATCTCGCCGACGGAAGCCCTCGGCCCGACCACGGCGGCGTTGTTCAGCTGGACCCGCATGCCCTCCAGCGACTCCCAGAAGTCCAGGCCGTCGGTGGCCGGCTGGAACCCGCCGGCGGTCTCGACGTCGCCCGTGGTGACGCTGGAGATCACCGCGGCCGGCGGCACCCGGCCACCGGAGCCGACCAGGGTGGCGGCGGGCAGTGCCGCGTTGTGGGCGAGCACGGTGGTGCTGGGCGAGGTGAGCTCGGTGACGGTCAGGTTGGTGGTGCCGCCGGTGCCGCCGGGGCGGTACTCGCTGACGGTGCCGCCGACCTGGACGGAGTCCCCGACCGCCACGCCGGGGGCGCTCGCCGTGTAGACGTAGACCGCCTCGCTGGTGGCCGGGTCGGTGTCGGGCTGCGGGTCCTGGAACCAGTAGCCGCTCGGGCCGACCGCGGTGACGACGCCGGGCACGCCGGTGACCGGCCGGCCCGCCAGCGGGGACGTGCGGGCCGCGCCCTGGATGTCGCGGATGCGGGTGCCGCCCGTCCCGCCGCCGGAGGTCGAGTTGCGCGGGGTGGGGGCGGTGACGGCGAAGTCGGCCGCGTTGTTGTCGGTGTCGGTGGCGCCGCCGCCGGCCCGTACCGCCGCGGTGGTGTTGGCGAGGTTCCCGGTGGGCGAGCCCTCGGCGGAGGAGGCGGTCGTGCCGTAGCCGACGAGGTCCTTGACCCCGGGCTGGCCGGCGCAGCCGGTGGCGCAGGTCAGCGCGGTGGAGTTGGTGACCAGCGCGACCTTCCCGGCGTTGGCGCCCATCGCGATGGTGCCGGTGGCGTCCGGCGTCGGGAGCGCGGCGCCGGCACCGGCCCCGGCGGCCTCCTGCACCAGGTAGTACTTGCCGGGGGCGACGGTGCCCGACAGGGTGGTCTTCGACCAGGAGGACCCGGCCGCCGAGGCGTACTGGACGGTCCAGCCGGTGAGGCTGACCGGGGTGGTGCCCCGGTTGTACAGCTCGACGAAGTCATTGGTGTACGGCGCGCCGGAGTTGCCGCCGCCCCCGTACACCTGACTGATGACGAGGTCCGGGGACACGGCCTGCGCGGTGCCGGCGGGCAGCGCGGTGAGCGCTGCGACGACGGTGGCGGCCGATGCCACCGCCAGTGCGCGGAGCCGGACTCGATCGGTTCGCCGCATGGGCGTCCTCCTGACGGGCGTGCAGCAGTGGATGGGCGGGCGCTGTGTGTTCTACAGCGCCACCCATGCCGTACCGCGCGCTCCGGCGAACGACCAGGCGTCCAACGGAAGAACGTTTTCCCTGGCATGAACCGGACGAGGATCCGGACGCGTCGTGGGGGACGCGGGGCGGAAGGGGCGGCCGTCGGCCGCCCGGGTCAGTCGGCCGCCCCGGTCAGCCGTCCGTCAGGGTCAGTCGTCCGTCAGCGTCAGCCGGATGCCGATCGTGCCGCGCTCGCCGCGCCGCAGCCGGCTGCCGAGCACCGTGACGACGCCCACCAGCCCGTACTTCTGCCGCAGCAGCGTCCGGTAGGCGGCGGTGCGCTCGGGGCCGAGGATCTCGGCGGTCGCCGGGACGGACTCGCCGGTCGGGTTGCCCCGGACGTCGCAGGGGCCGACCAGCACGTCCGGGCGGTTGCGGATCCGCTTGACCTTCCACGAGTCGGCGACGGTCCAGACGCCGAGCGCCTCCCCGTCGCGCACCACCCACACCGGCGTCGGCACGGCGGTGCCGTCCTTCTTGAAGGTGGTGACCAGCAGATAGCTGCCGGAGGAGAGGCTGACCAGGCGTTCGAGCCGTTCCTGCCGGTGCGGGTCGGGGTGGGGAGTGGCGCTCATAGGGGGATTCTAGGGCTCGCCCGGCACGGACCCCCCGGGAGCAGGGCCGACTCCGCGCCGCCCCGGCCGGTGCCGAGCGCCGGAACGGCCTCTGCGAGGCTGGCCACGGGCGTTCGTCGCCGACGAACGCCCGGATCGGGTCGGGGGCGTCCGGGAAGGTGTCACGTGCAGATGGAACCGGTCGCAACGGCCGTCGACGGATCTCAGGCCGTTTTCACGGGGGCTCTGGTTCTGGCGATTCCGGTCGCCGCGCTGGCGGGGCTGCTCTCGTTCCTCTCGCCGTGCATTCTTCCGCTGGTCCCGGGATATCTGTCCTACGTCACCGGATTCTCGGCGGCCGACCTTGCGGACGCCGGCGGGAGGAAGCGCGGACAGCTGGTCCTGGGGACGGTTCTGTTCGTCCTCGGCTTCACCGCCGTGTTCGTTTCCGCCGGTGCGTTGTTCGGCTACTTCGGCAACACCTTGGTGGAGCACCGGCGTACGGTCGAGATCTCTTCCGGAGTGGTGACGATCCTGATGGGAATCGTGTTCTCCGGACTCTTCTCCGGAGTGCTGTCCGGGATCTCCGGGCGGGAGTTCCGCAGTCGGTACCGGCCGGCGGTCGGGCTGGCGGGGGCGCCGGTTCTCGGCATCGTCTTCGGTGTGGGGTGGACGCCGTGCATCGGGCCGACCGCGTCCGCCGTCCAGACCCTGGCGCTCAGTGAGAGCGATCCGGCCCGGGGGGCCCTGCTGGGTTTCTTCTACTGCGCGGGGCTCGGGATCCCGTTCGTCGTGTCGGCCCTGGTCTTCCGGCGGGCGATGGGAACCTTCGGCTGGGTGAGGCGCCACCATCGCGGGGTCGTGCGGTTCGGCGGGGGAATGCTCGTGCTCGTCGGCGTGATGCTGCTGACGGGGGCGTGGGCGGATCTGGTGGACTTCCTGCGGGTCTGGGCCGCCGGTCATCTGCCGGACAGTCTCGTGGCCGTCTGACCGGTGGTGCCCGACGGGCCTCAGGAACGGCGGCCCCGGCGGGGTGTGGTGGTCGCGGTGAGGCGGGCGCGGGTGGAGCGGGCCAGGGAGCGGGCGCGGCGGGTGAGGCGGCGGCGGGTGGTGCCGCCGACCGCTGTGGCGCCGCCGACGGCGGTGGCGCCGCGGCGGTCGGGAGCGGCCGGTGCCGTCCCGGTGGGTACGGAGTACGCGATGTGCGGGGCGTAGTCCGGTCGCGGCGGGACCGGCAGGCCGCTGGGGAGTACGGGGAGCGCGGGGACCGCGGCGGGGTGCGGACGGCGGCGCGAGCGCACCCGGCCGGCGGCCCAGAGGGCCAGGGCGGTGCCGAGGGCGAGGGCCGTCCAGCCGGCCGGGCCGAGGGCGTGGTCGGCCTGCTGGATGGCGTGCGGCAGGACGCCGGTGGCCGGGGCCTCGGTGGCGGGGGCCGCGGACGCGCCGGGCGCGGCCTCCTCCTCGACCAGGCGTCCGACCGGTTCGACCTTGCCCGCGGCCGCGAATCCCCAGTCCAGCAGCGCGGCCGCCTCGTCGTAGACCTTGGCCTGCTGCTCCGGGTGCATCACCGTCACCAGCAGGGTGCGGCCGTCGCGTTCGGCCGCACCGGTGAAGGTGGCGCCCGCGTTGGTGGTGTAGCCGTTCTTCACCCCGATCAGGCCCGGGTACTTGCCCAGCAGGCGGTCGGTGTTGGCGATGTCGAACGCGGACCGCTGCCCCGTCGCCTTGTCCACCGCGCCGGGGAAGCGGGCGGTGCGGGTCGCGCAGTAGCCGCGGAAGTCGGGGTTGCGCAGCCCGGCGCGGGCGAACAGGGTGAGGTCGTAGGCCGAGGAGACCTGGCCGTCCTGGTCGTAGCCCTCGGGGGAGACCACCCGGGTGTCCTTCGCCTGGAGCGCGGTGGCCCGTTCCTGCATCTGGGAGACGGTGCGGGCCAGACCGCCGTTCATGTGGGACAGCACGTGCACGGCGTCGTTGCCGGAGGCGAGGAAGACGCCCCGCCAGAGGTCCTCGACCCGGTACGGCAGGTTCTCCTTGATGCCGACCAGGCTGCTGCCCGCGCCCAGCGCGGCCAGCTCGGCGGGAGTCACCTTGTGCTCCAGGCCGCGGTCGAACTTCGGCAGCACGGTGTCGGCGAACAGCATCTTGAGGGTGCTGGCGGGCGGCAGCGGGAGGTGGGCGTTGCGCGCGGCGAGCACCTCGCCGGTCGCGGCGTCGGCGATCAGCCAGGACCGCCCGGTGAGGGTGGCCGGCAGCTCGGGCGCCCCGGTCCGGGGGGCGACCTGGACGGCGGGCCGGCCCAGCCGCTCGCCGCCGACCACGGCGGCCGCGTCCTGCGCGGCCCCGGCCCCGGCCCCGGAACCGGAACCGGAAGCGGCAGTGGCTCCGGCAGTGGCTCCGGCCGCCGCCGGGGGCGCGGAGGGAGACGCCGAGGACGCGGCGGGCGACGGCGAAGGGGCCGAGAAGGCGACGGGCGCGCCGGCCGCGAGGACCAGGACGGCGACGGCACCGGCCGCCGCCGGTCTCCCGGCCCGGGCGCGCCTGCTGACGTGGGGTGACCTCTGCTGCACACCGCGAACGTACCCGGACGGCCGCCGCCCCGCCCTGCCCGCTGCTCCGTCCGGGCCTCCCGCCCGGCGCGGCGTCCTGGTACGGTGCGGCCCATGTCCTTCCTCCGTGCGTAGCAGGCCCGACGCGACCGCGCCCCGACCGATCAGGGTCCGCGCGGTCCTCCGGTGTCCCCGTACGCACCTCCGGTGCCGCCCGCCGTGATCCTCCCGGCCCGCGGACCGGACCTCCCTGAGGACGTCCACCGTGCCTTCCACCGTTTCCGCGCCTCCGCGCGGCCCGTCCGCACGCCCCGGCTACCGCGCCGTGCTCGGCGCCCCGCACGCCGGCCGCACCTTCGCCGCCGCGCTGCTCGGCCGCCTCTCCTACGGGGTGGTTCCGCTCGCCCTGCTGCTCACCGTCCGCGAGGCCACCGGCTCCTTCTCCGCGGCCGGCGCGGCGATGGCCCTGTTCGCGCTCGCCAGTGTGCTCCTCTCACCGGTCCGGGCCGGTCTGGTCGACCGCCACGGTCCCCGGCGGGTGCTGCCGCCGATGGCCGTGCTGTACGGCGCGTTGCTGCTCGCCGTGGTCGCGGCCACCGCCCGGCCGGGTGCCGCTCCGGCGGCGGTCGGCGCGCTCGTCGTCGCGGCGGGCGCCTGCACACCGCCGCTGGGTCCGGTGATGCGGACGTTCTGGCGGCGGCTCCTTCCCGACCCGGTGCTGCTGCGCCGGGCGTTCAGCCTGGACGGCGTCGCGGAGGAACTGCTCTTCGTCACCGGTCCGTTGCTGGTCGGTCTGCTGCTTCCGGTCGTCGGTCCCGGTGGTGCGGTGGCCGTGGGTGCGGGGCTGCTGCTCGCCGGGGCCCTGCTGCTGGCCGCCTCCCCGGTGGCGGCGGCCGGAGCGGTCGCACCGGCCGCACCGGACGCACCGGACGCGCCGGGCGGGACGGACGGGACGGACGGTGGCCGCGGTGCCGCGCCCGCAGCGCCCGTCCGCCGCCGCCGGACACCGCTCGGCGGCGGACGGGCGCTGCGCGCCGCCGTGCTCGCCTCCGCGGTGACCGGGCTGGCGCTGGGCGCCCTGGACCTCATGGTGCTCGCCTTCGCCGAGGACCGCGGGCGGCCCGAGGCGGTCGGCTGGATCCTGGCCGCACTGTCCGCCGGCAGCGCCGTCGGCGGCCTCGGGCTGGGCGCACTGGACCGGCCGGTGCCGAACGCCGTCCGGCTGCCGCTGTTCACCGCCGGCCTCGGCCTGGCCCTGGCCGGCGCCGGGCTCGCACCCGGCCCGGTCCTGCTCGGCGCGGCCGTCGGCGTCGCCGGGTTCTTCGTCTCGCCCGCCCTCACCACCTCCTACCTGGTCGCGGACGAGGCGGTCGCCCCGGAGGCCGGGACCAGGGCCGGCGCCTGGGTGAACACCGCCTTCAACGCCGGTTCGGCCGTCGGCGGCGCGGGCGCGGGCCTGCTGGTCGGACACCTGCCGCTGCCGCTCTGCTTCGCGCTGGCCGCCGCCCCGGCACTGGCCGCCGTGCCCGTGCTGCTGCGGATGCGCGACTTTGGTGGGCCCCGGTCGCGCCGAAAGTCGGATCCGGTCGGCGGCCCGGCTGCCTAACGTCGGAACCATGAAGAACCTGCTGGGATTCGTGAGCTTCGTCCTGATCGTCGGCGGCATCAACGGCCTGCTCGTCGACCACCTGTGGGGCCTGCACGTCTTCGGTTTCGTCAGCTACCTCGTCCCCGCCGACCACCGGACCGCCGGCTACTTCGTACTGATCGCGGTGGGCGCCCTGCTGGCGGCCGCGACGGCGCTGCTCGACCGGCGGGAGGGCGGCGGCCGGACGCGCCGCGACAGCGGGGACTGACCCCGGCAGGGCGCGGACGCGGCGGTCGCGGGGAACGAACGGTCGGCCGCCGCCCGTTCTGCCGGATGACGCGTCGTCGACGAGGAGGGCCGCATGACCAAGCAGGCGTACGGACATATCGCGCACCGTCAGGTCGAGGTGAACGGAGTCCGGCTGCACGTCGCCGAACAGGGCGAGGGACCACTCGTCCTGCTGCTGCACGGCTTCCCGGAGAGCTGGTACTCCTGGCGGCACCAGTTCGCCCCGCTCGCCGAGGCCGGCTACCGCGTCGTCGCCGTCGACCAGCGCGGCTACGCCCGCAGCGAGCAGCCCGAGTCGGTCGACGCGTACACCCTGCTGCACCTGGTCGGCGACGTCACCGCGCTGATCGGCGCCCTCGGCGAGGAGAGCGCCGTCCTGGTCGGCCACGACTGGGGCGCCCCGGTCGCCTGGAGCACGGCCGCGCTGCGCCCCGACCTGGTGCGCGGCGTGGCGGGGCTGAGCGTCCCGCCGCTGCCCACCCTCGGTCTGCCGCCGCTGGCCCAGGCCCGGGAGCGGTTCGGCGAGGGCTTCTACCAGATCTACTTCCAGCGCCCCGGTGTCGCGGACGCGGAGCTCGGCCGGGACCCGCACTCGACGTTCCGCCGGATGCTGTCCAGTGGCGCCGGGGCCCGGCCGGACGGCGGCGGGCCCCGGGCGTGGGTGATCCGCGAGGGACAGACCCTGCTGGGCAGCGTCCCCGAGCCGGAGAAGCTGCCGGACTGGCTCTCCGAGGCGGACATCGAGGCGTTCGTCGCCGACTACGCCGAGCACGGCGATCGGGCGTTCACCGGCGGTCTCAACTGGTACCGCAACATCGACCGGAACAACGAGCTGCTGGCCGGGCTGGCCGGACGTCCGGTGGAGGTCCCGGCCCTCTACGTGGCGGGGGACCAGGACATGGTGATGGCCCTGATCCCGGAGGAGGCGATGCGCGGGCTGCTGGAGCGGCTGGCACCGAAGCTGTACCGGCGGGTGACGCTGCCGGGCGTCGGGCACTGGACCCAGCAGGAGAGCCCGGCGGAGGTCAACGAGGCCCTGCTCGACTTCCTGGGGCAGCTGGACCGCTGAGGCACCGGGGGCGGGGCCTCGGCACCGCCCCCGTCCGTCGCGCGCGGTCCGTCGCCCCCGTTCGTCGCGCGCCGTCCGCTGTGCCCCGTCCGCTGTGCCCCGGCCCGCCGAGGCGCCGTCCGTCGCGCGCCTCAGACCGGCAGCAGCCGGGCGACGAACTCGCCCAGCCGGCGGGCGTTGCGGCAGCAGTGCATCGGCACCACCCCGGCGTAGGCGGGGGCGGCGGAGTCGCCGGTGCCCCAGAGGGCGGGCTGCTCCGGGTTGAGCCAGTGCACCTGGCGGGCGCGGGCCGCGATCAGCCGCAGGGCGGGCAGGTGCGGGTCCCGGTAGTTGTTGCGGGCGTCGCCGAGGATCAGCACGGCGGTCCGCGGTCCCACGGCGTCCAGGTGGCGTTCGGCGAACTCGGCGAGGGCCGAGCCGTAGTCGCTGTTGCCGTGGTGGCCCGTCACCTTGGCCTCGGTGAGGATCCGCCGGGCCAGCGCGGCCGGGTCGCCGCCGCCGCGGGTGAGCAGGTCCGTCACCTCGGCGGTGCGGTTGACGAAGGCGAACACCCGGACCTTGCTGAACTGGTCGCGCATCGCCTGGACCAGCAGCAGCGTGAAGTCGGAGAAGCCCGCCACCGAGCCGGACACGTCGCAGAGCAGCACGAGTTCGGGCCGGGCGGGACGGCGCAGCCGGTGGGCGGGGCGCAGCGGGACGCCGCCGGTGGAGAGCGAGCGGCGCAGGGTGCGGCGCAGGTCGATCCGGCCGCGGGCGGCGCGGCGGCGGCGGGCGGCCAGCCGGGTGGCCAGTTTGCGGGCCAACGGGTGGACGGTGCGGCGCAGTTCGGCGAGCTGGTCGCGGCCGGCGGCGAGGAAGTCGATCCGGTCGGGGCTCGGTGCGACGGCCCGTTCGGCGAGGCGTTCGGTGCCGCGGATCTCGGCCGCCCGTCGGCGCGCCTCGGTGGCGACCATGGCGCGGAACTCCTGGATGCGGCGGCGGATCTCGTCGGGCAGGACGTGGTCGGCGAGGTCGGTGGTGGTGGGGTCGGTGGCGGTGGGGTCCGGTCCGGTGCCGGCGGCACCTGCGCGCAGGGCCGCGAGCACCCGCGCCAGCAGGGTCTCCGGTGCGAGCCTGCCGAGGGTCTGGTAGGACGACCAGCCGTCGTTCCCCGGCCGCCCGGCGGTGCCGGCGCCGCCGTAGCGGCCGAACGCCGCCACCGCCTCGCCGGCGAGCCCGGCCAGGGCGGCCCGGTCGTCGGCGGCGAGCGCCGCCACGAGCCGCGCCCGGAGCTCCTCGCGCTGCGCGGCCGGGTCCGCGTCCGGGCCCGCGGGTGCAGCGGGACCCGGAGCGCCGGGGTCGGCGGGGTCGGCCGGGTCCGGGGCGCGGTGCGCCGAGGCCCGGCGCACCGCTTCCGGATCGCCGACGCCGAGCGGGAAGAACAGGTCGAAGGCGGCGTCGAAGACCGGGCGCTGTCCGTCGGTGCGCAGCAGTGCGGCGGCGAGTCCGGCCCGGACCTGCTCGCGTTCGGCGAGGCCGAGCACGGCCAGGACGGCGGCGGCGTCGACCGTCTCGGCAGGCCCGATCCGCAGGCCGTGGACACGCAGCGCGCGCACGAAGGCGGTCAGCCGGGCGGCCACGTCCGCGGGATCGGACGTGCCGGGCGAGGTCCCGGGGGACGCGCCGGGGGACGCGCCCGCGGTGGGCCCACCGGTGGGCCCACCGGGCGGGCCGCCCGGAGCGGCCGGGGGCGGGACGCTCATGCGAGAGTGAGCTTCTGGGCGGCCTTCAGCACGTCGTCCTGGTGCTTGAGGACGACCCCGAGGGTGGCCCGGACGACCGTCTCGTCCAGGGTGTCGGCGCCGAGCGCGAGCAGGGTGCGGGCCCAGTCGACCGTCTCGGCCACCGAGGGGGCCTTGCGCAGTTCCAGCGCCCGCAGCGCGCCGACCACCCGGACCAGCGACTCGGCCAGCGCCGCGTCCAGCCCGGGGACGCGCAGCCGGACGATCCGGCGCTCCAGTTCGGCCTCCGGGTAGTCGAGGTGGAGGAAGAGGCAGCGGCGGCGCAGCGCCTCGGAGAGTTCCCGGGTGGCGTTGGAGGTGAGCAGGACGAAGGGGCGGCGGGTCGCCGTGACGGTGCCGAGTTCGGGCACGGTGACCTGGTAGTCGCTGAGCACTTCGAGCAGCAGCGCCTCGACCTCGACGTCGGCCTTGTCCATCTCGTCGATGAGCAGCACGGTCGGTTCGTCGCCGCGGATGGCGGTGAGCAGCGGCCGGGTGAGCAGGAACTCCTCGCCGAAGATGTCGGTGCGGGCCGCGTCCCAGCCCTCGTCCCGCCCTGCGGTGATCCGCAGCAACTGCTTGGCGTGGTTCCACTCGTAGAGGGCGCGGGATTCGTCGATGCCCTCGTAGCACTGGAGCCGGACCAGCCGGGCCCGGCCGAGTGCGGCGACGGCCTTGGCGAGTTCGGTCTTGCCGACGCCGGCCGGGCCTTCGACCAGGAGCGGCTTGCCGAGCCGGTCGGCGAGGAAGACGGTGGTGGCGACCTCCGTGGAGGCCAGGTAGCCGACCTCGGCCAGTCGTGCGGCCGTGTCGGCCACCGACTCGAAGAACTGCGTGCCGTCGCCGACCATGCCTGTCCCGCCGTCCCTGTTCCGGTGTCCGTCGCGAGCACCCTACCCGCGGGTCACTTCGCTGTCCCGGACACGGCGGCACCCGGCCCCCGGCGGGCAGGCGGAACCGGTGGGGCGGGGTGCGGCGGCGGCCGCACCCCGCCCGGTGGTCGTACCGGCCCCGGCGGGGGACGGTACGACAGGGACGGTCAGGGAGGGACGGTCCGGGAGGGTCAGTTGATGAAGACGTGCGGGCTGCCGGCCACCGAGCTGTCCTTCACCGGCCCGTAGGTGGCGCTGAAGTACCCGGTCGCGAAACAGGTGCTCGGGCCGGAGACCTTGGGCAGGGCCTGGGCGCTGAAACCGATGGTCTGGCCGACGTTGCTGGTGGTGCCGCTGATGCCGGCGGCGGCCCGGTAGACGCAGGTGATGGTGCCGAGGATGGTCTTCAGCACCACCGTGGTCTGGAGCGGGCCGGCGGAGGTGGGGTCGAGCGAGACCGGGTTGCCGGGGGCGTCGCTGACCGAGTTGGTGTAGGGCAGGTTGTTGACGGTGATGCTCTGCACGGAGGTCACGCCGATGACGTTGGCGGTGCAGGAGCCAAAGGTCTGGGTGTTGAGCTGCTCGGTGGCCACGCCGGGCGCGGCCGGGTTGCTGGTGACGGTCGCCGAGAAGGAGGAGGCGGCGCACTTGATGCCGCTGGTCCCGGTGGCGCTGGAGTAGAAGGTGGCGAAGCTGCCGGGCACCAGGTCGGCGGTGAGCACGTCGCCGACGGCGATGTTGGGCCCGCCCACCGAGGTGTGGGTGAGCACGGCGGAGCCGGCGGCCTGGGCGGGGGTCATGGTGCCGGCGGCCAGCACCGCGGCGGCGGCGAGGGCGGTGGCTCCGAGGGTACGGCGGATGCGCATGAGGGTGTGCCTCTCCGGGCGAGTCGGGTGGGGGAGCCCGTGCGGTCGGTGTGGGGGTGCGCGGCATCGTCGGCCGCGCCCGGCCGGAACGGGGGGTGTGCGAGGTGGGGCGCCGCGAACGGCGACTCGGCGGGCCCGGCGCCACGGGCCCGCCCGTACGGCGTGGTACCGGCGGCACGACGTTGTGCGGCGGGTACGGCACGGCCTGGGCCGGCCGGAAGGAACCGGCCGGGTACGGCTGAGTACGGCGGGGTGGAACGGTCCAACGCGATTGCGGGAGTGCAGGGTGCACGTCGACGGCTGCCACCGCCGGGCATGCGTTCGCCATACTGAGCAGTCGGAACGCGTGCGGGCTTCCGGCGGACTCGGCCGCGGATTGGAAACCCGCCAGTGTTGTAAACCTGATGTCGCGCCAATGTCAAGGCAATGCACAGGAGTTGGGGACGGAAGATGGCAATGGACCCGGATCTCCGCAGGAATGCCGACGTGGTCCTGATCCCCGGTGCGCGCGCCGGGCGCGACCCGGCCCGATCGATCAAACCCGGGCCGAGCCGGCTGCCGCCCGGGGTGGTCGCGGCGACCCAGCGCGAGCGCCTGCTCGACGGGCTGGTCCACACCGTGGCGCAACACGGCTACCAGCGCGCCACGGTGAGCGACATCTGTCGCGCGGCCGGGGTGACCAGGCCGGTCTTCTACGAGCTGTTCACCGGCAAGGAGGACGCCTTCCTCGCCGCCCACCGGCACGGCACCGGGGTGGTGATCCGGCGGATGGCGCGGGCGTTCGCCGCCTCGCCGGACTGGTGCGGCGGGATCCGCGAGGCTCTGCGGGCGATGCTCGGGCTGCTGGCCGGGGTGCCGGCCTTCGCGACCATGGCGGTCATCGAACTGGACGCGGTCGGTCCGGCCGGACGACGCGAGCGGGAGCAGCTCCTGATCCGGTTCCGGGCGTTCTTCGCCGAGATCCCCGAACTCCCGGACGGCATCGGGGTGGAGGCGATGATCGACGCGGTGGTCGGCGGTGTCTACTCCACCCTCCAGCGCTGCATCGACACCGACCGCACTGCCGAACTCCCTGACCTGCTGCCCACCTTGAGCCTGTTCTGCCTGGCACCGTTCCTCGGTCCGGTCGAGGCCGCACGCCGCCTGGCCTCGGCCGGACCGGCCCCGGAACGCGGTCCGGGGGCGGACGATGATCCTTCGTGCACCCGTATTGACCCGGTCAATACCGGGCAGTAGCTTCCCAGTTACCCACTGCGGCCCGACCGGTCCGCCCCGCTGCCGAGGGGTGGTCCCGCGCTGCCGTGCCGCAGAACGCTGTCCGCGCCAGGACAACGTGCCAGTGCCTGCCCGTCCCCACCACCCGAGGGAGCACACATGGCCACGTCCGAGGACGCCGCCCACCCGACCGAGAACACCGAGGTACCCGCGTCACCCGGCCAGGGAAGAGGCCGGGTCCGGCTGAGGCGCACGGCGCTGATGGCCGTCCCCGCCGTCGCCGCCGGCGCGGTGCTGATGGCCCTGACCGCGCAGGGTGTGCTCGCCGCCCAGTTCGCCATCTCCGGCATGCCGTTCGTCGTCACCGCCGACAGCCTGGACGGCGTCGGCTTCGAGCAGTTCGGCAGCCTGGACCACATGATCGAGGACAGTCCCAACGCCGGTGACACCGGCGGACAGGTACTGGTCGCGGTCTCGGCGATCAAGGACGCCTCGCTCACCAAGCTGTGCCAGAGCGTCGAGCTCGGCGGTATCAACCTGTTGATCCGGGCCGGTGACGCCGGGACCCCCGTCACCGCCACCGACCTCACCACCGACTCCGATCTGCTCTCCGGCGACGCGGAGTTCAAGAACATCGAGATCGGCGGGGACGCCAGCACCTACACCAAGGCAGGCGTCAAGGGCCTGCCCGGGGTCTTCGGCCAGCAGGCCGACACGGTCAAGATCCGCAATCTCCGGCAGCACAACTACGCCACCACCGCGGGCGCCTTCAAGCTGCCCAACCTCCGGCTGAGCTTCAGCTCCGAGGGCTGCTGACGGTGGCGGGACCCGAGCCGGGGACACCGGCGGAGGCGGAGGCCCACGTCGGGCCGGACGCACAGGTCGGTCCGGAGGCCGGGGGCGAGCCGGGAGCACCGGCCGGACCCGGAGCGCGGACGGCGCCGAAGGCCCGGGCGGGTGCGGCCGCCCGGGCCCGGCTGGCCTGGCGCGGCTGGCGGGGCCGGCGGCCGTTCTGGGGAGGAGCGCTGGTCCTGTTCGGCGGCGCCGAGATCCTCTTCACGCTGCGCGCCCCGCTGCCCGTCGTCCTGCACATCGGGATCCAGGGGCTGGCCGGCTATCTCGTTCCGGCGGTGATGGCGCTCTGCGGCCTGCTGATCCTCTTCAACCCGGCCCAGCGGCTGTTCTACTCGATCCTCGCCGTACTGGCCTCGCTGGGCAGTTGGCTCACCTCCAACCTCGGCGGTTTCCTGCTCGGGATGCTGTTCGGCGTGATCGGCAGCTGCCTCGCCTTCGGGTGGCTGCCCGACCAGCCCCCGCGCCGCCGTCGGCTGCGCCGGGACCGGACCGGACGCGAGGCCGCCGACCCGGCCGGCGTCTGAGAAGGCGGTGGCGGGCGGCGGTCGCGGCCGGTGACCGACGCCCGCCACCGCCGACAGGGCCGGCGCCCCGCCCCCGGCGAAGGGAGAGCGCCGGGGACGGGGCGTCGTTCGTCGTGCGTTCCGTCGAGCGGGCAGCTGGACCGCGGCGGCCGGGCAGCCCGTCGGCGGGCGTCAGATCGTCGCCGTGTCGATGACGAAGCGGTAGTGCACGTCGCTCGCCAGGACCCGCCGGTACGCCTCGTTGATCCGCTCGGCCGGGATCAGCTCGATCTCCGCGCCGATCCCGTGCTCGGCGCAGAAGTCCAGCATCTCCTGGGTCTCCGCCAGGCTGCCGATCATCGAGCCCGAGAGCGACCGCCGCCCCGTGAGCAGCGCGTGCGCGCCCAGGCCGACCGGCTTCGCCGGCGCGCCCAGCTGGACCAGCGTGCCGTCGGTGCGCAGCAGCCCGAGGTAGGCGCTCAGGTCGAGGTCGGCCGAGACGGTGTTGAGGATCAGGTCGAACCGTCCGGCCAGCTCGGTGAACGTCGCCGGGTCGGAGGTGGCGCGGTAGTCGTGGGCGCCGAGCCGGAGCCCGTCCTCCCGCTTGCGCAGCGACTGGCTGAGCACGGTGACCTCCGCGCCCTTGGCCCGGGCGAGCCGCACTCCCAGGTGGCCGAGCCCGCCGAGCCCGACCACGGCGACCCTCCGCCCGGGACCTGCACCCCAGTGGCTGAGCGGCGAGTAGACAGTGATGCCCGCGCAGAGCAGCGGCGCGGCCACGTCCAGCGGCAGCGCGTCGGGGATGCGCAGGGCGTACCGCTCGTCCACCACCAGCTGCTTCGCGTAGCCGCCATAGGTCGGCGAACCGTCCCGGCCGCGGCCGTTGTAGGTGAGCACGATGCCGTCCCCGCCCGTGCAGTACTGCTGGAGCCCGGCAGAGCAGTTGTCGCACTCCCGGCAGGAGTCGACGAAGCAGCCGACGCCGACCCGGTCGCCGACCGTCCAGCGCGAGACGGCGGAGCCGACCGCCGTCACCACTCCGGCGATCTCGTGGCCCGGGACCATCGGGAAGATGCCGGGGCCCCAGTCCTCGTCGACCTGGTGGATGTCCGAGTGGCAGATCCCGGCGTAGCGGACGTCGATCAGGATGTCCTCCGGGCCGAGCGCCCGGCGCGGCACGGTGGTGCGCTCCAGCGGAGCCTTCGGCGCCGCGGCTGCGTAGACCGCGATCCGGCCGGGCCGGTCGGGGGAGTCCGTGACGGTGGTGCCGGTGCCGGTGCCGGTGCCGGTGTCGGTGGCGGCGGTGCCTGCGGTGATCGTCGTGTTCGTCGTGTTCGCCATGCCCCAAGCCTCGGCGCGCTGTTCGGGCCGGGCCAGGCCAGTGGTCGTCGTACGACCACCGGTCCTACCACCGGCAGTATCACCCTCGGCGCCCGTCCGCCGCGGCGGGCGGGCCCATACTGCTGGCATGGACCAGCGCACCGAGCTCAGCGAATTCCTGCGGTCCCGGCGGGCCCGACTGCGGCCGGCCGATGTCGGCCTGCCCGACTACGGCGGCCGCCGCCGGGTCCCGGGGCTGCGCCGCGAGGAGCTGGCCCAGCTGGCCGGGGTGAGCACCGCCTACTACGTCCGGCTGGAGCAGGGGAACGGCGACAATGTCTCCACGGCGGTCCTGGAGGCGATCGCCCGCGCGCTGCGGCTCGAACCGGCCGAGCGCGAGCACCTGCTGCGGATCACCCGGCCGGTGCGCCGCCGCCCCGGCCGGGGCCGCCCGACGCGCACGCAGCAGGTCCGGCCCGAGCTGACGCAGCTGCTGGACGCGATGGACGGTGTCCCGGCCTACGTGCTGGGGCGGCGGCTCGACGTGCTCGCCTGGAACCGCCTCGGCAACGCCGTGATCGGCGACGTCGCGGCGCTGCCGCCGGAGCGGCGAAACCTGGCCTGGCACGTCTTCCTCGAACCGGGCAACCGGGAGCTCTACCTGGACTGGGAGAGCAAGGCGGCGGACCTGGTGGGGATGCTCCGGCTCGACGCGGGCCGCGACCCGGACGACCCCCGGCTGACCTCGCTGATCGGCGAACTCTCGGTCAAGAGCGAGGACTTCCGGCGGCTGTGGGCGGCGCACAACGTCCTGGACAAGGGGCACGGGGTCAAGGAGCTGCGCCATCCGGTGGTCGGCCGGCTGGCCCTGCGCTACGAGACCTTCCGCCCGGCCGGCGACCCGGACCAGGTGCTGGTCGCCTACCACGCCGAGCCGGACTCGCCCTCGGCCGAGTCGCTGCGGCTGCTGGCGAGCTGGATCGCCACCGGGCCGTCCGGGGGCGCCGCGAGCGCGCGCCGCCCCGAGCAGGGGGCCGCGGACCGGCCCGACCCCGGTGCGCAGTCGCAGTCGCACTCGGGTTCCGGCTCCGGCTCCGGCTCCGGCTCGGGTTCGGCTTCTGGTTCTGGTTCGGAAGCCCCGTCGACGGGTCGGTAGTCCTTTTCCCGGAGCCCGCGGGGGGCCGGTGGTCCCGTCCGGCCAGGGACCACCGGCCCTGTCCCGACACCCGGGCGGAGCCGTTTACTGGTTCCGCGGCGGCCCCGGGCCGCCGCCTGCCCGGAACCGGCCGGCCGCCCATCGGGACGGTGAACAGCACCGGTCCGACAAATGGCTGACGAGGTGTCAGTGCTCGTTAGGCTGCCCGGCATGGACACCACCAGCACCACCGCCGAGTACGACCGGCTGATCGCGCGACACCATGCCATGCGGCTGCGCCGACAGATCCTCGCACCGGCGCCGTCCTTCTCCACCGCACCCCAGGACGCACCCTCGCCGCCCGGCGCCGATGGCCGCAGCGGCTACGACGGGGCGGCCGACCGTCGGCTGATCCTCCGGGACCTGGCCCTGGTAGCCCCGTTCGACGAGCTCATCGACCACCTCTACGCCCGCATGTTCAGCCACCGCCCGTTCCTGCGCGCGCTGTTCCCGGAGTCCATGGAGTTCCAGCAGGCCCACCTGGAGCGGATGTTCGAGTACGTGATCGAGCGGCTGGACCGGCCGGACGAACTCGCCGAGACCCTCGCCCGGCTCGGCCGCGACCACCGGAAGCTCGGTGTCCGGCCGGTCCACTACGAGGCCTTCGAAGAGGCGCTCCGCGAGGCGGTCCGGTACTGGGCGGGCTCCCGGTGGCACCCCGGGCTGGAGGCGGCCTGGGTGCGGATGCTGCGCTTCACCGTCCGCTCGATGGTGGCGGGCGCCGAGGCGGCGCTCACCGAACCCCCGTACTGGCACGCCACGGTGGTCGGCCACGAGCGCCGCCGCCACGACCTCGCCGTGCTCCGGGTGCGCACCGGCGAGCCCTACCCGTACCGGGCCGGACAGTACGGGACGGTCGAGCACCCGGCCCTGCCGCACACCTGGCGGCAGTACTCGATGGGCTGCGCGCCGCGTGCCGACAACGAGTTGGAGTTCCACGTCCGGCGCACCGGGCCGGGCGGGGTGAGCGCGGCGCTGGTCGGGAGCACCGTCGTCGGCGACCGCCTCCGGCTGGGGCCGCCGCGCGGCACCCTGATGCCGGAGGACGACACCAGGGACCTCCTGCTGGTGGCGGGCGGCACCGGGCTCGCCCCGATGAAGGCGATCGTGGAGCGGCTGGTGGAGCACCGCCCGCGCGGACAGCGGGTCCACCTCTTCGTCGGCGCGCGGAGCCGGGACGAGCTCTACGACTGGCCGGCGCTGGCCGAACTCGGCCTCCGCAAGCACTGGTTGGAACTCGTCCCGGTCACCGAGGACGGCGGGGCCCCGATCGCCCCCGGCGGTCGGCTGGCCGAGGCGGTCGGCCGGGCCGCCGACTGGTCCGAGCACCGGGCCTGTGTCAGCGGACCGGCGGGCCTGGTCGACGAGGTGCGCACCCGCCTGGCCGCCGCCGGGCTGCCCGCCGCCCGGATCCACCACGACCCGGTGCTCGGCCGGTTCTGAGCAGCGGTCCGCACTCGGACCGGCCGGTGCTGCCCGCCGCCGTCGTCGCCGCCGCTACCGGTAGCAGTAGGAGTCCGAGGAGGCGTCGCCGCCCGCCAGGTGCGTCTGGTGCACCCGCAGCCCCCGGAACTCCGCGCCGTGCGGGAAGAAGCGGGGGTCCACGGTCAGCCCGCCGGTCTCCGGGTCGGCGTCCAGCTTGACGATCCACGGCTCGATGCCGTCCGGGTAGAACTGGTCGTCCCACGCGCCGTAGAGCGAGTTGGTGAGGTAGACCCGCCGCCCGTCCCGGCTGATCTCGACCATCTGCGGCGCGCCGCTCAGCGGGCGCCCGGGCTCGGCCGGGTGGGGGGTCCTGGCCGTCACCCCGCCCAGCCGCACCGAGGCCGTGAGCAGCGGGTGGAACGGGTCCGACACGTCGTACTGGAGCAACTCCCCGGTGCCCCAGGCCGAGACGTACAGCCAGCGGTCGTCCACCGACAGGTTGATGTCGGTCACCAGCGGCGGCACGGCGCCGAAGGGCTGGAGCACCGGCGGCAGGTCCTCGGCCTTCGCCGGTTCGGCCGGTATCTCGATCACCTTGCGCGCGGTGAACGCCTCGCCCTGCCGGTACCAGAGCCAGACCGAGGCCGAGAGGTCCTCGACATTGGTGACCACCCCGGCGAAGCCCCATTCGGCCTGCGGGTCGTGGGCCGGGCGCAGCTCCAGCACCATCTGGTACTGGTCGCCGAGGTCGATCCGCTGCAGGTGCCGCCCGGTGTCCAGCTCCCAGAAGTGCAGCGCGTGCCCGTACTTGCGGCCGAGCAGCAGCTCCGGCACGACCCCGTCCTCGACCATCCACGGGGTGCCCCACTCGCTGGTGACGCCCACGTTGCTGCCCAGGTGCCACCACACGTCGTAGGAGAAGTTCTGCGAGCCGCGCTCCGTCTCCCAGGGGCGCAGCACGTCGAAGGTGGTGTGGTCGAGCACGGCGACCCCGCCGGGTCCGTCGCCGCCCGCGGCCGCGCCGAGGCAGGACAGGAAGACGCCGTCCGGCCCGCAGTGCAGGGTGTGGGGGCGCGAGTAGCCGGCTCTCGCGGCCAGCTCCTCCGCCGCCACCGTCTTCACCAGTCTGGGCCGGACCGGGTCGGGCCGGGTGTCCAGGACGTGCAGCCGGGACGACCGCAGCCCCGGCAGCAGCAGGTAGCGCCGCTCGGGGTTCTCGTGGCAGGCGTGCGCGAGGGCGCTGGAGCAGGCGTTCCAGCCGAAGTGGTGCAGTTCGTCGCCCACGTCGGGCATCTCGGTGAAGTTGAGCACGCGCCCGTAGCTCGGCGACGCCGGGTCGGTGTCGACGGTGATCAGCGCGTCCGGTCGCTGCGCCGACCGGTCGAACCCGGCGACGTAGGCGAGCTTCTCCGGTGGAGCGGCGATCGCCTCGGCGGGCGTGCGGTACAGGGAGGGATCGCTGTGTCCGGACGGGCGGTCGTCCTGCGGGCCGTGTCCATGCGGCATGCTGGCTCCTCAACTTGCCTGCTCGGCAAGGTAAGTGACAATGGCCCGGGTAGCCTTGCACGGACTCGCGGGCGCACAGCAGGCGCACGGGGAGCGATCGGGGGGCCGGGGGCGGCGCACCCCCGACCCCCCCCGAAACGGATCTTCGGTCCGGCCCGAACGGATCTTCGGTCCGGTGCGTCGTGTCAGTGCACGGCGAGCGGGAAGTACGCGCCCAGCCAGCGGTCGAGCTCGGTGAACACCTGGGTGCGGGCGGTCTCGCCGGACAGCACCAGGTCGTGCATCCCGCCCTTGATCCGGACGATCGTCACATGGCGGCCCAGGTGCGGCCCGGCGGCCGCGATGTCGTCGGCGCGCAGGACGGCGTCCGCGTGGTGCAGCGCGGCGTGCCAGCGGGTGGTGGCGATCGAGGCGGTGGAGGCCATCAGCAGCACCGGCACGTCGATGCCGAGCCCGCGCCGCACCTCGCGGTGGCCGCGCTGGATCGCGGCCAGCCAGCCGGCGAACAGCGGCACGCCCTCGGCCGGCTTGAGCTTCAGGTCGAAGTCCCACTCGCCGCGGAAGTCCCGGTGCAGGCTGTGCACGTAGTGCGGGTTGAGCGCGGACGGCAGGACCCGGGTGGGCGAGAGGCGGGCGATCGCCTCCAGGGCCGGGGCGCCGAGGGTGCGCACGGCGGGGGAGGCCGGCATGGTCAGGAACGGGCTGTTGAGGAAGAGCCCGTCGACCAGGCCGCGCCCGGCCCGGCGGCCCGCCCACAGCGCGGCGATCAGGCCGCCGGTGGAGTGCCCGTTGACCAGCAGCCGGCCGTGGCCGTCCTGCTCGCGGATGATCCGCACCGCCTGGTCCAGCTCCTCGTCGTAGGCGGTGAGGTCGCGGACGAAGTTCGGCGAGTGGTGCGCGCGCAGCGAGCGGCCGTACTTGCGCAGGTCGATCGCGTAGAAGGAGAAGCCGGCGGCCACGTAGTGGTCGGCGAGGTGGGTCTGGAACCAGTAGTCGTTGTAGCCGTGGATGTAGAGGACGGCCTGGTCCGAGCCGGGGACCAGTCGGCGGACCAGCGTCGCCGTGACCTCGCCCTCCTCGTCCGGGCGCAGCGGCAGCTCGGCCGCCTCGTAGGGGGCACCCAGGATGTCTTCGCGGAACTCCATGGCCACTCGCACCCAATCTCTGGTCGGACTCCGGTCGGAATCGCGGGACGCCGGGACCTCGGCGCCCGGACCCCCTGACGATACCGGCCGGTAGCCTCGGGCGTGACGGCGACTCGGGCCCGCCGCCTATGCTGCGGACATGCCCGAGATGCCCGACCCGACCGCCGCACCGTCCGAGGACTCCCCGGCCGACGAACGACTGCCCGTACTGCGCGAGACCGACCTCGGGCGGGCGAAGCTGCTCCCCGACGTCGACCACGACGGCGGCTGGCTGCTGACCCTGGACGACACCCCGCAGTCCTACGTCGACCTCGGCGACCCGACCCACCTGGAGTTCGAGTACACCCGGCGCCTCGGCCACCTCGTCGACGCGCTCGACGGGGCCGGGAACGGAGCCGAGGACGGGGCCGAGGACGGGGCCGGGAACGGGGCTGAGGACAGGTCGGGCGACGAGCCCGGTGGTGGGCGTGGCGACGGGCCGGGCGGCCCCGGACGCCCGGTGGACGCCCTCCACCTCGGCGGCGGCGCCCTGACCCTGCCCCGCTACCTCGCCTCCACCCGCCCCGGCTCGCGCCAGCGCGTGGTGGAGGTGGACGGTCCGCTGCTCGACCTGGTCGAACAGCACCTCCCGTGGCAGGGGCCCGGCGTCGACATCACCGCCGAGGTCGGCGACGCCCGCGAGGCCCTGGCCGCCCTGGCGCGGACCGCGCCCGGCAGCCTGGACCTCGTCGTCGCGGACGTGTTCCACGGCTCGCGCACCCCCCGCCACCTCACCTCGGTGGAGTTCCTGCGCCTGGCCGCCGCCGTACTGCGGCCCGGCGGCCTCTACGCGGCCAACCTCGCCGACGGCGCCCCGCTCGCCTTCGCCCGCGCCCAGACGGCGACCCTGCGCGCGGTCTTCCCGCAGACCTGCCTGATCGCCGAGCCCCCGGTGCTGCGCGGTCGCCGCTACGGGAACATCCTGCTGGTCGGCTCGGCCGGACCACTGCCCGTCGCGGACCTCGTCCGGCGGCTGGCCGGGGACATCTTCCCGGCCCGGCTGACCGACGGCGCCGACCTCGCGGCCTTCGCCGGCCGCACCGCCCCGGTCACCGACGCCACCGCCACCGACTCCCCGCCCCCGCCGGACGGCGCGTTCAGTGTCGGCTGACCGGCGCGCGGAAGCGCGGCCCGGCGCGCCGGGCGGACGCACCCCGGCTTCACGCCCCCGCGGTGTCAGAATCAGCCGCAGTGTCAGAATCGGCGGGTTGTAGGGGGCACGGTCGTCGGGGGCCGGCCCCACCACCCGAGGGAGCGAGCGAGAGATGAGCGGCGCGGAGCGTCCGGACCTGGCGGCGGTGCCCGAGACGGCACTGTGGACCCTCTGGCAGCGGGCCGTCGAGGCCCGTCGGCCGGACGCGCTGCTGCACGACCCCGAGGCCGTCGCCCTCGTCGACCGGATCGACTTCCCGTTCGCGGAGCGCTTCGGCACCAGCGGATGGCAGTCCCGCCTCCAGGCCCTGCGGGTCGGCTGTTTCGACCGCGAGGTGGCCGACTTCCTGGCCCGCGAACCGCGGGGTACGGTCGTCTGCCTGGGGGAGGGCCTGGAGACCCAGTACTGGCGGGTCGACAACGGCCGCGCGCAGTGGCTCTCCGTCGACCTCCCCGAGGCCGTGGAGCTGCGCGAACGCCTCCTGCCCCCCGGGCCGCGACAGCGCTGCCTGGCCGCCGACGCCACCGACCTCGCCACCTGGGCCGAGGCGGTGGACCAGGACCGCGCCGTCCTGATCACCGCCCAGGGCCTGCTGATGTACCTCGCCCCGCCCCAGGTCCGCGACCTCGTCGCCGGCTGCGCGGAACGCTTCCCCGGCGGCTCGCTCGTCCTGGACGCCGTCCCGCGCTGGTTCGCCCGCCTCACCCGGGAGGGGAAGATGCGCACCCCCGGCTACCAGGCGCCCCCGATGCCGTGGGGGATGGACGCCCGCGAGCGCGACAAGCTCCGCACCGCGAGCCCGGCCGTCACCGCCGTCCGCGACGTCCGCCCCACCGGCGGCAGCGGCCTCGCCGCCGCCCTGCTCCCGTTGGCCCTCACCGTCCCCCCGCTGTCCACCCACCGTCCGACGGTCACCGTCCTGGACTTCGCCGACGGCCCGGCGCGGGACACCGGGGACAGCGGCGCGTAGTTCCGCCGCCGCGACGCGCGCAAGCCCTTCAGGTACTGGTCGGCCTGCTCCGCACCGTTCCTGATCCTCCGGTAGGTCCGCTGCTTCCGGGCGTTCTCGTTCGCCCGCACCTGCCCGGCGAGGTGGTCCTGGAGGTACTTCCGGCAGACGGCGGCCGCCGCCCGGGCGTCGGGGCAGGGCGGCGCGGGGCGGGGCAGGGCGGCGCGGCGCGGGGAAACGCGGTTCAGGGCGTCGGGCTGAGCTCCAGGACGAAGACGCCGGCGGTGGTCGTGGTGGCGTCGAAGGCCCGGCAGGCGATCACCGCGTGATTGACGCCGGTGGCCGCCCGGACCAGGACCAGCCGCAGGCCGTCGGCGTCGGGGGCCGGGCGGAGGTCGGCGTCGGTCCAGACGGCCGTCGCGCTCACCTCGGTGGTGGTGTGCTTCTCGCCGTGCAGACCACCGGTGCGCCGCAGGGGCGGTTCGCCGGTGTCGTCGGTGAGGGTGCCGTCGGCGGCCAGGGTCCACCGGGCACCGGAGAGCCGGTCGGCGACGTCGTCCACGAGCTGCCGGGGCGTGCCGAGCAGGGGTTCGGCGGACACCACCCGGGCGGTGCGGAAGGTGCCGAGCGGGACGGCGGCCGGGTCGGTGGCGGGCAGCTCCCCGGCCGCGGTGTCGGGCGCGGGCAGACCGGTCGGCCTGGCCGGTGCCGCGGGCGGGGACGGCGTCGGGCAGGCGGTGGCGGTGGCGGTGGCCATGGCGGTGCCGGTCGGCTGGCCCGCCGGGTCGGTGGCGGGAGGCGGGGCCGCCGTCCCGACCGGGTCGGCCGGGGGAGCCGGGGCCGGGGCCTTCGTCGCGACCGGATCGGCCGTGCTGCCCCACGGCGCCAGGGCCACGGCCAGGACCAGCGCCGGTACCAGGGCGGCGGTCGCGTAGGGTCCGGGCGACAGCCTGCCGCCGGGACGGCCGTCCGGTGCCCAGAGCCGGGGCCAGACCGGTGCCAGCAGCGGCCACACGGCGAGGACGGCCAGCACGGCCCACCACTCGGGACCGGCGGTGACCTGGTGGTCCGCCAGCGACAGCGCCCGCCCGGCGGCCCGCTCCCAGGGCACGTCCAGCAGCCGGTACGCGACCGTCGCGCCGGCGACGGTCAGCAGCAGGTCGGCGAGGAGCGCCAGGGGCAGCAGCGCCACCAGCAGCAGCTGCGCCGACGGGCTCCCGGCCCGGCGAGCGAACCAGCGGCGGAGCCGCGCGGGCGGGTGGTGAAGCGCGGCCAGCCGGCCGGTGTCGGCCTCCTCCACCGCAGCCAGCACGCGCAGCAGTTCCGCGCCGCCCTGTGCTGCCCCGCCCCGTGCGGCGGCGGCGTGCCGGTCGGCCGCGAGCTCGGCGCTCCACAGCGCGCCGACCGGCAGCAGCAGTACCTCCGGCACCCGCAGCAGCACCAGCACGACCTGGGCGAACATCAGGTGCGCGGACGGTTCTCCCGACACGAGCAGCAGGCCCGCCGGCAGCAGCCCGCACAGGGCGAAGACGTAGGGCCAGCTCCGCAGCAGGGCCACGAACGGGCTGCCGAGCCCGGCGACGTGCTGCTCCCCGTTGCGGTGGTGGCCGAGTTCGTGGAGCAGCAGGGTCTCGGCGGCCGCCCGGTCGCGGCGCCAGAGCACGGTCAGCGGGACGAACACGGCGATCCGGGTGGCGCGCGGTCCGGCGGGGTAGACGCGGGCGGTCAGGTCGGAGCGGGTCGGGCTGACGCGCAGTTCGACGCCGGGCGCCCGGTCGGCGAGGAACCGCTGGATCTCGGCGAAGGGCTCCCCGGGAAGGGGCCGTCGCAGGTCGTGGCGCCACTCGGTGAACCGGCACCGCAGCCGGGGCAGCGGCAGGGCGAGGATCCCGGCGAGCAGGAACGCGGTGGGGGCGAGCTGGGCCACGGACAGTGCCAGCAGCGCGCGGAAGCCGCCGGTGGTGGTGACCTGTTCGGGGTAGGCGCCCAGGCCGAGGAGGTCCTTGGCCTGGGCGGTCCACCAGGTGACGGTCGCCGGTACCTGGGACAGGTAGAGGCCGGCCAGCAGCCACAGCCAGGGCGGCGGCCCGGGCGGACGTCTCACGGGGTGTCCTCGCGGTCCTCGGTCCCGACGCTGCCGGAGCGGTCGTCTGCTCCGGGCTCCGGGGCGGGAGGCGGGTCGGTGGCCCGGGTCCGGCGCCGTCGGCCGAACGGCCGACGGCGGGGACGGACTGCGGGCTCCGGGGGTTCGGCGGCGACCAGCCGGTCGAGGAAGGCCGCCGCGTCGCGCCGGTCGGGACTGTTGAGGAGTCCGGCCAGCAGCTCGCAGGCCAGGCGGTCGGCGTCCGGCGGCGGCACGCCCCGGGACCGGAGCCGGGCGCCGAGCCGGGCGGCGGCGTGCAGGGCCGTTTCGGTCGGCTCCCCGGCCCCGCCGCCGGAGCCGGGATGGGCGCCGGGATCGGGGCCGGGAGGGGCGCCGGTGTCGGACCGGTCGGACCGCCGCCGCAGGCTGACCAGCAGGGCCGTCGCCGAGACCAGGTTCCCGAACTGCGCGCTGCCCAGCACGTCCCCGACCTCGCGCGCCGCGTAGGCCAGCGCGTCGAGCAGCTGCGGCAGGACGGTGACCAGCCCGCCGCCGATGCCGCCCGGGGTGTGACCGGCCCGGCGGTAGAGGTCCCGGCGGGCCCTGCCCCCGGCCGCGTAGGCGAGGGTGATCGACGGGGCGAGGTCCCGCTCGTCCGGGGCCGCGATCACCGCGACCCGCGTCCCCCAGGCGGCCAGCCCGGCCGCGTCCACTCAGCGGCTCCCGCTGAACTCGAAGGTGAACTCGACCAGGCCGTCGTCGGAGGCGCCCTTGGCGGTCAGCGAGGTGCTGGTGGCGGTCAGCTTGCCGGAGAGGCTCGCGCCGACGGCCACCGAGTGCGGCATGCCGCCCGGGAGGGTGCCGAGCTCGGGCCGGCACGGCACGAGCAGGGTGGCCCAGTTGATCAGGTTGAGGGCGGCGGCCTCGCGCACGTGGTTGTCGGTGAGCTGGCCGCGCAGCGTGCCGCTGTCCCAGGACAGCTTCCAGTAGGTCAGCAGGAGCTGTCCCGAGCCGGTCGCGACGGCGACGGACGTGCCCAGGCCCACCGCCCCGGTCTGCCCGGGCGGGCCGACGGAGATAACCAGCGCGAAGGGGTTGCTCTCGCGCTGGCCGCCGGCCTCCCGGGGGCGCTCGACGGAGAGCGTGGTGGCCATCGAGTACGTCTGTGAGCCGGCGGGCCGCCGGGCGCCGTCGAGCGAGCAGTAGTCGTACAGCTGGACCGTGACCCGGGCGGTGCCCCGGTACTGGCCGCCCCAGAGCGAGGACGCGCCCCCGGCGGGCGGGGCGGTGGTGGCGGGCCTGGTGGCCGCGGGGGTGCTCGGCCGGGCGGTGGGTGTGGCGGCGGGCCGGGTGGTGCTCGGTGCGGCCGGGGGTCTGCTGCTGGGGCGGACCGGGCTCGGGGCGGCCGTCGTGGTCGGTACGGGTTCGGCCGGCCCGGTCGGGGAGGGGGCCGGAGGACGGGTCGGGGTCGGCGCCGGGGCCCGGGTGGTCGGGTCGGTCGTCGGGACGGCCGGCGCGGTGTCGGACACCGACGGTCCGGCCGAGGCGGTGTCGAGGGTGTCGGCGACCGGGCTCCCGCCGTCGCCGCCGCACCCGGAGACGAGGGCCAGGGCCAGTGCGGCGGACGTGGCGGTGAGGGCGGCGCGCTTGCGGATGTTGCGGGCACGGATCATCACGGCGTCCCCCAGTGATATCAACTGCCTTGTTGGAAAAGGAGGTTAGACCCGGAAGGGGGCGAGGGAAGCCGGTTCGGACGGCGTTCGGCGAACCGTGACCAATCCGATTCGGTGGCGTGCGCGAGCACGTCAAGCGGGGTCCGGGCTTCGCCCGCCCGCGCGGCCGCCGGTCGCTCCGGCGTACGCCCCGGCGGAGACCCGGTTCCGCGGATCGCCCCGGGCACGGAACCGCCGGGCCGCCCCGCACGTCGTACGCAGGGGTGATCGGCCGAGGGGACGGGCCGCCCGGCACGTTAGGCTGCCCTCTCGGGGAGCGGCCTGGCGCCGCCATTCGGACGACTGTCGAGACCGGCGCGCGAGCCGCGGGGACCTGATCGGGACCTGGGCGGGCCTGCCGCGGGTCTCGTCCTGCCACGGAGGTACTGGCCTTGCTGCACATCGACGCCTGGATCGAAGGCGTACCACCGGGCGCGGTGTACGCCCTCGTTGCGCTGATCATCGGACTGGAGTCGCTGGGCATCCCGCTCCCCGGGGAGATCGCCCTGGTCTCCGCCGCCCTGCTGTCCGCGCGCGGCGTGGTCAGCCCGGTCTGGGTGGCGGTCTGCGCGATCGCCGGCGCGATCATCGGCGACTCGATCGGCTACTCGATCGGCCGCAAGGGCGGCAAGCCGCTGTTCGAGAAGCTCGGCCGCAAGTTCCCCAAGCACTTCGGCCCCAGCCACCTGGCCAGCGCCGAGCGCTCCTTCCAGAAGTGGGGCATGTGGGCCGTCTTCTTCGGCCGCTTCATCGCCCTGCTGCGCATCTTCGCCGGCCCGCTGGCGGGCGCCCTGAAGATGCCGTACTGGAAGTTCCTGATCGCCAACGTGCTCGGCGGCGTGGTCTGGGCCGGCGGTACGACGTGGCTGGTCTACCAGGTCGGCAAGGTCGCCGAGCAGTGGCTGTCGAAGTTCTCCTGGATCGGTCTGCTCCTCGCCGTCGCCGTCGGCGCGTTCTCGGCCTGGTTCATGAAGCGCCGGGCCGCCAAGGCCGCGCACGCCCTCGAGGCCGAGGACGCGGCGAAGACCGTGGACGCGGCGCCGACGGTTTCCGCGCCCGCCGCCGACTGACGGCCTCGCGCGCTCGCCCGCTCGCCGGCGCCCGTCGCCGAGCCGTACGCGCTGTGTGAGCCGTACGAGCCGTACGAGCCGCTGCCCGGAGCTTCTGCTCCGGGCAGCGGCGTCCGTGCCCGCACGGAACCGCAGGCCCGTGGACCGCAGAGCCGTGAACCGCACGGCCGCGGGACCGCACGACCGACACCCCACCAGCACGCGAAGAGAGAAGTAGGAGCACCATGCGGATCGGACTCCTGGGCACCGGCACCTGGGCGGAGCGGGTGCACGCGCCCGCCCTCGCGGAGCACCCCGGCGTCGAGTTCGCGGGCGTCTGGGGCCGTCGCCCCGAGGCGGCCGCCGCGCTCGGCGAGAAGTACGGCGTCCCCGGCCACACCGAGCTCGACCGGCTGCTCGCCGAGGTCGACGCCGTCTCGATCGCCCTCCCGCCGACCGTGCAGGCGGACCTCGCGGTGCGCGCCGCCGAGGCCGGCTGCCACCTGCTGCTCGACAAGCCCGTCGCGCTCACCGTCCCCGACGCCCGCCGGGTGGTCGAGGCGGCCGAGGCGCACCGGGTGGCCTCCGTGGTGTTCTTCACCGTCCGCTTCGGTGGCGAGCAGCTGCCGTGGATCGAGGAGCAGGCCGCCGTCGGCGGCTGGTTCACCGGCCGCTCGGACTGGCTCGGCTCGGTCTTCGTCCCCGACTCCACCAGCGCGTACGCGGCCTCGCAGTGGCGCAAGGACAAGGGCGCGCTCTGGGACGTCGGCCCGCACGCCCTCTCGGTGCTGCTGCCCGTGCTCGGCGACGCGACCGCCGTCACCGCCGTGCCCGGCCCGCTGGACACCGTGCACCTGGTGCTGCGCCACGTCGGCGGTGCCTCCAGCACCCTCACGCTGAGCCTGACCGCGCCGGTCGCCGGTGGCGGCACCGCGATGGAGCTGCGCGGCGAGGCCGGCACCGTCCGGCTGCCGGAGCGCGGGGAGGGCCCGCACGCGGCCTTCCACCGCGCGCTGGACGCGCTCGCGACCGCCGCTCGCACCGGCGAGGCCCACCCCTGCTCGGCCGCGTTCGGCCTGCGCACCGTGGAGATCCTCGCCGCCGCGGAGCGTTCGCTCACGGCGGGCGCCACTGTCGAGGTCTGAGACGACTGGGGGCCGGGGCCGAGGAGCTGCCCCCGGCCCCTCAGCCCCTCGGCGGCTCGGCCCCGGCCGCTCAGCCGCCCAGCAGCTGGTCCGCGAACGCGCGCACCCGCTCCGCCGTGATGCCCTCCCGCTGTTCCACCGCCAGCGGGTGGTCGGTCGGCTCCAGCTCGATCAGCGGGCGCAGGCCGACGGCCCGGGTGAGCACATGCGTCTTGAGCAGCAGCGTGGACCGGGGGTAGACCGGCAGCTCGGTGACCAGCCAGCCGAAGTACGGGGGCTCCTGCTCCCGGGCCAGGTCCTCCCACAGGTCGTGGGCCCGGGCGAAGTTCGGTTCGCTTAGCGACACCCAGACGCCCCACGAGAAGGTCTCGCCGGTGTCCCGCACCGGTATCTCGATCAGACCGTGGACGTAGAACTCCCGGCCCTTGATCACGCACTGGTCGGGGGTGAGCTCGCTGTCCCGGCGCCGGGCGTAACGCGGCTTCCAGCCCGTCGGGGCCGGGGAGCCGTAGGAGAGCGGCGGCCCGTCGTGCTGTTCGGCGCAGCAGGCGCAGGTGTGACCGGCGGCGGCGTCATGGTGGGCGGGGCTGTGCGTGGAGGACATGGCGCAGAGCATAAACGACCTGGTCGGAGCGGTTGTCGCCGCCCTGTGCGAGGGTGGAGGGGTGATCCTGGAGGACCTCGTCCGGCTGCGCCGGGCCCGTGACGCGATGGACCGCGACTACGCGCTGCCGCTGGACGTGCCGGCGCTGGCGCGGGTGGCGCTGATGTCGCCGGGCCACTTCTCGCGCAGCTTCCGGGCCGCCTTCGGGGAGACCCCGTACAGCTATCTCATGACCCGGCGGATCGAGCGGGCCAAGGCGCTGCTGCGGCGTGGGGACCTCTCGGTGACGGAGGTGTGCTTCGCGGTGGGCTGCACCTCGCTGGGGTCGTTCAGTTCGCGCTTCACCGAGCTGGTCGGGGAGAGCCCCAGCGCCTACCGGGCCCGGGACCACGAGGACGGCGCCGCGATCCCGGCCTGCTACGCGAAGCTCTACACCCGACCGGTCAGGAACGGAGAAGCGCGTCGTCCGCCCCGCCCGTAGCGTGAGGCGCATGGACATCAAGCTTTCACAGTGCTTCATCGCCGTCGACGACCACGACAAGGCGCTCGCCTTCTACCGCGACATCCTCGGCCTGGAGGTGCGCAACGACGTCGGGTTCGAGAACATGCGCTGGGTGACGGTCGGCGCGCCCTCGCAGCCCGAGGTGGACATCGTGCTCGAACCGCCGCTGGCGGACCCGAACGCCTCGGAGGCCGACCGGCAGGCCATGGCTGAGCTGCTGGCCAAGGGGCTGCTGCGGGCGGTCATCTTCGCCACCGAGGACTGCGACGCGACCTTCGAGCGGATCCGCGCGGCGGGCGGCGAGGTGCTCCAGGAGCCGATCGACCAGCCGTACGGCGTGCGGGACTGCGCCTTCCGCGACCCGGCCGGGAACATGCTGCGGTTCACCCAGCGGAAGCCGAAGTAGGGCGGTGCCCCGCTGAGGGGCGGAGGCTGCCCGAGGGCACTTTGCAAAGTCCTGGCGCACTTTGCAAAGTGCGCCAGGACTTTGCAAAGTGCCCTCGGCGCCCACCCCCGACGCCCCTCCTCGCCCGACGACCGGCGAACGGGGAGGTGCCTCGGCACCTCGGCGCGCCCGCAGATCAGCCCGCGGATCAGCCCGCGGGTCAGCCCGCGGGTCAGCCCGTGTTGCCGCCCTGCGGTCGGCGGTCGGCGGGGCGGGCCGGGGGGATGACCGGGGCCCGGAAGTCGCGCGGGCCGCTCCACAGTGCCGGGACGGCGTCGCTGCGGCGGGCCAGCTCGTAGGCCAGCGGCTCGTAGTTCACCCGCCACCCCTGGAAGTGCGGCCACGCCTCGTGGGCGGGCCGTTCGTGGGGGAAGCCGGCCGCGGTGATGAGGGCCACGGCGGCGTCGAACTCGGTGTAGCTGAGGCGGATCGCGGTGTCCGGGGCCGGATCCGGGTCGAAGTCGACCCGCATCGAGCGCCCGATGTCGCGCAGCGCGGTGAACCCGGCCCGGAGCACCAGCCGGGCCTCCGGCGGTGCGCTGCGCGGGCTGATCGCCAGGTGGACGGCGGCGGCGTCCATGACGGTGATCAGCCCGACCACCCAGCTGCGGTTGGGCTGCGGGGAGCGGAAGGAGATCAGCACCGGGTAGTTGGAGTGGCTCTCGCCGAGGTCGGCGGCGAGGCGCTCCCAGTCCCGGTAGAGCTGGGGGAGGGCGGTCTCGGTGTCCACCAGGGACTGCCGGGCGAGCAGTTCCGGGCCCCAGGCGGGCTCGCCGGCCCGGGACTGGAGCAGGGTCACCTCCAGTTCGCGCCGGTTGTAGGCGGCGTAGAGGGTGGGCAGGTACGCGATCTGCAGGGCGATCACCAGCGGGCCGCTGGAGGCGGCGATGAAGTCGATCACGGAGAGGTGGAGCCGGTCGCCGCTGGCGAAGCCGAGGGTGAAGAGGCTGGAGCCGGCCTCGCGGAAGGACACCGACCAGTCCAGCCCCGAGGTGCCGTGCAGTATCAGCGTGTAGGAGATCAGCATTCCGCCGAGCCAGACGGCGAGCATGCCGGTCAGCATCAGCGGGGCCAGCCAGGTCTGGGCCCGGTCCTGCGCGCGGTAGGTGCCGAACGGCGCGGCGGCGAGTCGCAGCGCGGTGCGCAGGGCGCGCCAGAGACCGTGCACCAGGGAGCTGTACAGGCCGCGCGGGACGACGAGCGTGCGCAGGATGCTGCCGATGGTGAGCAGCAGGAGCAGCACGCCGGCGACGGTGTGGATCAACCTCATGGCGCTCATTGTGACGTCCCGTCGGCATTGACACGGCACCGCCGTCGGCTGAATGCTGAGCAAGCGCTTAGTCAGGGCTTGGTCGATGCTTGGCCGGCGCTTGGTCAGTGCTTGGTCGTCGACGACGCGGTCGGCGGACGGAGGGAGAGTGCCCGTGCCGGAGAGCAGGTCGGACAGCACACCGGAGAGCAGGTCGGGGCCCGCACCGGAGCCAGGTCCGGAGCCCGCACCGGCGTCGCCGCAGGGGCTGGACCTGGGGCGATTGCGCGACCACCTGGAGCGCAGCCTGCCCGGTACGGTGGCCGGTCCGCTGCGGGCGCGGCTGATCGAGGGCGGCCGCTCCAACCTCAGCTACCGGCTCACCGACGGCGTCAACGACTGGGTGCTGCGCCGGCCGCCGCTCGGGCACGTGCTCGCCACCGCGCACGACATGGGCCGCGAGTACCGGGTGATGACGGCGCTGCGCGGCACCGGGGTGCCGGTGCCGGAGACGGTCCACCTGGACCCGGGTACGGAGGTGCTCGGCGCCCCCTGGTACCTGATGGCCTTCGTGCCCGGCGTCGTGCACCGGGACGCCGAGGCCTTCGGCGCGCTCGGCGAGGCCCGGGTGCGGGCGGTGGGCGAGGCCCTGGTGAACACCCTCGCGACCCTGCACCGGATCGACCCGGCGGCGGTCGGGCTGGCCGGCTTCGGCCGTCCCGACGGCTATCTCGACCGTCAACTGCGGCGCTGGTCAAAACAGTTGGAGGCATCACGGAGCCGTGACCTGCCCGGCGTCGACCGGCTGCACGAACTGCTCACCGCCCGGCGGCCGGCCTCCCCGGCCCCGGCCCTGGTGCACGGGGACTACCGGCTCGACAACGTGCTGCTCCAGGAGCACGACGGGCGGGACGTCATCGGCGCCGTCCTGGACTGGGAGATGTCCACCCTCGGCGACCCGCTCACCGACGTCGGACTGCTGGTGATGTACACCGAACTGGCCGGTGCCGGCGGCGGACTCGTCCCGGCCGCGGCCACCGCGCCCGGCTTCCCGCGCAGCGCCGAACTCGTCGACCGCTACGCGCGGTCCACCGGCCGGGACGCCGCCGAACTCGACTGGTACGTGGCGTTCGCCGCCTACAAGCTCGCCGTCGTCGCCGAGGGCATCCACTACCGGTTCCGCCAGGGCCGAACCCTCGGCGCCGGGTTCGAACGGGCCGGCACGGCGGCGCCCGTCCTGATCGAGCACGGCCTCACCACGCTGAAGGGACACTGACCGATGGACTTCTCCTACGACCGCCGCACCCTCGAACTCCGCGACCGGCTGGAGGAGTTCATGGACCGGCAGGTGTACCCGGCCGAACCGGTGCTGGCCGCCCAGCTCGCCGACCCGGCCCGGCCGCGCTGGGAGATCCCGCCGGTGGTCGCCGACCTGCGGGTGGAGGCGCGCAAGCAGGGGCTGTGGAACCTCTTCCTGCCCGGCGAGCACGGCGCCGGACTCACCAACCTCCAGTACGCGCCGCTCGCCGAGATCACCGGCCGCAGCCCGCACCTCGCCCCGCCCGCCCTCAACTGCGCCGCCCCCGACACCGGGAACATGGAGCTGCTGGCCGGGTTCGGCACCGCCGAGCAGCGCGAACGCTGGCTGGAACCGCTGCTCGACGCCCGGATCCGCTCCGCCTTCGCGATGACCGAACCCGACGTCGCCTCCTCCGACGCCGCCAACATCGCCACCCGGATCGTGCGCGACGGCGACGAGTACGTGGTCGACGGCCGCAAGTGGTACATCAGCGGCGCGATGAACCCCGACTGCCGCCTCCTGATCGTGATGGGCAAGACCGATCCCGGCGCCGAGCCGCACCGGCAGCAGAGCATGGTCCTGGTGCCGCGCGACACCCCCGGCGTCACCGTACGGCGCGGCATGACCGTCTTCGGCTACGACGACGCCGACCACGGCGGCCACGCCGAGGTCACCTTCGAGGGCGTCCGGGTCCCGGCCGGGAACCTGCTCGGCGAGGAGGGCGCCGGCTTCGCCATCGCCCAGGCCCGCCTCGGCCCCGGCCGGATCCACCACTGCATGCGGGCCATCGGCATCGCGGAGCGGGCGCTCGAACTGACCTGTCGGCGCGTCCTGGACCGCAGTGCCTTCGGCGGACCGCTCGCCGAGCAGGGTGTCGTCCAGGACTGGATCGCCGAATCCCGGGTCCGGATCGAGCAGTTGAGGCTGCTGGTGCTGAAGACCGCCTGGCTGATGGACACCGTCGGCAACCGCGGCGCGCACACCGAGATCCAGGCCATCAAGATCGCCACACCGCGCACCGTCGAATGGATCCTGGACAAGGCCGTCCAGGCCCACGGCGCCGCCGGTGTCAGCCAGGACACCCCGCTCGCCGCCCTGTGGGCGTTCAACCGCACGATCCGGATCGCCGACGGGCCGGACGAGGTGCACAAGCGCTCGCTCGCCCGGCGCGAGCTGCGTCGCTACCGCTGACGGGGCGCCGTCGCCGCTCCGGTGCCGGGCGGCCGCCGCCCCCGGTACGCCCGCCCGGGTCGTGCCCGAGTAGTACCCGGGTACGACCCGGCGGGTTGGCTCCGCGGTATGACGTCCACGCACCGCCCCGGCCCGTACTGTCGCCGTACGGGCCGGCCGGCGGACGGCGGGCCGCACGCCACGGGGAGCTGGGAGCATGCGCGAGCGGGTGCAGGGACGAGCCGCACGGGGCCACGGACGGGGACTGCGGACCGGCGTCGCGGTCGCCCTGGCGGCCACGGCCGTGCTGGGCGGCGCCGGGGCGGCGACGGCCCCGGCGGAGGCCGCGCCGGCGGTCGCCGAACGCCTGGCCCGGGCCGGACTGCCGCAGCCCACCGGCCCGTACGCGATCGGCACCACCGCGCTGCGGCTGGTCGACCACGGCCGGGACGACCCCTGGCAGCCGGGGCGGGACCGGGAGCTGATGATCAGCGTCTGGTACCCCGCCACCCGCCCCGTCCGGGCCGACGGGCGTGCCCGCTACATGGAGCCGCGCGCCGCCGGGCACTTCGGCGGCCCGGACGGCGCCGGCGTCTTCAACTACCGGACGGATCCGGGCCGCACCGACTGGTCCGGGGTCCGCACCCACGCCGGGCAGGACGCCCCGGCGCTGCCCGCCGCCCGGCCGCGCCCGGTGGTGCTCTACTCGGCGGGGCTCGGCGACCCCCGCACCTGGGGAACCGCGCTGGTCGAGGACCTCGTCTCGCGCGGATACGTCGTGGTCACCGTCGACCACCCGTCCGACTCCTCCGCGGTGGCCTTCCCGGACGGCCGGCTGACCACCTCCGTCCTTCCCGCGCTGGCCGGCCAACCCGGCCTGGACGTCGGCGCGTTGCTCCGCAAGGCACTGGCGACCAGGGTCGCCGACACCCGCTTCGTGCTGGACGAGCTGGCCGCGCTGCGCACCGACCGGCGGCTGCCGCCCGCGCTGGCGGGATCGCTGGACCTCGACCGGATCGGCATGGTCGGCCACTCCGCCGGCGGCTTCACGGCCGCCCAGGCCATGCACGACGACCCCCGGATCAAGGCGGGCGTCAACCTGGACGGCCAACTGCACTTCCCCGGCCCCGACGGCACCGGGGTGCACCTGAGCAGCGTCGCCGAGGACGGCCTGGACCGCCCGTTCCTGCTGATGGGCACCGAGAGCGAGGACTCCGGCGGCTACCCGGGCCAGCCGGGCTGGGCCGCGTTCTGGCAGCACACCCGGGGCTGGAAGGCCGATGTCACCCTGCTCGGCTCGCAGCACGGTTCCTACACCGACGCGCAGTCGCTGCTGCCGCAGCTCGCCCGCCAGGGGGCCGTGCCGGAGGACGCCGTCCGCGCGGACATCGGCGACGTCCGGCCGGAGCGGGCGGTGCTCGCCACCCGGGCCTACGTCGGCTCGTTCCTCGACCGCTGGCTGCGCGGCCACGACGACCGCCTGCTGGACGGGCCCTCGCCGCTCTTCCCGGAGATGCGGTTCGAGCGCTGACACAACGTCAACTCCGCTCCCCATATAGGTGATTCAGCGAATCTCTGAGCCCGGATTGGCGTCGTCCCAGCTCTGCCGCGAGTCGACGATCGCGTCGTGGTGGTCGTACGACCAGTCCGCCATGGCACGCACCAGATGGGTCAGGCTGTGTCCGAGCGGAGTCAGCTCGTAGTCCACCTGGGGCGGGATCGTCGGGTGGACGGTGCGCGAGACCAGGCCGTCGCGTTCCAGCCGGCGGACCGTCAGGGTCAGCATCCGCTGCGAGATCCCCGGCACACCGCGCTGGAGCTCACGGAACCGCCGTACCCCCTGGGCGAGTTCGACCACCACCAGGACGGTCCAGCGGTCGCCGAGCCGGTTCAGCAGGTCACGGATGCCGCAGTCCTCACCGTCCTCGCACCAGACCACCGGCCGCGCTCCCTCGGCCGGGGTGGTTACCCCGGTGTGCCCCACTGACATCGAAGTGCCTCCTTATGTCGAACGCCCAGGTTATCGAGGATGGGGACCGGGCCGCCGAGCAGGGCGGACGGGGCCGGGCGGACGGACCGCACGGCCGGTACGGGATCGACAGGACTTCCGGAGGAACCATGCTTCTCGTCACAGGTGTCAACGGCGGACTCGGCTCGCTGGTGCTGGAGCGGCTCGCCGAACGGCCGGGCGGGCCGGAGGGCGTGGTGGCCGGCAGCCGGACGCCGGAGCGCGTGCGGACGGCCGGCGTGCCGGTGCGCGAGGTCGACTTCGACCGGCCGGAGACGCTGGCCGAGGCCTTCGCCGGGGTGCGCACCCTACTGCTCGTGTCGGCCGGCTACGGCGAGGACGACGTGGTGATCGCGCGCCACCGGGCGGCGATCGAGGCGGCGGAGCGCGCCGGGGTGGAGCACGTCGTCTACACCAGCCTCTCCGGCGACGGCGACCACCTCCCCTACGCGCTCGCGCACCGCTGGACGGAGCGGAGGCTGCGCGAGTCCGCCACCCTGCGCTGGACCGTCCTGCGCAACGGCCTCTACGCGGAACTGCTCGCCGTTCTGGCCCGGCCGGACGCGGACGGCGTGATCACCGCCCCGCTCGGTGACGGCCGGCTGGCGGCGGTCGCCCGGGAGGACCTCGCCGAGATCGCGGCGAAGGTCGCGGCGGCACCGGCCGAGCACGCGGGCCGGGTCTACGAGCTGGTCGGCGAGGAGGCGGTGGGCGGCGCCGAGGTCGCCGCGGCGCTCAGCCGCAGCAGCGGCAGGCCGGTCGAGTACCGCCCCGGCACGCTGGCCGGAGCGCGGGCGGGGATCGCCGCCGCGGGCACGGCGTCCTTCCAGGTACCCATGGTGGTGGGCACCCTGACGTCGATCGCCCACGGCTTCCTGGCCGGCCCGGGCAAGCCCGGCGACCTCGCCGCCCTGCTCGGCCGGGCCCCGCGGCCGGCCCTGGGGGTGATCGCGGCGGGCACCGACGCGGCCTGGTGACGGCGGCGGCCGTCAGCGGCGACCGGCCCCGGTCGGGGGGCACCACCAGACGTCCGGTGGTGGTCCCGTCGGCGACGCGCTGGACGGGGTCCGGTACGGCCTCGAACAGGGGCCGCCCGGTCACCGGCGGCCGCGCCACGCCCCTGGCGGCCCGTCCAACGCCTCTGCACCCACGAGGCCGACGGACTGCGCGCCCGCCGCAGCGGACTGCTGCCCATGGAACACGTCACCCGCACCCGGGCCGACGCGCACCCCCTCAGGCTCGAAACCCTCACCATGACTGCCGCTGCCGCACAACTGACGATCACCCGCCAACCCGTGGACGCGCCAACTGTCCACCTGACCTGCATCGTTGCTGCATCGATTCCAGCCCACCCGGCCGGGGGCGCGTACTGACGGGCGGGCGCCCCTTCGCGCTCCCGTTCACCCGAACGCGCGGAGGCGAGCGTTCACCTTCGGTGCTTCACTACCAACTGAGCGCAACACAGCCTCGCCCCACCGGCCCCAGAGGGGCTTGTCAGAAAGGCCACACCAATGCGTCGTTCTGCCACGCGTCTTCGCTTCGCCACCATCGCCGCCGTCAGCGCCGGCGCCCTTCTCTTCGCCGTCCCCAACTCGGCCAACGCCGCCGTCGGCGAATTCCTCTACAGGACCGGCCCCGGCATCCCGCACGGGCTGACCGACCCGCCGAGCGAGGACTGTCTCAACCTCCCCGGCACCACCGACGACGAGCCGGCCCACCACCCGAGGAACCTCACCCTCTCCACGGCCACCGTCTTCGCCGAGTTCGACTGCGCGGGCGACGTCTTCTACGTCATGAACCCCGGCAAGATCATCAACACCGGGGGCCTGAAGATCCGCTCGGTCGTCTTCTCCTGACATCCGCACCCCGCAGACCGGGACGGCCCGGCAGCCACTGCCGGGCCGTCCCGCGTCACCACGAGGCACCGGTGGAGCCCGTCTCCCCGGGCGTCGGCTCCGTCATGCTCGATCCTCGCCTCTCGGGGTTCCTCGGCCGGTGATCCTGCTCAGCTCCTCCCGAGGCCGACGATTCACCGGTCGAAACGCTCGAAGGGCGGCCGGCACCCCGAGCGGGCACGGGCCACCCTCCGCCGATCGGTCCGGCAGGCAGCTACGTCCGTGGCCCCCAGCCCGAGCAGCGCGCGACGATCAACATCGAACGCACCGTCGTGTGCGCCGGCGACCAGTACCACTGCCCGGCCGGATGGCACGGCGCCGAGGAGCCCACCGTCTAACGGGTCCGCCTCGAAGCCAGCGCCGCCACCACCTCAACCACCACCCGCGCGCACGCCCCCGGCGCGAACCATGAAGCCGAACGCCCCGCCCCGCCGCCTTCGGCCACCGGGCGTAAAGGCGTTGCCAGGTGGCCGGACGCCCGGGTCATTGTGCGGTGCCGCCCGGCGGCCCGGCGCGCCCGCTGCTGCTCACCAAGGCGGCGGCGGCCCATAGTTGTGGTAGGTCAGAACACCGGCGACGGTCGCCGCGACCATTGAGGCGATTCCTCCCGCCCTGGGGCTCTGTCGCGACCAGGCGCAATACAGCAGGCCCGCCACCGTGAACGCCAGTCCGGCCTCGTAGACCGGCCATCCGACCGTCCTGCGGAAGCCGTCGGAGCCGAGCCTGAAAAGCGGATAGGTCGCGCTCAGAAGCAACATCGGGATCGCGAAGAACGTGTCCACCGGATTGGAGCCCGTCTCCTCGGGCGTCAGCTCCGTCATTCTCGATCCTCGCCTCTCCCGGCTCCTCAGCCGACCATCTTGTTCAGTTCCTCCCACGCCACGCCCTGGGCATAGCCGCCTGCGGCCCACCAAGCGCCACGGACGATGATGTTCTGCTTGCCCATCCAGCTGTCGAAGGCGCCCTTGCCCTCCTTCGCCTTGGAGACGGCGCTCTTGAAGAGGGCGGGTGACTTCTTCAGGAGGCCGATGATCTTCTTCGCGGCGTCGCCCTTGCCGCTGTACACGGTGTAGCCCGGCAGTGGGCCCTCCTCCTGTACGGCGTCCTGCTTGATCTCGTCGGCAATGCGCTGGATCTCGGCGAGTTCGGCCGGGGTGAGCTGGACTGCTTCGACGTCCGCCGTCAGAACCGACGCCGTCGGCCGGGTGGTGTGCGAGGACTGCGCGGCAGTGGCGAGCGGTGCGGCGGCCGTCAGCGCGGTGATGGCAACGAGAGCAGCGGTGGCGATCCGGACATCGGTACGCATGACTTCTTGGATTCCTTTCATCGATCACCGATCTTGCAAGGCAATCCATGGAATTACATGGATTTGCCCTTGTTCTATGAGGGTCCTTCGGTGACGAGAAGAGCTTCCGTGGTTCCGAGCGCCTTCGCCAGTGTCCATAGGGGCCGGTGTACGGACGGACACCGCCCCTGCCCGAAGCGCAAGTGTCCGGCGTGGATCGATCACGCAGGCTCAGGCCCACTAGCGACTGGTCTTCCCGGGCTCTCGCCAGAAGCTCCACAAGCGCGCCGGACCGCCGTTGGTCCACGCAGTGATCGACGAAGCGGCATACACCGCCACACGGGCGGAGCGGAGGTCATGCGAGGCCAACTCGACCATCTCGTCGCGATGGCGAAACGTCCTCACATCGTGCTCCAGGTAGCCCCGTTCTCCATGGTCGACCCCGTGCCGTTCAGTGGCTTTGTCACCCTCCTCACATTCACGGACCGGACGGTCGCGGGCTGCACCGGGTCCGCTGACCGGAGGTTCGTGATCCGCGACTCAGACACCGTGACCAGCTGGGAGGGAGCCTACGATCGTCTCCAGGTAGAGGCGTTGTCGATGGCAGCGACTCTGGATCTGATCCACGAGACGCGAAAGGAGCTGGCATGAGGGAGCATGATCTGTCCAGAGCCGCGTGGTTCAAGTCGAGCCACAGCCAGAACGGCGGTTCGTGTGTTGAAGTAGCAGCCAACCGTTCCGGCGTCGTGCCTGTACGGGACAGCAAGGACCCCCAGGGGCCTGCGCTGGTCTTCCTGGAGGCGGAGTTCGCAGCGTTCGTCAATGCAGTGCGCGACGGGGAGTTCGGCACCGTCTGATGTGGCGCCCCGGGCGCCCGCCGACTGGACCCCGTCGCCGCAAGGAGGCGGGGTCTGTCTTGGCGAAGACTCGCGTTCGGCGGCGACCGCGCACCGGCTGGGGCCGGTGTCGTACCCGCCGTTGGCGGGGCCCTGCTCGGCAGGGCCCCGCAGTCACCCTGGACGTGATCGTGGCGGGCACCGACGCGGCGTGGTCAGTGGCCGCCGCCGGTTCAGGGCAGGAGCACCAGCCGTCCGGTGGTGGTTCCGTCGGCGACCCGCTGGACGGCGTCCGGTACGGCTTCGAACGGGAGCCGGCCGGTCACCAGCGGCCGGACCGCGCCCTTGGCGGCGAGCGCGCTGAGCTCCCGGTGGACGGCGCGGACCGCCTCGGGGTCGCGGGTCTGATAGAGGCCCCAGTGCAGGCCCAGGATCGAATAGTTCTTCACCAGGGCGTGGTTGAGTGCGGGTGCCGGGATCTCGCCGCCGGCGAAGCCGACCACCACGATCCGGCCCTCGAAGGCGACACAGCGGGTGGAGCCGGTGTAGGCCGCGCCGCCTACCGGGTCGAAGACCACGTCCGCGCCCCGGCCGCCGGTGGCGGTCCGGACGGCGGTGACGAAGTCCTCGGTGGTGCGGTCGACCACCAGGTCGGCCCCCAGCGCGCGGGCGGTGGCCGCCTTGGCGGCCCCGCCGACCACGGCGATCACCCGGGCGCCGGCCGCCCGGCCGAGCTGGACGGCGGCGCTGCCGACCCCGCCGGCCGCCGCGTGGACCAGCAGCGTCTCGCCGGGGCGCAGCGCGGCCCGCCGGTGCAGGGCGAACCAGGCGGTCTGGTGGCCGATGTGCAGGGCGGCGGCCTCTGCGTCGTCCAGGGAGTCGGGGGCCCGGAAGGCGGCGGCCGCGTCCAGCAGCGCGTACTCGGCGAAGGCGCCGTGCGGGAGGACGGGGGTGCCGATCAACCGGTCACCGGGCCGCCACCGCTCGTCCGGGGGGTTGCCCGGCTCCTCCGGAGCGGGGCCCTGGTCGACCACCTCGCCGCACAGCTCCACCCCGGGGGTGAACGGCAGCGGCGGCCGCACCTGGTACTGGCCCCGGACCAGCAGCGCGTCCGGGAAGTTGACGGCCGCCGCCCGGACCCGGAGCAGCAGTTGTCCCGGGCCCGGGACCGGGCGCGGCGCGTCCTCGGCGAGCCGAAGCACCACGCGCGGTTCGCCCGGCTCGGGCACCTGCCAGGCCCTCACAGCGCCCCCTCCTGCTCCAGCTGCCGCTGGAGGCGGTTCATCCCGGCCAGCCAGCGGTCCGGTTCCCCGGCGCGGGCGGTGTAGTAGTCGGCGACCTCGGCGTGCGGCAGGACCAGGAAGCGCTCCGCCGCGACGGCGTCCAGCAGGGCCGTCGCGACCTCCGCCGGTTCCAGCGCGGTGGGTGCGAGCAGCGCCTCGCCCACTGCGCCGGTGCTCGCCAGCATCGCGGTGCGCACGCCCTGCGGGCAGAGCGCGTGCACCCGCAGCCCGCGGTGCCGGTAGGTGGCGGCGAGCCACTCGGCGAAGGCGAGCGCGCCGTGCTTGGTGACGGCGTAGGGGGCCGAGCCGAGCATGGTGAGCAGGCCGGCCGCCGAGACGGTGGCGACGAACCGGCCGTTGCCGCGCTCCAGCCAGTGGGGGAGCAGCAGTTCGGCGGCCCGGACGTGGGCGAGGACGTTGACCTCCCAGGCGGCGGCCCAGGCCTCGGGTGCGGCGTCCGCGCCGCCGGCCGGGGCGACGCCCGCGTTGGCGCACCAGATGTCGAGTTCGGCGCCGTGCCGGGCGAGCGCTCCCCGGGCGGAGTGGACCAGGGCGGCCAGCCCTTCGGCGGAGGCGGCGTCGCCGGGGACGGCGGAGCCGCCGCAGTCGGCCGCGACGGCGCGGGCCGCGGTGCCGTCGAGGTCGTTCACCACCACCCGGGCGCCGGCGGCCGCGAAGGCGCGGGCCACGGCGGCGCCGATGCCCCGGCCGGCGCCGGTGACGACGACGCCCTGGCCGGCGAAGGGCCGGGCGGCGGGGGCGGAGGCGGTCCGGGCGGGGGCGGTTCCCGGGGCGTCGGCCGGCGTGTCGGCCGGGGTGCTCACAGCCCGCCGCCGAGGGTCACGCCGCCGTCCACCACCACGGTCTGGCCGGTGATCCAGGCCGCGTCGGGGGAGAGCAGGAAGGCGACCGCGCCCGCGACGTCCTCGGGCAGCCCGAGCCGGCCGAGCGGGTAGGCGGCGGCGACCTGCTCCTCGCGGCCCTCGTACAGGGCCTCGGCGAACCTGGTCTTGACGACGGCGGGGGCGACCGCGTTGACCCGGATGCCCTCGGGGCCCAGCTCGGCGGCGAGTTCGGTGGTGAGCCGGATCAGTGCCGCCTTGGAGACCCCGTACATGCCGATGCCGAGCGAGGAGCGCAGACCGGCCACCGAGGCGACGTTGACCACCGAGCCGCCGTGCTCGCCCATCCAGGCGGCGTGCGCCCGGCGGGTCCAGGCGAGCGGCGCGAGCACGTTGACGGCGAGGATCTTGGCGGCGGCCGCCTCGTCGACGCCGAGGACCGGGCCGTACACCGGGTTGATGCCGGTGTTGTTGACCAGGTGGTCGAGCCGCCCGAAGGCCGCCACGGTGCGGGCGACGGCCTCCTCCTGGTGGGCCGGGTCGTCGGCGCGGCCTGCGACGCCGATGGCGACCTCGGGTCCGCCGAGGTCCTGGACCGCCTCGGCGAGCGGCTCCGCGTTGCGCGCGGTCAGGCACACTCTGGCCCCCCGGGCGACCAGCTCGCGTGCGATGCCGAGGCCGATGCCCCGGCTCGATCCGGTGACGACGGCCACCCGGCCCTTGAAGGAGTGCACCACGGGGATCCTCTCGGCGTGGACGGCGACCGGCCGACGGGCCCGGTGGCTCGGCTGCCGGTGGAGCGACTGCTGACTAAGCGCTTGCTCAGCATGGTGTCGGTGCGACACCCTGTCAACAGCCCCTGGGAGCGCGTCCGGGTGGGTGTCCGGCTGGGTTCCCGGCTGGGTGCCCGGCTGGGTCTCCCGTCCTCCGCCGGACCGGCCCCGGGCGAATGCCCGTACGACCGCCCGGACGACCGATCTGCGAGGATGGCGCCATGACCAGCACGCCCATCGCCGAGCTGTGGCCCACCCTGCCCGGCGGCGCCGACACCCGCCCGGAGGCGGTGTACCGGCTGCTCCGGGCCGCCGTCGAGTCCTTCGCCGAGCGCGGATTCCACGCCACCACCACCCGGGACATCGCCACCGGCGCCGGGATGAGCCCGGCCGCGCTCTACATCCACTACCCCTCCAAGGCGGCCCTGCTGGCCGAGATCAGCCGGGCCGGTCACGCCGCGGCGCTCTCCCTGGTCCGGGCGGCGGCGGCCGGCGAGGGCGACCCGGTGGCCCGGATGCGGCGCCTGGTCGAGGACTTCACCGCCTGGCACGCCCGGGCGCGGACGGTCGGCCGGGTGGTCAACTACGAGCTGCACGCGCTCCCGGAGGACGACTACGCGGCGGTCGCGGCACTGCGGCTGGACATCGAGCGCGAGGTCACCGCGCTGATCGAGGAGGGGCGCGCGGACGGCCTGTTCGAGGTGGCCGAGGTACGGACCGCGGCGCGCGCGGTCACCTCGCTCGGGATCGACGTGTCCCGCTGGTACACCGACCGCAGCAGTGAGACGCCCGAGGAACTCGGCCGCCGCTACGGCGAACTGGTGCTCCGGATGCTGGGCGCCGGGCGCTGACCCCCGACCGCCGGCGGGCGAACGCCGCGCCGGTCAGCCGTCCTTGACGGCGGTGTGCACCATCCACGCGACGTGGTGGCGCAGTTGGTACATCTCCACGGTGGAGCGCAGCCCCAGCCAGTGCTCGGTCACGCCGAGGCGGCGCAGCAGGGCGTACGGCAGTCGGAAGTACCCGTACAGGGCCTCGGTGGTGGGCAGGTAGTAGGGGGTGGCGTCGAGCTCCTCCTCCAGCCGGAAGCCCGCCCCGGTGACGAGTCCGCCCAGGGTGCGGGTGGTGTAGCGGCGGGCGCCGGGCAGCACCATCGCGTCCAGGTACGGGTCCAGCAGCGCCTGTTGGGTGTCCGGCATCTCCGCGCGCGGGACGGCGGCGGGGCCGAGCAGGACCAGCCGCCCGCCCGGTCGCAGCAGCCGGTGGAACTCCGCGAGGGCGCGCGCCGGGTCGTGGGCGTGGCAGAGCGTCTCCATCGAGTAGACGCCGTCGAAGGATCCGGCGGGCAGGTCCAGCTCGTGGAAGTCGCCCCAGGCGAAGGCGGTGCGGTCCTCCAGCGCGGCCCGGGCGCTCAGCCGGCGGGCCTCCCGGACGTGGAAGTCCATCAGGTCGACGCCGGTGACCCGCAGGCCGAAGCGGGCCGCCAGCTGGCGGGCGACGACGCCCGAGCCGCAGCCGGCGTCCAGTACCCGGGCGCCGGGCGGCAGGGCGAGCTTGCGGCCGAGCACCCCCTCCAACTGCCGTTGCGCCCGCCAGCAGCGCCATTTGGACTGGCCGGGCTCGGTCCAGCCCCAGTGCCGGGCCCGCCGGCAGACGAGGGTGTAGAAGAGCCGGTGGCCGGTGGTGCCGTAGACCCGGCGCAGGCCCTCCAGGTCGAGCCCGCTGCCGGCCTGTCCGCCGGTCCGCCCGTCGGCCTGTCCGCCGACCTCACCGATCATCGCGCCCGCCCGGCCTTTCGCTGGTCCGCGCCCTCGCCGTCCCGGCCACGCTACCGAGCGGGCGGCGCGGGCGCCGGTCCGGTGCGGCCGGACGGGCGGCGGGACCGCGTGGCGGGACCGTGCGGCGGCCCGGTCCGGGCGGGGCTCAGTCGGCGTCGGTCGGGGCGGCGGCCCGGGTCGCGGTGAGCAGGGCGTCGAGCAGCCCGGGGAAGCGCGCGTCGAGGTCCGCCCGGCGCAGCGAGACGTAGCGGTTGCGGCCGGCGACCCGGGTGGTGGTGACACCGGCCTCGCGCAGCACCCGCATGTGGTGCGAGACGGTCGATTTGTGCAGGTGTTCGAGGCCGAGGTGGCGCGGGTCGCAGGAGTGCTCGGCGCCGTCGGCGTAGCTGGTCAGCAGGCGCATCCGGACCGGGTCGCCGAGTGCGTGCAGCACGGTGACCAGGTCGATCTCGGTGGCGGTGGGCTGGGGCAGCCGCTCGTCGTCGGTCATGGCCGGCGGCCTCCTCGGGGCTCGGGCGGCGCTGGTGCGACGCGGACGGGACGGTTTGACAATCATCCACCAATCCGTACTGTTTGGCGAGCATCAAACTGTTGCCCATCCGTCCAACAACAGTGTTCCGCTGACGTCCGCTCCTGGGGGGAACCACGTGCCCGTCCGACTGCTCCTGCTGGCCCTCGGCACCTTCGCCGTCGGCACCGACACCATGGTCATGGCCGGCATCCTCGGTCCGATCGCCGAGGACCTCGGTGTCACGGTCGCCGCCGCCGGCCAACTGGTGACCGTCTTCGCCCTCGGCTACGCGCTGCTCGCCCCGCCGCTCGCCGCGCTCACCGCGCGCTGGCCGCGCCGCCGGCTGCTGCTCACCGCGCTCGCCGTGTTCGCCGCCGCCAACGCGCTCAGCGCGCTCGCCCCCTCCTACGGGACCCTGCTCGCCACCCGGGTCCTGGCCGCCGCGGGCGCCGCGCTCTACACCCCGACGGCCAACGCCGTGGCCACCACCCTGGTCGCCCCCGAGCGGCGCGGCCGGGCGCTGGCCACCGTGCTCGGCGGCATGACGGTCGCCACCGCGCTCGGCGTCCCGCTCGGCACCTGGATCGGCCGCACCGACTGGCGCCTCACGATGTGGCTGGTCACGGCCCTCGGCGCGGCCGCCCTGGCCGGACTCGCCCTGCTGCTGCGCGACCTGCCGGCGCCCGTCGCCGCACCCGGACTGCGGGACCGGCTGGCGCCGCTGCGCGACCGGCGGGTGCTCGGCGCCGCCTCCACCACCCTGCTCTTCTTCCTCGCCTTCCAGACCGTCTACATCTACCTGGCCACCGCGATCGCCCCGGCCACCGGTGGACGGGCGGACCGGCTGAGCCTGGTGCTGCTGGTCTCGGGCCTCGCCTCGGTGGCGGGCAGCTGGCTCGGCGGTCGCCTGGTCGACCGGGTCGGCGTCCGGCGGGTGCTGCTCACCGGCAGCACGGTGGCGGCGCTCGCGTTCGCCGCGCTCCCGTGGGCGGGGCGCTCGATGCCGGGCGCGCTCGCCTACGCCGTCGTCACCCCGCTGGCGGGCTGGGCGGTGTCGGTGGCGCTGCCGCACCGGCTCGCCTCGCTCGACCCGGGCGGCGCCCAGCTGCTGATCTCGCTCAACAGCAGTGCCCTGTACCTGGGTACGGCCGCCGGCGGGGCGGTCGGCAGCGCGGCCGTCGCGCTGTTCGGCGGGCGCTGGTTCCCGCTCGCGGCGGCCGTGCTCGCCCTGGTGGCCGCGGCCACGGCCCACGCCGGTACCCGGGCCGGGGCCGGTGCCGTGGCGGGTGCCGGGACGCCGGCAGGCGGTGGCGGTGCCCCGTCCTCGTCGCCCGCCCCGGCCGCGGTCTCGGCTGTGTCGCCCGCCCCGGTCCCGGCCGGGTCAGTCCGCGCGGATCGCCCGGAACAGTAACTCGGCCGTCTCCGCCCAGTGTTCGACGATGTCCGCCCGCTCGTGCAGGACGTCCGAGATGTGCTGGGTGCCGAAGAGCGCGGCCACCAGCGACCGGGCCGCCGCCCGGGGCCGGATCCCCGCCCGCAGCTCGCCCAGCGCCTCGGCGCGGGCCAGCAGTCCGGTCAGCAGCTCGGTCCAGTCCACGTACGGCGTCGGCAACTCGGCATCGATCTGCGGGCGTTCGACCTGCAGCCGGGTGCCCGCCCGGACGAGGACGTCGTCCCGGAAGGCCAGCACCGCACCCGCCAAGAGGCGTTCCGCGGTCTCCAGCGGCCCGTGCCCCTCCGCGGTGACCGCGGCCAGCAGCAACGGCCAGCGGGCGTAGTGCTGTTCGACCACGGCGACGGCCAGCGCCTCCTTGGTCGGGTAGTGGAAGTAGACCGCACCCTTCGTCATCCCCACCCGGTCGGCGACCTCCTGCACCGAGGTGTGCCGGAAGCCCCGGGCCGTGAACAGTTCGGCGGCGGCGGTGAGGACGAGCATCCGGGTGCGGGTGGCCCGCTCCTGCTGGGGATCGGGACCCCGCCGGGTGACGATCGGCCGGACCCGGAACGGGCCGGGCGGCTCGGGTCCGGCCGCGGTCCCGGTCCCGGTCCCGGTCCGGGACGGGCTTCCGGTTTCGGCTCCGGCGCCGGGTCTGCTTCGGTGATCGGGCTCGGGCACGTTCGGCTCCTCGGTGGTGGGGGCGGGAGTTCGGTGTGTGGGGGGCTCCGGTGCAGGGCCGTCGACCCGCGTCCGATGACGGCGTTTTGGACAGGGCGGCGGGAATCCCGCCTCGACGCCAATCCTTCCGGAAGGTAGGTTCCTGAGCCGGGACGCCCGCGACGGTGCCGCAATGCAGCCGGCCCGTGCGGGAGTTCGCGACCTCGGGGGAGGAAGCACCGATGAATGTTCCCGGTCGGACCTGAACGGAACCGGGCGGTGACCGTGCCGGCCCGGGAACATTCCCTCGCCACGGAATGTTCTCCGAACCCCGAGGAGGACCGCGTGATGAAGCAGCAGCGGGCCCGGCGTACGCGGGAGAAGGTGCTCGACGCCGCGGCCGAGGAGTTCTCCACCCAGGGCTACAGCGGGGCCACCCTCAACGCGGTGGCGCAGCGCACCGGCATGACCAAGGGGGCGCTGTACGGGCACTTCGACTCCAAGCGCGCCCTCGCGGGCGCCCTGGTCTCGCAGTCCCGGCAGGTCTGGGAGGAGATGCGGCTGACCCGCGACGTCCCCGGCGCCGGGGCCGCCGACGTCCTGGAGGCGCTCGTCCTGGACCTCGCCCAGCGGCTGAAGGAGGACGTCCGGCTGCGCGCGGCCCTCCGTCTGGCCACCGACGTCCCGGACCCGGCCGCCCCGGCGGCGGACATCTTCTCGGACGTGCAGCGCGGCCTGGTCACCCTGATCCGCCGGGCCCAGGGCGAGGGCAGCATGGCACCCCGCCCGCCCGAACTGGTGGCCCAACTCCTGCTCGCCGTCCTGCACGGTGCCCCGCACGTCGCCTTCGGCCCCCCGGACGCGACCCCCGACGACCCGACCGCCTACACCGAGGCCTGGCGCATCCTCCTCGACTCCCTCACCACCACGCCCTGACTCCTCACCGCCGCACCCTGCGCGTTCCCGCTGTGCCGCCCGGACCGGTCCGGGCGGCACAGCGGGAGGGGTGCCGGGGACGGGCCTCAGCCGTTGGCGAGGGCCTGGACGCGGTCGAAGGCGCCGTTGAAGAGGTTCTGGTCGCCGGGGAAGGTGCCGGAGTCGGCGTGCTGCCAGATGGTCTGGTAGCTCCAGCCGGCCGGGAGGGTGCCGACGGCGGAGGCGTAACGGGCTATCCAGAGCGGGTTGGTGGCACCGAAGGAGGCGTTGTTGCCGGTGCAGGTGGCCCACCAGTTGGTGGTGGTGTAGATGGTGGGATAGCGGCCGGTGCGGGAGTGGACGGTGTTGCTGAAGGCGCGGATCCAGCTCACCATGGCGCTCTGGCCGAGGCCGTAGCAGGTGGCACCGTAGGGGTTGTACTCGATGTCGAGGGCCGGCGGGAGGGTCTTGCCGTCGCGGGACCAGCCGCCGCCGTGGTCGACGAACCAGTTGGCCTGCGCGGTGCCGGAGGAGCGGTCCGGCAGGGCGAAGTGGTAGGCGCCGCGGATCAGCCCGGCGTTGTAGGAGCCGTTGTACTGCTGGGTGAAGTACGGGTTGGTGTAGGTGGTGCCCTCGGTGGCCTTGACGTAGGCGAAGCGGGCGCCGTTGGCGCGCACCGAGGGCCAGTTGACGTTGCCCTGGTAGCTGGCGACGTCGAGCCCGGGTGTCTGGGTGACGGCGAGGGCGGCGAGCGGGGCGGTGCCGTCGCGGCCCTCGTGGGCGGCCACGGTGGAGCCGGCGAAGTCGAGCTCGGGGTGGATCGGGGGCAGGTGGCCGCCGGCCGCGTGCGCGGGGGCGGCGATGCCGACGGCCAGGGCGACGGCGGTCGCGACGGCGGCGAACGCCCCGAGCCGGTGCTGCCGGGGCTTCCGGAGGACGCTGGTGCCGGAGGGGCGGGCGGAGCGGGAAGTGCTGGGCATGACACTCCTCTGGTCCGGTGCTGACGTCCCGTGGGGCGGGTGCGGACTGCGGGACGGCCGGTGACGGTGTCCGGCCGCAGCAGGGTAGCCATGTACGTGCCAGCCCGCCAGGTATCGGTGGCCACATTCCGACCGGGGGGCACAGGGGAATGGTTCCGACCACTCGGACGCCTTGTGCGCGCAGGACCAGCCCCCACCTGGGGAGGCGGCCCCGGACCCGGACGGCGGGTCGGGTCGCGACCCGCGCGTCCGCACTCCCGCGCTGCCCGGGCTTCGCGTGCCGGTCGGCCATTGGTCGCGCACTCTTCCCGCGACGCGCAAGTCCGCCGCGGCGAACCGGACATGCCGAACGCCCGGCCGGGAAGCCCCGGCCGGGCGTCGGTCCCGCGCGGTACCCGGACCCCGCGACGTGTCACCGGGGCCCAGGAACGCCGCTGGATCAGCCGATCAGGTGCGAGACACCGCCGTCGCCGGAGGACTGGGTGTTGTGGCCGACGTTGCAGATCTGCTTCGGGGTCTTGTTCAGGACCGGGACCTCGATCGGGACGGCCACGCCGATGACGGCGCCGACCGCGATGTTGTGGACCTCCGGGAGGCAGATGTTCGGGTTGTCGAGGGTGTGGAAGTTGGCGCTGTGGTCGCCGTGGGTGCCGGTCTGGTTGGTCCCGCCGTTGCCCTGGGACGAGACGGCGGCGCCGTCCGAGTCGGCGATGGCGAAGGCCGAACCGGCGGACATCGCGATGGCAGCGGCGGCCAGGCCGGCGGCGGCGGCGAAGGTGTTCTTGAACATTTCCGCATTCCTCTCAAGATGAACTCGAAGCACTGGTCGACCCGGTGGTGGTCGACAGTGCGCCGGCTGAAGGTGCTGCACGCCCTGAACCGGTTGCAATCACTGCTGTCCGGATCAAAGAACGGCGGTCCGGAAAGTTACGACCTGCGGCGGAACCGGCCGCCACCGACACCCGCACGGCTGAGCCGGGCCCGGCAGGGTGACGTCGGCCCCCTCACCGACCACCCCGCCGACGCCGTCGCCGGGCCCCTTCACCGGGCCCCCTCGGCCGCGTGCGTCAGCGCGCCGCGCGTCCGACCGAGTGGGCCAGGTGCCTCCCGGCCAGCTCGAGCCAGTGGGCGGCCCGCCGTTGTGCGTCACCGCTGTCACCGGCCAGGGACAGCAGGGTGAGCGCCCGGTGGTCGGTGGAGTCGCCCGCGACGACGCGGACCGGCACGGCGGCGCGCCGCGCCCGGGCCATCACCTCGCCGACCGCCTTGCCGAGCAGACTGGTGCTGTCGAAGCGGCCCTCGCCGGTGACCACGAGGTCGGCCCCGGCGAGGGCGGCGTCCAGGCCGAGCAGGTCGGCGACGGCTGCCGCGCCCGGGGTGATGGCGGCGCCCCAGGCGGTGGCGAGGCCGTAGGCGGTGCCGCCGGCCGCTCCGGCCCCGGGCTGGTCCGGGTCGCCGCCGAGCAGCCCGGCGTAGCGGCGCAGTCCGTCCTCCAGCAGGCCGATCTCGGCGGGACCGGCGCCCTTCTGCGGGCCGTAGACGGCCGCCGCGCCGTCGGGGCCGTGCAGCGGATTGGTGACGTCGGTGAGCAGCCGCACGCCCCCGGGCGGGCCGGGGCGCAGCCAGCGGGTGTCGATCCGCCAGGCCGCGGCGAGGGCGCCGCCGCCGTCGGGCAGCAGGGCGCCCGAGGGGCCGAGGACCCGGAGGCCGAGTGCGGAGAGCAGCCCGGCCCCGCCGTCGGTGGAGGCGGAGCCCCCGAGGGCGACGGTCAGCGCGGTCGCGCCCGCGTCCAGCGCGGCGGCGATCGCCTCGCCGGTGCCGCGGGTGGTGGCCGCGAGCGGTGCGGGGCGGCCCTCGAGCAGGGGGAGCCCGCTGGCGGTGGCGAGTTCGACGAGGGCGCTGCCGTCGGGGAGCAGCAGGTAGCGGCCCGGGACGGGGCGGCCGTCGGGGCCGGTGCAGCCGGGGACCTCGTGGACGGTCGCGCCGGGGTGGGCGGTGGCCACGGCGTCGAGGGTGCCCTCGCCGCCGTCGGCCATGGGCAGCGACAGGAGTTGGTCGCCCGGCCGCACCGAGTGCCAGCCGTCGGCCAGGGCCCGGGCGGCCTCGGCGGCGGTGGCGGTGCCCTTGAAGGAGTCGGGGGCGAGGACGATCCTCATGCCGGGACCACGTGGGTGAGATGGCGTTCGGCGAGGGTGCGCAGGGTCCGGTCGCCGGGGGTGTCCCAGATCTGCTGGTTGAAGATCTCGACCTCGATCCAGCCGGTGTAGCCGGCGGCGGAGACCTGGTCGGTGAGGGTGCGGAAGTCGATGTGGCCGTCGCCGACGTGGCCGCGTCCGAGCAGGACGTCGGCCGGGAGCGGCAGGGTCCAGTCGCAGACCTGGTAGGAGGCGATGCGGCCCTCCCGGCCGGCGCGGGCGATCTGTTCGGGGAGCTGCGGGTCCCACCAGACGTGGTAGCTGTCGACGACCGCGCCGACCTGGGTGGCGGGGTGGGGTGCGGCGAGGTCGAGGGCCTGGCCGAGGGTGGAGATGACGGCGCGGTCGGCGCAGAACATCGGGTGCAGCGGCTCCAGTGCCATCCGGACGCCGAAGTCGCCGGCGTGCGGAGCGAGTTCGGCGATCATGTCGGAGACGGCGCGACGGGCGCCGACGAGGTCCCGGCTGCCGTCGGGGAGGCCGCCGACGACCATGACCAGGGTGTCGGTGCCGAGTTCGGCGGCCTCCTCGATGGCGCGGAGGTTGTCGGCGAGCGCGGCCCGTCGTTCCTCCGGCCCGGTGGCGGTGAGGAAGCCGCCCCGGCAGAGGCTGCTGACGGTCAGTCCGGCGTCACGGCAGAGTTTGGCGGAGCGGGCGAGGCCGGTCTCGGCGACCTTGTCCCGCCACAGGCCGATGGCGGGGATCCCGGCGTCGACGCAGCCCTGGACGGCTTCGGGCAGGCTCCAGCGCTTGGTGGTGATCTGGTTGAGCGACAGGCGGGAGAGTCCGGTCACGGCGCCGGGCTCCTTTCGGGCAGGGGAGGGCGAAGGCAGGGGAGGAGAGGGACGGGAGGTCAGGGCGGAGAGGACAGGGCGGAGAGGGGAGGCCGGTCGCCGCTCAGCCGAGCGGGGCCGCCACGGCGAGGTAGCGCCGCATCCGGTCGGCCGCGAGATCGGGGTCGGGCAGGATCCCGGCGGCGTCGGCGAGGCGGAACAGCTCGACCAGGTGCGGCACCGAGCGGCCGCTCTGCGCGCCGGCGACCATGGTGAAGTGGTCCTGGTGCCCGGCCAGCCAGGCGAGCAGGACGATCCCGGTCTTGTAGTGGTACGTGGGGGCGGCGAACAGGTGCCGGGCCAGCGGCAGGGTCGGCGCGAACAGCGCGTCGTAGCGGTCGAGGTCCCCGGCGTCCAGGGCGTGCAGCGCGGCGGCGGCGACCGGGGCGATCGGGTCGAAGACGCCCAGCAGGGCGTCGCTGTGGCCGTGTTCGTCGCCGCGGATCAGTTCCGGGTAGTGGAAGTCGTCGCCGGTGTAGAGGCGGACCCCGGCGGGCAGGGCGCGGCGCAGCGCGATCTCGCGGTCGGCGTCCAGCAGCGAGACCTTGATGCCGTCGATGCGGTCGGCGTGCTCCCCGATGAGTTCCAGCACGGTGGCGGTGGCGGCGTCGAGGTCGGTGGATCCCCAGTAGCCGGCCAGGGCCGGGTCGAACATCTCGCCCAGCCAGTGCAGGACGACCGGCTGCTCGGCCCGGCCGATGATCCCGCTGTAGACGCTCAGGTAGTCCTCGGGGCCGCGGGCTCCGGCGGCCAGGGCGCGGCTGGCCATCAGGATCGGCCGGGCGCCGGCGGCCTGCACGACGTCGAGCTGCTCCTCGTAGGCGGCGGCGACGGCGGGGAGGGCGTGGGTGCCGGGCGCGAGGTGGTCGGTGCCGACGCCGCAGGCGAGCAGTCCGCCGGTGGCGCGGGCCTCGGCGCCGGAGCGGGTGATCAGTTCGCGGGTGGCGGGCCAGTCGAGGCCCATGCCGCGCTGGGCGGTGTCCATGGCGTCGGCGACGCCGAGGCCGAGGGACCACAGGTGGCGGCGGAAGGCGAGGGTGGCGTCCCAGTCGACGGCCGCGGGTGCGCCGGGGGCGTTGTCGCCGAGCGGGTCGGCGACAACGTGGGCGGCGGCGTACACGATGCGGCCGGCCGGCGGCTCGGCGGCGGGCGGGAGGCGGGGCGGCTCGGACATCCGGTGGCGGCCGTGGCCGGGCAGGTCGATCTCGGTCATGGTGTCAGCAATCGGGTCGGGGTGCGGGTGGGAGCAGGGCGGGAGCGGGAGGAGCCGGGGCGGCGGGAGCCGGGCGCGGGGGTCAGAGGGCGAGGTCGGGCACGTCCAGGCGGCGGCCCTCGCGGGCGGAGCGCAGGCCGAGTTCGGCGAGCTGGACGCCCTTGGCGCCCTCGAGGAGGTCCCACCGGTACTCGGAGCCGGTCACCACGTGCCGCAGGAACAGCTCCCACTGGACCTTGAACCCGTTGTCGAACTCGGCGTTGTCCGGCACCCGCTGCCACTGGTCGCGGAAGGACTCGGTGACGGCCAGGTCGGGGTTCCAGACCGGCTTGGGGGTGGCGGCCCGGTGCTGGAAGCGGCACTCGCGCAGTCCGGCGACGGCGCTGCCCTCGGTGCCGTCGACCTGGAACTCGACCAGCTCGTCGCGGTCGACGCGGACGGCCCAGGAGGAGTTGATCTGGGCGGTGATGCCGCCCTCGAGCTCGAAGATGCCGTAGGCGGCGTCGTCGGCGGTGGCCTCGTAGGGGCGGCCCTGCTCGTCGACCCGGGTGGGGATGTGGGTGGTGGTGTGGGCGTAGACGGAGCGGACCGGGGCGACGATGCCGTCCAGCACGTAGCGCCAGTGCGGGAACATGTCGAGGACCATGCCGCCGCCGTCCTGGGCGCGGTAGTTCCAGGACGGCCGCTGGGCCTCCTGCCAGTCGCCCTCGAAGACCCAGTAACCGAACTCGCCCCGCACGGACAGGATCCGGCCGAAGAAGCCGCTGTCCACCAGGCGCTTGAGCTTGAGCAGGCCGGGCAGGAACAGCTTGTCCTGGACGGCGCCGCTGCGGACCCCGGCGTCGCGGGCGAGGCGGGCCAGCTCCAGTGCGGCGTCGAGGGACTCGGCGGTGGGCTTCTCGGTGTAGACGTGCTTGCCGGCGGCGACGGCCCTGCGGATGGACTGTTCCCGGACCTGGGTGAGCTGGGCGTCGAAGTAGATCTCGGCCAGCGGGTGGGCGAGGGCCTCGTCCAGGTCGGTGGTCCAGTGGGTGAGCGCGTGCCGGTCGGCGATCTCCTCGAGCTTGCGGGCGCTGCGGCCGACCAGGATCGGTTCGGGCCACAGCACCTCGCCGTCGCCGAGGGGCAGTCCGCCCTGCTCACGGATGGCGAGGATCGAGCGGACGAGGTGCTGGCGGTAGCCCATTCGACCGGTGACACCGTTCATGACGATGCCGATCACCCTGCGGGACATGGTGGACCTTCTTTCGCGGGGAGCTGCGCGGGATTCTTGGTAAGCGCTTTCCGCCGGGTACGTTACGAGCATGCCGAACCCGAGGTCAACCACCCGTGCCACCCGTTCCACCGGTGCCGTGACGCTGCAGCGCGTCGCGGAGCACGCCGGGGTGTCGATCGCCACGGCCTCGCGGGTGCTCCACGGGGGCACCCGAACCGTGGGGGAGGAGCTGCGCCGCAAGGTGGAGGACGCGGCGCGGGACCTCGGCTACGTCTCCAACGCGCCCGCGCAGGCGCTGGCCCGCTCCTCGACCTCGGTCGTCGGCCTGGTCGTCCACGACATCGCCGACCCGTACTTCGCGGCGATCGCCGCCGGGGCGATGCGGGCCGCCAAGCGGCACCGGCTGATGGTGATGATCGCCGCCACGTTCGGCGACCCCGAGCTGGAGATCGAGTACGTGCGGAGCCTGCGGGCCCAGCGGGCGCGGGCGGTGCTGCTCGCCGGCAGCGGCGTCGCCGATCCGGACCTCACGGCACGGCTGGCGGCCGAGCTGGACGCCTTCCGGGCCGACGGCGGCCGGGTGTCCTGCATCGGCGAGCGGGGTGTCGAGCCGTACGTGCCGCTCGACCACACCGGCGGGGCCGAGCGTGCGGCCGCCGAGCTCTGGCAGCTCGGGCACCGCCGGATCGGCGTGGTCGCCGGCCCGGAGCGCCTGGTGACCGTGCGGCGGCGGCTCGCCGGGATCAGGGCGGCGTGGTCCCGCCTCGGTGGTGAACTCCCGGACCGCCGCGTCGTGTTCGCGGACTTCACCCGGGCCGGGGGCCGGGACGCGGCGCTCGGGCTGTTCGCGGCCGAGCCGGGGGTCACGGCGGTGCTCGCCCTGAACGACGTGATGGCGGCGGGTGTGCTGGCCGCCGTCCAGGACGACCTGGGGCGGAGCGTCCCGGCGGAGGTCTCGGTGGTCGGCTTCGACGACGTCCCGTTCGCGGTGGACCTCCGGCCGTCGCTGACCACCGTCCGGCTGCCGTTGGAGGAGGCGGGGGAGCGGGCGGTCCAGCTGATCGCGGACGGCGCGTCGCCCGCCCGGCAGGCGCCGCTGGGCGTGGCCCTGGTGGTGCGCGGCAGCACGGGGCCGGTCGCGGGCTGACGGACGGGCCCGCGGAGGCGTGGATAGCGCTTACCAGAAGCGGGAGCACCTCCCGGCGACCCGGACCCGGGCAGGGGGAGCGCCGAGGGGCCCGAGCCCTCGGTCGCGGCGCGTCCCGGGCACGGATCCTCCCGAAGCCGGGACGCCGGGTGTCACACGGTTGCCCGTCGTCCGGGGCGGCACGCGGCTCGGAGCGGCGGATATCCGGAGCGGGTGGCGGTCGACCGCTCATGATGGCTGCGGGTGGCCCGCCGGGGCCCGGTCCGCGAGGAGTGCAGGCAGGTGGATCTGTGGCTGCTGAACCACGTCCCGACCGTGCCGCTGGCCGTACTGGTGGTGGGAGGGTTCGTGCTGGTCGCGCTGGGGAGCAGCGTGCTGGCACTGCGCCGGTTCCCGGGGCTGGCGGACGGCGAGTACAACGACATGGCCGGGGTGCTGCTGGGTATGTTCGGGGCGATCTACGGCATCATCCTGGCGTTCGTCGTGGTGAACCTGTGGACCGAACTGCACGACGCCGGGCACATCGTGGCGACCGAGGCGAGCGCGGTCTCGCAGATCGTGCGCGACGCCGAGGCGTTCCCGCCGGCCACCCGCGACGCGGTGCACGCGGCCGTGCACGACTACGTGCACGCCGTGGTGGAGGACCAGTGGCCGCTGATGCGGGAGGGGCAGGGGGACTCGGCGGTGACGACCCGGGCGGTGGACGGGATGTACCGGGTGTTCGTCGGGTACCAGCCGGAAACGCCCGCCGAGGAGGCCTTCTACGGCAAGGCCCTGGACAGCCTCAACGAGGTCGCGGGCCTGCGGCGCAGCCGCCTCGCCGACAGCCGGGGGAGCCTGCCCGCGCTGCTGCAGGCGCTGATCTTCGGCGGTGCCGTGGTGATGACCGCGCTCGCCCTGATGTACGGGGTGCGGGACCGGCGGGCGCGGCTGCTGTTCGTCGGCACGGTGGCCACGCTGATCGGCTTCAGCCTGCTGCTGGTGGTCGTGCTGGACCGGCCGTTCTCGGGGGACCTGAGCGTGTCCCCGCAGCCGTTCAAGGAGAGTGCCCTCGCCCGGTTCTGGTAGCGAGGGCACCCTCCCGGACGCCGCGTCCCGGGTCGGCCGGTGGTGCTCAGCCGGTGGTGGTCCAGTCCTGGCGCAGCCGGCCGAAGACCTCGTGGAACGCGGGGAAGGTCTTCCGTACGCAGCCGGGGTCGTCGAAGGTGATGCCGGGGGTGCGCAGGCCGGTGACGGAGAAGGACATCACCATCCGGTGGTCGCCGTGGGAGGCGAGGGCGGCGCCGCGCGGGGTGCCGGGGCGGATCTCGATCCAGTCGGGCCCGGTGGCGACGTCGATGCCGAGCCGGCGGAGGTTCTCGGCGGACGCGTCGAGGCGGTCGCACTCCTTGACCCGGGTGTTGGCGACGTTCTCGATCCGTACCGGGGTGTCCGCGAACGGGGCGACGGCGGCGAGCGTCGGCATGGTGTCGGAGATGTCGCGCATGTCGACGGTCAGGCCGGAGAGCCGGCCGCCGGCGGGGCCCTCGACGGTGGTCCGGTCGGTGCCGACCTCGACCCGCGCGCCCATCCGGGCCAGCACGTCGACGAACCGCAGGTCGCCCTGGAGCGCGTCCTTGCCGAGCCCGGGGACGGTCAGCCGACGGCCGGTGAGCGCGGCGGCGGCGAAGAAGTAGCTCGCCGTCGAGGCGTCCGGCTCGACCGGGTAGGTGGCGGCCCGGTAGCCGCCGGGCGCGACCTCGAAGACCCGGCCGGTACGGGTCACCGTGGCGCCGAAGGACCGCATCATGGCGACGGTGATCTCCACGTACGGCGCGGAGACCAGGTCGGTGACGGTGATCCGCAGGCCCTGCTCGGTGAGCGGGCCGAGCAGCAGCAGGGCGGTGAGGTACTGCGAGGAGAGGCCCGCGTCGAGGGTGATCGCGCCGCCGCGGACGCCGTCGGCGGTGATCCGCAGCGGGTGGTGGCCCTCGGCCTCCTCGTGCCGGAGGTCGACCCCGAGGGTGCGCAGCGCCTCGGTGAGCGGGCCGAGCGGGCGGCGGCGCATCTGGGCGGAGGCGTCGAAGCGGAACTCGCCGCGGCCGGCGGCGGCGAGCACCGGCAGGAAGCGGGCGGTGGTGGCGCCGTCGCGGCAGTAGACCTCGGCGTCGTGCGCGGGGCCCTGCGGGCGGCCCTCGATCGTCCACCGGTCCGGGGCGGTGGTGAGCTGGTAACCGAGCGCCCGCAGCCCCTCGGTGAAGCCCTCGGTGTCGTCGGAGCGCAGCGGCCGGAGCAGGGTGGTGGTGCCCTCGGCGGCGGCGGCCAGGAACAGTGCGCGTGCGGTGACGGACTTGGAGCCGGGGATCTCGACGGTCGTCATGGGGCCTCCGGGGCGGGCGGTCCGGGCGTGCCGGGCGGGGTTCGTGGTCCTCCTGTCATCCTGCCGGAGGCGGTGCCGCGCGGGGGAGGGTGTCCGGGTGATGGACGGACGGGCGGACGGGCGGACAGGCGGCCGGGCGGACGGTCGGGCGGGGGCGGGCGGTTCGGGGCCGGGCCGGGCCGGGTGGTCGGGAGGGACGGGTGGTCCTGGCCCCCGGGGGGCGGGGTGCGCGCCGGGTGCGCGCGGCCGGACCGGGTCGTACGCGCAGGTGGGCGCCGGGGGCGGCTGTGGCACGATGCGGGGGATCGGCCGAACGGCCGCCGCCCCTTCGCCCGGGCCCGCACGGTCCGGGCCCGCCAGAGACGAGGACCCTGTGCCCGAGAGCACCACCGGCGCGGCCCCCGAGGCCGCCGGCACCGACCGGCTGGACTTCCGCGCCGCGACCTCCGCCGATGTGCCCGCCCTGCTGGACCTGGTCGAGTCCGCCTACCGCGGGGACGCCAGCCGGGCCGGCTGGACCACCGAGGCCGACCTGCTGGCCGGGCAGCGCACCGACGCCGAGGGAGTGACCGCGGCCGTCACCCACCCGGACGGCGTGGTGCTGCTGGCGGAGCGGGACGGCGAGCTGCTCGCCTGCTGCCAGCTGGAACGCCGGGGCGCGCGCGCCTACTTCGGCATGTTCTCGGTGCGTCCCGGCCGCCAGGGCGGCGGCCTCGGGCGGGCCGTGCTCGCACGGGCCGAGCGGTACGCGGCCGAGGAGTGGGGCGTGGCCGAGATGGAGATGACGGTGATCGAGCAGCGTTCGGAGCTGATCGCCTGGTACGAGCGCCGGGGCTTCCGCCGCACCGGCGACTTCTCGCCGTTCCCGTACGGTGACGAGCGCTTCGGCATCCCGCTCCGCCCCGACCTCCGGTTCGAGAAGCTGACCAAGGAGATTACCGTTCGGTAGTGGTGACGCGGCGTCAGATGGTGTACGAATCTGACGTGGTGTCAACTCTCTGACCTGGGACGATGCCCGACGGTCCGGCCCGATGATCTATTGGTCCAGACCAACGTGAGAGGCTGGCCGGCGAAAGGCCATGTTCCGTCCCAGCTCAGGGGGGCCATTCCGCATGCCCGCACACCATGGCAACGCCGTGTCCGCGCCCGACCGGGAACCGCACCACCCGGGGCGCCGAATACCCGACGGCGGGCCCGACGACCGTCATGACAGCCTTCTCGCCGACCGTCCCGGGGCGTCCCCCGGTACACGTGCCGACCGTCCCGGGGCGTCCCCCGGTACTGGTGCCGACCGGCGCGCCGAGGACGAGCTGTCGCGCCTGCCCAGTCCGCCCGACGACGAGGAGCTCTACTGGTACTTCGGCCCGCAGCGCCGCTGGGTGCTGCTCTGCGCCACCCTCTCGTACGCCGGCGCCACCGCGACGCTCGGCCTCTTCGCGCTCAGCCGCCCACTGCTCTGGCCGTTCCTCGCTCTCACCGTGCTCAACGCCGCGACCTGGCTGCTCTCCGTCGTCGACGGACAGCGCTCCCGGCGCTTCACCCGCGACTCGCACGACCTGCTGGTCCGGGCCTGGCGCCCCGTCCGGCACCCGGGCGTCGACCTGCTGCTGCCCACCGCCGGCGAACCGCTCGCCGTCCTGGACAACGCCTACCGGCACACCGCCGCCGTCCGCTGGCCCGGCGCGCTGACCGTCCTGGTCCTCGACGACGCCGCCCGGCCCGAGGTGCGCGAACTCGCCGAGTCCTACGGCTTCGAGTACCGCAGCCGCCCCGACCGGGGCCGGTTCAAGAAGGCCGGCAACCTCAACCACGGTCTGGCCGAGGGCACCGGCGACATCATCGCCGTCCTCGACGCGGACTTCTGCCCGCGCCCGGACTTCCTGCATCACCTGGTGCCGTACCTCGACGATCCGGACATCGGCATCGTGCAGAGCCCGCAGTGCTTCGACACCGACGCCGGGATGTCCTGGCTCGAACGCGCGGCCGGCGCCACCCAGGAGATCTTCTACCGCTGGATCCAGCCCTCCCGGGACGCCCAGGACGGCACCGTCTGCTGCGGCACCAACGCGCTCTACCGGCGCGCCGCGCTCGAACGCGTGGGCGGCTTCGCCGAGATCGACCACAGCGAGGACCTCTACACCGGCCTCTCGCTCGCCCGCGCCGGGTGGACCACCCGGTACGTGCCCGCGCTGCTCGCCAAGGGCATGTCGCCCACCGGCCTGCCCGCCTTCATCAGCCAGCAGTACCGCTGGTGCCTCGGCTCGCTGGCCCTGGTCGGGGACCCCGACTTCCGGCGCGGCCCGCTTCCCCGCTCGGCCCGGCTCTGCTTCTGGAACGGCATCCTCGGCTACCTCACCAGCGCGGTGAACGTCTTCGCCGTGCCGCTGCCGGCCCTGATCATGCTGTTCTTCCGGCCCGACGAGATCGCCCCGTGGCAGGTGCTGCCGTTCCTGCCGCCGATCTGGGTCGCGCTCGTCCTGCTCCCCGCGATGTCCCGCACCCACTGGCGCTTCGAGGTCACCCGGGTCCAACTCCTGGGCGGGCTCTGCCACGTGGTCGCCATCGCGCACGCGCTGCGCCGCCGCAGTGCCGACTGGGTGCCCACCGGCGCCGTCTCCGGCGGCACCGCGCTGGCCCGCAGCGTCGCCAGGATCGGCGTCGGCTGGCTCGGCCTCGTGGTCGTCGCCGGCGCGGTCGGACTCGTCCGCGCCGTCAACTCCTACGGCTGGCAGCCCTTCTGGGCGCTCGCCGGACTGCTCGCACTCACCACCTACACGGTCGTTCCGCTGATCGGCGCGCTCCGGCCGCTGCTCCGCGGTGGCAACGGCGCCACCGTCGCGGACCTCGCCCGGCCCTCGGACCGGCGCGCCGGCCGTTCGGGCAACCGCTCGTCCGCCCTCCCCTCCGACCGTCCCTACGGCCGCTCGTCCGACCTGCGCTTCGGCCCGGCCGAGGCCGTCGCCGTCACCGCGGTGCTGCTGCTCTGCGGCCTGCTGGCGTCCGGGTGGGCCGACCCGCTGGTGTTCTGACGCCGAGTCGGATCGCTTTCCTCCCCTGATCGTTCCGCTCCACCCTTCCTTGCGCGTCGCCCCACCGGCGCGGACTGCCGGCCGGCCGCCCCATCGGCCCGCCGGCCCCGACCACCGCTGCCAGCCCCTGCAAGGAGCTTCGCCGTGCCCACGGCCGTACCACCAGGCGCCGATCCGTCGCGCGCCCTCGTCCCGACCGACGTCCTGTCCTCCTCGTCCTCCTCCGGGCCCGCTGCTGCCGGGCCCGCTGCTGCCGAGCCCGCCGTCGCGCGCACCGACGCGGCCGGACCCGCCACCACCGACCCGCGGCCGCGGGCCGCCTTCCGCCCCGACATCGAGGGCCTGCGCGGTGTCGCCGTGCTCTCCGTGCTCGCCTTCCACGCGGCCGTCCCCGGCCTCACCGGCGGCTACGTCGGCGTCGACGTCTTCTTCGTCGTCTCCGGCTTCCTGATCACCGGACTCCTCCTCGCCCGCCCCCTCGGCCTGTGGGACTTCGCCGCCCGCCGCGCCCGCCGCATCCTGCCCGCCGCCGCCGTGGTCCTGGTCGCCACCGCGCTGGCCGGCGGCGCCCTGCTCGACCCGCTGCGCGGCACCGACCTCGCCCGGGACCTGATCGCCGCCGCCGGACAGTTCTCCAACTGGCGCTTCGTCGGCCAGCAGACGGACTACCTGGCCGCCGAACACGACCCCAGCCCGCTCCAGCACTTCTGGTCGCTGGGGGTGGAGAACCAGTTCTACCTGCTCTGGGGCGTCCTGCTGTTCGGCCTCGCCCGGCTGTTCGCCGGACACCGCCGGCGCACCGTCACCGCCGCCACGCTGACCACCCTCGCCGTCGGTGGCGTCTCGCTGCTGCTCTGCGTCCGCTGGACGGCCGGCTCCGCGCCGCTCGGCTACTTCTCCACCGCCAGCCGCCTGTGGGAGTTCGCCGTCGGCGGCTGCGTCGCCCTCGCCGCGCCGGCCCTGACCACCCGGCTCGCCCGCGGCGGCCCCGGTGCCCGCCTCGGGGGCGGACTGCTCCGCGTCCTCGGCTGGGCCGGCGCCGCCGCGCTGCTCACCGCCGTCCTCCGGTACGACCGCGACACGCCCTTCCCCGGCACCGCCGCCCTGCTGCCCGTCCTCGGCACCGCCGCCCTCCTGCTGGCCGGCCCCGCGCACCGCGCGCTCGGCGCCGGTGACGCCGGCCGACTGCTCGCCACCCGCCCGCTGCGCGCCGCCGGTCGCCTCTCCTACGCCTGGTACCTCTGGCACTGGCCGGTGCTGACCATCGCCCAGGCCCGCTGGGGCGCCCTGCCCTGGACCACGCTGGTCGCCCTCACGGCGGCCGCCGCCGTCCCGGCCTGGCTCACCCTGCGGCTGGTCGAGCAACCGCTGCGGTACGGCAGCAGCCCGGCCCCGCGCCGGGGCCTCGCCGTCGGCGCCAGCGCCCTGGTCATCCCGCTGATCGCCGGCCTCACCCTGGGCGGCGGCACGGTCCGCGCGCTCGGCGACCCCGACCGCGCGACCGTCGCCCCGGCCGGGGCGGTGGACGGCCCCGGCCTCTTCGCCCCCGGTACCAAGGTGCTCGCGCTCACCCCCTCGCTCGCCCGGGCGCGCGAGGACTTCCCGCCCGGCAAGGGCTGCGAGATCCCGCTCGGCGCCGAGACCAGCCCGCGCTGCCTGTTCGGCACCGAGTCCAGCCCCGACCGGATCGTGCTGATCGGCGACTCGCACGCCGGTCAGTGGATCTCCGCCGCCCTGGCGATGGCCGAGCAGCGGCAGTGGGCGCTGGAGGTACTGGTCAAGCCGGGCTGCCCGCTGGCCACCCTGACGGTGCGCAACAACGTGCTCGGCCGCACCTTCGAGGAGTGCGACCGCTGGCGGGAGAACACCTTCACCCGGCTCACCTCCGGCCCCAGGCCCCGGCTGGTCCTGATGGCGGGCCTCAACCGGTACGGCGGCCAGGACGAGCGCACCGAGGGCTGGACCCGCACCCTCGACCGCCTCACCGCCCTCGGCGCACCGCTCGCCTACCTGGGCGACACCCCGATGCCCGGCAAGGACATCCCGACCTGCCTGGCCGGCTCCGACGGCCGCTCGGACGAGTGCTTCTTCCCGCGCGCCACGGCCTTCGAACGCGACCCGCTGCTCGACGGCGGCCTCGCCGAGCGCTACCGGGTCCGGGCCCTGGACCTCGGCCCGCTGCTCTGCCCCGGCACCGGCCCGGACTGCCCGGCCGTCCTGGAGGGCGTGATCCTCTACCGGGACACCGGCCACATCACCGACACCCTGGCCCGGGTGCTCGCCCCGCGCCTGGACCACGCGCTGTTCGGCCCGGGCACCGTCTCCTGACGCCCGCACCGCCGCCCCGGCCGTCCGCCCGCCGCTCCGGTGGGCGGACGGCCGCCGTCGTGCGACCGCGCGGCCGGTGTCGTCGGCGGACGTCCCGGGCAGTCGGGTACCCCTAGCACCACGCGTTGTCCCTCGTCGGTCGCTCACAGGGCACCATGGCCTACGGCGGGCAACGCCTCGTCCGCGAACGGGCCGCGGCCACCGGCTCCGACCACGCCCGCGAGCACGTCCTCGCCGTCGATCCTCAGCTGCAACCGGGCAGCCCACCGTCGCCCCTGTGGCAACACTCCGACCTCAAGCCGGTTGAACACCTGATCGCCCTGCGGGAGCGTCGACTCCCGCACGGCAGCTCTGACGCCGAGGCACATCACCCGACCGACCCACCCCGAAGACCTCCGTAGCAGTGAGGGGCCTCCGGCGAGGAAACCCTGTGGGTGGGAAGTCGGGCCGGTGGGTGGGAAGTCGGGCCGATCGACTTCCCACTCCCCGGGGGGTAAGCGGGTTTCCGCTCGCTCGCTTCGGGTGAGCGGTGGCCACCCGGTGCGACGAGCTCGCCGTGCGCTCCGAGGCGGTGGTCCTGGTCGCGGTCGTCGACGAATGGCTGTGAGCGGGACGGTGCGGAGCCGGGAAACAGATGGAACGGCCGGCGGTGACCTGCCACTCTGGTCGGGTGCTGCTCGAACTGACGGGTTCCAGTTGCTCGGGGAAGACCACCGTCGCCCGTGCCGTCGGTGAACGGATCGGCGGGATCGTCGTGCACGACTTCGACGAAGTCGGTGTTCCGGACGACGCGGACCGGATCTGGCGGACCCGGACGACCGAGATGTGGGTGCGCCGTGCACTGGACTACCAGCGGCGCGGACTCGATCTGCTGCTGACCGGGCAGTCTCCGCTCGGTGAGGTGCTGGCCGTTCCGTCGGCACCACTGCTGGAGGGAATCGCGGTGTGTCTGGTCGACGTGTCCGACGGGATCCGGCGCCGCAGACTCGCCGAACGCGATCCGGGCCGGTGGGACGCGCCGGCCGTCGAAGCCTTCCTCGGCTGGGCCGACTGGCATCGCCAGCACGCCCGGGACCCCCGGTACCGGCCGGATGTCATCACCGACGGCAGCTGGTCCGAGATGGTCTGGAACCGGTGGACCGACTGGACCGCCGGTGACCGACGATGGTCCACCCACCTGATCGACACCACGGACCGGTCCGTCGCGGACTCCGTCGACCAGGTGGAGCTCTGGGTCGCCGACCGGCGCGAGGCCTTGCGGTCAGGCCTGCTCGGGCTGTCACGAGGCTGGACGGATCGGGCATTTCCCGATGGAAGACCTTGATCCACTCGAGCGAACCGGGGCCGGCCGTTCTCCCCTGGCGTGGTCACCGGAACGGGGTGGCCGTGCTCGTGCCAGTGCCGGGTATTGACGGGCATGACCGCTGCCGCTTGCCCTGTCGTACCGGGGAGTGGGAAGTCGGGCCGATCGACTTCCCACTCCCCCGGGGGCGGGTTGTCAGGTCCTGGGCTGCTCGGGTGAGCGGGCGCGGGCTCAGCCGTAGATGCCCCGGCAGATGCGGGCCTGTTCGGAGCCGGCGGGCCAGCGGCCGAAGTGCTCGGCCTGGTCGCAGATCGTGCCTCCGCCCGCCCCGGGCGGGCCGGGTGCCGCGGGCGCGGCGGCGGTGGGCGGTGCCGCGGTCGTGGGGGAGTGGCCGGGCGCGGCGGCGGCCGCAGGTGCCGGTGTGGGCGCCGCCGGGGTCGGGCTGCCGGGTGCGTGGGTCGTCCTGGTGGGCGCCGGGCGCGGAGTACGGCTGGGCTTCGGCCGGGTGCCCGCAGGGTCGCCGCCCTCCGGGGCCGGCGCGGCTCCGGTCGGCGGACCGCCCGCCGCGACCGCGCCCGCGTCCGTCCCGGCGGCTGCCGCTGCGGGCGGCGGCGGGCCCTCGTTGCTGGTCGGTGACGGCAGCGGGGAGGGCGCCGGGACCGGCAGCAGGCCGGTGGTCGGCGAGACGGCCGGGGACGGAGCCAGCGGCGGTGTCGTGGAGGTGCCGGGGAAGGCCACCACCCCCGACGACTCCTCGCCCGACCCGGGCCCGCACATCGCCAGCACCGCCGCGAGCCCGGCCACGATCCCGGCGGCGCTCGCCGCCCAGGTCCGGCGGCGTCGTCGCCGTTCCGCCGCGGCGGCGTCCGCCATGGCCTCCCAGGGCGGTGTCGGGACGGGCGCCGGGGGCGGGGCGGGCACCGGCGGGGGCTGCCAGGCCGGGGTCGGCCACTGCCACTGCCCGGCACCCGCGCCCGCCGCGTCCGTGCCCGCCGCCGCGACCGGGCCGGTCGTCGGTCCGCCGCCCGCCGGGGTGCTGCCGTCCGCCGCCTGTCCGCTCATGTCCTCGTCCTCCTGCCGTCGTCCACCGCCGCCCGTCCGCGCGTGGCCTGCCGGGAGGGCCGGGCTGTGCCGGGTGGGCCGGACGGGCCGCTCCGCGCGGCCGCCTTCGCGGACCCCCGCTCGCGCTGCCCAACGAGCCCGCCGACGGCGGGACATGACCCGGCCGAGGGTTCCGACGGGCGCACGGAGCGCTCCGAGGTGTCGTCGTACGCTGCCTGCCGCAGCCCGGGTGCGCCGCCCGGGGGTCCGTCACATGCTGGGTGGCATGGAAACGAACAGCACGTCCGGTACGGCGAAGCCCCTGGTGGAGATCGCCGAGTTCCGCACCGACAGCCGGTACCGGCTGGTCCGCTTCGAGGGTCACGGCTGGGAGCCGCTCGCCCCGGAGGAGCTCGAACCGCGGATCCACCAGCTCTTCCCCGACCTCGATCCGCGCGATCCGGACCGCGTCCACTGGGTCGACCGCCCCTGGGAATGGCCCGCCTGGCACCCGGGTGAAGCCTGACCGCAGGTGTGAGGAGCGGCAGGTGTGATGTTGACGCGGCCCGTTGACGCGGCGTCTTGGCGGGGGGAGCCGGGCACGCCGTCCGGGAGCCGTCCGGGTCGGCTGTTCCGGCGGACAATTCGGTGGCCGGGTCCGGGGCGTGGGTGCGACGATCACCGGATGGGTGCACTGGACGCGGTGGCGGCGAGGGTGGCCGGTGGGGCCGACGTGGAGTTCCGGCCGAGCGGCTCGTCGATGGTCCCGCTGATCCGCAGTCGGCAGTCGGTGCGCGTGGTCCCGGCCGATCCGTCGAAGCTGGAGGTCGGCGACATCGTGCTGGCCAGGGTCGCCGGCACCGTCCGTCTGCATCTGGTATCGGCCCTCGACCACGCCAGGAGGCGGGTGCAGATCAGCAACAACCGGGGCCGCGTCAACGGCTGGACCGGACACGACCGGGTCTTCGGCATCTGCGTCGCCGTCGACGGGGTCCCCCGGCCCGATGCGGCGGGGAAGTCCCGGTCCGCCGGCCCGGAGGGCGCCCGCTGAGTGTCCGCCGACCGCCCGCCGAGCGTCCGCCGAGCGCCTGCCGATCGGGGGTGTCCGCCGAGCGGACGCGCGGTCAGCGCCCGAGCAGCGCCTTCAGGGTCCGCGCGGTGGCACGGGGGAAGGCGGTGTTCCCGTTGTGCCCGCCGGGGAAGGCGACCGGTTCGGTGCCGAGCAGTTCGGCCAGCGCCAGCGCGCAGCGGTAGGTGTGCACGTCCGGGCGGGTGGTGCGGCCGGTGGCGGGGAGAACGCGGGTGCCGGAGTGCCGTGCGGCGGCGGCCAGCTCGGCCGGGCCGAGCCCGTCCGTGGTGACGGCGGTGAACTCGGTGCCGATGAAGAAGTCGAAGTTGGCCAGTCGGCGGGGCGTCATCGGCTGCGGGGTGAGGCCCTCCTCGGTGGTGTCGTGGCGGGGGTCGATGCCCAGGTGCCGGGCGATCGCGGGGAAGGCCGCCGCCGCGCCTCCGGCGGCGTGCGCCGCCCGGACGGCGAGGAGTTCCGCGATGTGCTCGGCACGGTCCGGCGGGGGCAGCAGGTTCGGCAGCACGGGCTCGTGCGCGACCAGGGTGCCGAGGACGCCCGGGTGACGGGCCAGCACCTGGAGGCCGATCGCGGCGCCCATGCTGAACCCGGCCATCAGGGCGGGTTCGGGAGCCCCGCCGACCGTTCCGTCCTCGCCCGCGATCCGGGCGGCCTCGGCGAGCAGCGCGGCGACGTCGTCGGCGTGGTCGGCCATGGTGACCGGTCGGGCGGGGTCGTCGAGCGTGCTCCGGGAGAGGCCGCGGCGGTCGTAGGTGACGACGGTGAAGGTGTCGGTGAGGTGCGGGACGAGGTCGACGGTGCGGTCCGCGTCGCCCTCGCCGCTCTGCGAGAGCAGCAGGACGGGGCCGTTGCCCGCGAGCCGGTAGTGGAGGGTGGCGCCGGGGACGTCGAGCGTGCCCTCGGTGGCCGTGGTCCCGGAAGCGGCGGTGGTGGTCCCGGAACCGGTGGTGGTGGTCATGGCGGCGGGTGTCCCTTCGGCGGCGGTTCGAGCGGAGGAGCCGGTGTTCGACCGGCCCGACCGACACTAGAGCATCGAGAAAGATGCATCAATAGAGATGTATCTAATCTGATGCATCTTCTTCAATGCATCGATGCCGATGTAGCCTGGCGGCCATGAACGGAGTCGAGCTGTTCCTCCTGGGTCGCACGCTGATGAAGGTCGGCGAGCAGGCCATGCCCGAACCGGCCACCGGCTCGCGCGGTTCGGTCCGCTCGGTCCTGGTCACCCTGGGCGAGATCGTCGCCAGCCCGGGGACGACCGTCGGCGAGATCGCCACGCGCACCGGTCTGCCGCAGAGTCAGGTCTCCACTGCCGTCGCGCGGCTGGTGGAGGCGGGCTCGGTCGAGACCGGGCCCGACCCCGCCGACCGCCGCCGACGGCTCGTCCGGCCCGCCGCCGAGCCTTCGGTCCGGGTCGCCGAGGTCCGGACCGCCACCGTCGACGACGCCCTCACGGCCGCCCTCGCCGGACCCGACGGTGCCGCCCCGGACCCGGCCGTCCTGCACGCCGTCACCGAGGCCCTCGCCACCCTCGCCCGCCACCTCGCCCCCGGCCGCCGGGTGCCGCCGGCGGGGTGACCTTCCGTCGCCCCGGCCGCTCGTCGGAACGGTTGTTCGTACGGCGTGGCTTCCGCTCCGGGCCCTGATCCCCTAGCGTGCCGCGCATGATCAGCAGTCACTCCGCCGGCCCGGACGGGCCGCGAAACGGACGTACCGCCCGCGCCGCCGGCACCGGACGCGCCTCCCGTTCCGGACGTACCGCCCGCGCCGCCCGCACTGCCCGTTCCGGCCCGCTCGCCGCACTGCTCGCCGCCGTGCTCGGTCTCGGCACCGTGGCGCTGACGGCCCCGCACGCCGCCTCCGCCGCTCCCGGCGCCGCCCCGGCCACTCCCGGAGCCGCTCAAGCCGCCCCGGCCGCTCCCGGCGCCGCGCAGGCCGCCGCGCCCGGCGAGGTCGTCCTCGACGAGCACTTCGACGGCCCCGCCCTGCCCACCGGCTGGACGGCCGTCGAGGGGCCGTGGCGGATCGAGAACGGCCGCCTGGTCGGTACCTCCGCCGACTGGAACCAGCAGAGCCGGATCACCTTCGGCCGCCACCTCACCGACTTCCGCATCGAGGTGACCGCCCGATTCGAGAGCGTCGTCGACGCCGCCCGCTGGACCGCCCTCGGCCTGGACGTCCCGGCGAACGGGGCCACCCCCTGGTCGATCGCCACCGTGCGCTCCGGCACCACCGCCGCCAACGGTCTGGAGTTCGCCCGACGCACCCCCGCCGACGCCTGGAACGTCACCGACACCGCCGTCGCGCCCACCGCGGCGGGCACCGGCCGGGACGTCCGGCTCGCCGTCGAGGTGCACGGCGGCGCGGCCCGGTGGCTCCTCGACGGCCGCGAGGTCATGCGCACCACCCAGGTCGCCCGGAGCGCGGACGGCGGCCAGGCGCTGCTGGTCAACGGCGCCCGGGTGTCCTTCGACGACCTCAGGGTCACCGCGCTCGCCCCCGGCGCCTTCCTCCGGCAGCCCGGCGCGCCACTCACCGTGTTCGCCCATCGCGGCGCCTCCTCCGCCGCCCCCGAGAACACCCTGCTGTCCGACGAGGTGGCCCGGCGCGCGGGCGCGGACTGGATCGAGAACGACGTCCAGCCCAGCAGGGACGGCGTCCCCCACGTCATGCACGACGACACGGTGGACCGCACCACCAACGGCACCGGCCGGGTCCGCGACCTGACGGCCGCCCAGCTGGCCGCGCTGGACGCCGGTGCCCGGTTCGCCCCGGCCGCGGCCGGCGCGCGCGTGCCGACCCTGGCCGCCCAGCTCGACGACCTGCGCACCCGCGGCGGCAGCCTGCTGCTGGAGATCAAGGGCCCGCACACCCGCGACGAGGTGGCCCGGATCGTCCAGGACGTCCGCGACCGCGGCATGGCCGGCCGGGTCCTCGTCCAGAGCTTCGAGACCGACGCCCTGCGCTACACCCGCGAACTGGCCCCCGAACTGCCCCTCGGCCTGCTGCGCGCCTCGCTGGACGCCGACCCGGTGGCCGTCGCGCGGGACCTCGGCCTGTCCGTCTACAACCCCGCCGACGCAGCCCTCGCCGGCCGCCCCGAGGTGGTGGCCGCCCTGCACGCGGCGGGCGTTGCGGTCAACGCCTGGACGGTCGACGCGCCCGCCCGCTGGAAGGCCCTGGACGCGCTCGGGGTCGACGGCATCATCACCGACCGCCCGGCCGAGCTGGCCGGCTGGCTCGCCGCCCGCCAGTAGGGTCGTCGGCGCGCCTTGCCGTGGTCGTCCCCGGCGTCACAGGAGTCTCCGTCCGACTCGTCGTCAACAGCCGTGATCTGTCGGCGGATCTCCTTCAATCACGGGTCTCCGGCGGCTATCCTCGCCCTGCGGTGGATCACACCGGAGTCGGCCGGGGGCGTGGAACGCGCGTGTGTCGCGCGGGGTGGGGGAGAAGTGGCGCACGAGGCGGAGTCCTTGGACTCCCTGGAGTTCTGGGTGACCGAGGACGAGGAGGAGGACGGCGACACGATGGGTGTCTTCCGGCGCGACCGGGAGGCCGTCCTGCGCCGGGTGCCGCTCGGGGCGCTGCGCTCGAACCTCACGGAGACGGTGGACGCGCTCCAGACCCTCTTCGAGCAGATCGCCGACCGCGGCGGCCCGTTGCCGCTCAAGGAGGTCCAGCTCAGCTTCCAGGTCTCCGCCTCGGGCGGCGTCCAGCTGGTCGGCACTTCCCAGGTCCAGGGCACCCGTGGGATCACCTTCGTCTTCGGCAACTAGCGGGACCGGATGGGCGGGTTCGCCGCACTTCTGATCGGTGCCAGCGACTACGAAGGAGAGGAGTTCATCACCTCACTGCCCTTCGTCCCCCAGGATCTCGAACGCCTCGACGGGGCCCTGCGGGCGCGCGGCTTCCGGGTCGAGCGGCCTGGAGTGAGTGGCCGGACGGGCTGGAACTTCGTGCACGGCGAGGTGACGCGCTTCCTGGAGGAGGCGCCGTCCGGCGCAACACTGCTGATCTGCCTGAGCGGACACGGCCTGCACGCCCGGGGCGTGGACTATCTGGTGCCGGAGGACCTGCGCCGGTTCCGGAAGCCGCCGTGGAAGGGCTGCGTCGCCATCGACTGGCGCCGCGAGATCGAGAGCAGCCGTGCCGCGGCGGTGCTGTTCCTCGTCGATGCCTGCCGGGAGGGGGTGGGTGACGACACCATGGGCGGAGCGGCCGCCTGGCCGACCAGGAGGGCCAGGGCCGTCAAGGCACAGCAGGTCGCCCGCCTCTACGCCTGCGCGCCCGGGGGGCTCGCGCACTTCGCCACCTCGGGGAGCGGCTCGTTCAGCCTGTTCTCGCGGGCGGTCCTGGAGACGCTTCGTTCGCACGACGGCGAGTTGACCCTGGAGCAGCTGGCGGAGGCCGTCCAGCACCGGATCGGGGAGCTCCACAGGGAGCACCGCAAGCTGGGCGCCCCGCAGGAGGTCCGGGTCCTCTCCGACACGGACCGGACGGCGTTCGTGGTCGCCGGCCCGTTGCTGGAGCCCGCCCCCGACCCGGTCGACGACGGCCCGGTCGACGAAGGCCCGGTCGACGACGAACCGGTCGCGGCGGACCGCCCGCCGGCCGTGCCCCACCTCCACGACCTCGTGGGCCGCGCGCTCTTCCAATGGAAGTCCTACGGGCGGACCGAACTCCTGGCGGAGTACGCCGCGCTCGGGCCGACCGCCGAACTGCTCGACCTCGCCGCCCGGTTGGAGGACGGAGCGGTCGCTGCGATGTGGGACGCGGCGGCCGGACTCCGCCCCGTCGACCCGCTGCTGGAGCTGGTCGGCGCGCTCTGCGCGGCCGGTCGGAGCGAGGTCGCGCACCGGATCCTGGAGGCGGCGGCCGCGCGCCCGGTACCCGAACTGCCGCTCGTGCTCGCCGGACTGGCCGCGCTCGCCGGTCCCGTCGACGAACCCGGACCCGCCGGACTGCCGGCCGACACGGTCGAGGCGCTGCGGTCGACGCTGCTCCGGGCCCTGGCCGCGCTGCCGGTGGACGGCTGGGCGGCGTGCGTCGTGGAGCTGCACCGGGCCGGACTCGCCGCCGAGGCGGCCGGGGTGTCCGACGGGCCGAGGCCGGTGGAGGACCTGCCGCCGCTGCTGGCCGCGCTGGACGCCGAGGAACTGCCGGCCGAGGTCGAGCGGTTGGTGCGGGCGAGGGTGGCCCGGCTCGGTTCCGGGGCGGTGGACGGCCTCCTCGTGGAGCTGTCCCGGGCCGGGGCGGTCGAGGCCAGGGCGACGGCGCTCGCGGCGGTGGCGGAGTGGCCGGTGTCGTCGGTCGCCCATTGGCTGCGGTCCGCGAGGGTGCGGGATGGCCTCGACCGGGACGCGGCTTCCGTCGTCCGGGCCCTGGTGAGTCACCGCGAGGTCCAGAAGCTGCCGAGGGTGTTCCGCGAGGCCGGCCTGCAGAGGTTTCTCCAGCTGTTCCGTGAGGAGTGTGCCCAGCGGGAGCCCCGCGCCCTGCATCGTCTGCTGGACGTCCTGTGGCACACCGTTGACCGCGACCTCGCTCCGGCCCGCGCGGACGCCGTCGCCGTCGTCCGGCGCGCGGCCGAATTCATGCGGCCGGAGGACGCGGGTGAGCTGACCGTCCTGCTCTGCGGTCACGGGCCGCGAGAACTGCTCGACCCCTTCCTGGAGCGGCTGTGCGGGGAGCCGCCGGACCGGGTGGCGTACGCCCTGGTCCGGGTCTGGGAGCTCCCGACCGTGGGGCGGCCGGACCACGACCCGGTCACGGCCGCCGTGTCGGTGCTGGGCCGGCGGTACCCGGCCGAGGAAGTGCGCGTCCTGCTCGGGGAGCTGGAGCAGCGACGCCTGTCCGCCGTCACGGCCCGGCTCCGGGACGCCCTGGTCCGCGACCGGTCGACGCTGGAGCTGCTGACCGTGCTGGCGGAGGCGCCGTCGACGGAGCGTGATGTGTTCCTGCGCCGGATCCTCGTGCTGCGCCGGGAGCCGGGCCGGCTCGCCGAACTGCTCGACGCCTGCGGTGAGGAGCGGTTCGCGTCCCTGGGCGACCCGCTGGCGCGGGCCGTCGTGGCCGAGTGCGAGGCCGCCGAGCTGGCGGGTGTGCTGGTCGAACTCCGGGCCCGGAAAGGGCTGGCCGGGGAGCGGCTGCTGCGCGACCGGCTCGGGCCCGTCGCGAGCACGGCGGCGCCCGCCCCGCCCCGGGAGCCCGTGCCGGTGCTGCCTCCGCTGCCCCGGGAACCGCCCCGGGAACCGCACCGGGGTCCCGGCCCGGCCCCGGCCCCCGGGCCCGACCCCGTTCCCCTCCGCCCGGCCGCGGACCGGGGCGCCCTGCTCGGCCTGGCCTGGCGAGGATCGCCCGGCGAGGTGGCCGAGCTGATCGTCGCCCTCGACGCCCAGGGGCCCGGTGCCGGTGCGGCGGTCGATGTCGACGAGCTGCTCCGTACATTCCTCGACGCCGGACCGGTGCAGCGGAGCGGAGCGCTGATCGGGGCTCTGGGGGCCGAACACCGTGGATCCCGCCCCGGCGAGCAGCTGGTCGAGGCGCTCAGGGCGCACGCAGCCAGGCTGTTCGCGGCGGCCCGGGCGACCGGCTCCGAGCAGGGCACCTCCTACCTGCTGGACGCCTTCCTCGGCGGGCCGCCGATCCTGCCGCAGGAGTTCCGTGCCCTGATCGGCGAACTGCGCCGGACCGGCGGTGGACGGGAGGCCGGTCTCCTGCTGGAACGGCTGGGGAGCGAGCGGCCGCCCCCGGTCGTCGTCGGCCTGCTGGAAGCGCTCCGGGACGACGAGGCGTTCGAGGTGCTGTGCCGGGCGGCGGCCGGGCGGCCGGTCCCGGAAGTTGCCGAGGTGCTGCGCAACTTCCGGCTGGAGCGGCCGCGGCGGGGGCAGGCGGTGCAGCGGTTCGTGGAGCACCTCGCGCGGGCGACCCCACCGGACCGGTTCGCGGAACTTCTGGTGGAACTGCTCGTCGGCCGGCAGGGTGTCGTCGCGGGTGCCGTGCTGCAGGCCGCCCGCTGGACCGGTTCCGAGGAGGAGCTCGGCCGGCTGTTCACGGCGCTGGCCACCCGGGGCGAGGAGGCGCGCGGCGTCGCGATGGACACGCTGGCCCCGGAGCTGTTGACCTACCAGGCCGACTGCGTCCTCGCCCACCTGCGCCGGAACGGTGACGAGCAGCTCGGGATGCCCCTGCTCCGCGTCGGCGCGCGGAGGGTCCACACCCCACTCTTCTGGGCCGGACTGAACGAGCGCGGCTGGTTCCGGTACGCGGCCGCCCTGGTGGACGAGGCCCCGCCGGACGCCCCGCTCGTGGCCTGGTACCGGCAGCTGTACCGGACGGCGCCCGGCCTGGACCGCGCGGCCCTGCGGCGGGAGGTCGGGGCGGACGGCCCGGTCGGGGAACTCGCCGGCCGTGCCGCCCGGGGCGAGCCGGTCAGGGCGGCACTGGCGGCGGCGGCCCTGCACCGGAAGCCCGCGGACGTGGTCGGTCTGCTGGCCGCGCTGGCGGACCTGCCGCCGGCGCGGCCCGGCGCGGGGCCGTACCCCGATCCGGCGCCCCGGACCGCGGTGGCGGCGCGGCAGGCCGAGCTGTTGGCGATCCTCGCGGCCGCCCGGCCCCCGGCGGAACTCGCCCTGATCCTCCGGGCCCTGCGGGAGACGGGCCGGCCGGCGGAGGCGGAGCGGATCGTCGACCACCTGCTCGCCGACGAACCCGCCGACCGGGTCGCGGCGCTGCTGGACACGCCGTTGCCGGTGGTCGGACCGACGGACCGTGACCCCGCCGGACGTTCGAACGGGACGGCGGAGCTGCTGGCCAATCGGATGCTGGCGGGTGACTCGGTGGCAGATGTGATCGGGCGCCTGCTGAGGATGGGCTGGCGGAGGAGCGCCGAGGTGCTGGCCACCGAGCTGTCCGCCCGGGGCAGGACCGGTGCGGAGATCGCCCGGGCGGCGGCGAGCCTGGTCGACCTGGCGCCGGAACTCAGCCACGCGATGACCGTGACCGTCTGCCGCCACCGGCCTCCGGAGCACGTCGCCGACTTCCTCCAGCACCTGGATCCGACGGGCCGGGGAGCGCCGGTCGGGGAGGCGATCGAGATGGTCCGCTCGGGCCGTCCGGACGACGACGTGGCCGAAGTCGGGCGGATGCTGGAGCAGCGGGGCCTCCGGGAGTTGGCGGCCCGGTTGTCGGGGCCGGCGGAGCCGCCCGGCCGGCGGCCGCGGTGGGGCCGCCGCAGGCACTGAGAGCGGGGGCGTCCGACGGCCGGGGTGCGCCGGGCCGGCCCCCACGACCGGCCCGCCACATCCCAGTTGCAGCCTCCCGCCCCCCGGGTCAGCCGTTCTCGGCCGCCGTGTCGGCGTCGGCCGCGGCGGCGGCGCTCTCGGCGGCGTCCAGCTTCTGCTGGAGGTCCCCGGGCGGCGCGTCGTCGGCCGTACCGGGTGCGGCCGCGCCGGGGGCGGCGTTCCCGGGTGCGGCCGGGCCGCAGCCGGTGAGCAGTGCCGCTCCGGCCAGCAGCACGGCCGCGAGCACCCCGGCGGCGGGCCGGCGGGTCACTTGCCGGCGCCCTTGCCGTGGGCGGCGCACCAGGTCGCCACGGACTTGAGGTCGTCCTGCCGCGACTTCAGGGTGCCGACCAGGGCCTTGCGGGCGGTCAGCCGGCCGTTGAGGTAGGTCTCCACCTCGGTGTGTCCGGCGGCCTTGGCGTTGGCGACCCGCTGCTCCAGCCGGGCGACGGAGCCGGCCACGGTGGCGCTCCCGTTCAGCCGGTTGAGCGCGTTGGTGAGGTGCCCCTCGGTGCTGGGCAGCCGCTTGCAGATGGTCCTGGCCCCGTCACCGGTGGGCGTCGGCAGGGCGGTCGGCGAGGTGGCGGCGGCCGGCCCGGTGCTCGGGGCCGCCGGAGCGGCCTGGGCGGCGGGCGTGGTGGCCAGCAGCGCACCGGCCAGGGCGAGGGCACCGAGCGCGCCGGCCCGGCGACCGGAGGGGAGGCGGTTGACTGCGGGCATGTGACGTCCTCTCGTCGGCCCGGACCCGGACGGTCCGGTGCGGTCGGGTCGGACGGTAGAGCGCGTTCTTGTGGAATCCCTGTGGAACGGCCGCGGCTCCAACGGGTCCGTTCAGCCTCCCGGGTCCGTTCAGCTTCCCGGGTCTGTTCGGCTTCCCGGGTCCGTTCAGCTTCCCGGGTCTGTTCGGCTTCCCGGGTCTGTTCGGCTTCCCGGGCCCGTTCAGCCTCCCGGGCCCGTTCGGTGCCCCGGACCGGAGAGCCAGTCCCGGCGGGCCGGGAGTTCGAGGGTCGGCGCGTCCGGCCGGGGGAGCGGGAGGAGCACCTCGGCCCGGCAGCCGGCGGCGCCGTCGGGCGGCGCGGTGAGGGCGGCGCTCCCCCGGTGCAGCGCGGCCTGCTGGGCGACCAGGGTGAGCCCGAGGCCCGAACCGGGACTGTCCCGACGGCGGTGGAAGCGCTGGAACACCGCCGTCCGGCTCTCCGGCGGCACCCCGGGACCGTTGTCGTCCACGGTGAGTCGGGCCTGCGGGCCCTCGGCGGAGAGCCGGACGGCGACGCGGGCCGGGACGCCGTCGGCGCCGCCGTGCACGGCGGCGTTGCCGAGGAGGTTGGCGAGCATGATCCGCAGTCCGGACTCCCAGCCGAAGAACCGCAGTTCGGCCGGGGCGTGCACGGCGAACTCGGTGCCGGGGTGGCGGCGGCGGGCCTCCACGACCGCCGCGTCGACGAGTTCGGCGAGGTCGAGCGGCTGGAACGCGTCCAGCTGGACCAGGTCGCCCCGGGCCAGGGTGCTGAGCGCGGTGAGCAGGTCGAGCAGTCGCGCGTGGTCCTGCCGCAGCTCCGTCACCACCTCGTCCCGGTCGGCGGCGGGCAGGTCCGGGTGGGCGGCCAGCACGTCGAGGTTGGTGCGCAGGCTCATCAGCGGGGTGCGCAGCTCGTGCGAGGCGTCGGCGGAGAACGCCCGTGCGGTGTCGAGCGCCTGGGCCGTCCGCCGGGCCTGTTCGTCGTAGCGGGTGAGGAGCAGCGCGAGGGCCGAGGACAGCTCGTCGACCTCGGCCGTCCCGGTCCGCTCGGGGACGAACCCGTGACCGCCGGGGCCGTGCGGAGCGCCGGCGGGTGACGCCGCCGGGTCCAGCCCGGCGGCGCGGCGGCTGAGCCGCCGCAGCGGGGCGGTGGCCCGCTCGGCGAGCGCGAAGCCGAGCAGCGCGGAGACCGGGGCCGACACCAGGGCCACGAGCAGGACCCGCCGCCGCACCGCGGCCGCCTGCCGGTCGGCCGGTCCGGTGGGGGCGATCACCTGCAGCAGGCCGGCGCCCTTGCCGTTCCCGCCCCCACCGGCCGCCCGGGTGAGGACCCGCCAGGAGCCGGCGCGGTCCCGGACCGTGACCGGCCCGCCGCCCGGGTCGCCCGGGAGGACGCCGGCGTCGTCCGGCTGCGGGCCGACGGACAGCAGCACACCGCCGTCGGTGCCGGTCACCCGCACCCCCAGGTCCAGGGCGGCGTCCACCACCTTGCGCTGCTGGTTCTGCTCCACCTTGGGCCGGCCCTTGCTGTCGGCGGCCACCAGCGCCCGGACGCTCGGCAGCAGGGCGGCCGCGCGTTCCCCGAGCCGGGCGTCCTGCTGGTGCCGCAGGTCCCGGCCGACCAGCGGCAGCAGCAGCAGACCCGCGAGCACCACCAGCAGCGGCACCACGGCCGCCGCCCAGAGCGCGATCCGGGTGGAGAGCCTCACCGCGGGGCCTGCCGCGATCCGTCGGGTCCGCCGGGTGTCCGCAGCACGAAGCCGACGCCCCGGACGGTGTGGATCAGCCGGGGCCGCCCGCCGGCCTCGGTCTTGCGCCGCAGGTAGCTGACGAAGGTGTCGACGGCGTCGCTGCGCACCTCGACGTCGTAGCCCCAGACGCGCTCCAGCAGCAGTTCGCGCGACAGCACCAGGCCGGCGTTCCGGGCCAGGTGCGTCAGCAGTTCGAACTCGCGCCGGGTGAGGGCGAGTTCCTCGCCGTCCAGGTGGGCCAGGCGGGTGCCGGGGTCGAGGCTGAGCGGGCCGGCGAGCACCCGGTCGTCCGGCTGCGGCGGCCGGCGGCGGAGCAGGGCCCGCAACCGCAGGACGAGTTCCTCCAGGGCGAACGGCTTGACCAGGTAGTCGTCGGCGCCCGCCTGGAGTCCGGCGACCCGGTCGGCGGCCTCGTCGAGCGCGGACAGCATCAGCACCGGGAGGTCGTCGCCCCGGGCGCGCAGGCGGCGGCAGACCTCGACGCCGCCGATGCCGGGCATCGACACGTCGAGCACCAGCACGTCGGGCGGTTCGGTGGCCATCCGGGTCAGCGCCGCCCCGCCGTCCTCGGCGAGGGACACCGTGAAGCCGCTCAGCCGAAGTCCGCGCTCCAGCCCCCGGCGGATCGCCGCGTCGTCGTCGACCACCAGGACCCGCCCGCCGGTCCCAGTCGTGTCCCCGGTCCCACTCGCCCGCATCGGCGCCTCCTCCGTCCGGCCGCCGACCCTCTCACACCGGGGCGCCGCCCGGCCCCCGGGGGTCTCCCGGACCGGCCCGGACGGCGCCGGTCGAACGGGACGGTGACGGAACGGGAGAGCCGGTGACGGAACGGGAGAGCCGGTGACGGAACGGGGGAGCCGGGCCGGGCGGTGCCGGGCGGGTCTGGAAGAGTGCGGGCATGACACTCCGCTGCGCCGTACTCGACGACTTCCAGGGCGTCGCCACCACGATCGCCGACTGGTCCCCCGTGGCCGACCGGGTGGAGGTCGTGACGTTCCGCGAGCATCCGGCCTCGGTGGCGGAACTCGTCGCGGCGGTCGCCGATTTCGACATCGTGGTGACGCTGCGGGAGCGGATCGCCTTTCCGGCGGAGGTGTTCGAGCGGCTGCCCCGGCTGCGGCTGCTGGTCGCCTCGGGGATGCGGAACTCGGTGATCGACCACGCGGCGGCCCGCGCCCACGGGGTCACCGTGTGCGGGACGGCCAGTTCGTCCACGCCGCCGGTGGAGCTGACCTGGGCGCTGCTGCTCGGGCTGGCCCGCGGCCTGGTCGAGGAGAGCACGGCGCTGCGGAACGGCGGGCCGTGGCAGAGCACGGTGGGCGCGGATCTGGCGGGACGCCGGCTGGGCCTGCTGGGCCTGGGGAAGATCGGCGCCCGGGTCGCCCGGGTGGGGCTCGCCTTCGACATGGACGTACTGGCCTGGAGCAGCAACCTCACCGGGGAGCGGGCGGCCGAGGTGGGCGTGCGCCGGGCGGGGTCGAAGGAGGAGCTGCTGCGGGAGAGCGACTTCGTCTCCGTGCACCTCGCGCTCGGGGACCGCACCCGGGGGCTGCTCGGCGCGCCGGAGCTGGCGCTGATGCGGCCGGACGCGTACCTGGTCAACACCTCCCGGGCGGCGATCGTGGACCAGGGGGCGCTGCTGGCGGCACTGGCGGCGGGGCGGATCGCGGGCGCGGCGGTGGACGTGTTCGACCAGGAGCCGCTGCCGGCGGACGACCCGGTGCGGACGGCGCCCCGGCTGCTGGCGACCCCGCACCTGGGGTACGTGTCGCGGGACAACTACCGGCGCTACTACGGCGAGGCGGTGGAGGACATCGCGGCCTTCCTGGCCGGGGCGCCGGTCCGCGTGCTGGGCGACTGACGACCCTCGGACGCCGGTCCGCGTGCTGGGCGACCGATGACCCTCGGACGCCGGTCCGCGTGCTGGGCGACCGACCGACGGCCCCCGGGGGCCGTCGGTCGGCGGCCCGCCACCCCCACGACGGGGTGACGGGCCGCGGTGCGGGCGCCGCGGTCAGGAGACCGAGACAGCGCTCCAGGCGGCCGCGACGGCCTTGTACTCGGTGCTGGTGGCGCCGTAGAGGTCCTTGGCGGCGCTCAGCGAAGCGGCCCGCGCGCCCTTGTAGTTGGTGGTGGAGGTCATGTAGACCGTCAGCGCGCGGTACCAGATCTTGGCGATCTTCTGGTTGCCGATCCCGGTGACCGTCGAACCGTTGCAGGTCGGGCTGTTGTAGCTGACGCCGTCGATGGTCTTCGCGCCGCTGCCCTCGCTGGCGAGGTAGAACCAGTGGTTGCCGACACCCGAGGAGTTGTGCACGTCGAGCTGGCCGACCTTGCTGGTCCAGCAGTCGGCGGACCGGCCGTCCAGCGAGGGCTTGTCGAAGCGGCGCAGCCACGGCGGGGTGGACTGGTCGCTGAACAGGTAGTCGCCCTTGTCCACCGGGTTGTGGGCGTAGAACTCGACCATGGTGCCGAAGATGTCCGAGGTGGACTCGTTGAGGCCGCCGGACTCGCCGCTGTAGCGGAGGTTGGCGGTGGCGCTGGTGACGCCGTGGGTCATCTCGTGGCCCATGGTGTCGAGGTCGACCTGCTCGGGGTCGGTGACGCCGTCGCCGTCGCCGGTCATCATGCAGAAGCAGCTGTCGGACCACTGGGCGTTGTCCCACTTGGTGCCGACGTGCACGAAGACGGTGGCGCCCTTGCCGTCGTTCTTGATGCCGCTGCGGTTGAAGGTGTTCTTGTAGTAGTCGTACGTCCAGGCGGTGTTGGCGTGGGCGTCGACGGCCGCGGTGGCGCGGTCGGTGGAGAACTTCTTCCCGTCGCCCCAGACGTTGTCGGTGTCGGTGAAGAGGGTGCCGGAGTTCGCGTTGAGCGAGCCGGCGGCGACGTTGCGGGCGTCCTTGGTGATGTGGCCGCGGGTCGGGTCCTTCAGCGAGAAGCCGCCGGTCTGCGCGGTGGTGTCGATGGTGATGTCACCGGTGTACTCGGAGTGGCCGGTGCCGGTGGCCTGGTGCTCGGCGTCGTAGGCCTCGATCTGCTCACCGGTGTTGGCGTCGGTGACGACGATCCGGCCGGCCGGCTGGCCGTGGTCGCCGGTGCCCTCGACGGTGGTGCGCCAGGCGAGGCGCGGGGTGCCGTCGGCGGCCCAGACGACGAGTTCGGGGCTGCTGGTGGCGTCGCCGACGCCGGGGGCGGCCTCGAGCGCGCGGCCCGCGGTGAGCTGGGCGGGGATCTTGGGGACGATCGTGCGCACGGCGGCGTCGTGGGCGGCCGCGCGGGAGGAGTCCTTGAGCCGGCCGCGGGAGTCCTGGTGGACCACCAGGTCGCCGCCGACCACGGGCAGGCCGAGGTAGGTGCGGTCGAAGCGCACGTGCTGGGTGCCGTCGGCGTCCAGCACGACGTCCTTGACGACGAGGTCCTGGCCGTCGGCGAAGCCGAACACCGAAGCGTTGTGCGCGACGTTGGCCCGGGCCTGGGCGATCGCCGCGTCACGGCCGGCGGGGGCGGCGGACGCGGTCCCGGCGGTGACGGTGGCGGCGACGAGGGCGGCGGTGGCGGCTATGGCTCCGGCCGTGAGGAAGCGGCGAGATGAGGAGGTGGGGCTCACTCTGACTCCAGTCGGGGATGCTGCGTGATGCAGGGATGAGAGCTGGGTTGAGATTGACGGTGCGCAGTCATCCAGGGCTAGAGCGAACGTCAGAACTTTGCCAATTCGTGTCCTGTACTGATCAAATGTGATCGCTTTTGAGTTGTCTGTTCACGTTCGGGCCGGGCGCGGCGGTGCCGTTGCCGTACGCTCGCGGAATGGACGGATGGGTGGGGGCCTGGACCGGCGGCCGGCGCGCGGTGCACGTCGGCAACGTGGCCGACTTCAACGAGCAGTTCCTCCTCGCCCCGCCCGCCGGCAGGCGGTTCGCCGTCGGGAGGTTCGGGACCGGCGGCTCCGCCCCCGCGCCGACCCCCGCCGAGCGGCGCGCCGACCGCCTCCGCCGGGCGCACCACTACGCCGGACTGGCCGTCGGCTACAGCCCCGAGCCCGCCGCACTGGTCCTGCCCGCCGAGGTCGACCGGGCCTGGATCGACTGGCTCGCCCGTGAACTGGACTGGGGGCCGGTCGAGCTGTTCGACGGCGTCGCCCCCGGCGGCACGGTCGCCGAGGCCCTCGCCGCCCGCCCCGCGCTCGCCGAACGGCTCGCCACCGGCCCCGGCCCGGTGCTGTTCTGGGGCCGCACCCCCGACCGGGGCGAGGGCCCGGAGCTCGCGGCCGTCCGCCGCTTCGAGGCCAAGGACGCCGCCAACGGTCTCTTCGCCGCGCTCGCCCAGGACCACCCCGGCGTGCGGGTGCCCCGTCAGGAGCCCGTCGACGGCCCGCGCGCGGCCGCCCGGGGGCTGGCCGCGCGGGCCGCCCGGGGCCTGGTCACGGTCCTCAAGTCCCCGCACGGCGTCGGCGGTCGGGGCACCGTCGTGGTGACCCCGGAGGAGGTGTCGGCGGCCGGCGGCGCCCGGGCACTGCTGCGCCGACTGGTGCGCGAGGACGCCCTGCCGCCCGGCGGCCCGCTGCTGCTGGAGGAGTTCGTGGACGGCGGCCCGGCCGGCGCCGGCCGACTGCGCGACCTCACCTTCGACGCGGTGATCGGCGCCGACGGCCGGGTCCACCCGGTGGGCGTCGGCGAGATGGCGGTCGACGGGACCCGCTACCAGGGGGTGACGGTCGGTCCGGGCGTGGTCCCGCCCGGCGCCGCCGGGACCGCCGAACGCTTCGGCCTCGCGGTGGGGGAGCGGCTCGCCGAGGCCGGCCACCGCGGCTGGTACGACGTGGACTTCGTCACCGACCGGGAACGCCGGCTCGCCCCGACCGAGGCCAATCTGCGGCTCACCGGCCCGGCGGTCGCCTTCGTCCTGCGCCACCGGCTGGACCAGGTGCGCGGCCCCGGCCACCTGGTCCGCACCGTGGACGCGATGCCGCTCGGGGCGCGGCTCTCCCAGGAGGCGCTGCACGGGCACCTGGACCGGCTGCGCCCGGCCTGCGCGCGGCTCGGGGCGACGCTGCTGCCGCTGATCGTGACGGCCGGCCACGAGCCGGAGCCGGCCGTCGGGCTGGCGCTCGCCGCCCGCAGTGTCGAGGCTCTGGACGCCGCGCAGGCCCTGCTCGGGGCGGCGCACCACGCGCTGGGCCGGATGTTCGAAGCCCTGCGCTGAACCTCCGGCCGGGCCCCGGCGCTCAGGGCCGCTTCGCCGGCTTCGGGCGCCAGGTCAGGAACCGGACCAGGATCGCGGCCGAGACCATCAGCGCGATGTTGAACACGAAGACCAGCCACGCCTGGGCGTGCCAGTCGGACGGTCGGGTGGTCCGGTACAGGTTGTCCTGCGGCCACCAGGAGGCCAGCAGCCAGAACACCGCCAGGTGCGCGGCGGTCGAGAGGCCGGCCGGCCGCCCCATCCGCGCCGTCGCCCCGGCACCGGCCAGCAGCCAGGCCACACCCAGTCCGAACGAGGCGCACTCGAAGAAGTAGAGCACCCGGAAGAGATCGTCGTACGGGGCCGGAACGGCCGAGACGTCCGTCGAACCCGGCCAGAGGCTGTTGGTGAGCAGCCCGGCGACGACCGCCGCGGGCACCCCGAAGCCGACCACGCCGCAGCCCAGGGTGGAGTCCACCCTGGCGGAACCCCCGCTCCCGCCGCCCTTCCAGCTCCGGCCGCCCTTCCCACCGCCCGACCGGCGCGCCGGTGCGGCGTGGTCGGCCGGCGCGGGCAGCGGCAGGGCCGCCCGGTCCAGCTTTCCGGCCCGGGTGCGCGGCAGTTCGGGCACCGGGACCACGGCGGCGGGCGCCTCCCCGTCCGGCAGCAGCGCCTTCAGGGCGGCCGTCAGCGACCAGCCGTCGGTGTCCGGCGCGCCGGGAACGGCGACGGCGTACCCGACCAGCTCGCGGCGCCCGGGCGCCACCTCCACCTCGGCGACCGCCGCCTCCCGGATCCCGGGGCGGGCGCGCAGCCGGGCCTCGGCCCGGGCCGCCCGGGCCACCGTCCTGGCGACGGTGTCGGACAGCCGGACGTCGGTCGGTCCGACCACGCCCGCCGCCCGGCCGATGAACTCCAGCGTGCCGTCCGCCCTGAACCGGCCGAGGTCGCCGGTCAGCAGCACCCGGCCGTCCGTGTCGTGCGCCGAGTGCACGAACCGGCGGGCCGTCTCCTCGGGCCGGCCGGGGTAGCCGCGGCCGAGTCCGGGACCGGCGAGCGCGATCTCACCGATCGTCCCGTCCCGCAGCGGGGTGCCGTCCGGGGCGAGCACCAGCACCCGGGCGCCGGGGAACGGCGCGCCGATCAGCGACGGCGCCGTTCCGCGCAGCACCTGGTTCTTCTCCCCGACCTCGAACCAGGTGCTGTCCACGCCCGCTTCGGCCAGCCCGTAGACGTTGATCACGCGGGTGGACCGGCCGAGCAGCCGTTGCAGCGCCAGGTGCTCGTCCAGCCACCACTTCTCGGCGCCGACGGTGAGCACCCGCACCCCCGAGAGCGGGCTCCCGGCGCGGTGCGCGCTCGGCCCGGCGGCGGGCGCCAGGTGGGCGGTCAGCCTGCGCGCGGTGCGGGTGTTCAGCTCCAGCACGGTGATCCGCTCGGCGGCGATCAGCGGCGGGAGGTCGGCGATGTCGGCGGCGCGGTCCAGGGTGAGGTTGCGCGGTGCGACCACCAGCGTGGCGCCGGAGCAGAGCGCGCGCACCCAGTCGGCGGTGAACACGTCGAACTCCAGGCTCGCCGTGCTCAGGATCCGGTCGGCGGGCGTCAGGCCGTACACCGTGCGCCAGCCGTGGTGGACGGCGAGCAGATTGCGGTGCGAGAGCTCCGCGCAGCGCGGCGCCCGGGTGGTGCCGGAGGTGGTCAGGACGACCGCGGGGCCGTCCGGGTCGAGGTCGACCGTGGGCGGGCCGGCGGGTGCGGCCGCCACGGCGGCCGCGGCCGAGTCGAGGCAGACGAGTTCCCGGGCCCCGGCGTCGGTCAGCCGGATCCGGTGCGCCTCCTCGGTGACGACCAGGGCCGGCGCGGCCTCGGCGAGCACGTGTCGCAGCAGCCCGTCGGGTGCGCCCGGCTCCAGCGGGAGGTAGGCGGCGCCGGTCTTGAGCACGGCGAGCAGGGCGACGTACACCTCGACCCCGCGGCCGAGCGCCACCGCGGCCAGGCCCCCGGGCCGCAGCCCGCGTTCGACCAGGTGGTGGGCCAGGCGGTCGGCCCTGGTGTCGAGTTCGCCGTAGCCCACCTCCCTGCCGGCCCAGCGCAGGGCGACCGCCCAGGGCGTGGCGCGGGCGTACTCCTCGAACCGTCCGGGCAGCGTCCCGGCGCGTCCGGTGCCGAGTTCCGGCGGTGTGTCCGTTCCTGTCATGCCCCGTCCCCTCCACCCGCATCCACCTGGCTGTGGCCCCGCCCCGCTTCCACGGGCCGCGGGTCCGCTTCCACGCCCCCCGTACCGATTCCCCGGGCCGCCGGTCCGCATCCGTGCCCCGCACCGCTTCCACGAGCCGCCGGTCCGGTCCGGTTCCACGGTTCGCGCACCGATGATGGCGTCAACTGCCGCCGGACGAAAGGGGGGTACGCACGGAGCCCGCGCCGGGCGGCTGTCCACGGCTCGGACGCCGGACCCGTTGCCGGGGGCGACGGTTGTACTCTGCACGCGGACGGTCGGCGGCGGCCCGTCCGGTGCGGCGCCGCGCCCGCGACCCAGCCCGGCACCGGACCCCAGGAGGACCGCCCGCATGAGCACGTCCGACCCGCGCCCGCCCGCCACCGGCTCGCCCGCCGCACCGGCGGAGTCGTCGGAGGCCCCGACCCCGCTGCTGCGCACCCGGGCGGTGGATGTCGTCCGGGACGGCCGCTACCTGCTGCGCGGGATCGACCTCGCCATCCACCCCGGCGAGCACTGGGCACTGCTCGGCCCGAACGGCGCCGGCAAGTCGACCCTGCTCGCCCTGCTCGGCGCCGTCTCCCATCCCACCCGCGGCGAGGTGGACGTGCTGGGCCGCCGGCTCGGCCGGGTCGACATCCGCGACCTGCGCGCCCACCTCGGTCACGTCAATCCGCGCCACCCGCTGCGCTCGCCGCTGACCGTGCGCGAGGTCGTCCTCACCGGCGTCACCAACACGATCGAGCCGGACCTGCACCGCAAACCCGCCCCGGAGGAGCTGGAACGGGCCGAGCTGCTGATCGAGACCCTGGGCATGACCGCGGCCGCTGAGTCCCCGTGGACGACGCTCTCCCAGGGGGAGCGGGGTCGGGCCCTGATCGCCCGGGCCCTGATGCCCAGTCCGCGGCTGCTGCTGCTCGACGAGCCCGCCACCGGGCTCGACCTGACCGCCCGGGAACTGCTGCTGGACAGTCTGGACCTGCTCCGCCATCAGCACCCGGAGCTGGCGAGCGTCCTGGTCACCCACCATCTGGAGGAGCTGCCGGAGTCCACCACGCACGCGCTGCTGCTGCGCGCCGGGGAGACCGTCGCGGCCGGCCCGGTGGACGAGGTGATGACCACCGAGCTGGTGAGCGCGACCTTCGGCCACCCGATCCGGATCACCCGCCATGACGGCCGCTGGAGCGCCAGGGCCGCCGCCCGGCGCACCCCGACGGGCTGAGCCCGGCGGTATCGGACAACGCCTTCCCAGGGGCATGCACCCACCGGTGCGTGCCCCTTTACCACTTCTTTGCCATTCGTGCCACCTCCGACCGAGCCGCCGGTGGCCGGAAATCGTCGGTGGACCGACCACCGGGAGGCCGGAGCCCTTGTCCCACCTGCACCGTTTCGTGACCGACCCCGGGGTGGACGGCAAAAAAAGATATCCCTAAGGTATGCCTTAGCTAAGTGGACGGGGGTACCGACGGCGTCGTTGCTCCCTGTCCGCGCTCAGCCCTGCCCTGAAACACCCTGCCCTGAAGCACCCTGTCCTGACCGCTGGAGCCCGCATGTCCGCCCGTCGTTCCACCGCCGCCACGCTGCTCACCCTCGCCGTGGCGACCGCCGCCCTGGCCGGCTGCTCGCAGAAGAAGGACGACAAGGCCGCTGCCGACGCCGTCAAGGTCAACGCCACCGACACCGCCTGCGAGGTCTCGAGGACCACGTTCCCGGCCGGCCACGTCAGCATCGACATCGCCAACAAGGGATCCAAGGTCACCGAGGTCTACGTCTACGCCGCCGGTGACAAGATCGTCACCGAGCGCGAGAACATCGGCCCCGGCACCAAGGCCACCATCACCGCCGAGATCAAGGCCGGCTCCTACGAGGTCGCCTGCAAGCCCGGCATGGTCGGCGACGGCATCCGCCAGAAGATCACCGTCACCGGCGACGCCTCCGCCGCCCCCACCGACCCCCGCCTGACCGCCGCCGTGGACGCCTACCGCACGTACGCCCAGGAACAGGCCGACGCCACCGTCCCGGCCGTCGAGGCGTTCGCCGCCGCGATCAAGGCCGGCGAGCTGGACAAGGCCAAGTCCCTCTTCGCGCCCTCGCGCATCGGCTGGGAGCGCACCGAGCCGGTCGCCGAGAGCTTCGGCGACGTCGACCCCAAGACCGACACCCGCGAGGACGGCCTGGAGCCCGGCCAGGAGTGGACCGGCTGGCACAAGCTGGAGAAGTCCCTCTGGGAGGACGGGAAGATCGGCGACGACGAGAAGAAGCTCGCCGACCAGCTGGTGGCCGACCTCAAGGACTGGCAGAAGAAGATCCCCGAGGCCGAGATCACCGCCACCAGCATGGCCAACGGCGCCAAGGAACTGCTCGACGAGGTCGCCACCGGCAAGGTCACCGGCGAGGAGGACCGCTACAGCCACACCGACCTCGCCGACTTCGCCGCCAACGTCGAGGGCGCCAAGAAGGCCTACGAACTGCTCAAGCCCGTCGCCGCCGAGAAGGACGCCGAACTCGCCAAGACCCTCGACTCCGAGTTCGCCGCCATCCAGACCCTGCTCGCCAAGTACAAGCAGACCGACGGCAGCTACACCTCCTACGACAAGGTCACCGACACCGAGCGCAAGACCTTCTCCGACGCCGTCAACTCCCTCGGCGAACCCCTCTCCAAGCTCGCCGCCGCCGTGGTCGTCAAGTAACCACCGCGGTCCGGTGCGCGCCGCCGTCCGCGGCGCGCGCACCGGATCCCGCACCGCGCACCACATCCGGTACTCCGCCGTGGCGGCCCCAGCGGCCGCCACGGCATCCGTGAGTTCAGCACAGAGAAGGGTCCGCCCGCCCATGGACGCCGAGAACCAGCAGCAGCAGAACGAGACGCCGGCCGCCGCCGAGGCCGCCGGCCGCGCCCCGGTCAGCCGCCGTGCCGTCATCGGCTGGGCCGGTGCCGGGGTCGCGCTGGGCGCCGCCGGTGTCGGCTCGGTCGCGGCCGCGACCCGCCAGGACGACGACGACACCCCGGCCGCGCCCGCCGCCACCGCGGACATCCCGTTCTTCGGCGACCACCAGTCGGGCATCGCCACCCCGGTCCAGGACCGGCTGCACTTCGCCGCGTTCGACGTCTCGTCGAGCGCCACCCGCGACTCGCTGGTCCGGATGCTGAAGGAGTGGACCAAGGCCGCCGCCGCGATGACCGGCGGCCGCGAGGTCGGCAGCGGCGCCGCCAGCGGTCTGCCGGAGGCGCCGCCGGACGACACCGGCGAGGCCCTGGGTCTGCCGGCCTCCCGGCTGACCCTCACCATCGGCTTCGGCCCGAGTCTGTTCGAGAAGGAGGGCGTGGACCGCTTCGGCCTCAAGGCCAGGCGGCCCGAGGCCCTGATCGACCTGCCGAAGTTCAAGGGCGACAACCTCGACCCGCAGCGCAGCGGCGGCGACCTGTGCATCCAGGCCTGCGCCGACGACCCGCAGGTGGCCGTCCACGCGATCCGCAACCTGGCCCGGATCGGCATGGGAACCGTCAACATCCGCTGGTCGCAGCTGGGTTTCGGCAAGACCTCGTCCACCACCCCGGACGCGCAGACCCCGCGCAACATGATGGGGTTCAAGGACGGCACCCACAACATCGCCGGCACCGACACCGTGAAGCTCGCCGAGCACGTCTGGGCCGCGCCCGGCGAGGGCCCGGACTGGATGACCGGCGGCTCCTACCTGGTGGCCCGCCGGATCCGGATGCACATCGAGACCTGGGACCGCACCTCGCTCAAGGAGCAGGAGGACGTCTTCGGCCGCACCAAGGGCGAGGGCGCCGCGTACGGGAGGACCAAGGAGCACGACGCCCCGGACCTCAAGGCGATGCCCGCCGACGCCCACGTCCGGCTGGCCCACCCGGAGTCCAACGACGGGCTGATGATCCTGCGCCGCGGCTTCTCCTTCACCGACGGCACCGACGGCCTCGGCCGGCTGGACGCGGGCCTGTTCTTCCTGGCCTACCAGCGGGACACCCGCAAGGCGTTCGTCCCGCTGCAGCAGCGGCTCGCGGCCTCCGACGCGCTGAACGAGTACATCCAGCACGTCGGTTCGGCCCACTTCGCCTGCCCCGCGGGCGTCCGCAAGCCCGGCGAGTGGTGGGGCCAGGTCCTCTTCGGCTGACCTCCCGCCCGTTCCGCCCGTACCACCTCCTCACCCCCAGGGAGCCGGCGTGTTCGCCAACTATCTGATCGGCCTGCGCGAAGGACTCGAAGCCAGCCTGGTCGTCTGCATCCTCATCGCCTACCTGGTCAAGACCGGCCGCCGGGAGAAGCTCCCGCCGGTGTGGACCGGCGTCGGCGCCGCCGTGCTGCTCTCGATGGCCTTCGGCGCGGTGCTGCAGTTCGGCTCCTCGCAACTGTCCTTCGAGGCCCAGGAGGCCCTCGGCGGCTCACTGTCGATCATCTCCGTCGGCCTGGTCACCTGGATGGTCTTCTGGATGCGCCGCACCGCGCGCCACCTCAGGAGCGAACTCCAGGGCAAACTCGACGCCGCCCTCGCGATGGGCACCGGCGCACTGGTCGCCACCGCCTTCCTCGCCGTCGGCCGCGAGGGCCTGGAGACCGCCCTGTTCATCTGGACCGCCGTCCAGGCCACCGAGGACGGCTACAACCCGATCATCGGCGCCGCCCTCGGCCTGCTCACCGCCGCCTTCCTCGGCTGGCTGTTCTACCGCGGCGCCCTGAAGATCAACCTCGCCAAGTTCTTCACCTGGACCGGCGCCATGCTCGTCGTCGTCGCCGCCGGCGTCCTCGCCTACGGCGTCCACGACCTCCAGGAGGCCGGCTGGCTGCCCGGCCTGCACACCACCGCCTTCGACATCTCCACCACCGTCCCCAAGGACAGCTGGTACGGCACCCTCCTCAAGGGCGTCTTCAACTTCCAGCCCGACCCCACGGTGTTCCAGCTGGTGGTCTGGCTCGCCTACCTGGCGCCGACGCTGGCCTACTTCTTCGGTGTCCTCGGCGGCCCCGCCAAGCCCGGCACCCCCGAGCCCACCGGCACCACCGGCAGCACCGGCACGACCGGCAGCACCGAGGCCCGCCCCACCGCCTGACACCACCGGCCCGCGCCACCCGGCGCACCCACGCCACCCTCACCACGCCCCGCCCGGCAACCCGGGCGGGGCGTCGGCGTTCCCGGGCCGAGGGCAGCGGGTCGGTAGTGTCCTGACGGTTTGTGTACCTGACATCCGGTCAAAAAATTCACCTCTCGGATCTACCCGCGTAAACCCCTGGGGCGACATGCTGGTCGACAGCCCGGGCCGGTTCCCGCCCGGGGGCTTTCCCCTGCCCTCCTCGACCCAGGAGTACTTCGGCATGTCCGCGATACGTGTGCCCGGCCGCGTCCTGGCCGCCGCCTTCGGCGCCCTGCTGCTCGCCCTCACCACCCTGCTGACCGGTGCCGGCACCGCCCGGGCCGCCCTGCCGACCCCGGTCTCGGCCGCCACCGCCCGCGGCTACCTCGCCGCCGTCACGGTGGCCGCGGAGTCCCACGACTCCACCTACGACCGCGCGCTCTTCCCGCACTGGATCACCATCTCCGGCACCTGCAACACCCGGGAGACGGTTCTCAAGCGCGACGGCAGCAACGTCGTCACCGACTCCGCCTGCGCCTCCGTCAGCGGCAGCTGGGTCTCGGCCTACGACAACGTCACCACCACCAGCGCGTCGAGCTTCGACATCGACCACCTGGTGCCGCTGGCCGAGGCCTGGCGCTCCGGCGCCTGGGCCTGGACCACCGCCCAGCGCCAGGCCCTCGCCAACGATCTGGTCCGCCCGCAGCTGATCGCCGTCTCCGCGAGCTCCAACCGCTCCAAGGGCGACCAGGACCCGGCCCACTGGCTGCCGCAGACCTCCTACCGCTGCACCTACGCCCGTGCCTGGGTGCAGGTGAAGTACTACTACGGCCTCTCGGTCGACAGCGCGGAGAAGAGCGCGCTCTCCTCGATCCTCAACGGCTGCTGAGGAAACGTTTGCCCCGGGCGCCCCAGGGCTCCCGACACCCGCAGACAGCGCGACGCCCGCCGGAGAGGAGTCCCGGCGGGCGTCGTCGTTCCCTGCGTCCCGGTCGCTCCCGGGGCGGCGGCTACTCGCTCTTGATCGCGCCCAGGATGTCCGTCCGGGCGGCCCGGCGGGCCGGCCAGAGGGCGGCCAGCAGGCCGATCACCGCGGCGGCGACCAGGAACAGCCCGATCTGCACCGGCGGCACCACCACGGTGATGTTCTTGAACACCCCGGCGATCGTCCGGGTCGCCGCCCAGGCGGTGACGATCCCGAGCAGTACGCCGACCACCCCGCCGAACAGTGCGATCATCAGCGACTCCAGCCGGACCATCCGGCCGATCCCGCGCCGGTCCAGGCCGATCGCCCGCAGCATGCCGATCTCCCGGCGACGCTCGAACACCGACATCGCCATGGTGTTCACCACGCCGAGGACGGCGACGACGACGGACATGCCCAGCAGCCCGTACATGACGTTCAGCACGGCGGTGACGGCCCGCTGGTTCTCGGCCCTGATGTCCTTCTGACCGTCCACGCTGATCAGCGGGTTGCTGCCGGTGGCGTCGCGCAGCGCCTGCTTCAGCTCGGGAGTGGCGCCCGCGGATCCCTTGACCAGCACCTTCTCCAGGCCGACCGTGGGGTCGGCGTGCGGGGCGACCACGTGGGCGGGGGCGATCAGCCCGGCCACCAGGTTGCTGCCCTCGGCCAGGGCGCCGACGGTGAGGCTGCCGCGGCTGCCGTCCGGGTAGGTGACGTCGAGCGTCGAGCCGACCGTGAGCCCCTGGTTCTTCGCGTAGCCGACGCTGCTGATCAGCCGGCCCTGCTCGAGCGCGTCGGCCGATCCCTCGGTGACCCTGACGTCGACCAGGCGGCCGAAGGCCGCGGCGTCCACGGCGGTGAGCAGCGAGCGGTCCTCGGCGTCGGTGGCGGACCGCACCTTCACCGTGCGCTCGGTGCTCATCGCGGTGACCCCGGGGATCTTGGCGATCTGGGCGGCGACCTCGGGCGCGAGCACGGAGGAGTTCTTCATGGCGACGACGTAGTCGGCCTTGAGGTCGCTCGCGGAGGAGTCGTCCGCGGCCTTGTTCACCGAGGCGCCGACCACGGTCAGCGCGGTGATCAGGGTCACGCCGATGGTGAGGGCGGAGGCGGTGGCGGCGGTGCGGCGCGGGTTGCGCACCGCGTTCTCCCGGGCCAGCTTGCCGGGCGTGCCGTACAGCTTGCGCAGAGCAGGCGCGAACAGCGCGATCACCGGCCGCGACAGCAGCGGGGTGAGGACGAAGACACCGACCATCAGCGCGGCCGAGGAGAGGCCGACCAGGTTGACCGACTTGGCGGCCGCGCCGGCCAGCAGTCCGCCGGTGCCGATCGCGGCGAAGAACAGACCGATGATGTTCCGCACCAGCAGGGACTTCTGGGTGGCCGGCTGCTCGGCCGAGCTCATCGCGGCGACCGGGGCGATCCGGGAGGCGCGCAGCGAGGGCAGCAGGGCGGCCAGCACGGTGACCACGACACCGACGACGAGCGAGGCGATCACCGTGGACGGGGCGATCACCAGCGGGCCGTCCGGCAGGTTGGCGCCCCAGGGTCCGTTGAGCAGGGCCTTGAGCCCGGAGGCGATGCCGACACCGGCGAGCAGACCGCCGATCGAGGCGGCCAGGCCGACCAGCAGCGCCTCGGCCAGCACCGAGAGGGTGATCTGCTTGCGGCTGGCGCCGACGGCGCGGAGCAGGGCCAGCTCCTTGGTGCGCTGGGCGATCAGCATGGTGAAGGTGTTGGCGATGATGAAGATGCCGACGAAGAGCGAGATCCCGGCGAAGACCAGCAGCACGGTGGACATGCCCTTGGTGCCCTCGTCGATCATCCGCTCCTGCTCGGCCGCCAGGTGGCGGCCGGTGTTGGCCTCGATGCTGTCGGACGCGGGCACGGTCTGCCGGACGGCGGTGAGCAGGGCGGTGTCGTCCGCTCCGGGCTTGCCCTTGACGTCGATCTCGGCGTACTGGCCGGGGCTGAGGTAGAGCTGCTGAGCGGTGGCGGTGTCGAAGGCGGCCAGCGAGCCGCCGGAGACGATCCGGGGGTCGTTGGTGCCCAGGGTGCCGGTGAGCTTCAGCTCCATGACCGGGCCGTTGACGGCGACGCGGACGGTGTCGCCGACCTTGTAGCCGCCCTTCTCGGCGGTCTTCGCGTCGAGGGCGATCTCGCCGGAGGTGCGCGGGCCGCGCCCGTCGTGGAGCGGGTAGCGCGGGTCGTTGCCGTCCGCGCCGGGGACGTAGTTGGTGCCGGTGGTGGAGAAGCCGTCGCCGATCAGCGCGCCCTTGCGGTCGGCTATCCCCGCGAAGCCGCTGACCACGCCGCGGGCCTCGGCCGCGCCGGGCAGCGCGGCGATGGCCTTGCGGGTGTCCTCGGTGAGGGTGGGCGCGCCGGGATCCCGGTCGCCCCGGTCGTACCCCTTGCTGATGGCATCGCTGTCGCCGACCGTGACGGCGATGTCGGCGTAGCTCTTGGCGCTCTGGGAACGCCAGGCATCGCCCAGGGTGTCGGTGAAGACGAGGGTGCCGGCCACGAAGGCGGTGCCGAGGAGGACGGCGAGCGTCGTCATCAGCAGTCGGGCCTTGTGGGCCAGCACGTTGCGCAGTGCGGTGCGGTACATGGGGTGGTGTCAGTCCTGGAGGTCGGGGATCGGCCGGTTCGGGATCGGGTCGCGCGCTCGGCTGGTGCGCCGGGTCAGCTGGTGCGGCCCTTGGCGTCGAAGCGGCGCATGCGGTCCAGGACGGTGTCGGCGGTGGGGTTGGTGAGTTCGTCGACGATGCGGCCGTCGGCGAGGAAGACGACGCGGTCGGCGTAGGCGGCGGCGACGGGGTCGTGGGTGACCATGACGACGGTCTGGCCGAGTTCGCGGACGGAGTTGCGCAGGAAGGAGAGGATCTCGGCGCCGGAGCGGGAGTCGAGGTTGCCGGTGGGTTCGTCGGCGAAGACGATGTCGGGCTTGCCGGCGAGGGCGCGGGCGCAGGCGACGCGCTGCTGCTGGCCGCCGGAGAGCTGGCTGGGGCGGTGGGAGAGGCGGCCGGAGAGTCCGACGGTCTCGACGACGCGGTCGAGCCACTGCTTGTCGGCCTTGCGGCCGGCGATGTCCATGGGGAGGGTGATGTTCTCGAGGGCGGTGAGGGTGGGGAGGAGGTTGAAGGCCTGGAAGACGAAGCCGATGTGGTCGCGGCGCAGCTGGGTGAGCTGCTTGTCCTTGAGGCCGACGAGTTCGGTGTCGCCGATGGTGGAGGAGCCGGAGCTGACGGTGTCGAGGCCGGCCATGCAGTGCATGAGGGTGGACTTGCCGGAGCCGGAGGGGCCCATGATCGCGGTGAACTCGCCCTGGGGGAAGGTGACGCTGACGTTGTCGAGGGCGACCACGCGGGTCTCGCCCTCCCCGTAGACCTTGTTCAGGCCGGTGGCGCGGGCGGCCGCCCGGCCGGTGCGGACGGCGGTTGCGGACATCGTCACGAGCGTCTCCTGGGGAATGCGAGGGGAGTGCGAGGCAAGGCGGAAGCAGAATCGGATGATCGTCTTCCTGTCCATTCTCGCAATCGGCCCGCGCCCGGAAGGTCGCTCCCGGGTACGGGCTCCCCCCGCCGACCCGGCGGTCCGGCGGGGGCTCCTCTCCTCCTCGGGTATGACAGCGGCTCCTCTGCCGGTCGCAGGAGCGGCCCGGCCCCGGTGGCAGGGGCCGCCCCGGCCGCGGCTACTCGACCGCGACGCCCCAGCGCACCGCGAGACCGGCCAGACCGCCCGGCACCGGTGTCCCGCCCGGCGTGAACCGCCAGCCGCCGCCGTGCCGTTGGAAGGAGCCGACGACCATCGCGCTCTCCGGCACCCCGCCGGTGGCCGCCGCCCAGTGCGCCGGGCCTTCCGCGTCCGGACCGAACGCGCCGGTCAGGGCCAGACCGTGCACGTAGCCGAGCGGCAGGGCCGGCGACTCCTCCTCCTCGGTGGACACCGCCACCACCACCTCGTCCACCGCCGGGGCCAGCCGGGCGGTGTCCAACGTGAGTTCGGCCCGGCGGAGCGGCTCGCCCGGCACCGAGCGGGTGGGGTGCAGCCGGACGGCGCCGTCCGGGTCCTGCGGATTGTTGAAGAACACGAAGTGCTCGTCGTCCAGCACCCGCCCGCTCGCGCAGAGGAACGCCGAGACGTCCAGTTCGACCGGGTCGCCGCCGGCCGTGCGGCTGCCCCAGGAGAGGGTCACGGTGCTGGTCGCGCCCGTGGTGCCCGCCGCGGCTCCGTCGGCCGTGGCTCCGTCGGCCGTGGGGCCGCCGTTCCCGTCACCGCCCGAGCTGTTCCCCCCGTTCCTGCTCGCGCCGCCGCCCGCGGTCCGCTCCCCGAGCCGGCCGCGCAGGCCCTGCTCGGCCAGCAGCTCCACCAGCTCGGGACCACTCACCAGCGTCAGCGGCTTGTTGCGGATGTACTCGTACGAACCCGGTCCGAACCCGGCCGTGGTCACCAGGATCCCCTTGATCGCACCGTGGTGCCGGACCGTCGAGTCGAGGTCGCGCACCGCCGTGGGGGAGACCGTCGAACGGTAGCGCTTGGCCTGGATGACGATCCGTCCGCCGGTCACCGGATCGAGGTCCTCGGCGACCACGTCCACCCCGGCGTCCCCGCTGCGGGCCGTGGTCATCACCCGGAAACCGCGCAGCCGGAACAGCTCCGCGATCAGCTCCTCGAACTCGATCGGATCCATCTCGAAGAGGTCGGGGTCGTCCTCGCCGCCCTGCCCGGCCACACTGCCGCCGACCGTCTCCGGCAACCGGTCCGGGCGCACCTCGTCCAGCCGCTCGGGACGCGCGGACAGCACCCCGCCCAGCCCCTGGAAGCACTCCACCGCCGCCACCCGGTCCAGCGTGAGACCGGCGAACTCGGCCCGGTCGACCGTCACCGTGGTCAGGAAGCGCTCCGCCTCCCGGCCGGTCGCCGGGTCGATGCCGCGGACGAAGCCGTTCAGCACCACCGAGGCCAGCAGCCCGTCCCCGTCCGCCCGGTACAGCTCGGTGACCACCCGCAGCGCGCTCTGCGCCAGCACCTCCCGGTAGAGCGCCTTGCGCTCGGTCGCCGGGCGGGCCACCTCGGCCTCCCGGTCGTCCGTCCTCACGTACCGCACCCGGCCGGTCGCCGGGACCACGTCCGGGCCGGGCAGCTCCCAGTTCACCACCAGCTGGCGGCTGCTCGCCTCCCAGGCCGCCACCAGCCGGTGCGGGAAGCCCTCCGGCCAGCCCGCCGAGGCGTACAGCACGGCGGAGAAGTACTCCTGCACCGCCTCCGCCTCGCCGGACCGCAGCCGGCGCAGCGACTCCTCGGTCCGGGCGGCGCGCTCCTCGTCCTCGCGGCGGAACCGGGCCACCCACTCCAGGTACTGCCCGTGGTACTCGCCCAGCCGCCGCCGCCGCTCCGCCTCGGCGGCCTGCGCCGCGTACCAGTCGTGCTCGAACCGGGCCCGCGCCTGCGCCACGTACTGCTCGTACTGCTGCCGCACCCCCGGGTTCCGGGCCTGCGCCTGGTCCGGCGGCGGTACCTGGTAGTGCGCCTGGTCCGGCATCGGCACCGGCTCGCCCAGCCGTCCCGGCTCGAACGGCGGCACCGGGCGCGGGGCCAGCAGGCTCTGCGCCCGGAACGCCGGACGGTCCAGACCGGCCGTCAGCAGACCCCGCAACTCCTCCACCCGGCCGTCGAGTTCGGCCGTCCGCCGGGCGGCCTCGGCCTCCCGGGACTGCTGGTACGCCCGCTGTGCCTCCCGCTCGGTGCGGGCCGCCGCCTTCTGCGCCTCGCGCTGCTCGCGCTCCCACCGGCGCTGCTCGGCGGCCTGGGCGCGCCAGCGCGCCTCCTCCCGGCGCTGCTCCTGCCGCTGCGCCTCCGCCCAGACCGCCAGCACCCCGTTGTTCCGCCGCCCCGCCACGTCCACCCCTTCGCTCCGCGCCGCTCCGGCCCGGCGCCCGCCTCCCGGCCGCGCCACCGCCCGCGCCCGCCACAATAGAACGTGCACCGGGGGAGCGCGCAAAGGGCCTGCGACCTGCGGTGTCGGCCGGGGTGAGCGGCGCCGGGAGGAGATGAGCGGGCGTCAGGCCGTGCCGGGCACGTCCGCGTACCAGCGCCACCCGGTGCGGCGCGGGCGGCCGGGGAGGGTGCGGCGGCCGGTCGCCCACAGCAGGGTCGGCCAGGCACCGGCCGGGTCGGGGCGGACGTCCGGGAACAGCCGGGACAGGGTGCGGGCGCAGACCTCGGCCGGCGGCTCCCAGGGCAGGCCGAGTCCCTCGGCCACGTCGTGCAGGTGCACCAGGGCCTCCACCAGGCTCATCGCGACGAACCCGGCCGGGTCGGCCAGCCCCCAGGGGTGGAAGGCCCGGACCTCCGGCCCCCTGGTGCGGGCGATCGAGACCATCAGTCCGCCGCTCGCGGCCAGCACCTCCAGCAGTGCGGCCGGTCCGTCCTCCCGTTCGGCGAACACGAAGTTGTTCGGCCCGCCGGGGAACGGGCGCCGGGCGACGAAGGGCACGTAGCGGTCGCGCGGCGGCTCGTCCGGGCCGAGCTGGGCCGCGTAGGCCAGCAGGTCGTCCGCCAGGTGTTCGACGGTGCTCCAGCAGTCCCAGTCGACGCCGCCGGCCGGCCGGGACCAGTCGGTGCCGGCGGGGGCGGAGCGCAGGGTGTCGGCGGCGAGCCGCAGCACGAGGGCCAGGTCGTCGGGGGTCACGGGGCCGGGCGGGACGGGCCCGGTCGCGGCGTCGGTGGTGATCATGCCGTGACGCTATCCGGCCGCCCGGGGCCGGTCGAGCGGCCGGGGCGGGTCGCTGTCGGTGCCACCGGGTAGCCTCGACAGCTCGGGCGGCACGGGCGAGGTAACGGGTGAGCGGGACGGACGGGTGGGTCTCCACCGGGCTGGCGTGGCGGGACGGCCGGGCGGTGCTCAGCGCCGTCCACGGCCGCCGCACCCACGAGCGCGAGGTGGTGCCCGGTGCCGAGGTCGGCTGGCGGCTGGGCGGGCCGCGCCGCTGCATCGGGGCGCTGCTGGCCGGGCGGGACGAGCGCACGCCCTGCCCGCACCGGGCCGGGATCGCGCCGGACGGCGGCGCCGTGCAGTGCCCGCCCTGCCAGAGCGTGGACCGGGGCCTGGCGCTGGCCCGGGACCAGATCCTCGACGACGGCCGCACCTACCGGCTCTATCTCGCCTGGTTCGGCGAGGGCCTGCTGAAGGTCGGCCTGACCGCCGAGCAGCGCGGCACCAGCCGACTGCTCGAACAGGGCGCGCTGGCCTGGACCTTCGCCGCCCGGGGGGCGCTGCCCGCCGTCCGCCGGGCCGAACTCACCGTCTCCGCCGCCGGATTGGCCCGCGAGCGGTTCAAGGTCCGGGCCAAGGTGGAGCACTGGTGGCAGCACGGCGACGCCGCCCACCGCCGGGCCGTGCTGACCGACGCCCGGGCCCGTGCGCACGAGCTGCTGCACGGCCACGACGTGGAACTGCTGCCCGGCCACCCGGTGGTCGACCAGGTCGGGCTGTTCGGCCTGACCGGCGGCGCCCCCGACGCCTACCACGCGGTCGAGGGCCTGGCGGACGGCGCGGTCGTGGCCGGGCGGCTGCGCGCGCCGATCGGCCGGCACCTGCTGCTCGACCGGCCGGACGGCGGTCCGCCGCTGCTCCTGGACACCCGTCTGCTGACCGGCTGGACGCTCGTCCCGGCGCCCGGCCGCCCGCCGTCCGGGCTGGTACTGGTGCCCAGGGCGCGGCCCGAGCCTCCGGACACCCAGGAGGCGCTGTTCTGAGCCCCGGTCGACGGCCCTGCCGCTGGTCCTTGCTCGGCCCTCGCTCGGTCCTCGCTCTTCGGCCGGCGGCGGTGCCCGCTACCCGAGCTTGCCGCGCACCGCACCCGGCCCGGAGCGGGCCCGCCGCGACACCGGCGGCCGCGACGGCCGGACGTCCGGCCGCCCGCCCGCCGTCTCCTCCGGGGTGCCACCGGTACGGGCGTTCCCGGCCCGCGCGGCCTTGGCCGTGGCCAGGGCGACCCGTGCCAGCAGCGGGTCCTCCCGGACCCCCGCCGCCCGCTTCGCCGTCTGGCAGTGGGTGCACCAGACCGGCGAGGCCGGCCCGTCGGGGTACACCATCGCCTCCGGCGGCAGGTAGTGGCTACCGCACTCGACGCATTCGAAGACCAGCCTCATCCGACGATCACCGTCCCGGATCCGTGGCACCGACCGCATGGCGACCAGAAAGTGTGGATCTTCGGCACCATGCTCCCTTCCTCGTCCAGTTCGACCGTGGCTTCGGTCTTCTGGGTCCCCCCGGACCCGCCGCACCCGGAGCAGGACTGAACCTCGGGCATATGCATTCCTCCTCGGCGCGGGGACCACGGTAGCGCGAAATCCGAGGAGCCAGTAACGATCCTGACGAACGGTCGAAGAAGCGGGGCGCGCACGAGCACCACGCGCGCCCCGCTTCGGCCTTGACGGGCCGGCCTCGCGGACCGGCCCGGGAGTCAGCGACCCCCGCGCAGCGAACCGCGCAGGAACTCGCGGTTCATCGCGGCGATGCTCGGCAGCGGGATGCCCTTGGGGCACGCCGTCGCGCACTCACCGGTGTTGGTGCAGCCGCCGAAGCCCTCGGCGTCCATCGCCTCCACCATGTTCATCACCCGGGAGGCGCGTTCGGGCGCGCCCTGCGGCAGCACGTTCAGGTGGACCACCTTGGCGGAGGTGAACAGCATCGCCGAACCGTTCGGGCAGGCCGCCACGCACGCCCCGCAGCCGATGCACTCGGCGTGCTCGAACGCGGTGTCGGCGGCCTCCTTGGGAACGGGCGTGGCGTGGGCGTCGGGCGCGCTGCCGGTCGGGGCGGTGATGTACCCGCCGGCGCCGATGATCCGGTCGAAGGCGGACCGGTCCACCACCAGGTCCTTGACCACCGGGAACGCCGCCGCCCGCCACGGTTCGACGTCGATGGTGTCGCCGTCCTCGAAGTGCCGCATGTGCAACTGGCAGGTGGTGGTGCGCTCGGGGCCGTGCGCCCGGCCGTTGATGACCATGCCGCAGGCGCCGCAGATCCCCTCGCGGCAGTCGTGGTCGAAGGCGACGGGTGCGTCGCCGCGCAGGATCAGCTCCTCGTTGAGGGTGTCCAGCATCTCCAGGAAGGACATGTCGGGGCTGATCCCGCCGACCTGGTAGGTGGTCATCGAGCCGGGCGTGTCGGGGCCCGCCTGGCGCCAGATCCTGAGGGTGAGGTTCACGCGTAGCTCCGCTGGGTGGGGTGGACGTACTCGAAGTCGAGGTGCTCCCGGTGCAGCACGGGCGCCCGGCCGGTGCCGGTGAACTCCCAGGCGGCGGCGTAGGAGAACTCCTCGTCCCGGCGGGCCGCCTCGCCCTCCGGGGTCTGGCTCTCGGTGCGGAAGTGGCCGCCGCAGGACTCCGCGCGGTGCAGCGCGTCCAGGCACATCAGCTCGGCCAGCTCGAAGTAGTCGACCAGCCGGTTGGCCTTCTCCAGCGCCTGGTTGAGCTCCTGACCGCTTCCGGGCACCTTGATCCGGCGCCAGAACTCGTCGCGCAGCGCGGGGATCCGCTCCAGCGCCCGGCGCAGTCCGGCCTCGTCGCGGGCCATCCCGCACTCGTCCCAGAGCAGTTCGCCGAGCTCGCGGTGGAAGGAGTCGGGCGTGCGGTCGCCGTCCACCGCGAGGATCAGGTTCAGCCGGTCGGCGACCTCGGCCTCGACCGAGGCGATCTCCTCGTGGTCGGCCGGGACGGCGGGCAGCTGCTCGCGGGCCAGGTAGTCGTTGAGCACCGGCGGCAGCACGAAGTAGCCGTCCGCGAGGCCCTGCATCAGCGCGCTCGCGCCGAGCCGGTTGGCTCCGTGGTCGGAGAAGTTGGCCTCGCCGATCGCGAACAGGCCCGGCACGGTGGTCTGCAGGTCGTAGTCGACCCAGAGTCCGCCCATCGTGTAGTGGATCGCCGGGTAGATCCGCATCGGCACCCGGTACGGGTCCTCGGCGGTGATCCGCTCGTACATCTCGAACAGGTTGCCGTACTTGGCCTCCACCGCGTCCCGGCCCAGCCGGCGGACCGCGTCGGCGAAGTCCAGGTAGACGCCCTGCCCGCCGGGCCCCACGCCGCGGCCCTCGTCGCAGACGTTCTTGGCGGCCCGGGAGGCGATGTCGCGCGGCACCAGGTTGCCGAAGGCCGGGTAGATCCGCTCCAGGTAGTAGTCCCGCTCCTGCTCCGGGATCTCGGCCGGCGGCCGGGTGTCGCCCTTGGCCTTCGGCACCCAGATCCGCCCGTCGTTGCGCAGCGACTCGCTCATCAGCGTCAGCTTGGACTGGTGGTCGCCGGAGCGCGGGATGCAGGTCGGGTGGATCTGGGTGAAGCACGGGTTGGCGAAGTACGCGCCGCGCCGGTGCGCCCGCCAGATCGCGGTGGCGTTGGAGTTCTTGGCGTTGGTGGAGAGGTAGAAGACGTTGCCGTAGCCGCCGGAGGCGAGCACCACGGCGTCGGCGGTGTAGGTGGAGACCTCGCCGGTGACCAGGTCGCGCGCGACGATCCCGCGCGCCCGGCCGTCGACCACCAGCAGGTCGAGCATCTCGGTGCGGGCGTGCAGCTCCACGTTGCCGGCCGCGATCTGCCGGGACAGCGCCTGGTAGGCGCCGAGCAGCAGCTGCTGGCCGGTCTGGCCGCGCGCGTAGAAGGTCCGGGAGACCTGGACGCCGCCGAACGAGCGGGTGTCCAGCAGGCCGCCGTACTCGCGGGCGAACGGCACGCCCTGGGCCACGCACTGGTCGATGATCTCCACCGACACCTGGGCCAGCCGGTGCACATTGGACTCGCGGGCGCGGAAGTCGCCGCCCTTGACGGTGTCGTAGAACAGCCGGCGGACGGAGTCGCCGTCGTTGCGGTAGTTCTTGGCGGCGTTGATGCCGCCCTGGGCGGCGATCGAGTGGGCCCGCCGGGGCGAGTCCTGGAAGCAGAACTGCACCACGTGGTAGCCCTGTTCGGCGAGGGTGGCGCCGGCCGCGCCGCCCGCCAGGCCGGTGCCGACCACGATCACGGTGTGCTTGCGGCGGTTCGCCGGATTGACCAGCTTGGCCTCGAACCGCCGCTGGTCCCAGCGCTGTTCGATCGGCCCCTGCGGGGAGCGGGTGTCGGCGACCGGCTCGCCGACGGTGTAGTCCGGGTACACGTTTCGCTCCGGGGACGCGTTCACTTCACCACTCCGGTCATCACGGCGACGGGGACGGACAGGAAGCCGGCGGTCAGCAGCAGCGCCAGCCCGTTGGCGGTCAGCTTCAGCGCCCGGTCCCGGCGGGCGTTGTTGGCGCCGAGGGTCTGCGCGGCGCTCCAGAACCCGTGCCGGACGTGCAGGCCGACGGCGAGCATCGCCACGATGTAGATCACGCAGGAGTACCAGTTGCCGAAGGAGGCCACGATGTTCTGGTACGGCCTGCCGTGCTCGGCGGCGGGGTTCACGGTGAGCGTGGTCAGGTCGAGGATGTGCCAGACGATGAACAGCGCCAGGATCACCCCGCCCCAGCGCATCGTCCGGGTCGCGTAGCTCGCCCGCCGCCGCTGGTGGGCGTACTTGCCCGGCCGGGCGGCGAGGTCCCGCCGGCTCAGCTGGAACGCGGCCACGCCGTGCAGCACGACGGCGGCCAGCAGGCCCACCCGGGCGATCCACAGGAACCACTCGTGACCGAGGAACGGCTGCCCGATCGTACGCAGCCAGGCCGCGTAGCCGTTGATGTCGTCCGGGCCGAAGAAGACCTTGAGGTTGCCCAGCATGTGCGCGACCAGGTACAGCAGCATCGCCAGTCCGCTGACGGCCATGACCGCCTTCTTGCCGACGGTCGACCGCCAGAGGGTCGCCAGGGTGGACGGATGCCGGGCCGTCCGGGACGCGGTTGTCATGGCATCAACGGTAGGGACGGCGGTCAGGGTGAGTCCAAGACATGATGCGGCTCACGACGATAGGCCGTGCCTATGCTGGGAGCTGTGCAACTCCAGCAGCTCCGGTACTTCCTCGCCGTCGCCGAGACCCGCCACTTCACCCGCGCGGCCGAGGCGGAACACGTCGCCCAGCCGTCCCTCTCGCAACAGATCCGCGCCCTGGAACGTGAGTTGGGCGCCGAGCTGTTCCACCGCACCCGGGGCAACATCGCCCTCACCGATGCCGGGGACGCCCTGCTGCCGCTCGCCCGGCGCATCCTCGCCGACACCGAGAGCGCTCGGCTCGCCGTGCAGGAGACCGTCCAGCTGCGTCGCGGCCGGGTACGGCTGGGGGCGCCGCCGAGCCTGTGCACCAGCCTGGTGCCGGACGTCCTGCGGGTGTTCCGCGACCGGTACCCGGGGGTGGCGCTGGTGGTGCGGGAGGGCGGCTCGCGCGACCTGGTGCGCTCCCTGGCGGCCGGGGAGCTGGACCTCGCGCTGGTCATCACCCCGCCGAGCGGCGCGGCCGTCCCGGCCCTGGCCGTCACCGAGCTGCTGCACGAGGAACTGGTGCTGGTGACCGCCGAACCGGGGACCCGCCGCACGGTCCGGGTGGCCGAGCTCCGCAAGCGGCCGCTGGTGATGTTCCGGGAGGGCTACGACCTGCGGGAGGCGACGCTGACGGCCTGCCGGGCGGCGGGCTTCGAGCCCGAGTTCGCGGTGGAGGGCGGGGAGATGGACGCGGTGCTGGGCTTCGTCCGGGCCGGGCTCGGGCCCGCCGTGCTGCCCGGGATGGTCGCCGACCGCTCGGGTCTCGCCGTGGCCCACTTCGCCGGTCCGGGCCTCGGCCGCACCATCGCCGTCGCGCACGGCCACGAGGTGCCGCCGACCCGGGCGGCGGAGGCGCTGCGGGCGACCCTGCTGGCGCACCTGCGCGACGCGGCCCGCACCGGCGGACTGCCCCCGGGCACCACCCTGCTGCTCGACTGAACGCGCCCCGCCGCACACCCGTACGCGCCCCCGCGCGCCCGTTCGCACGCAGGGACGATTGGCTCGGTGTGCGAAGCACCCGAATCGTGATCCACGGCTGCCGCGGGCCCGGAACCCGCTGTTCACCGGCCGCGTCCCAGCCAGCGCCGGCGGTGCCGTAAGGTGCGTCGCCGCAGAGCCGAGCGGGCCGTGGACGGGGAGAGCACGAAGCGATGGACGACCGGAAGCAGCAGGAGCACAGACCGGCCGGGGGCCGTACGACCCCCACCGCGGGGACCACCCCGGAGCCCGCCGACGAGCGGCCCTGGGAACTCCCCGAATACCTCCACGAGCGCGAGCTCGGCGCCGGCGCGAGCGGCCGGGTGGTGCTCGCCCGGCACCGGGCGACCGGTACGCCGGTGGCGGTCAAGTACCTGCACAGCGCGGCCGGCACCGCCACGCTCCGGGCCGAGGCCGAAGTCCTGGCCGGACTCGACTCCCCGCACGTCACCCGGCTCTACGAGTACGTCGAGGGCGAGCGCGGCGCGGCCATCGTGATGGAGCTGGTGGACGGCATCGCCCTGCGCGATCTGCTCCGCGCGGAGGGCGCCACCACCCCCGAGGCGGCCCTGGTGGTGCTGAAGGGCTCGCTGCTCGGTCTGGCCGCCGCGCACGGCGCCGGGGTGGTGCACCGGGACTACAAGCCCGCCAACGTCCTGGTGGACACCGCCGGGACGTCCAAGCTGGTGGACTTCGGGATCGCGGTGCCGAGCGGGGACGAGCGGGACGTCTCCGGCACCCCCGCCTACATGCCCCCGAGCAGTGGGCCGGCCGCCCCGCCTCCCCGGCGGGCGACGTCTACGCCGCGACCGTCACCTTCTTCGAGTGCCTGACCGGCGCCCGCCCCTACGGCGGCACGACCTTCGCCGAACTCGCGGTCCAGCACACCGAGGCCCCGATCCCGGCCGAGCTGACGCCGGACCCGGTGCGGCCGCTGATCCTCTCCGGCCTCGCCAAGGACCCCGGGGAGCGCCCCGACAGCGCGACCGCGCTGCTGGCGGAGCTGGAGGCGGTCGCGGCGGCCGGGTACGGACCGGGGTGGGAGGAGAAGGGGCGGCTCGACCTGACGGCGCTGGTCGCCCTGCTCGCGCTGCTGCTGCCCGGCGCCGGCGCCGGCGGCGCGGCCGGTGGCACCTCGCTGGCGCACACCGCCCTGGGCGGCGGGTCCTCGGCACTGGACTCCTCCGCCGGAGGGTCACCGGCCTCGGGCCCGGCGGCGCTGCCGTCCTCGGGCGGGGGAGCGGCGGCCGGGGCGGCGCCGGCCGTCGTCGTCCGGGAGACGCTGATACGCCGGGCCGCCCGCACCGGCACCCGGGGCAAGGCACTCACCGGCGTCGCCGCCGGCGCGCTGACCCTCGCCACCCTGGCCGGGATGGCCATCGCCGGGGCCGTGGACGGCGACTCCAGCACGGTCGTCGGGGGAGTCGCCCCCGAGGCGACCACCAGCATCGGCCCCTTCGACCCGGCCGGTGCCGCGTCGCCCGTCGCCCCCTCCACCGCGACCGAGGCCCCGGGCACCCCGAGCCCCGAGGCGTCCGACCCCTCGGCGACACCCGCGCCGGACGCGTCCACCGCCGGCGCTCCCACCACGGGCGCGCCGTCCCCCGGCGCGTCCGCCACCGGCCCGGGCGGCAGGAGCACCGGTCCCACCGCCGCACCGACCGGCCGGACCTCCCCGGGGACGCCGCCCGGCTCCGGTGCCCCGACCACCGCCCGGCCGCCGCTGCCGCCGGGCACCGCCGCCCCGTCCTCGGGCCCGGCCGCGCCCGGGAGCGTCCCGCCGCCTGCCGGCCCGCCCGTGACGCCCCCCTCCACCGGGCCCGTCGGCACCCCCTCGACGGCGACGCCCGCCGGTCCCGCCACCACGCCGCCGGTCCTGACCCCGACGGCGCTGCCGACCCGGACGGTCGCCCCGACCATCGCGGTGAGTTCGGTGAACCTGGACTCGCTGACCTGCGCCGGACGCTGGAGCACCACCGCGACGGTCACCGTGGTCGCCCAGGGCGCGGCCACCGGCTCGCTGACGCTGACCTGGTTCCACACCCTGGGCGAGCGGACCGTGGACGTCGCGACCGACACCGTGGCCGTGCACGACGGCCGTGCCACGGTGAGCCGGACGCACGACTTCACCTCGGCGGACACCTATCCGACCTGGGGGGTGCGGATCGGCACCGCCCCGGCGGCGGCCAAGCCGGGGACGACCTCGAACACGGTCTCGGCCTTCCTCTGCGACCCGCCGCGCTGAGCCGCGCGTCCCGTCCCGTCCCGTCCCGCCTCGCACCGACCCGCCCCGACCCGCCCCGACCCGCACCACCTGCCCGGATCCGAACGCCCCGTCCCGCTCACTGGAGGAGCCATGTCCACGCCCCGACCCGATTCCGACCCGGCCCCGGCCACGGCCCCGGTGCCGGTCGCGGACGTGGAGGGCGACGCCGACCGGACCGTCCGCCCCGCCCCCGTCGGGGACGCCGGTCCGGAGACCGTCCGACTCGGGTCCGGGGCCGGGGCGGCCGTCGACCGGTCGGCCGCCGACGGTCCGGACGCCGAGAACACCGTCCGGATCGACCCGGAGGAGGCCGTGAGCGCGACGTTCCTGGATCCGGGGGTCTGGGGTGGTGCGGGGGAGACGGTGGAGGCGGTCACGCTGGTGGACACCCCGGCGCGCGGCACCGCCGCCCCGGCAGGGGAGGACGCCACGGAGACCGTCCGTCTCGACCCGGCCACCGGCGGTCCCGAGCACGTGGCCACGGTCCGGGTGGATCCGGAGGAGGCCGTGAGCGCGACGTTCCTGGATCCGGGGGCGTGGGGTGGTGCGGGGGAGACGGTGGAGGCGGTCACGCTCGTCGACACCCCGGCGCACGGCACCGCCGCCCCGGCCGGGGGCGACCCCGCCCTCACGGTGACGGCCCCGGCCGGGCGGCCCTCGGTCGTGGCCGTCCCGGGCCCGCCGCCGGCCGACCTGGCCCCGGCCGTGGCCGACACGGCGGCCACCGTGACCGTCCCCGCCGCCCCCGTACCGACCGGCGCCACGCCACCGCCCGGACCGCCGCCCGCACCGGGAGCGACTCCGGCGGCCCCTGCGGCCCCGGCCTCCTCGGTGTCGGCCGAGCCCTCCCGCTCGTCCGGAGCGGCAGCAGCGTCCGCCTCCGCCTCCTCCGGCAGCGCGGACGAACGCCCCCTCGCCCCCGGTGAGTTGCGCCGCTTCGGCCCCGGCGTCCCGCCGCAGGCCGCTGCCGTCTGGCACGGCGCGGCCGTCCCCGTAACCGAGCCGCCCCGCCGTCGCCGGGTGTGGCGTTGGCTGCTCCCGCTGGTGCTGCTGCTGGCCGTGCCGGCTCTGCTGTTCTGGCGCTTCTCCACGCCGGCCCTCGAGGTCACCGGGGTGGGCGTGAGCACCGACCCGGCGGGCCCCGGCTGCGACTCGGTGGCGGTGGTCAGGGCCGAGGTGGAGACCAACGGCGGCGCGGGCATCCTTCGTTACCGCTGGCTGCGCAGCGACGGCACCACCTCCGGCGAGATCGACCAGGAGATCGGCTCCGGCGCCCACCGCACCGAACTGGTCCTGCGCTGGAGCTTCGAGGGCCGGGGCACGCTCGCGGCCACCGCGACCCTGGAGATCCTCGCCCCCGGCTCCCGTACCGCCGCGGTCTCGTTCCCCTACCACTGCGCCTGACCGGCCGGAACGGAACGCCGGAGGGCCCGGGGCGGTTGCCCCGGGCCCTCCGTGCGGGCGGCGCGCGTCAGGCGGTCGGCAGCACGGCCTCGATCGCGGCGACGACCTCGTCCGACTCCGGCTCGGTGCGCGGGCGGATCCGGGCCACCACGGTGCCGTCCGGCGACACCAGGAACTTCTCGAAGTTCCAGGAGACGTCCCCGGCCTGGCCCTCGGCGTCGGCGGTCTCGGTCAGCCGCGCGTACAGCGGGTGCCGGTCGTCGCCGTTCACATCGGTCTTCTCGAACAGCGGGAAGCTCACGCCGTAGGTGGTCGAGCAGAAGGTCTGGATCTCGTCGGCGCTGCCCGGCTCCTGCCCGGCGAACTGGTTCGACGGGAAGCCCAGCACGGTGAAGCCGCGCTCGGCGTAGCGCTCCTGGAGCCGCTCCAGGCCCGCGTACTGCGGGGTCAGGCCGCACTTGGAGGCGACGTTGACGATCAGCAGCGCCTTGCCCTTGTAGTCGGCCAGCGAGGCGGCCTCGCCGGCCAGCGTGCGCAGCGGGATGTCGTACAGGCTCACGGTTGGTCCCCTTCGGAGGGCGTCGGTCGGTGTCGGGCGGACCCGTGGGGAACGGTAGCCGGTCCCGCCTGGTCAACCACCATCGGCGGGCGGGTGTTCCGGGAACGGTGACCGGTTCCGACCGGGCCCGCAGGATTCGGTGTCGTAGGTGTCGTAGGTGTCGTAGGTGTCTTGGGTCTCGTCGCCGCTGCCGGTCGGTCCCGGAGCTCGGGACGGAACCGTGTTCCGCAGCTGGGCGACAGGTCGGAAATTTCAGATGATCATGTGGTTTGATGTCCGCTGTTGATCTTCAAGTGAAGAGCGGAACGGGGGACCACGGTGGGTGGACGGAAGCGGTACGGGCGGAGTTTCGCGTGGGCGGGGGCGATCGCCGCGCTCACGCTGGGGGTGGCCGCGTGCGGTTCCGACGGCGGCGGCGCCGGGTCGGCGATCCAGGCCAAGGTGGTGCTGTCCGAGCCGGACCAGGTGCGTGACGCGCTGCCCAGCGAGACCTCGCTCCCCGCGGGCTGGAAGCGCTCCTCCGGGGCGAAGCCGCCGCAGGCCGTCACCCAGGCCGACGCGTCCGCCACCTGCCGCAAGAAGCTGAAGGCCGACTGCCTCGGTCTCCAGCTCGGCGGCAACGTCCGGTACAAGTCGGTGTCCAGCACCGCCAACGACATCCGGCTCACCCTGCTGACCTTCGACAGGGCGGAGAACGCCGGACCGGTCTTCGAGGCCCTGGTGGCCTCGTTCGCGGAGGACGAGGGCGCCGCACGCAAGGTGAACGTGAAGACCGGCGCCGAACAGTCGCAGGCCTTCGAGAAGGACGTCGACAAGGACGGCGACTCCGGCGAAGCCGCGACCGAGGTCCTCGCCGGGACGATGGTGATGCGGATCGGCGCCGTCGTCTCCCTGATCGAGCTGGACGAGGACGAGCGCGACCACAGGACGCTGAAGCAGTTCGCGGACCTCCAGGCGGAGCGGGTCAAGCGGGTCCAGCGGGGTCAGCCGGCCGAGGGCTGACCCCGGTCCCCGGCCGGCTGCCGGGTGTCCCGGAGCTGTTCGGCGATCGAGGCGAAGTCCGCGCTCAGCCAGCGTTCCGGCCGCATCCGCACGGTGACGTCCGCCGTCAGCTGTCCGGCGGTGGCCACCAGGTACGCCTCGGCGGTGGCGGGCGGCAGGTAGCGGTGGGCCAGCGCGGCGCGCTCGGCCGGGTCGACCCCGTCCTCGATCGCCACCACCGGACCGCTCACGCTCACGTACCTGCAGGGCGGATCCTCCTGCTGCGCGCACAGGGTGAACCGCCGGGCCGCGCGGATCCGGCGGACCTTGGCCGACTCCCGCCCGGTCAGCACGGAGACCAGGCCACCGGGCCGGTAGGAGTACCAGATCGGCACCGCGAGCGGGGCCTCGTCCGGCCCCGCTCCGGCGACGGACAGGACGCCGACGTGCACGCCGGCCAGGAAGCGCTCGCACGCGGCGCGGGTCATCGAGAAGGACACGGTGGGAACTCCCGGGGCAGCCGGTCCGCGCGCGGATTCGCGCCCGGGCGTTCCCCGGTACGTACCCGTACGACCCGGGGGCCGAACACGCCGGACCGCCGTCCGGCCTCCGTCCGGGGGCCGGACCGCCGCCCGGCCCCCGGACGGCGGCCCCCTCGTGACTCCGCGAGGTCAGGCCGTCAGCGGGCGGATCGCCGTCGGCGCGTGCTCCGGGAGGGTGGCGACCTCCTCCCACTCCATCACCTTGTCGATGTCGGCCGCGCCCATCGAGATGTTGGTGACCCGCTCCAGGATCGCCTCGACCACGACCGGCACCCGGAACTCGGCGGCCAGCTTCTTGGCCTCCTCGAAGGCCGGCAGCAGCCCCTCCGGCTCGGTGACCCGGATCGCCTTGCAGCCCAGGCCCTCGGCGACCCGGACGTGGTCGACGCCGTAGACGCCCAGCTCCGGCGCGTTGATGTTCTCGAACTCCAGCTTGACCTGGAAGTCGATGTCGAAGTTGCGCTGCGCCTGCCGGATCAGGCCCAGGTAGGAGTTGTTGACCAGCACGTGGACGTACGGGATCCGGTGCTGCGCCCCGACCGCCAGCTCCTCGATCATGAACTGGAAGTCGTAGTCGCCGGAGAGCGCCACGACCTGGCCCTCGGGGTCGGCCGTCGCGACACCGAGCGCGGCCGGGATGGTCCAGCCGAGCGGCCCGGCCTGGCCGCAGTTGATCCAGTGCCGGGGCTTGTAGACGTGCAGCAGCTGCGCGCCGGCGATCTGGGAGAGGCCGATGGTGGTGACGTAGCGGGTCTCCGGGCCGAAGGCCTTGTTCATCTCCTCGTAGACGCGCTGCGGCTTGAGCGGCACGTTGTCGAAGTGGGTGCGGCGCTGGAGCAGGGCCCGGCGCTCCTGGGTGGACGCGGCCCACTCGGTGCGGTCCTTGAGGGTGCCGGCGGCCTTCAGCTCCCGGGCGACCTCGACGAAGAGCTCCAGCGCGGCGCCGGCGTCGGAGGCGATGCCGAGCGCGGGGGCGAAGATCTTGCCGATCTGGGTGGGCTCGATGTCGACGTGCACGAAGGTGCGGCCCTCGGTGTAGACGTCCAGGCCGCCGGTGTGGCGGTTGGCCCAGCGGTTGCCGATGCCGAGCACGAAGTCGGAGGCGAGGAAGTTCTCGTTGCCGTACCGGTGCGAGGTCTGCAGGCCGACCATGCCGGCATTCAGCGGGTGGTCGTCCGGGACGATGCCCCAGCCCATCAGCGTCGGCACCACCGGGACGCCGGTCAGTTCGGCGAACTCCAGCAGCAGTGCGGCGGCGTCGGCGTTGATCACGCCGCCGCCGGCCACGATCAGCGGCCGCTCGGACTGCTGGAGCAGCGCGATCGCCTTCTCGATCTGGATCCGGTTGGCGGTGGGCTTGTAGACCGGCAGCGGCTGGTAGGCCTCCGGGTCGAAGTCGATCTCGGTGAGCTGGACGTCGATCGGCAGGTCGACGAGGACCGGGCCGGGGCGGCCCGAGCGCATCAGGTGGAACGCCTGCTGGATCACACCGGGGACCTGCGCGGCCTCCAGCACGGTGGTGGCGGCCTTGGTGACCGGCTTGGCGATCGAGGCGATGTCGACGGCCTGGAAGTCCTCCTTGTGGAGGCGGGCGACCGGGGCCTGGCCGGTGATGCACAGGATCGGGATCGAGTCGGCGATGGCTGAGTAGAGCCCGGTGATCATGTCGGTGCCGGCCGGCCCCGAGGTGCCGATGCAGACGCCGATGTTGCCCGCGGCGGCGCGGGTGTAGCCCTCGGCCATGTGCGAGGCGCCCTCGACGTGGCGGGCCAGCGTGTGCCGGATGCCGCCGGAGGCCTTGAGGGCGGCGTAGAAGGGGTTGATGGCCGCGCCCGGCACGCCGAAGGCGACATCGACGCCTTCGAGCTTGAGGATCTCCACGGCCGCGCGGGCGGCTGTCATTCGGGGCATCGGGTCTCTCCTGCGTCGGCCCGCAGTGGGTCGGAGGGCTCATCTCCAGAATTCCACCATACGGAAGAACGGTTTCTGTATGTGGAATTAAAGTAGGACGGAGGTCGCCGGGGCGTCAAGGGGGCTTTCAACAGAATGTGGAACGCGAGGGAGCGGGGAATCGGCCGGTCATCCGCTCGACCGGCGAACGGGTGTACCCGGCGGGAGTCCGGATTCCGGCCCGTCCGTGGATGTGGCGTGCCGCCGGAGTGGAAGGACTGTGTGCGAGGTTGGCCGGCGCCGGGGAGCTGGGTACCGTCGGTCCCACGCCGGGCCCGTCATGGTTGCCATGTTCAACAAGGGGGCGCGGCAAGGGGGTCACGGGGGGCCCGAGGGTCCGGACCGTCCGGGGAGGAGCGGGGGAGCTCCGGTCGCCGGTCCCGTCCAGCACACTCGTCGCGCCGGCCGTCCCGGTCCGCGCGTTCCGGTCCGGGCGTTCCGGTCCGGGCGTTCCGGTCCGGGCGTCCCGGCCACCGTGATCGTCGTCGCCGCCGGGCCCCGCCGTCGCCACAGCACCGCGCCACGCCACAGCACCGCGCCATCGCCGCACCGCCGCCACCCGCAGCACACCGCAGCAACGCACCCGCAGCCGATGCGTCGCCCGCGACGCGCCGCCCCGTCGGGTGCGCGGAAGGAAGCTCCTGATGCCTCGACGATGTGCCCTGCCCACCTGTCCCGCCGCCGTCCTCCACCTCTTCATCCGTTCCGCCGTCCCGATCTGTCCCGCCGTCGCCCTCCGCCTCCCCGCCGCCCCTGCCGTTCCGGTCGCCGTCCGGGCGGTGCGCCGGTGAACGGTCTGCCCCGACGGCGGAAGAGCCCGCCCACCGCCCACCGTCCCGGCTCCCGTCCTCGGCGCGGCCCGGTCGCCGTGCTGCGCGCCGTGCCCTGGCGGTACGACCTCCCCGCCTCCCTGGTGGTCTTCCTGGTCGCCCTCCCGCTGTGCGTCGGTGTCGCCGTCGCCTCGGGCGTGCCCGCCGAACTCGGCCTGGTCACCGGCATCGTCGGCGGTCTGCTGGTCGGAGCGCTGCCCGGCAGCAGTCTCCAGGTCAGCGGCCCGGCCGCCGGTCTGACCGTGCTCGTCCACGAAGCCCTCCAGGAGTACGGCGCGGGCGCCCTCGGCGTCCTGGTGCTGCTCACCGGCCTGCTCCAACTCGCCATGGGCGCGATGCGGTTGGGCCGCTGGTTCCGCGCCATGTCGGCGTCCGTGGTGCACGGCATGCTGGCCGGCATCGGCCTCACCCTGCTGTTCGGCCAGCTCTACGGGCTCGCCGACCTCCGGGCCCCGGGCACCGGACCGGAGAAGATCGCCGGTCTGCCCGCGCTGCTGCGCGACGTCGTCACCGGCGCCGCCGACCGCGGCGCCCTGGCGCTCGGGGCCGCCACGCTGCTGGTGCTGGTCGCCTGGAAGTACCTGCCGCCCCGGCTCGCCCGGGCCGTGCCGGGCCCGCTGGCTGCGGTCGGCCTGGCCGCCGCCGTCACCGCGCTGTTCGACCTGCCGGTGGCCCGGGTCGAGGTGGCCGGGCTGCTCGACGTCCTCCAGCTGCCCGACCGGGCCGCGCTCGGCGCCCTGGCCACCACGGCCGGAGTCGGCACCGTCCTCGCCTTCACCCTGATCGCCTCCGCCGAGACGCTGTTCAGCGCGGCCGCCGTCGACCGGATGCACCACGGCCCGCGCACCGACTACGACCGCGAACTCACCGCCCAGGGCATCGGCAATGCCCTCTGCGGGCTGCTCGGCGCGCTGCCGATGACCGCGGTGATCGTCCGCAGCGCGACCAACGTCCAGGCCGGGGCCCGCACCAAGGCCTCGCGCGTCCTGCACGGCGGCTGGCTGCTGCTCTTCACGGCCCTGGTTCCGGGCGTGCTGGGCCTGGTCCCGCTGACCGCGCTGGCCGCCGTCCTGGTGCACGCGGGTGCCAAGCTGGTCCCGGTCCGGCGGATCGCCGCGCTCTGCCGCGAACACCGGGGGGAGGCGGTGGTGCTGGCCGTGACCGCCGTCTCGATCATCACCACCGACCTGTTCGAGGGCGTCCTGATCGGCATCGGCCTGGCCGTCGCCAAGTCGGCCTGGCAGACCTCCCACCTGCAGATCGGCGTCGAGGAGCGCCCCGCCGCGCCCGGTACGGACGAAGCCCCGCTGCGGGTCCGGCTGAGCGGCAACGCCACCTTCCTGCGGCTGCCCCGGCTGCTCGACACCCTCGAACGGCTCCCCGCGGACCGTCCGGTCGAGCTCGACTGGTCCGGGCTGCGCCACCTGGACCACGCCTGCACCGTGGCGCTGACCACCTGGGCGGCCCAGCACCGCGCCCGCAGTACCGCCCCGCTGGCGGTCGACCCGCCGTTGCCGACGGTGGTCTGAGCGGGCTCGTTAGGCTGGCCGTCGGACGGCGGCCGGGGGCCCGACCTCGGCCTCGGGCCCGACGTTGGTCCCGGGCCCGACCTCGGCCTCGGGGCCGTCCGGGACTCGTGGGAGGAGACAGAGCCGTGATCGCTGCCTTTTCGGTCACCCCGCTGGGGGTCGGCGAGGACGTGGGGGAGGCGGTTGCCGCCGCCGTCCGGGTGGTCCGCGCGAGCGGGCTGCCGAACCGTACGGACGCGATGTTCACCAGCGTCGAGGGGGAGTGGGACGAGGTGATGCCGGTGATCCGGGAGGCGATCGAGGCGGTGAAGGCCTACAGCAACCGGGTCAGCACCGTCATCAAGATCGACGACCGCGCCGGGGTGACCGACGGACTGACCAGCAAGGTCGCCACCGTGGAGCGCCACCTCGCCGAGGGCTGAGGCTCGAGGCCGGCCCGCCCCTCCCCGGGGCGGGCCGACCACCCTGTCTCGACTTTCTTGACCGATCGATCTGGAATCGACTATCTTTCAGCTATGGCAAGAACCAAGGAATTCGACCCGGACGCGGCGCTCCAGTCGGCTCTCGAGCTGTTCTGGCGGCGTGGTTACGAGGCCACCTCGATGGCCGAACTGGTCGAGCACCTGGGGATCGCCCGGGCCAGCATCTACGCCACCTTCGGCAGCAAGCGCGAGCTCTACCTGAGGGCGCTGGAGCGGTACGGCCAGCAGCAGCAGCCGGTGCTGCTGGCCGAGCTGTCGCAGCCGGGCCCGGTCCTGCCGGCCGTCCGGGCGCTGGTCCGCCGGTTCGCCGACGAGTCCGCCGCCGACGGCGGGGACGGTCCCCATCGGGGCTGTTTCGTCACCAATACGGCGGTCGAACTGGCCCCGCACGACCAGGGCGCCGCCCGCCGGGTGGAGTCCAACCTGCTCCATCTGGAGACGGTGCTCGCCACGGCCCTGGTCCGCGCCCGGGCCCAGGGCGAACTGCCCGAGGGGCGCGACCCGCAGGCGCTGGCCCGGATGCTGCTGGTGCTGTTCCAGGGCATGCGGGTGATCGGCAAGGCCGGCGAGGGCGCGGCCCGGCTGCGCGACGCGGCGGACCAGGCCCTCACCCTGCTCGACTGACCGCCCCCCGGCCGCTCGCGGCTTTCGTTCCGTCCCTTTCCTCCCTCCTTCTTCATGTCCTTATTCTGAACCGAACGGTCAATTTAGACCTCGATCGAGGAGTACCTCCATGTCCCGCAGCACCACCCGCTTCGCCGGCAAGTCCGTCCTGGTCACCGGTGGCGGCAGCGGCATCGGCCGAGCCGTGGCCCTCGCCTTCGCCCGGGAGGGCGCCCGGGTCGCTGTCGCCGGTCGTACCGCCGGCGCCCTGGCCGAGACCGTCGCACTGATCGAGCGGGAGGGCGGGACGGCCGTCGCCCTGGTCGGCTCGGTGTCCGACTCCGCGGACGCGGCCCGCCTGGTCCGGGAGACCGTGGAACACCTGGGAGCCCTGGACGTCGCCGTCAACAACGCCGGCGTGCTCGGCGGCATAGCCCCGATCGCCGACGTGGCGGAGGAGGAGTGGCGGCGCGTCATCGACATCAACCTCAACGGCACCTGGTACGCGATGAAGCACCAGATCGCCCACCAGCGTGCCAATGGCGGCGGAGCGATCGTCAACATCGCCTCGAACCTCGGCACCCACATGCGACTGGAGAACCTCGGCGCCTACGCCGTCTCCAAGGCGGCCGTGGCCACCCTGACCCGGAGCGCCGCCCGCGACCACATCGCCGACGGCGTACGGATCAACATGGTCAGCCCGGGCCCGGTCGACACCACCATGTCCTCCCGTCCCGGCGAGAACGCCTCCGACAAGGCGGACCGGATGAAGGGCGACGTCCCGGTCGGCCGGGCCGGTGCCGTGGAGGAGGTCGCGGCCGCCGTCCTGCACCTCGCCTCCGCGGAGTCGGCGTTCACCGTCGGCGCCGACCTCGTCCTCGACGGCGGCATCACCGCCTGACCGCGCCCGGCGGTGCCGGCCCCGTCGACGACCTCAGGCCGACAGCGCCCCGGTCTCGCTCCCGTACCCACCCTCGCTCTCGCCCTCGACCGGAAGCGCGGCCGCGGTGGCCAGCTCGTCCAGCGAGAGCCCGAGCGCGTAGGCCAGGGCCACGACGGTGAAGAACGACGGGGTCGGCGCCCGCCCGGTCTCGATCTTGCGCAGCGTCTCGGCCGACACCCCGGCCGCCGCCGCCACCTCGACCATGCTGCGTCCGCCGCGCGCCTCGCGCAGCAGCACACCGAAGCGCTCGCCGCGCTCGCGTTCCCCGGGGGTCAGCGGAGTCCTCACCATGCCCCCGATGGTAGGCCACCCGTCCGGCCCGCTCGACCGTGATACAAATACCGGTATAAGAATTGGAGCTAGGCCCGGAGGGGTCCCATGGTGGAGTTCAAGTCGGAGGCGGCGCTGGCCGCGATGCGCGAGTCGGGGCGGGTGGTCGCCACCGCCCTGGCCGAGGTCGAGCGGGCCGCCGGGGTGGGGGTGAGCCTGCGCGAACTCGACGAGGTGGCCCGGGAGGTCCTGCGGAAGGCGGGGGCCACCTCCCCCTTCCTCGGCTACCGCCCGGCCTTCGCCCCGGTGCCCTTCCCGGCCGTGATCTGCGCCTCCGTCAACGACGCCGTCGTGCACGGCATCCCGACCGGCTACCGGCTGCGCGACGGCGACCTCGTCAGCATCGACTGCGGCGCCCTGCTCGACGGCTGGGCCGGCGACGCCGCCGTCAGCTTCACCGTCGGCCCGCCGCGCCCCGAGGACCAGCGGCTGATCGACACCGCCCGCCGCGCCCTGGCGGCCGGCATCGCCGCCGCCGTCGTCGGCAACCGCACCGGCGACATCGCCCACGCCATCGGCACCGTCGCCCGCACCGCCGGCTACGGCCTCCTCGACGGCTACGGCGGCCACGGCATCGGCCGCCGCATGCACGAGGACCCCCACCTCCCCAACGAGGGCCGCCCCGGCCGCGGCTTCCCCCTGAAGCCGGGCCTGGTCCTCGCCGTCGAACCGATGCTCATCGCCGGCGGCACCGACACCCACACCACCGACCCCGACGGCTGGACCCTCCGCACCACCGACGGCACCCGCGCCGCCCACGTCGAACACACCGTCGCCATCACCGAAACCGGCCCCCGCATCCTCACCCTCCCCTGACCCCGCTACCGGTCGGTTCGTGTTCGGAAGCTTGTCCATGTGTGACCCGGTTCGTGGTGTGACCTCGGCCACTAGGGGTCCGAAAGGATATTGTCGATCTACCGACAGTCCCCTGTGGCAGTGATGCAAATTCTAACGTCGGAAAATCAAAGTCTGACAGTACGCGTCTTGATGCAATGGACAGCACGCTGACTTTCGAGAATCGAGTGAAGGCTGAGGTGAATGGCAGCCATTCGGCGATCAATCAATTGTCGTTGATGCTTCGGATCTCGACCGCGGGGGGTGATGTTGTTGATTGGGGCGAAGTCGAGGGTGTTACAGGCCTGCGGCTCCCGGCCGACTATCGTGACTTCGTGGCGTTGTGTGGAGGGAGTGAACTGAATGAGTATCTTGCGTTCCGCACCCCCCCTGTCGATGGGTCGCCCGTGGGTAACCTACTGGATGGACTCGACTTCGATCCGAGGGAGGAATATCGATCGAGCCATGAATTGGGTTTGATGGATCCGTCGGAGATGAGGCTTTTGCCGTTCGCTGCCACGGCAAATGGGGACGTCGCATTCTGGGTCTGCGAATCAATTGACCCCGAAGCTTGGGAAGTCGCTACCTTCAAGCGGCAGGCGCGTTTCGGGGTCGGTCCCTGGAAAAGATTCGAGATGGGGTTCGGAAGGTTTCTTGTCGGCCTTCTCGATGGAACATTGCCGAATCCCTTCAGTGATAGCTCCTGGAATGTCCCCCCTCATGCTTATCGGAACTGGAGAGATTTCTGACTCGGAAATTTGGGTTCGGCCCGCATCGGAAGGTGCGGGCCGGCGCCCTGTTTTTCTGGGTCGCCTGGGCTCCGGCGGTCCTTTTGTTGCAGGGTTGCGTTTCGATGCTGGTGCGCGGCAAAGCACTTGCCTATTTGATCCAAGTCCTGTGTCGAGTGAATGTATTTGTTGAAATTCCTGCACATTTCGTACTCGCTCCCCAGATTCAGCTTTGTCGATTGGTTGGGGTCCTATGTCCGTGGGGTCCGCCCGCCGCGGGCTCGGCAGTGGAGTTCGGTCCCGGTCGGTCCGGTCCCGGGTGGAGTCCGGGACCACCGGGTGGGTGGTGGGGACCTTGGACTCTGGGTGGAGCTGGAGCGGGATGGGGAGGGTTGGGGGTGCGGGCGGGCGTGGGTTCGTCCCGATTGGTTGGGTGGAGGCGGTTGTGAGCGGATTCGTCGTGGTCGGGGTGGATGGGTCGCCGGAGAGTCTGGCGGCGCTGGACTGGGCCGCGGAGGAGGCGGCGGGGCGCGGGGCGGTGCTGCGGGTGGTGCTGGCCTGGCCGAGTGTGGTGACGCCGCTGTCGGTGCTGGGGGCGGTGGATCTGGCGCACCGGCAGGCCGAGGTGACGCTGCGCGAGGCGGAGCTGCGGGTGCGGGAGCGGTGGCCCGAGCTCGCGGTGACGGCGGTGCAGGTGCCGCACGATCCGGTGCGGGCGCTGGTCGAGGAGGCGGGGGAGGCGGCGACCCTGGTGCTCGGGTCGCGGGGGCTCGGGGCGGTGGCGGGGTTCCTGGTCGGGTCGGTGGGGCAGCGGGTGCTCGCCAGGTCGGACGTGCCGGTGGTGCTGGTGCGGGAGGGGCGGACGGAGGGCGGCGAGGTGGTGGTCGGCGTCGACCCCTACGAGGGCCCCGACGCGGTCCTCGGCCAGGCCTTCGCGGCGGCCGAGCGGCGCGGGCTGCCGCTGCGGGCCGTGTACGCCTGGACGCTGCCGGTCTCCTACCAGTACGCGGGCATCGCGGCCAGCGTCGACGTGTCCGGCGCGATGCAGACCTTCGCCGAGACCGAGCTGGCGCGGGTGGTCCAGCCGTGGCGGGCGGAGCACCCCGGGGTGACAGTGGTCGAGGAGGTCCTGAACGCGCGCCCCGCCAAGGTGCTCGCGGAGCGGGCGGCGGCGGGCGCGGAGCTGGTGGTGGTCGGGCGGCGGGTCCGCCGGTCGCCGCTGGGCGCGCACCTCGGGTCGGTCGCGCACGCGGTGCTGCACCACGTGCCGTGCCCGGTCGCGGTGGTGCCCTACGAGCGGACCCAGGAGCGCACCCCCGACGAGACGCAGGAGGCGGGCGATGAGTGACCCGGTGCTGGTGGGGGTGGACGGTTCGGAGGCGAGCCTGGCCGCCGTGGACGTCGCGGTCCGGGAGGCGCGGCTGCGCGGCCGCGGCCTGCGGATCGTGCACGCCTTCATCTGGCCGCTGATGCACGTGCCCCTCGGCCCGGCCAAGGACGGACCGCCGGACGGCGGGCTGCGGCACCAGGCGGAGCGGGTGCTGGAGGACGCCCTCGCCAGGGCCCGGGCCCTGGACCCCGAGCTGGAGATCGACGCCGAGCTGGTCACCGGCGAGCCGCTGACGGTGCTGGCCCGCCTGTCCCGGGACTCCTGCCTGGTCGTGGTCGGCAGCCGTGGCCTCGGCCGGTTCGGGGCGCTGCTGATCGGTTCGGTGGCCGTGCACCTGGCCGCGCACGCCGCCTGCCCGGTGCTGATCGTCCGGGGCCGGCCCGAGCCGGACGGGCCGGTGCTGGTGGCGGTGGACGGAGCGGGGGTCGGCGCGGAGGCGCTGGACTTCGCCTTCGCGGAGGCCGCCGCCCGCGGGGTGCCGTTGACGGCGCTGCATGTGGCGCATCCGAGCGCGAGCCTCCCGGGACAGGAGGAGCGGGCGCTCGCCGAGGCGATCGCCGGCCGCCGGGACAAGTACCCGGACGTGGAGCTGCGCGCGGAACTGATCGAGGCCCACGCCCGCCCGGCGCTGATCGACGCGAGCCGGGCGGCCCAGCTGCTGGTGGTCGGCGCCCGGGGCCGGGGCGGGTTCGCGGGCATGCTGCTGGGGTCGACGAGCCAGGCGATGATCCAGCACGCGTTCTGCCCGGTGGTGGTGGTCCGGCACGAGGCGCAACTCGCGGAGGCCGGTTAGGGGAGGCGCTCAGCCGAGCAGCCGCAGCCGGGTGGCGGCGACGCCGACCCGGACCGTCTGCCCCCGGACGAGGTCCAGCGCGTCGCTCTCGACGCCGTCCCCGAAGGCCACCAGCCGGTCCGACTCGACGGTCAGGACGAGCCGCTGATCCCCGTCGAGCAGCCCGTGCACCCGGGTGGTGCCGGTGGCGGGGGAGGGCCAGGCCTCGCGGACGAACCAGGCGAGCGACGGCGCGCCGGGCGCGGGCAGGGCGAGCGGGCCGCCGCGGTCCTGCCAGACGGAGCGGCACCAGCCGGTGCCGCCGGTGCCGGTGCCGACCAGCACCCCGGACGAGGCCTGCGCCTCGTCGCCGTCCGGCGCGCCGGGGTGCTGCTCGACGGCCAGCCGGTAGCGCGCGGTCTGGTGGCCGGGCTGGCCGACGTAGACCTCGTTCAGCGCGAGCAGCCGCTGGGTGTCGTCGGCGACGGCCTCGACCATGGTGCGTTCCTCGGTCCGCCGGTCGGTGCCGGGGCCGACGGCGGCCGGGAGCAGGCGGGGCAGGTCGTCGGCCCGGTGGCGGACCAGGACGCCGGGGTTGCGGCCGGGTTCGGTGTCCACGCCGATCACGGGCTGTCCGCCGAGGTACTTGGCGACGTTGGCGACCAGGCCGTCCTGGCCGACCACGACGACGACGTCCTCGGGTTCGAAGAGGAACCGGGGCAGGTCGGCGCGTTCGACCCGGGTGCGGCGCCAGTCGAGCGGGACGGCGCCGCCCGCCCGGGCGAGCGCCTCCTCCTGCCGGACGTGGCGCCGCTCGATCTCCTCGACCGAGCGGCCCCGGCTGCGCAGGAAGTAGGCGGCCTGGCCGGGCGTGCCGTGGTGGGCGACCAGCTCCTGGTACTCGCTGCGGCGGTGGACCAGGACGGCCCGGGGGGCGAGCGTCACCGTCCGTGCCCGCCCGTGCCGCCGGACAGCGGTTCCCCCGACGCACCGGCCGACGAACCCGCCGCGCCGAGCTTGGCGAGCAGCCCGGTCAGCACGTCCGGGGTGAGGGTGAGGCTGTCGATCCGCGGCAGGTGCTCGGCCAGCCGCATCAGCGCGAGCGCCCGCAGCACCGCCGGGTCGGCCTGCTGGTGGGCGGCCAGCCAGGCGGCCTCGGCGGCGGCCTTCGCCTCGCCCAGGGCGCGGGCGGCCTCGGCCTCCGCGCCGGCGAGGCGGGTGCGGCGCTGGGCCTCGGCGTCGGTGCGGATCCGGTCGGCCACGGCCTCGTCCTCGGCCTGGCGCTGGGCGTTGGCGCCCTCCTGGACGATCAGCTGCTCCTGCCGCCGGGCGAGCTCGATCCGGTTGGCCAGTTCGTTCTCGGCGATGCCGCGTTCGTGCTCGACGGCGACGGCGCGTCGTTCGAAGGTGGCCCGGTCGGCCTCCTGCTGGACGAGTTCCCGGGCGGGGGTGCGCAGGGCGCGTTCCACCTCCGGTTCGGGGCGCAGGGCGACCACGCGCACGGAGATGACGGCGAGTCCGGTCTCGGCGAGCCGGGGCTCGGCGGCGAGGCCGGCGGTCATCCGCTCGCGGACACCGGCGATGCCGTCGGCCAGGGCGGCGGCGAGCGGGGTGCGGGCGAGCAGGCCGAGGGCGTGCTGCTGGGCGGTCTCGGTGAGCAGGGTGGCGAGCTGGTCGAGCGGGGCGGAGCGCCAGGCACCGGTGTCGGGGTCGATGCCGAAGTCGACGCGGGCGGCGGCGGTGGCCGGGTCGGTGATCCGGTAGGTCAGGGTGCCCTGGACGGTGACGTCCTGGAAGTCGGCGGTGCGGGCGTGGAAGAGCATCGCGAGTTCGCGGTCGTCGACCGGCACCTCGGAGAGGGCGGCGGTGAGCGGGCGGAACCAGAAGGCGAGCCCGGTGCCGTCGTGGGCGAGCCGGCCGCGGCGGACGTGCCGGATGTGGGCGGTGGGGCGGGCGCGCAGGTGGCGCAGTCCGAAGCGCTTGGTGATGTCGGCCATGGCGACTCCTTTTCGTCGCACTGACGATATTGAAGCCGAAGGGATCTCGTCAAGGTGACGAAAAATGATCCCCCGGCGGCGAGGAGGCGGGAGGCGCGGGCTGCAGGGACAGGGGACGAACGGGAAACCGGTAGGGAGGGCGGTCGTGGGAGGATCGAACGGTGCTGAGGATGCGAACGACCGGGCTCCCCGCGGTGCTGCTCGCCGCGGCCTGCGCCACCGCCACCACCGCTGTCGCCGTCGGCGCCGGTGCCACGCTCGGCGCCCCGTCCGCGCACGCGGCCGACCCGGGCGGCCGGGCCTTCGACATCGCCGACCCGAGGATCACCGAGTCCAGCGGCCTCGCCGCGAGCCGGCAGCACCCCGGCGTCTACTGGACCCACAACGACAGCGACGACGGTCCGTACGTCTACGCGGTCGACTCCCAGGGCCGCACCGTCGCCACCGTCACCCTGCGGGGCGTCGAACCCCGCGACGTCGAGGCGATCTCGCTCGGTCCGGACGGTCGGCTCTACGTCGGCGACCTCGGCGACAACCTCGGCGGCAAGTGGCCCGAGGTCTGGATCTACGCCTTCGCCGAACCCGCCGAACTCCACGACCAGGCCGTGGAGGTGACCCGCTACAAGGTCCGCTACGAGGACGGCCCGCGCGACGCCGAGGCGCTGATGGTGCACCCGGTGACCGGCCGCGCCTACATCGCCAGCAAGAAGCAGGGCGGCGGCGGGCTCTACCAGGGCCCGGAGAAGCTCTCCCCGACGGGCGTGAACACCTTCCGGAGGATCGCCGACGCGCCCTGGACGACCGACGGCGCCTTCTCGCCGGACGGCACCCGGCTGGTGCTGCGCGGCTACTTCTCGGCGACCCTCTACCGCTGGAAGGACGGCATGCCGGGCGATCCCTCGCCGCTGTCGGTGCCGTTCCAGCGGCAGGGGGAGTCGGTCACCTTCACCCCGGACGGGCGGGCGCTGCTCTACGGCACCGAGGGCAAGGACAGCCCGGTCTGGCGTGCGCCGCTGGACGACGCGCAGCTTCCGGACACCGTGGAACCGCTGCGGAGCGCCACTCCGGCCCCGTCGGCCGAGCCGGACTCCTCGGGCCCGGCGGCGTCCGGTGCGGCCGCCCCGTCGGCGTCCGGCGGCGGGCAGGGCGCCCCGGCGGGCACCGGGGACAAGGTGCTCGGGGTGGCCTTCCTGGGCGCGATCGCGGTCGCGGTGTTCGGACTGCGGCGCAAGAAGCGCGAGAGCTGAGGGCCGGGGACGGCGGGGCGCGCGGACCCGCCCGTTCTTGATCGAGTCCCGTCGAGCGTGGGCGAACGACCGGGTCCCGGGGCGGGCGGCCCCGTCGGCCCCACCGGGGGCCACGCCCAACGACGGTGATCTGTCGCCGATTTGTGACAAAGGTTGACCAACACCGGCCCCACGGGCGGTTTTCGTGGACGTAGTGTTCCGACTATGTCACGGAGAAGCCGCCGCATGCCCTCCTCGGAGCCCCACGACACCTGGGTCCCGCGCCCCCGGCGCCGCGAGACCCCGCTCGGTCTGCTCGGCCACGGCGTGAAGTTCCTCGGTTACAGCACCCTCGCGGGAGTCCTGCTCGCGGGCATCGCCCTGCCGGCCGCCGGGGCGCTCGGGCTCGGCATGAAGAGCGGCGTCGAGGAGTTCGACAGCATCCCCGCCGACCTGAAGACACCGGCGCTGACCCAGGCCAGTTGGATCTACGACGCCAAGGGCCAGCAGATAGCCAAGGTGTACGAGCGCGACCGCCGGGTGATCACCGGCGAGGAGATGGGCACGCTGATACGCCAGGCCCAGGTGGACATCGAGGACGCGCGCTTCTACGAGCACGGGGCCGTCGACCTCAAGGGCGTCCTGCGGGCCATCACCAAGAACGCGGAGAGCGGCACCGCCGTCCAGGGCGCGTCCACGCTCACCCAGCAGTACGTGAAGAACGTGAACGTCGAGAAGGCCGGCGACGACCCGGTGGCCGTGCTGGAGGCCCAGCGCAAGACCCTGGGCCGCAAGGTCCAGGAGCTCAAGTACGCCATCAAGCTGGAGGAGGAGCTGACCAAGGACCAGATCCTCACCAACTACCTGAACATCACGTACTACGGCCAGCAGGCCTACGGGATCCAGGCGGCCGCCCAGCGGTACTTCAGCAAGAACAGCAAGGACCTCACGGTCGCCGAGGCCGCCACCCTGGCCGGACTGGTGCAGAACCCCTCCCAGTTCGACCCCAAGGCCCACCCCGAGGCCTCGCGCAAGCGCCGCGACGTCGTCATCGACAAGATGGTCGAGAACAAGCACCTCACCCCGGAGCAGGCCAAGGAGGCCAAGTCCGGGCCGGTCGCCCTGCACTACCAGGCCCCGCAGAACGGCTGCATCACCGCCGACGCGGGCATGGGCTTCTTCTGCGACTACGTGCGGCACGTGATCAAGCAGGACCCGGTCTTCGGCAAGACCGCCGCCGAGCGCAAGAAGCTCTGGGACCAGGGCGGCCTGTTCATCCACACCACCCTCGACCCGGTGAAGCAGGCGGCCGCGCTCAAGGCCGTGACCACCAAGGTCAAGGTCACCGACCAGGTGTCGGCGGCGATGACCATGGTCGAACCGGGCACCGGCAAGATCCTGGCGATGACCCAGACCCGGCCGTACGGGATCGACCCGGCCAAGAACCAGACCGTCGTCAACTACAACGTGGACGCGGCGATGGGCGGCGGCAACGGCTTCCAGCCGGGCTCCAACTTCAAGCCGATCGTGGCCGCCGCCGGGCTGGAGGCCGGGCTGACCTCCACCCAGTCCTACGCCTCGCCGAACAAGATGGACTGGCCGACGATGACCACCTGCGACGGCACCTGGAAGAACCTGGAGAAGGGCAAGAAGGGCGGCACCATCCCCAACGAGTCCTCGGGCGAGGTCGGCCCGTACGAGCTCAAGGAGGCGATGGCGCTCTCGGTCAACACCTACTTCGTGCAGATGGAGCAGGAGATCGGCCTCTGCGCGGTCAAGCAGATGGCCAACAAGCTGGGTGTCGGGAGCAAGGCCAGCGGCAAGCCGCTGCAGGAGCTGCCGGCCCTCGGCCTGGGGACCCAGGAGGTGAGCCCGCTGGTGATGGCCAACGTCTACGCGACCTTCGCCAACCGCGGCACCTACTGCACGCCGGTCGCGATCAGCAGCATCACCACCATGGACGGCAAGGACGTCCCGGTCAGTCCGGCCAAGTGCGACCGGGTGCTGTCCGAGAGCACCGCCGACATCATCAACACCGTGCTGCTCGGGGTCACCGAGAAGGGCGGCACCGCACGTGACCTCGGTCTGGACGACGATCGCCAGATCGCCGGCAAGACCGGTACCTCCGACGAGAAGAAGTCGGCCTGGTTCAGCGGCTACACCGGCAACCTGGCCGCCTCGGTCTGGCTCGGCGGCCCGGCCGGCGGCGTGCCGATGAAGAACATCCGGATCGGCGGCAAGTGGTTCGACGAGGTCTTCGGCGCCACCGGCCCGGGGCCGATCTGGCAGATGGCCATGAACGACGCCGTTCGGGGCATGCCGGAGAAGGAGTTCGAGACCGTCTACATCCCGAATCCGGCGCCGAAGCGCGACCCCTCGGCGAGCCCGGGCTCGGGCAGCGGCACACCGTGGACGACCTGGCCCGGCGGCCAGCCGACCGACGTCGCCCCGACCTGGCCCGGCGGACGCACCCAGCCCGGCCGCCAGCCCACCCGCAAGCCCGCCCAGCCGACCCAGCCCGCCCAGCAGGACCGGCCGACCCAGCAGGAGCAGGCACCGCAGGGGCAGCCGGCCCAGCAGGGCCAGCAGGGCCAGTCCGAGGAGCAGCACAACGACGGCTGACCCCGGAGAGCATCCCCGGAGCGGCACCGCGCCCCCGGAACGTCGACGGACGTTCCGGGGGCGCGGCGGTTCAGCGACGGGCCGGTGAGGTCACCGGGGTAGGGGGAGCCGGTGCGCTCAGTGCACGCCCTTGGCGTCCCAGAAGTCCTGGCGGGCCAGCACGCTGGTGTCGGTCTGGTCGGTGAAGAAGCCGTCCACGCCGAGCTCGTACAGGTACTTCGCCCAGCCGATCGCGTCGCCGTACGCGTTGGGGTCGGTGCCCCGGCGGTAGTCCAGCGGAAGGAAGGCGTTCTCGTTGCGCACCGTGTACGGGTGCAGCAGCAGGCCGGCCGCGTGCGCGTCCCGGACCAGGGTGGTCGGCGGCAGCAGCTTGCCGGCCGCGTCGACCGGGACGATCAGGGTGGTGGTCGGGCCGATGCCGTGCGCGAAACCGGCGATCCAGCGCAGGTTCTCGGGCTTGACGAGGTCGGCCACGGTGCGCTTGTCGCCGGACAGCACGAAGTCGTACGGCTGGCTGGTCGGGCCGCTGAGCAGGAAGATCTTCGGGTTGTCGACCAGCTTGGCGAGCCGCTGCAGGCTGCTCGGCTCGAAGGACTGCAGGATCGCCCGGCCGTTGCGCCCGGCCAGCCCGGTGCGGCGCAGCTCGTCTGCGAGGCGCTCCTCCAGCGGCAGCCCGATCGAACGGAAGTAGCTGGGGTGCTTGGTCTCCGGGTACACCCAGACGTCCCGGCCGAGCTCGCGGCCGCGCTTGCGGGCGAAGTCCGCCACCTCGCGGAAGGTCGGGATCGCCCAGCGGCCGTCGTACAGCGTGTTGCGCTGACGCTGCTGCGGCAGCCGCTCCTTGGCGCGCAGGGTGCGCAGCTCGGCGAGCGTGAAGTCCTCGGTGAACCAGCCGGTCTGGGCCGCACCGTCGATGGTCTTCGTGGTGCGGCGGCTCGCGAACTCGGGGTGGTCGGCGACGTCCGTGGTCTCCACGATGTTGTTCTCGTGCCGGACCACCAGCTGGCCGTCCTTGGTGGGGACGAGGTCCGGCTCGATGACGTCCGCGCCCAGCTTCAGCGCCAGGTCGTAGGAGCCCAGGGTGTGCTCGGGGCGGTAGCCGGGGGCGCCGCGGTGACCGACGATCAGCGGGTGCGGCAGGCGGTCCAGGCCGGTGCCGGTGCGGACCGGCGGGCGGGTGCCGGCCGGACGGTCGGACGCGACGCCGCGCTCGTCGTCGGCGCCGGACCGGTCCGCGCCCGGCTGGTCCCCGGCGGGGGCGGCGAACGCCTCCCCGGCCCCGGCGGCGAGGGCCGCCGCGCCGAGACCGGCGGCACCGGTGGCCCGCAGGAAGCTGCGGCGGGAGGAGGAGGTGCCCTCGGCGGACTCCGCCGGGGTGCCGCCGTCGGTCGGACGGTACGTCATGGAAGCTCCTAGCTCGCGCGGATGGCGTCGCGGTCTCGGTGCGGCGGTGTCGGTGCCGCGCCGTCGGCGTCGCGGTGTGGCTGCCGCCCGCAGACTAGGAGCAGTCCCGTCCCGCCGGGTGGCCTCCGGGCGAACTGCGGGAGAAGTTCCGGCACCCACCGTCCTTGCCGGGCCCGGGTGGCCGAAGGGGCGCGTGCCGCAGCCGGGTGGCGCGCGGGGGCGCACTCGGCGGAGTGGATGCCCGGTGCGCCCCGTTGCGCGGGTGTGACGGGTACGGGAGGTTGGTCCCGGCCCGTGCCGGGTGCACCGGCCCGGGCCGACAGCATGTCCGACGATCGATCGATTCGGAGGGATGTCGGCGATGGCATCGAAGATCCTGCTCGTCACGGGGGACGCCGCGGAGTCGCTGGAGGTGTTCTACCCGTACCAGCGGCTGCGCGAGGAGGGCTACCAGGTCGACATCGCGGCACCGACCCGCAAGCGGCTGCAGTTCGTGGTGCACGACTTCGTCGAGGGCTTCGACACCTACACCGAGAAGCCGGGTTACACCTGGCCCGCCGACCTGGCGTTCGCCGAGGTGGACCCGGCGGACTACGTCGCGCTGGTGATCCCGGGCGGCCGCGCTCCCGAGTACCTGCGCAACGACCCGGAGGTGCGGCGGATCGTCCGGCACTTCTTCGAGAGCGAGAAGCCGGTCGCGCAGATCTGCCACGGCCCGTTGGTGTCGGCCGCCGCCGGGGTGCTCGGCGGGCGGACCAGTGCCGCCTACCCGGCCCTGGAGCCGGACGTGACGGCGGCCGGCGCGACGTACGTGGACGGCGAGGCCGTGGTCGACGGCGTGGTGGTCTCGGCCCGCGCCTGGCCCGACCACCCGGCGTGGCTGCGGGCGTTCGTCGAGGTCCTTCGGGTGAAGGCGCCGGTGTCCTGACCTCGCCCGACCTCGTGCTCGGGGAGGTGTCTCCGACCGGGGGCGGAGACACCTCCCCGAGGGGCGTCAGGGGTGGCCCGTACGGGAAGCGTCCGCCACGGGCGGGTGAATCTCGGCCCTGGGGCGGAGCGGGTCCGGACCGTGGGCGGAGGAGATCCGCCGGATCTCCTGTCAGAGTGTCAGCTACCGAACGAGGCACGGGAGTTGTGGAGACCCGGAGGCACTGACGTGGGAGGACGCATGGACCGGACGGCACGGAGCGGCACGGGCAGGACGAGGAACCGGCGCCGGGCCACGGCCGTGCGCGTCGTCGCGCTCGCGCTGGCCGGCGCGGGCCTGGTGGGCGTGATCGCCCCGACGGCCGGTGCGGTGGGCGCGACCGGGCCGGGAGGGGTGGCCGCGGTGACGGTGACGGGCACGCAGGACGGCGCGGACGCGGGCCGCGCCGGGCGCCGGGGTGTCGACGCGCGGGCGCTGGACGCCGCCGTGCGCGGCATGGTCGACCCCGGTGGGGCCTCGGCGACGCTCGCCCGGGTGAGCGAGCGCGGCCGCACCGCGTGGAAGGGCGCGGCCGGTACCGCCGACTTCAGTACCGGAGCCCCGGTGGACCCGGACGGCCTGTTCCGGATCGGCAGCGTGACCAAGACCTTCGTCTCGACCGTCGTCCTCCAACTGGTCGGCGAGGGGCGGCTGCGGCTGGACGACCCGGTCGAGAAGCTGCTGCCGGGAGCGGTGCCGAACGGCCGGAACATCACCCTGCGCCAGCTGCTCGACCACACCAGCGGCCTGTTCAACTACACCGAGGACGACCTCTTCGGCTACCAGGAGGACCCGGTCAGGCTCCAGCAGTGGCTGGAGACCGGCCGCTTCACCAGGTACACCCCGGAGCAGCTGATCGCCGTCGCCAACGCCCACCCGCCGTACTTCGAGCCGGGACAGGGCGCGCACTACTCCAACACCAACTACCTCGTGGTCGGGAAGATCGTCGAACGGGTCACCGGCCACAGCTGGCAGCAGGAGGTGGAGCGGCGGATCGTCCGTCGGCTGGGCTTGACCCGGACCTCCATGCCGGACCACTCGACGACGATCCCCGGCCCGCACGCGCACGGCTACTACGACCTGCCGGCCGGTCCCGCGGACGTCACCGAGGTGGACCCGAGCATGGCGGGGGCGGCGGGCGCCGGGATCTCGACCACCGCCGACCTCACCACCTTCATCACCGCCCTGATCGGCGGGCGGCTGCTGCCCCGGCCGCTGCTCGCCGAGATGATGACCGTCACGCCGCAGAGCGGCAAGGACACGTACGGTCTGGGACTCCAGCGCCTGTCGACGCCCTGCGGCCCGGTCTGGGGCCACGCGGGCGGAATCCCCGGCTACAACACCTTCGTCTACACCGACGGCGACACCCGTCGGCAGTTCGCCGCCTCCGTGAACGCCTTCGACATGTCGGACCCGGCGGCCACCGACGCGGCCTTCGCGAAGCTGCTCGACACCGGCACCTGCGGCGGCCCGCCGCCCACCGCCACCGTTCCGGCTCCGGCCCCCGCCCCGGCCGGCTGACGGCGCCGAGCGGGATGCCATCATGGCCCGCACCTGATGGGCAGTCGTCACAAGGAGGACGAGAGATGGCAGAGCCGCTGATCGCCGAGGTCGGGGGCCGGGTCCCGGTGGTCGACCCGACCGCGTTCGTGGCGCCCAACGCGGTCGTCGTCGGCAGCGTGACCGTCGCTGCGGGGGCGAGCGTCTGGTACGGCGCGGTGCTGCGCGGTGACGCCGAGGAGATCACCGTGGGCCCGGGCAGCAACGTCCAGGACAACTGCACCCTGCACGCCGACCTCGGTTTCCCGCTGGTGATGGGGGAGCGGATCTCGGTCGGCCACAACGCCGTGCTGCACGGCTGTGTGATCGAGGACGACGTCCTGGTCGGGATGAACGCCACGGTGCTGAACGGCGCCCGGATCGGGGCCGGCTCGCTGGTCGCGGCCGGTGCCGTGGTGCCGCAGGGCATGGTGGTCCCGCCCGGTTCGCTGGTCGCGGGGGTGCCGGCCAAGGTGCGCCGCGAGCTGACCGAGGAGGAGCGGACCGGCATCAAGTTCAACGCGGAGGGCTACTCGCTGCTGGCCGACGGTCACCGGGACCTCCGGCCCGTTCCGGGTCCGGGTCCGGTCCCGGTCGCGGCTCCGGGGCCGGAGACGGAGACGGCCGACGAGGTCTGAGGGGATCGGCCGCGGACCCCGTGCGGGCTCGGTGCGGGCTCGCGGTGCCGGCTCTCGGCGTCGGCTCAGCGGGAGGTCGTGGTCCCCGCGCCGATCCGGTCGTCCGGGGCCGGCGCGGGGCCCGGCACCGGGGCCGGGCCCGCACCCGCGACAGCGCTCGGGAGCCCCGGAGTCCGGGCGCCGGTGCGCCGCGCGGCGGCCGCCCAGGCCGCGACCGCGATCACCGCGCCGGAGGCGGCCAGGCCCGAGCCGACCAGCGGCGGCGAGGTCCAGCCCAGCCCGGCGTCCAGCGCCAGCCCGCCGAAGTACGCGCCCTGGGCGTTGGCCAGGTTGAAGGCACCCTGCACGGTCGCCGAGGCCAGCGTCGGGGCGCCCCGGGCCTCGCGCATCACCAGCGTCTGGACCGCCGGGACGATCGCGAACCCGAACAGCCCCACCAGCACCACCGTCGCCGCCGCCGACCACTGGGCCCGCGCGGTCACGGCGAACAGCGCCAGTACGGCCGCGAGCAGCAGGAACGCGACACATACCGTCGGCCGCAGCGCCCGGTCGGCCGCGTAGCCGCCGAGCAGGTTGCCGATCGTCATCCCGACCCCGAACAGCGCCAGCACCAGCGTCACCGAGCCGGTCGCGAAACCGGACACCTCGGTGAGCAGCGGGGTGATGTAGGAGTAGCAGGCGAAGAAGCCGCCGCAGCCGAAGACCACCGTGGCCAGCGCGAGCCACAGCTGTCCGCTGCGGAACGCGCCCAGCTCGTGCCGCAGACCCGACTGCGCCGGGGACGGCAGGGCCGGGACCAGCCGGGCGATCGCCAGGGCCCCCGCCGCGCCGATCGCGACCACCACCAGCATGGTCGCCCGCCATCCCAGGTGCTGGCCGAGCAGGGTTGCGGCCGGCACACCGACGACATTGGCGAGGGTCAGGCCGGAGAACATCACCGCGACCGCCCTGGCCCGCCGGTCCGGGGAGACGAGTTCCGCCGCCGCGACCGCCCCGGCGCCGAAGAACGCCCCGTGCGGCAGTCCGGTGACCAGCCGCGCGGCGGCCAGCGTCCAGAAGTCCGGGGCGAGCGCGCAGAGCAGGTTCCCGGCGGCGAAGAACCCGGCCAGGGCGACCAGCACCGCCTTCCGGGGCCGTCCGGCGGCGAGCGCGGTCAGCAGTGGCGCCCCGATCACCACGCCCAGCGCGTAGGCCGAGATCAGCCAGCCGGCCTGCGGGATCGAGACGTCCAGGTCGTTCGCGACCTGGGGCAGCAGCCCCATGGCGGCGAACTCGGTGGTTCCGATGGCGAAGGCGGTGACGGCCAGGGCGACCAGCGCGAGAGGCAAGGGGGTGCTCCGGAAGAACGGGCGGCGAAGGGCGGGCGGCGAAGGACGAGCGGGAGGAACGGGCGGGAGGAACGGGAAGACGGAACGGACCGGGGGAGGCCGGGATTGTTCGGGCCAAATCCTAATCCGATCGGATGACGCCACTGTGTGGTGCACGAGGCGGTCCCGTGACGGACGGGAGTCGCCTGCCGGGCGTCCGCGCGCAAGACTGGTGGCATGTGCCGCAGTATCAAGACGCTGAGACCACCCGTGACGCCCGACGCCACCGAGGAGGACTACCGCGCGGCCGCGCTCCAGTACGTACGGAAGGTGTCCGGGTTCCGGGCCCCGGCCGCGCACAACCGCGAGGCCTTCGACCGGGCCGTCGACGCCGTGGCGGAAGCCACCGCGCACCTGCTCGGCGAGCTGGAGGTTCGCGGTGCGTCCGCCCGTCAGGCCCGGGCCACCGCCTGAGGTCGGATTTCGAACGCCGGATGCCGGATGCCGTGGGCAGTCCGCGTCGAAGGCCGGGCAACCTCGAAGGCCGGGCAACGTCGAACAGGGAGCAGGAGGTCGGTGATGAGCCCCGTCACCCGCTATGCACTCACCTTCCCGGGCACCCCCGGCACCCAGGCCCCGCAGGACGTGGTCGTGGTCGAGCGCACCGGCGCCGCCGGGCCCGGTGGCCACCCGGTGTACGAGGACGCCAGCGGCATCGTCCGGGCCGAGATCAGCGACGCGGGGGAGGTCCGGATGCTCGCCACCGGCGGCCATCAGAACCCGCACGTCCCCGTCCACGCCCAGCCGCTGCCCTGAGCCGCCCGACCGACGGCCCCGAGCTGCCGACGCTGCGCCGGGCCGCCCGACCGCTGCGCCGGGCCGCCCGGTGTCGCCCGTTCGGCCGCCCGCCCCGCCCGGTCACGCACTGTGGCCGGATAACGCCCCGGCCGCTGCCGCCCCCGCGCCGCGTCGGGCAGACTCCCGCCATGACCACAGCACGCTGGCAGGGCACGGTCGTCGCCGAGAGCGAGGACACCGTCGTCGTCGAGGGAAACCACTACTTTCCGGCCGACTCCGTCCGCCCGGAGTACCTGCGCCCGTCCGACACCACCACCGTCTGCGGGTGGAAGGGCACCGCCGAGTACTACTCGCTCGACGTCGACGGCCGCACCAATCCGGACGCGGCCTGGTTCTACGCCTCCCCCGAGCCCGCGGCGGAGCACATCCGCGGCCGGGTGGCGTTCTGGCGGGGAGTCGAGATCACCGACTGACGGTCCCGGGAGCGATCGGCCGGCCGACCGGCCGGGACACCGCCGATAGGCCGTAGGGACGATGCCGTGGCCGTCCCGTCGCGGGACCGGGACACGTCCGGCGCGTACCGCCGGGCCGCGCCGGGTACGGCCACAGCATGGCAATCTTCAGGAAACCGGGGCGCTCCGGACAGCCCGAGCCCACCCCGGACCGCGTCGCCGACGAGCTGGCCGGCCTGGTCGAGGAACTCGAACCGAGTGCGCCCGGGGCGCTCCCCGAGGGCGAGGCCGGGGAGCTCGCCGAGTACCGCGCGGGTGTCGAGCGCGGCCGACGGCGCGGCGCCCAGCTGGTCACCGACATCTCCCGCCGCCTCGGCAGCGGCAGCCGGGCGGCGGCGAAGGGTGCCGCGTTCGGCGGCCGCGCGCTGGCCGACCAGCTGCTCCAGGCGGCCCCGCGGATCCCCGTCCGCGACCTCGCCACCCTGCGCGCCCAGCACCCCGGCGCCACCGACCCGGAACAGCTCGCCGACCTGCTGGTCACCGGCGCCGGCCGGGCCTCCAGCGCGCTCGGCGCCGGTGTGGGGGCCGCCGCGATGCTCCCGGTACCGCCCGCGATGCCGGTCGAGATCGCCGCCGAGACGCTCGCCGTGGCGGCCGTCGAGGTCAAGCTGATCGCCGAACTGCACCAGGTCTACGGCCTCCCGGCCCAGGGGACGGCCGCCCAGAAGGCCACCGCCTACGTCACCGCCTGGGCCAACCGGCGCGGCATCGACGGCTCGCTGCTGGCCAAACCGGCGGGCCTGGCGGCGATGGCCCTCGGCAGCGAGGTCCGCCAGCAGGTCCGCCGCCGGCTCACCCGCAGCTCGCTGCGCCGGTTGCCCTCGCTGACCCCGCTGCTGGTCGGCGCGGGTATCGGGGCCACGGTCAATCTGCGGGACACCCGCAAGGTCGCCCGCGAGGTCCGCGCGGACCTGCGGGCGCGCCGCCCGGTCGACCCCGGGTACTGGGCGGCCGCCGCACCGGCCCCGCGTCCGGAGAAGGACGCGGGCAGGGGGCTGGTGAAGGACGCGGGCAAGGGGCTGGTGAAGGGCCTCGGGAAGGGGCTGGGCAAGGCGGTCGGGAAGGGCGACGGGGCGGAGCCGGACGAGCGTCCGTGACGCCGTCCGCGGGGGCGTCTGCGAGGCCGTCCGCGGGGGGCGCCCGGCCGTCGCACGGCCCGCCCGTGACAACCGCAGCGGCCGGCCCCGCCCGGGGCCGGCCGCCGCGCGCCGGGTCAGCCGGCCGGTGCCGCCGGGGCGGCGGAGCCCTTCCCGGTCTTGACGGCGTTCACCATGGCCTGGTGGACGGCCCGCGCGGTGGTCTCGTCGGCCGCCGGAACCGGACTGCCGGCCACCGAGTACCAGTCCAGCGCGCCGGTGTACTGGACGGTCAGCCGCGCCTCGCCGTCGACCCAGGTGGTGTGCACGGTGAGGTCGCCCGAGATCGGGCCGACCTCGACGGTGGTCACCCCGCCCGGTCCGCTGATGATCGACTGGGTGGTCCAGGTGGCCCAGGACGCCCGGGGGTCGACCGGCGGCTCCACCGGCCCCGCCGACCGCCCGGCCGCCGTGCCCTGCTGCTGTTCGGTCATGCGCCCATCCTCTCCGGCCGGTCCGTCGCCGTACGGGCGGCGGAACCGGCGGTCGCGGAGGCCGCCCGCAGATCGGGCGGCCTCGTGGCAACGTCTCGGTTGCTCGTCGGCGGCTCTTCGCAAACCTGTCGGTCCGACCGGATCAGCCGATCGCCCCCCGTTCATCCTCCGGCTCGCCCTCCGCCTGGGAGGTGTCCTGCGCGTGCAGGTTCTGCATCGAGGTGATGCCCTCCTCGGGGTCGGCCGCGCGGACGTCCTCGTCCCGGTCGACGCTCACCTCGGAGCGTGCGCTCATGTCGGTCATCGCGGGCTCCGTCTCCTCGGCCGGCCGGGGGCGTCCGGGCCCGCCGCGCTACGCCGTGGTGGCGGGCGGCCGCCGGGCCGGTGCTCTGTTCTGCACCTCAAGCCTGCCTCCGTGCCCCGGCGAGGGCCAACCGGACCCGGCCGGCCCTCCGCCGTCGGTCACCCGTCGTGGACCGCCCGTCGCAGGTCACCGACGGGCGGCCGCCCGCCGCCGCCCGCCCGCCGCGGTCACCAGCGGACCGGCAGCGAGCCGAGCCCGTAGATCAGCGCCTCGGTGCGGAACTCCAGCTCCTCCTCCGGCACCGCGAGCCGCAGCCCCGGCAGCCGCCGGAACAGCGTGGCCAGGGCGATCTGGAGTTCCGCCCGCGCCAGCGGCTGGCCCAGGCACTGGTGCACCCCGAAGCCGAAGGCGACGTGCCGGCGGGCCTCGCGGTCGAGGTCGACCTCGTCGACGCCCGGGTGGCCCTCGGCGCCGAACAGCCCGTCGTCCCGGTTGGCGGTCGACAGCATCGCCATCACGCCGTCCCCCGCCCGGATCAGCGTGCCGCCGAGCACGACGTCCTCCACCGCCAGCCGGGGGACCCCGGTGTGCACGATGGTGAGCAGCCGCAGCAGCTCCTCCACCGCGCCGGGCACCGCCGCCGGATCGGCCAGCCGGGCCACCTGCTCCGGGTGGCGCAGCAGCAGGGCGGTGGAGAGCCCGATCATGTTGGCGGTGGTCTCGTGCCCGGCGACCAGCAGCAGCACCCCGGTCGAGGCGATCTCGCGCGTGGTGAGGTCCTCGCGGGTGGCCAGCCGGCTGAGGATGTCGTCCCCGGGCTCGGCCCGCTTGCGTTCGGCGAGCAGGCCGAGGTAGTCCAGCAGTTCGGTCTGTGCCCGGGCCACGTCGCGGTCGTCGGCCTCGGTGTTGAGCAGCAGCCGGCTGTTCGCCTGGAACGCCTCGCGGTCCTCGTACGGGACGCCCAGCAGCAGGCAGATGACGAGGGAGGGCACCGGCAGGGCGAAGTCGGCGACCAGGTCGGCGGGCCCGGCCGGGCCGCCCCGGGCGATCATCCGGTCCAGCGCCTCGTCCACGATCTGCTGGATTCCGGGGCGCATCTCCTCCACCCGCTTGACCAGGAAGTCCCCGGTGACCATGCGGCGCAGCCGGGCGTGCTCGGGGTCGTCGAGCCGGAGGAAGGAGGGGTTGGCGGCGACGAGTTCGCGCCGCCCCTCGGTGAGGAAGGGGAACGCGGGCCGGCGGGCGTCGGCGCTGAACCGGCGGTCCGAGAGCACCGTACGGACCTCCTGGTAACCGGTCACCAGCCAGCAGGGGGAGCCGTCCAGGAGTTCCGCGCGGCTGACCGGGCCGGTGCTCGCGGCCTCGGTGTAGGCGGGCGGCGGCGCGAACGGGCAGGCCGTGTCGTGCCGGGCCGGGATCAGGGTGACGGGAGCGGTGGGCGTGCTCAAGGTGGTCTCCTCGCGTGACAGGTGGGCCTGTGGCAGGCGGTGGGAGACGGCGGGCGGGCGGCGGGCCCGGCGGTGGCCGCCGGGGCGTCGTCGTCGGGCGCTCGTCGAGCGGTCGTCGAGTGGTGGTCGAACGGTCGCTAGGCGGCGCTGCCGGCCCCGTCGTCCTCGGTGACGGTGATCGCGCCGCCGGGGCACAGCTCGGCGGCGAGGCGCACATCGGCGAACCGCGGCGCGGGTACGGCGTTCAGGAGGACGCGCACCAGACCGTCCTGGTCGTCCTGTTCGAAGATCTCCGGCACGGTCATGACGCACTGGCCGGAGCTGCAGCAGCGGTCCCGTTCGACGTTCACGTGCATCGCGGACATCCTTCCCTGGTGTGGCACCGGATCCTCCGGGCCGTGCCGCCCCCGCTGTCGTCGTCAAACTAACCCCGACTCCCGTCGCACACGAAGAGAGCGTGGCCGTCTCGCGCAGAATGGCCGATTTGCCACTGCTCGTGAACGAGTGTGAGGAAGAAGAAGTTTGATCGATCGTCAGACGGGTTGTGCCGGTCCGGGACTGCGTTGTGTCACCGGTCCGGGACTGCGTTGCGTCACCGCTCCGGCGCGGCGCTGCGCTCCGTCACCGCTCCGGAGGTCCGTCCGTCGCCGCGGTCCCGTCCTACGTGGTGATCCCGTCCGTCGTGGTGATCCCTTCCGAGGCCGCGATCTCCCGGACGGTCGCGACGGTGTCGGCCTCGGCCGCGCTCTTGTCCGGCCGGTAGCGGACCACCCGGGCGAACCGCAGTGCCAGCCCGGCCGGATAGCGGGGGCTGCGCTGGACCCCGTCGAAGGCGATCTCGACGACCAGCTCCGGCCGCACCCGCACCGTCCGGGCGTCCCGTTCGACCTCGCGGGCGAGCAGGGCCTCGGTCTGCCGTGCGAGGGTGTCGTCGGTCAGGCCCTTGAAGGTCTTGCCGAGCATCACCCACGGGCCGAGGCCGGCCTCGCCGCCGGCCCGCGCTCCCAGGTGCAGATTGCTGAGGAAACCCTGCCGCCGGCCGCTGCCCCACTCGGCGGCCAGCACCACCAGGTCGAGGGTGTGCCGGGGCTTCACCTTGATCCAGCCCGCACCGCGCCGGCCGGCCCGGTAGCCCGCCGCCGGGTCCTTCACCAGGACCCCTTCGTGACCGCGGGCCAGGGTCGCGCGGAAGAACGCGAGGGCCTCCTGCCGGTCGCCGGTCTCCGTGCGGGCCACCCGCAGTGCGGCCGGGACGGCCCCGGCCAGCGCGGCCCAGCGCTCCCGGCCGGGCCGGTCCACCAGGTCCTCGCCGTCCCGGTGCAGCAGGTCGAAGAAGTGCGGGCTGAGTGGGACCTCGGCGCGCAGCCGCTCCGGGTCCCGGCGGGCCGCGGTGCGGGCGGCGGTCTCCTGGAACGGGCGCGGGCGGCCGTCCGGTCCGAGGGCGATCGCCTCGCCGTCCAGCACCGCCGACCGCACCGGGAGCGCCAGCGCGGCCTCCACCACCTCGGGCACCCGGGCGGTGATGTCGTCCAGCGACCGGGTGAACACCCCGACGTCCCCGCCGTCCCGGTGCACCTGGATCCGGATCCCGTCCAGCTTCCACTCCAGCGCCGCCGGACCGGGGAGGTGTTCCAGCGCCGCGCCGACGTCCGGCGCCGAGGCCGCCAGCATCGGCCGCACCGGGCGGCCCACCTCCAGCCGGAAGGCGGCCAGCGCGGGCTCCCCGCCGGTCAGCGCGGCCTCGGCGACCGCCCGCGCCGAACCGCGGAACATCAGCGCCCGCCGCACCGTCGCCGCCGGCACCCCGGCGGCGCGTGCCACGGCGTCGGCGACCACCGCGTCCAGCGCCCCCTGGCGGAGGTCGCCGACCAGGACGGCGCGCAGGAAGGACTGCTCGACCTCGGTGGCGCGCCCGAACAGTCCGGCCAGCAGCCGCTGCCGCTCGGCCCGGGCACCCGTCCCGTGCACGGCCGCGATCGCCTCCAGGACCCGCTCCGTCTCGCGCACCCCCAGCACCGGTTCGGCGGCGGGCGGCGGCAGCTCGCGCAGCGCGGCCGGGCCGAGGCCGGTGCGCAGCCGCTGCGACTCGCCCGAGAGCAGGACGACGGCGGCGGGCGCCTCCTCGGGGCCGAGCTCGCGCAGACAGTCGGAGAGCAGCTCGGTCTTGGCCCGCCGACCGGGTTCGGTGGCCACGGCGCGCGAGGTGAGGGCCAGACGGCGGAGCAGCATCGGGGGCCTCCTCGGCGGGCGTGGGGTGTGCCTCGGGAACGGCGTGCGGGCGGGCGTCCAGGATCGGTGATGCGGGTCGCGGGCGCGCGGCGGGGACGCCGGTCCGGTGGCACGGGGCGCTTGCCACTCCGTAGCGGAGCGGACCCGTACTTGGCCGTGCTGTCGATCGGCGCGGATCCGACGGGGCGTCATGCTGTCCGGCGTCCACCCGTGCACGCACGGTACGACCGAACCGAGGAGCGTCCCATGCCGACGACCGGCACCACACCGACGACCAGCACCACGCCGACGACCAGCACCACGCCGACGACCAGCACCACGCCTCCCGCCGGGTTCCGGCCGACCGGGGGCTGGACCGTCGACGCGCCCACGGCCGCGGACTTCGCCGCCTGGCGGGAGCTGTTCCGGGGCTACTGCGACTTCTACCGGGTGCCCGTGCCCGACGAAAAGGCCGAGCTGGTCTGGTCCTGGCTCACCGACCCGGTGCACGAGCTGGACGGTCTGCTGGTGCGCGACGCCGACGGCACCCCGGTCGGACTGGCGCACTACCGGCCGTTTGTCCGCCCGCTGCACGGCGCGGTGGCGGGCTTCCTCGACGACCTGTTCGTGGCCCCGGCTGCGCGCGGCACCGGGGCGGTCGACCTGCTCCTCGCCCGGCTGCGCTCGATCGCCGCCGAGCGCGGCTGGAACACCGTCCGCTGGATCACCGCCGACGACAACCACCGGGCCCGCAGCAAGTACGACCAGGTCGCCACCCGGACGATGTTCGTCACCTACGACATGCCGCCGGCCGGCGTCTGACCGTCCTTGGTCCCGGGCCGGGGCCGGCGTGCGCGAAAAGGGATGGCAGGCGGTTCGATCATGGTGATAGACACCGGGTGTGCATAACACCCTGGACTTTCCCGACCTGCTCCGTCTGATCGACGAGCGGGCGACCGCCTTCCGTGCCGCCGTCGCCGCCGCGCCCGACCTCGACGCGAAGGTGCCGACCTGCCCCGACTGGACACTGCTCGACCTGGTCCGGCACCTGGGGGAGGGGCGGCGCAACTGGGCTGTCATCGTGGCCGCCGGGCCGTCCGAGGTCCGCCCCGACACCTCCGCCGCCCTGGCCGGCCCGGCCGTGCCGCCGGAGCGCGAGGCCCTGATCGCCTGGCTGGCCGAGTCCACCCAGCAGCTCCTGGACGCCCTGCGCGAGGCCGGTCCGGACAGCGGCTGCTGGACGTGGTGGCCCGACTCGCAGGCGCCGCAGACCGCGGGGGCCGTGGCCCGGCACCAGCTCCAGGAGATCACGGTGCACACCTACGACGCCCAGTTGGTCGCGGGCACCGCGCAGCCGCTGCCGACCGAGGTGGCCCTGGACGGCGTCGAGGAGTTCCTGGTCACCTGCTGCGCCACGACGGCCGCCTGGCCGCACGAGCCCGCGACCGTCGACTACCACGTCACCGAGGGCCGGTCCTGGCGCCTGCAGTTGGACGCCGAGGGGGCGCGGGCCACCCGCATCCCCGCGCCCGGCACCCCCGGCTCGGCGGACCTCGCCCCGGCGAACTTCTCGACCGAGTCCTCGGCCGGCGAACTGATCCTCGCCGGCTTCTACGGCCGCCAGCCGCTCGACGTGCTGAGATTGGAGGGCGACCGGCAGATCATCGAGCAGCTGATCGCCTGGGAGCCCGAGGTCTAGGACCAGGACGCGGCACCCGCCGGGTGCACCACCGGGGGCGGAATCGACCGATTCCGCCCCCGGTCGGCGTTCCGCGCGAGCTCCGGGCGACGCCGCGGCGTGCGGGCGCCGGGTGCACCGCCCCCGTGCCGCCCGACGGGCCCGGCCGGGGATGCGGCATCATGGCCGAGCGCCGTCCCGCCGGTTCGTTCGGAAATCAGTTCGCACTTTTCTGTTATCCGCCCACCGCTCCACGGTCTCCCAGGTGTCGGCACTCGTCCGACCGAATCCGACGGACCAGAACTCAGGAAGCGTGCGCAGGTGAACAGCGAAGACCGCACCACCATCCTCCCCGCGACCGGCCGCCCCGCGGGCGCCGACGGGCGCTCCGCGCGGCGTGCCGCCGAACGGCGGCGCGGCCACGGCCGGCGCCGCCGCCGGGGCGCGATGGGACCGATGATGGCCGTTGCCGCCGCCGTCGCGGGCACGAGCGTGATCGCCGCGCTGACCGGCGCCGGGTACGCGGTGTTCCGCGGCGAGGAGGGCAGCGACACCGGCTCGCAGGCGGTGGCGTACGAGCCGCTGGTCGCGGCCGAGGCCGGGGACGTGAACGGCATCCAGGTACCCGGGGCGGGCGGCGCGCCGGTCCAGGACCCGGCCCCGACCGACCAGGCCCGCGCGGCCACGGCCACGGCTCCTCCCAGCACCGCCCCGGCGACGCCCTCCGCCCAGGCCACCACCGCGGGGCCCACCGCCTCGACGGCCCCGGCCACCGCGTCCGGCACGCCGCGCAATCCGACCGTGAGCCCGAGCACCGGAACCACTCCCGGCAGTACGGCCGGTGCCCCCGACCCGGGGAAGCCGACCGCGGCCCCCACCAGCGCCCCCACGACGGTCAAGCCCTCGCCGACCGCGCCGCGTCCGACCGCCACCACCGCGCCGGGCGGTTCGTCGAACAGCTCCTTCGCCCAGCAGGTCGCGGACCTGGTCAACGTCCAGCGCTCGCAGGCCGGTTGCGGACCGCTCACGGTGGACGCCAAGCTCACCGCCGCCGCCCAGTTCCACAGCGACGACATGGCCGACCGCAACTTCTTCGACCACGCCAGCCCCGACGGCTTCCACGCGGACCACCGCATCGAGGCGGCCGGCTACCGCTGGAGCAGCTGGGGCGAGAACATCGCGCGCGGTCAGAAGGATCCGGCGGCGGTGATGGAGTCGTGGATGAACAGCCCCGGCCACCGCGCCAACATCCTCAACTGCTCGTTCAAGCAGATCGGCGTCGGCGTCCGGACCGGTTCGGGCGGGCCCTGGTGGACCCAGGTCTTCGCCTCGCCGTCCTGAGCCGGGCGCTCCGACCGTCGGCGGCCCGACCTTCGGCGACCCGACCTGCGGCGGCCCGGCCGTCGACTGCTCGGCCGTCGGCGGCTCGGTGCTCCGGAGCGCGCCGTCCTGCCGAGCGCACGACCCTCCCCAGCGCATGACCCTCCCGAGCGTGCCACCTTGCCGAGGAACCACCGTTCGGGCCCGCACGGGCCCGGCCGGTGGCCTCGCGGTTCGCCGATTTTCCGAATCCGCGCAAATTGTTGTTATCTGAGCACTCCCCAACGGTCTCCGAGGAGGCAGTGGCGGACGGACGACAGCCGGACGGAGTGCGGACCCATGAACGTTGACGTGCAGAGCAGGGCCGGGACGACCCTCGTGCGCGCGGCCCAGGCGGGCGACCCGCAGGCGCGCGAGGCACTGGTCGCGGCCTGGTTCCCGTTGGTCTACAACGTGGCCGGCCGGGCGTTGAACGGTCACGCCGACGTGGACGACATCGCGCAGGAGACCATGATCCGGGCCCTCGACGGTCTGGAGGGGCTGCGCGACCCGGGGGCGTTCCGGTCCTGGCTGGTCGCGATCACCATGAACCAGGTCCGCAACCGGTCGACCGGCCAGCAGCAGGCGGCCGTCGGCGGCCTGGACGAGAGCTGGGAGGTGGCCGACCCGCGCGCGGACTTCACCGACCTGACCATTCTCCGGCTCGGCCTCTCCGGCCAGCGCCGGGAGGTCGCCGAGGCCACCCGCTGGCTGGACCCGGACGACAAGGAACTGCTCTCCCTCTGGTGGCTGGAGGCGTCGGGCGAACTCACCCGCGCCGAACTCGCCGAGGCGCTCGACCTGACGCCGCAGCACACCGCCGTCCGCGTCCAGCGGATGAAGAAGCAGCTGGAGGCCGGCCGGGTGGTGGTCCGGGCGCTCACCGCCTACCCCCGCTGCCCGGAGCTCGCCGAGGTGATGACCGGCTGGGACGGCACGCCGAACTCGGTCTGGCGCAAGCGAATAGCCCGGCACATCCGCGGCTGCCAGGCCTGTGACGGCCTGGGGCGCGACCTGTTCCCGGCGGAGGGGCTGCTCGCCGGACTGGCGCTGGTCCCGGTCCCGATGGACGCGCCCAGCGGGCTCGCGTTCCACGCCGCCGGAGCCACGGCCGGGACGCCGGGCGCCGGCTCCGGCGGCGTCCCGGGCGACGGCGGCGCGGCCGGAGGGTCCGCCGGCGCCGGTACCGGCGGTGCTCCGCCCACCGGTACGTCGCCCACCAGTACCGGAACCCCGCCCACCGACCCGGCCGGCGGACCGGGTGGCTGGACCGACCTGGCCCGCCGCAAGAGCGTGCTGGCGGGCGGGACGGCGGTGGTGCTCGCGGCGGCGACGCTCGCGATGGTCTGGCCCCAGCCCACGCAGCCGACCGGGCCGGCGCCGGAACCGACCACCCCGGCCAGCGCCCCGGACGCCCCGGTGCCGCCCGTCGCGACGGCCGTCGAACCGACCGTCGTACCGACGCCGGAGGCGGCGCCGCCCGCGCCGGTCACGGTCGCCCCGGTCGAGGTGCCGCCCGTGCCGAGCAGCCCCCCGGTGGTCACCCCGACCGCGACCCCGGCCACCGCCCGGCCGACCACGACCCCGCCGAACCTGGAGCGGCAGCTGGTCGACCTGGTGAACGCGGAGCGCGGCCGACGCGGCTGCGCCCCACTGCGGATCGACCCGAAGCTGCACGCGGCCGCCCAGAAACACTCCGAGGACATGGTCGCCCGGAACTTCTTCGACCACCTCACCCCCGACGGCACCCGGGCCGACGCCCGGCTCAACGCGGTCGGCTACCGCTGGTCGCAGTGGGGCGAGAACCTCGACCGCGGCCCGAGCGCCCCGGCGGTGGTCTTCACCCGCTGGATGGACGGCGGCATCCACCAGTCCAACATGCTGGACTGCGCGTTCAAGGACGTCGGCATCGGTGTGGCCACCGGCCCGGCCGGGCTCTACTGGACCCAGGACCTGGGCGCCCCGCTCGGCTGACGGTGCCGGGAGGCACGCCGGGCCGGAACCGTGCGTGTCGCCGGAACCGTGCGTGCCGTCAGGACGGGAGGCCGATCAGGCCCGGGGCCTCGCCCGTGACATGGTCGGTCGCCCGGCCGACCACGCCGCCGGCGTCGCCGACCTGACCCGGCAGCGCGTCCGGGGCCGAGGCGAGGGGCCCGCCCTGGAGCGGTCCGGTCAGGTCGCCCTGGCCGCCGAGGGCGGCGGCGTGGGCGCTGGGGGCGGTCAGGGAGGCGACGACGCCGACGGCGAGCGAGGCGACGGCCAGCATGCTGCGCTTCTTCATGCCCCGTTCAACGACGCTCCGCCACCCGGGTTACGGGAGCGGGTCGCCCGCCGGGCCGGTCGGGCTGTCCGCGGCCGGCCCGAACAGCCGCACCGAGGAGGCCAGCCCGTACAGCGCGCTCAGGGTCGCCTGTGCCGGGAGCCGCAGACAGGCCGAGAGCTCCACGATCTCCGCCGCCTTCCCGCTCGGGGCGACCACCTGCTGCGCGACGAGCTGCTGGGTGCCGCCCTCGGCGAGGCACGCCTTGTCGGGCTCGACGGGTCGGAGCAGCGTCGAGCGCTTCGCGGCCTCGGTGGCGGCCTTCTCGTCCCGGATCACCCGGACCGAGACCATCGCCGCGTTGTCGAACAGCCCTCCCGCCGCAAGACAGACCTGCGGCCGTTCGCCGTTGCGGATCTGGCAGCCGGGCTCCCAGAACATGGGCTGGGAGGCGACGTAGCCGACGGACTCGGGGCGTCCGGGGGTGGCGAGGACGGTGAGGTCGGACCAGGCGTCCGGGACGTCCATGATCACCCCGTCCAGGGCGGTGAACCGGACCGGCCTGGACGGCGTGACCCCGTCGCCCGTCTGGTCCCCTGTCGCGCCGCCGTCGGTGCCACCGGTGGCGGCGTCGGCCGAGGCACTCACCGAGGGCTCGGGGAAGGCGGTCGGTGCGTTCGTGGGTGTCCCGGTGGATGTTCCGGCGGGCGGCATCGCGCCCGAGGCCGGTCCGGAGGCGGCCGGGCCGAGCACGGTCCCCGTCGGTCCGGGGGCGAGCGCCGGTGCGGCGGCCAGTACGGCGGCGGTCAGGCCGACCGCGAGTCCGGCCGCGAGCGCCGCCCGCCGTCGGCGCCGCCGGGCCAGGGCGGCCCGCGCCAGTACCCGCTCCATCCGGTCCGCGGGCGCGGGCAGGTGGGGCGGGGCCAGCTGGAGCAGCACCCGCAGCTCGTCCGCCACCTCGTGGTCGTCGGCCACCGCCCGGTCCAGGGCCGTCTCACGGTCGAGAGCCGCCTCGCGTTCCCACTCGGCGAAGTCATGCTCCGTCACGACGACCCCCGTCCAGCAGCAGTTCCCTGGCCGGAAGCTTGCCGCGCAGCGCCTGCAGGGCGCGGTGCGTCTGGCTCTTGACGGTGCCCGGGGTGCAGCCCAGCGCCTCGGCGGTGTCTTCCACACTGAGGTCCTCGAAGAACCTCAGCACCACCACGGCCCGCTGCCGGGCCGGAAGCGCCCGCACCGCGGCGGCGACCACCTGGCTGGTCACCACCTCGTCGAACGGGTCCGCGACCGTCGGCGGCTCCGGCAGCCGGTCGTGCGGAAGCTCGCCCTGCCAGCGGCGGCGCCACCAGGAGACGTGCGAGTTCACCAGTACCCGGCGGACGTACGCCTCGGGCCGATCGATCGAGACCTGCTCCCAGCGCGGCCAGACCTTGGCCAGCGCCGTCTGCAGCAGGTCCTCGGCCAGGTACGGGTCGCCGGTCAGCAGCCACGCCATCCTGAGCAGCCGAGGGCTGCGGGCGGCGACGAACTCCTCGAAGTCCGGTCTCGCTTCGCTCATCCCGACGCCCCCGCCATGCTGTTCCCGCCACCGTCTCCGTGATCCGCGCCGCCAGGTCGCTGGCGGCGGTCCTGCCGGTCGGCCATGGCCGCCGGATCCTCGCTCTCGTTCTCACGGCTGCTGAACGCGCTGGGGTCGGCGCCGGGTTGCCTGTCCGACCGGTCTATTTTCGCGGGTGGCCAGGTCGGGGCCCGCGGCGGGGTCGGTTCTGGCGGTCCCCCGGCAGTCCCTTGCGGCCCGTGGCGGCCCTGCCGGCGCGGTGCGGGTGGGGCACGGGGCGGGGGAGCGCACGAAGAGGCGCGAAGCCGCTCCGGGCGGGCGCGAACGCTGGACGGCCCGCGAGCCGGCCGGGACTCGGCCGGGCGGCGAGCGGGCCGTGGTCACCACGATCCGCCCGCCACCGCGACCCGCCAAGGGCGCGCGAACGGCGCCCGGGCGCACCGGCCGGGCGCGCCGGGTGAGGCCCGGCTCCGGCCCCGCGCCGGTCCGCTCTCCGCCCGTGGCCGGTCCGCCGCCCGTCCGTGGCCGTTCCGCCGGCGGGGCCGGCCGCGGTCAGAGCGTCCCCGAGCCCTTCGGCGCACCTCCGGCCCGCCGTGCCGCACCCGGATCGACCGGATCCACCGTCCAGTCGGGGTGCCCCGGCATGGGCGGGGTCCGCTCGCCGTAGAGCCAGTCGCGCAGGAAGCCGCCCAGGGACTGCCCGGAGACCTCGTCCGCCGTGCGCAGGAAGTCCGCGGTGGTGGCGGTGCCGTTCCGGTGGCGCCGCAGGAAGGCCCGCTCGATCCGGTCGAACATCTCGGGCCCGACCCGCTCCCGCAGCGCGAACAGCACCAGCGCGCCGCCGGTGTACCGCTGGCTGTCGAACAGCGTCGCGGCGGTCGGTGCGGCCACCGGCCCGGAGTCGTGGCGCCACTGGTCGCCCTGGGCGTAGAGGCTCCGCATCCGGTCGGTGAGGGTGGTGAAGCCGCCGGAGTCCGGCCAGCCGCGCTCGTAGCGGTACATCAGACCGTAGAAGTCGGCGTGGCCCTCGTTCAGCCACAGATCGGCCCAGGTGCCCGGGGTGACGCTGTTCCCGAACCACGAGTGGACCAGCTCGTGCATCATGTGCGAGCCGATCTGCCGCTCCGGCTGGCGCAGGAAGTTCGGCTTGTAGAGCGTGAGCGTCTGCGTCTCCAGTCCGGTGAAGTCGAACGCCGCCGGATCGTCGGTGTCGGCCGGCAGCAGCCCGTACGTCTCGAACGGGAACGCGCCGAGGTGCCGCTCGGCCCAGTCCAGCTGGGCGGGCGTCAGGGCGAGCGCGGGCTCCAGGTCGGCGGCCCGCGCGGCGGGCACGACATCGCGCAGCGGCAGCCCGTCCGGGCCCTGGCGTTCACGGACCGTGTAGCGGCCGACGGAGGCCTGGAGCAGCTCGGTCGCCATCGGCTCGCGCGACCGGTAGCGCCGGGTGGTGGTGCCGTCGGAGTGCGGCTCGGTGGCGACCGGCTGACCGTTGGCCACCCCGTACAGCTCGTCCGGCGCGGTGATCGCGACGCTGAAGCGGGCCTTGTCGCCAGGCCGGTCGTTGCACGGGAACACGGTGTGCGCGCCGTCGGGCTGGCCGGCCACCGCGAAGCCGTCCGGCGTCACCACCCAGCCCGTGTGCGGCAGCGCGGCCCGCGGGTCGGCGGTGTACTCGACCTCGACCCGCAGCACGGCCCCGGCGCGGACCGGCCGCGCCGGGACCACGGTCAGCTTCTCGTCGTGCGTCCGGAAGCCGGCCGGCCGCCCGTCGACCCGGACGGCGTGCACGTCCAGGCCGAGCGCGTCCAGCTCCAGGCTCGGCAGCGCGGTGCGGGCCCGGGCGGTCATCGCCGTAGTGGCGTCGACCGTCCTGGTCGCGGGGCGGTAGGTGAAGGCGAGGTCGTAGGACTGGGCGTCGTAGTCGGTGGTGCCGAGGGCGGGGAAGACCGGGTCCGCGGCCGGCGGCGGGCCCGCGCCCGCGCTGTCCGTGCCCGGGCTGTCCGCGCCCGGGCTGTCCGTGGCCGGGGTGCCCGCGCTCGGGCTGTCCGTGGCCGGGGTGCCCGCAGCCGGGCTGCCCGCGGCCGCCGGGGCCAGACCGAGCGGTACCGCCGCGAGCGCGAGCGCGGCGGCGAGGACGGAACGGTGCCAGGACAAGGTGATCACCTCTCTCGTGTCGGACGGTCCCGCGCCGATCGGGGCGGGCCGCTTCCGGTGAGCGATCTTCTGGGCACGGAACGTAGCAGAGCCCTCCGACAACGCCCACCCCTCCGCTCCCGGCCCGCACGAACCGCCCCGGACCCGTCGGCCCCGACCCGGGCGACACGCGGCCGTCCCCCGGACGGACCACCATGGTGGCCGAGCGGCTGCGCAGTGTCATACCTTCGAAGAGTTCCGCCCCCTGACGGGCGGGACCACGGCCGTCGGAGAACCTGGCCAGGTCCGGCGGCCGTACTCGTGCCCGCGTGCGGAGCCGGCGCCCCCGCGTCCGCTCCGCACGCGCGCGGCGTCCCGCGCCGCCCGCACTGCTCGTCGTGCACTGCTTCTCGTGCGCTCCTTCTCGTGCATTGCTTCTAGCGCTTCGTCGGCCACCTCGTAGGCTGGGCAGCCGCGTCGGCCGCCCGCAGCCCCGCCGGCGCACCGGACCGGCAGGAGCAGCCCCGTGACCAGCCCGCACTTCGTGGTGATCGGCGAGTGCGTCGCCGACGTCGTCCGCACGGACGGCGCGCCCGATGTCGTCCACCCCGGCGGGAGCCCGGCCAACGTCGCCTACGGGCTGGGCCGGCTGGGCGAGCCCGTCGCCCTGCTCACCCAGCTCGCCGACGACCGGTACGGCCGACTGATCCGCGCGCACCTGGAGTCCGCCGGTGTGACCCTGTTGTCCCCGGCGGCCAGCGGGGACGCTCCGCGCACCCCCTCGGCGGTCGTGCGGCTGGACGAGCAGGGGCGGGCCCAGTACGCCTTCGACATCGGCTGGACCCTCCCGCCGGTCGAACTGCCGTGTTCCCCGCGGCACCTGCACATCGGTTCGATCGCCGCCGTCACCGCGCCGGGGGCGGCGGCCGTGCTCGCCCTGGTCGAGCGGTGGAGCGGCCGGGCCGGTGTGAGCTACGACCCCAATGTGCGGCCCGCGTTGATGGGCGAGCACGACGAAGCCGTCCGCCGGGTGGAGCGCTGCGTGGCGCTCAGCGATCTGGTCAAGGCCAGCGACGAGGATCTCGACTGGCTCTACCCGGGCCGGGATCCGGAGGAGGTGGCCCGGCACTGGCTCGGCCTCGGCCCGGCCACCGTCGCGGTCACCCGCGGGCCGGCCGGGGCCTTCGCGCTCACCGCCGACGGTCGCCGGGTCGAGGCGCCCGCCCGCACCGTCGAGGTCGCCGACACGGTCGGCGCGGGCGACGCCTTCACCGCCGCGCTCCTGCACGCCCGCCGCACCGGCGCGGGCCTCGACGCCGCCCTGGCCTGTGCCACGGCCGCCGCCACCCTGACCGTCACCCGCCCCGGCGCGACGCCGCCCGATGCGGCCGAACTGGCTTCGGCTCTCGCCTGAGACGTTATTGGCAAACTGACCAATAGTGAAAGTATTGGGCAATTGACCAATAGGATACGTATTGGTTGAGTGTCCAATAGCGTCCTGTTGGGTGCTTGCCCAACAATTGGGCTGAGCCACAGGCAGGGATCCCCCCGGCGTGGTGCTTGCAGCGATCGCGGTCCTGGTGCAGCTGTGCGGCTGCGCGGCCGTGGGCGTGAGCCGGCCCCGCTGCACGGTGTCGGTCCGCCCGGTCCGCCCGGTCCGCCCGGTCCGCCCGGATCGTTCGGATCGTTCGGAGCCTGGGCCGACGGGCGCGGCCATGGGACGCGGAGGGCGAGGGGGCGGAACCTGCCGGGCCGGGCGGCCGAAAGCCGGAACGGGCCCGAGCCCGGTCAATCGTGCTCGACCGTGCTCGACCGTGCTCGACCGTGCTCGAAGCACCGTGTGAGCACCGACGGCCGCGGTTCTCCGCGAGCCGTCCCCCTGACCGGCGGCGACCGCGACGGCCCCTGCGGCCCAGGGCCCCGGGCCCCCGGGGCCCCAGGAGCCGTCCTGATCGCCGCAGTGGTGCGTTCACCGGGAGGGTTGTTGGCCGCCGAAGGTCACGTTCGCGGTGGTCGTGCGGCATGTCGGTACGGGAGCGATCAACAGCGCTTCTCGGGCTTCAGGACGGCCGCCCGCCGAACTGCCAGTCGTGCACCTCGACGGCGGCGTACCGGTCCGGAGGCAGGACGGCGCGCGCTGTCTGCGGGTCCGGCGCGCGGAGCAGCGCCGCGGTGCCCAGCCAGGTCGCGCCGCTGTCGGAGAGCAGCGGCCCGTAGGCGATCAGCTCGTCAGGGTCGGGCGGTGCCACGAGGTCGGTGTCGTGTCCGGTGCCGAGGCCGAGCACCAGATACCGGTTCCCGCCGGTCCGGCCACCGGGGAAGTCCCACATGGTGCGCCCCAGGACGTTGCGCCATCGCCGTACCAGCACGTCCCGGTACATGCCGGCCTGGTAGCCGGGTTCGTCGAAGGCGAACGCGCGGGCGGCGGCAGGATCCGGCAGGTCGACGATGTGGACGCTGCCGGTGGCGGTCGCAGTGTCGCCGTCGCCGGAGAGGGTCGGGCCGCGGGCGATCATCTCTGTCGCGTACCGGTCCATGTAGGACCAGTGCTCCTCCCGCAGTTCCTCGCGCAGGCCCTCGGAGCCGGGCCGATCGCGGTGGTGGACGAAGAACTCCATGTCCGCAGGATCTCCTCGACGGGGTGGCCCGGTCGAGCGGTTTACCGATGCCGGGATCGCTGGGCGGACGACGGGCGCTGGGCCGCCCGCGGTCCGGAGGACGGTGCTGGGATCGCGGCGGTCGCGGACGCGGCCGCGGAGCGCGTCAGTCCGGGGTGCCGTCGTGGGCGCGGCCAGGGGTGTTGGCGACCGCGCCGTCAACCGCGCCGTCGACCGCGCCGTCGACCGCGCCCAGGGGGCGGGTCAGCTGGGTCCCGGAGTCGAAGCTGCGGGCGGCCGTGAAGGTTCCGGTGAGGTCCGGGTGGCGGCCGAGGGCGGCGTGGGCGAGGGAGACGTCCTCCGGGGTGAGGCGGCGGGTGAGGCCGAGGTGCGGGGACCACCGGCCGGGGACGTAGTGGGCGGACGGTTCCTCGGCGCCGTCCAGGACCTCCCAGACACGTCGGTGGAGCTGCACCAGCTCGAGCGTGGGGACGATCGACCAGCTGAGCACCCGGCGTCGGCTGCGGGCCGCGAAGGACAGCAGGCCGGTCAGCCGGACGGTCAACGGCAGTGCCTCGGCGAGGAGTTCGTCGAGCCGATCGGCGGCACCGGCGGGCATCCGGGCGCAGGCGGCCAGGGTGAGATGAGGCCGGTGCCCCTGGTGCTGGTTGTGGGCGAGACTGTCCACCCCCGCGTCCGCGAGCCGCTGCCACACGGTGCGCACGGCGTGGTCGAACGGCGGGTCGCAGAGCAGCTCAACCGTCTGCACGGGCCCCGCCCGGTCGGTGCGCCGGCGCGAGGTCCTTGCCGTACCAGATCTCGGCGTACGGGCTGTTGCCGTAGGCGGGTATCTCGCGGTAGCCGTGCCGGGTGTAGAGCGCGCGGGCCTCCACCAGGTCGAGCCGGGTGTCCAGGACGATCCGGTGGGCTCCGAGGGACCGTGCCGCCTCCTCGACGGCGCCGAGCAGCCGGGCGCCGCCCCCGGTGCCGCGCCGGGACGGTCGGACGTACACCCGGGTCAGCTCGACGGTCGTGGCGTCGAGCACCCGCAGACCGGCGCAGGAATCGGCCTCGCCCGCGTACCGGCCGAGCAGGAAGAGCCCGGTGGGCGGGGCGAGGTGGTCGCTGGGGGTGTCGGCGAGGCCGGTCTCGATCTCCTCGGCCGTGCCGTCCCGGTCGAAGTGGAGCCGGTAGTAGCGGTTGGCGACGTCGACGAAGTACTCGCGCAGCAGCACCAGGGACTCGGCGGATCCGGGATCGGCGGGTGCGACCGCCCAGGAGTCCCCGGTGCCGTGTTCGGTGCTCGTCGTGCTCGTCGTGCTCGTCGTGCTCGTCGTCATGGGCGCATTATCGGGCGCCGTGCGCGCCGGGCGCCAACCCTTTTCGATCACCGACGGGACCGTAGCCGCAGGTCGGGAGCGTGGTCCGGGGTGGGCCGGGTGGGTGACGGGTGGATTGGGTGCCCGGCGTGGCGGGGGAGCAGTGAAATCATGGACAGACCATCAGATAATCGCATTAATCGGGGGTTGACGGAGCCTCGGCGCGGACGGGGGCGGCACGGACTGGTCGCGGCGGTGTGCCTGGTGGCCGCGGTCGCGGGGTGCGGAGGTTCGGCCGGGGGTGGCGCGGTGCCGTCGACCGCACGGGCCGGTGCGAGTGCGGCGACCGACCGGGGCGTGCCCCGGCCCCCGGCCGTACCGGCGGCAGCGGCCGCCCCGGTGGTGCCGGCGGTCCTCCCGGGACCGGCCAGGGCGGAGGAGGAGACCAGCGGCGCGGCGGTGGCCCGTCGGGCCGAGGCCGCCCGGGCGGCGCTGGACACCGCCCGCCGCTGGGGCCTGGCCCGGCTTCCGCTGCCGGCCCCGCAGCCCCCGGCCGGGCGGCCCGAGCTGCGCGCCGCGCAGGGCGTCAAGCTCGCGGACGGGCTGCCGCCGGTGGTCTACCGGGTGCCCACCGACCAGCCGATCGTCTTCCTGACGGTGGACGACGGCGCCGAGAAGGACCCGGAGTTCAGCCGGATGGCAGCCGAGCTCGGCATCCCGCTGTCCACCTTCGTCGCGGACTACCTGGCCCGTTCCGACTACGGCTACTTCCGCCAGCTGTCCGAGCAGGGCGACGCGGTGAACAACCACACCATCAACCACCGCAACCTCAAGGTCCTCGACTACGCGACCCAGCGCGACGAGATCTGCCGCCAGCAGGACCAGCTGGAGGGGCAGATCGGCACCCGTCCCCGGCTCTTCCGGCCGCCCTACGGCGAGTACAACGCGGACACCCTGCGGGCCGCCGGTTCCTGCGGCATCGAGGCGGTGCCGCTGTGGAACGAGGAGGCGTTCCCGGACCGGATGGAGTACCGCTACGAGGACCAGCAGCTCCACCCGGGCGACATCATCCTGACCCACTTCCGCGGCACCGACCTGTGGCCGGGGTCCATGCCCGACCTGCTGCGCAAGGTGGTCGACGAGGTCACCGCGCAGGGCTTCGCCCTCGCCCGGCTGGACGACTACCTGTAGCCGGGTGCAAGGGTGCACGGGCGGGCGGCCCTGGGGGCCGCACGTCCGCCCGCCCGCCCGCACGTCCGCGCGCGGATCGGCCCCGGCTCAGTCGAGCGAGAGCGCGTCCAGGTACACCCAGGCACCCTCGTGCCGCACGAACCGGCTGTGCTCGGTGAGGACGCCCTCCTCCCGCCCCTCCGTGAAGTGGGCGCGGAAGGCCACCGTGCCCTCGGCGTGGAACGCCCCGCCCTCGCCCGTGGACAGCACCTCCAGCCGCACCCAGCGCAGCCCGGGGTCGAAGTCCACGCTCTCCGGCCGGGTGTCCGGGTGCCAGGTGCGCAGCAGATAGGCCTCGTCGCGGGCGGCGAAGGCGCTGTAGCGCGAGCGCATCAGCGCCTCGGCGGTGGTGGCGGCGAGCTGCCCCCGGTGCAGTCGGCCGCAGCACTCGGCGTAGCTGCCGGGCAGGCCGCAGGGGCAGGGGGAGGAGGGGAGCAGGCGCGGCGCGGGCGTGCTGGCGCGGGGCGCGGAACGACGTCGGGACATGCGCTCCATTCTGGCCCCTCCGCGTGATGCCTGCGGCCCGGACCCGAAGACTGGGCGCGGAACCGGGCAAAGGCCGCGATATCACCTCTGACCTGCGTCGATGCCGGAATTGAAGTGGCGGAGCGGCCCGCGCGGACCTTAGAGTCGGCCCGCTCGCGGGCGGTCCGCGGCGGTGACGGGGCGGGCGGAGACCGGCCCTGGTGCGTCCCTGGTGCTGTGTGGGGAGTGGTTCCGGTGCTGTGCGTGGTCTGCGGGGCTCGGCCGGTGATGGGGGACGGCGGGCGGTGCTACGCCTGCGCGGAGGCCGCGTCGCACTGGCCGCGGGACTTCCGGTCGCCCAAGGTCGCGGCGGTGGTGGCCGTCGTGCTGCTGGTACTGAGCGGTCTGCTGGCGGCGGGCGTGCTGGTCGCCGATGTCCTCGGCGTGCGGGCGGTCGGCCTGGTACTGGCGGACGCCGACGACGTCGAGGGGTACGACCTGCTGGACTCCCTGGCCGCGTTGGAGACCGCGACGAACGGTGCGTCGCTGTTCCTGCTGCTGGTGACGGCGGTGTCCTTCGTCGTCTGGTTCCGCCGGATCCGGGCGAACGCGGACCTGTTCGTGCCGAACGGGCACCGGCTCGGGTCGGGCTGGGCGATCGGGGCGTGGTTCACGCCCCTGGTCGGGCTCTGGTTCCCGTGGCAGCTGGTGGTGGACTGCTGGCTGGCCAGCGGCCCGGTCGACCCGGAGGGGCGGCGGCGGACCGTGTCGCACTGGCTGGTGTCGGCGTGGTGGACGACCTGGACCGGCTCGCTGCTGGCCCCGCGGATCGCCCGCGCCCTGGTCCGGACGGGGCCGGGGGTCGACGAGGAGGACCTGCGGCTGGAAGCCGTGCGGACGGCGCTGCAGGTCGAGGTCGTCGGGAACGCGCTGCGGGTGGCGGCGGCGGTGCTGGCGGTCCTGGTGGTCTGGCGGCTGACGGAGATGCAGATCGCGCGGGCGGCCGTGGCGCGGCGCCCGGGGGCCCGGCCGGTGCCGCCCCAGGAGCCCTTCGGGACGCGGCCCGTGTCGGGTGCCGTGAGCTGACCGCGCTTCCTCTCCTCGTACGCCGGGCCGGGAGGTGTCCACCGACACCTCCCGGCCCGGCGTTCGTGCGTCCCGGCACGTCCCGCTGCGCCCGGCGCCGCTCCGGCGGCGAGTCCCAAGGCTCGCCGGCGCCGCTCCGGCACCGTTCCAGCGGCGAGTCCGGAGCTGTACCCGGCGTCGGGTCCAGCGGGCCGTGACCGCAACCACGACCACGACCGTGACCGCAACCACGACCGCAACCACGACCACGACCACGACCACGACCACGACCGCGACCACGACCGCGACCGCGACCGCGACCGCGACCGGGACCGGAGCCGGGACCGCGACGTGACCGCCGTCCCGGGCGTCCGGGACGCCGGGCGGCGGAGTGTGGGTGGGAGCCCGGTGTGTGCCGGGCGGCCGAGCCGTCGGCGGAAATCCCCGGAGCCCCCGTGAATGCACACTGTTTGCACACAGATCCGCGACCGGTGCCCCCGCGTCCGCCGCCTCGGCCGGTCGCTGTCCGAACGGGTCGGGCGAGTGCGCGGCCGAAGGGTTCGGGAGCCGTACTCTCGGCCAGATCTTGACTGCCCACGGACAAGAATGAGTCCGGAAATCTGCTTGCGGTGCCAGCGGGGCGCAAGTGTGCCCCAACTGACGAACCGTCGGCGAAACGCTATCGGTACGGACCGGCGCTGCCAAGGGGGCTGTCAATCCGTGTGATATCGCCGACGAACCGTCAGATTCCGGCCCCGCTGACCAGCCCGGGAGAGGTGATCTTTCCGGCATATCGAACGAGTGACGGAAATGTGCTGGTGATTCGTAGATCTTTACCCCACCATCTCCGAGGGCACACCGCCCATTTCTCGCCGACCACAAGTCGATGCAGCAGCACCCTCGGGAGAGAAGCGATGAGTTCGACGGGACTTACCCCACTGGATCCGGCGGCACCACTGGCCGAACTGGTGGCCGCGCAGGTCAGACGAACCCCGGACGCCACGGCCGTGATCGACGGCACACGCCGGCTGACCTACCGTGAACTGGACGCCGCGGCAGCCGCGGTGGCGGGCCGGCTGGCCGCCGTCGGTGTCCGGGCCGAGACCCTGGTCGGCGTATGCCTGCCGCGCACGGCCGACCTCGTGGTCGGCCTGCTGGCGGTGCTGCGGGCCGGCGGGGCCTACGTGCCGCTCGACCCGGCCTACCCGCGCGACCGCCTCGAACTGGTCGTCGGTGACGCACAGGCCCCCGTCGTGCTCACCGACCGCGCCCACGAGCACCTGCTGAACGGGGCCGGCGCCACCCTCCTGCACGTCGACGGGGACGGCCCGGCCGCCCCGCTCGACCCGGCCGCCGCGCGCCCCACCACCGGCGACGCGACCACCGACGCACTGGCCTACGTCCTCTACACCTCCGGCTCCACCGGCCGCCCCAAGGGCGTCTCGGTCACCCAGCGCGGCGTCAACGCCATGCTCCGCTGGGCCGCCGACACCTACACCGCCGCCGACCTCGCCGGAGTGCTGTTCGGCACCTCCGTGTGCTTCGACATCTCGGTGTACGAGCTGTTCCTCCCGCTCTCCGTCGGCGGCACGATCGTGGTCGCCGAGAACGTCCTCGCCCTCCCGGAGCTGCCCGCCCGGGACGAGGTCACCCTGGTCAACACCGTGCCCAGCGCGATGGCCGCGCTGCTGCGCGGCGACGGCACCGGCGCCGCCGACGGACTGCCGGCCGGCGTGCGCGTGGTCAACCTGGCCGGCGAGGCCCTGCCCCGCCACCTCGCGGACCGGGTCCACGCCCAGCCCGGCGTCGAGCGCCTCTACAACCTGTACGGGCCGACCGAGGACACCGTCTACTCCACCTGGTCGCTGGTCGCCCGCGGCGGAACCGGCGAACCGGTCATCGGCCGTCCGCTCGCCGGCACCCTCGACCACGTGCTCGACGAGCACCGGATACCCGTGCCGGACGGCGGCATCGGCGAGCTGTACCTCTCCGGTGAGGGCCTGGCCCGCGGCTACCACGGACGCCCCGACCTCACCGAGGAGCGTTTCGTCCACGTCGACGGCCTGCGCTGCTACCGCACCGGGGACCTGGTCCGCCGACTGCCCGACGGCGACCTGGAGTACCACGGGCGGGTCGACCACCAGGTGAAGGTCCGCGGCTTCCGGGTCGAACTCGGCGAGATCGAGGCGGTGCTCGCCACCCACCCCGCGGTCGAGGCCGCCGCCGCCGTCGTCCAGCGCGACGAGGCCGGCGACTACCTGGCCGCCTTCGTCCAGCCCGCCCCCGGCGTCGCCGGACCGACGCCCGCCGAACTGCGCGCCCACTGCGCCGCCGCCCTGCCCGGCTACATGGTGCCGCTGGCCGTCGCCGTACTGGCGGAACTGCCGCTCACCCCCAACGGCAAGACCGACCGCAAGGCGCTGCCCCCGGCCGCCCGCAGCCGGGGCGGGCACGAGCTGTTCGTCGCCCCCCGCACCCCCGCCGAGATCCGGATCGCCGAACTCTGGCAGGGCCTGCTCGGCGTCCCCGAGGTCGGCGTGCACGACGTCTTCCTCGACCTCGGCGGCCACTCCCTGCTCGCGGTCGGCCTGCTGGCCCGGGTCGAGCGCGAGTTCGGCACCCGGGTGCCGCTCGCCGAGTTCTTCGCCGCTCCGACCGTCGCCGCGCTGGCCGTCCGGGCCGCCAACGGCGGCGGCGGACGCGCCTCGGTGGCACCGCCGGAGCGGGAGGCCCACCTGCCCGCCCGCGCCACCGAGTTCCAGCGCGAACTGTGGCTGCACGAGGCCGTCCAGACCGGCAGCCCGCTCTACAACGTGCCGGTGCGGATCCGCGCCGAGGGCAACCTCGACCGCGAGGCCCTCGGCCGCGCGCTCACCGAGGTCGTCCGCCGCCACGAGTCGCTGCGCACCGCCCTGTACGGCGACCCGAACCCGACCGAGAACGACGACGCCGTCGCCGACGTGCGCCCGCCGTACCCGGTCGAGGTGCCGCTGCTCGACCTGGTCGGCCCGCACGGTCAGGTGGCCGACGAGGAGGCGGTCGACGACGCGCTTCGCGTCGAGGCCGCCCGTCCGCTCGACCTCGCCGGCGGCCGGCTGCTGCGCGCCCTCGCCGTACGGACCGGCGCGGACCGCCACGAGCTGCTGATCACCGTGCACCACGCCGCGGCCGACGGCTGGGCCGCCGGGCTGCTGCTCGCCGAGGTCGCCCGCGCCCTGCGGGACGACGAACTGCCCGAGCCCGCGCTGCAGCTGTCCGACGTCGCCCGCTGGGAGCTGCGCGACGTCGAGGCCGGCCGCGAGGGCGCCGAGCGCTGGGCCGAGCACCTGCGCGGCGTCGAGGGCGACCAGCACCTGCCCGGCGACCGCCCGCGCCCCAACCCGCAGGACATCGCCGGCCGCCGCCTCGCCCGCCGCCTCGACGAGGGATTCGTCGAGGGCCTCGAGAAGTGGGCCGCGGGGGAGGGCGTCAGCCTCTACACCGTGGTGCTCGCCGCGCTCGGCGGAGTGCTGCACCGCTACACCGGCCGCACCGACGTCGCCGTGATCAGCCCCTTCGCCGTCCGCCCGGTGCCCGAGCTGGAGACCGTGATCGGCTCGCTGATCAACACCGTCCCGCTGCGCTTCGACGTGGCCGGCGCCGACACCTTCCGCGAGCTGGTCGCCCGGGTCCGCCCGGTCGTCCTGGAGGCCGCCGAGCACAGCGGTCACCCGTTCGTCGACCACGCCCGGCGCTACGGCGGTTCGCCCGGCCTCACCGCCTCGCCGATCTCCCAGGTGCTGCTGGCCGTCCAGAACCACCCGGTGGCCGGCGTCGAACTGCCCGGACTGAAGCTCACCTTCGTCGCCGAGGTGTGCAACGGCACCGCGAAGACCGACCTCTCGCTGTTCCTGGAGTTCCCGGCCGACGGCCCGCTGCTGTCCGCCGAGTACCGCACCTCCCGCTACGAGGAGCGGTCCGTGCGCGCCGCGCTCGACCACCTGGTCGCGCTGCTCTCCGCCGCCGTCGCCGAACCCGACCGCCCGCTCGGCGAGCTGGCCATGCTCTCCGCCGCCGAACTCGCGGCCGACGAGCCGGTCGACCGCACCGGGGCGCCGTTCCCCGACGCCCCGCTGCACCGGCTGGTCGCCGACCGGGCCGCGCTCGCCCCGGACGCGCCCGCCGTGTCCGCCGCCGACGGCACCCTCGACTACGCCGGACTCCTCGACACCGCCGACCGGCTGGCCCACCTGCTGGCCGCCCGCGGTGCGGGACCCGGCCACCTCGTCGCCGTTGCGGTGCGACGGGGCCGGCTGCTGCCCGCCGCCCTGCTCGGCGTGCTGCGCAGCGGCGCCGCCTACCTGCCGCTCGACATCGACCAGCCGCTCGCCCGCAACCGGGGCGTGCTCGACGACGCCGGTGTCACCCTGGTGGTCGCCGAGACCGCCACCGCCGGCCACGAACTGCTGCACGGCCGGGAGACCGTCCTGGTGGACGGCCCCGCGCACGCCGCCGCCCCGGCCCGGGCGCCGGAGGTCACGGTCGGCCCGGAGGACCCGGCCTACCTGCTGTACACCTCCGGCTCCACCGGCCGCCCCAAGGGCGTCGCCGTGCCGCACCGGGCGATCGTCAACTTCCTCACCTCGATGGGCCGCGAACCCGGCCTCACCGGGCGGGACGTGATGGCCGCCGTCACCACCGTGACCTTCGACATCGCGGGCCTGGAGCTGTGGCTGCCGCTGGTCACCGGTGCCCGGGTGGAGATCGCCGACCGGGCCACCGCCACCGACGGGGCCGCGCTCGGCGCCTGGGTGGAGAAGCAGGGCGTGACCCATCTCCAGGCCACCCCCGCGACCTGGCGGATGCTGCTGGAGGCCGACTGGGCCGGACGCCCGGGACTGACCGCGCTGTGCGGGGGCGAGGCGCTCACCGCGGACCTCGCCCGCGCCCTGCTCGGCCGGGTCGACTCGCTGTGGAACCTCTACGGCCCGACCGAGACCACCGTCTGGTCCACCGTCCAGCGGGTGACCCCCGAACTCGTCGCCCACGGCGGGGTGGTGGCCCTCGGCGACCCGATCGCCAACACCCGGCTGCACCTGCTCGACCGCTCCGGCCAGCCGGTCCCGGTCAACGGCATCGGCGAACTGTGCATCGCCGGCGCGGGTGTCGCGCTCGGCTACCACGGCCGGCCCGAGCTGACCGCGGAGCGGTTCACGGCCGAACCGGGCCGTACCGACGGCGCGTTGATGTACCGCACCGGCGACCTCGCCAGTCGCCGCGCCGACGGCCGGCTGGAGTACCACGGCCGTGCCGACGCCCAGGTCAAGCTGCGGGGCTTCCGGATCGAGCTGGGCGAGATCGAGGCCGCGCTCACCGCCCTGCCGGGCGTCGTCGCGGGCGCGGCCCGGCTCGTCGGCACCCCGGCCGGACCGGTCCTGGCCGGTTACGCCGTCGCCCCGGGCCTGACCGAGGACGCGTTGCGCGGCGCGCTGACCGAGCGGCTGCCCGACTACATGGTGCCCGCCGGGCTGGTCCTGCTCGACGCGCTGCCGCTGACCCCCAGCGGCAAGGTCGACCGGGCCGCGCTGCCGGTGCCGGAGCTCGGCGGGGCCGGCGCCCCGCCCGAGGGCGACTGCGAGGAGCTGCTCGCGGACCTGTGGACCGAGGTCCTCAAGGTCGAGCGGGTCTCCCGGCACGACGACTTCTTCGCGCTCGGCGGGCACTCGCTGCTCGCCACCCGGTTGCTGGCGCGGATCCGGGACACCTTCGAGACCGAACTGCCCCTGCGCGTCGTCTTCGAGGACCGCACCCTGGCCGCCCTGGCCCGCCGGGTCGAGGAGCGGCTGCTGGAGGAGATCGACGACCTCGACGACCTCGGTGACCTGGACGCCCTCGACGGCCTCGGTGACCTGGACGGCCTCGACGAGACCGCCGGGAGCGCCCTGTGAACCGCCCCACCCACCCCGGAGCCGCCGGCGACACCGGCAGGACCGGGACCTTGGAAGCATGCCCGGCCGCCGGCGACACCGGCGCCCTGACGGGGGAGACCGCATGACCGACCACAGCACCACCGGGCCGACCCCGGCCCGGGAACGAGCCCAGGAACAAGCGCAGGAACAAGCCCAGGAACAAGCCCGGGAACGGGCTCAGGAACAAGGTCGGGTTCAGGCCCAGCAGCCGGACCAGGCCGCCCGCCGGCAGGAGCTGCTGCGCCGCCGCCTCGCCAAGGCCAAGGCCGCCAAGGCGGCGGCCGCGGCCGGCGGCGCCGAGCACCGCACCATCACCCCGCGCCCCGAGGGCACGGCGCCCCCGCTGTCCTCGGCCCAGCGCCGGATGTGGTTCCTCGCCCAGTACGAACCGGACAGCGCCGCCTACCACATCCCGCTCGCCCTGCACCTCGACGGCGAACCCGACGAGGCCGCCCTCGCCGCCGCGCTCACCGACGTCCTCACCCGGCACGAGGTGCTCCGCACCGTCTACCCGACCGTCGACGGCGAGGTGAGCCCCGAGCCGAGATCCGCCGACTCCTTCGTCCTCACCGTCGCCGAGGTCCCCGCCGACCGGGTCGACGACCGGCTGGCGGCCGAGGCCCACCGCCCCTTCGACCTGGCCACCGACCTGCCGCTGCGGGCCGCCCTGCTCCGCACCGACGAGGGCGCCGTCCTCAGCCTGGTGCTGCACCACATCGCGGCCGACGGCTGGTCGATCGGCGTCCTGTTCGGCGACCTCGCCACCGCCTACGGCGCCCGTCGCGCCGGGCGGGCCCCGGCCTTCGAGCCGCTGCCCGTCCAGTACGCGGACGTCGCGCACTGGCAGCGGACCGAGCTCGCCGCCGAACTCGACCGGCAGCAGGCCTGGTGGCAGGAGCGCCTGCGCGGCGCCGCCGCCACCGTCACCCTGCCCGCAGACCGGCCCCGGCCGGCCGTCGCCGGAACCGAGGGCGCGCGCTTCACCGAGGCGCTCGGCGAGGAGCGCACCCGCCGGGTCCGCGTCCTCGCCGAACGGACCGGCAGCACCGTCTACATGGTGCTGCTGGCCGCCCTGCAGACCGTGCTCGGCCGGTACACCGGCAGCGAGGACGTCACCGTCGGCACCCCCATCGCCGGGCGCACCCGGAGCGAGACCGAGCCGCTGGTCGGCTGCTTCGTCAACACCCTGGCGATGCGTACCGACCTCTCCGGCGACCCGACGGTCCGCGGACTCCTGGAACGGGTGAAGGACGCCACCCTCGGCGCCTACGGCCACCAGGACCTGCCGTTCGAGCGGCTGATCGACGCGCTCGGGCTGGAGCGCGAACTCGCCCACACCCCGCTGTTCCAGGTCCTGCTGAACGTCCACAACCAGGCCGAGGCCCGCCCCGAGCTGCCCGGCCACACCGTGCGCTGGCGGCCGATCGGCACCGACACCGCCAAGTTCGACCTCTCGGTGGCCGTCGTCGACACCGGCGGCGAACTCGCCGCCGACCTGATCTGGCGCACCGAGCTGTACGACGAGGCCACCGTCCGCCGCTTCCTCGGCCACCTCACCACGACCCTCGACGCGATGGCCGCCGACCCCGACCGCCCGCTCGCCGACCTGCCCCTGCTCACCCCGTCCGAGCAGCGGCAGCTCGCCGAGTGGCACGACGAGGCCCCGCGCGGCTGGGACCTCGGCGGCACCCTGCACGGCCTGGTCGAGGAGCAGGCCCGCCGCACCCCCGACGCGCCCGCCGTGCGCGGCGCCGACGGTGTCCTCGACTACGCCGAACTCGACCGGCGCGCCAACGCGCTGGCCCACCGGCTGCGCGCCGAGGGCGTCGGCCCGGACCGCCCGGTCGGCCTGCTGGTCGAGCGTTCCGCCGCCCTGATCGTCGGCATGCTCGGCATCCTCAAGGCCGGCGGCGCCTACCTGCCGCTCGACCCCGTCTACCCGGACGGGCGGATCAACGCCCTGCTCGACGCGGCCGGCGTCGCGGCCGTCGTCACCACCGAGGACCAGCGCGGACGCCTCACCGGCGGCCACCCCGTGGTCGTCCCGGACGGCACCGGACGGCCCGACGCGCCCGAGGTGGACGTCCGCCCCGAGAACCTCTGCTACCTGCTCTTCACCTCCGGCTCCACCGGGACGCCGAAGGGCGTCGCGGTCGAGCACCGCAACTACCGCAACTACCTGCACGGCCTGCACGAGCGGATCGGCGGCGACCGGACGGGCTGGAACTGGGCCCTGGTCTCCACCTTCGCCGCCGACCTCGGCACCACCAACGTGTTCGGCGCGCTCACCGGCGGCGGCTGCCTGCACCTGCTGACCCGCGACCAGGCCACCGACCCGGAGGCCTTCGCCGCCTACACGGCCGAGCACCGGATCGACGCCGTCAAGCTCGTCCCCAGCCACCTGGAGGGCCTGGCCGCGCACGGCGCCGGCCTCGACGCGATCCTCCCGGCCCGGCTGCTGATCTGCGCCGGCGAGGCGCTGCGGCCCGACCTGGTGGCCCGGATCCGCGCCGCCCGGCCGGACCTGACGCTGCACAACCACTACGGGCCCACCGAGACCACCGTCTCGATGCTCGGCGCGCCCGTGCCCGCCGACCTCGGCGACGCGGTCACGGCACCGCTCGGCCGCCCCTTCGGCAATGTCACCGCCCACCTGCTGGACGCCCGCCGCCGCCCCGTCCCGGTCGGCGTCCCCGGTGAGCTGTACGTCTCCGGCGGCGGCGTCGCCCGCGGCTACCTCGGCCGCGACGACCTCACGGCCGAACGCTTCCTGGAGGTCGACGGACGCCGCTGCTACCGCACCGGTGACCTGGTCCGCCGCCGCCCGGACGGCGCGATCGAGTTCCTCGGCCGGATCGACCACCAGGTCAAGATCCGCGGCTTCCGGGTCGAGATCGGCGAGGTCGAGGCGGAGCTGACGGCCCGCCCCGAGGTCCGCGAGGCCGTGGTGGTCGCCCGTGGCGAGGGCGCCACCGGCTCCCTGGTCGGCTACCTGGTGCCCGCCGACCCGGCCGCCGCGCCCGACCCGGGCGAGCTGCGCGCCGCGCTGCGCACCCGGCTGCCCGACTACATGGTCCCGGCCGCCCTGGTCGTCCTGGACGCCCTGCCGCTGAACGCCAACGGCAAGGTCGACCGGGCCGCCCTGCCCGAGCCGGCCGCCGTCCAGCCCGCCGCCGGCGGCGGCGAGCTCAGCACCGCGACCGAGCACGACGTGGCCGCCGCCTACCGGAAGGTCCTGGCGACCGAGGAGATCGGCGCCGCCGACGACTTCTTCGCGCTCGGCGGCGACTCCTTCTCCGCCGTGCACGCCGTCCGGCTGATCGGCAACGGCCTGTCGGTCATCGACCTGTTCCAGCACCCCACCGTCCGCGAACTCGCCGCGCTGATCGACGCCCGGGCCGGCGGCACCGCCGACGAGGGACCGCGCACCCTGCTGCACAAGCTCACCCGGGGCAACGCGCCGGCCCGGATGAACGTCGTCTGCGTGCCCTACGGCGGCGGCAGCCCGATCACCTTCCAGCCGCTCGCCGACGCGCTGCCGGCCGACCACCGGCTCTACGCCGTCGAGCTGCCCGGCCACGATCCGAGCCGCCCCGACGACGAACTCGCCGAACTCGCCACCCTGGCCGACACCCTGACCGCCCAGGTGCTGGAGCGCATCGACGGCCCGGTGCTGCTCTACGGCCACTGCCTCGGCGGGGCGCTCGCCACCGCGCTCGGCTCCCGGCTGGAGGCGGCCGGCGTCGACCTGCGCGGACTCGCCCTCGGCGGCACCTTCCCCGCCGCCCGGCTGCCCGGCCGCTTCGCCGAGTGGATGGCCCGGCGGATGCCCGGCGACCGGGCGCTGTCCAACCGCGGCTACCTCGACTACCTGCGCGCGATGGGCGGCTTCACCGACGTCTACGACCAGGCCGAACAGGACTTCCTGGTCCGGGCGCTGCGCCACGACGTCCGGCAGGCCGAGGAGTTCTACACCCGGGCCTACGGGGACGAGCGGCCGGCGACGATCGACGCCCCGATCCTCTGCGTGGTCGGCGAGAAGGACCGCGCCACCCTGCTCTACCAGGAGCGGTACACCGAGTGGGAGCACTTCGGCGACACCGTCGACCTCGCGGTCGTCCCGCGCGCCGGGCACTACTTCCTCAAGCACCAGGCCGGTGAACTCGCCCGGGTGCTGGCCGGGTTCGCCGCCACCGGCGCGGTGGCCGACCAGGTCGCCGAGAAGCGCCCGGCCGCCAGGGCCGAACTGGGCACCTTCGCCAAGGTCGCGATCGGCCAGTTCGTGTCGATGATCGGTACCAGCCTCTCCACCTTCGCCCTCGGCGTCTGGGTCTACCAGCAGACCGGCTCCGCCTTCGACTTCGCGATGATCTCGTTCATCGCGGTGCTGCCGGCCGTCCTGCTGCTGCCGATCGCCGGCGCCGTCGCCGACCGGGTCGACCGGCGCAGGATCATGATCGTCACGGACACCGTGGCCGCCGCCGGCATGCTCGGCCTCGGCGTACTGCTCTGGACCGACCTCCTGGAGGTCTGGCACATCTACATCGTGGCCTGCCTGGGCTCCGCCTGCGGAGCCTTCCAACGGCCCGCCTACCTCGCCGCGATCACCCAACTGGTGCCCAAGCGCTACCTCGGCCAGGCCAACGGCCTCGCCCAACTCGGCACCGGCGCGGGCGACATGATGGCCATCCTGGCCGGCGGTGTGCTGGTCTCCCTGGTCGGTCTGCACGGCGTCGTGCTGTTCGACATGGCGACCTTCCTCACCGGGGTCAGCTGCCTGCTGCTGGTCCGCTTCCCGAACGCGATGTTCGACAAGCAGGAGGAGCCGCTCTGGCGGGAGGTCGTCACCGGCTGGCGGTACATCGCGCGGCGGCACAGCCTGGTCGCCATGGTGGTCTTCTTCGTGGTGTTCAACTACCTGTTCGCCGTCGCCACCGTGCTGGTCACCCCGATGGTGCTGGCCAACGGCACGCCCTTCCAGCTCAGCGTCGTCACCGCCCTCGGCGGACTCGGCGCGATGGTCGGCGCCCTGGTGATGGGCCTCTGGGGCGGCACCCGCCGCCGCTCCGTCGGCATGATCGGCTTCACCTCGGTGGTCGGCCTCGCCGCCGTCGTCACCGGAAGCCGCCCCGAGACCGCCCTCACCGCCTGCGGACTCTTCCTGCTCTGGGGATCGATGATGATCCTCAACTCGCACTGGATGTCGCTGATCCAGACCAAGGTCGGGATGGAGCTCCAGGGCCGGGTCCTGGCCACCAACCAGATGCTCGCCATGTCGATGATGCCGCTCGGCTTCCTCACCGCGGGCCCGCTCTCCGACCACGTCTTCGAGCCGCTGATGCGCCCCGGCGGCGCACTCGCCGACTCCGTCGGCCTGGTCATCGGCACCGGACCGGGCCGCGGCGCCGGACTGCTGCTCGTCGTGGTCGGCCTGCTGCTCACGGTCTGGGGCCTGCTCGGCCTCGCCTACCGGCCGCTGCGCCTGCTGGAGGACCTCCTCCCGGACGCGCTGCCGGACGCCGAGATCGGCGACAAGGACGCCATCCAGGCCGAGGCCGACCGGCAGCTCGCCCTCGCCGAGGCCGCCGGCGCCGCCGCCCGGCGCCGCGGAGCCCGGGTCCGGGGCGCCGGGCGGCCGCCGTCCGGCACCGTCCGGGTGTCCGGCCCGGCCGGTACCCCGGAGCCGGTCGAGGACGACCCGGCCGACCGGGTGCACGCCGCCACCGGCCGCCGGTAGCCGTCAGCCGCCCGCCGGTGGCCGTCCGCCACCGGCAGCCGCGCCCGACGACGCGCCCCCGTCCCCCTCGGCAGGGGGGCGGGGGCGCGTCCGTGCCGGCCGCTCGGGCCGGGGGCTACTTCGCGCGCTTGAAGGAGTAGTTGAACTCCGCCGTGCCGAAGGCCCGCATCAGCCGGATCCAGAACGGCATCATCATCTCCATCGCCCGGGCGCCCGTGATGTCGCCCAGGTCGATCACCGACCCCGCCGGCCAGCCGAAGCTGCCCAGCAGCGCCACCGTGCGCGCCTTGGCCCCCTCGTCGTCACCCGCGACGAAGATGTTGTGCTCGCCCTCGAGCCGCGACGGCTCCACCATCACCGGTGCGGTCACCGTGTTGAGCGTCTTCACCACCAGGGCCTGCGGGAACTCCCGCTGGATCCGCTCACCGACACTGTCGGTGTTCACCGGGTCCAGCGTCAGCTCGCCCTCGGCCGAGAAGACCAGCGGGTTGGAGAGGTCGATCAGGAGCTTGCCCGCCAGCCGCTCCGCGCCCGCCGCCCGCAGCGCGTCGAGGGCCACCGTCCCCGGGGTGGCGTTCAGGACGGCCTCGCCGAACTCCGCCGCCTCCGCGAAGGTGCCGTGGTGCCCGGTCGGCCCCGCCTGCTCGGCCCAGGCCACCGCCGCCTCGTTGTCCTTGCTGCGCGACCCCAGGGTCACGTCGTGTCCGAGCGCCACCAGCTTGTCCGCGATCGTCCGCGCGACGTCACCCGTGCCGATGATTCCGTACCGCACCGCTGTTCTCCCCGTTCGTCGTCCGACGCGCCGGGACTTCGACGCGCCGGGACGACGATAGATCAACTGCGGTCCGGTGTCCGGCGAACGCCGCGAACGGGCGCCCGCCGACTGGACCACTTCGGCTGGTGGGCCCGTCCGGTCCGCCGAACCATGGCGCCATGAACCGCACCGCCCCCGGCCCCCGCCCGGCCCGTCGGCTGCCGCGCGCCGCCGCCCTCCTCACCGGCCTCGCCCTGCTCGCCCCGCTCGCCGTCGGCACCGCCCGCGCCGACGTCACCACCATCTCCTTCGGCAACGACCGCACCGCCTGGGACCGCGCCGAACCGCTGCTCGACCCCACCGAGGTCGACCGGTCCGACTTCGGCGTCCGCTTCTCCACCCAGCTCGACGGCCAGGTCTTCGCCCAGCCCCTGGTGATCGGCGACACCGTCGTCGTCGCCACCGAGACCAACCACGTCTACGGCGTCGACGCCAGGAGCGGGAAGATCGTCTGGCACCGGGAGACCGGCCCGGCCTGGGCCTCCGCAGCCATCGGCTGCTCCGACCCCGGCCCCAATGTCGGTACCACCTCCACCCCGGTCTACGACCCCGCCACCGGCACCGTCTACCTCACCAGCAAGGTCGACGACGGCCCCGACGACCACCACCCGCACCACTACGTGCACGCGCTCGACGCCCGCACCGGCGCCGAGCGCAGCGGCTGGCCCGTCACCGTCCAGGGCGAACCGGTGAACGCGCCCGGCAAGCCGTTCAACGCCTACCGCTCGCTCCAGCGCCCCGGACTGCTGCTGCTCGACGGCCGGCTCTACTTCGGCTTCGGATCGCTCTGCGGCATCGGCGACTACATCGGCACGGTGGCCGGCCTCGACACCCGCACCCGCCGGCTCACCCTCTTCTCCACCGTCGCCGGCTCCGACACCCAGCGCGCCTCGGTCTGGATGTCCGGCAGCGGCCTCGTCTCCGACGGCCCCGGCCGGTTCTTCCTCACCACCGCCAACGGACAGGGCGCCGGTGCCTCGCCCGCCCCCGGCCCCGGCAACCGCCCGCCCGGCGGCCTCGGCGAGTCCGTGGTCCGCTTCGCCGTCGACGCGGACGGCGGCTTCGCCCCCGCGGACTTCTTCAGTCCGACCAACAACGCCACCCTCGACAAGAAGGACACCGACCTCGGCTCCGGCGGCCCGGTTGCCCTGCCGTCCGGCTTCGGCACCGCCGCCCACCCCCACCTCCTGGTCCAGGTCGGCAAGGACGGCCGGATCTTCCTGCTCGACCGCGACGACCTCGGCGGCACCGGCCAGGGCCCGAACGGCACCGACAAGGTCGTCGGCCTCACCGGACCCTTCGGCGGCGTGTGGGGCCACCCCGCGGTCTGGGGCGGCGACGGCGGCTACGTCTACACCGTGGAGAACTACGGCAAGCTGCGCGCCCTCAAGTACGGGGTGAGCGCCGCCGGGACCCCGCAGCTGAGCAGCGCAGGCACCAGCGCCGAGGACTTCCTCAAGATGTCCGGCTCACCCGTCGTCACCTCCGACGGCACCCGCACCGGTTCCGCCCTGGTCTGGGTCATCTGGTCCGGCACCGGGAAGTACGGCGAGGGCGGCGAACTGCGGGCGTACGACCCGGTGCCGGTCGGCGGCACGCTCAAGCTGCGCCGCTCCGTCCCGATCGGCACGGTGAGCAAGTTCTCGGTGCCCGCCACCGACAAGGGGCGCATCTACATCGGCACCAAGGACCACCGCCTGGTCGCCCTCGGGCGCCCCGGCGCCTTCGCCTGAGCCCGCTCGGCCGCCGGTTCCGGCGGGCCGCCCGTCCGCGGGCGGCCCGCCGCACCCCACCGACGGCCCAGGCACCATGCCGAGGGCTCAGGAACTCTGCCGGGGGCTCAGGCACCCTCGCGGAGACGGGCGGTCACCGTCTTGGGGCGCTGGTACTCGTGCAGGGCGAGGGTGGACAGGTCGACGCCCTGGCCGGAGGTGCCGCGGCCGCTGTGCGGGAGCTCGGCGCTCTGGGCGAGGTGGCAGTTGATCCAGGTCTCGCCCGCGTCCAGCCGGGCGGTCAGGTCGAGGGCGGTCGACAGATCGGCGGTCCAGACACTGGCGGCGAGGGCCTGCGGCACCCCGTTGGCGAGCGCGAGCGCGGCCTCGACGGTGGGCGCGTGCTGGACGGTCAGCAGCGGCCCGAACACCTCCTCCAGCACCGCCGGGTCGTCGTCCGGCAGGTCGGCGAGCAGCCGGGCGGGACGCCAGAGGCCGTCACCGCGGCCGGGCGCGGGCAGCGAGCGCCCGGCCGCGGAGGCGGCGAGCAGCTTGTCGTACCGGGCGGCTTGGTCGGGGTTGTTGAGCGGGCCGAAGTCCCGGCCCGCCTCACGGGTGCCGAGGGCGGCGGCGAGGGCGGCGACGGTCCGCTCGTAGTTCTCGGTGAGGGTGATCACCCGGGCGGGCGCGGCGCAGCTCTGGCCGGCGTTGTAGGTGCACGCGGCGGCGAGCGCGGACCAGGTGTGGGCGGGAGCGTCGGGCAGGACGAGGACCGGGCTGTTGCCGCCGAGCTCCAGGCTGACCCGGCGGTGGCCGGCCCGGGCGGCGATGTCGGCGCCGGCGGCCGCGCTGCCGGTGAAGGCGATCAGGTCCACGGCGGCGGCGACCAGCAGCCGGCCGCTCTCGCGGTCGCCGGCCAGGGCGGTCAGCACGTCCTCGCCGAGCGCCTCGGCGGCGTGGGCGGCGAGCAGCGCCGCCGAGTCGGGGGTGGTCTCGGCGGGCTTGAGCACCACGGTGTTCCCGGCGGCGAGGGCCGGGGCGCAGCGCCAGGCGGCCATCAGCAGCGGGTAGTTCCACGGGACGACGGCCGCGACCACGCCGACCGGCTCCCAACGCACCCAGCTCTCGTGCCCCGGCAGGTAGCGGCCGGCGGCGGGGGCGGTGCCGGTGCGGGCGGCCCCCGCGTAGAAGCGGAACAGGTCGGCGACCTCGCGGACCTCGGCGGCGGCCTCGGCCTCGGGCTTGCCGGTGCCAGCCTGCTCCAGCACCGCGTACTCGGTGAGGTGCCGCTCGATCAGGTCGGCCAGCGCGTCGAGGCGGCGTTCGCGCTCGCGCGGGGTGAGCGCGCGCCAGCGCGGTCCGGCGGCGCGGGCCCGGGCCACGGTCTCGGCGACCTGCGCGGAGCGTGCCGGGACGAGGGTGCCCCGGGTGTGGCCGGTGCGCGGGTCGATCAGGTGGAGTTCGGGGACGGCGGGAACGGTGGACGGTGCCATGACGGGGCCTCCGGGCCGGGTCGGCGGGAACGGTGGAGCGGGAACGGTGGAGCGGGAAGGGCGGAGCGGGAACGGTGGGGTCGGAAGGGTCGGGCGGGAACGGTGGACGGCTCGGCCAGGGAGGACGACCGGGGGTCAGAGGTCGTAGGCGCGCAGCCAGAGTTCGAGGGTGAGCACCAGCCAGAGCTTCCCGCCCTGGCGCGGCAGCAGGGTGCCCTCCCGGCGCATCCAGGTGCGCACGGTGTCCGGTCGCACCAGGCCGCGTTCGCGCGCGGTGCGCCCGAGCAGCAGCTCGGCGGACAGGTCGCGCAGCGGCCCGTGCAGCCACTGCTGGACCGGGACCCGCATGCCGCTCTTCGGCCGGTCCACGACCGCGCCCGGCAGCAGGTCGCGGACGGCCTCCTTGAGGATCCACTTCTCCACCGTGCCGCGCAGCTTGAGGGTCGGCGGGGTGGCGAAGGCGTGGTCGACGACGTGCCGGTCGAACAGCGGTGAACGGCCCTGCACCCCGCGCGAGGCGGTCAGCCGCTCGACCTTGGTGAGGATGTGGTGGGCGCCCTTGGTCCGCAGGTTGCAGTGCAGCAGCTGGTTGAGCAGCGAGTGCATCGGTCCGGGGGAGAGGTACGGGGCGACGAAGCGGCGCGGCTGCGGTTCGTCGGCCAGCGCGCGCAGGGTCTCGCCGGTGAGCAGCAGCGGCAGGTCCTCGTAGCACTTGCGGTAGGAGCGCAGGTAGGCCTCGGCCCGCACCTCGGGCGCGGGGTCGTCGCGGTGCATCTCGTGGACCAGCATCGGCAGGTTCTTCGGGCCGCCGTAGACCGGGTCGCCGCCCTCGCCGTTGAGCGAGACGGTGATCCCGTCGGCGGCGACGGCCTCGGCGAGCATCAGGTTGGGCACGGTCAGCGGGTCGCCGACCGGGCTGTCGAGCAGGGCGACGGTGTCGGCGAGCCGGGCGGCGACCTCCTCGCCGGAGACGGTGAGGATCCGGTGCCGGGTGCCGCAGTGGTCGGCGACGAGTCCGGAGTACCCCAGCTCGTTGGGCAGCCGGTCGCCGAAGCTGATCGAGTAGGTGTGCACCGGGTGGTCGTGCAGCCGGGCGGCGAGCGCGGTGACCAGCGAGCTGTCGACGCCGCCGGACAGCAGCACGCCGACCGGGCCGCCGGTCGGCAGCCGTCGCGCGGTGGCCCCTTCGAGCAGGGCGCGCAGCTCCCGGGCGTACTCCTCGGCGGGCGGGGCCTCGCCCTCGGGCAGGCGCTCGGCGGGTTCCCAGAACGGCTCCTGGTGGGTTCCGCCGTCGGCGGTGAGCCGCAGCACCCGGCCGGGCAGGGCCTCGCGCACGCCGCGCAGCAGGGTCTCCTCGCCGGGCAGGTAGGCGAAGGTGAGGAAGGAGCGGACGGCGGCCAGATCGAGACCGGTGCCGAGCGCGGGCCAGTGGCGCAGGGCGCGGAGCGAGGTGGACGCGGCCCAGCACCCGTCGGCGCGGGCGTGGAACAGGGTGCGGGTGCCCGCGTGGTCGCGGATCAGGACCAGGTCGGCGCCGTCGACGACGGCGAGCGCGAACATCCCGTCGGCCTGCCGCAGGCCGTCGGTGCCGAGCCGGAGCCACAGCCGGAGCAGCAGTTCGCCGTCGGGCAGGTCCGCGGGGACGGGGGAGCCGGCCGCAGCGAGGGCGGCGAGCAGGACGGGCCGGTTGTGCAGGGTCACCTCGCCGACGGCGGTGCGGCCGTCGACGGTGAACGGGCCGGTGGCGAAGCCGGGTTCGGCGGGGAGGAGGGCGGCCTGGGCGCCGTTCGGCGCGGTGCCGCCGGTGAGTGCGGCGAGGTGGGCGCGGGCCCGGTCGGCGTCGGGGCCGGCGAGGGCGCAGCAGCGGGGCATGGTGGAGCGGTGCCTTTCGTCGGACGGCGGCCCGCGGGTGGTGCGCGGGCGGTCGGCGGGGTGGCCGGGCGGCCGGCGGCTTCCGGCCGGTGAGGGGTCGGGCGGCCGGGCGGCCGGGGGCGCCGGGGGTGGCGGCTCAGCCGAAGTCGTCGCCGTCCCAGCCGTCGTCGGAGTCGCCCCAGTCGCCGAAGTCCTCGGGGGAGCCGTGGTCCCCGTCGTGGCCCCCGGATCCGTCGCCGCCCGCCGATATGTCGACACTCCCGCCGCTGCCGCCGTCACCGCCGGGCGAGGAGGCGGCCTGCTGGCGGGCCTGCTGGCGCAGTTCCTCCTCCTCGGCCTCGGACAGCGCCATGGGCGGCAGCTGGGCGGCGGTGATCGCGGCGACGCCCGCCACCCCGAGGGCGCCGACCACCACCCCGAGCCGTCCGCCGAAGGAGCTGCGGTTGAGGGTGACCAGCCGTCCGTTGCCCCACACGGTGCGGCCGTAGCCGAGGTCGCGACCGTACTCGGCGGTGCCGTCGGCGTAGCGCCGTTTGACCAGGTCTCGGCCGAGCGGCTCGTCGGTGCCGGAGCGGCCGATGCTGTCGTGCCAGTGGATCTGCCGGTCGGTGCCGCGCCGGCGCCACTCGCTGCGGCCGTCCTCGTACCGGCGGTGGACCTGGCCGTCCGCCAGCAGTTCGTCGCGGTAGCCCAGATGGCGTGCGTTGCTCATGGGTGCGGGGTCCTCACAGACTCGGGCAGGTCGGACGGTGGGTACGGGTGGGGCGGTGCCCGTGGGGCGGGCCGGGGCGGAGCGGGGTGGCGCGGGTTCAGGCCGGCCAGCTGAGGAATCCGCTGCCGCGCACGGTGCGGACCCGCCGGTGCAGCGGGGCGCGGCGCGGTCCGGCCGTTCCGCCGCCGCGCAGCCGGCGGATCACGGTGTGCAGCAGCCGGGCCGGCGCGACGGCGGCCAGTTCGATGGTCCGGCCGCTGCCGAGCCAGGCCCGTTCCTCGGGGCGCAGCCCGGCGGGCAGGGCACCCCGGTGGCCGTGCGGGCCGCGCCCGGAGGTCAGGTGCAGGGTGCCGGCGTGCCGGGGCACCAGGCCCATCGAGCGCACCCGCACGCCCGTCGGCCCGGCCTCCGTCGCCTCGGCCGCCGCCGGTCCGGCCGCCGATCCGTACGCGGCCTTCACCTGCTCGAAGCAGGCGAGCCCGGACGGGCTGGCGTCGTGCAGCACGTGCACCACCGCACCACCGGCCCGCTCCAGCGCGCCCACCAGCCGTTCGTCCAGCGGCAGTTCGTCGGCCGGGAGGATCAGGCAGGCGGTCTCCAGGTGCAGGTCGTTGGCGATCAGCATCGCGGTGATCTCCCGGCTCTGGCAGACCAGCAGCCGGGGCAGCCCGTAGTCGTAGAGGTCCGGCTCCTCGGCGGCGGCCGCGCGGGGGCCGGCCGGCCGGGGCGCGGCGGGCGGCAGCAGGCCGGGCAGCTCGTCCCGGCGCGCGGCCAGCGCGGCGGCGAACCGGGCGTACCGCACGGGCGGCGCCAGGGTGTACGGGATCCGGCGCGGCCCGGCGTGCAGCGGCTGCAGCACCCGGCACAGCTCGTAGTAGAGCTGCCGCTCGGTGTACCGCAGCCCGCCGGGCGCCCCGGCCCGGCCGGCGGCGACGGTCAGCGCGCCGTCCAGGAGCGGACGCAGCGTCATGGGTTCCTGCCTTTCGTCGTCCCCGCGCTCACGCGGGGCCCTTGCCGAGGTCCGGGCGGCCGTCCGGCCCGGGGCCGCCGGCGCCCCCGGGCGCGCCGTCCGGCTCGGGTTCGGGCCAGCTCATGAAGCCGACCGCGAGCGCCCGGCGACGGGTCTCCAGCGGGTTCTCCGGCCGTCCCGCCGCCGGGGAGCGAACCGGTCCCGTCCGCGGGGCGGCCGGGTCCCTGGGCGCGGGCGGCGCGGTGATCCGTTCGGCGGCCCGGTCGGCGACGGCCAGCAGCCGCTTCGGGGCCAGTGCGGAGAGCGGGGTCCACCAGCCCTCGGCGAACCACGCCCGCTGGCTGCCGGTCAGCTCCGGCACCGCCCGCTCCAGCCGGACGTACAGCTCCTCCGAGCGGTAGAGGTCGCGCAGCAGCATGTACTTGGTCTGGTCGACCAGCACGGTGCGCACCGACAGCCCGGCGTCCAGCACCCGTGTCCCCGGGCGGGCGGCGCGGGCGTCGGCGGCCAGCAGGTGGCCCTGGGGCGAGGCGTCGTGCAGCACCACCAGCGGGAGTCCGGCCGGGACCTCGCGCAGGTCCCGCACGACGAGCGCGCGGTGCCGTTCGGGGTAGCGGTTGGCGTGCAGGAAGGCGGTGACCGTGCGGTCCGGGCAGAGCAGGACGAAGGCCGGCCGGGCGGGCGGCGGCCCGGGCGGGACCAGTCCGTCGTCCACCAGCCCGGGCGGCAGGGCGCCGTAGACGGTCCGCCACCGGTCCAGCACGGTGGTGCGGAACTCGTCCACGGTCCAGCGGGAGTGGACCGATTCGTCCGGTGCGGGCACGTCCGACAGCATCCACTGGCGGATGCCGGAGCCGATCAGCAGGAGGGCCGGGACCAGGATCCACGGGCCGAACGGGGTGAGGATCGTGGTGAGGGCGATCAGGGTCAGGATCACCCCGGGGACGACCAGCCCGGTCCCGACGGCCTTGTCGCCCCGGAACTTCTGCGGCGGGCGCCCCCGGTGCTGGAGGGAGTGGTTCAGCTGCCCGGCGGTGACGGTCAGCCGGCCCCCGTCGGAGAGTTTCGCGACGGCCTTGCGGATCCGCACGTCGTGCAGCCCGGTGCCGTCCGTCTTGGGGTCGAGTGCGAACTCCTTGCGGCAGTAAGTGCAGCGGCGACCGGTCCGCTGGCGCTGGAGCAGGTCCTTCGAGCAGTGCGGGCAGATCATCGCGGTACCTCCGGCACCGGCCAGCTGAGGAATCCGACACTTCCGTGCAGCGCCCGCTCGGCGGCCCGTTCGGCCATCGTCAGCAGCCGCTTGGGCGGCACCGCCACCAGGGGGCTCCACAACCCGGCGGCGAGCCAGAGGCGTTCCCCCTCGGACAGTCCGGGCAGCCGGGCGAGCAGCTCCGCCAGGGCCGCGCGCTCCCGGTGCCGGTACAGCTGGACGGCCCGGTCCCCGGCCGCCACCGCGGTGCGGGCCGACAGCCCGGCGTCCACCACCGGGACGCCCGGCCTGGCGGTCCTGGCCTCCCGCACCAGCAGCAGGCCCTCCGGGGAGGCGTCGTGCAGCACCACCACGGGCAGGTCCTCCGGAAGCTCCGCCGTCGTGGCGACGAGGACCGCCCGGTAGCGCACGGCGAAGGTGTTGGCGTACAGGAAGGCGGTGACCGTCCGGTCCGGGCAGAGGACCGCGAGCGTCGGCGTCCCGGCCGAGACCGAGGGCCGGACGGCCGCGTCCGCGACCACCCCGTCCGGGAGGCCGCCGTAGACCTCGGCCCAGGGGCTCAGGACCTTGCTCCGGAACTCCGCCTCGGTCCAGTCGGGGCGGTCGGTCAGCGGCGCCGTCCAGGCGTCCTCCTGCCGCCGCAGCAGCTCGCGCCGCAACTGCCACTGGCGCTCGGCCAGTTCCCAGTCGGCCCGGATCCGCTTGCGGCGCAGCAGCCGGACCCCGTCCTTCGCCATCGCCCCGAGCAGGGCCAGCCCGAAGAAGCCGGCCACGGCGGCCAGGATGATCGCGGCCGGCAGCCGGGTGACCAGTAACCAGGCGACGGTGAGCAGCCCGGTGCCCATGCCGAGACAGAAGGCCAGCACGCCGACGCCCTCGAACCGGGGCTCGGCCGGCCGGCCCGGCGGGTCCTTGCGGGGCAGGGGCGACGGCCGCCCGCGCTCGTGGTGCGCCCAGCGGAGCTGCTCGACCGTCAGGACGACCCGGCCGTCGTCGCCCAGCCGCTCGACGGTGCGCCGCAGCCTCAGGTCGTGCAGCCCCCGGGTGTACTTCGGCTCCAGCGCGAACCGCCGCTGACAGCGCCAGCAGGTGCGGCCGGTGCGGATCCTGCCGGGCAGATCGGTCTCGCAGCGCGGGCACTTCATCGGGTGGACTCCTCCAGCGAGGCCGCCAGCCGCCGCAGCCCGGCGGCCAGCCGCTCCCGCCGGCCGACCGTGCCGATCCGCTGCCCGCGCTCCACCGCCCGCAGCGCCTCGGCGAGTTCAGTCTCCGACCGGCGCTCGGCCTCGGCCGCGGTGATCGCGTAGTCCTCGTGGTCGATGCCGTACCCGGTGTTGGCGGCCAGGATGTTGAGCGGTTCGCGGCCCCGGTTGGCGAAGGAGTGCGGCATCAGCTCGGGTATCCGGATCAGCAGCCCCGGTGTCAGCGGCACCTCCACCACCCGGCGCCGCTCGGCGTCGTAGAGGCCGCAGGCGGCGTGGCCGAGGCTGAGCACCAGGTGCTCGCCGCCGTGCGCGTGCGGGGTGAACGCGCTGCGCGGGGCGACGATGCCGAGTTTGTAGGTGGCGTTCGAGGGCCGTTCCGGCGAGGTCTTGGCGTCACCCACCAGGTAGTGGGCGAACTGGCCCTCGTCGATGAACCGCAGCAGTTCCTCGCCGGCCGGCCCGTGCGCGGCCTCCGGTCCCAACTCCCGTGCGCCGTCCCGGTCCGCGAGCAGCACCCGGCCGTCCGGCCGCAGCCGGTAGAGCTCCGCCCCGGCCGGCAGCCGCCCGGCGAGCTTCTCGAGTTCCCGCAGCCCCGATCGTACGGACATCGGCCACCCACCCCCACCTCGACCCTTGCCACGTCACCCCCGGTGACGCGGGGCGTCGCACGGTCGGTTCCCGCCGTCCGGGACCGACGTTCCGGATCTTACGCACCCGGGGTGACAACGCCCAGGGGCGAGCGGGATCAGCGGCCGCGGGCCACCACGAACGCGGGCAGCGCCAGCAGGAACCCGCGGGCCTCGGCGGCCTCCTCGCCGTCCCCGTCGGCGGCCTGCGCCGCGGGGGCCGCGCCGAGCACGGACTCGATCTCCCGGGCGGCCGCCGCGACCAGTCCGGCCGCCGCCTCCTGGGCGTGCGCCACGCAGTCGTAGGCCGTCATCCGGTCCAGCAGCCAGGCCACGTCCTCGGCCGCCCCGGGACCGCGCTGCGACCGGGTGAGGCTCAGATGCCGCACCACGCGGGCGCGTTCGGCCGGGGTCGCGCGCTCCAGCAGCTGGATCAGCATCAGGGTCCGCTTGCCCTCCCAGAGGTCGCCGGCGATCTCCTTGCCGTACTCCTCGGCCGCGCCGACCAGGTTGAGCACGTCGTCCTGGATCTGGAAGGCGGCGCCCAGGTACCAGCCGAAGCGGTCCAGCCGGTCGGCGTCCGTACCGGCCCCCTCGGCGACCAGCAGGCCGGAGCGGCACGGGTAGAGGAAGGTGTACCAGGAGGTCTTCTTCAGGCACATCCGGTAGTAGTCGGCGCTGGTCAGCCCGCAGGCGTTGTCCCGGATCCAGGCGATCTCCACGGCCTGCCCCTCCAGGGACTGGCGGCACATCAGCTCGGTCTCCTCGAACAGCCGCCAGGCCAGTTCCCCGCCGAGCGCCCTGCGGTTGGCCATCACCCGCCGCAGGCCGAGCAGGTTGGTCGCGTTGCCGACGTTCAGCGCGACCTCCACGCCGTACCGGGCGGGGAGTGTGGGCTCCCCCCGGCGCAGCTCGCTGCCGTCCTGGATGTCGTCGTGGACGAGGAAGGCGTTGTGGAACAGCTCCACGGTGACGGCCGGGTTGAGGGCCCGCTCGGGGCGGCCGCCGAACGCGGCGCAGGTGGCCAGGCAGAGCGCGGCCCGCAGGCCCTTGCAGGGGCGGGTCGGGTAGTCGGCGGCCAGGTCGTAGAGGTAGGGCGGGCTCTGCTCGGGGATGTGGCGCAGGAGTTCGGCGAGGGTGCGCTCGCGGTACCGGGCCAGGACGCGCTCGACCAGCGGCGCGCCGACGGCGGGGCGTCCGGCCGCGGTGGTCACCCGCCGGGCCGCTCGTCCGGTTCCGCGCCGCCGGTTCCGCCGTCGGCGGCCCGCGGCCCGCCCTGCGGTCCGAAGGCGTTCCGCAGGCCCTGATCGGCGAGGCCGGGGGCGAGCGAGCTGAGGCGGAGCAGCAGGTCGAGCACGTCGTGGGCGTTGGCGGCGAGCCGCTGGGCCTGCTCGGACACCTCGCCGGTGGTGCCGGCGAGGACGCGCTCGCTGACCGCGTCGATCAGCTGGTGGGTGTTCTCCGAGACCCGGCCCACCAGGCGGTCGAACTCCTCCTGGTCGACGCGGTGCTCGCCGGTCAGCCGGTCGGTCGCCGCCTTGGCGTCGGCGATCCCGGCGGACAGCTCCCGTTCCAGGACGGCCGCGGCCTCCATCACCGCGCGCGAGCCCTGCTCGCCCAAATCGCTGAACCGACCGGCATCGGGCATCGCTGACCTCCTGGTTCGCCCCCCGGCCGGGGCCGGGGCGGTCCGGGTCGGCGCGCGGCGGGGCGCCGTACCGATCGCCGATGGTACACGGTTGTGTGCGGAGCGTGTCCACGGCGTCACGATGGCGGAACCGGGCGCGCGCACGGGCCGTGGTGCGCCGGAGTCGCCCCGGCGTGCGGCGGTGTGCGCGCGCCGGGTGCGGCCGGGGCGGCCCGGCGAGTCGGGGCTTCCCGCCCGTCCGGTCACTGATAGTGATTGCCTGATCGCGGAGTGATCCACCGGGGGGGTGCACGGAGTGATCCACCGTGGGGTGCGGAGAGATCCGCCGGGGGCGGAGGACGGCAGCACCTGACAGTACGGGACGGCACAGGAGAAGGAGCGGTCATGGGTGGCAGACAGCGTCCGCCGAAGGCGCGGGGCGCCCGGCCGGAGGCGAAGCGGCGGACCGGGCGCCCGGTCGCCCCGGGCGAGGGTCGGCCGGGTGCGGGTCGGCCGGCGGTGGACCCCGGACTGGAGATCGCCCGGCTGGAGGGCTACCTCGCCTGGGAGGCGGAGGTCGCGGCGGCCCGGCGCGACGCCCGGGCCTTCGCCGACCGCTTCCCCTGGCTCGGGCCGGACGACCGGGAGGCCCTGGAGCAGGCGTACACCGACGACCGCCTCCGGTACGCGGAGGAGGTGGTCGACCGGGCGGTGGGCCGCTGCCGCGCGCTGGCCGCCCGCTACCGCGCCGAGTGCCGGCGGATCTGCGCCCGCTGGGCGGCCGTCTGCCTCTCGGTGGCCTTCGCCGTGGCCCTGCTCGCCGTCGTCCCGGTCGCCCTGCACGGCTGACCGGCCGCCGGGCCGGGATCGCCGGGCCGGGACCGTCGCCACCGGGATCGCCGGCCCGCCTCGCGGAGCGCCGGTGCCGGACCGTGGCAGGGGCTCAGGGGCTCAGGGGCTCAGGGGCTCACCCGCCGCCCGCACGACCGGGCCCGCCGAACACCGGGGGGTGTGCGGCGGGCCCGGTCGTGCGGTCCGCGGACGGCGGTGCGGACGGGATCAGTGGTGGCCGTGGCCGCTGCTGATCTCCTGGTGCTCCTCGGCGGTCGGCTTGGCGATCTGGCTGCCCTCGCCGTAGAAGCCGCGGGCCAGCTTGGCCCGGGTGCGGGCCAGCAGCCCGGCCTTGCGGGCCACGCCGTTCTCGTCCACCTCGGCCGGCAGCTCGAACGGCTGCGGCTGGTCGTGCGCGGTGAGCGTGTGCAGCCGCTCCGGCGGGAGCGCCGCGTGCACCTCGATGAACTCGCCGTGCTGGAGCCGCTTGATGACGCCGGTCTCCCGCCCGTGCAGCACCTTCTCCTTGTCCCGGCGCTGGAGGCCCAGGCACCAGCGCTTGGTGATCACGAAGACGATGACCGGGGCGACGAAGAAGCCGATCCGGGTCGCGTTGGTGATCGAGTTGATGGAGAGGTGGAAGTGGGTGGCGATCAGGTCGTTGCCGCCGGCGGCCAGCAGGACCAGGTAGAGGCTGATCCAGGCGGCGCCGAACGCGGTGCGCACCGGCGCGTTGCGGGGCCGGTCGGCGATGTGGTGCTCGCCCCGGTCCCCGGTGATCCAGGCCTCCAGGAACGGGTAGGACCAGATCGCCACCAGCACCAGCGGGAAGATCATCAGCGGGACGAACACCCCCATGTTGAGGGTGTGGCCCCACAGGCCGATCTCCCAGCCCGGCATGATCCGGATCAGGCCCTCGGAGAAGCCCATGTACCAGTCCGGCTGGGCGTCCGTGGACACCTGGTCCGGGCGGTACGGGCCGTACATCCAGATCGGGTTCACGGTGGCGATCGCGGCCATCGCGGACACCACGCCGAACACCAGGAAGAAGAAGCCGCCCGCCTTGGCCATGTAGACCGGCATCAGCGGCATGCCGACCACGTTGTCGTTGGTCCGGCCGGGCCCGGCGAACTGGGTGTGCTTGTGGTAGAAGACCAGGATCAGGTGGGCCACCAGCAGCCCGAGCATGATGCCCGGGATCAGCAGCACGTGCACCGTGAACAGCCGCGGCACGATCTCGTGGCCGGGGAACTGGCCCCCGAAGATGAAGAACATCAGGTACGTGCCGACGATCGGCACCGCGAGGATCGCGCCCTCCATGAACCGGATGCCGGTGCCCGAGAGCAGGTCGTCGGGCAGCGAGTAGCCCATGAAGCCGTCGAACATGCCGAGGATCAGCAGGCCCGCGCCGAACATCCAGTTGATCTCGCGCGGCTTGCGGAACGCTCCGGTGAAGAAGACCCGCATCATGTGCACGAACATCGCGGCCACGAAGACGATCGCGGCCCAGTGGTGGATCTGGCGGATCAGCAGACCGCCCCGGATGTCGAAGCTGATCCGCATCGTCGAGGCGAAGGCCTCCGACATCGGGACGCCCTGGAGCGGCACGTAGTTGCCCGCGTAGGTCACCTCGCCCATGGACGGGATGAAGAAGAGCGTCAGCCAGACCCCGGTCAGGATGATGATGACGAAGGTGTAGAGGCAGATCTCGCCCAGCATGAAGGACCAGTGGTCCGGGAAGATCTTGCGCAGATTGGACTTGGACAGGCCGTAGATTCCGAGCCGTCCGTCGGCCCAGTCGACGAGCGCCTCCACCTTGTTGGCGGGCGCCGCGCGGGTGCTGGTGACCGGCCCCGGGGTCGACTGCTGGTCGGCTCTCACGACGGGCTCCCCGGTGTCCGCCGCGGCATGTCCTGGGCGCCCGGCCGCGTCACGGCCGGCCGGTGGAGTGATGTGATCATCGGACCTCTCGATACGGGGGAGCCGGGCAGTCCGGCGCGCGGATCCGGCGACCCGCCGCCCCCGTTGCTCAAAGTGATGGAGCGCTTACTCTGTCATGCTGTCGGGAGCGCGCCGACTGTGCACGTCCATCGGCCCGTCCGGCCGCTCGTGTCGGCGCGTCCGGGGGTTCCCGGGGTGCTGGGCGGGCGGTGGCGGGGCCGTGACGGGACGTCCGGAGTCCGCCTCCGCTCCGGCTCGGATGCTGCGCTCGGGTGCTGTTGACGACGCGCCGGGACGTTCTGGCGCGCGCCGTGCCCGGGGAGGGTGCGGGAGCGGGCCTACGCTGCGCCAATGGTGGATCACCGGGAACTCTTCGAGGACGTGACAGCCGACCTGGCCCGGGCCGGCTTCGACATCGACCGCGGGCCCTCCGGGCTGCGGATCGGCCATGGCCCGCAGGGGGTGCTGATCGACTGGCCGCCCGCCGAGCAGGCGGCGGCCGACCAGCCGCCGCCCGCCGAGGGCATCCGGGCCGCGGTGACCGGCGCGGTCGCCGCCGTACTGCGCGAGTCCGGCTACCGGGTCGCGCCGGCCGGGCCGGACGGACTGCTCGTCACCGCCCCGCGTCCGGTCCGGGTCGCCGCGACCGACGCCCCGGGCGAGGGCGGCCGGGAGCCGGCCGGGGTCCCCGAGCAGTGGTGGGGGTGAGGGCGGACCGCCCGGGGTCCGCCCGGCGCGCGACCGGCGGGTCGCGCCCGCCGGTGAGGGGGACGGCGGGGCGCACCCGCCGGTGACGGCGCGCAGGCGCCCGGGGACCGGTTCCGACGGTCCCCGGGCGCCTGCAGCCGCGGGGTCAGGACGTGCTCCCGCCCCCGCCCCCGCTCGTGGCGGCGGCGATCGCGGCCGCCAGCTCGTCGACGCCCTCCTCCCGCAGCACGCCGTAGTGGTCCCCGGTCAGCCGGACCGTGGTCGGGCCGGCGGCCGACCAGCCGGAGCTGCCCTCGATGAACGAGTAGTCGTCGCCGGTGGCCTTGAGGACGGTCACCGGGGCCGACAGCCGCCGCTCGGCAAGCTCGCCGAAGGTGTACTCGAACTCGTAGGTCTCCCCGACGATCCGGGCCACCCGACGGATCAGCTCCTCGTCGAGCTCCGGCAGCGTCCGGTGGACGAAGGCGGCGAAGCCGTCCTCGTCCCGCACCTCGGCGAGGCACTCGGCCAGCCGGGGACCGCCGACGGAACCCGTGAACACCGAGTGGAGGATGGTCAGGTACGCCGGGTTGCGGTAGGAGGACTCGCGTCCGTACCGCTCCCCGTCCGCCCGGCGCAGCTCGGGGTTGCCGGGGCAGATCAGCATCAGCGCGGCCACCCGCTCCCCGGCCCGCTCCAGCTGCCAGGCCGCCTCGAAGGCCACCCGGGCGCCGAAGGAGTACCCCCACAGGGTGTACGGCCCCTCCGGACGGACCGCCCGGATCTGCGCCAGGTCGGCCGCCGCCGTGTCCCGGACGGTCGGGTACGGCGTCTCCCCGGGGTTGATGCCGTACGCCTGGACGCCGTAGAACGGCCGGCCCGAACGCCCGGCGAGCGGACGCAGGTTCATCGGGTAGCCGCCCAGTCCGGGCCAGCAGAACACCGGGTCGCCGGTGCCGCCCCGGTGCAGCGGCACCAGCCGGGAGGCGGCGTCCCCGCGCTCCGGGGCGCGGTCCGTCGCGGCGTGCTCGCCTCCCGCGCCGCCCGCCACGGCCGTGCCGGTCCCGGCCTTGTCGATCCCGGCGGTGTCGATCCTGGCCGCCAGATCGGCGAGCCGGGGGCACTCGAACAGCACCTGGAGCGGAAGCCGGACGCCGAACTCCCGGTTCACCCGGTTGACCAGCGCCACCGCGATCAGCGAGTTGCCGCCCGCCGCGAAGAACTCGTCCGCCGCGGAGACGGTCCCGTACTTCAGCGCGGCGGCCCAGATCCCGGTCAGCCGGCGCTCGGTCGGCGTCGCCGGCGCCACGAACGGCGCGCCGGTGGCGGCGTCCCTGACCTGCTCGGCGGCGGCCAGTGCCTTGGCGTCCACCTTGCCGTTGGCGGTCAGCGGCAGCTCGTCCAGCACCAGCACCCGGTTGGGGACCATGTAGTCCGGCAGCAGGGCGACCAGCTCGTCCCTGATCAGCTCCGCCGGGCCGCGCATGTGCACGGCGTCCTCCCGCATGCCCTCGCTGCGGATCTGCTCCTCGCTCACCCGGCCGCCGAGGAAGAAGTACGACGGGCCGCCGGCGATGCCGCACCCGGCCAGCACCGCGTCGATCCGGCGGGCGGCGGGCAGCGGGTGACCGCTCTTCGAGCTGTAGCCCGAGGACATGAACCCGAAGCCGAGAGCGTTGCGCTGCAGCCGGTGCAGCCGGATGCCCAGACCGATGTACTCCAGCCACGGTTCGGCGGCCCGGCTCACCGCGGTGATGCCGAAGCCCGCCCGCCGGTGGACCTGCTGGTTGATCGCGATGACGTGCCGGGACTCCACCACCTCGTCGGAGATCCTGGTGAGTTCGCCGCCCTCGTACCGGTACAGACCGGCCGGCAGGCCGTCGACCCCGCCCGGATGGGCCTGGACGAACAGCTCGGTGTCCTCCGGGCGCGGCCGCCCGTCCTCCGGGACGATCGCGAAGCTGCCCAGGTAGTGGTCCTCCTCGGCGACGTCCAGCCGCCGCTGGACGGCGGGCTCGTGGCCCAGCGGACGCACCGCCAGCCCGTACTCCGGCAGCACCTCCTCCAGCACGCCCAGCATGTGGCCGGTCTCGAACTCCAGTACCTCCTGGATGTTGTCGCGGTACACCGGCTCGATGGCGCCGCGCCGGCCGAGGAAGTGCAGCGCGAGCGGCGCACCCCCGGCCGCCCGGTCGCCGACCCGGACCAGGGTGTGGTCGACCGGGTGGTAGTAGTGCACGCCCGCCGCGAGGCCGTGCGAGCCGTCCGTCTCCAGGTACAGCTGGGTGGCGTACAGCGCGCCGGGGGAGGCGTAGGCGTACTTCGGCAGTAGCCGCTCGGGGCTGTGGAACTGGCCGAACCAGCGCAGTACCGGGCCGAGTTCGGCGAGGGTGACGGCGGTCGGGGCCCGGTCCGGCGGGGTGGTCCGGCGCGGCGGGGCGAGCAGCGCCACCAGGTCGTCCCGGGTGACCGGGCCGCCCTCGAAGAAGCGGTAGGTCTTGCGGGCGAAGGTCTCCCGCCGCTGCCGGTCGGTCTCCCGACGCCCCGGGAGGGCGACCACCGGCCGGCCGGCCAGCTCGGCCGGGCCGCGCAGCCCCGGGTTGGACAGCTGGGCCCGGACCTGGAGCTTGCTCGCCTTGGACCGGTGGTGGCCGCCGTGCTTGCCCTGGTCCATCAGGGCGGCCTCCTTGGGGTTCAGCTCCACGCAGGCCACCAGGTTGCGGTGGCCCGTCCGCGGGTCGTCGGTGACCACCGCGGCGGCCCGGCGCACCCAGGGGTGCTCCTCGACGGCGAGCGCGATCTCGTCCAGCTCGACCCGGTAGCCGCGCAGTTTGACCTGGTTGTCCACCCGGCCGGCGCACTGCAGGGTGCCGTCCGGGTTCCACTCGGCGAGGTCGCCGGTGCGGTAGAGGCGCTCGCCCGGCAGGTACGGGGAGGCGACGAAGCGCTCCGCCGTGAGGTCCGGCCGGTTGAGGTAGCCCCGGGCCAGCTGGACGCCGCCGATGTACAGCTCACCGGTCGCGCCGACCTCCACCGGCGCCAGCCCCTCGTCCAGGACGAAGCAGCGGGTGCGGTCCACCGGTACGCCGATCGGCACCGAACCGGCGCCGTCGCCGAGGGTCTCCGGGTCGATCCGGTGGGCGGTGGCGTTGATGGTGCACTCGGTCGGGCCGTACAGATTGACCAGCTCCGCGCCCGGCAGCGCCGCCGTCAGCGCCCGGGCGAGCCGGACCGAGAGCGCCTCGCCGCCGGAGTACAGCCCGCGCAGCCCGGTGCAGCCGGCCAGCCGCTCGGTGTCGAGCAGGGCCTGGAGCAGGGTCGGCACGCACTGGAGGGTGGTCACGCCGTGCGCGAGGACGGTGTCGATCAGGGCCTCCGGGTCCCGGTAGACGCCGGGCGTGCCCATCACCACCCGCGCGCCGGCGGCGGGCGCGAGGATCTCCCACTGCGCCGCGTCGAAGCTCATCGGCGTCTTCTGCAGCACGGTGGTGTCCGGGCCCAGATGACCGGCGTCGGCCAGCCAGCGCAGCTGCGACACGATGCTGTGGTGCTCGATCATCACGCCCTTGGGGCGGCCGGTGCTGCCGGAGGTGTGGATGACGTAGGCCAGCGATTCGGGGGCGGGACCGGCCGGGGCGTGGGCCTGGTGCGGGATGTTGTGGGCGCCCGCGGTCGCCGACGGCGGCGCGTCCGGGGCCGGCAGGTCGGCGGCGGTGACGATCCGGGTGCCGGCCGGGACCAGCTCGGCCAGCCGGGACCGCAGGTGCTCCTGGGCGACGACCACCCTGGTCCCGCTGGACTCGATCATCCAACGGAGCCGCTCCTCCGGGTACTCGGGGGAGAGCGGCAGGTACGCGGCGCCGGCGTGCAGAATGCCCCAGGCGCCGGTCATCAGCGCCAGGGAGGGTTCGGTGTACAGGCCGACGCAGTCGTCGGTGGCCACGCCCAGCCGGTGCAGGTGCGCGGCGAGCGCGTCGGCGGCGTCGGCGAGCTCGCGGAAGCTCAGCCGGGCGCCGGTAGTGCCGGGGCCGGGGCCGGGGCCGGGGCCGCTCTCGGCCGGGGCGGTGACCGCCGTGGCGTCGGGGCGGGCGGCGGCCTGGGCGCGGAGCAGGTCCGGCAGGCAGACGGAGCGGCGGGCGTCGAGGAGGGTGGCGAACAGGACGGACTGTGCGGTCATGACGGGGTTCCCTGGGCTCGGGCCGATGGGGCCGCCCGGTGCGCGGACCGGGCGTGACTCCCAAGGTCCGCCGCCCGCTGTCCCGGACACCCGGGGCGGTGGCCGTCTCCCGGCCCCGCCTCGGGCCCGGGGCGGTCCCCCTTCCGGGCCGGGGCGGTCCCGCCCGCGTCCCGGGCGCGGTCCCGGACGCCCGGGGCGCGGTCCCGGTCGGTCAGAACGGCTGGGGTTCGAGGTCCCGGTCGATCTGCAGCCATTCGAGAACGGACCGCAGGTGCGGGTGCTCCTCTCCCAGGAGACGGGTGATCGCGGCCAGTGCCTCCGACCGCAGCTCGACGGCCTCCTGCCGGCGGCCCTGGCGGCGCAGGGTGACGGCCAGGTTCGCCCGGCAGACCGCGGTGTCGGGATGCTCCTGGCCGTACCGCTCGGACAGTCCCCGGAGAGCGGCTCGGCCCAGCTCCTCGGCCTGCTCCTGGTCCCCCGCCGCGGAAAGGGAATTGGCCAGGGTGAGCACGGCGTTCAGCGTGGACGGGTGAACCGGCCCGACCGTGGAGGTCAGTCCGCGGACCGCCTCCTGCCCGAGCAGGACGGCCGCTCCGAGGTCGCCGCAGCGGCGCCGGTACAGCCCGAGGTTGGCGGCACAGGCGAGGGTGAAGGGGTGCAGCGGGCCGAACCGCCCGCGATGGCCTTCGTAGGCGCCGCTCGCGAGGTCCCGAGCCGCCTCGTGGTCGCCGCAGGCGCCGAGGATCGCGGCCAGGTCGAGCGCGGAGGCCAGTGCGGCGGGTGTGTCCGGGCCGTGCGGTTGCAGGTGGCGGTGGTAGGTGTCCTCGGCGAGCTGCCGGGCCTCCTCGGTCCGGCCGAGCAGGCGCAGGCCGACGGCGAGCGAGTCGGCGGTGCTCAGGCATTCCGGCGCGTCCTGACCGAGGACCTCGTGGAGCTGGCTGAGAGCCTCCCGGAGGACCTCCGACGAGGAACGGTAGTCGCCGAGTTCACGCAGCCCCCGGGCCCAGTTGGCCTTGCTGACGAGGGTGGCCGGGTGCAGCGGGCCGAGGACGGTCGTCCGTCGCTCGAAGGTCTCCCGGTCGAGGTCGCGGGCGGTCGTCAGGTCGCCGGTCAAGCGGTGGTCGAGTGCCAGGTCGTTGGCCGTGGACAGGGTGAGCGGGTTGTCGTCCCCGAACAGCTCGCGGAACTGTTCGAGGGTGTCGAGGTCGAGGGCCAGCGCGGCGTCGAAACGACCGGTGGCCCGCCGGTCGGCGGCGAGCGAGCCGGCGGTCATCAGGGTGTAGGCGTGGTGTTCGCCGAAGGCGGCCCGTTGGCGTTCCAGCACGCCTTCGTCCAGGGCGAGGGCCTCGGTGTAGTCGCCCCGGGAGCGCAGCACGGCGGCCAGGTGGTAGCGGAGCACCAGCGTCTGCCGGTCGTCCTCGCCCAGTTTGGTGCTCCAGTGCGCGTCCAGTGTCCGGCCGAGCTGGAGCGCCGCGTCCAGGTCCCCGCGGGTCCGGAGGTAGCGGACCCGGTCGATGAGGAGCAGCCGGGTGTCGGGGTCGTCGCAGTCCTGGGCCTCCGAGGGCATCAGATGTGGCCAGATCCGGTCGTAGGCAGGCCAGTTGGCCGGGTCGTCGGTCTCGCCGACCACCGGTCGCGCCCCCGCGAGGACCAGGTGCACCGCGTGGCGGGCGGTCCGTCGTTCGTCCTCGGCCAAGGTGGCCAGCAGCGTCGACTGGACCAACCGGTGGACCTGGAGGGTCTGCCGGCCCGGATCCGTGCTGGCCAGGGCGAGCCGGCCGATGGCCTGGATCACCGAGCCGAGCATGAACCGGTCGCCGAGATCGGCGTCGTACGGGACGAGGGCGCGGACCATCTCGTCGCTGTAGACAAGGGGCATCGCGATCGGCTCGGCGGACATGAACGCGCAGAGCTGGAGCAGCCGGACGGCGGCCGGGGACTGTTCGCGCAGTCGGGCGATGGAGATGTTCCAGGCGGCGTCGCCCGGGGTCGGGTAGTCGGTGGGCGCGGCGGCCATGGACAGCACCCGGACGGACTCGGTGCGCAACTGCGCGAGATAGGCGGCGACGGTGGTGTCGGTCTCCGCCAGCCAGGCGGACGCGATCTCGACCGCCAGCGGCAGGTCACCGACCGCCTCGGCGACCTGCCCGGCCTCCTCGGGTGAGATGTCGGGCAGGCGACGGGCCAGGTGCTCGACGCTCTCGGCCCGCTCGAAGACGTCGACCTCCAGTGCCTCGGCCCGCCTCGACCAGCCGGAGTGGCGAGAGGTGAGCAGGATGTGACCGGAGCCGCCGGGCAGGTAGCGGACGACCTCGTCGACCTCGTCGGCGTTGTCGAAGACCAGCAGCCAGCGCGAGTGAGGTTCACCGCGCCCCAGCGCGTCGCGGGCGGCCTCCATGGCCGCGCTGACCGAGTCGCCGACCTGGAGGCCGAGCCGCTCCGCCAGTTCGGCGAGGGCGACGGCGATCAGCTCGGACTGTTCGGCACTGATCCACCACACGAGGTCGTACTCGGCCGCGAAGCGGTGCGCGTACTCCAGGGCGATCTGGGTCTTGCCGATGCCGCCGAGACCCAGCAGCACCTGGACACCGGCCGGCGTCGACCCGGCTCCGCCGCTGAACCGGTCGCGCAAAAGGTCCAGGACGGCCGTACGTCCGGTGAAGTACTGGTTGCGGGGAGGCATTTCCCAGACCGTGGGCCGTCGGCCGGGGAAGGGAGGGGCTTCGCCGCCCGGTTCCGCTGCTGGGGTACCGGGCAGTCCCAGGGCGGCGAGCAGGACCTGCACGGCCTCCGCCTCGTCGAGGCCGACCAGATCGACCGGGTTCCGGTGGCTGATCGGCAGGCTGAACCGGGTGTCGTCGACCCGGACCGGGATCAGCGGACCTCGGTCGCCGGCGGGGTCGTACTCCGCCGTCCGCTCCCACAACTCCTGGAGTCGGCGCGAGTTCTGGGACGCGCCGGACAGGACGGCCACGGTCCTGGCCCCGGCCCCGGCCCCGGCCCCGGCGTCGGTCGTCACCCGGCAGCCCGCCCGGGTGAGGACCGCTCCGATCCAGTCCGCCCAGGTCCGGTCCGCGTCGAGGCAGAAGAGCAGGAGGTCCTCGGGGACGGCCGGGCGGTGGCGGGTGAAGGACTCCAGGTGACGCAGCCGCAGCTCCTCGTCGACCGGTGGAAGGCCGGTGACCCGGCCGCCTGTCAGGACGGCGACGAGCCGCTCGAAGGCGGACAGCATCGAGCTCGCGAGGCCCGGCTCGTCGGCGAAGGCCGCGAGGATCGACTCGAAGGCGTAGAACGGGCGGTACGGGAGCTCCACCGAGGCCCAGTAGCCGGTCAGTTCCTCGCCCGCCAGGCCGGCCGGCAGTCCGTCGAAGCGCGTCCGGGCGAGGGCCCGGCCGGCGTCGGCCTTCTCCTTCTCGCGGTCGTCGACGCGGGTCGGCACGGGCAGTACCCGGACACCCCGGTCCTGTTCGCTCCCGTGGACCGATCGGGCGACCTGGGCGGCACCCTCGATGGACTGGGCGCTCAAGGTGAAGCAGACCACCAGGTCGTCCGGCAGCCGGAGGGTGCACAGTTCGGCGCTGTCGGACAGGCCGCTGGGGGCGTCGATCAGGACGTAGTCGTAGTGGTGGCGGAGGTCCTGGCCCACGGTTCCGACGAGGTTCTCCGTCGCGGCCCGGGCGAGGAGGGCGTCCGTCCCGTCGGCGAGGGCGTCCCCGGCCGGGAGCAGGTCGAGCCGCCCGTCGCCGGGGAACCCGGACCAGCGGAGCGGGCGGACGTGGTCGAGGACGCAGGCCGGGTGTTCCGTCCGGTTCTCGGGTGCGTCCAGGGAGCGGCGGAGCAGGCCGACGAGATCCCGGCTCACGGCTCCGGAGTCCTCGGCTTCGAGGAACGGGTGGAAGTAGTGGTGCAGGCCCGGTGCGGCGAGGTTCCAGTCGACCGCGAGCACCCGGAAGCCGTTGGCGGCCAGGATCCAGGCGCAGTTCGCCGTGACCGTCGTGCGGCCGGAGCCGCCCTTGTAGGAGTAGAAGGTGACGACCCGGCCGTCCGCGCTCGGACCGGTGTGGCCGGGAGCCGGTTCGAGGGGCGCGGCCGCCCGGGCGTCCCACGCGTCGGCGAGACGCCTGACCGTGCGGTCGCCCTCCTCGTTGATCGCGCCCAGCCGCTCCAGCGCCCGGTCGATGTCCTCGCCGAGCGGATCCTCGGTGCTCTCGGCGGGCGCGAGCGGAAGGTCCGTCCGGTGGTCACCGGGCCGCCCGCCGTCGGAGTCCTGGAGCAGGGCGACCCGTTCGGTCAGCCGGCCCATCTGGTCGAGCACCTGGGAGAGCAGCCCCTCGACCTCGGCGCGCCGGGTCTCGGCCCGGAGCAGTTCGTCCATCGCCCGCCGTTCGCGGTCGTGGGCGTCGACCAGTTGCCGCTGGGTGGAGAGCAGGCGGGCGAGTTCCTGTCGGTGCCCCAGCAGCCGGTTGCGTTCCTCGGTCAGCTCGCCGACGCGGTGCTGCAGCGTGGCCAGCATGATCAGGAGGACGGTGACGATCTTCTCGGTGTTCTCCAGGGCCAGTTGGAGTTCGTCGCGCTGCTCCTTGGCCTTGCCGAGTTGGTGGTAGAGGGTCTCCAGGTAGCCGTGCTGCTCCTCGATGCTCCCGCCGGGCAGGCTGCCGCCGGGACGGCTTCCGGGGAGGGCGCGGGGTGGAGCGGGGTCGCGGGCGGCCTGAAGGAGGTTCAGGGCCCGGCGGAGGTCCCGCTGGTCGCGGGTGGTGGCCGCCACGAGGGCGCGGACGAACTGTTCGGTGGGCACGCGGCCGGAGAGGTTGCCGCTCACGGTGCCGGGTGCCCGACCGACGGTCCGGGCGACGTCCGCCACCGTCCGCCCGGCGGTGATCACCAGGTGGCGGAGGAACTCGGCGAGTTCCTCCGCCTCCGGGCTCTCCGCCCGGACCGGGCCGAACGGGCGGCCGCCCTGGTTCGCCTGCGCCACTCGTCCCCCCGGACCCCGCCCGACCGACAGCTCGTTGTTCGGCATTATCACCGAACAACCACCGGTTGTTCGGCCCGTTGCCAGGGGTGTCCCGGTGAACAACGGCGATGAACTCGTCCGCCTGTCAGCGTCGTTCCCGAAGACCTGAGCCGGGAGGGCCGTCCCGGCGGGAACGGAGAATCCGACATGACCGTGCTGACCCTCACTCCGCGTACGCTCGGCCCGCTGCAGCGGGTGCTGCTGGTGGCCCTGCTCGCCCCCGTCCTGGCGGTGGCCGTGCTGGCGACCGTGCCCGCCCTGCTGGTGCTGCCCTTCCTCCGGGACGGGGACCGGCGGGTGGTCAGCCTGCTGCGCACCCACACGGCGGCCCTGTCCGCCCTGCTGGCGGGGAGCCGTCCGGACCCCGCCGGACCTCCGGCGGGGCCGCGCCGACGGGGTCGGTCGTGAGCCCGGGCCGGGGCGGGCCCGGGGCCGGAATCAGGGCCGGAGTCAGGGCCGGGGCCGGGGCGGTCGTGCGGCCGCCGCGCGGGCGAGGTGCGGGAGGAAGGCGGTGACGGCGGGAGGCGCGGAGCGGGTCCGGAGCGTCGCGGTGCGGACCAGGCGGACCGGGGTGTCCTCGGGGTGGAGCGGGACGAGCGCGATGTCCGGTCGGGTGGCGCGGGCGGCCAGGGCGGGGATCAGGGTGGCGCCGAACCCGGCGGCGACCAGGCCGAGTTTCGCCGTCCAGGCGCCGACCTCGTAGGCGATCCGGGGCTGGAAGCCGCTGCGGACACAGGCGGCGAGCAGGGTGGACTCGGCCCGGCTGCTGGCGGCGATCCAGGGCTCGTCGGCGAGTTCGACGAGCCGCAGCCGCTCCCGGCCGGCGAGCGGGTGGTCCGGGGGGAGGGCCACCAGCACCGGGTCCTCGGCCAGGGGGCGGAGGTCGAACAGCTCGGTGTCGTAGGGGTGTCCGGGGTAGCCGGCGACCACCGCGAGATCGATCGCGCCGTCCCGCAGCCGGTCGAGCAGTTGTGCCGAGAGGCCCTCGGCGAGGGAGATGCCGATCCCCGGATGCGCCGTCCGGAAGGCTGCCAGCGCGGCCGGGACGAGGGCGGCGTTGGCACTGTCGAAGGCGCCGATCCGCAGGCGGCCGAGGCCGAGGCCGGTGAGCGCGGCGAGGTCGCGGCGGGTGCCGTCCAGCCGGTCCAGCAGTGCCTCGGCGTGCGGCAGCAGCGTCCGGCCGTGTTCGGTGAGGCGGACGCCGCGGGCCAGCCGGTCGAACAGCTGGACACCGAACTCCGCCTCCAGGGTCGCGATCTGACGTGATATCGCGGACTGGGTGAACCCCAGCTGCTCGCCGGCGGCGGTGAACGAGCCCAGTCGGGCGGTGGTGCGGAAGACGTCGAGCCAGGCCATGTCCATTCCGCATGGCTACCATGCGGGACATTCGCTTGTCGCCTGGCTCGGCGGTTCCTAGCGTGGAGCCATGGAGAAGATCGCATTTCTGGGCCTCGGCCGGATGGGGCTCCCGATGGCCTGCCGACTCGCTTCCGGCGGTTACCCGTTGACGGTGTGGAACCGGACGCCCGGCCGGGTGCCGGAGCCGGTGGAGGGGCTGGTGGAGGCCGCGGACCCGGCGGCGGCGGTGCGCGGCGCGGGTGTCGTGGTCACCATGCTGGCCGATCCGGCGGCACTGGCGGCCGTCGCGCGGCAGATCGTGGCCGAACTGGAGCCCGGCACCGTGTGGGTCGACATGTCCTCGGTGGGCCCCGTGGCGGTGGCCGAGGTGAGGGACCGACTGCCGCACGGCGTGGGCCTGGTGGACGCACCGGTGCTGGGCAGCGTCGGACCGGCCGGGACCGGCGGGCTGACCGTCCTGGTGGGCGGCGGGCCGGTGGACGTGGAGCGGGTCCGCCCCGTGCTGGAACGGCTCGGCCGGGTGGTCGACTGCGGTGGCCCCGGGGCCGGTGCGGCGCTCAAGCTGGTGGCGATCGGGGCGATCGTCGGGGGAGTGGCGGTGGTCGCCGAGGCGCTGGCCCTGGCCGGATCGCTCGGCCTGCCCGAGGAGTTGGCGGCCGGGGTGCTCGCCGCCGGGCCGCTCGGGGGGCTGGTGGCACGGGCCCGGGCCGTCGACGCCGACTTCCCGGTGCGGCTGGCGGCCAAGGACCTGGCGCTGGCGGGCGGCGGGCCGGTGCTCGACGCGGTGCGCGAACGGCTGCTCGCCCACCCGGAGTTGGCCGAGCAGGATCTCGCGCGCTGGGTGGACGCGGTCCGCGCCGGGGGCTGAGGGCGGTTCGGGGGCCGGCCGGGCCGGGTGCTGAGCCCGGCTCGCGCGGGCAGGCCGTGCCGCGGGCCGGGGTGTCCGTCCGCCTCGGGGGAGGACGGACACCCCGGCCCGCGGCCGTCAGCCGGCCCAGCGGGTGACGGCGAAGCCGGAGCCCTCGCGCCGCACCTCGGCGGCGCCCGTCCCGGCGAAGTGCGCCGGGACGACCAACTCGTGCTGGTCGGCAGCCCGTTCGAGGACGCTGCGCCGGGTGGCCGCGGCCATGGCCGGGTCCTCGCAGAAGCAGCTGTTGCACTCGGGGCGGGCCAGCTGGAGCGGGCTGTGCAGCAGGTCGCCGACGAACACCGCCCGCTCGCCGCGCGAGTCGAGCCGCAGGACCGAGGAGCCGGGGCTGTGGCCGGGGGCGGGCTCCAGGGTGAGGGCCTCGTCGAGCCGGACGCCCTCCGTCCACAGCACCGCCCGGCCCGAGCGGACCACCGGCTCGATGCTGTCGGCGTAGAGCAGCCGTCGCTCCTCCTGACGGGTCGCCGGACCGGCGCGCCCGGGCCCGTCCGGGGCGAAGGAGGCGTGGTCGGCGGCCGGCAGGTAGTAGACGGCATTGGGGAAGGCGGGCACCCATTCACCGTCCCGCTCCACGGTGTTCCAGCCGACGTGGTCGGCGTGCAGATGGGTGTTGACCACCACGTCGACGTCCTCGGGCCGCACGCCGGCGGCCGCGAGCAGGTCGAGGAAGTCGCTGTCCCGCTCGTGGAAGAGCCGGTTGTGCGGGCGTTGCCTGCGGTGCCCGACGCCGGTGTCGACCAGGACGGTGCGGCCTCCGTGGCGGACCACCCAGCTCTGCAGGGCGCCGAGATGGGTGTCGTCGGCGCGGTTCCAGTGGTCGGGTGCGAGCAGCTCCGCGTTCCGCTCCCAGTCCTCGGGCGTCGCGCCGGGCACGATGTCGGCGGAGGGCATGAACGCCCCCTCCCACTCCCTGACCCGCAGTACCTCGGCCTCGCCGAGCACGATCCGTTCCATGGTCCCTCCCGTGGTGCCGTGCGCTGTCGTTCCGTCGACGATTCCGATCCTAGGAGGGGTCTACTGAGCGGTTCAATGCGCGAATGACTCGATTCAATACGTGATCGGCTCACCGATGTGCCGCTGCGGCTATTCTGCGGGCATGGACGTGGTGAGCGACGCGATCGCGGCGGTCCGGATCGGACGGCCCTCCTCCAACCGGCTGCGGGTCGGCGGGGCGTGGTCGGCCCGGATCCCCGCCTACGAGGGCGCCGGCTTCCACGTGGTGCTGGAGGGCGGCTGCTGGCTGCTGCCGGACGGTGGTGGGCCCGTCCGGCTGGGGGCGGGGGACGCCGTCCTGCTGCCGCACGGGACGGGCCACGTGCTCGCGTCCGCGCCGCTGGACCGTGACGCGGTGGCCCTGGCGGTGCCGATCGAGCGCCTGCTCGCGGCGGCCCGGCCGACGCCGCCGGTGCCGGAGGGCCCGCACGGCGGCGCTCCGGGGGCGTTGCCGGTGCTCGGCGCCGTGAGCGGGTCGATCGCCGAACTGCTCTGCGGGAAGTACCGCTTGGAGCACAGCCGGACGCACCCGCTGATGCTGGAGCTGCCGGACGTGGTGCATCTGCCGAACCGGGTCGGGGCCCACCCCCAACTCCGGGCGGCGGTGGATCTGTTGGGTGGTGAACTGGCCGCCGACGGGGCCGGTGGGGCGTTGGCGGTGCCGAGCCTGATCGATCTGCTGCTGGTGTACATGCTGCGGGCCTGGCTCGCGTCGCCCCCGGACGCGGGGGCGGAGCCCATCGCGGGCGGCCGCTGGCCCGCTGTGCTCGGGGACCGGGTGGTGGCGGGTGCCCTGCGGGCGCTGCACGAGGATCCGGCACGGGGGTGGAGCGTCGAGGAGCTGGCCGCGAGCACGGGTGTCTCCCGGGCGACGCTGACCCGTCGGTTCACCGCCCTGGTCGGCCGGGCGCCGATGGCCTACCTGGCCTGGTGGCGGATGACCCGGGCGGCCGCGCTGCTGCAGCAGACCGCCGATCCGCTGGACGTCATCGCCCGGCGGGTCGGTTACGCGACGCCGTACGCGCTCTCGCACGCCTTCAGCCGGCAGTTCGGGACGACCCCGGGCCGCTACCGGGACCGGATGGCCGCCCAATTCGCTGACGGATGATCAAACTCTTGAACGTTTGAGTGTGACCGCCCTGTCCCTGTCAAGAGGGCCTCGTGCTGCCGTCGGGGTGGCGGTATGTGCAGCGAACGATCGTTTGCCCACCAGGTACGTACCAGGTCACGGCTATTGATCGTGGGCGATTCGTCCTTTTCTGTCATGTCCTGTCAGGTCTTGACTCGGAGGATCCTCCAAGTTTCAACCCCTAGTTGGCGTTCATGAAGATAACGAATGGGCAGGGATTCCTCGGAGCTTGAATTTACTTATTGACGACACAGGACGGCGCCGGGTTAACTCCTGCCACCTCGCCGCAGAGTTGCGGCCCCTGTCACGGAGGCATCCACCCCATGAACGCAACGATGCGTCGCGTCCTCGTCGGCACCGCCGCGGTCTCGATGGCCCTCTCGCTGGCCGCCTGCGGCAAGGCCGGCGGCGACAAGAAGGACAGCGCGAGCTCCGGGGACTCCAAGTCCATCGGCCTGCTGCTGCCGGAGAACGCCTCCTCCACCCGTTACGAGTCCTTCGACCGTCCGTTCATCGAGGCCAAGGTCACCGCCCTCTGCCCGGACTGCAAGGTCCGCTACAGCAACGCCGAGGGCAGCGCGGCCAAGCAGAAGCAGCAGTTCGACACCCTGATCGCCGAGGGCGTCAAGGTGATCGTCCTCGACGCCTTCGACGCCAAGTCCACCCAGGCCTGGGTCAAGGAGGCGGCCGGCAAGGGCGTCAAGGTCGTCGCCTACGACCGCCTCGCCACCGGCCCGGTCTCCGCCTACGTCTCCTTCGACAACGAGAAGGTCGGCGAGCTCCAGGGCCAGGCCCTGCTGGACGCCCTCGGCGCCAAGGCCGCGGACGCCAACATCGTGATGATCAACGGTGACGAGGCCGACCCGAACGCCGCGCTGTTCAAGTCCGGTGCCCACAAGGTGCTGGACGGCAAGATCAAGAAGGTGGTGTACGAGCAGTCCGGCGAGTGGAAGCCCACCGTCGCGGGCCAGAAGACCGGCGCCGCCATCACCCAGCTGGGCAAGGACGGCTTCCAGGCCGTCTACTCCGCCAACGACGGCATGGCCGGCGCGATCATCACCCAGCTCAAGGCGGCCGGTGTCAACGTCCCGGTCGGCGGCCAGGACGCCGGCCTCGACGCGATCCAGCGGATCGTCGCCGGGGACCAGGCCTACACCATCTACAAGGCGTACAAGCCGCTCGCCGACAGCGCCGCCGAACTCGCCGTCAGCCTGCTCCAGGGCAAGGACGTCAAGGCCGTCGCCTCCGCCACCGTGGACAGCGACACCGACAAGGGCATTCCGGCCAAGCTGCTGGACCCCAAGGTCGTCACCAAGGCCAACATCACCGACACCGTCGTCGCGGACGGGCTCTACAAGGCCGCCGACATCTGCACCGCCGACTACGCCGCCGCCTGCGCCGCCGCCGGCCTGAAGTGACCCCGGGCCGCTGACGTCCGGCCGCCGACGGTCGGTGGCCGATGTCCGGCGACCGACCCCCGGCCGGCGTGGTCCGGCCGCCGACGGCCGGCCGACGTCCGTCCGGCGCCCTCGCGCGGCGCCGGACGGCGGCCCGCCCCGCCGTCGCCTCCCGTTCCCACCCCTCCCCTCCCCGCCACGCACACCCCCGCAGGAGATGGTTCACGTGACAGGCGCACCCGTACTGGCGCTGCGCGCGGTCTCCAAGCGCTTCGGCGCTGTCCAGGCACTCACCGACGTCGACCTAGACGTCCACGCCGGTGAGGTCGTCGCGCTGGTCGGCGACAACGGTGCCGGAAAGTCCACGCTGGTCAAGACGATCGCCGGGGTCCACCCCATCGACGAGGGCACCATCACCTGGGAGGGCCGCCCGGTGCGGATCGGCCGCCCCCAGGACGCCCAGGCCCTCGGCATCGCGACCGTCTACCAGGACCTCGCGCTCTGCGACAACCTCGACGTCGTCGCCAACCTCTTCCTCGGCCGTGAGCTGCGTCGCCGCGGCACCCTGGACGAGGTCGCCATGGAACGGCGCGCCAAGGAGCTCCTGGACACCCTGTCGATCCGCATCCCGAGCGTGCGGATCCCGATCGCCGCGCTCTCGGGCGGCCAGCGCCAGGTGGTCGCCATCGCCCGCGCCCTGGTCGGCGACCCCCGGATCGTCATCCTCGACGAACCGACCGCCGCCCTCGGTGTCGAGCAGACCGCGCAGGTCCTGGACCTCGTCGAACGGCTGCGCCAGCGCGGCCTCGGCGTCATCCTGATCAGCCACAACATGGCGGACGTCCGCGCGGTCGCCGACACCGTCGCCGTGCTGCGGCTCGGCCGCAACAACGGCGCCTTCCCGGTCGCCGGGACCACGCCCGAGGAGATCATCTCCGCCATCACCGGCGCCACCGACAACGCCGTCACCCGGCGCCAGGCACGCATCGCGGAGGAAGCGAAGTGAGCACCAGCCAGACCACCCCCGCCGCCGACACCCCGGCCCCCGCCGTCGACCCCCGGCTGCTGGTCCGCCAGGGCGGCGTCGCCGGCTACGCCGACGAGTTCCGCCGCAAGATCCGCAGCGGTGAACTCGGCGCCCTGCCCGTCGTCCTGGGCCTGATCCTGATCGCGATCATCTTCCAGAGCGTCACCGGCCACTTCCTCCAGGCCGACAACCTGACCAACATCACCAAGTGGATCGCCGGCTACGGCCTGATCTCGGTCGGTGTCGTCTTCGTCCTCCTGCTCGGCGAGATCGACCTCTCGCTCGGCTCGGTGGCCGGCGCCTGCGCCGCCGTCACCTCCGTGCTCGCGGTGCGCCAGGGCCTGAACGAGTGGCTGGCGATCCTCCTCGCCCTGCTCACCGCCGGTGCGATGGGCGCCCTGCACGGCTTCTTCTTCGCCCGCATCGGCGTCCCCGCGTTCGTCGTCACCCTGGCCGGCATGCTCGCCTGGAGCGGCCTCCAGGACTACGTGCTCGGCAAGCTCGGCACCGTCAACAACATCAACGACGGCGTCGTCGCCCACCTGGACAACTACTTCCTCGGTGACGGCGACATCCTCTTCGCCTGGCTGCTCGCCGTCGTCGCCGTCGCCGGGTACGGCGCCGCCCAGGTGCTCACCGCCCGCCGCCGCACCGCCGCCGGCCTGCCCGCCAGGCCGGTGGGCGAGATCGCCCTGCGCACCGGCGCCCTGGCCGTGGTCGCCCTGGTCTCCGCCTGGACGCTGAACCAGGACAGCGGTCTGCCGCTGCCGCTGGTGGTGCTGGTCGGCGTGGTCGCGCTCACCGACTTCGTGCTCCGCCGCACCTCCTACGGCCGGCAGATCTTCGCCGTCGGCGGTGGCATCGAGGCGGCCCGCCGGGCCGGCATCAACGTGGCCCGGGTGCGGATCTCGGTCTTCATGATCTCCGCGATGCTGGCCGGCCTCGGCGGCCTGTTCATCGCCTCCCAGCAGGGTTCGGCGGACAAGCTGCTCGGCAGCGGCAATGTGCTGATGAGCGCGATCGCGGCGGCCGTCATCGGCGGGACCAGCCTCTTCGGCGGCCGGGGCAGCACCTGGTCGGCGCTGCTCGGCATGCTGGTGATCCAGTCGATCACCACCGGACTGGACATGGTGCACGCGGCCCAGGCCATCCAGTACATGATCACCGGCGCGGTGCTGCTGGCCGCGGTGGTGCTCGACTCGGTCTCCCGGCGCACCCAGAAGTCCGCCGGCCGGGGCTGAGCCCGGCGACACGCCCTGAACGGCCCGGTCCCCACCCCCACGGGGACCGGGCCTCCGGCGTGCCCCGGCCCGTCCGCCCGGGTGCCCCGGCGCCGTCCCGGTCGTCCCGCTCGGGACGTTCGTCCCTGTCGCCGGGCCCGTCCGGCCCCGCACCCTGGACTGCGGGCCGCCGACCCACGAAGTCCGGCCGCCCCGACGAACCCGGGCCCCGAGTGTGAGGACGTACCGCCGCCCATGCCCGCCGAGACGATCGTGCACCGTCTGGTCGACGCCTTCTTCACCCACTGCCAGGAGTGCGGCGAACCGCGTGACAGCAACTGCCACCCCCGCGCCCACTGGCGCCTCTACCTCGACCTCGACGCGGAGACCCTGACCCGGATCCGCCACTGGGCGCTCGACCCGGACAGCCCCGTCGGTACCGAGACCGAACGTGCCGTGCTGCTGCACTGGCTGGACGCCCAGGAGGCCTGAGCCCCGGCGCCGGCGCCCGTCGTTCCCCCGTTCCGGCCGCCGCGCCGGTGCTGCGGACCCGCCGGCGGCACCTCCGCTCGGCAGGCCATGACCTCCGAGGTAATCGACCCTCCGCACCCCCCGGGGCAGGGTGATCAACACCGGCCGGGAAGATCCCCGGACCGGTGCCGACACCATCGGAGGGGTTCGACATGACCGCAGTTCGCAGGCCCGCCCGCCGTCCGGCACGCCGCGGTCGGACCACCCTGTTCGCGGCCGCGACGGCCGGCGCGGTCGCGTTCGGTACGGTCGCCGCCACCGGCGCCACCGCCGCCACCGGCGCCACCGGCGCCACCGCCGGCACGGGCGACCCGGCGGCGCCCGGCGCGATCGCCGAGTGCGCGGGTCTTGAGCGCGAGGTGGAGCGGCTGGAGGGCCGGTTCACCCCCAACGCCTGTGCTTTCGTCCGCCGCCAGATCGCCTTCGGTGCGACACCGACCGGCACCGCGCCGAAGGACGGCGAGTTCGAGCACCCCCGGGTCCTGGCCTACCGCTCGGTCTTCGACGACTCGGCCACCCTCTGGGAGGCCGGCGGCATCCCGCAGCGCGGACCGGAGGCGATCAGCGCCGCGATCATCGGCTCGCTGCAACTCGTCCCGGACTTCCGCTACCGCGGCACCGAGGTGGTCGCCGACGGCGCGGTCGTGATGTTCGGCCAGTGGAACGAGGCGACCGTCAACGGCCACCCGGTCGCCTTCCCGCAGATCGCCCGGAACGTCCTCTCCGACGACGGCCGGACGATGCAGGCCCGCCGCTACTACGACCGGTACGAGCTGGTCCGGCCGGTCGCGCCCGAGCTGCGTCCGCTCTTCGACGGCGTCGCGGACCCGGCCGGGCCGGCCGGTCGCCCGGGCCGGCACGGTCCGGAGCCCTTCCGGGCCGGGGAGATCACCGCCCGGCTCGCCGCCTGGAACGGCGAGGACGTCGCCGCGCTGGTCGGCCGGACGGCCGGCGCACGGCTCGAAGGCCCCGGCCTGACCGCTCCGCTCGGCACCACCCAGGGTGCGAGCGAGTACCTCCGGCGGCTCTTCGCGCAGGCCGACGTCCGGTTCGAGGCGGGCCAGGTCGCCTTCGGCCGGACGACGACCTTCGTCGAGTGGCACGGGAAGGCCGTCCCCGAGTGGAGCAAGGACCCGGTGACGGGGAAGGGGACGGAGGTGCCGTTCGGCATCGTCGAGCGGTTCGGGCCCAAGGGCGAGTGGGAGCTGTCCTTCGACACCCTGCCGCTGATCGCCGACCGGGCCACGATCGGGGCGCTCTACAAGCGGATCCTCCCGCCCACCCCCGCTCGCCCGTCCTGACGCGACCGGGCCCGTTCTGACGCGACCGGGCCCGTCCTGAGGCGACCGGCCGGTCCCGGCCGTGCGGCCCGTCAGCGCCGCCCGGCCGGGGCCGCGCGCCCGGCGTCGGCCGGCCCGGCCTGCGGGTGCTGGTCGAGGGAGTCCGCGCGGAAGTCGCCCGCGAGAACGGCACCGTCGGGGATCCGAGGCCCTAACCCCCGCCACGCCGGGCGAGCTCCAGGGCCTCGCGCAGGTGGCCGTCCGCCGCGGTGAGCAGCCGGGCGGCGGTCGGGGCGCCGACCCCGGCGAGGACGACCAGGACGGCGGCCTTCGCGTCCCCGCCGGTGGCCGCCAGGGCCCGCCGCGCCGTCTCCTCGTCCGCACCGGTGATGTCGGCCACGATCCGCCGTGCGCGCTCGCGGAGCTTGGCGTTCCCGGCCCGGACGTCGACCATCAGATTTCCGTACGTCCGGCCGAGCCGGACCATGACCGCCGTCGAGATCAGGTTCAGCACCAGCTTCTGCGCCGTGCCCGCCTTGAGCCGGGTGGACCCGGCCAGCACCTCGGGCCCGGTCTCCACCTCGATCCCCAGCTCGGCGGCCGCGACCAGCGGCGACCCGGCCGTCCCCGCCAGCCCCACGCCCAGCGCCCCGGCCCGGCGCGCGTCGCGGACCGCCTCCACCGTGTACGGGGTGCGCCCGGAGGCGGAGACGCCGACCACCGTGTCCTCGGGCGTCAGCGCGAGCGCGGCCAGGTCGGCCACCGCCAGCTCCGGGCGGTCCTCCGCGCCCTCCACCGCGCGGACCAGCGCCGCCGGGCCGCCCGCGATCAGCCCGACCACCAGACCGGGGTCGGTGCCGAAGGTCGGCGGGCACTCGCTCGCGTCCAGCACCCCCAGTCGCCCGGCCGTCCCGGCGCCCGCGTAGACCAGCCGCCCGCCCCGCCGCATCCGGGCGGCGACGGCGTCCACCACGACAACGATCCTGGGCAGCTCCCGGGCCACCGCCCCGGCCACCGTGCGGTCCTCGGCGTTCAGCAGCCGCAGCAGTTCCGGCGTGTCCATCCGGTCGATCCCGGCCCACTCCGGTCGGGCCGCCTCGGTGACCGGCCGGTCGGTGTTCTCCATACGCTGCCCCTCCCCGCCCGCGCCCGCCGCCAACCGGACGGGGCGGGACGGAGACCGCGACGGGCCAGGGGGCGGGCCGCCACGCCGGTGGAGCGCTCTTGGTCGTGCGCGCGCCGCCGGGCCGATCCTCGCCGCCGGGCCGATCCTCGCCGCCGGGCCGTTCCTCGAGAGCCGGGGTCGTCCCGCCGCCGCCGACCTGGGTCTCCCGGCCGCGCAGGCCGTTCCTCGAGAGCCCGCCCCGCGGGAAGGGACGTCAGCCGAAGAGCTTCAGGGCCAGCGCGGCGATCCCGGTGCCGGCGAGTACGAGACCGCCGGCCGTCAGCAGGGCGCCGCGCTTGACGTTGGCGTCCTTGAACCCGCCGTAGGTGCTGAAGTAGAGCACCAGGCCGTCCGCGCAGATCAGCGCGCCGGTGATGAGGAGGACGAACCCGACGCTGATGTAGTCCCAGTCGTCGTGGAAGACCCGCTGGAAGTGCCCCGGGTTGCGGGAGGCGAGCAGACTGCCGGCGACGGTGAGCAGGGCGGCTCCGGCGGTCGCCAGCCCGAACTGCTTGGCGATGCGTTCCAACATCAGTACTGCCCTGCCTCTACTGGGAATCGGGAAAGCCGCTGCCGGACGTGCCTGAGGTGGTGCGGGGACCACTGCTCCCGGACGGACACCCGCACGAGGGTCTCCCGGAGCCGGTCGACCTCGCGGAGCACCGCCCGTTCCTCGACCTGGATCCGGGACCGGAGCGGAGCGACGGACACGCGGCCGAGCACGGTGGCGGTCGTCAGGAGCGCGACGGCCGCCGCCGTGCCGAGGACCGGCCAGAGCGGTCCCGACCCGGCCGCGGCCGTGCCGAGGACGAGGGCCACCGCGCCGCCGCCGACGACGACGGCCCGCAGGACCAGCAGGTACCGCAGTCTGGCCCGCTCCGGTTCGAGCGCCGTGTACCGCCCCTCCGCCTTCACCAGGTCCTCTTCGAACCCGCCGCGCCGCTCGCGGCGGTCCCCGTGGTCCCCGCGCTCACCGGCGACCACGGCCGGCCCCGTTCCGCTCCGGGAGGAGCAGTTCCTGGACGGTGCGTCCGAGGTTGCGGCGGAGCGGGCCCAACTGAGGGTCGTCCAGCAGCGACCGCTGCGCGCCGAGCCCCGGAAGCGGCTTGTACCGGATCAGCCGGGAACTCATCGGGACCACGGCGATGCGCAGCCGGGTCTCCTTCTCCAGGTCGCGCATCAGTCTGCAGAACCTCGACTCCGCGCCGGGCCCGCCCGGTCCGCCGGGGATGTAGTAGTCGCGGGCCTCGTCCAGCCGGTCCCAGTAGAGGTCCGCTTTCGAGACGACGACGGCGAGCCACTCCAGCCGCTTCGCGACCTCCTTGTCGATGATCCGGTAGACGAGTTCCCGGAAGTCGGCGCGCTCCTTCTCCAGGTGCCACTCGCGCAGGTCCTCGGCGGTGACGGTGCCGTGCTCGTACTCCAGGGTCTCCTGGACCTCCTGCTGGACACCGCGGTGCCAGATCCGGTTGTGGCCCCAGCAGGTCACGTAGATGATGCCGCGCGGCGAGGCGTCGCCCAGCATCGTCTCCCGCACGGCCTGCTCGCGCTCGTGCGATGCCTGACCCGGGATCACCACCACGGAGAGGCGCAGTTGCTTGGCGCCGTCGATCCGCAGCAGGCTCTGGTGCTTCTCCGGACGGGGACTGATGGTGCTGTCGCTCGCGCCGCCCCGGTAGGCGAGGGAGAGCGACTTGTAGAGCACCGTCTTGCCGGCGCCGGGCTCGCCGAGGACCGCGATCGGGTTCACCGAGGCCCCGAGGCCGGTGGGTGTCAGCCGGACGCCCTCGTCGTCCTCGTCGTCGCCGTTCTCCACCGCCTGGCCCTCGCGGGGCACGGAACGCCGCCCCTCGCCCTTCGGGGAGGCAGGGACGGCGTTCCGCGGTGTGGGGGGTGGGGGTCGGGTGGGGCCGTCAGGCCATCCAGAAGAAGACGGCGGTCATCCGCCGCTCCTCCAGGGTCAGGCCGTGGTACGAGGTGGCGCTGTGGATCAGGTTGGCGTGGTAGACGAGCAGGCGGTTGTAGCGGTTGGGGACGCGCACGTCCTCGGTGAAGGCGTCGGCCGGGACGCGGCGGGTGCCGAGCGCCTCGACCAGGTTGTTGTGGGGGGCGGTGACCAGGTTGCCGCCGAGCCGGCCGCCGGGGAACTGCTGGCGGTAGAAGCCGGTGCCGGCGTCCTTCGGCGCGCCGGGGCTGAGGTAGAGCACGGCCGCGAAGCGGCACAGCGCCCGGGAGTCGGTGTGCGGACGAGACTCCGACTCGGCGGTGCCCACCAGTTGGATGCAGTTGTGGTTGAGGGTGCCACCGCCAGGGGCGCTCTGCACCCAGAGCCGTGACGCTCCGGTGGCCTTGCGGACGAGCGCCTCCACCCGGGCCAGTTCGTCGGGCTCGAGACCGGGCATGGTGCGCAGTCCGGGCCAGGATTCCGGTCGGTAGGGGTAGCCCTCGGTCCAGTCGTTGCGGTCGAGGCAGCGGCGGCGGACGGCGTCCGGGTCCGGCAGGACGTCGTCGAACACCCAGTAGTCGCGGCCGGGTGTGGGCTTGCGGTAGGGCAGCACCGGGAGCGCGGCTGTCCGTCCTGGGCCTGGGGGCAGTGGAGGCATGGGCCGACCATAGGAGCGAGGGTCCCCAACGTTCTGCCGTGAGCAGGTCAACCTTTCGTCAAGGTGTCCGCGGACGGAGGGTGGTGGTGCGGGAGGTGAGGAAAGGAGAGGGGACGGGAGGGGCGGTCAGCAGGAGCCGTCGGCGAGCACGTAGTAGCCGGGGCCGGTCCGGCGCAGGGTGTGGACGGTGAAGGTGTTCCAGAGCCCCATCGCCTGTCCGGAACCGAGCGCGTACACCAGGCCGCCGCTCAGGGTGGCCCGCCCGGCCGCCACCTGGTGGTAGTTGTCGGTGGTGTAGCACGGTGCCGGGCCGCCCGGTGCGGTGACGGTGACGGCGGCCGACCGGGTGCCCGCGGTGCCGTCGGCGGAGACCGCGGCCACCGCGTAGCCGTAGGCCGTGCCGGCGCTCAGACCGCTGTCGGTCCAGGTGGTGCCGGTCGGGTCCGCGACCGGGGCGCCGTCCCGGAAGACCCGGTAGGAGGCGGCGCCGGTGACGGGCTGCCAGCCGAGCGCCACGGTGTCGCCCCCGGTCACGGTGGCCGTCAGCCCGCTCGGCGCGGGCAGCCCCGGGACCGTCGGCCCGCCGCCGTCCAGGCCCCAGAAGAGCGCGGTGTGGTAGCCGGAGCAGATCGCGTCCAGGAAGTACGCGCCGGTGGCCCCGCACCTGTCCGCTCCCGAGCCCGGGGCTACGGCCAGTCCGTGCCCCATGCCCGCGATCGAGTACAGCGCGACGGCTGGCCGCCCACCGGCGTCGTCGTAGCGGGTCTCGGTGGTGCCGCCGGGCAGGCTCCGGGTGCCGGAGGGGCTCTGGCCGATGCCCCACACCTCCGTCCACTGGTCGCGCAGTTCGGTGGCGTTGACCGGCCGGACGGTGGTGTCGGCCGTGCCCTGCCAGATCGCCACCCGGGGCCAGGGCCCGGGGTGGCCGGGGTCGGCGCGGCGGACCTTCTCCGCCCACTGGGCGGGCGTGAGCCGCTGGTCGTTGTTCTGGCAGGACGAGGCCGCGGACAGGGTGGCGGCGCAGTGCGCGGGCGGACCGGCGTCGACGGCCCCGCCGGCGAACACGTCCGGGTAGTCGGCCAGCAGGTCGGCGGCCATCCCGCCCCCGGCGGACAGGCCGGTGACGAACACCCGGCCGCGGTCCGTGCCGAAGAGGTCCCCGGCCCTGGTGACCATCTGGAGCACGGAGGCGGCCTCGCCGACACCGCGGGCGTTCTGCGCGGCGTCGAACCAGCGGAAGCAGGAGAGCGGGTTGTTGGTGGTGCCGGTCTGCGGGAAGACCACGGCGAAGCGGTAGCGGTCGGCGAGTTCGGGCCAGCCGGAGTGCCGGTAGTAGTCGTCGGCGGTCTGGGTGCAGCCGTGCAGGGCGACCACCAGGGGCGCGCCGCCGGGCAGCGCGGCCGGGGTGTAGGTGTACATCGCGAGGTTGCCGGGGTTGCTGCCGAACCCGGTGACCTCCTGGAAGGTGCCGTTGGTGGTGGATCGTGCGGAGGCGGAGGTGGCGGCGGGGGCTGGGGCGTGGGCGGGCGTCGGCGCGGTCGCGGCCGTCGAGGCGGTGGTGGGGAGCAGCAGCGTCGCCGCGGTGAGCAGCGCGACGAGGGCTGCGCGGGCTGCGCCGCCCGCCCGGTGGACGCGGCGGTCGGTCGGCGGGGCGGTCGATGAAGCGGTCGGCGGGGCGGTCGGCGGGGCGGTGGGGGACACGGCCATGGGGGACTCCGGGTGGGGGAGGAGTGCAGGACCTTGCCGTGCAGCGTGCCCGGGCCCCTCCCCGGTCGCCATGGCGCCAACGGCCGTCCCCCGGTGCCCGGTCGTGGGTGGTGCCGCCATGGCGGTACCACCCACGACCGGGGTGGGGTCAGGCGCCGGGGCTCAGCGCCGCGGCGACGAGTCCGCAGACGGCGACGAAGCCGCAGATCCCGAAGTTGACCAACTTGTGCGACAGGAAGACGGCGGCGAACTCGCGGATCGTCGCGCTCGGCCAGTAGTACCGGGCGGTGGGGGAGCCGCAGACCTGGCCGTTGACCCCGGTGGTGCGGGCCGTCAGGGCGGCCCGGAAGGCATGGAAGTTGTTGGTGACGACCACGCAGCGGTAGTCGGGCTTCGACCGCTCCATGATCTCCTTGCTGAACAGCAGGTTCTCCTCGGTGGTCCGGGAACGGTCCTCGCGCTCCAGGTGCTCGGCCGGGAAGCCGCGTTCGAGCAGGTAGTCCGCCATCGCGTGCGACTCCGGCACCTTCTCGTCCGGACCCTGGCCGCCCGAGGTGATCAGCACCGGCGGGTTGCCCCGTGCCGACTGCAGCTCGTAGAGCGCGCGGCCGAGGTCGAGCCGGCTGGCGAGCAGCGGCGGCACCCGGTCGCCGCCGATCAGGCCCGAGCCCAGTACCACCACGAAGTCCACCTCCTTGCGCGGCAGGTGGCGCTGGTAGAGGAAGGCGTAGCCGACGAAGCAGACGAAGAGGAAGGACACGTAGCCGACCACCAGGAGCGCGGTGGCGGCGAGGACGCCGAGGCGCGGGGAGTCGGTGACGACGGCTGCCCCGAGCAGACCGATCAGCCCGATGATGCCGAGGCCGGCGAGCAGCGAGAGCAGGTTCGCCGGCCGCCGGCCCTCCTTGCGGATCATCGTCACTCCGTTGGAGAGGAGGAACCAGACCAGGGCCACCGTGCCGACCGTCGGCAGCAGGGCGATGACGGCCACCGTCAGCTCGGCCACCAGGGTCGGCGCCCGGCGCACCTCCGCGATCAGCGCCAGGGCCAGCAGCGACACCCCGATGCCGAGCAGGACGGCATTGCTGAACTTGCGTCGGTCGCGCAGGACTCCGATTCCGCAGAGGAGGAAGAAGAAGGCCGCTGGGGCATAGGCGATCATGTGCGTATCGTAGGGTCCCGCCGGGCGGCCCCGACCGCGGCCTCCTCGGCTGCGGGAGGCGCCCCGGTGACCTGGGGGCCGGTCGCCGCCGGGCCCTTGCCCGAGGAGTGCCGGCCGTCCGCCGGGCCGCCCGCCGGACTCTCCGTCAGGCCGTCCGCGTCGGTGCGGCACCCGATCCGGCGGACACCCGGGACGACGGCGGCCCCGCCACAGGCCAGCGCTACCAGGGCGGCCGTGACGAGCAGTGGCCCGGTGCTCCCCCAGGCGTCCGCGGCCAGCGGTGCGAGCGTGTACCCCAGCGGGGCGGCGGCGAGCGACAGCAGCCAGTCGTAGGAGGTGACCCGGGCCAGCACCTGCGGCGGGAACTCCTGCTGCACCACGGTCTGCCACACCGGGTTGAGGAAGCCCAGCCCGGTCATCGCCAGGGCGTACGAGGCGACGGTGACCGGTGCGGGCGCCGTCGCCGCCAGGGCGACCAGCGGCAGCGCGTACAGGGCGAGGCCGAGGGAGGAGACCAGCAGCGGGCGCCGGGGCCGGAACCGGCCGGCGAGCAGCGAACCGGCCAGCACGCCGAAGGCGGCCGCCTGGGTCATCGCGATCCACACGCCCTCCCCGCCCATCCGCCGGGAGGCGATCAGCGGTCCGAGGGTGAGCAGGACGGCGGCTGCGCCGTTCCACACGGCATGGCCGATCAGGCTGGTCCAGTACCAGTCGCGCGAGCGGACCTCGCTCCAGCCCCGGACCAGGTCGGCGCGCAGCGACGACCTGCGCTCGGCCGGGGCACGGCGCACCTTCAGCCGCGTCAGCAGCGCGGCGCTGACCAGGAAGGAGGCGCCGTCCAGCAGGAACGCCCAGCCGGGGCCCGCGGTCAGGACGAGGAGGCCGGCCAGCGCCGGGCCGCCGAGCCGGGCGCCGTTGACGGCGGAGGCCAGCAGGGCGTTGGCGCGCAGCCGCTGCGGACCGTCCACGGCGACCGCCACCAGCGGGCTGGCGGTCGGCATCGCGAACGCCGAGGCGATGCCGCCGACGGCCTCGGCGGCCGCGACGGCGGCGAGGCTGGGCCGGTCGCCGAGGAGTTCGACACCGACGGCGATCTGGGCGACGGCCCGGACCAGATCGGTGACGAGCGCGACCAGCCGGGGGTCGACCCGGTCCCCGACGACGCCGCCCAGGGGGAGCAGCAGCAGGCGCGGAACCATCGCGCAGCCCAGCACCAGGGCCAGCGCGGAGGAGGAGCCGGTCGCCCGGGTGACGGCGATGGCGAGGGCGGCGGGGACGACGGCGTCCCCCAGGGTGGAGATCGTCCGGCCGAGGAAGAGCAGTCGGAAGGCGGGCAGACGCAGCGGGTGCGGGTGGTGGGTCGAAGTCACGGCAGCACTGTATTTCGGTGCCGAAATTTCGTCAACGAAATATCGGGAACCCGAAAGCCCCTGGTCGGGGGCCGCCTAGACTCGGGGGTATGACACCCGGGACACCCGCGACGCACCGGGCGGCGGCCGACCGGCCCCGCGACTGGACCGACGGCCACGTCGACCGCTGGCGGCCGGTGCTGCCGCACCTGGATCCGGACGTCGAGGGCGCCGTCACCCGGATGAGCAAGCTCACCCGGCACCTCGGCCGGGTCCGTGAGCAGGGCGTGGCCGACTACGGACTGCAGAAGCACGAGTTCGACACCCTGCACGGGCTGGCCGGCCGCGGCGGCCGGGCCACCCCGTCCGAGCTGCGCGCCGACCTCGGCCTGGCGCCCGCCTCGGTGACCGGGCGTCTGGAGGCACTGGAACGGCGCGGATTCGTCGTCCGCACGCCGTCCAGCGACGACCGCCGCCGGGTCGACGTCGAACTGACCGAACAGGGCCGACTGGCCTGGGCGCAGGCGCTGGACGTGGTCGGCCGGGAGGAGCACCGACTGCTCGGCGTGCTCTCCCCGGCCGAGCGGCACCAGCTCGCCGATCTGCTGCGCCGGGTGCTGCTGGCCGCCGAGGGGCCGCCGCCGGAGCCGGGATCGCGTACCGGCCCGCAGCCCGGCGCCGACCCCCGGCTGGGCCCGGCGGCCGCGGCCTGGACCTTCTCCGGCACCGAGCCCAGGACCGACCCCCCGGCGGCCGACTGGCACGGCCACGACTGAGGCCGGAGGCCATGGCCGAGGACGGAGCCGAAGCCATGGCCGGAGCCGGAGCCGGAGCCGGAGCCGTGGAGCCGGAGCCGTGGAGCCGGGAGCGGAGTCGGGGTCAGCTCCAGGGGCCGACCGTGAGCCGGATCCTGGCGTCGGGGCCGAGGATCGGGCGGGTGGTGGCCGGAAGCGGGACGTGGGCGAGCCAGGCGTCGGCGCGCGGGTCCTCGTCCGGCAGCGGCGGGCCGCTCGGGTGGAGGTCCCGGATCGCGCCGTCCACCTCGGAGTTCCAGTGCGCCCAGGCCGCCGGACGCGGGGAGTCGGTGTCCACGTCGACGATCAGGGTGTCCGCGAAGTCGGCGGTCTGCTCCAGGTGGTCGCCGAAGCCGAAGAACCCGTTGTGCTCCTTGAGCCCGAGCACCCGCAGGTCGAGCGCGAACCGCACCGGCTCGCTCGCCCCCGGCCGTGTCCCGTCCACCGCCCTGTCCACCGCCGAGCGCTCCGCGTCCTCCCGCGGCGGGAGCAGCTTGCTGGAGAGGAAGGTGGTCGCCAGCTGGACGGCGCCGTCCCGGCCGGCCCGGGCCTGACGGGTGGCCGAGGTGGGGTCGGAGAGCTGGACCGGGCACCAGTGCGGGGCGGCGCGTTCGTGCAGCAGTACCGGCAGTCCGCGGACCTGGAGCCGCACCTCGGCCTGCCAGGTGACGTCCGGGTCGCGGTCCGGCAGGGTCACGCCGACCAGGTCGACCCGGGCCCGCAGGTCTCCGAACAGGAAGCGGCGCAGGTTCTGGTAGCCCTCCTCGGAGTTGACCAGTCCGTACCGGCCGCTGTGGCTGCGGTGCGTGAACGCCCGGTTGGCCCCGGTGACCTGGGCGTTCTCGATCTGCACCAGACCGTCGCTGCGCGGGCCGACGGCCGAGGCGGAGATGCCGTGGGCGACGTCGTAGTCCTCGGAGTCGGTGCCGATCATGCAGAAGATCCGGTCGAGCGGGAACCCGCCCGCGGCCTCCTGGGGCGTCCCGCTGCCGTCGTCGTCCGGCAGGTCGACGGCCCGCCAGCCGTCCGGCGGCCCGTCCGGAGCGGGATCCGGCGTCAGGTACTGGTACATCCGGTCGGGTCCGAAGACGTCCGAGCCGTTCAGGGCGAAGGTGTCGCGCAGGAGTTCGGGGACGCCGAAGCCGACCGCGAAGGTGATGCCGCCGTGCGGCGTTCCGTAGGTGAACAGTTTCGACACGTAGTCGGTGGCGCGCTTTCCCCGGCGCTGCTCGGGGATGACCTTCTGGAGCAGGCAGCGGCAGATCAGTCCGCCCATCGAGTGGGCGACCAGGTGGACCCGCGGCGCGCCGGTGCGCTCCCGCAGGTCCTCGATCAGCCGGAGGAGGTCCTCGGCGGCGTGCTCCAGGCTGAACGCCTCGGGTTCGCCGCCCCAGGTGCCGGAGCAGCGGTCGTAGAAGCGGTGGATCCAGATGCTGTCGGGGCGGATGTCCTTGGGGTGGTTCGCCAGATAGGCCTCCTGGCCGCCCTCGACGAGGACGTGGTAGCCCTCGTCGGTGAGCAGGCGCACTAACGGGCTTTCGAACTGGTAGAAGACGGGGGAGTCCTGGCGCCCGACGCGGATGTGCGTCGAGCCTTCGTTGAATCCGTAGAACGGATCCGTCACGGCCTTCTCGATCCCGGGGGTGCCACCGGCGTATCCCCGGACATAGACGATCGGGAGTCTGGAGGACGGCGTACTCATGGCCGGCCTGCCCTCTCGGCGGCCGGTACCGGCCGGCACCGGCCGACCCGTTGATGTGGGAGCTTCTTCCTCCCAGTGTCGGCCGCCGGGGCGGCGCTGTCACCCCCCGTGTTCGGACCGTTGATGGGTCGTCACTGCCCGTCGCGACCAGGGATGTCGGACCGGCCGACCTGCCGGGCGGGGACGGTCGGGCGGTCGCGGGGCAGTCCGCGGCCGGACGGCTCGGACGGATCAGCGACGGTCGGGCGGCAGCAGCGCGGCGAGTCCGTCGAGGATGCGGTCGAGGCCGAAGTCGAACCGGGCGTCCAGATCGGGGCCGGTCAGGTCGTCGGCCATCGCGACGAGGTTGGGGAACTCCGCGGCGGGCAGTGCGCGGAAGCGCTCGGCGGCGGCGTCGGCGACCTCGCGCCGCCCGGCTCCGGCGGTCTCGGCGGCCGCCATCGGGGACTCCTCCTGGAGGACGAAGCCCTGGACGTACGCGCCGAGCAGATAGGAGATCATCGCGCTGTCGGCGGGGGAGAAGCCGGCCTCCCGCAGCCGGTCGAGCTGGTCCTCCATCAGCCGCAGCAGGTGGGGGCCCGGGGCGAGCCGGCCCGCCACCACCTTGGCCGCGTCCCGCCTGCCCAGCAGGTGGGCGCGGTAGCGCCGGCAGTAGCCGCGCAGCTGGGTGCGCCAGTCGCCGGTGCGCGGCGGGGCCTCGGCGTCGGCCATCAGCGCGTCGTTGAGCAGGTCGAGCAGTTCCTCCTTGTTGCGGACGTGCCAGTACAGCGAGGCGGCCCTGACCCCGACCTCGGCGGCGACCTTGCGCATCGACAGGCCGGCCAGGCCCTCGCGCTCCAGGACCCGCAGGGCGGCCCGGGCGAGGGCGTCGCGGGTGAGTCCGGGCTGGGCGGCGTCGTCCTCGTCGGCAGGCATGAGGTCCTCGCTGTTCTTCGGGCGGAGCGGGCCGGGCCCGAATTCCAGTTGCAATCTAACACCGTTAGGGGCACGCTGTCCCCCGTCGAACCCGCCCCTAACGCCGTTAGGGATCCCGGGGGCACGCAGGTGTCCCGGGAACACGAGAGAGGAACACCCGATGGGGGAGAGCGGGGCGCCGGACGTCCGGCGCCGCCAGCGGCTCGCGCTCGCGACGCTGTGCACCACCATGTTCATGTCCATGCTGGACAACGTCATCGTCAACAACGCCCTGCCACGCATCGGCGAGGACCTCGACGCGGGCATCACCGGCCTCCAGTGGGTCGCCGAGGGATACAGCCTGGTCTTCGCCGCGCTGCTGCTCACCGGTGGCGCGCTCGGCGACCGGTACGGCCGCACCGCCGTCTTCCGGCTGGGCCTGGCGCTGTTCACGCTGGGGTCGGCCGCCGGGGCGCTGGCCGGAACCACCGGGGCCCTGGTCGCCGCGCGGATGCTCCAGGGTGTCGGCGCGGCCCTGCTCACCCCCGGCAGCCTCGCCATCCTGCGGCACGTCTTCACCGACGAACGGGAGCGCACCCGGGCCATCGGCCGGTGGTCCGGCGTCTCCGCGCTCGGCCTCTCGGTCGGCCCGGTGGTCGGCGGCCCGATGGTCGAGGCCTTCGGCTGGGCGAGCGTGTTCTGGATCAACGTCCCGATCGGCGTCGCCGCGCTCGTCCTGTCGGCCCGGGTGCTCCCGGCCGTCCCGGGCCGGGCCCGGCGGATCGACCTCGGCGGCCTCGTGCTCTCGGCGCTCGGCCTGGGCGCGGCCGTCCACACCCTGGTCGAGGGTCCGGACCGCGGCTGGACCGACGGCCGGGTGCTCACCACGGCGGCACTCGCGGTGCTGCTGCTGACGGCGTTCCTGCTGCTCGAACTGCGGACCGCCGAGCCGATGCTCGATCTCCGGCTGTTCCGCGACGGCGTGCTGGGCGGCGCGCTGCTGGGCGGATTCGCGGTGAGCTTCGGAATGTTCGGCGCGCTGTTCTTCCTGCCGCTGCTGATGCAGGGCGTCCTGGACTGGTCCCCGACGGCCGCCGGTCTCGCCGGGCTGCCGATGACGGCCATGATCGTCGTCGCGGGCCCGCTCTCGGCGCAGCTGACCGGCCGGTACGGACCCCGGCTCCCGCTGGTCCTGGGCATCGCCCTGTGCGCGGTCGGCCTTGCCGGTCTCTCCCGCTACGGCGAGAACGCCCACTACGCGGAGTACCTGTGGACGCTGTTCGTCCTCGGCCTGGGCCTGGGGACGACCTTCACCCCGGTCTCGATCGCCGTCCTGCAGCGGGTCGCCCCGGAGCGGATCGGCACCGCCTCGGCGACCGTCAACACCCTGCGCGAACTCGGCGGAGTGCTCGGCATCGCCGTCCTCGGCGCCGTCCTGACCCACCGCCTGGCCGGCTCCCTGGCCGGCCTCGGCCTCCCGCCCGAGGCCCTGACCGCCGCCACCGCGCCGGGCGCGGCCACCGCCGGGCTGCCCGGACCGGTCAGGTCGGCCGTCGAGGCCGCCTTCACCGACGGTATCCAGCTCGCCCTGCGCTGCGGCTCCGCCGCCCTGGCCCTGGCCGCCGTGCTGGTCGCCCTGCTGCTGCGCCGGGCCGCGCCGGGCCCGGCGGGACCGCGGGGCCCGGCCGGAGCCCGGCCCCGCGCGCAGGCCCCGGCCGGTGCCCGGCCGGAGTGAGGGAGCGGCGCCCCGCGGCCGTCAGCGGAAGACGGCGATCGCATGCACCTCCAGCGTCGCCTCCGCCGGGTCCCAGCCGTGGACGGTGCCGAGGCAGTACCCGGCGCGGGTCTGCGCGCCGGCCGCGGAGTCGCTCAGCCCCGGGCGGGTGCAGGTGACCCGTACCCGCCCGCTGCGGGAGAGATCGCCGGGACGGCCGTAGCGGGCCAGGAAGACCGTGCTGCCCTCGGCGGTGTCCGGCCCCGGAGCGACGGCCTGGAACTTCCCCCGGAGCAGCACGTACGCCTCCGCCCGGGAGAGCCGGACCCCGGGCGGACGCGGACCGGAGTCCTCGACCACGTCCAGCGACCGGGCCAGGGCCCGGTTCTTCCGGACGGTGCCGGACAGCAGGTCGGCGTGGATGATGCCGTCCCGGTCGTCGAGCGCCTTGATGATCACGCCGATCACGTCGATCGGCGCGTCGCTCCGCACGTACCGGCTGATCCGTTCCTCCGCGGCCTCCGTGCCGATGCCGACCGTCGTGCCCGGCAGCTCGCCGCCGAAGTGCAGGTTGCGGGTGATCCGTTGCTCGACCTCCTGGGTCAGGGCGGCGGTGTAGCGGCCCATCCGGTAGATGTCCATGACGGCCTTGTCGTCCAGGTGGACGCAGGCCTTGGTGGTGACGTCCACGCCGGCCGGCGGCCGCTTGCGGCGCAGCTCCAGGCCGCCGACGGCCAGCAGCGCGACCAGGCTGCCGAACGCCACCAGCCAGGTGGCGAGTTCGAGCCCGAGCACGCCCCACGAGGACTCGTCGAGAATGGTCACCGGTCTCCGATCACGAGGGCTGTGCGGAACACGAGGGCTGTGGGCCACGAGGGCTGTGGGGCACGCGGGCCGTGGGCCACGAGGGCTGTGCGGTCACGTCGGCCGCCCGGGTCACGGGGGCGGTGGGAGTGCCGGCGGCGAGGGTGCCGGGGAGCGGGTCGGGCCCGGGCCCGTCGCCGGGGTGTCGGCCCGGTACTGGGCCAGGAGGCGCTGGACGACCTCCGGCCGGTCGGGGAAGTAGAGGGCGTTGCCGATCGGGCGCTCCAGCCGGGGATCCCGGTCGACGGCCGGGTCGATCGGGCGGCGCAGCGTGAGCGTCATGATCTTCTTCTGCGCGGCGGGCGCGAGCAGCCACGCCAGCACCCGGTCGTAGGCGGCCCGCTTCGTCGGGTCGAGCAGCAGCAGCGGGTAGTCGGACAGCACGATGCCGTCCTGCGGGTAGACCAGCTCCAGCGGTTCGCGCAGGCGCCCGTCCCCGCCGAGCGCGAGCAGGTCCGACTCGTAGGCGATCACCGCGTCGGCCCGGTCCTGGTGGTCGAGGTAGGCGTCGACCAGGGCGTGGGTGGACGGCGCGGCGAGGGTCCGGCCGGTCAGGAAACCGCGGACCCGGTCCTGGGCGACGTCCTCCGGGCGGAGGGCCTCGCCGGTCCCGGCGCCGGCGGTCGCCACGGCGACGAGGGCGGCGAGCCCGCTGTGGGCGACGGTCGGGTCGCTCATCGCGTACCGCAGCTCCCCGTGCTCGGCCGCCGCGGCGATGTCGGCCCAGGACGGCTGCCGCGCGCCCGCGCCGGGCCACAGGCGGTGCGCGGTGCTCCGCCTCACGCCGAGGACGAGCGGCGACATCATGGTGCGGGTGGAGAGCGGGGTGCCCGTCCCGCCCGCGGCCTTGACGTTCAGTCGCAGCCAGCGGTCGGAGGAGAGCCAGGCCAGGTGGTGCCGGTCGGGCGTGCCGGAGCCGAGCAGTTCGCTCGCGCTGACGGTGCCGCCGAAGTCCAGCTCCAGGGCGATCCCGGTGGCGCGGCGCAGGTCGTCCAGGACCGGCCGGAGGTCGGTCAGCTCCGCGCTGGCCAGGACGGACAGCGTGGTGCCGGTGGGTGCGCCCGGACCGCAGCCGGCCACCGGGGCGGCGGAGCAGACGAGCAGGACCAGGGCGAGGAGCGCCCGGGCGGGCAGTCGAGCGGCGGTGGTGGTGGTGGTGGAGGCGGCGGAGCGGACGCGGCGGCGGGCACGGTCGGCGCGCCGCCCCCGGGTGCGCCGGTGCCACCGGTCCGGCGGGTTCACGGGGTCGCTCCCGGAGCCGGGGTGCCGGGGTCGGCCGGACAGTCGCCGACCCTGCGGACCATCCGGTTCAGGATCTCCTGGGTCGGCATGACGGTCCTGGTGTCGTCGGTGCGGGTGTCCGGGGCCGGGATGCCGCGCGCGCCGAGGTACGTCCGGAGCTCGCCGGAGTCGGTGTCGTCGCCGATGGTGCGGAAGCCCAGGGCCACGGCGCGCTCGCGCAGCCGGCGGTCGTGGGTGAGCAGTTCGCCGAGCCGGTCGGCCTCCGGCCGGAGCGAGATGTACTGCGGCTGGGTGATGAACCGGGAGGTCGGGTACAGCAGGACGCGCTCGGTGTCGAGCCGGTGCCGGGTGTCCTGGAAACGCGTCTGGTAGGCGAGGTACTGGTGCTCGTAGACCACCACCACGGGGGCGATGCCGCGGCCCTCGGGGCTGGCGTACGGCTCGAAGACGTCCACCCCGGGCATGCCCTGCGCCGAGAGCAGCGGTTTGATCCGGTCGGCGAGTTCGTCGGCGCCCGGGCCCTCGGGGACGCGGCCCCCGTTCTCGGTGAACGCGACCTGGGCCAGGAAGGTCTCGGCCGAGTTCGACTGGCAGATGTGGGAGGTCTGGGCGACCACGACGTTGCCGTTGGTGGTGCCGTGGCGGTCGATCCGGAGGTCGTTCCAGGACCGGTGGGTGGCCCCCTGCTGCAGGAACGCGGCCAGGTCGAGGCTGTAGTAGAGAGGCTCCTCGCCGCGCCCGGTCGGGTACTGCGGGGTGGCGATCCCGTTGTCCTCCAGGGTCCGGGCGTAGTCCCGGTAGGTGGCGAGCACCAGTGGGCTGACGAACGGGTTGTACGCCTTGGAGTATCCGTTCTCCCGTTTCAGCCGGGCCAGGATGTCGTTGGCCGGCGGCCGGCCGGAGGGGAGGAGGAAGGCCAGCCGGGAGTAGTCGCCGTTGACCAGCTCCTGCGAACCGGAGGCGGTGACGTGGACCCGGATGCCGTGGCGCAGCAGCAGCCGTTGGACCTCGGGGTCCTCGAAGAACGCCGCTTTGGAGCCGGTGCGGCCCTCCAGGAGGAGGACCTTGTCGAACGGGAGCAGCAGGTGGCCGGAGAGTGCCAGCGAGGTGGTGCCGGCGAGGAACAGCGCCAGCAGCCCGGCCACGGCGGCGGTGAACCGGGGGCGCCTGCGGACGATCGAGCGCTGGCGTTTGACGGTGAGTCTCGGCTCTTCAACAGCCGTTCCCTCATGCATGACTGACACTGTGTCAGGGCAGGGGTCGGGCGGGCGGCCGAAGAACGGAGTTCACCGGATGGTTGTCCCGTGGTTCTGTCGGCCGCCGGCGACGGTGCTCAGCGGATGCCCTCCACCGAGGTCTGGGCGGCGTGGGCGAGTTCCTTCCGCGCCGCCCAGCGGCGGGCCGGGTCGGCCGCCGGAGCGGGGACGGTCGGGCGGAAGGTGAGTTCGGCCACCAGGCCGCGGACGGCGACCACCCGGGCCAGCGAGGTGGCCAGGTCGTCCTCGCCGACGAAGGCGGGGGCGCTGGTGGCGCGCCCGTCGGCGAGCCGGTAGCGGATCGAGACGGGCTGGACGGCGGCGCCGGACCGGACGGCGGCCTCGAAGAACGCCGGCCGGAACCGTCCGCTCTCCCGTCCGCACCAGGTGGACCCCTCCGGGAACACGATCACCGGGTGACCGGCCCGCAGCCGGTCGGTCACCTCGGCGACGGTCGCCGGAAGGGCGCGCAGTCGGTCGCGGTCCAGGAACACGGTGCCGCCCCAGGCGACGAGCCGCCCCAGCACCGGCCAGTCCCGCACCTCGGTCTTGGCGACCGACCGGCCCGGCCGGGCGGCGGCGATCAGCGGGATGTCCAGCCAGGAGACGTGGTTGGCCACCAGCAGCACCCCGCCCGGGCCGGCCGGGGCCGGGCCGGGCACGATCCGGACCGCGACGCCCAGCGCGCCGAGCAGCCCGCGCGCCCAGAACCGGGCCAGCGCGCCGCGCGGGCCCGGCGGCAGCAGCCGCACCGGCGGGATCAGCGCCAGCCCCGCCACGAGCAGCACCAGGAAGCCCGTCAGCCGCAGCACCCGGCGGGGGAGGGCGACGGTCGGTGCCGGATCGGTCAGACAGGCCTCCGGGGTGCAGGAGGCCGTCGGCAGCCAGACGCTCATGAGGCCGGTCCCGCCTCCACCGCGTCCGTACCGGCGTCCGTCCGCGTGCCCGGGGCCGGCGCGGCCGCCGCGCCCACGCCGCCGACGCCGGACAGGAAGTGCCGCAGGTAGCGCGGGTCGGTGCGCTCCAGCGACAGCAGGACGTACAGGTCGGCGCAGTCGAAGTCCGGGTCGTGCGCGGGCGCGCCGCAGACCCAGGCGCCCAGCCGGAGGTAGCCGCGGAGCAGGGGCGGCAGCGGTGCCCGGTCGGCCCGCGCGACGCCGGTGGCGTCCCAGGGGCGGTGCGGGGCGACCCGGTACTGCTCGGGGGCGAGGTGCTTGGCGGAGACGGTGTCCCAGACCCGGGCGGCGGTGGCGCCGCCGTCCTCCAGCGGGATCGAGCAGCAGCCGCCGACCCAGGTGTTGCCGGTGTCGGCGAGGTAGCGGGCGATGCCGCCCCACATGAGGTTGATGACGGCGCCGTTGCCCCGGTGCTCGGCGGCGATGCAGGAGCGGCCGAGCTCGACCAGCCCGTCGCGCAGCGGGGCGAGGTTGCCGAGGTCGAACTCGCCGTCCGAGTAGAGCCGGCCGGCCCGGCGGGCGGCCTCGGGGCGCAGCAGCCGGTAGGTGCCGACGACGGCGCCGTCCTCGCCCTCGCGGACGAGCAGGTGGTCGCAGAAGTCGTCGAACGGGTCGACGTCCAGCCCCGGGACGGTGCTGTGCAGGCTGGCGCCGAGCTCGTCGGCGAAGACCTGGTGCCGCAGCCGCTGGGCGGCGCGGACGTCGGCCTCGTCGCGGGCCAGCGAGACGGTGTAGACGGCGGAGGCGGAGCCGGACGCGGCGGACGGGCGCGCGGCGGGCACCGGGGTGGCCCGGGTGGGGGTGACTGCGGTCGGAGTGTACGTGGGGACGGTGGTCATGGCAGACCCTCCAGGGCAGCACGGACGACGGCCGCCACGGCGTTCCGTGGCAGCGGCCCGGGTCGGACCCGTACAGTCGGGTCCGCGAACCGGCACCCGTATGTCTCTCCAAGTCCGCTGGCATCCACGTTGCCGTTCGGCGGAGCGCAGATGTGCACCTGCTGAATGCGACCACCCGACGTGTGCGGGACACCTGTTGGGCACCGCGGCGCCGCCCTATCCTCCGCTGCATGGGGTGGAATCCGGGGGCGGGACTCTGGCGGACCTTTGCCAGCGACATGACAGACGTATTGGTGTGCCAGACGGCGGCGACCGGCGGACTCGCCGTCGTGTACGCACTGGCGCGGGCGGTGGGGCTGGCGCCCTCGCCGTGGTGGTGCCTGGTGGTGGCGATGGCCGTCGCCCTGCACCTGGTCGGCGAGCGCTGCTGGGAGGACGACCGGCGGCCCCGGGCGGCGCTGGTGGCGCTGGCCGTGGCACTGGCGGTCGCGGTGGCGCCGTACCTGGTGCTGGGCGCGACCTCGGGGTGGGCCGAGGCGCAGGCGGCGGACACCTACGCCTCGGGCGCGATGGCGGGCGGGCTGCTGCTCGCCGGGTACGTGGCGCGCGCCGTGCACGCGCTGCGCAGCGGCGCGTACCCGCCGCGCCCCGCCGCCGCCCCCGCGCCGGGCCCGGGCGGGGGTGGTTAGGGCGGCGGAGCCGGAACGGCGCGCGCGGACCCGGGACGGAGGGCGCGGCGGGGAGGGGCTGCCGGGGGCGGCGGGGCTCAGTACACCCGCCACCCCTGCGGGTCGACGCCGCCCGGGACCGCGTCGGCCGGTCCGTACGGCTCGCGGGTGAACACGAAGGAGCCGATGTCCAGGTGGCTCACCGAGCCGTCGGCGGCCCGTACCACCCGCAGGGTCTCGCCCGCGTAGTAGTCGTTCAGGCCGGTCCAGGTGCCGTCCGCCTCGGCCCGGAAGCGGCCGGCCCGGCCGGCGCGGCCGAGCACCGACAGCTCCAGCCCGCGGTCCGCCGTGAGCCGCAGACCGTGCGGCGCGGCGCCCCAGTACCAGGGACCGGTCAGGGCCAGCAGCTGCTCGTCGAACTCGGCCAGCGGGCGCCAGGGCTCGGGGATCCGCGGCTCGTGCTGCGCGGTGAGCGCCAGCAGCTCGGCGGCGACCGCCGCGGTGCGCGGGCCGCTGGTGGCGTTGGAGAAGGCGACCGCGGCCAGGCCGTCCGCCTCGCTCACCCACAGCCCGGCGGTGAAGCCCGGCATCGAGCCGGAGTGCCCGTGCAGGATCCGGCCGTCGTGCTGGACCAGCTGGAGGCCGAGGCCGTACGTCTCGCTCCAGTCGTCGGGCTCGGTGCCGACGGCGGGGCGGCGCATCTCGGCCACGGTCCCGGCGGACAGGACCTTCTCGTGGCCGGAGGTCAGGAAGGCGGCCCACTTGGCGAGATCGGCGACGGTGGACCAGAGCTGGCCGGCCGGGGCCATCCGGCCGGTGTCCGTGAGCGGCTCGGGCAGCAGCACGTCGGCCCACGGGTGGACGGCGAAGCCGCCCGCGTGCGGGTGCTCGGGGAGCAGCCCGGTGCGGTCCATGCCGAGCGGCTCGAGGACCTCCCGGCGCAGCACCTCGCCCCAGTGCTCGCCGCCGCGCAGCCGCTCGACCAGGGCGCCGAGCAGCGCGTAGGTGGGGTTTGAGTAGTGGTGGACCCGCCCGGCCGGATGCCGCAGCGGGCGCTCGGTCTCCAGGACGTCGGCGAGTCCGGGGCGGAGCGCGCCGTCGGTCCGCTCCCACCAGGGCCCCGGGGTCTCGGAGGCGAGGCCGGCCGAGTGCGAGAGCAACTGGGCGACGGTGGCACCGTCGGCGGGGGTGCCCGGCAGGTGGCGCCCCAGCGGGTCGGAGAGGTCGAGCAGGCCCTCGTCCCGCAGCCGCAGCACGAGCACGGCGACGAAGGTCTTGGTGATCGAGCCGATCCGGTACTGGACGTCGGTGGTCGGCGCGTGACCGTCGACCATGCTGCGGGCGCCGCTCCAGACGAGCCGCCCGTCCCGGAGCACGCCGGCGACCATCGAGGGGGTGCGGCCCTCCGCCTGGGCGACGGCCAGGCGGTGCAGCAGCGCGCGGCGGGTGGTGGGGAGCAGTTCGTCGGACAGGTCGGTCATGTGGTCCTCTGCGACGCTTCGGGGGATTCGGCCCGCGGTGCCATGGCACTGCGGCTCCAACCTAGTTCGATCACGTGCGGTCCTCCACCCATTTTCGCGCGGACCGTACGGGCGCCCGGGTGACCCCGGCGGCGTGGCACCACGGCCCGTCGGTGACCGGCTCCTAGGGTCCGTCTGACCGCCGACCACCCTACGGAGCGTCATGCCCTCCCAGCCCGAGCCGACCCTGCCCGAGCCGCGCCGGCCCGAACTGCCCACCGGCGTCAAGGCGCGCCGGGTACTGCGCAACCCCCGGATCTGGGTGGTCCCCGGTGTCCTGGTCGGGCTGCTCAGTCTGCTGATGTCGCTGCTCTACCTCGGCGGCATCCTCGACCCCCGCGGCGATCTGCACGACCTGCCGATCGCGCTGGTGAACACCGACCGCGGCGCCGCCGTCGCCGGACAGCAGCAGAACCTCGGCGAACAGGTCGTCACCGGCATCGCCACCGCCCCCGGCCAGGGCGACGCGGTGTCCTGGCGGCAGCTCGACGAGGCGACGGCCGAGGAGCAGCTGGCCTCCGGCAAGATCTACGGGGCGCTCCGGGTGCCGCCCGATTTCACCGCCACCGTCGCCGCCCTCGGGGGCACGAGCGACAAGCCGGTACGCCCCACCGTGCTCCAGTACACCAACCCGGGCGTCGGCAGTCTGGGCTCCTCGCTGGCCGCCCAGATCGGCCAGCAGGCCGTCCACCAGGCCTCGCTGGCCCTCGGCGGCAAGCTCGCCGCGCTGCCGCAGGCCCGGGGCGCGGGCGACGCGGCCCGGCTGCTGATCGCCGACCCGATCGCCCTCACCACCACGGTCGGCCACCCGATCGGCAACCGCAGCGGACTCGGGCTGTCGGCCTTCTACTACACCCTGCTGCTCGTGCTGGCGGGCTTCTTCGGCGCCAACATCATCGGCAACGGCGTCGACGTCGCGCTCGGCTACGCGGACAACGAGGTCGGTCCCTGGCGTGCCCGGCACCCGGTGGTGCCGATCAGCCGCACCAGCACCCTCGCCGTCAAGTGCGCGATGTCGGTGGGCCTGTCGCTGCTGACGTCCTCGCTGATCATGCTGTCGGCGGCGGTGATCCTCGACATGGACGCCGACCACCTGCCGCTGCTGTGGATCTTCTCGGTCTGCGCCAGCAGCGCGGTCGGCCTCGGGGTCCAGGCGATCAACGCGGCCTTCGGCGGGCTCGGCCTGCTGATCAGCATGTTCGTCTTCATCGTGCTGGGACTGCCGTCCTCCGGAGCGACGATCCCGCTGGACGCCCTGCCGTCGTTCTACCGCTTCCTCTCGCTCTTCGAGCCGATGCGCCAGCTCACCGACGGCGTGCGGGCGATCCTGTTCTTCGACGCCCGGGCGGACGCGGGCCTGACCCGGGCCTGGGTCTGGATCGCCATCGGCACCGTCGCGGCGCTGCTCTTCGGCTTCGCGATGACCCGCTACTACGACCGCAAGGGCCTGCACCGCACCGTCCCCGAGCTGGCCTGAGCCCGGCCCGGGGACGGGAGAGCGGCGAGCGACCGCGTCGGCCTCAGCCGGCCGGCAGCGGCGGCAGCTCGGGCCGCCACAGCCAGGCGTCGAACAGGCCCTCCAGCGGCGTCCGCGCGTACCGGGCGGCGTGCGCGGTGAAGTCCGCGGTGGTGACCACCCCGTGGCGGTGGAACGTCGCCCAGTCCCTGAGCATCCGGAAGAACGCGGTGTCGCCGAGCGTCAGCCGCAGCGCGTGCACCACCAGCCCGCCGCGCTGGTACAGCCGGTCGTCGAACATCAGCTTGCGGCCGGGGTCGCCCAGCCGGAGGTCCTGCGGCAGCCCGGCCAGCAGCCGGTGCGCGTACAGCGCCCGCGCGGCCGCCGTCGGCCCGCCCGAACGCTCCGACCAGAGCCACTCGGCGTACTTGGCCAGCCCCTCGTTCAGCCAGATGTGGCTCCAGTCCCCGATCGAGACGCTGTTGCCGAACCACTGGTGCGCCAGCTCGTGGGCGACCAGCCGCTCCCGGTCCCAGCCGCCGCCCAGGTGGTTGGTGCCGAAGGTCGCCACCCCCTGTGCCTCCACCGGCACGTCCAGCTCCTCGTCGGCGACCACCACCGTGTACTCGCCGAACGGGTACGGGCCGAACACCTCGCCGAAGTAGGCCATCATCCTCGGCTGCCGCCCGAAGTCCGCCGCGAACGCCCCGGCCAGCCGCTCCGGCACGTAGCCGGTCTGCGGCACCTCCGGGTGCTCGGCCAGCGGCACCGGCCGGTACGGGCCGATCGAGACCGTCACCAGATAGGTCGACGTCGGCGCGGACTGCTCGTACACCCAGGTGGTGCTGGACGAGCGGGTCGTCCGGGTCAGCAGCCGGCCGCCCACCACCACGGTGTACGGGGACGGCGTGGTGACCGCTATCTGGTACGTGGCCTTGTCCGCCGGCCGGTCGTTGCAGGGGAACCAGGACGGCGCCCCGACCGGCTGGCTGGCCACCAGCGCGCCGTCGGTCAGCTCCTCCCAGCCCAGGCCGCCCCAGGGGCTGCGGACCGGCCGGGGATTGCCGGTGTAGTGCACCTCCACCGTGAAGGCCGCACCGGCCGACAGGGCCTTCACCGGCCGCACCCGCAGCTTGCCCGCCCGGTGGGTGTAGCGGGCCGGCCTGCCGTCCACCAGCACCCGGCCGATCCGGAAGTCCGCGAGGTCCAGCGCGAACTCGCTCAGCACGGTCGCCGCGACCGCGCTCAGCCGGGCCGTGCCGCCCAGCCGGTTGGGGCCGGGCCGGTAGTCCAGCGCCAGCTCGTACCGGTGCACCCGGTAGCGGGGATCCCCGCTGCCGGGGAAGTACGGGTCCGGCGGGGCGACGGGCTGCGAGGGCTGCGGGGACTGCGCCGGGCTGTGGTTCACCGGGTCGTACGCTCCTGGAACACGGGGTGGACGGAACAGGGGATGGACGGGGGACGAGGGACGGCGGGCACCGACCGGACGCCCGAGGGGCCGGACGGGGCGAACCCCGGCCGGCCCCCCTGGACGGCGGTCAGGACGTGGCCTGCCACACCTCGATCGGGTTGCCGAGCCACCTCGAGTCGGCGGGCACCGACTCGGCACGCATCACCAGCGAGGCCGGACCCAGCGTGCTGCGCGCGCCCACCGTACTGCCGGGCAGCACGATGCCGCCGGGCCCCAGGGTGGCGCCCTCGCGCAGGACGACAGTATCCATCCGCATGATCCGGTCGTGGAAGAGGTGGGTCTGCACCACGCAGCCCCGGTTGATCGACACCCCGTCGCCGAGGGTGACCAGGTCGGCCTCCGGCAGCCAGTAGCTCTCGCACCACACGCCGCGCCCGACCTTCGCGCCGAGCGCCCGCAGCCACAGGTTCAGCACCGGGGTGCCCGGCACCGCGCCCACCAGCCACGGCACCGCGAGCACCTCGACGAAGGTGTCCGCCAGCTCGTTGCGCCACACGAAGCCGCTCCACAGCGGGTGCTCCACCGCCCGGAACCGGCCCACCAGCAGCCACTTCGCCGCCACCGCGACCGCGCACGCCACCGCACCCGAGGCCAGCAGCACCGGACCGGACAGCAGTGCCGCCGCGAGCGGCGACCACGCCACCGCCAGCCAGGACAGCCCGGCCAGCGTCAGCAGGCCCAGCGCGCCCGAGGCCAGCACCGGCAGCAGCCGGCACACCTCGACCAGCCCGCGCGCCCACAGCAGCCGGGCCGGCGGCTCGTAGGTCAGGCTCTGGTCCGCCGCGTCCGCCGAGCGGGGCAGCCGCACCGGCGGCATGCCCAGGTAGGAGCCGCCCTTCTTCGCCTTCTCCGGGGTCGCCGACAGCACGCCGACCAGGCCCCGCTTGGGCACCGAACGGCCCGGCGCGGTCATCCCCGAGTTGCCGAGGAACGCCCGCTCGCCGACCTTCGCCTCGCCGAGCCGCACCCAGCCGCCGCCCAGCTCGTACGGCGCCATCAGGGTGTCGTCGGCCAGGAACGCGCCGTCGCCGACCGTGGTCAGGCTCGGCAGCGCCAGCACCGTGGACACCTCCGCGTGCCGCCCGACCCGCATGCCCAGCGCCCGCAGCCAGAGCGGCGTGACCAGGCCCGCGTACAGCGGGAACAGCACCTCGCGGGCCTGGTCCATCAGCTGGGTGACCGTCCAGGCCTGCCAGCCGACCCGGCCGTACAGCGGATGCACACCGGGCTCCAGGCCGATCGACAGCAGCCGCACCGCCGCGACCAGCTGCGCCGCGTACACCACGCCGAACGCCAGCACGGCCGGCAGCAGGCCGAGCAGCGCGCCGCCGAGCGCGCCGCCCAGCCCGTCCGCCGGGTCGACGAACAGGGTCAGCACCGCCAGGCCGGCCACCGCCGGGAGCAGCGGCAGCAGGCTCAGCGCGGAGCCGCTCAGGCCGAACAGCGCGGACCAGCGGGCCCGGCGCACCGGGCGCTCCTTCGGCCAGGTCCGCTCGGCCCGGCCCAGCTTGACGGCGGGCGCGCCGCCCCAGCGCTGGCCGGTCGGGACGTGACCGGTGACGCTGGAGCCGGCCACGACCTGGGCCCGCTTGCCGATCCGGGCGCCCGGCAGCAGGGTCGAGCGGGTGCCGACCACGGCCCCCGACCCCACCTTGATCTGGCCGACCTCCAGCCGGTCGCCGTCGATCCAGTAGCCGTTGAGGTCCACCTCGGCCTCCACCGCGCAGCCCCGGCCGAGCTTGAGCATGCCGGTGACCGGCGGCAGCGCGTGCAGGTCGACCTCCTCGCCGACCTTGGCGCCGAGCGCCCGCGCGTACCGCACCAGCCAGGCGCCGGAGAGTGAGGTCGCGCCGCTCACCTCGGCGAGCCGTTCGGCGGCCCACAGCCGCAGGTGGACGCCGCCGCCGCGCGGGTAGCTGCCGGGCCGCAGACCGCGCAGCAGCAGCCGGGCACCGCCGGCGCCGATCGCCAGCCGGCCGGCCGGGGTGAACAGCACCGCGGCGAGCGGGGCGACCGCCCACCAGGAGGCGGTCGGCGCCCAGCCGAAGCCGTCCAGGTGCGAGAGCAGGTTGCCGAGCGCCAGCAGTGCCGTCGTCCAGCGCAGGCCGACCACGGTGAACAGCGGAACGAGCAGCAGAAGCTGGAGCAGCTTGGCCCGGGTCGGCACCGGGTCGACGGTCCGGGTCTCGCCGGTACCGGCCGAGGTGCGCTCCAGGTGCCGGGCGAGCTTGCGCAGGGTCGGGTTCTGGTAGATGTCCAGGACCGCCGCGTTCGGGTAGCGGGTGCGCAGCAGGGTGGTCAGCCGGGCGGCGGCCAGGCTGCCGCCGCCGATCGCGAAGAAGTCCTCCCGGGAGCCGCTCACCGGCACCCCGAGGATCTCCGTCCACTGCTCGGCCAGCCAGGCCTCGGTGCCGTACAGCTGCTCGGTCGGCCCGGACGTCTCCAGATCGGGCAGCGGCCAGGGCAGCGCGTTGCGGTCCACCTTGCCGGAGGTGCGGGTGGGCAGGGTGTCGACCGGGGCCAGCAACGGGACGAGGGCGGCCGGCAGCTCGGCGCGCAGCCGCTGCACCGCCTGCTCCCGGTCCCAGCCCTCGCCGGTCACCAGGTAGCCGACCAGCAGCTGGTTGCCGCCGCGCGCGGTGCGCACGGCCGCGGCCGCCCCGGCCACGCCGGGCAGCGCCTGGAGCGCCGCGTCGACCTCGCCGAGCTCGATCCGGCGCCCGCCGAGCTTGATCTGCTCGTCGGCGCGGCCCAGGAACAGCAGGCCCTCCGGGTCGGCCTGGACCAGGTCGCCGCTGCGGTAGGCGCGCTCCCAGCCCATCGAGGGCAGTGGCGCGTACTTCTCGGCGTCCTTCTCCGGGTCCAGGTAGCGGGCCAGGCCGACGCCGCCGATCACCAGCTGACCGGTCCCGCCGGGTGCCACCGGCTCGCCGGCCTCGTCGACCACGACGAGGTCCCAGCCGTCCAGCGGCAGGCCGATCCGCACCGGGCCCTCGCCCGTCAGCAGCGCCCCGCAGGCGACCACGGTGGCCTCGGTGGGACCGTAGGTGTTCCACACCTCGCGACCCTCGGTGACCACGCGCTGCACCAGCTCGGGCGGGCAGGCCTCGCCGCCGAAGATCAGCAGCCGCACCTCGTTCAGCGCCTCGGCCGGCCACAGCGCGGCCAGCGTCGGCACGGTGGAGACCACGGTGATCTCCTGCTCGGCCAGCCAGGGGCCGAGGTCGGCGCCGCTGCGCACCTGGGAGCGGGGGACGGGCACCAGACAGGCGCCGTGCCGCCAGGCCAGCCACATCTCCTCGCAGGAGGCGTCGAAGGCGACCGACAGGCCGGCCATCACCCGGTCGCCGGGGCCGATCGGCTCCTCCTGGAGGAAGAGCGCGGCCTCGGCGTCGACGAAGGCGGCGGCGTTGCGGTGGGTGACGGCGACGCCCTTGGGGCGCCCGGTCGAGCCCGAGGTGAAGATGATCCAGGCGTCGTCGGCGGGCGTCGGGCGGTGCCCGCCGGGGGTCCGGTCGGCGAGCGGCTCGCGGGGCCCGCCGGTGAGGGTGAGCGCGCGCTCGGCGCCGAGCACGGCCGCGACGGCGGCCTCCTCGAAGACCAGCTGGGCGCGCTCGTCCGGGTCCTCGGCGTCCACCGGGACGTAGGCGGCGCCGGCGGCGAGCACGGCGAGCACGGAGACGTAGAGGTCGTTGGTGCCGGAGGGGACCCGGACGCCGACCCGGTCGCCGCGGCCGATGCCGGCGGCGGCGAGGCGGCCGCGCAGCTGCTCGACCTCGGCGGCAAGCGCCCGGTAGCCGAGCACGGTGCGGCCGTCGTCGAGGGCGGGCTCGGCCGGGTACTGCCGGGCGGTCTCGTCCAGGATGTCGATCAGGGTGCGGGGTGCGGGGGCCGGCCGGCCGGGGTAGTGGGCCTGCTTCTCGGCGGCGGTGTCCCGGTCGGTGGTGCCGCCGTCGGCGGGCGCCTCGGCGCCCGGTTCCCGGCTGGGTTCGGCTGTCATCAGTGCCGTGTGCTCCTAGGTCTCGCCCCGTCCCGATGGATCTTCCGGCCCTTGGGGGCGGTGGGAGCACTCGCCTGATCCGGGTGATCCCACTCCGGGGCCGGAGCGGACAACCCAACCGATGGTAGCCCGGTCCGGTGAAACGCACACCGGCCGACACTCCGCCCAACTGGCCCTGGAGTGGCCGAATCTGACGGAGCATCAGGTCACAACTGAGGCCGCATCGATCGGATGTGACGGACCGTCACTCGTTTTGACGGTCCGTCAGGTCGAGTTTCCGACCGTGACCCATGCCACATCCGGAGCCGCTCCCGGAGGGCGGCGGGGCCGTTTTTCCGGGGTCGACGGGGCTGCGGCCCGGGGTCGACGGGGCTGTCGTCCGGGGTCGACGGGGTGGTGCCCCGGTGCCGACAGGGTCGCTCCCCGGGGGGTGACGGGCCCGCCGCCGGGGGAGGCGGCGGGCCCGTCGGAGCCCGGTCCGGTGGGTCGCGGAACCGTACGGACGGATCAGCGGAACCGGTCGAGGTGCTCCCCGAGGAATGCTTCCAGGGTACGGGGGGCGCGTCCGATCAGCCGGGTGGCGGCGTCGTCGGGGGATTCCGGGCGCTCCACGGCGAGCCGCTGGATCTCGACCACGTGGGCGGCCAGCCAGTCCGGCATCCCGGCCCGGGCGACCAGGTGGGCGTGCAGTTCGGCGGGCGAGAGGTTCACCGCCTGCACCGGCCGGCCACGCAGCGTGCCCAGCAGCTCGGCCAGCTCCGGGTGGCTGTACGCCCGGCCGCCGGTCAGCGGGATCTCGCCGCCGGCCGTGTCGGGCCTGGTCAGTACCGCGGCGGCGACGTCGCCGATGTCGCGGCAGTCGACGTAGTTGCACCGGGCGCCGTCCAGCGCGCCGAAGATCGCCCCGGCGGCGGCGATCCCGGGCGCGAGCAGCAGCAGCTTCTGCATGAACGCGTACGGCCGGAGCACCGTCGTGGTGATGTCGTAGGCCCGCAGCCGCTGCTCGATCAGGTGGTGGCCGCGGGAGACGGCGACCGGGGAGTCGGGCTCGGCGGCCGGCGCGGAGACCTTCACGACGTGCCGCACGCCCAGGAACACGGCCAGGTCCACGGCGCGCAGCTCGTGCTCGACCTGCTGCGGGCCGTTCTCCATGGTCAGGAAGAGCTGCGTGGTGCCCTTGAGGGCGGCGCGCATCGAGGCGGGGTCGCCGGCGTCGGCGGCCGCCACCTCGACCAGTCCGCGGGTGTGCGGGTCGAGCCCGGCCAGCAGGCGGTCCGGGTCCCGGCTCAGGGCGCGGACCGGGACGTCCAGGGCGGTGAGGCTGCGCAGCGTGGCGCCGCCGGTGGCGCCGGACGCGCCCATGATGGTGATCATGCGGGTACTGCTCCTTCGGTAGGGATGCAGACAGGGATGCAGGTAGGCATGCAGGTACGGATGCCGGTAGGGACGGTGGTGCGGGAGCGGTTCAGTGGGCGCGCCGACGGCGGGGGAGGGAGACCCGCCAGCGCCAGGTGGTCATGGTCGCCGCGATCGCGGCGGACAGGGGGAGGTCGATGCGGAGCCGGCCCGGCCACGGGCTGTCGGCCAGCGCCGGTATCCGGGGCAGCAGCTCGGCGGCCGCCAGGCCGACGCCGAGGGCGAGCGCGGCGCAGCCGAGGCCGAAGACGAGGGCGAGCAGCGGGACCGGCCCGCGGGCGGCCCAGGAGTCGGCGGGCCGGCGCCGGTGGCGCAGGCCGACCAGGGTGGCGACCAGGGCGGAGGTGCCGGCGATGGTGGTGAGGGCGGCGATCCTCAGCTCCGACTGGCCGGTGGCGAAACCGCCGGCGCTGGCCATGACGGCGGGCGCCGCGTAGGCGATCAGGACCTCGCGCCAGAGGACGAAGCGGGGCCGGGTCTCGGTGTCCGGGGCGGCGGGGGTGCCGGGGGTGATGTCGGGGGTGGCGGGGTGCTGCTTGGTTCTGCCGGGCATGGGGTCGTCCAAGTGATTAGGAGGCTAATTATAGGTGTGCGGTGGGCCAACAATGAGGTGGCGGAAGGGCTTGTGGTGGGCCGGTGGGCCGGTGGGCCGGTGGGCCGGTGGGCCCGGTGGCGCGGCGGGCCGGTCGACCGGCCCACCGCCCCCGCTGTCGTCCGTCAGTCGTCGGTCAGTGCGGACATGCCCGCGACCAACCTGCCCAGCAGGTCGAGGAAGACCGTCCGCTCCTCGACCGACAGTCCGGCGACCATGGCCTGCATCCGGTCGAAGTGCTCCGGCGCCATGTCGCGCAACCGCTGCGCGCCGCGTGCGGTCAGTATCACCACGTTGCCCCGCCCGTCCTCCGCGGACGGGCGCCGGGCGACCAGGCCGTCCCGCTCCAGCCCGTCGACCAGGCCGGTCACGGTCGCCCGGGAGACCCCGAGCGCCGCCGCCAGCTGCGACGGCGACTTCTCGCCGCCGTGGTCCTCCAGCTCGGCCAGCAGCCGGTAGCGCCCGGTGGACAGGCCGAAGCGGGCGAAGTGGGCCTCGCCGGCCTGGCTCAGCCTGGCTCCGGCGGCCATCAGTCGCGCCGCGACCAGGACCGCCTGAGGATCGGCGGCCAGGCCGTACCGGGAGAGTTGCCGGCGGGCCTGGTCGAGCGAGGGTGCGCCGTTGCCGGCCTGGTGCTGCTGTGCCATGAAAGTAATATGGCGCCTAACCTGATCTCCCGTCAAGCGCCCCGCCCGAGGACGGGAAGCCCCGTTCCCGCTCCGGGGTGCGGAGCGGGAACGGGGCTTCCGCGGCGGGTCGCCTTTCGGCCCCGCGTGCACACGGCTAGCGCAGGCGGGCGCCGGCCCGGTTGTAGGAGTGGTAGAGGCCGAGGGCGTTGACGGCCAGCGTCGCGACGCCGACCGCGGTGGTGAGCGTCTCCTTGTGGTGCTTCAGGAAGTCCTCGATGGTGTCGAACGCGCTGTGGTGGTGCTCGCTGTCCAGGTGGACATCGCCGTGCGGGGTGACGACCGTGTACTGATAGGCCATGGCTGCCTGCCTCCCGATTGGTGCCTCTGTCGTGGTCGATCCCCGGCCGGGAGGGGCGGAAACCGGCCTCCGGCCCGGTGCAGCCGGATTCACCGGTTCCGGGTGGTCGGATCGGACTGTTCCGGCTACGCACGGGAACCCCGGTCGCGCCATCGCCGTTGGGCAATTGACACGCATGGCCAGAATTCGTCTACATACGGTCACACTTATTTGTGGACAATGGATTCCCTGTGCATTCCTTGCTAGCGTTCGCCCGCCACCTGTCGGAGTCGGGAAAGACGGTCCCAGGAATGAGCAACGAATTCTCCCGCCGCGGCTTCCTCGGCAGTACCGGAATGGTCGCCGCCGGAGCCTCCGCCGCCTCGCTCGGCCTGGTCGTCGGCGCCGCCGGCCCGGCCTCGGCCCGACCCGTCGAACAGCCCGAGGGCTGGACGGTCTTTCCCCCGGACTCCCGCTACGAGACGCTCAGCCAGGGCTTCAACCAGCGCTGGCGCAGCCGACCGGCGTACATCCGGCTGGTCGGCAACGAGGCCGACGCGGTGGCGGAGCTGCGTTCCGCGCTCGACCGAGGGCTGCGGCCGACGGTGCGCGGCGGCGGCCACTGCTACGAGGGCTTCGTCGACAACGACCGCGGCGTCATCCTCGATCTCAGCACCCTGCGCGGGGTCGGGGCGGGGACCGACAAGTACGGCGGCCCCACCTACGCCGTCGAGGGCGGAGCCACCAACTGGGACGTGTACACCACGCTCTTCCGCGAGTACGGGGTGACCGTTCCGGCCGGGTCCTGCTATTCGGTCGGCGCCGGTGGCCACATCTGCGGCGGCGGGTACGGGCTGCTCTCCCGGCGGCACGGACTGACCGTCGACCATCTGGTCCAGGTGGACGTGGCCACGGTCCGCGGCGGAGTGGTCGAGGTGACCCGGGCGCACCGCGGCGACCCCCCGGGCTCGCCCGAGCACGAGCTGTTCTGGGCCCACACCGGGGGCGGCGGCGGCAACTTCGGCGTGGTGCTGCGCTACCACTTCGCCCACGCGCTGCCGGCGCCGCCGCCCCGGGTCTGGCTCAGCAGCGTCGCCTGGAAGTGGTCCGACCTGCTCAAGCATCCCGAGGACTTCCGCACCCTGCTGGACAACTTCGGCGCCTTCTTCGCCGAGCACAGCGGCGCCGCGGAGAAGGTGTACCGCGGACTGTTCTCGATCCTCCACCTCACCCACCACTCGAACGGGAACGTCGTCCTGTTCAGCCAGTGGGACGAGGAGGACCCGGCGCCGCTGGACGCGTTCCTCGCCCGGGTGGAGCGCGGGATGCGCGCCAAGTCGACCGCGCAGACCAACGGCGTCGGCGGGCTCTACCTGCCCTACCCGGACAAGCGCCGCCAACTGCCCTGGTTCCAGGCGACCATGACGCTCAACGGCTCCGGCCCCAACCAGCGCGGCAAGTACAAGTCGGCCTACCACCGCAGAGCGTTCACGCCCACCCAGACCGACGCCTGGTGGACCTGGCTCACCAAGGACGTCGAGGGCCTCGACCTCACCCAGACACTGGTCCAGATCGACTCCTACGGCTGCCGGGTGAACGCGCGGGGCGCCGCCGAGACCGCCGTCCCGCAGCGGGACTCGGTCATGAAGCTGCAGTACCAGACCTACTGGACCGACCGGGCCGACGACGCCGCCCACCTCGCCTACCTCAGCGGCCTCTACCGGGACACCTACCGGGCGACCGGCGGCATCCCGGAGATCGACACCGACACCGACGGGGCCTACGTCAACTACCCGGACGTCGACCTGGGCACCACCGCCGACAAGCAGCCGGCCTACCAGCGCCTCTACTACAAGGCGAACTACACCCGCCTGCAGCGCGCCAAGAAGCTCTGGGACGCCGCCAACGTCTTCCACCACGCCCAGTCGGTGACCCTGCCGTCCTGAACGAGCACACAGAGCCGTGCCGACCATCTGGTAAACGGACCATATCTGGGCAAATTATGCACGTAAAGAGGATTGATCGGCTTCCTGGTCCGGGCGCGGGTCGTCCCGTGGCGACCGCGCGACTGCGCCTGACGCGCGACCCGGACTCTCGGGTACCCGCCTTTTCGTGAGGCTGTACTCGGACTCGTGCTGACCTGTTGCTGACTTGGGCCGATGGCCGGACAGGCCCTGCTGGCGCTGTCGATTCGGTCCATCGCGCTCGCTTCGGAGGGCGGTGGGGAGACATGGTGCGGGCCACCGACGGCATCCCCGGCGCCCACCAGCAGGACCCCGAGTCCCTCCGCCATCAGGCCCTCGCTGCCGATGTCCTCGGCGACCAGCAAGTCGCCCGTGCCCGTAACGAGAAAACCTGGCCCGCCCTCACCGTTGCCTCCGCCGCGCCGAGGTCGCCGGCCACGAACCCGCCGCCCTGCTGCGCCAGGTCGTCGAGAGCCGCGCGCTCCGCGGCGTCGACAGCCTCAGCCAAGTCCGGGCTCGGCGCATCGGTCGCCAGCTCGCCACCGACGTCCCGGTCAACCCCGGTTGGCAAAAGGATCAGCCTGGTGCCGCTCTCCACTGCGGCCAACCCGCGCCACCACGACTACCTCATCGAGAGCACCACCCTGATCTCCAACCGGCTCGCGGTGCTCGCCGACTGCACCGCGGGGCATCGATCGGAGTGGAGCCGCACCCTCGGCGAGGCCCCGACCGACCCCACCCTGCGCGCCCAGTGGCAGCAGTGACTCGCCGTCGCCGCGGCCTGCCGCGATCGGTGCCGGGTCACCGACGACAACGCCGCCCGGCCCGTCGGCTTCTGCATCAAGGAAGGCCGAACCGGCTACCGCGCTTACTGGCAGGCCATCGCAGTCGCCATCGCCGCCCGGCGGATAGCGGGTCAGGTAGTCGGCGGTGGCGTCGTCGGGGGCGCCTTCGGCCAGGAGCCGCCACTGCTCGCGCCTGCCGTCGTAGTCGGGGTCGACCGGCAGGGTGACGAACCGGCCGCCGGGCCTCAGCGCCCGCGCGGCCGTCCCGCACAGCGCCACGAGTTCCGCGTACTGCTCGGCGTAGGGCAGGACGTAGACGCCGAGCACGGCGTCGAAGGTCCCCTCCAGGGCGGGCGGCAGAGCGTGGACGTACTCGATGCCCCGGTGGCCGGCGGGCTCCTGCGCCCTCGCGTAGGAGAGCATGCCCTCCGACACGTCCTGTCCCACCACCAGTCCGGCCCCCTGCGCCTTCAGCAGGCGCGAACAGAGGCCGGTACCGCACCCGAGGTCCAGGACGCGTTCGCCCCGGACCTGCCCCAGGGCCGCCAGTACGCTGTGGCGCCGGTTGCAGAAGGCCGAGGACACCTGGCGCCCGAGGGTGTCCCGTCATCGACCTCCGGTGGAGAGGGTCGGGTCGGACTCGGTGAGGCGGGCGCGGATGTCGGACCTCAGGCGGCCGCCGACCGCCGCCACGGCCCGGGCCAGTGGTGCCTCCAGCTCCGGACCGGCGGCGTACGGCACGACCTCCAGGTCCTCGACCAGGAGGTCCAGGAGTCCGCCCGCGGCGAGCACGTCGGGGTGGCGGTGCGCCAGGTATTGCTTGCAGCGGCGGTGGGCCTTGGGTGCGGCGAGTACCGCGCGGGCGACGGCGCGGGCGTTCTCCGGGGCCACCGCGAGGTGCGGTGCGTGGCGCAGCACCAGAGCGGTGAGGCCGTGGTCGGGGTCGAGCGGCTCGCGGGGCAGCCTGGCGATGACCGCGGTCCAGAGGTCGGCGCGCGGCAGCAGGGCGCTCGCCAGGATGTCCTGCGCCCCGCCGGGTGGTTCGGCCGGGTCCGTGCGGGCCAACGCACGGAGCGCCTCGTCGGGATGGAGGGCGGCTGTCAGGAGGGCGGTCTGCTGAACCCGGTTGTAGCGGAGGATCCATTCGGCCGGGTCGTCCTCGGCCTGCAGTGCCGCCCACACCGCGTCGAGCCGTCGCAGTGCGTCCTCGGCCCCGCCGGCCGCCAGCTCGCGGGCGACGGCGCGCAGTTCCGGGTCCGTGCAGAGCATGCCGACACTGGTGCCGAGCGGCAGCGTCTCCAGGGTCTCGAACTGGTGCGAGTCGTCGTACTGCAGCCGGTAGTGGACGAGCGCCGGGACGATCCGGCCCCACGCCGGGTGGGCGAACTCCTCGGCCAGCCCCGCGACCTCCTCGTCCTCGACGTAGGAGAAGTCGTACGATCCGTCGAAGAGGGTGCGGAACACGCCCAGGGCCAGGCGCATCAGTTCGAACGTCAGACGCTGCCGCGGGCCGCTCGACCGGGCCTCCATCCGCAGCGTCCAGGTGCCCGCCAGCAGCAACTGCTCGGAGCGGAAGGTGAGGTCGGGGAACCAGGTGCCGGCGAGTTCCAGCAGGGTCCGGAACGCGCGCAGCCGCCCGGTCTCGCCCGCGACGACGCCTGGCTGCTCGCTCCACTCGCCCTCGACCCGGTCGGGGCGGAACACCAGGCTGGCCTTGTGCAGCGACAGCGGCACGTCGAGTTCGAACGCGCCCGCGCCGAGGCGCAGCAGTTTGTTGCCGCCGTGGCAGAACCGGTCGGAGATCCGCTGCAGTGCGGCGACGCCGCTGGGGGCGCGCCCGAGTGGGTAGCGTTCGGTGCGGGCGAGCTGCCACTGGTGGACGGCGTTGTGGAGCCGGTGCGGGTTGGCCGGTGCGGCTGCCGGCGAACCGGCGGCGTCCGCCAGCATCCGCTGCCAGGAGGCGTTCTCCTCGATGGTGTAGTCCGTGGCGGGCGGGCCGCCGCGCCAGTGGGCGAGCCAGGAGCGGAAGGTCGTGACGGCCCGTCGCTCGGCGGGGGTGAGGCCGAACTCCTCTGCCAGTCGCAGCCATTCGGACAGCACTCCGAGGTAGCCGTGCCAGCGGTCGGCGGTGGGGGCGTCGACCAGGTCGAGAAGGATCGCCTTGAGGGCGGCGTCGTAGGACTCGACCAGGTCGCAGCGGGCCAGCAGGCGCAGCACGGCCAGGTCCGGCCCGCCGTCGTTCGCGGTCCGGTCGTCCTGCGCCGGGCCGTGGGCCGGAGCCGGAGCCGGAGCCGGGGTGCCGGGGGCCGTCGGGTCGGAGGCGTAGTCCCGGTAGGCGGCCGTCAGCTCGGCGGCCCGGCGCGGTGCGGTACCGGGGTCGGCCGCCGCCAGCGCCACCCGGCAGCGCTCCAGTCGGAGGTGGCGGTCGGCGAAGCCGGGGTCGTCGGCGGCGGCCGCGAGCAGCCGGGGCACCTCGGCCGGCGGCAGCTGGGAGCGCGGCACCAGGCGGTACAGCGCCTCGGCACGCGTCGGGTCGATCGCCGGGCCGGTCGTCGGGTCGGTCGCCCGGTCGGTCACCGGGAGTGCGGCGGCGAGTCCGGTCAGGACCTGCTCGCGCTCCTCCGGGGTGTGTACGTCGAGCGCCGCGAGGGCGTCGGCGAGGGCGTCGGCGGCGTGCAGCAGCGCGACCGCCGCGCCGGTGCCGGTGCCGCCGTCACCGTCGCCGTCCCTCGACGCGAGCGCGGCGGCCGCCGTGAGCAGTCGGCGCAGCGCCGGTTCCGGGACGTCCGGGCGCAGCTCCAGCCGGGCGAGGGCGACCGCCGGGCGGAGGTCCCCGGTCCCGGCCAGCAGCCCGACCGGTACGGCGCCGAGCGCGCGGGTGCTCCGCGGCAGCAGTTCGGCCGACCGGTCGGCCGAGCCGGCCCGAGCGGCGGCCAGACCCCGCAGGTAGGTCCCGGCCTGCGGCGGGGCGGCCGCGAGGAGGTCCTGCGGGTCGGTGCCCAGGGCGAGCAGCGCCTCGCCGACCCGGGCCGCGAACGAGGGCGAGGCGACCGAGTCGCCGTCCCGGCGGTGGCAGTCGGGGTCGGGCAGGTGGCTCCGGTCGACGAGTCGGCGCCGCACCGAGGGCGACAGGTGCGGCAGGGCGGTGAGTTCGGTCAGCCGGGGCATGGCCTCCGGGGCGAGGGCCGCCGCCGGGTCGGGCGCGCGCCGGACGGCTTCGAGCCCGTCCGCCGGGTCGTGGAGCAGCCGGCAGCCCTGCGGCACGGCCGTCGTCCGGGCGCGGACGGTGTCGACGGCCGGTGGTCGGCCGGCCCCGAACCAGCACTCCTCCGCCCACGGGTCGGCGAGGACGTACGAGGCGCCCTCGGGGAGGTCCTCGGGGCGGCCGCGCAGCACGCCGATGCCGTACTGGCGGAACATCACCCCGGCGTGCTCCGCCGCGCTGCCCCGCTCGACCAGGACGTGCCCGACGCCCGCCCGCCCGGCGTCGTCGAGGGCGAGGTACTGCGCCCAGGCGTCGTCCAGTCGGACGGCGGTCAGGAACCCGGTCGCGGCGACCGCGGCCGGCGCCACCAGGATCTCCGCGGGACGGGCGGCGCGGTCCTGCCGCCACTCGCGCCGGGACTTCTCGGTGAGTGTCTCGACGACGGGTTCGGGATCGAACGCGGCGGCGGGGCGGAGTTGCACCAGACGGCGGTCGGTGACCTCCACGGCGGTCAGCACCTCGCCCCGCCACAGGGTGAGGCCGGGCGAGCCGGTGAGCCAGGCGAGGCTGTTGTCGGTGTGCTCCAGGCGCTGCGCCGAGGCGAAGCCGAAGCCGAACGAGAGCTGGCCCACCAGCCGGCCGTCGGGGCCGCGCTCGGTGAGGGCGGTGACCGAGACGGTGCCGTGGTCGGTCGCCAGAACCCATTCGGTGTCCAGCCGGGCCATCCCGAACCCGGTGTGGGCGCAGTCCAACCAGGCGGTGATTCCGGCGAGTTCGGCGTCGGACAGCAGTGGGGTCTCGGTCGGTGCGGGGAGCCGGTGCGGCGGAGCGGCGAGCAGTGGTTGGACGAAGGCGGGGATGGGCAGGGGGCGGTACCCGGGGTCGTGGAGCCGCTGCTGGGCGACGGAGCGTTCGGCGTAGCCGCTCCAGACCACGGCGGACACCACCCGGTGGAGCTCCGCGGGGTCGGCGCAGACCAGGCTCTCGTAGCCGCCCGCGTTGATGTTGCCCTCGCCGTCCTCGGCCCCGGAGCTGCGGACGATCCACGGGCCGTCCCCGCAGACCGCCCGGACCTCGGCGTCCAGGGCGGGTCGGAGGGCCCGCAGGAATTCCGCGTAGGACTCGACGAGTTCGGCGGCGGGGGTGTCGGCCGCGGTGGCCAGGCCGGGGAATTCGGCGGTGCCGATGCCGGGGAATTCCCCCACCGGTTCGGCCGGCAGCGGGAACACCGGAAGGGCGACGTCGGCGAACCGTTCGTCGTGGGCGAGTCGCAGTAGGCGGGCGCATTTCGCGCCGATTGCTCCGGGGTCGACGGTCTGCCCGGAAGCGGCCGGCAGGTGCATGGAAATGGTGTTCTCCTGTGGACGGAAGGTGCGGGGAGAGCGCGGGAGCGGGGCGGCGGTGGCTGCGGGTGCTGGGGCGGGCCGGGCGTTGTGCGGAGGTCCGGTCCGGACGTCGGTCGTCGAGCGGCCCGGGGAGGTCAGTCGTCGAGCAGCTCGGCGAGCCACCGCCGGGTCCGCTCCGGAGTGCGGTCGGCCTCGCGCAGGCCGTCGATCACGTTCCAGGCGGCGCGGTAGCGGGCCGGTTCGTCGACCGGGTCGCCGCCCGCGTGCGGGGCCAGCCGTTCGCAGAGCCGGTCGAAGCGCCGCTCGGCGTCGGTCAGCACGGTGTCGTCGAAGGCCGCCGAAACGGCCTGGTTGTCGCCGTCGTAGAAGAGCAGTCCCTCGTCGGCGGCCGCCTGCCGGAAGGCCCGGGCGAGGGCCCTGGAGGCCGGGACGAACTGGAACAGGGTGCCGTCCCCGGCGATCTCGACCGCCAGGCCCGCCGCCTCCAGGGCCTTGCGGGCGTGGCCGACGAAGCGCTCGCCGGCGGCCCGGGCCGAACGCTGGGGCTCGCCGGTGGCTGCGCGCGCGAGCGTCCGGTCGGCGGCGGCCAGGATGGTCGGCTCGAAGAACGAGGTGAACGAGATCTCGCGCAGCGGAGCGAGCAGCTCGCGCGGGCCGCCGACGGCGGCCACCGCGTGGCCGTTGGCGACGCCCTTGGCGACCGTCCAGACGTCCGGGGCCAGCAGCTCGGCGGTGGACAGGCCGAGGCCGTAGCGCAGCCCGACCTTCACCTCGTCGGCGATCAGCGGCACTCCGGCCGCGCTGACCAGTTCGCGGGCGCGGGCGTACCAGCGGGGGGAGAGGTGCATGTGGTCGGGGGAGAGGACCACCGCGGCCGCCCTGTCGTCGCGCAGCAGCTCGGCGAGCAGTCCGAGGTCGAAGTAGAAGTCGGCGATCCCGTCCGCGTTCGGCTCTCCGGGTGTGCCGGCCGGGCGCCACATCGGGTCGTAGCCGTGGTAGCCGGCGCTCAGCACCAGCGGTCGGCCGACGGACTCACGGACCGCCAGCACGGCCGCCCGGACAGCCGCGGTGCCCGACCGGAACAGTCCGACCACCTCGCCCCCGCACAGCTCCCGCAGCCGGCCGGTGACGGTGTCGACCCGCGCGTTCCAGCCGGTCGCGGAACCGGACTCGCCGGCCGCGGCCCGGGCCACGGCGGCGGCGACCTCCGGGTCGCCGTGACCGAGCGTCACCGATCCCCGGGCGTTGTCGAAGTCGATCCAGCTCTTTCCGGAATCGTCCGTGAGATAGCCGCCGCGGGCGGCGGTGAATACCCGGGGAATGCCGTCGGGAGTGCGCGGACAGGTCGGCCTTTCGGCCAGGACGGAGGGAATTCGCGTCATTGTCGACCGCTTTCTCGAAGGGGAGTTGAGGAAATCTGGGAAATCCGGGCAGAGTCGCCGGGAAATCTGTCCCCGAGGTTCACAGGGAGGCTGTCGTGGCCGGATCGGGAGCATTTCCGCCACCGCCGTGGCCGGCGGTGCCCGCCCTGCACCGGGCGGCCCTGGAGCAGGCCCGGCGGGACGGCGGGGCGGCGGCCGCGTACGCCTGCGGGTGCCTGCTGGAGCAGGTCCTGGCGGACGCCCTGGCCTGTCCGGGTGCCGGACATCTCGCGCCGGTCGGACAGGTCGGACAGGTCGGGCGCGTCGGACAGGTCGGGCCGACCGGGCCGACCGGACCGGCTGTTCTGGCCGTGCTGGACGAACTGCGAGCCTGCTGTGCGGATTTGGCGGCGCTCGCCGCGGACGGCGGCGACCTCGACCGGGTGCCCGTGCGGACGGCGACGCACACTCTGCTCGGCCGGGCCGCGGCCGTCGCGGCCGGGCTGACCGACCTCCTCTGGTCCGCACCGGAGACGGTCGCCGACCCGGCCGGTGGCGCCCTGCTGCGGCACGCCACCGACTGGAAGACCCCCGAGTGCCACGCCTACGACCTGGCCGACCCGGAGCTGACGTACCGTCAGGCCGAGGACTGGCTGGCCGGGCACGCCCGCCCCCGCCCCGTCCTGGTGGTCGGAATACGCACCGGAGGCTCCTACCTGGCGCCGTTCTGGGCCGCCGCGGTCGCCGCCGCCGGCCGCACCGCGGCACCCTGGACCACCCTGCGCCCGCTTCGCCTCCCGGACGGGATCACTCTGCCCGAGGCCGAACTCGACCGGCTGCCCACGACGCTGCCGACCGGCACCCTCGTGGTGGCCGTCGACGACCAGCCCGACACCGGCGACACCGCCCGCGCGGTGCGGGCCGCCCTCGTCCGGCGGCTGCCCGGTCGGCCCGAGGTCCTTCTCGCGTCCCCGGGCCGGCTGTACCGGGTCGGGCCGGGAGCCCTGCGCACCATCGCCTCGGTCCCGCCCGTCCACCCGGGCCGCGAGCGGCTGTGGCAGCTGCTCGCACCGGCCGACCGGCCGCGCCTGCTGGCCCGGATCCGCGCCGCCGGGGTGCCGCTCACCGCCGACGACCGGGACCTGCGGGTGGAGCCCTTCCGGGGCCCGTTCCTGACCCGCTACCCGACCGGCCCCGGCCCGGCAGGCCGGCCCGGCGGTCCGCACCGGATCAGTCCGCGGGCCACGCCGTTCACCGTCGTCGGCCCGGCACACACCCGGCACTTCCGGTTCGCCGGCACCGGCGCGCACGGCGCCCAGTGCGCGGCGGCACTCGCAGAATGGGGCGGACCCGCACCGGCGTTCCGCTACGTCGACGGCTACCTGGTGACCGACCACGAGCCGGGGCTGCGGCCGCTCGCGGACGGACTCCCGGCGCTGGACCCGGCGCACCGGCGCCAGGTGCTCGCCACCGTGGTCCGCGGCTGGCGGTCGCAGCAGCGGCTCGGCGACCTCGGCCGGGTCGCCCCGGAGGCCGGGTACGACCCGCAGGACGCGCTGCGCCGGGCCCTGGCGAGGCTGCGGGACCTGGTCGGCGGCCCGCTGCCGGTCGACGAGGCCTGGCTGCGCCGCCACGTGCCCGGCCACGCGAGGCTCGGCGGGGCCGACGGCCGACTGCTGCGGACCTCGCTGCCGTACTCGCACCAGGACTGGCACTGGCAGCTCGCCCCGGCCGGGCCCCCGCCCGAGGACCCGGAGGGGGAGCCGGACGGCCCGCCGGCCGTCCGCCGCTTCGGCCTCGACTGGGTGTGGGGCGGGGCGGGTCGGCTGGAGTCCGAGGTGGCCTCCTTCGTGGTCGAGAACGGCCTGACCGGCGAGGCGCTGGCGGATCTGCGCACGGCGCTGGACGACGACGCGGTCTTCACGGGCGCGTTGCGGCTGGGTGGGGAGGCGCTGCTCCTCAACGCCAAGTCCTGGCTGCGCCGCTGCCTCGCACCAGGGCCGGCGACGGCGGAGCGGATCCGTGCCCGGCTGGCGGAGCTGGCCGACCGGGTGGCCGCCCTGTCCTGACCGCCGCCGACCGGCGGAGGGTCCGACGGCACGTCCTGGGGTGGGCCGGTCGGTGGGCCGACCGGTGGCGGTCATCGGTCGGCCTCCTCGGGCAGCGCCCAGAGCCGCTCGACCGCGCCGCGCCCGTCGGCGGCGCAGCGGCGGGCGTGTCCGAGGGCCTGGCGCACGCACTCGTCGTCGGTCTGGCTCCCGTACACGTACATGCCGCGGACCTTGTGCGCCAGCACCCCGGAGATCTCCACCGTGTGCCGCAGGGTCAGCCCGCGCTCCTCGGCGAGCGTCCGGCGCACCTGCGGCGCGGGGTGCTGTCCCGCGTACGGGAGGTCCTCGTACCAGAGCACGGTGGCGGACGGCAGGCCGGCGGCGCGGACGGCCCGGTGCACCAGCAGGTGGTCGACGTGGCCGCCGACGGCGGCGGGCGCGAGCACGGTGTCCGCCGCGGTGTCGCGCAGCGCGGGCACCAGGGCGGCGGTGAGGGCGGGTCCGACCGGGTCGGCCGCCGGATCCGCGGTCAGTTCGCCGACGTCGTCGTAGCCGCGCAGGCTCGCGTCGTCGAGGCCGAGCGGACGGTAGTCGGCCAGCCCGCGCAGCCGGCAGTAGCGCAGTTCCTCGGTGCGGCGGCGGGCCCCGACCACCTGCGGGCCGGCCTTCCGCAGTCGCCTCGGCAGGGCCCAGGCGGAGCGGGTGAAGACGGTGAGCAGGGTGGCCCGGGGCAGCGGTCCGGCCAGGGCCAGCAGGCCACCGACGGAGTAGGCGATGTCGTCGGGGTGCGGGGAGACCAGCAGGGTCCGCCCGTCCCGCAGCCGGTCGACCAGGTCACCGGCCCGCGCGGCACCACCGGCCCGCGCACCACCGGCCTGCGCACCACCGGCCCGTGCGGCAACGACCTGCGCACCACCGGCCCGTGCGGCAACGACCTGCGCACCACCGGCCCGCGGATCAGAGGTCATCGGACACCCCCGCACCGATCAGGTCGGCGTACCGCAGCGCGACATCGTGCCAGCCGAGGCCGGGCCGCGGGCGGGGCGGCGGGGCCGCACCCGCGGCGACCAGCTCGCTCAGCTCGTCGACGCTGTCCGCGAGCAGCGAGGCGAACCGGGGCAGGCTGCCGCTGCTGCCGAGCGCGCAGACCGGGACCCCGAGCTGGACCGCCTCGGCGGCCAGGAAGTTGAAGGTCTCATGGAAGACCGACGGCAGGACGAGCAGCCGGGCGCCGCCGAGCACCCGCTTCCAGTCCGAGCGGATGTCGTAGGAGTCGATCACCTCGATCCGTCCGGCAAGCCGGTGCCGGCGCAGTTCGTCCCGCATCTCCCGGCCCGTCCGGGACCAGGTGGTGAGGACGATCCGCAGCGGGAGGTCGGCCGCGGCGAGGCGGCGCAGGCAGCGGTGGGCGTCCTCGGCGGGGATCTTCCCCAGGTGCAGGACCACCGGGCCGACCGGGTCCCGCAGGTCGGCGGCGGGCACGTGGTCCGCGGCCCAGGGGATGTAGTGGCGGTCCGGGAAGCAGCGGGTCCAGGACCGGTCGCGCAGGAACACCTCGCGCATCGGTCCCTCGGGGTGCGCGGCCCGGGCCGGGCAGCCGTCCACCGTCCCCCCGTCCACAGAGCCGGACCCCCCGACCACGGATCCTCCGGCCACCGTCCCCCCGTCCACAGAGCCGGACCCCCCGACGACGGATCCTCGGGCCACCGTCCCCCCGCCCACCGACTGCCCGTGCCGCAGGCAGTGCGGCGGTGCGGTCATGCCGGGCGCCAGCAGGCTGACGTCGTGCCAGATCCGCACCACCCTGCGGTACAGGTCCGGGAAGCGCGCCCACTCGGTGCCCCGGAACACCGGGCTGTCCACCAGCGGGAACACCGCGTCGGCCCGGTCCTGCCGGGTCAGCCGGGCCAGCGCCGCCGGGTCGGGGGCCTGCGCCGAGCGGTAGAAGCGGACCTCCACCCGGCACCGCCGGAGGTGTTCGGTCAGGTACCACAGGGCGGTCTCGACCCCGCCCCAGGTGTCGCTGTCGAAGCCCTCGTCGTAGATCTCGAAGAGGGCCCGGGGAGCCCGCGGCGTGTCAGGCACGGCCCGCCCCCGCGGTCCGGAGGACCAGCCGGGCCACCAGCTCGTCCACGTCGAACCGGTCCGCGGGGGCGCCGAGCAGGTCGAGCGAGCAGTCGAAGTAGGACTCCAGCCGGTTGACGATCTTGACGAACTCCCGGGCGTTCACCTCCAGGTACCCGGCCTCCGCGATCTCCCCGGGGTCGTCCCCGGTCTCGTCGCTGAGGCACTTCACGACCAGCAGCCGTGTCATGCGGTCCGCGCCAGGTGCGCCTTGGAGTTCGCCACCACCAGAGAGCTGCATTCCTCCTCCGTCCTGTCCACGATGAAGACACCCGTGTTGCTGATCCTGAACCGGACCGTGCGCAGCAGTTCGTCACCCAGGCCGAGCAGCTCGAACAGCAGGGCCTGGATGGTCTCCGCGTGGGAGACCAGCACCAGGCCGCCCCGCCGCTCCGGCGGCCCGCCGCAGGCGGCGAGGAACTCCCGCACCCGGGCCCGCTGCGCCGTCCAGCTCTCCACCCCGGCGATCCGCTCGTCCGGTCGGAGCAGGCGCTGTTCCAGCACGGCGTCCCACTCGTGCACCCGCAGCGGGCGGGGGAACCGTTCGGGGGCGCCGACCTCCGCCAGTCGGGTGTCGTGCTCCGACGGCAGTCCGAGGGCGTCGGAGAGCACCTGGGCGGTTCGGGCGGCCCGGCGCTGCGGGCTGCTGATCAGCCGCCAGTCGGACAGCCGCGGTGCGGCCCAGCGGGCGCTGCCGCGCCTCAGGTGCGCGCCCAGTGCGGCGGCCTGGCGCCGGCCGAGCGCGGTGAGGTCGGCGTCCGGGTCGAAGCCGGGCATCAGGTCGTCGTCCCGCAGCACGTTGACGCTCGCCTGCGCGTGCCGGACCAGCACGAACCGCCGGTGGCCGGTCATACCAGCGGCAGCGGGATGCGGCCCTGGGGGATCTGCATCCGGCTGCGCGAGTTGTTGAACTCCTGGTTGGCGATGCACGTCCCGCACGGCCAGTTGTCGTACTCGCGGGGCGCGCCGAAGGCGTGGAACAGGTGCTTGGGCACCGAGTAGCAGTCGCACTTGACCATGCGGATCTGCTCGCCGGTCACCTGGTAGTTGTAGCCGTTGGTGATCTGGTCGCAGACCGCGTCCCGGGTGCCGGTCTCGAAGATGTGGTTCCACCGGCGGAAGTACTCCGGGGGTGCGAGGAACTCCGCCGGGTGCAGGTCCTGGTACCGCAGGTCGACCTCCAGCGGCCGGCCCTTGAACGCCAGCAGCGGCATGAAGTGCAGCAGTCCCCGGTAGCCGCGCTCCGCGAGCAGGTCGATGTAGGCGTTGACCTGCTCGATCGGTTGGCCCCAGTACACGGACTGGAGTTCGGCGCCGAGGTCCACCGCGGCGTCGATGATCCGGTCCACCTGCTGCTGGCTCAGCCCGCGCTTGGCGTTCATCTCGGCGGTGTGGCCGTCCACCGAGAAGACCCAGAGCAGATCGGGCCGGCCGGCCAGGGCGGTGGGCAGTTTGGTGCCGTTGCTGAGCACCTCGATCCGGTAGCCCTCCGCGGCCCGGCGCTGCAGGTGGTCGACGATCTTGCGGTAGAGCGTGATCTCGCCGTCGGACTCCACCCGGAAGAGCACCGAGTCGGGCTCGTACTCGGCGAAGATGCGGTCCAGCGAGGCGATCGTGGCGGCCTGGTCGACCTTGGCCTTCTTCACCTCGCAGTAGGTGCAGCGGATGTTGCAGGCGCCGTCGACGACGATGTTGCGGTAGAGGCGCACCTGTCGGGTGCGCGGCGGCCAGCTCTGCTCGGCGGTGGTCATCAGCTCTCCTCGTGGTGCGGCCGGGGCCGCTCAGGCGGTGGCGGCGCGTGCGGCCGCCAGGTGGAAGGCGACCGCCCGCGCACTGCGCAGGGCGTGCGCCTGGATGGTCAGGGTGGGGTTGAGGCCGCCGGGGTACGGCATGAAGCTGCCGTCGACGACGAAGACGTTGGGCGCGGTGTGCACCCGGCCCCAGCCGTCGACGACCGAACTCCTCGGGTCCTCGCCGGCCCGGCAGGTGCCGTGCAGATGGCTGCTGCCCTGGGCGAACCCGCTGGCCTTGCGGCGCACGCCCGCCGCCCCGGCCTGCCGCAGCAGCCGCTCGCAGCGGCCGGCCATGTGGTCGAGCCGGGCGAGGTCGCGCGGGTCCGGCGTGTAGTCGATGACGACGGCGGGCAGGCCGTCCTCGTCGAGGTGCGGGGAGAGGCCGACCCGGTTGTCCAGGTTCGGGTGGTCGGCCAGGATGGTCTCCACCCGGAGCTCCAGCGCGTCCCGCACCAGCTTGTGCGGCTGGTCGGTGCGGGACTCGTAGATCAGCCCGCCGACCCCGGTCGGGCACTCCGGGTCCAGGTAGTGGTCCAGGAAGGCGATGGTGGAGAACGGCCCGGTGTGCGCGGCCGGGTCCGCCAGGGTGTCGGCCGGCGCGGGCACGGTGCCGGTCACGTACTCGCTGAGCTTCAGGCACAGGCCGCGCCCGACCAGGCCGTTCTCGTTCCCCACCCCGTCCGGGGTGCGTCGGCCGCGGGAGCGCAGCAGCAGGGCCGCGCTCTGTACGGCGTTGCAGGCGAGCACGAAGGCGCGCGCCCTGATCCGGTGCGGGGTGCGGGTCAGCCGGTCCAGGCAGCGCACCGCGGACACCCCGTCCGGGCCGTCCTGTTCGAGTTCCAGGGCCCGGACACCGGTGCGCAGGGCGAAGCCGGGCCGGTCGGCCAACGGGGCCAGGAACACCGCGACCACGTCGCCCTTGGCGCCGGTCGGGCACTGGTGGCTGACGCAGAGCGTCGCCCGGGTGCAGGCCGAACGTCCTTCGTGGGGGCTCCGGTTGATAGCCAGTGGGGTGGGGAACGGCCGGTAGCCGAGGGCCGTGCCCGCCTCGTGCAGCACCTCGGCGGCGGCGGTCGGCGGGTGTGCCGGGCCCCGGCTGTGACCCCGGCCGCGCGGCACCGGTTCGTGGTCGCCGCCGCACACCCCCAGCCGTCGCTCCAGCACCTCGTAGTAGGGCACCAGGTCGGCGAGGGTGTACGGCCAGCGGACGTCGAGGCCGTCGGTGCGGATCAGCTCGCCCGGGTCGAAGTCGAACGGCCGGTAGCGCCAGGACGCGCCGCCGTAGAAGACCGTCCCACCGCCCAGATTGGTGGTGCTCCACGGCCAGCCGCCGTCGTTCCAGCCGCCGTCCCCGTCGCGGGCGACGGCCTGCCGGCTCAGGTCGTCCAACTCGTCGTGACCCAGTCCGGGCGGCAGCCGGTAGCCCTCCTCGATCATCAGGACGTCCAGGCCCTGGCGGACCAGCCGCTCGGCCGCGACCGCGCCGCTGGCGCCGCTGCCGATCACGCAGACGTCCCAGATCCGGTCCGCGGCGGCGGGCTCCAGGCCGTCCCGGTGGGAGCGGCCGAGCGGTTCCGGATCGCGGGCGTGCGGGGCGTCCTGGGGGAGGGTGCCCCTCAGTCGCTTCATGTGCTCCCTTTCGTCTGCGGGTTGCCGGTTCGCGCCTGGACGGTTCGCGCCGGGCCGGTGGGCGCGGAGGTGGGCGGTGCGGCGGTGGCCGGTGCGGCGGGCGGCGGCTCGCCGGGGCCGGTCGCCGCGGCCCAGGCGGCGCACAGCTCGGCGAAGCGGCCGCCGCCGTCGGCGAGTTCGCCGGGCGGGCCGTCCTCGACGACGGCGCCGCCCTCGATCACCAGGACGCGGTCGGCGATCGCCAGCGTCGACAACCGGTGCGCGATCAGCAGGGCACTGCGGCCGGCCAGCACCCGGGCGAGCGCGTCGTGCACGGCCCGTTCGGTCGGGGTGTCCATCGCGGAGGTCGCCTCGTCGAGAATGAGGACCCGCGGCGAGGTCAGCATCACCCGGGCCAGCGCGATGAGTTGGCGCTGTCCCGCGGAGAGGGCGGCGCCGCGCTTGTGGACGTCGGTGTCGTAGCCGTCGGGCAGCCGGCCGATGAACGCGTCCGCCCCGACCGCCTCGGCGGCGGCGCGGACCTGGGCCCGGTCGGCGCCCGGGCGGCCCAGCGCGATGTTGTCGGCGACCGAGCCGGAGAACAGGAACGCCTCCTGGGTGACCATCGAGACGGCGCCGCGCAGCTCCGGGTCGGCGAGGTCCCTGAGGTCCACGCCGTCCAGCGTGATCCGGCCGGCCGTCGGGTCGTAGAACCGGGCGAGCAGCTTCGCGATGGTCGACTTCCCGGCCCCCGTGGTGCCGACCAGGGCGACGGTGCGGCCCGGCGCGAGGTCGAGGTCCAGGCCCGCGAGGACCGGCGGGGCGCCCTGCGCGTACCCGAACCGCACCCGCTCGAAGCGGACCGCTCCCGGCGCCGCCGCGGCCGGCAGCGCGCGCGGCCGGCCCGGTTCGGGCAGCGGGGCCCGCTCCGCCAGCAGGGCGCCGATCCTCTCCAGGCCGGCCGAGGCGGCGGCGAAGGCGTTGGCGAAGCTCGCCAGCTCGTCGATCGGGTCGTAGAGCCGGTGCACGTACAGCAGGAAGGCGGTCAGGTCACCCGGCTCCAGCCGGC